>JBMYRB010000002.1:689658-692851 GCA_049601915.1 Alphaproteobacteria bacterium
GTTAACTAAGGCAGATGCCCTTGGCGCCGCCGACCGTGCAGACCGAGACTATCCGACCGTAGCGATCCCGGTCGCGCTCGACGCATTCTACCCAGTTTCGCTCGATAAGCGCCGCCAGTGCCATCGTCGCATCGGTGCCACAGTTCCACTCATCATCGTCCTTGGAGCACGACTGCCGGGCCTCGGGTGCTGCACCCTAGCCAATTACTTAGGATAAGCGCTTCACCGTTCTCGACTGTCAATGTTTTCAGTCACATGGCGCGGGTGTTCGGGCTATTTCTGCGGCCTGGGTAACATGGGGGTGGTCGACAGCTGCCCGACGATGGCAATGCGGTCAGATGATTGGGACACTCGCACATGGGCATATATCCCGGATTTCCGACGGACGACTGTTACCCGTATCGTTACCCACTGGGATTGCGATATTCGGTTCGGTCTTAGAAAGCCCGAAATTAAGGTGGTGCCGGCTAGAGGATTCGAACCCCTGACCTACTGATTACAAATCAGCCGCTCTACCAACTGAGCTAAGCCGGCCCCTGTCACGAACGGCGGGACAATAGGCGCGGCACCACACACCCCGCAAGCCTGTTCGTCCCTCAAACACCCCGGTGCCAATATTTGGCCCGGCTGCTTGCCATTGCGCGCCGTTCTGGCGACATTCGTCGGACGGATCAACGAGGATGACAGAGGCAATGCGAATGACCGAAAAGCGGATCGCGATCTTGGGGGCAGGGGCGAACGGTGCTGCGTTCGGGGCCGACATGGTCAACGGCGGTCTTGATGTCAGCCTCATTGATCAGTGGCCTGCCCATGTCGAAGCGATGCGCGCCGAGGGTCTGCGTGTGGAGATGCCCGACGAGACGGTGATCACTCCGGTCAGTGCCTTCCACGTCTGCGACGTCGTGACCATGCGCGAGCCCTTCGACATCGTATTCCTGGGCGTGAAGGCCTACGACACGCATTGGGCTTGTGAACTGATCAAACCGATGGTCGCGCCGGACGGTATGGTCGTCGGCTTGCAGAACGGCATGACCATCGATGTCGTCGCGTCGATCATGGAGCCCGAACGAACCATGGGTGCTGTGATCGAAGTCGCGGCCGGCCTGTATGAGCCAGGCGTCGTGACCCGCCAGACCGGGCCCGACGGCACCTGGTTCGGAGTGGGGGCCTATGACGATGCGACGCGCGGGCGCGAACAGGAAGTCGTCAACATTCTGCGTCATGCCGGTGCTGCAGAGATCAAGGAAGATATTCGTTCGGCAAAATGGATGAAGCTGGTGGTCAATGCGGCCGAGTTTCTGCCGTCCTCAATCCTCGGGCTGCCGCTCGCCGAGGCGATCAAGCTGCCGGGCATGCGCGAGGTGATGATGGCCTCGGGGCGCGAGGCGGTGCGAACGGCGATGACCCTCGGTCATGACCTGGTGCCGATCTTCGGCAAAGAGCAGGTCGAGGCGAATGACCCGGACGGTTACGCGACAGTGTTGCTCGATTCGGTCCTGTCGGATTGGACGCTGCCGGACACGCGGGTCACGGTACTTCAGGACTGGGACAAAGGACGACGGGCCGAGGTTGACGACATCAACGGGCTGGTCGTAAGCGAGGGCGAACGGCTCGGCGGGGCGGTTCCGGTCAATATGGCGCTGGTTGAAATCGCCGGCCGGATTGAGCGCGGTGACCTCGATGCCGGACCGGCAAATGCCGATTTGTTGCGTTCTTTGCTCGACTGACCGGTGTGTCGATCAACCGCCGTCCGGCCGTGCCGCCAATTCGTCGACCTTCGCATGCATGGCCGCGATGAAGCCGTCGACCCGCGGTCGCGCAAAACCGAAGAGAACTCCGAACGGTGCAGCGCCAGCAGGCTTATGGTTTTATCCAGATAGACATTGAGGATGCGCCAGCCGTCATCGGCTGGCTGGACGAGGTAGTCGATCGGGACCGCTGGGTTTTCGCTTTGTTGATGGCGTGAGTGGACGATCATCCGTCCCGACGGGGCTTCTTCGCTGCCTTCGATTTCGAAGCTTTGCCCAGTCGTACCGACGAAGCGGCTTGCATAGGTCGCGACCATGAAGCGGGCAAAGGCATCGATGAAAGAATCGCGCTGAAACTTGTTCCAGCTTCTGAAGGTGCGCACGCTAACGGCGACTCATCCGCGACGGGTGACCTCGTATAGCGCGACAGCGGCGGCATTGGAGACGTTCAGGCTTTCAACAGCCTCGCTCTGGGGGATATGGGCCAGCGTATCGCAGCTTTCTGCGACGAGGCGGCGCAGGCCCGTGCCTTCCGCCCCGAGGACCAGGGCCGTCGGGCCCGTGACGCGCGCCTGTGCCAGCGTTGTTTCGACTTCGCCGGCGAGCCCGATACACCAGAAGTCACGGGCTTTGAGCGCTTCGATCGAACGGGTCAGGTTTGTCTCTCGCACAAGTACGACGGCTTCGAGCCCGCCGGACGCAGCTTTCGCCAGTGCACCCGTAACCGGCGGCGCGTGCCGATCCTGCATGACAACGGCCGCGGCGCCGAAGGCGGCAGCGGTGCGCAGGATCGCGCCGACATTCTGCGGGTCGGTCACCTGATCCAGCACCAGGATGCACGGCGTGTCGGACTGAAGTGCGCGGTCCATCGCGTCTTCGATGCCCGCATCCTCGAGCGGTCGCGCAAGAAGGGCGATCCCTTGATGCACTGCACCCTGAGGTAGCACGGCGGAGACATCGTCACGCGAGACCCGGTCGATCACGGCGTCATGTCCGCCTATTTCTGCAGCGGCGTGCGCCCTTTCCACGTCGTCCTCGTCACTCACAATGGCGCGCTCGCAAATCCGCTCTGGGTTGGCCAGCGCGGCAAGCACCGCATGGGTGCCGTAGAGCCAGTTGGGGGCTGTCGGATCGCCGCCGCTGCGACGGCGATGAGATTTTCCGGGATTTGTGCGCCGTTTAGGGTGTTTTCGTGCCATAGTCGGGGCTCATAGGCCATTCGGCGCCTGCCCGCAATATCGGCGTGGCAACGTTTGTGCACAAATGGCTGTTATTTTGAGGTTTTCCGCCGATTGGCGGTTGACACGTCGAGCGAAATCTACATATTGCGCCCCACGGGCCGGCGTCCCTTCGACGTTCGGCGCGTTTGCTGTTGGCTGCTTGCAACATGCTTGCGGACGATACGGCAGGAGGAGGGGTGCCTGAGCGGTTAAAAGGGGCGGACT
>JBMYRB010000003.1:0-121630 GCA_049601915.1 Alphaproteobacteria bacterium
CTGGTCGGAGAGATGTATGAGGAAGCAAAGGGGGTTACTCAGGATTATGTTAAAGCGGAAAAATATTATTTGCTAGCATCCAAACAAGGACATGAAACGGCCGCAGACAATTACATCCGGCTTGGGCAGAAAATAGAAAATCAAAGAGTGCAGGCACAAAAAATCAAAAAGGCTGGAGAACTTGCTAAAGCGGCGGAACAAGGCGACGTCGAAGCTCAGGTCCAACTGGGTAACATGTATGCAGAGGGTGACGGGGTAGCAAAGGATACAAAGACTGCTTTGAGATGGTACACGCTTGCCGCCGAGCAGGGAGATATGAAAGCTCAATATAAGGTGGGCAGGTATTACGTACGGGGACCGATGGATTACAAGACAGCCATTAAATGGCTTAGACTTGCTGTGGGTCAGGGCCATGCCGGTGCCCAAGAATCACTAGGTCACCTCTACTATGAGGGAAGGGGTACCCAGAAAAACTATGAAACAGCGTTTAAGTTGTTCAACCTGTCTTCGGATCAAGGGAATGCCCTTGCCCAACTCAGTTTGGGTTATTGTTATGAAAAGGGGACCTGTGCTCCAAAATCAAATGAGAAAGCAGCAGAATTGTATCAACTTTCTGCAGAACAAGGTGTCTCCGAAGCTCAATTCAACCTTGGTTTGATGTACCGGGATGGGAGAGGAGTTCCTCAGAACCGCGATACCGCTTTGAAGTGGTTCGAACTGGCAGCTGAACAGGGAGATGAAGGTGCCGAGTTGATTGTTAAAATGATAGCTGTTGAGGTGCGCGCTGAACAAGGAGATGTAAGCGCCGCATATGAACTGGGCAATGATTACCTCTCTTCGGAAAAAGGAATGCGGCGAAAAGATTATTTTTCTGCCCGCAAGTGGTTTACGCTCGCAGCAAAACAAGGGAATGGTTATGCGGCGTATATGTTATTCGTGTTGTTGAGTCCAACAATACAAAGCACCGATAAACCTTATGATGAATTAGGAAATTTTGGAGAAGTTGGGAAGCGTGAGGCTAATGCCAAGGCAGCATTAAAATGGCTTAAAAAAAGCGCAGAACTTGGATCTCCAGGGGGCCAAATGACATTAGGAATAAGTTACCAAAAAGGAGACATTGTCTCCAAAGATAAGGTGCGAGCTCTGATGTGGTTCTTAGTTGCGGCGCAAAACGAAAACCAGATGATTACTGGAGGCTACTTCCATAAGACCCACTCAATGAATCTTGCTTGGTTTTTAACCGACTCGAAAAAGGAAAAGCTATCTAATTCAAAAATTAAAAAGGCAAAAAAAATGGCGCAAAAATGCATTCAAAAAGATTGGGTGGGATGCTGAGGAATTGAAAAGGTTTTTTATCAATCTGGTAATCATTGAAAGGCGTAATCACCTCAATTTCTGGTGACCTGACGTCAAATAAAACTGGTCACAAAACTGGTCACAAACTGGGCCATACTCATCGCTGTTTGCCGAGTGCTAGTCTTCTCCCCCATGCAGATAAAGCCCACCTTTCAGCGTTATACGAACGCGTTAACATCAATTATTTTACTCGGTAATGGGTTCGAATCCCGTTGGGGATGCCAACCTTCAGCCCTCTCAACATCTTGATCACGCCCGCCGGATCGCCGGTCGATGCTCCCTTCCGGGTTGAGCAAATCGGCGTTCCTGCTCATGATTGCGCGGAAGAAATTTTCATTCCGAAAAGTAGGGGGAGAATCATGCCGATTTACAAAGGCGACGAAATGGTGCCGACGCCGGACAGCGCGCGCCCGCACATCATGATGAAGCAATATGGCGGCGAGCTCATCAAGGCCGGGGTTGTGAACTACGCACAAGGCGACGCGCCGCCGCCCCATGTACACCCCACCGACGAACAATGGATCTACCTGCTGGAGGGTCGGCTCGCCGCGATCCTGGGTGACGAGCTCGACATCATCGGCCCCGGCGACATGGTCTACATCCCGCGCGGCGTGCCCCACGGCATCCGCCTGCTCGGCGACGAGTGCACCTTCTTTACCTGCAAGAGCCCGGCCGGTTCCGGTGCACTCAGCGAAGACTATACGGAAATACCGAACCTGGATGAAATGATACGCCGGCTGGACGAAGCGGCGGCCAACGCTTGATTCAACATCGGTTAGGTGTGGTAGCGAGCTACTCTTATATAAGAGTGGACAACTGCGTTGGCCCAACAATAATATGCCGCTCTCGATTTCGTGATCAGCTGCACCGTGCGGTGTCGCGATCCGGAATTGATACCGAGAGGCGGTTTCCCCGTGTCTCGGAAGTGCGATGAAATCAAATATAGGGAGGAAATCTCGATGAAAAAATCTACAAAAATGGGACGTCTGGTTCTCGGTGCCTTCGCTGGCTCGATCCTGACGTTTGCCGCCGGAAGCGCCATGGCGGAGTTCCCAGACAAGCCCATCACGTTCATTGTTCCTTATTCCCCGGGTGGCGGTTCGGATCAGCAGGCGCGCCGCCTGCAGCCGGGCCTTGAGAAGGCTCTCGGCGTTGATGTCCGCATCGTCTACAAGACGGGCGGCGGCGGCGCGGTCGGTTTCAACGAGCTGTGGCGCTCGAAGGCCGACGGCTACACCATCAGTAACGTCGTGGTCCCCAACGTCGTCATTTCGGCCAAGGGCAAGGACGTCGGCTTCAAGCCGGGCGAATTCTCCTACATCGGCATGACCGTACGTTCCGTCGGCGCGCTGATGGTGCCGAAGGGCAGCAAGTACGGCTCGCTGTCCGAGTTCGTGTCTGCCGCCAAGGCAAACCCGGGCAAGCTGACTGTTGCCGGTGTCGGCAGCACGGGTGAGCGCAACTTCGGTGAGCTCGCCAAGATCCTCGGTATCGAGACCACCTATGTGCCGGTCTCCGGCGGTGTCGGCAAAATGATGCCGATGTTGCAGGGCAAGCATGTGGATGCGGGCATGACGGCGTCCAACCATGCCGTGAAGCATAAAGCCACGGTGGACACGCTGGTTATCGCCGGTCCGAACTCGACGGCCGCACTTCCGGGCGTGCCGAGTGAGCCCCAGTGGACCTACACGACGACGTGGGGAATCATGGCGCCTCCGGGCACTCCTGCCGATCGTATCGCGAAGCTCAACGACGCGCTCTACAAGGCGACGGCCAATCCCGATGTCGTCAAGATCGTGAACAGTCTCGGTCTGGTGCAGATGAAACAGACGCCGGCAGAGGCCAAGGCCTACGTCGACGCCGCGATCAAGAAGTTCGCCAACTAGCGGCGGCTTATTAAGCTTCAGGCTGTCCCGTATTCACCGTTGGATGTCGGGGCAGCCTGTCTGCTTGTCTTGCAAAAATTCTTCCCTCCTGCCGCCCATGGGCCGTTGGAGGGATACGTATATCTATTAATAGGGATACGTATATCTATTAATTCGGAGATGATGCGGTGATCGAAGGTCTCATGCAGACGCTCACCTGGTCGGTCATGTTCTGGCTGACCGTCGGCGTCATGATCGGCATGGTGGTGGGCACCCTGCCGGGACTTACTGCCACAATGGGAACAGCCCTTCTAGTGCCGTTTACCTTCGCGCTCCCCGCGGACGCCGGCATCGCCATGCTCGGCGGCCTGTACGTCTGCGCGATGTTCTCCGACGCGATCCCGGCCGTGCTGGTAAACACGCCGGGAACACCCGCCGCCATGGCAACAGCTTTTGATGGGCACCCGATGGTTCATAAGGGCCGGGGCCAGGAAGCCATCGTCGCTGCATGTTTCAGCTCGGCCATCGGCACATTGTTTGGTGCCGCCGCCTATCTGCTGCTCGCCTGGCCGTTGATCAACATCGCCCTGAAATTCGGCCCGCCGGAATTCTTCTGGCTGGGGATCTTTGCCCTCACGATTATCGGCAGCCTGGCGGGAGATTCGATTCTCAAGGGACTTGCCGGCGGCGCCATCGGGTTGCTGATCAGCAGCATCGGCATCAGCCATGGCAACGAGATCGCGCGCTTTACCTTTGGTGTTCCTGAATTGCGCGGCGGCCTGTCCCTCGTCGCCGGCCTGATCGGCATCTTCGCCATCCCCCAGGTATTGTCGATGATCGCGGACCTGCGAAAGAAAGAATTCATCGCCGAGTACAAACCGGTGCGTGGGCAAACGCTCTCGACCATCGGGCGGGTCCTCGCGCATCCGTTTCATGTGATCCGCTCGGCGGTTATCGGCTCGTTTATCGGCATTCTGCCCGGTGCCGGCAGCCCGATTGCCGCGCTGGTTTCATATAACGAGGCGGTGCGCTGGAGTAAGGACAAGACCCAATACGGCAAGGGTGACCTGCGCGGCGTGACCGCGTCGGAGATCGCCAACAATGCCGCAGCCCCCGCTGCCATGATCCCGTTGGTCACGCTGGGTGTGCCCGGCTCCTCGCCGGCCGCCGTCATCGCGGGTGCGCTTATGCTACGCGGCCTCAATCCTGGCCCGGAGCTGTTCCAGAGCGATGGATCCTTGGTCTTTTCGTTCGGTTGGTCGTTGCTTTTCGCGGGGATCGTGACGTTTATCCTGGGCAGCCTGTTCGCGCCGCTCCTGGTCAAGATCATCCGTATTCCGCTGCGGTTGCTGGCGCCACTGATCATGTTGTTGGCGATCATCGGGGCCTACGCGATCCGGAACAATATCTTCGACGTCTACATCATGCTGGCCCTCGGGGTCTTCGTGTTCCTGATCCGGCGTCTGGGCTTCCATCCCGGACCCATCGGGCTTGGCCTGATTCTCGGCCCCATCATTGAGCCTTCACTTGTCCAGGCGATGTATATTTCCGACGCGACGTCGGTCTGGAACGTGTTCTTCACAGGCACGATCAATGTCATCCTGATCTCGCTGAGCGTTCTCTCGATCGTCCTCGTCGTGTGGACCCGCCATCGTGACCGGAAGCTGGAGCGTGACGTTGCTGCGGCCGGCACCACGCCCGACAATCCGAGCGGACCGGAGTAGGGAAATGAACTTGAAACGATTTGCAGACCGGGATCTTCTCACGGCGTCCATGCTCTTCGGCGTCAGCGCGTTGTTCGCCGTCGGCTCCAGTTCGGACCCCAAGGATTGGGCATTTCCGCTTCTGGCGAGCTACGTCACGCTGGGAATCGCGATCGCCTTTCTGGCGAAGTTTATCCTTGCGGCCGTCCTGAAGCATCTGCCGGATATCCTCGAGATGACGGCCGACAACTGGGCCTCAGCCTTGGACGTGGTGGTGTTCCTGGTGATCGTGCTCGCCTATCTCTTCGCCATGTTCGGCCTCGGCTTCTGGCCGGCGAGCCTGGTCATGCTGATCCTCACCTCGCTCTACCTGACCCGGGAGCGTACGGCCCGCAACATCCGGCTCGCCTTCATTGTGCCGATCTGCATCTCGATCGTGGCCTACCTGATCTTCACCCAGGTCTTCTATGTTCCGTTTCCCGAAGCGGGCTGGTTGGCCGGTTCCGGTTAGGAAGCGTCGCTGCGCGTCGTCGCTCGACCTCAGCCAGCGATAGGCGGCCCCAGCGATGAGCGCACCAACCAGCGGTGCGACCCAGAACATCCGCAGCTGCGTGGTGGCCCAGTCATCCACGAACAGCGCCTGGCCCGTCGAGCGGGCGGGATTCACCGATGTGTTCGTGATCGGTATTGAGATCAGGAGAATGAGAGTCAGGGACAGGCCGATGGCCAGCGGCGCAAAACCGGCCGGCGCCAGCTTGTCCATGGCACCCAGGATGATAATCAGGAAGAAGAAGGTCAGGACGATCTCGGCGATGAGCGCCGCGATCATGGAGTAGCCGCCGGGCGAATGATCGCCGCAGCCGTTCGCGGCAAAACCGTCGGAAAGCGAGAAGCGCGCCGCGCCCGAGGCGATAACGTAGAGGACGGCCGCGGCCGCGATTACGCTGATCACCTGCACGACCCAGTAGGTGATGATGTCCTGCGTGTCGAACCGCCCGCCGGCCCACAGGCCGAGGGTCACGGTGTGGTTGAAATGCCCACCCGAGATATGCCCGACGGCTTAGACCATGGTGAGCACCGTGAGACCGAATGCCAGCGAAACGTCGACGAAACCGATACCAAGCTCGGGGAAGGCGGCCGCGAAGACGGCGGATCCGGCGCCGCCGAAGACGAGCCGGAAGGTTCCGAGAAACTCTGCCCCAGGCGTTTGGACATTGGCATCGGGTAATCTCTCATCGATTGGCGCGCATATACAGTGGGGTGCCAGCGCAGCGTATCCGCGCTTGAGTCGACTCCTGCCGGTGACCAATACGGTTTGTACGGACAATGATCCGTTAAACTTTTGGGGGAACACTGAACATGCGCACACCTCGTCTCAACCGCGACCGTCAGCAATGGATTTTCGATTATCTCGTCCAGGAGACCGGCAAGGTCTTCCACTGGGATGAAGACGGGCGCCCGCTGCCCAAGAGCGTGAAGAGCCACGCCCAGATATCCAAGCATCTGGGCCGGATCGGCCAGCGGCTCGAGCGGGTCGCGGCCGAGGAAGACGCGGCGGGTCATTCGGCCACCGCGTTCGAACTCTACCACCGGGCGTCCTCGACCTTCGCCCTGGCCCAGCACCCGGTGCTCGAAAACAACGACGAGAAGCGCTACCTGCATGGCCGCTGTATTGCCAATTTCGAAAAGGTCATCGAGCACGCGCCGTATCCGATCGAGCGCCTGGAAGTGCCGTTCGAGGGAAACGAACTACAATGCAACTTCCACATGCTGCCGGGCAAACCCAATGCGCCGCTGGTGATCTTCATTCCCGGCTGCGACATGACCAAGGAGATCTATCCCGATCCACGGATCATGCAGGCGCATCTTCGTGGCATGCACATGCTGGTGATCGACGGGCCGGGGCAGGGGATGTCGAACCTGCGTGACATCAAGCTCACCCCCGATAATTACGAACGCGCCGTGCTGGCGATTGCGGAGTATATGGCCGAACGTGCGGAGGTCGATGCCGAGAAGATCGTTGTCTACGCGCTTTCCATGGGCGCCCATTGGGGCCTCGAAGTCGCGGCGTCTGGCCACCCGTTGATCAAGGCGGTCGCGGCCCCGTGGACGTCGGCGCTGGACAAGTACTTCATCCTCGACACCTTCTCGCCGCGCTACAAACAGCTCTTCGGCTATCTTATGGGGGCGTCGAGCGAGGAGGAACTCGACGGCTGGGTCAGCCAGATGACCGTCGAGGGCCGCGAGGCCGACATCAAGTGCCCGGTGCTGTTGACGGTCGGCGAATATGATTCCCGCAGCCCGGTCGAGCTGGTCTATGAGTTCTATGACAAGATCAACGCGCCCAAGGAACTCTGGGTCTACGAGGACACCTACCATCAGGCACGCATGTTCGGGGCCGACCAGGCGCGCCACGACCACCACATGATGTGCCACGACTGGCTGGTCGATGCGTTGGACGGCAAATACGGCGCCGGACACGACAAGAAGATGTATCTGCGTACCGGCGGCGGCGGCCCCAACGGCCCCCAGGGCGAGGGCCAGGACGCACTTCACTGGTGGGAGTAGCACGCGCGCCATGAGGGCCATCTCCTATACCCGGCACGGGCCGGCGGGCGAGGTGCTCGAATTCGGCGATCTGCCCGACCCGCGCCCGGCCGATGGCGAGGTCCTGATCGAAGTCGCCACGTCGGGTGTGAACCCGTCCGACGTGAAGGCGCGGGCGGGGTATCTCTGGCCGATGACCGCACCACGAACCATTCCCCATTCCGACGGTGCGGGAACCATCGTCGCTGCGGGCGGCGGGGTCGACCCGGCGCGGGTCGGAGAACGAGTCTGGACCTATAACGTCAACCGCACCTCCGACGGGCTCGGCCAGGGCGCCATCGGCACGGCGGCTGAGCTGGTCGCCATTCTGGCGGCGCAGGCGGTCCCGTTGCCGGAGAATACGGACTTTGTTGTCGGCGCTGCGCTCGGTGTGCCGGCCATGACGGCCCATGCAGCGTTGCTTACGGATGGTCCGGTTGACGGGATGTCGGTGCTGGTCACGGGTGGTGCCGGCGCGGTGGGATCGCTCGCCATACAGATCGCCAGATGGGCGGGCGCTGCGCGTATCGTCACGACGGTTAGCTCGGATGCCAAGGCTCGGCTCGCGATGGACGACGGGGCAGATGCGGCGGTGAACTATCGCGAAGAGGGGATTGGTGACGAACTGCGTGATGCGCTGTTGGACGCCAACAACGGGCAGCAATTCGATCGCATGGTCGACGTGGATTTCGGAGCCTACGTCAATCTGTCGGCGCAGGTCCTTCACCATGGTGCTGTGATCGGCACCTATGCGTCGATGTCCGAGCCGAAGCCGATCGTCGATTTCTATCCGCTGATGATGAACAACATCACAATCCGGATGGTTGAAGTCTATGCCCAGTCGCGGGCCCGCTTCGCCGAGATCTATAACGGCGTAAACAGGCTGCTCGAGGATGGCGCGCTCTCGCCACGCATCGACAGCACCTATGGATTGTCGGAAACGGCTGCCGCTCATGAACGAGTGGAGTCCGGCGGTCAGCTCGGCAATGTGATTGTCGAGATCTAGGCGGCGAAGGCGCGCTCGCAGAGGTCCCGGGCCCGCGCATAGTCTTTCGCGATGTCGACCGACAGCCCCTCGCGGAACGCCACGAGGGCCGGGTTCTGCCGCGCCTCATGGGTGATGTAGCCGAACGGGCGGTACGGCCCGGGAAGCCGGAACGGCAGGACCGCATAGCCGCCTGACTCCACCAGATTCCCCGCGATCAGGTCGGGCAGGACCGTAAGCATGTCGGAATTCTCCATCACCGCATGCATGGCGCTGGCCGAATTGCTCTCGAATGCCGGCAGGTCGATGTAGTCTACCCCGACGGCGGTGAGGGCAAGGCGTGTGTCGCGGTTCAGCAGGCTGTCGCGGGCATGGGTGATCCAGCGTGCCTTCGAAAGCATCTGCGGCGTGATCTGCGGCACATCGAGCAGCGGATGGTGGATCCGCCCGACGATGACATTCTCGCCGCGGGTCAGGCGTTCGACGATCAGGTTGGGGATCCCCTCGATGACGTCCACGGGCGCCATGATCAGATCGAGATTGCCTTCCACCAGCTGCGTGAGGAGTCTCGGCGCGTAGCCGTTCTGGAGCACAATCCGGATGTCGGGATATCGCTGCAGCCATGATGCAATAAAACCGGACGCCACCCGATGGCTGTGAAACGGCGGTGCGCCGATGCGCAATTCGCCCTGTTCGCCTGCCGCGACCCGTTCGGACAATTCGGATATCTGTTCGGTCGCCAAGCGGATGGAGCGGCCGTGGCTGGCCAGCTCTCTGCCAAGTGCGGTGGGCGTGACCGGGTTGCGGCGCGACGCGAAAATCGGCGCGCCGAGCTGAGCCTCCATGGCGCTGGCCATTCGGCTCAGTGCAGGCTGGCTCGTGTTCAGGCGTTCGGCAGCCAGTGTGAAGGACTGGCAATCGAGAATCTCAGTCAACTGGATAAGGCGTTTCGGGTCAATAGTCATATCAAAATGATATGATTATATGAATTATCATGATTATTCAATCTATTGGTTTTGGGATAATCTATGTGCAAGGAAGGCCGGATTAACCGGTCCCATCAACACCCATGGGAGATGAAAATGCGTATTGTGCTTAGCCTTGCATTCGCATCCGCCGTGTTGGCCGCGATGATCTCGCTGCCCGGACAGGCGCACGCGAAAACACGAGTTCTGACCAACTGTTTCTGGCCGCCGCAGCATTACATGTGCACCCAGATCCTGCCGACCTGGGGCAAGTGGGTGGACGAGGCGACCGACGGACGAGTCAAGATCACGATTCCGCCGAAGTCGCTTGCCGCGCCGCCGGAGCAATGGGGTTCGGTCGAAAAGGGCATCGCCGATGCCGCCGTCCAGTTCAACGGCTTCGTCGCCAACCGCGTGACCGGTCCGCTGGTCGCCATGCAACCCTTCGTGGCGAGCGCCGATGCGCCGGCCATGTCGGTGGCGCTGTGGGAGACCTACCAGAAGTATTTCGCCGATGAGTATAAGGGCGTGAAGGCCCTGTCCATGTGGGTGATCACTCCGGCCGAGGTCTACAGCCAGAACGACACGCCGATCAATTCGATTGACGATCTCAAGTCGCGCAAGATCTGGGCGCTGCCTGGCACGGTTGCGAACCTGATGAAAAAGATCGGTGTCGGCGTTGTCGCCGGCCCGGCCGTTCAGGCCAACGAGGTTATCTCGCGCGGCGTGGTGGATGGTCATATCGGGCTGAGCCCGGTTTCGATCGCCCAGTTCCAGCTTGGGCCGTACACCAAGTCGATGACCCAGTTCAAAACCCGGATCTACTCGACCAGCTTCTCCTTCGTAATGAACGAGAAGAAGTGGGCCGAGATTTCGCCTGAAGACCAGAAGGCGATCATGGCGGTCAGCGGTCCGAAGTTCGGCCGCATGGCGGCGCAGTTCTGGGTCGATGGCGACAAGGCCGCGATCGCCCGCTTTAACAAGGAGTGGGGCATCAAGGTCCTCGACGCCGATCCGGCATTCGAGGCGGCGTTGACCGAACAGTCCAAGTTCCTGACCGACGGCTGGATCAAAAAGGCCACGGCGAAGGGAATCGAAGGCCAGGCGGCTTATGATTTCTACGTCGGTCGCGTCAAGGAACTGTCGAAGCTCTAGGGCTTCGACCGGCACGGCATCCTGAACCGGGGAGGGTACGTCATGCAGTCCATCGCGCGTGCGGTGCTGCCGCGTATCCTCTCGGTTCTGGAAGCTATTTCGGCCATACTTTTGTTTGTCATGATGGCGTTGACCTTCGTCGATGTCATCGGACGCTATGTCTTTACCGCGCCCGTCTTCGGCGCGGCGGAGATGATCCAGTTCCTGCTCGCCATGACGATTTTTGGCGGACTGAGCTTGATCAATGCGCATGACAGCCACATCACGGTCGAGCTCTTCGAACCCTGGCTGCTGAAACGCTTCCCGCGTATCCAACCGATTATCGTACAGACCTTCTCCGTTATGGTGATGTCGGTCATCGCCTGGCAGCTCACGGTTTTCGCGATCGAGGCGCATGAAATCGGCAGCTTCACGGTTGTGCTCGAATGGCCGTTGGTGGTCGTAGCCGGCACGGTGGCCGGACTCTCGGTCGTCAGCCTCATCGTCCAGATCTTGGGTCTGGCTCTCCAGGACGACCCGCACCGGCGCGGTGATCACGGAGATCCGACGTGACAACGGCGCTTATCGGTTTCGGCATTCTCCTGCTTCTGTGCTTCTTCGGGCTCCGCGTCGGTTTCGCGACCCTATTCGTTGGCCTGGTCGGTTTCGCGCTCCAGCGCGGCTGGTTGCCGGCCCTGTCCATGACCGGCCAGCAGATCATGGACGACGCGATGTCGTACAACCTGTCGGTCATCCCGTTGTTCATCCTGATGGGCGTGTTTATCTACCGGGCCGACATTTCCCGCGATCTCTACACGGCGGCTTATTCCGGCCTCGGCCGTTTCCGTGGTGGGCTCGCGCTCTCGACGGTCGTGGCCTGCGCCGGTTTTTCCGCAGTGTCGGGATCATCCGTCGCGACGGCCGCGACCATGACCCGCGTCGCCATGGGGCCGATGCGGAAGTACAAGTATCATGACAGTCTGTCGTCGGGGACGATCGCCGCTGGCGGCACGCTCGGCATCATGATTCCGCCATCTGTTCCGCTTGTGATCTATGGCATCGTCGCCGAGCAAGACATCGGCAAGTTGTTTATCGCCGGCGTGCTGCCGGGAATCATGCTGGTCGCGCTGTTCATGGGTGCAGTGGCCGTCGTCGTGCGGATTAATCCCGAAGCAGGCCCCGCCGGCCAGCCGCTCGACCCGGCCGAGGCGCGTCGCGCGCAACGCGCTATCTGGCCGGTGCTGGCGCTGTTCCTCCTGGTTCTTGGTGGCATCTACGGCAAGATATTCACCCCGACGGAGGCGTCGGGCATCGGCGCGGTGGGCGCGGCAGGCATCGCTTTCATGCGGGGGCATCTGCGCAACCTGACAGAGTGGCGTGACGCGCTGGTCGAGGCGACCCGCACGACAGCAACCTTGTTCATCGTCATCTTCGGGGCGCTGGTGTTTGCCCAGTTCATCAACCTGTCTGGCCTACCCTACGATCTGGTCGACATCGTTGACGACTTCGAACTGACGGGCACCCAGATCGTACTCTTCGTCATGCTCATCGCCGTCCTCATGGGCATGGTATTTGAGTCGATCGGCATCCTGCTGTTGCTGGTCCCGGTCTTCCTCCCGTCGTTGTTCGCCGCCGGGGTCGACATGATCTGGTTTGGAATTCTGGTCGTGTTGGTGACCGAGCTGGGCCTAATTTCGCCGCCGATCGGGATGAATGTTTTCGTCGTGCGTTCGGTCATGCCGGACATCAAGCTGGGACATATCTTCAAGGGCGTCGTCGCCTTCATCGTCGCGGACGTCATCGCGCTGGTGCTGGTGTTCTGGCTGTCCGATATCGCTACTTTCCTGCCGAAATTCATGGAGTGACGGACGCCCGTCCGTAGGAGATTTATATGGGCAAGTTGAAGAATGTTCTGTGGATCATGGCCGATCAGCTGCGCTGGGATTACCTGTCCTGCTACGGCCATCCCCACCTGGAGACACCCCATCTGGACGGGCTGGCCGCGCGCGGCGTGCGGTTCAACAAGGCCTATGTGCAGTCGCCGATCTGCGGACCGTCGCGCATGAGCTTCTACACAGGCCGCTATGTCCGCAGCCACGGGGCGACGTGGAACGGTTTCCCCCTGCGTGTCGGCGAGCCGACGCTCGGCGATCACCTGCGCGAGATCGGCGCGGAATGTGTGCTTGTCGGCAAAACCCACATGATCCCCGATACCGAAGGCATGAAGCGTCTCGGGATCGAACCGGAATCGATGATCGGCGTGCACACGGCCGAGTGCGGATTCACGCCGTTCGAGCGCGATGACGGTATGCACCCTGAGGGCTATTACGACATCAATCCCAACTACGACCAGTATTTGCGCGACCAGGGCCTGGGCGGCGACAATCCATGGGAAGAGTGGGCTAATTCGGCCGAGGACGAGGACGGTTCACTCCTGTCCGGCTGGCTGATGGAGAACTCGGACAAGCCCGCGCGGGTGCCCGAAGAGCATTCCGAGACGCCCTACATGACGACCCGTGGCATCGAGTTCATGGAGCAAGCAGGCCACAAGCCCTGGCTGTGTCATCTGTCCTACATCAAGCCCCACTGGCCCTATATCGTCCCGCCGCCCTATCACGACATGTACGGGCCCGATGATGTCATTCCGCCCGTGCGTTCCAACGCCGAGCGCATGACCGACCACCCGGTCTACCGGGCTTGGCAGAATCACCGGGTTTGCAAGGCCTTCTCCCGCGACGAGGTGCGCGAGCGCGTGATCCCGGCCTATATGGGCCTGATCAAGCAGCTCGATGATCAGATGGGGCGCCTGTTCGCCTATCTGAAAGAAAGCGGCCGGATGGAAGACACCATGATCGTCATGTCGTCGGATCATGGCGACTATCTTGGCGATCACTGGCTGGGCGAGAAGGATCTGTTCCACGACGCCTCGGCCCGCATTCCGCTGATTATCTACGATCCCCGAGAGGAGGCTGATGCCACGCGTGGCACGACTTCCGATGCGCTGGTCGAGGGAATCGACCTGGCGCCGACCTTCCTTGAGCTCATGGGCGGTGAAGCCAAGCCGCATATTCTCGAGGGGCGCTCGCTGGTGCCGATCCTCGAGGGACGCCAGAGCGAATGGCGGAAATACGCGATCTCGGAATATGATTATGCGACCCGCCAGTCACGCAGCGAGCTCGAAATCGATCAGGCCGATGCGCGGCTGCTGATGATCTTCGACGGGCGCTGGAAATACATCCTTGCCGAGGGCTTCCGGCCGTTGCTGTTCGATCTGGAGAGTGATCCCGACGAGTTGGTGGATCTCGGCGCGGAGCCGGAACATGAGGCGATCAGGGCGGAACTGCATGAGGCGCTGTTCGCTTGGGCACGCCAGCATCACACGCGGATTACGCGTGCACCCCAGCAGGTCGATCGCATGGCCGCCGGCGGCGAGCCGCCGGGCATCCAGATCGGCTTCTGGAACGAGGAAGATCTTCGCGAGTCCGGTCGTAGGAGCGTTCACCCGCCGGTCAACCTGGATTAATCGCGCTCTAGTAGGGGACCTTGATTTCGGATTTGGCCCAAGCGTCGAACGCTGCGATGGATTCATCATGCAACAGTTGCTCGGTGGGGATAGTTCGTTCGCTGATGGGCTTGGGTATTTCGGTGTAGAGAAAGTCGTCGTCGAAATCGATTTTCGCGGCGTCGACCTTGGTGTTGCCGTAGAAAATTCTGTCCAGGCGGGCCCAGTAGATGGCGCTCAGGCACATGGGGCAGGGCTCGCAACTCGTATAAACGACGCAGCCTTCTAGGTTGTAGGTGCCCAGGCGCTCGCAAGCCTGCCGGATGGCGACGACTTCTGCGTGCGCGGTTGGATCGTTCGAACTCGTGACCAGATTGGTACCCTCGCCGATAATTTCTCCGTCGCGCACGATGACGGCACCGAAGGGACCGCCGGTACCGTCTTCAACGTTCTTTTTGGACAGGGTGATCGCGGCCCGCATGAAGGTTTCGTGGCTCATTTCGGTTCGGTCCTCTTGAGACGCCCCATGTAATTCTTACGCGCGGGGATCATTGATCCAGTGATGCATATTGTACCATGTGCCAGCTGGTTCGGTCAGCGTTGGTCGCCGGGCTCGCCAACAGGTTGCGTGCGCGATAATCTATCTTGTTTGTTCCGTGCCTGACCGTGGGTCATTGGCGGAACTCGAATGAATTTAAGGTCGAACGTGGCGATCAATTTTGTCCTAAATGGCGAAGCGCGAACGGAGACGTCGGTCTCGCCGACACGCACGGTGCTGGAGTATCTGCGCGAGGAAGAGGGGCTCACCGGCACCAAGGAAGGCTGCGCGGAAGGAGATTGCGGGGCCTGCTCGATTGTGATGGTGCGTAACGGCTCCGGACGGGTCGAGGCGGTGAACTCATGTCTCCTTACCATGGGCCAGTTGGATGGTGCGCGCCTCGCGACGGTCGAAGGCTTGTCGGAGAAGGGAGGAGAGCTGGAGGCCGTGCAGACGGCGATCGTCGACGAAGACGGCACTCAGTGCGGTTTTTGCACGCCGGGCTTCGTGATGGCGCTGCACGCATTCCGTCATTCGGGCGAGACTGTATCGGACGAGAATATTCACGACGCCCTGGCCGGCAACCTGTGCCGCTGCACGGGCTACCGATCGATCGTCGCGGCGGCACATGCGGCCACCTCGGGGAAGGTCGAAGAAGCGGCACTCACCACTATGCCGGAGCCGGCGGCGACGGATCGTTATGAGGCACAGGGTCAGGTATTCCTGTCACCAAAGAGCCTGGATGCGCTGATCGCCGCCCGGGTCGAGCATCCCGACGCGCCATTGCTCTCGGGCGGAACCGATCTCGGGCTCAGCTTCAGCAAGAGCCGCGCGGCATTCCCGGTCACGATCTTCACCCAGAATGTTGCCGAGCTGAAACGCGTCTCGGAAGATGACGCTGCCATCACAATCGGGGCGGCGGTGACCTATTCGGATGTGCTGGCCCGGTTCGAGGAATTGTATCCGTCTTTTGCGGTGTTGATTCACCGGATCGGCTCACGGCAAATCCGCAATGTCGGGACCCTCGGCGGCAATATCGGCAACGCTTCGCCCATCGGTGACACGCCGCCCTGCCTGATCGCGCTCGACACGGCCCTCACGCTGCATGGCCCGAAGGGCGGTCGCGAAATCCGGCTCGAGGATTTCTTCCTCGACTACCGTAAGACCGACCTGGCAGGCGACGAAGTGATTGCCTCGTTGACCATCCCGAAGCTGGGGCCGGATCAAATCTTTCGCAGCTACAAGGTGTCCAAGCGCTACGATCAGGATATCTCCGCCGTCGTCGGCGCATTCCGCCTGACCATCTCTGACGGGATCGTCACCGAGGCGCGAATTGCCTTCGGCGGGATGGCGGCGACACCAAAACGCGCGCCCCATTGCGAGGTGGCCTTGGTCGGGCAACCATGGTCCGAGGAAAGTGCCGCACGCGCCGGTGCCGCGTTAGCAGAAGACTTCCAGCCGATCGACGATCACCGGGCGAGCGCCGACTACCGGGTCCGCGTCGCCGCCAACCTGTTCGTGCGCCTGCATCGTGATCTTGAGGGCGCCGACGACATCGAGGTCACCACAATATGAACGCTGACGGTGATATTCGCGGCGCGGTTCACAGCAATGTACGCCATGACAGTGCGCGCGGGCATGTTTCGGGGCTGGCGCGCTACATCGACGATATGCCGTTGCTGCCGGGCACTCAGGAGATTGTGCTGGTCACGTCTCCCCATGCCCATGCGCGCATCGTGTCTGTCGACGTTTCCGAAGCGCGTGCCATGGATGGTGTCCGCGGCATCGCAACCGCCGACGACATTCCTGGCCACAACGATATCGGTCCCATCTTCGACGATGAGCCGGTGCTGGCCAGCGGTGTTGCCGAGTATGCCGGGGCCCCCATCGTGGCGGTGGCGGCCGATACATACGATCAGGCCTATGCCGCGGCGAAGAAAGTCGTCGTCGAATATGAAGAGTTGACGCCGGTCCTCGAGATCGAGGACGCGCTGGAACGTGAGCAATATACTTATCCGCCGCAAATCATGACCTATGGCGATCCCGTTGCGTCGATTGCCGGGGCACCTCGGAAAATCAAGGGCGAGTTGCGCTGTGGCGGCCAGGATCACTTCTACCTCGAGAGCAACATCGCGCTTGTGGTGCCGCGAGACGACGGCGATCTGGATATCTACAGTTCGACCCAGCATCCCAGCGAGGTCCAGCACGGGATCGCGCATACGCTCGGTGTTCCGACCAATGCGGTAACGGTCGAGGTGCGCCGCATGGGCGGTGGCTTCGGCGGCAAGGAAAGCCAGCCGACGATCATCGCCGCCATTGCGGCCCTGATGGCTGACATCACTGGCCGCCCGGCCAAGCTTCGCCTGCGCCGCGACGACGATATGATCGTCACCGGCAAGCGCCATGATTTCCTATTTCGCTACGAGGCCGGATTCGACGAGACGGGCCGGATCGCCGGTGTCGACATTCTGATGGGGATGCGGTCGGGCAATGTGGCCGACCTCAGCCCGGGTGTGCTCGCGCGCGCACTATGCCACGCCGACAATTGCTACTATCTGCCCAACGCCCGCCTGAGTGGCTATCCGTGCAAGACCAACACCGTGTCGAACACGGCATTCCGTGGTTTCGGTGCTCCCCAAGGCATGATCGTGATCGAGGCGATGCTGGAGCATATCGCCCGCGAGCTCGGCATGACCCTCGATGAAGTTCGCGCGGTCAATTATTACGGCACCGAAGACCGCAACGTGACGCCGTACCAGCAGTTGGTGCAGGACAACATCATCGTGCCGCTAGCCGAGCGGCTACAGAAAGAGGTCGATTTCGACGGCATGTCGAAGGCGGTCGATGACTTCAATGCGAGCCAAACGACACTGAAGAAGGGCCTCGCCCTGATGCCGGTGAAGTTCGGCATCTCCTTCAACACGCCGAAGCTGAACCAGGCCGGCGCGCTGGTGCATGTCTATGCGGATGGCAGCGTCCATCTGAACCATGGCGGCACGGAGATGGGGCAGGGATTGTTCACCAAGGTGGCCCAGGTGGTTGCTTCGGTGTTTCAGATTGATCTGGATAACATCAAGATTTCGGCCACCCGTACCGACAAGGTGCCCAACACCTCGGCCACGGCGGCCTCGTCCGGATCCGACCTGAACGGCATGGCGGCGTTCAACGCCGCCAACACGATCAAAGAACGGATGACGGGGGTCGCAGCGGATATATTCGATATGGACGCGGCGCAGATCGAGTTTCGCCAGAACCGCGTCTATGCCGGCAACGAGAGCCTGTCCTTCGCGGAACTGGCCGAGCAGACCTACAATCGCCGGGTGCAACTCTCCGCGGCGGGGTTCTATTCGACACCGGGCCTGCATTGGGATGCGAAGTCCCTGGTCGGCAACCCGTTCTATTACTTCACTTATGGTGTGGCGATCGCCGAGGTGGTGATCGATACCCTGACCGGGGAGAGCCGGGTCCTGCGGGCCGACATGCTGCAGGACTGCGGCAACTCCCTGAACCCGGCGATCGATATCGGCCAGATCGAAGGTGCCTTCGTGCAAGGGCAGGGCTGGCTGACATCCGAGGAACTTGTCTGGAACGACAAGGGCCAGCTGCTCACCCACGGGCCGTCGACTTACAAGATACCGGGCAGTCGCGATGTGCCGCCGGTATTCAACGTTCATATCCTCGAAGACGCGCCCAACCAGTTCCCGACAGTGTTCCGCTCCAAGGCCGTGGGCGAGCCACCACTGATGCTCGCAATCTCCGTCTGGTTGGCTATTCGAGACGCGGTCTCGCGCATCGCCGAGAATCGCCATTTCGTAAAACTGGATGCGCCGGCAACCCCGGAAGCGATCCTGATGGCGGTTGAGGATATCCGCGCGCGCGATCAGGACTGATTTCGAACCGGAGTCGGTCTGTTTCTGGGCGTTTCTTCGCAGTTGCAGCAAAGTTTCTCGCCACGGCCGCGTGTTTCGTGCTAACGCCTGCCCAGCTTGAACGGCCGCCCTCGAGGGCGGCCCTTTTCTAGGTATGCCAATGTCCGCTTCCGCAGAGAAAATTCGCAATATTGCGATCGTCGCCCATGTCGATCACGGCAAGACGACGCTCGTTGACCAGCTGCTTCGCCAGTCCGGCACCATCGTCACCCATGGTGATGCGGTGGCGCGCGAGCGGGTGATGGATTCCAACGATCTCGAGCGCGAACGCGGCATCACCATCCTGTCGAAGAACACGGCCATCGATTGGGACGGCTGGCGCATCAACATCGTTGACACCCCGGGGCATGCCGATTTCGGCGGCGAGGTAGAGCGCGTGCTCTCGATGGTCGATTCCGTGCTGTTGCTGGTCGATGCGGTCGAGGGCCCGATGCCCCAGACCGCCTTCGTCACGCGCAAGGCGCTCGAAGCGGGCCTGAATCCGGTGGTAGTGGTCAACAAGGTGGACCGAACCGGCGCGCGCCCGGACTGGGCCGTCGACCAGACGTTCGATTTGTTCGACCGGCTGGGCGCGAGCGACGAGCAACTCGATTTCACCACCGTGTTCGCCTCGGCGATCGAGGGCTGGGCATCCGAGACGTCGGATGCCCGGGGCGATGACATGCGCATCCTGTTTCAGACCATCGTCGATCAGGTGGACCCCCCGCAGGTCGATCGCGACGGCCCGTTGCAGCTGCAGGTCTCGGCACTCGATTACTCATCCTATGTCGGCGTGATCGGCATCGGCCGGATCGCGCGCGGGCATGCGCGGCGAAATGCATTGGTCACGGTCGTCGGCACCGATGGCGAGACCCGTCAGGGCCGTCTGCTTCAGGTGCTGGGCTTTCATGGGCTCGAACGGGTCGAGCATGAGGAGGCCTTGGCCGGCGACATCATCGCCTTTTCGGGCCTCGACAAGCTGAATATCTCCGACACCCTGTGCGATCCCGAAGCGGTCGAGGCGCTGCCGGCGTTGAGCGTCGACCAGCCGACGATCTCGATGACGTTCCAGGTGAATGATTCACCTTTCGCTGGTCAGGACGGTAAATACGTCACCAGCCGCAACATCCGTGACCGGCTACAGGAAGAGCTTCTTCACAATGTGGCCCTGCGGGTCGAGGACACCGACAGTGCGGATCGCTTCAAGGTGTCGGGGCGTGGCGAGTTGCATCTGTCGATCCTGATCGAGAATATGCGTCGTGAAGGCTACGAGCTGGCCATTTCACAGCCTGAGGTCATCACCCGAGAGGTCGACGGCGTTGTCCACGAGCCGTGGGAATCGCTGACCGTCGATATCGAGGAAGGACATCAGGGTGCGGTTATGGAACTGCTCGGCACCCGCAAGGCCGAGCTCAAGAATATGGAGCCCGATGGCAACGGCCGGGTACGGCTCGACTATCTGGTGCCGACACGCGGGCTGATCGGAATTCGCTCGACCTTCCTGACCCAGACGTCGGGCAGCGGGCTGATGTACCACGCGTTCGATCACTATGGCCCCCGGGTTGCGGGTGAACTGGCCCAGCGTCAGCGCGGTGTGCTGGTTTCCACCGACACCGGGATGGCGCGCGCCTATGCGCTGTTCAATCTGCAGGAACGCGGCCAGTTGATGCTCGGGCATGGCGCCGAGGTGTATGAAGGCATGGTGATCGGGATCCATACGCGAGCGACCGACTTGATAGTCAATCCGCTCAAGGCCAAGCAACTGACCAATATTCGTGCCGCGGGAACCGACGAGAATCTCGTCCTCACCACGCCGATCAATGTGACGCTGGAGTATGCGCTCGAGTTCATCGACGATGACGAACTGGTCGAGGTGACGCCGGAATCGATCCGGATCCGCAAGCGGTTCCTCAAGGAACATGAACGCAAGAAGGCTAGCCGCGCGGCCTGATTTATCGCTGATGATCGTGGCGCGCGGCGCGATTTTGTACGCGTGATCGTCATACAAACGTACCAAATCTGCTTGAAATCCGGCGTTTGAGAGATAATTCCACTAAGCGAAACAAGAGATTACTTGCCATCGGGTCAGATCAGGCCCATCTTCCGCGCAACGAAATCTGCTCTCTGACTTCGAGCGAGCCGAATTCCGTAACCTCGTTACGGCGATACGACCTCCGGATAAGCAGGCGAAGCTGGTCTCAACTCGCAGACATGGTGTTTGCGTGATTTACGACGATTGGAAAAGTACAAATGCCTACAGGTACCGTAAAGTTCTTCAACACCACCCGTGGTTTTGGTTTCATTGCACCCGACGATGGCGGCAAGGACGTGTTCGTTCACGTGACCGCTGTTGAGCAGGCCGGAATGGGAACCCTGACCGAGGGTCAGAAGGTTAACTTCCAGGTCCAGGACGACCAGCGCGGCCCAAAGGCCGTCGATTTGTCGGCCGCCTAAGTATCCGATGTTCCGGAGGGACCGGGCTTAGGCCCGGTCCGTTCTCCGGGGCATTTTCCGGTTCGGGTCGTTTCGGCGGCGTGAACGCGGATATACAGCACGCTAAACCCGTCGAGGCGCTCACTCCGGTGACCGCGGGCGACGGATTCAGCGTGCTGTTTTTCGTTTGGCTTAATGGTTTGGGTCGCGGGAACTTGCTTGCGGTTCGCGAGCGGGCCTAGTGTGGTGGCCGAGTTCAGCGACGCAGGTAGGCCATGACTAATACATCGGAGGATATAGAAGCGCCAATCGGCTACCTAGTGAACACCGGAGAGCTCCCGGTTTTTTATCAATCGAATGTGGCGGGTGAGCGGACCAACTTCGAGGGCGAGCGGGAGTTCCGAGCGATGTCGGTTCGGAATGCGCGCCTCCTGCCGGATGATTTCGCCCTCGATTGCGAGGGTTTCTCCTTCGTCTATCACAGGACGGCCGTCACGGACTTCCAAGACGACGCCCAGCTGGAGTCTGTCTACAACGCCGAGGCCGAGGCGTTGGTCCGCACCCATACCGGCGCTTCGCGGGCGTTGGTCTTTGATCACACGCGGCGTTCATCGTCACAGAATTTGCGCGAGGCGCACAATGCGCGCGACCCGGCCAATGCCGCGCACACCGATTATACCGACTGGTCCGCGCGAAAACGCGTGACGGCCGTGATGGGCGAGGAGGCCGAGGAGTTGCTTGCCGGTCGGTTTGCGATCGTCAATGTGTGGCGCTCCACGGCAGGCGTTATCGAGGAATGGCCGCTTGCCCTGTGCACATGGGACAGCGTCGACGACGGACATCTGCACACGGTGGAGCGCCGTGCATACAACCGGGTCGGGCAGACCCGCCATGCGTCATACGATCGGAAGAACAAATGGTTCTACTTTCCGAAAATGACGCCCGACGAGGCGATCCTGATCAAGAACTACGACACGGCGACCGACGGCCGTGCGCGCTACGCGCTCCACACTTCCTTCGACGACCCGACGGCGCCTGAAAACGCCGCGCCACGCGAAAGCCTTGAGACGCGTGTGTTTGCGTTCTTTGATGAGAGCTAGATATTTGAAGGCTGGTTGAGCCGTCGTTAGTTTGATATCGATTCAAAATTTCTAACGCGAGTTCGCGGTGCCCTGTGCAATGTATTTTCTGCTCTACATGAGTTCGGCATCGCAAAAATTCTCGGCGGCCGAACTGGGTGCATTGCTGGACCGGGCGCGCAAGAACGATGCCGCACGCGGCGTCACCGGTATGTTGCTGCATGCGGATGGGAGTTTCATTCAATACATCGAGGGCGAACGTGACACGGTCCTGGGCCTGTTCGATACGATCTCCGGGGACCGGCGACATCGGAAAATCCAGATGCTAGCAATGGGCTAGATCGACGATCGTCGCTGTCCGGACTGGTCGATGCGTAGCCACGAGTTGGCCGCAGAGGAGTTCACGAAACTCGGCGCGTTTGATTTGACGGAAGCCAATCTCGAAGCCCATCTCGATCCCGACATGCCCAAGGCGGCAATTACCACGATGCGGCAATTCTGCCGCGCATCCGACAGGTTCGCCGCGTCCTGATCCTCATATGAGCCCTGATACGCGCGTCTACCTATGCGTGGTAACGTTCGGGCGAGGAATTGGCCGCAACATAGGAACCATAGATTTCGACGATATGGCAAAGGATGGGATCAACTTTGGATCCGAAACGGAGTGATCAGGATTGTTATGCCAATGTTCAAACTCAAGTTTCACGCACTGGCTATCGCTGCAGGTGCCGGAAGCGACGATCGGTTGGACTTGTCGGGCGTTACAACCATCGATGACATGGCCGAACTGCTTGATGCTTCAAGCCAGAACGGCGCCGATACGATCATTGATACCGGTGCCGGCGGCGAAATTACGCTTATCGGCGTCAACCGTGCTTCTCTCCATGATGACGATTTCCTTTTCTAGACACGTCGGCGCATACCATCGAGTGTGAAGAGGCCCTGGGGGCGGACGTCAGTTTCCGGCGAACGCGCTCTTGAGCGTATCCGCGACCTGTGCGACTGCCACGTTCCCCTGGTCGCAAAAGCCACCCATGTTAAAGAAGCCGTGCACCACCCCGTCATAGATCTGGTACTGCACAGCCACGCCCGCGTTCTGAAGCTTCGAGGCATAGGCGCGGCCTTCGTCGCGGAGCGGGTCGATCTGTGCAGCGATCACGAGCGCCGGTGCCAGGTCCGATACATCGGGTTCTAGAATGGGTGACGCTCGCGGGTCGAGACGGTGCTCGCCCACATGCATACCGATCACCCATTGCAGGGTGCGGTCGTCGAGGAACATGGTCTCCTCGATCCGGCTCGGCGGCAGACCTCCCATGTCGGTCATGGGATAAATCAGGACCTGGGCGAGGGGTTGCGCGGCACCTTCGCGCTTTGCTTCCTGGGCCACCGCTGCGGCCAGGTACCCGCCGCCGCTGTCGCCGGCAATCGCAATACGGTTCGGGTCGCCACCGATCTCACCTGCGTTTGACTGCAGCCAGGTGAACACGGCAAAGCAGTCTTCGAGCGGGGCTGGGAACGGATTCTCAGGCGCCCGGCGATAGGCGGGAACGACGACGATGCAGCCCGCGTCCTCGGCGAGCGCGGTATTTGTTCCGTCATAATCCTCTGGCGCCATCATGCAGCAACCGCCGCCGTGGAAAAATGCGAGCACCGGGAAGGGGCCATCACCCTGCGGGGTATAGACCTTCGTTCGAATGTCGCCGGCCGGGCCCGGGACCTGGATATCTTCGATCTTCGCCAATTCACGCGATGGCGGATTGACCTGCTGCCAGAGTTGGCTGAACCCGTTTCGGGTTTCCTCCAGGCCGAGATCGACGGGGTGTGGCATGTTCAGTTCGGTGAGGCCGTCGATGAAGGTTTTGATCTGCGGATCGATATACATGGCTTGGCTCCCCCTTTTGCATATCCATTGAAGTCGGCGCGAGGCCCTTGCGTCAATCATTACGAGTGCTACGGTTTTCAACAGGGAGCGCGTAGGTCGCGAAGATGACATGCCGGACAGTCTTAAATTCGGGTTTGTGGTGGCGCCGGTCGGGTCCGGGAATCTCGGTGATGCGGCACTGTATCAGGAGGTGATCGCCGACTGCAGGCTGGGCCAGTCCCTCGGTTATGACAGCGCGTGGATGCTCGAGCATCACTTCTCGGACTATTTCCCCACACCCAGCCCGCTCCTGTTCATGTCGCACGTTGCCGCCCATTGCCCGGGCTTGAGTTTCGGCAGTTCCGTGTTGGTCGCGCCCTGGTACCACCCGTTGCGTCTGCTGGGCGAAATATCAATGCTCAGTAATCTGACAGAGGGCGAGTTGTTCATCGGGGTCGGCCGGGGCACGGCCAAAATGGAATATGACGCCTTTGACGTGAACATGGAGCATGCCCGAGATCGGCTTCGCGAATGTCTTGAGATCGTGCGCCTGGGGCTGAGCGGCGAGCCGTTCACCTATGAAGGTGAATATTTCAGGATTGGCCGCACGTTGCGAATAAGGCCGACGCCGCAGGCGGACCGGGTGCACCTATTCGGCGCGATCGGCAGCCCCGAGAGCGCGCGCCTGACGGGCGAGATGGGGGTCGCCCCTCTGAACATCTGCCAGTTTCCGTTCCACATTCTGGAGAAGATGAAGGCCAGCTGGGAGGAAGGTGCACACAATGCCGGCTTCTCGGACGGCGGTCGCTGCCCGGTTGTGGCTCATTGCCTGATGGCCGATACCGACGAGGAGGCGTTCGCGCTGGCGCGTCGGCATCTGTCCGAGTTTTTCCGGCTCCAGAGCGCCCATTACGAAGCCGATATCGAACCTTGGACCGACATCAAGGGCTATGAGCAGTTCAACCGCTACTTCGGCAATCTCCTGGCGCTTTCGAAGCCGGAGAATATCGACAAGTTTTCCGCCCATAACTTCGTCGGCAGTGCCGAGACCGTTGCCGCGCAGGTCGAGCGCCTGCGCAGCATCGGGTTCAACCACATCATGGTGCACCCCGCGACCGTGGGGATTCCGCGCAATGTGCGCCACGACACGTTGCGCCGGTTTGCAACGACGGTGGCGCCGGAATTCTCCGACGCCTTCTGACTAACGACGCCCGAACTAGTAGGGCGTCGCCTCGGCCTGACCGAGTGCGTTGATGAGAACGGATTCGTTCGGCGCGGGCTTGTCGTTCACCCGGTCGAGGCACCAATCCGCCAGCATTGTGTACCAGTTTTCGCCCAGATAGGCGGCAGACCCGCCGCCGATCGCATGGCGTTCACCTTCGTAGAAGACCAGTTTCTTGGGGACGGACAGCTGGTTCACAAAGTCTTCCGAGCATTCGACCGGGCTCAACTCCTCATCCTGCCCACCCTGGACGAGGATCGGACATTTGATCTGGTCGGTGATCGGGCCGAGTGAGAATTCACTGATAAATTCGTCGAACTCCGCCTCGTCGTCATAACCGGCCATGAACATGAACCGCAGCTTGAAGGTCGGTGCGGCCATGTTGAAGATCGTGTAGCAACCCGGCTCGTGACACACGAACGACAGCGCCGCACCCTTGACCTTGTCGCCCAACTGGGCGGCGGCCTGGGCACCGAAGAACGAACCGAAGCTGATTCCGAAGATGACCATCCGGTCCTTGTCGATGTTGGGATGCTGGCTCAACCAGTCATAGACAGCCTGTGCGGCCTCCATATGGTTGTCTTTGGTCACATAGAGGCCGTTTACCGGGCATTCTCCCTGGCCGGGCCCGTCATAGACGAAGCTCGCCATGCCGCGTTCGAGCATCTTGTCCCCATACATGGAGCACATGATTTCCTTCGAACCGTCCATCCCGTCGATGCCGATGGCACAGGGGAATTTTTCCCCCTCCTTCGGCGCGTGGGGTAGGGCGAGGAAGCCCGGCAGAACGCCGTCACCGAACGGTATTTCCACCCGTTCGATGGGCCGTGGCGCGAACTCGATATACTTGTCGTAGCAATCGACCATGCGCTGGTTGTAGTCCTTGTGCAGGTCGTTGGCCTCGAAAATGGGCCAGCGGGCGGCGGAATACAGCAGGGATGCGATGAAGTAGCTCTCGCGTGCCGAAACAAGCCGATCCTCCGCCTCGAAGGCCTTTGCCTTGATTTCGCGGCGTTTGGCTGCGCCGGCGAATTCGCGATGCATGTCGGCGAATTTGTTGGTACGCATGCCGACGGTGCGGAAATCGCCTACCGCGTCCGGGCCGCAGGGATACATGGTGTAACCTAGGCGTGGTTGGTCCCATTCCATCCCGACTGACGAGATGATCGCATCCAGAATCCAGCGTTGTTCGGCAAAACGCTTCATCTTCTGCTCGGTGAAGGCGCGCATCATAGTAATTCCCCCCATTCTAAAATTTTTTGATTATCAGAGAATTATTTGAGCACAGCGGGTAGGCGATGTCTTGACGAATTGTCGCGCTGCTCCGGGTTGCGGGCATCTCGCCCCGCCTCGACGGATCGGGTAGCATGACGTCAACTGTTCTCACCCGTTGAAGCGGAGAAACCCCATGCGCACGCCAGCAGCCGTCCGTCATCAGGAAATCAATAGCGGGAAAATTCCCGGCCTGTTCCTCAAGCAGTTTCAGATGTCTAACGTAAAAAAGGGTGAGACGGTTGCCTTGCTGTCGGACGTCACGACGCGAACGGAGTATGTCGAGGCGGCGTTTGCCGCGGCCGATGAGCTCGGCGCTGACTGCTACGAGATGCGGGTCAACATGATCCCGTCCTGGACGAAGGTCGGGGTCGACACGATCGGCCAGATCAACGGCATGCTCGATGCGCTCAAGGCAGCAGATATCGTCGTGGCACTGCACATTCCGCTGTTCACAAGCTGGCTTCGCGAGGTGATGGGGATGGGTACCCGTTTCCTGATGATCATCGACGCGCCCGATGATCTCGAATTGCTTTTGTCGCCGAAGGGCCTGAAAGAGGCCGTCAAATATGCGGATGCGCGTTACACCGCGACGAAGGAGGTGCGCGTCCTCAGCGATTCAGGGACCGATCTGACTTACTCCCGTGGTGACTTCCCGGTGATGAGCCAGTGGGGATTCTCGGACGAGCCTGGTCACTTCGACCAATGGGGTGTGGGGCATATTCACACCTTCCCGAACGAGGGTTCGGCCAACGGCACGGTTGTTATGTCACCGGGCGATATCGTTATTCTGCCCTATTGCCGATATGTACAGGATGAAGTTCGCCTCGAGATTCGCGATGGATTTATTCGCAAGGTCGAAGGGGGCCTCGACGCCAAGCTGATGACGGATTGGCTCGACGACAACAAGCTGTCCGAGGATGATCTGGACCCTTATGCGGTGTCTCATCTGGGCTGGGGCATGAACCCGCAATCGCGTTGGTACAATATCGCGCTTCATGGCGACAATCCCGAGCGATCCCACGCCTCGGCGCGGACCTTCCCGGGTAACTTCCTTTTCTCCACGGGCCCCAACACCCAGGGTGGCGGAACCCGCAGTACCAATGGCCATTACGATGTACCGATGCGCGACTGCACCGTGCTGCTCGACAATGAGGTCGTGATCGAACGGGGTGAATTCGTGGACGAGAAGATGATTGTGGAACGCGAGGTGCGTTGATGGGCCTTCGCGACTTCGACTCATATCCCCCGCAGGAGCCCTTTTCCGAAATCGGGGCCAAATATCACGTCCGGGTCCAGGAGCTGGGTGCAGGCATCTCGGGTGAAGGCTTTGCCTATGGCGATGATCCCTATCAAGAAGTGGCGATATTTGCCGCGCCAGAACCGAACGGAACCGTGGTCGCCTTCATGCATGGTGGCGGTTGGACGAATGGTTACAAGGAATGGATGGCCTTTATGGCCCCGCCGCTGACGGCGGTAGGCATCACGTTCGTCAGTATCGGGTACCGGTTGGCGCCGGCCGTCACCTGGCCGGCCGGTGTCGATGATGCGGTATCCGCAATCGCGTGGGTCTACAACAATATCGCCGCTCATGGCGGTGATCCGATGCGAATCTTCGTGGGTGGGCACTCCGCGGGCGGACACCAGGCTGCCTGGCTCGCCGTTCGCTCGGATTGGCAGGATGCGGCGGGCGTACCGGCGGATGTCATCCGGGGCGCACTGCCGGTATCGGGTGTTTATGATTTCACCGAAGGCAATGGAATGCCTGCGATACCTCGCTTTTTGGGTGCGGAAGCGGGCAATGAACTGGACGCCAGCCCGATCCACACGATCGCGAACACGCCGCCGTTCATGATGGCATGGGGCGATCATGATTTTCCTCATCTGATTGTACAGGCTGAGAAGATGGCAGGGGTGCTGCAGGGGGCGGGTGGTGACGTTAAGACAATTTGTTTGTCGGACTGCGATCATCTCGGCGCCTCCTATGCCTGTGGCGACGCCGCTGGGCCTTGGGTTCAAGGTTTAGAGAAATGGTTATCCGACCACTAGAAGTGGTGGGTTAAAACCGCGACAAAACACGTGAATACCGCGTGTTTATGCAGTGCGTTAACCATTTATCGACGTGGGGCAAAATAAGTTAACGCCGGACACCCGAATTTTGTGCAACATACAGCCCAGAGTTGTTTTGGGGGTCGGAATTGTCACGTGTATATGGCTTGGACGGTGCGGTGATGGACGGAAGTTCGGCGAGCACGGTCGCGCTGGCGTCAACCGATGCCGAGAATGAACCGGATCCGGAAAATTCCTGCCTAGATGTCTCCATACTCGATCAGCTTGAGGAAACGATTGGGCGCGAAGCCGTTGCTAGCATGTTGTCGATGACGGTGGCGGAAGTGCCGGCGACTGTGGCGTTGATCACGGCCGCGAATGTCGAGGGTGATCTCGATAAAATTCGCCTGGAAGTTCACGATATGGGCAGCAATTTTGGCAGTTATGGCGCCATGCGCCTGAGCAACCATGCCCGGGCGATCGAGAAAGCCTGCCACGAGGGTGATGCCGGGCAGGCCTCCGAGTTGACACAGGGGTTGCCGGATCTGGTGGAGGAGACCGTCAACGTACTGACGGTGCGAATACAGGAACTGAAGACTGTCGGCCGATAGCCGAATTGCCGTCAGGACGGAATCAGTGCCGGCATTATGTCCTCGACTGCATCGGCGACGATCCCCGCAGCAGTCTCGGCCAGAAAACGGATATCTCCGGGATCGCTCGCCAGGCTCGATAGCCAGTGTAAATGGGCCAACGCGTAACCGTCCCCGGCGGTGGCCCAGATGTCGTCAGGCTCAAGGTCTTCGTCATTCAGGTCACAGACCCGCATCGCGAAAGGCGGTGGGCCGAGATGCGCGATCCATGGCATCTCGTCGGTCGTACCGCTTTCTGAGTCGTGAAACACCCCGGTAACAAACCCCACGGGCACGTCCTCCGGCTGCAGTTCCGCCGATGACGGATTGAACGGGTGCCTGGCGAGCGCCAGCAACCGTGTGACGTCCTCATGTTGAATGGCGTCGATGGCGATCGCGACCAGTTGGGCAACTTCCTTGGGGTCCGCGGGCCGCGGTTCGATAAAGATCAGATTTCCCACGGCATAGCGGCTGTCGTCCACCAGCGGGAAATAGAGATCGTTGAGGTCTCCCGTTGGCACGAGGTCCTCGGGTCGATGAATAACCCGCAGGAAGAAAGTGGGTTCCTCGATATGGATCAACCACACATCGTCGCCGTCTTCGGCAAACTCGGGCCACCCGAACAATCGTCCAACAATAAAATGCGCCATTCGCTCTGGGTGCCAGATGACATACTGAGACGCAAGCGAAACAAGGCTTGCGGGCGTGGGGTAGATTCGATATCCGGCTAGGTGAGCTATTTAGGGGGAAAGACGAATGAAAGCCCAGATTCTGCATAAAGCTGGCGTTCCGTTCAGCCTGGAAGACGTTCCCGACCCGGAACCGGGGCCCGGCGAAGCCGTTGCGAAAGTCCTGGCTTGTGGTGCGGGTCTTACGATCCACCATGTGCGTGCGGGCCGTGCGGGCGCAGAATTCCCGATCATTATCGGTCACGAGATCACGGGAGAAATCATAGAGATCGGGACCGGCGGCGACACGGGCGGGCTGCGTGTGGGTGACCCCGTGACCTCATACTTCTATCTGATTGAAGGTGAGGACAAATGGACACGAACCGGCCGCGATCCGATTTCGACCGTCAACGCGGGCTATATCGGTCGCCAGATTGACGGCGGATATGCCGAATACATCAAGCTTCCCGTGCGCAACTTCGTCAAGCTACCCGAAGGCCTCGATTGGAAAGGTAAGCCGGCGGATGTGGGCGTGATCTCCGATGCGATCGCGACACCTTATAAAGTGCTATCGCGCGCGCGGGTCGCACCTACGGACACTGTCGCCGTTTTCGGCGCGGGCGGCGGATTGGGCGTGCACCAGGTTATGATGGCCAAATGGGCCCATGCCCGGGTGATAGCTGTGGATGTCATGGCAGACAAACTCAAGGTCTGTCAGGATTTGGGGGCCGACATGGTGGTCGATGCGTCGAACGACCGGGTGGTCGAAGAAATTCTCGACCTTACCGATGGCGCGGGCGTGGATGTCGCGATCGATTACGTCTCGACCCAAGCGACCCAGGAACAAGCCGTGGGAAGTCTCGGGATCGGCGGACGTTTCGTCACACTCGGCGGCGCGGGCCAGCCCTTCACGGCGCCGGCGCCCGCCATGCTCGCCAAGGAACTGGAGCTCCTCGGAAGCCGCTATTGCAGCCGTCAACAGGTTGTCGAGTCCCTCGAACTGTGCGCGCGCGGCGATGTCTGGCCACTCGTCACGGAGACCTACAAACTCGAGGAAGCCGAGACGGTGCACGCCCGGCTCGACCAGGGGCTGGTCACCGGACGTGCGGCTCTCGTGATGGACTAGCGCGCTTCCTGTCGCGCGCTATCGGCTAGTCGGCCTGGATCGGGTTCGTCAGAATTCCGATCTTCGAGACCTCGACCTCGATCGTGTCGCCGTCCTTCATCCACAGCGGCGGCGTACGCCCGAGGCCGGCGCCGCTCGGAGTGCCGGTGGCGATCACGTCACCGGGCACCAACTCGGTGAAGCTCGAGATGTAGGCGATCAGCTTCGGGATAGAGAAGATCAAATCATCGATGCCCGTATGCTGCACGACTTCGCCGTTGAGACGTGTCTCCAAAGTCAGGTCGGCCGGTTCGGGAATCTCGTCTGCCGTTACCATGCAGGGACCGAACGCACCTGACTGGAAAAAGTTTTTGCCCGGCATGTACTGGGATGAGTGGCGCTGATAATCGCGGAGCGTCGCGTCATTGTAGATCGAGTAGCCACCGATATAATTCAGCGCGTCGGCTTCCGAGACCCGGCGCGCCGGCTTGCCGATGATCGCGGCGAGTTCACCCTCATAGTCGAATTTCTCCGATTCCCGCGGCAACAGGATGGGCTTCTCGTGCGGCACATGGCTGTTGGCCCAACGCGCAAACAGGGTCGGGTGGTCGGGCAACTCGATACCGGCTTCCTTGGCATGCTCGCGGTAGTTCCAGCCGACGCATATGATCTTGTCCGGGTTCCGGATGGGCTCGAGCAGCGTGATGTCGGATGCCGGGAAATCTGATGCCTTGCCTCCGGTGCCTCCAAACCCGGTGCCCACATATTCGGCGACTTTCGCCTTGGCCGCGTCGTCGGCTGCCAGGTAGTCGCGCAAGGTCGGGATCGTCGTGCCGAACTCGGCACCCAGGTCGATGACCCCGCCGTCCGATGCGTAGGTGCCCCAAGAATCACGATTGACCACTCGATAACTGATTAACTTCACGGTATCCCCCGTCTGAAAGTCGTTTTGTGTTGTTTAGCTGTTCGCGGCCTCGCGCAACATGTTGCGCGCGATCACGATTTGTTGGATTTGAGACGTGCCCTCATAGATACGCAAAAGGCGCACGTCGCGATAGAAGCGTTCGATCGGATACTCGGCCATATACCCGGCACCGCCGAATATTTGAACTGCCCTGTCAGCGACCCGCCCGACCATCTCTGTCGAATAGAGTTTGCAGCACGCCGACTCGGTCGAGATAGTTTCCCCATCGTCGAAACGCCGCGCCGCGTCGGCGACCATCGCCCGGCTCGCATATGCCTCGGTCCGGCTGTCGGCCAGCATGGCCTGCACGAGCTGGAACTCGCCGATGGGTTTTCCGAACTGTTGGCGTTCGAGCGCGTAGTTCACGCTTTCGTCGATCAGGCGTTCGGCAATGCCGTTTGCGATTGCACCCATATGTAACCGACCGCGGTCGAGAACCTTCATCGCGGTCTTGAAGCCCTGGCCTTCGACGCCGCCGATCAGGTTTGCCGCGGGTACGCGGCAATCCTCAAACGCCACGTCCGCTGTGTGGGCGCCTTGCTGGCCCATTTTCTTGTCGTGGGGGCCGACACTCAATCCGTCGCTATCCCGTTCGACGATGAATGCCGAGACGCCCCGCGCGCCGGGCTCATCGGGGTTCGTGCGGGCCATCACCGTGAAGATGCCCGCATGGGGCGCGTTGGTGATGTAGCGTTTGGTGCCGTTGAGTACGAAGTCATCGCCGTCGCGTCGCGCCGAAGTACGTAAGGATCCGGCGTCCGATCCGGCCTCCGGTTCGGTCAGGGCGAAGGATGCGATTACCTCACCCGTGGCAAGGCGGGGAAGCCAGGTTGCCTTCTGTTCTTTCGTGCCGTCGATGACGATGCCCTGAGAACCGATGCCGACATTTGTCCCGAACACGGACCGGAATGCCGGCGAGGTCCAGCCCAGTTCGTGCACCACACGAACTTCCTCGCTGACCGTCAGGCCAAGCCCGCCGTAGATTTCCGGGATCGACAGGCCAAACAGGCCCATTTCACGCATTTCGTCGATCAGGTCATCCGGCACCTTGTCGTTGGCCGCGACTTCGGATTCCAGCGGTACTAGGCGTTCGCGCACGAACCGGCGGATCGTGTCGAGGAGCTGTTCAAGCGTTTCATGATCAAGTGCCATAACGCGCCGGTTATATCTGCTACGCACAACCTGTTCCATGCGCGATTGGCATTTCTGCCCGACGCAGGACGTATGCGCGCGTTCATTCTGTCTGTTAGGATGGTCGATCCAACAGCCACGGAGATTGCCCCATGTCGGAAGCATACGCGCAGGTACCGGTGCCCGACGACACGCCGAGCCCTGCCTATTTCGCCCATATCGTTCTCTACACGAAGAAGCGGCTTGAAATGGTGGATTGGTATTGCAAGGTGCTGGGCGCAAGAATCACCGCGGATTCCCAGGGATTATCGTTCCTGACCTATGACGATGAGCACCATCGGGTCGCCATCATTCAGCGCGACGACCTGGAAGAGAAGGCGCCGAACACGACCGGCATGGCGCATTTCGCCTACACCTACGACTCGTTGGCCGACCTTATTGCGGTGTATGAGAGGCTCAAGGGATTGGGCATAACGCCGTACCGTCAGATCAACCACGGACCGACAACGTCGATCTATTATCATGATCCCGACGACAACGCGGTCGAACTCCAGACCGACAATTTCGAGAATCTCGAGGCGCTGAACGAATGGTTCGCGACGGGCGCGTTTGACCGCGAGCCCATCGGGGTCGATATAGATATGGACGAGGTTGCCGCACGCTTTCACGCGGGCGAGCCTGAATCCGAACTCAAGAAACCGCTGCAGAACTAGCGCGGCGCCAAGCCGCATGAGGAGATATTAATGGGAATGCTGCTCGACGGTGCGTGGCTCGACAATGACGCCACGGCGCGTGAAGTCGCGAAGGATGGCAAGTTTCATCGCTCGGAGAGCCAGTTCCGCAGTTGGGTGACGGCCGATGGCAGCGCAGGGCCGACCGGCGAGGCGGGGTTCGCCGCAGAGCCGGGTCGGTATCATCTCTATCTGGCGCATACCTGCCCCTGGGCGCATCGCGCGCTTATTTTTCGGACCATCAAGGGCCTAGACAGCGCGATCACCGTATCGATGGCTCAGCCGGGGCGTCATGAAGAGGGTTGGACCTATGCCGACAACCCCGACTTCCCGGATTGCGTTCCCGACCATATAAACGGTTTCGATCACCTGCATCAGGCCTACACGGCCTCAAAGTGCGACTACACGGGCAAGGTTACGGTCCCCACCCTTTGGGACAAGCAGACCAATCAGGTGGTGAACAACGAATCGTCGGAGATCATCCGGATGTTCAACACGGCCTTCGACGCCTTCACCAACGCGACGGAAGACTACTATCCGGCGGATTTGCGTGCGGAAATCGACGCGATCAACGACGTGATCTATCCCAACATCAATAACGGGGTTTATCGCGCCGGCTTCGCATCTTCCCAGGAAGCCTATGAAGAGGCGGTCGTGGCCATGTTCGAGACCCTCGACGATCTCGAGGAACGTCTCGGGAAGCAGCGTTACCTGGTGGGCGACCGGCTGACCGAGGCGGACTGGCGACTATGGGTAACGTTGATCCGTTTTGACGCCTGCTATGTGGGGGCCTTCAAGTGCAATATCCGGCGGATCGCGGATTATCCGAACCTGACGAATTACACCCGCGAGCTCTATCAGATCTCGGGCATTGCCGAGACATTCAGCTTCGACTACGCGAAAATGAACTACTACGGCATCGAGCGGGTGAATCCGAACGGCATCATCCCGGTCGGCCCGGAGGATCAGGAAGGATTCTACGGCGCGCCGAATGATCGCGACCGTTTCCCGGCCGCCGGTTAGGGAGAGGCGCCGTGATCGACAAGGGTCTGTTCGAAAAGGGATTGAAGATCCGCCGCGAGGTGATGGGGGATGCGCGCGTCGACGCCACGATGGGCGATCTGAACGACTTCAACCGTGATTTCATGGAAGAGTTCATCACTGAGATCGGCTGGGGTTCCGTCTGGGGCCGGGATGGTCTGAGCCGCAAGCAGCGCAGCCTCCTCAATCTAGGCATGCTCGCGGCGCTCGGCCGGATGAACGAGTTCGAGGGCCATTTCCGCGGTGCGATCCGTAATGGGTTAACCCAGGAAGAACTTCGTGATGCCCTGCATCAGATCGCGCTGTATTGCGGTGCGCCCGCGGGCATGGAGGCCTTCCGCGCCGCCGCCAAGGTACTTGAAGAGGAAGAGGCTGACTCGGACTAGGCCGCAGCCGGTATCTACCTGCCGAAGACCTTCCGCAGCAATTCCGTTGGCTGCTTGGCCGGGTTTTGCCGGATCGCGGCTTCCTCTTACGCCAGGTAGAGGAATAGGCCTTGTAGTGCGCGTTCCAGCACATGCTAGGTGAGGTCGGCCTTCACGTCCGGCACAAACCTGGCGGGTGACAAGCTGGTCGATGCTGATCTTGGCAACGCGCGTTTGAACGACGCCGATATGCAGGGTGCTGATCTCACCGGCGCAAATCTCGCCAATGCCGATCTCGACGGCGCGTTGATCGCGGATACGAACTTCTCGGAGGCCAATCTCGAGAATGCGAAGATGGACAAGGTCGATCGCGGAGCGACAGGCGACGGAGAGTCCGAGCCTAGGCAACTCGATGTAGCGGTCGGGGCATAGCTCCGTATCACAGCGCCGATAGCCGACGCATCGTTTGCAGGCTGCACGAACCTCAAGTCCGGCTTTTTCGAAAGCTCAGGTGAATGCTTTAAATGTAATGGTCGTGAAGGTGTCGGCGACACCGGACAATGTCTGGATGTTGCTGGTCACGAAATGCCCGATATCGGTGTCGTCGGCGAGATAACATTTCATCAGCAAATCGAACTGGCCCGAGGTTGAGTAGACCTCGGATACCTGATCGACACTCAATGCGGCCTCGTCGGCCACGTCATACGCGCGGCCGAGTTCGCATTTCACCTGAACAAAGATCGTTTGCATCACACTGTCGTTTGTTGCGGAAGCGCGTTGAAAGTCTAGCGTAAAAGAAACGCCGGTGTTTCATCATTTCCAAAAGCTGGTGCGCGGTCATCGTCATGATCGTCGTCGCGTTTGCGCGGAGGTTTTGCCGGTGCGTCACGGGACGTGTCGCTGCGCACCGGTTCGCGGTGCTCTCGCGATGCACGGGGTTTGCGGGCTTCGCGAGGCTCTTCGGTTTTCTGCGTCTCGGATTCACCTTCGGACTGACTTTCCGGCGCAGCCTTGCGACGGCTCCGGCGTCGGCGCCGTGGTTTCTCCGTTTTCTCCTCCGAACTCTTCGAACCACTGGCGTCTTTTGCCTTGGGATCTTCCGAAGTTTCGGGATTCTCATCGGTCGCGGCATCGCTCGCGGGTTCGCTGCCGGCCGCGGAAGCGCCTGCGTCGCCGATTGGCGGGATAGGTTTGCCCAACAAGCGTTCGACCCCGCCCAGGAACTTGGAATCGTCACGCGTGGCCAGCGTATAGGCATGACCTTCGTTACCGGCACGGCCGGTGCGGCCGATCCGGTGGATGTAATCTTCGGCGTGCATGGGCACGTCGAAATTGAAGACGTGGCTCATGTTCGGAATGTCGAGGCCGCGGGCGGCGACGTCGCTGGCGACGAGCAATTCAATCTCGCCGTCGCGGAACTTCGCCAGCGTTTCCATGCGCGCGCTCTGATGCATGTCGCCGTGCAGGCCCGCGGCGTTGAAGCCGTGGGACCGCAGTGATTTCTCCAGTGTCGAGACATCTCGCTTGCGGTTGCAGAACACGATGGCATTCTTGACATCGCTCTCGCGGATCAGCTTGCGCAAAGCGGCGCGCTTTTCCTTGAAGCCGCCGCTGACGCGGAGCAGACCCTGCGTGACGGTTTCGGCGGCAGAAGCCTGCGCGTCGACCTGAACCGTTCGCGGGCTCATCATGTAGGCGTCGGTCAACCGTTTGATCTCCGACGGCATGGTCGCGGAGAACATCGCCGTCTGCCGGATTTGCGGCAGAAGCTTGATGATGCGTTCGACATCGGGAATGAAACCCATGTCCAGCATCCGGTCGGCTTCATCGACCACCAGCACGCGGATGTCGGCGAGCAGGACCTTGCCGCGCTCGAAATGGTCGAGCAGGCGTCCAGGTGTTGCGATCAGCACATCGACCCCGCGGTCGAGTTTGTCTTCCTGGTCGGAAAACGACACACCGCCGATCAGCAGCGCCATGCTGAGTTTGTGATTTTTTCCGTAGACCTCAAAATTTTCGGCGACCTGTGCCGCGAGTTCACGCGTCGGTTCCAAGATCAGGCTGCGCGGCATGCGTGCCCGCGCCCGTCCGGTGGATAGAATTTCGATCATCGGCAAGGTAAAGCTTGCCGTCTTGCCGGTGCCCGTCTGGGCAATTCCGATGATGTCGCGACCCATCAACAGATGGGGAATGGCTTCCGCCTGGATCGGGGTGGGGTTCTCGTAACCTGCCGATCCGATCGCGTCCAATAGTGGGTCGCTGAGACCCATTTCACTAAATTTCATATTTCTCGTCTGTGTTGAAATCGCGCGATGGCGCGTGTTGCGCGGAAAATGGGCGCGTAGCGCCGGAAAGTCCAGCAATTCCATTGGCTGTTGCATGGAAGGGGCGTTTCTGAAAGAAGGGCTTGATGTACGATCCACGCAGCGATCTGGACAATATTGTCGCCGACGCACGGCAGCGGCACCGTGATGGTGCACTCGACGACGCCGCGCGATTATACGATTCCGTTCTCGCAATTGATCCGGAAAACACCGAAGCCCTTCACCTGAAGGGAGTCCTGCTGGCCCAGTCCGGGGCGCCGCAAGAAGCGCTCGGCTTTCTCGAAAAAGCGGTTGGGCTTGCGCCGAACGACGGTCGGATTCTTGGCAACCTCGCCAAGCTGCGCCTTGACCTCGGCGATGTTGCCGGTGCGGTTGCGGACTATGAAACGGCCCGTCAACAGAGTCCCGACGACACCGTTATTGAATTCAATCTGGCCGGTGCGCTGGCGATGGCCGGTCGCATGGATGACGCAATTGGCCACCTCGAGCACGCCCGCGAGCTTTCCCCCGGACATGCGCATGTGCTGGCCAATCTGGGAAATCTGTACCGGCAGACCGACCGGCTGGAGGCATCACTAGAGGCTCTGGCGGCTGCGATCGAAGCCGCACCCGACGACCCGGAGGTCCAACACAGCCTTGGCGTTACGCTAGCAGCGCGCCACGACTACCAGGCGGCCGCCGCGCGGTTTCGCCAGGCCCTGAAGCTCGATCCCGGGTTCGTAAGCGCCGCAGCGCAACTCTTCTACGCGACGCTGTATGCCTGCGAATGGGCGGATCATGCAAAACTGACCGCGAATTTCGAACGCCTGCTGGACGCAGGCCCGGACATTCTGGGCGAATTGTCACCGCTGATCGCATTGTATCTGCCGTTCACCCAGCCTGCGCTGAACCGTGTGAGCACTGCACGGGCTGATTTGTTGCGCAGATCCTCCGTCGTTCGCGACGATGGGTCCGCCATGGAAGCCGGGCGCGGGGTGGCGCCGCTGCGGGTCGGGTACCTTTCCGCAGACTTCGGACAGCACCCTGTGGGCTGGCTGATGGCAGACTTGCTGCCGCGCCACGACACGGCGGCATTCGACGTGACGGCTTTCGCCTTGGCCCCGCCGGACGGGAGCGACGTACAGGCGGCGATATTCCGCGGCGTCGGGTCGGTCGAGGATGTTTCGCAGATGTCGGCGGCCGATGCGGTCGCGCGTATCCGCGATTCCGGGGTCGACATGCTTGTCGATCTTGGCGGCTTCACCTTGGGCGCCCGCCCCGAAATACTGGCAGCCCGCGCAGCGCCGCTGCAGGTCGGCTGGCTCGGTTATTGTGGTTCGTCGGGTGGCCTGAACGATGTGCTGCTGGCAGACAAGGCGGTTCTCCCAGAATCTGCTGTTGGCAGCTTTCCCGAAGCCGTTGCGCATTTACCAGGCACTTTCATGCCCCTGAACCGGTTCGAACTAGCGTCGACTGCTGTCGATGCCCGCGCCGCCCACGGGCTGCCGGAAGAAGGATTTGTTTTCTGCGCGTTCAATGCGTCGCCCAAAATCGATGCGCAAACCTTCGGTGCTTGGATGGAAATCCTCGCGCGGGTCGACGGCTCGGTGCTCTGGCTGCGTGAGAATACGTCGGCGACATCGCGGAATCTTACATCGGCTGCGCAGGCGGCGGGCATCGACGCGGCACGGCTCGTATTCGCACCGACCGCACCGGCCATGGCCGATCATCTGGCCCGTCACCGGCATGCCGATCTGTTCCTCGACACCTTCGTCTACGGCGCCCATTCAACGGCGGCCGATGCGATTGCCCAGGGGATTCCGGTGTTGACCTGCGCGGGTGCGTCCATGCCGGCGCGTGTCGGGGCAAGCCTTTGTGAAGCCTACGGGATCTCCGATTTGGTGGTGGAGAACGCCGCCGACTATGTTGAGACGGCGGTGGATTTGGCCGGCGCTATTGATCGACTTGTTAATTACCGGTCCTCATTGTCGTCTGCCCTTGAAAACGTGGATGCCGGTGACGGGTTTGTGCGCAAGCTCGAGCAAGCATACTTCTCGCTCTGGCGCGCATATGGCGCCGGCACATTGAAACCCGGGACGCTTGTCCCGGATGTGAGCCCGGAATGACCGAGAATCTGGTTTTGATCCCGGGATTGCTGTGCGATGCGACCCTCTGGGCGTATCAGAGCGAGCATCTTGCCGATATCGCCGATTGCATGGTGGCCGATATCACGGGAGCGGATTCCGTCGATGAGCTGGCCGACAGCGTCCTCGCCGCCGCACCCGAAAAGTTCGCGCTCGCGGGCCTGTCGATGGGTGGATATGTGGTCCACGCGATCATGCGTCGTGCGCCCAAGCGGGTTACCCGGCTGGCCCTGGTCGACACGTCCGCGCGGGCCGACACGGCTGAGTAATTAGTGCACCGTCGCCAGCTGATCGACATGACAAACCACGGGAAGTTTCGCGGGGTCACCGACCGGCTGCTGCCAATCCTTGTGCACGAGGCGCGCCTGGGTGAAACAAGGTTATCATATAAAATAAAGAAAATGTCATAATATGTTGGTTATGAAAGAATTATACGACTTCAGTATGCCATCATGAGACGCCTGGACATCCGCCCATTTCTGATCGAATACGGCGTCCCGACCATGGTGATATGCGGGCGGAAGGACGCCCTTACGCCGCTCGAACACAGCTAGGAAATGGCCGCCGGGATTCCCGGGGTACGCCTCGCCGTGATTGAGGATTGCGGACATCTTTCGACGATGGAGCGGCCGCAAGCCGCCACGGCGCTGATGCGCCAGTGGCTGACCTATGACTAGCCGGGATCAGGTCGCCGGCCGACTGATCATGGGGGTTCCGGCTCGGGAACAGCGATGTCTTGAGTTGAAAGACCATGTCGTCGAAGCTCGCGCTATCGGCGCCGTTGACTTTGCTGGCGCGCGCGATCCCGTGACCGAGATAGGAATCCGTTGAGCAAAAGGCCCCCATCATGGTCAGTCTGCCGTCCGTACCGGCGCTGGTCTTGAGGTCGCCATCCACTTCACACAGCTTGCCCGGGTCGCTGATGCCGTCGGGATTGAACGCCAGAACCAGCCGGTAAGGCCGGTCAGGATCCGGGTTTTCCGGGTTTATCGCGAAATTAATGGGGATAAAGCTCGGGCTGGACTGAAGGGAGTCGACGGTCGCTTCCTCCAACTCTGATCGGAGAATATCGAATGGATTACCTAATACGACGACCTGCATTTGCCGGTCACCGCCGTCGGCCGCGCTGGCTTCAAGGGCGTTATACTGGAAAGAACGATCAACGCGTGACACGGTCGCGCCTGTGCATGCGGTCAATGCTGCGAGTGCGATGGCTGTGAGGGGCAGATTTGCAGGAACGCGGGGCTTGCTGAGCATGTCGAAACTCCGGGACAGAGATATAGATCCAAGTCGGCTTCGTTGTTGCCGGGCAAGCGGCAAACATGGCGTGAGCCATGCATATACTTAGTGTCGGTCCGGAGTTTGGCCAAATTGCGGCCAGGCACATCTGCGTGAGTGCCTAAACGTCGAGCTCGGCCACGAATTTGGCATTGTCCTGGATGAACCTGAAACGAAGCTCTGCCTTGCGGCCCATGAGCTGTTCGACCAGTTGCGCCGTGGCTTTGGCGTCGCGGGCGCGGGATTTTTCCGCATCCGTGGCGCTGGGCAGTGCGACCTGAATGAGCTGGCGTTTCTCCGGGTCCATGGTCGTATCGCGCAGCTGGGCCGGGGGCATCTCGCCCAGGCCCTTGAACCGGCTGATTTCGACCTTGCCCGCGCCTGAGAAATGCTCCGCCATCAGGCGTTCGCGGTCGGCATCGTCCAGCGCGTAGACCACGTCACCGCCCTTGGCCAGCCTGTAAAGCGGCGGCACGGCGAGAAACAGATGCCCGTTGGTCACCAGTTCGGACATTTCGCGATAGAAGAAGGTCATGAGCAGGGACGCGATATGAGCGCCGTCGACGTCGGCGTCGGTCATGATGACCACGCGCTCGTAGCGCAGCTTCGACAGATCGAAGGTCTTGCCGGACCCGCAGCCGAGCGCCTGTATCAGATCGCTCAGTTCCTGGTTGCCGCGCAGCTTGTCGGCCGACGCGCTGGCGACGTTCAGAATCTTGCCGCGCAGCGGGAGAATGGCCTGGGTCGCGCGGCTGCGCGCCTGTTTGGCCGATCCGCCCGCGCTGTCGCCCTCGACGAGGAAGATTTCCGTGCCTTCCGCGCTGGAGCGTGTGCAATCGGCAAGCTTTCCGGGGAGGCGGGACTTGCGGCCGGCGGTCTTGCGTTTCATCGCCCGGTCTTCGCGCCGGCGCTTGCGCTCCTCGGCGCGTTCGATCGCCCATTCCAGCAGCGCATCCGCATTCTGCCGGTCGTTCGACAAATGATGGTCGAAATGGTCCTTGAGCTGCGCCTCGACGATCCGTGCCGCCTCGGGCATGGACAGCTTTTCCTTGGTCTGGCCCTGGAATTGCGGTTCGGCGATGAACAGCGACAGGACAATCGCCGCACCGTCGGCGATATCGTCGGCGGTCAGCTGACCTGCCTTGCGGTTGTTGGTGAGTTCGCCATAGCCCTTGAGGCCGCGGGTCAGTGCGCCGCGGATGCCGGCGACATGGCTCCCGCCCTCGGGCGTGGGAACGGTGTTGCAATAGGAGCTGACGAAGCCTTCGCCGTCGGTGGGCCAGCACACGGCCCATTCAATGTGGCCCTGGGTGCCGTTAAGGTCGGCCCGGCCGGCGAAGATATCTGCCCCGACGAGCGGGCGTTCGCCGATCGTCGAGCGCAGATAATCGAGGATGCCATCTGCAAACTGGAATATTTCGGCTTCCGGCACATCGTCGGCCCCCGGCAGTTCGGGGTCGCGTGACCAGCGTATCTCGACACCGCGAAACAGATACGCCTTGGACTTCGCCATATCGTACAGGCGTTGTGCATCAAAGGTGGCGGTTTTGCCGAAGATTTCCGGGTCGGGCAGGAAGATCACGGTCGTGCCGCGCCGGTTCTGCACCGCTTTCAATTTCTTCAGCTTACCGGTTGGTTTGCCTTGCGAATATTCCTGCGCCCAGAGCTCCTTGTCGCGAGCCACCTCGACCCTGAGCGTTGCGGCGAGCGCGTTGACGACACTGAGGCCGACGCCGTGCAGGCCCCCCGATGTCTGGTAGGCCTTGCCGTCGAACTTGCCGCCCGAATGGAGCGTCGTCAGGATGACCTCGAGCGCCGACTTGTTCTTGAATTTGGGGTGCGGGTCGATCGGGATACCGCGTCCGTTGTCCGTCATCGCGAGTGAACCGTCGGCGTTCAGGTGCATCTCGATACGGTCGGCATGGCCGGCGACGGCCTCGTCCATGGAATTGTCGAGGATTTCCGCGGCCAGATGATGCAGGGCGCGCGCATCGGTGCCACCGATATACATGCCAGGTCGCCGGCGCACCGGCTCGAGCCCCTCGAGGACCTCGATGTCGTCGGCAGTGTAGTTACCGCCGCCCGATGGGGCCTCGTCGAACAATCCTGGGTCTTCGGTTTTGCGTTTTGCGCGTGCCACGGTGGCCTCGGTTAAAAGTAATCCTAAGTTTCCCGTCGTGCACCGCTCGCCGCCCGACTCCAAGGCGAAATCCAAGATGGCGCCGACTGAGCGCAATATGTGATGATTCGCGGGTGAGGTGACAATGAAGAACGCAGTTGAAGAAGAACCACGCGGTGAATTGTTCATCTAGGCCGCGGCCATGCCCGCTGACACCAACCCGAACGGTGACATTTTCGGCGGCTGGCTGCTGGCGCAGATGGATATCGCCGGCGGCATTGCGGCGCGCAGCCACTCGGGTGGCCGCACGGTGACGATCGCCGTCGAGTCCATGGTCTTCAAGAAACCGGTGCAGGTGGGGATGTCGTGTCCTGTTACGCCGATCTCGAAAAGGTCGGCCGGACGTCGACGACCTCCCTGAACGAGGTCTGGACAATCCGCCGCGACAGTTTCGTGCGCGAAAAAAAAGTGACCTAAGGCGTGTTCACCTATGTAGCAATAGGACCAGACGGGAAATCACGCGTGATTGAACAGGAGGGCGCGGCCACATGATTGGGAAATCCGGAATCACGGCGATGCTTGCCAGCGCGGCCCTCGGGATGGGGATCATCGGCGGCACAGCCATGGCGGGCGAGGCGGATGTGACCGCGGTCGCGATGCACAGCGGCAGCACCTACAGCTTCGCCGTGACCGTGCGCCATGCTGATGAGGGCTGGGAGCATTATGCCAACCACTGGGAAGTCGTCAGCCTCGACGGCAAGGTTCTCGCGACCCGCGCGCTGGCCCACCCGCATGTCAACGAACAACCCTTCACGCGCTCCCTGTCGGGCGTTTCGGTGCCGGCGGGTACGAAGGAAGCCCGCATACGCGCGAACGAAAATGTCCCCGGAACTGATCGTTGACCTGGCGACGGGCAAGTCGCGCCGGGTATCGAGCATCTCGGGTTTCACTTCGACACGAAGGAAGAGTTCGAGGCGTTTCGGGGCGAGGCCGATCGCGCGCCGCTGGGCCGCACAAATGAGGACGGAACCACCTGCTGCTATGCCCCGTCTGACAAGGCGTGGTTCACCGATCCGGACAATGTGCCGTGGGAGACCTTCTTCACCTTCGGCGACTCCGGCACCTATCACGGCCTGGACACGCCCGCGGGTGCACCGGGCATGCCGGTCATGAGCCACGAGAACGGTGCGGGGGCGTACTGCGTTCCGGACAGAGCGGGTCACAATTGTCCTAAGAAAAAGGCCCCGCCTGTTGGCGGGGCCTTCGTCATTTGTCGTCCGGCTTTTGCTAGACCGAGTAATACATCTCGAACTCAACCGGGTGCGGCGCCTGCAGGAAGTTGGTCAGCTCTTCCTGTTTCAGTTCGATGTAGGCATCGATCTGATCGTCGGTGAACACGTCGCCCTTTTTGAGGAAGTCGCGGTCCGCGTTCAGCGCATCGAGGGCCTGACCCAGCGAACTGCAGACGGTCGGCACGCCTTCAAGCTCTTCTGCCGGCAGGTCATAGAGATCCTTGTCCATCGGGTCGCCCGGGTGGATCTTGTTCTCGATGCCGTCAAGGCCGGCCATCAGCATGGCAGAGAAGGCCAGATACGGGTTGGCTGTCGGGTCGGGGAACCGCACCTCGACACGTTTGGCGTTCGGGCTCGTCGCATACGGAATGCGGCAGGAAGCCGAACGGTTGCGCGCGGAATAGGCGAGCAGGACCGGGGCTTCGAAGCCGGGCACCAGGCGCTTGTAGCTGTTGGTGCTCGCATTGGTGAATGCGTTCAGCGCGCGGGCGTGCTTGATGATGCCGCCGATGTAGTAGAGGCAGGTGTCCGACAAGTCGGCATAGCCCGACCCGGCGAAAGCCGACTTGCCGTCTTTCCAGACCGACTGATGGACATGCATGCCCGAACCGTTGTCGCCGGCGATGGGTTTCGGCATGAAGGTCGCCGTCTTGCCGTACTGGTGGGCCACGTTGTGGACGACATATTTGTAGATTTGCATCTGGTCGGCCGACCGCAGGAGCGTGTCGAACTTCTGGCCGAGTTCATGCTGGCTGGGGGCAACCTCGTGATGGTGTTTTTCCATCGCGATGCCCATGTCGAGCGCGGTGGTGACCATTTCGGCACGGATATCGGTCATCGAATCGACCGGCGCTACGGGGAAGTAGCCGCCCTTGACGCCCGGGCGATGACCCATGTTGCCTTCGGGGAAATCTGCCCCTGAATTGTAGGGGCCCTCGTCGCTGTCGACTTCGTAGAAGCTGCGGTTCATCGTCGATTCGAAACGCACATCGTCGAACACGAAGAACTCGGCCTCGGGGCCGAAGTAGGCGGCGTCGCCCACACCGCTGGATTCCATATAGGCCAGCGCCTGTTTGGCCGTGCCCCGCGGGTCGCGGGTGTACGGCTCGCCGGTGGCCGGCTCGAGCACATCGCAGAACAAGATCAGCTGCGGTTGGGCGGTGAAGGGATCCATGACGGCGGAGCTGAGGTCCGGCATGAGGATCATGTCGGATTCGTTGATCGCTTTCCAACCGGCGATCGACGAACCGTCGAACATAACGCCATCGGTCAGCAAATCCTCATCGACGGTCGAGACGTGCTGCGCGGTGTGCTGCCACTTGCCGCGCGGGTCGGTAAACCGAAAATCCACGAACTCGACGTCATTCTCTTTAATCATGTCCAGTACGGTTTTGATGTCGGACATTGGTTAGGCTCTCCTGTCTTTCGGAAAAATCTTTTGATGTGTGATCGAACTTCTACTCAACTTCAAAACCGCTACACGGCGTCCGCGCCGCGTTCACCAGTACGAATCCGGATCGCCTCGTCGATCGTTGAGACGAATATTTTTCCATCCCCGATGCGACCCGTGCGGGCGGCTTCCTGGATGGCCTCGATTGCCCGTTCGACCTGAGAATCCTCAAGGACGATCTCGATCTTCACTTTGGGCAGAAAGTCGACGACGTATTCGGCGCCGCGATAAAGCTCTGTATGGCCCTTCTGACGGCCAAAACCCTTGGCTTCAACTACCGTGATGCCGTTGAGCCCGACCTCGTGCAGAGATTCCTTCACTTCGTCGAGCTTGAACGGTTTGATAATGGCTTCGATCTTTTTCATTTGCTGTCTCTTGCCTCCACCGTAGTGCTCAATCGGCGGGCACAGAGCGCACACCGCCGACATATTGGGCATAGCATTGTTTGTGCCAGTTGACGCACATGTGCAATTAGCTGAAAGTAAAGGGAAAAAATATCCTGCGCTACAGTCTGTTACGTCTAAATTGCTCGTATAATAGGCAGTATGCCTATATTTTGATCAATTAGTTGTAGATCTCGCGTACCCGTTCGAGTGCCGCCTTTATATTCTCGACCGAGTTAGCGTAGGAAAATCGCACGTAATCCTTGCCCAGATGGCCAAAGCTGGTGCCCGCCACTGTAGCCACATATGCATCGCTCAGCAGCTTGTCCTGAACCTCCCGTGCCGATTGGCCGGTGCCGGAGATGTTGGGGAATGCATAAAAAGCGCCCATCGGCGTGCGGCAGGAGAATCCGTCGATCGCATTCAGTTCCTCGACGATCACGTGCCGGCGTTCATCGAAGGCGCGGACCATTTCGTGCACGGAATCCTGCGGGCCCTCCAGGGCGGCGATGCCCGCGAACTGGGTGCCGGCGTTGACGCATGAATGGCAGTTGATCGCCATGCGCGTCGCGGCGTCCACCAAGCTTTCTGGCCACAGGGCGTAGCCTAGGCGCCAACCGGTCATGGCGTATGTCTTCGACCAGCCGTCGAGCAGGATCAGGCGGTCGCGAAGATGCTCATAGGACAAGAGGCTGACATGCTCGTGTCCGTCATAGGTCATCTGGCCGTAAATCTCGTCTGAGAGTATCGCGACATGGGGGTGCTTCTCGAGGCCGGCCGCGAGCTTGTCCATCTCCGACTTGGGCACTGCGCCGCCGGTCGGGTTGGCCGGCGTGTTGATGATCATCAGGCGGGTCGCGGGCGTGATCAGCGACAGCACCTGTTCCGCGTCGAACGAGAAATCATTCTCCTCGAGCAGCGGTATGGGAACGGCCTTCGCACCCGAGTAGTTGATGGCGGATTCATAGATCGGGAAGCCGGGGTTCGGATACATGATCTCGGCACCCGCCTCGCCGAACATCATGATGGCGAAGAACATGGTTACCTTGCCCCCGGGCACGCACACGATGTTGTTGGGGTCCACCTCGACACCGCGCAGACGAAGAATGTCCGCCGCGACAGCCTCGCGCAGCGGCAGAATACCGGGGGCGGGGGTGTATCCGTGATGCCCATCACGCAGCGCCCTCACGGCGGCCTCGACGATGTGTTCCGGCGTGCTGAAGTCTGGCTGGCCAATGCCCAGATTGATCACGTCATGTCCCTGGGCTTTCAGACCCTCGGCGCGGGCCAGGACCTCGAACGCGGATTCCGTTCCAAGGCGTGTCAAATTCACCGCCGTTTTTAGCTGCGCACCCGTCATATCCGGTCTCTCAGTTTTTGCTCCGCGAAACGGCGCGCACTATAGGCGGTCGGTGTTTTGCAGGGCAAAAGCTTTCACGTCGCCCCGGAACCTGCAAACATCGCGACCCGATGTTGGCCATTACGGGGGTAGGTGCCGTGTCCGAAGATCAATCGCGACCGCTCGACGATGAAGAGGTTCTGAAATACTGGATCCCGCGCCTGGTGGCCGATGGCGGTGATCCCAATGACGCCCTGGCGGTACGGAACCGGATTGCGACCTGGGATGAGTGGCCGGTGGCCTGGGCGGAAATAGGCGACGGGTATCTGGAGGTTGGCGCCGAGCGACAGGCGCGAGGGCATGGGGTGAGTGCCGCCGCCGCATTCGTGCGCGCGTCGGTTTGTTTTCATTTCGCGCAGGTCGTTGCCTTCCATCTGCCCGCACTCAAGAATGAGCTGCAGGCACGAAAAACGGACGCGTTTCGTCAGGCCGCACCCTTGATGTCACCGTCTGCCGAGCGCCTCGAGATACCGTTTGGTGACACCGTTCTGCCGGCCTACTTGCGCGTACCGGAGGATCGTGATGGGCCGGTGCCGGGGGTGCTACTGGTGCCGGGGCTCGATTCAACCAAGGAAGATTTCGCCACCGTCATGGACTTCGCCGTCGCGCGCGGGCTCGCAGTGGTCGCCTTCGACGGACCGGGTCAGGGCGAGGTTCATCCCGGTTTGTTGCTCGGCCCTCGTTATGAAGATTGCATCACGGCGGCATTCGAGGCGATGGCGGCGCGGCCGGAAGTCGATGGCGAACGCATTGGCACGATCGGGCGCAGCCTGGGCGGCATCTATGTGGTCAAGGCGGCGATCGATCCGCGGATCAAGGCAACGGTGGTGTTTGGCGGCGCCTGGGACCTGAGCGACTGGCTGACCATGCCGTCACTAATCCGTGACGGTTTCGTCTGGGCGACGGGCGCCGACGATGAAGCCGGCGCGTTGGACCGGTTGCCCGATGCGACGCTGGATGACTGCATCGACAATGTGACGTCACCGGTGCTCGTGGTTCACGGCCGACACGACGCGATCTTCAAGGCTACCCAGGCCGAACGTATTGCCGCGGCGTTGCCGGACAATGGCGAGCTTTGGATGGTCGAGGATGGTGTCCATTGCTGCCACAACCGGGCGTTCGAGGTGCGCACGGGCATGGTGGACTGGCTCGTGGAGCATCTCTAACTCGCCGGCATGTCGCGTTCGCGACCTTTGTGAAATAACACCGGCTAATCGCCGGGCGCCAAGATATGGCGCCGTGAAGAGTCGCCGTAACGCGTGACACACCGCCGCGCCATGACGCGCGACCGCGCGCGACACCCTCTTCGATGAGCGCGTTCCACTCCCGGGCAGACAAATCGCCGGGATCGGGTTGTTGGTCGTGAAATTCCTCGATACGCATGATCAGCTCCTTTGCGCCTCGTCCTTGCCGGGGGCTCGTCAGTTGGTGCGGGAGCTTTACCGTACCCGGTTACATCATATATAATGAATTATTATGATCAAATAGATCAGGAAAAAAGATGCATGGATCTTTCGGACCTGCGCATATTTAAGGCCGTCGTCGAAGAGGGTGGCATAACCCGGGCCGCAGAGCGTCTGCACCGTGTCCAGTCGAACGTGACCACACGTGTGCGTCAGTTGGAAGAGGATCTCGGTGTTGATTTGTTCGTGCGTGAAGGACGCGGTCTGCATCTCGCCCCGGCCGGCCGGACGCTTGCGGGGTATGCCGATCGGTTACTCGAACTTGCCGAGGAAGCGCGCAATGCGGTTCAGGATTCGCGGCCACGGGGGCTGCTTCGTATCGGTTCGATGGAGAGCACGGCGTCGGTGCGATTGCCGGAGCCGTTGTCGCGCTATGCCGGGATGTATCCGGAGGTGACCCTGGAACTGTCTACGGGAAACCCGGAACAACTCGCCGCCGCGATCCTGGCCGGCGAGATCGATGTGGCATTCGGAGCCGGGCCGATTGCCGACGAACCCTTCGAACAGATACGCGCCTTTACCGAGGAGTTGGTGATTGTCTCGAGCATCGAGCATCACAATTTCGACCGTGAGCCGGACGGAAGCTGGTCCCTGGTCGCCTTCGAACCGGGCTGTCCGCACCGCAAGCGTTTGCTCGACTGGGTCCAAGGGCGCGGGGAGGGGACGGCGCGCCTTGTGGAGATGGGCTCCTATCACGCGATCCTAGGCTGCGTGCTCATCGGCATGGGTATTTCGCTCATGCCGCGTAGCGTGCTCGATACTTTTCCGGAGAAGAAAAGGTTGCGTATCCACCCATTGCCGAAAGGTCAGGACAGCGCGGATACGATGATGTTCTGGCGCCGCGGCGGCGGAAGTCCGAGCGTGAATGCGCTGGTCGAACTGATCGCGGTATCGGACATGGGCAAGCGGAGACCGAAGGGTGGAAAAAAGAAGGCGGCATAGGATCGCACGCCCGCGCTTGACGCGATCCGGTCCGGCGACTACACAAACGCCCGCTTGTGGTGGCTGTAGCTCAGTTGGTTAGAGCGCCTGGTTGTGGTCCAGGAGGTCGTGGGTTCAAATCCCATCAGCCACCCCATTTCCCCATCGCAGAACAACCGACAGGGTCCGGCGACTGACCTGGCGCAATTCGGCCGCTCTTTGTGCGGCTATGCTTGTGACGGATTGTGAGCGAGTATTTCGACGATGACGACACGCTGGTTCCATGACACGCCGGAAATGCTGACCGTCGCGCAGATGTATCGCGCCGACGCCGCAGCAGAGAACCATGGTGTGCCCAGTCTCGAATTGATGGAACGGGCCGGCACGGCGATCGCCGATGCGCTGGAGGCGAGGTGGCCGCGCGGCCATATTCTGGTGCTGTGCGGCCCGGGCAACAATGGCGGGGATGGATTTGTCGCCGCCCGACTGCTGACGTTGCGCGACCGCGACGTGGCATTGGGCCTGCTCGGGGATATCGACGATCTTGCCGGCGATGCGGCGATCAACGCCCGGCGGTGGATCGAAGAGTGCGACGGAGAAGTGGACGCGTTGTCCCGGGAATGGGTCCGCTGGGCGGATGTCGTGGTTGACGGATTGTTCGGGGCCGGGCTGACCCGGCCGGTGGACGGCGTGGCGCGCGACGTCATCAACGAGATCAATCTTTACAAGAAACCTTGTCTGGCCATCGATGTTCCCAGCGGGATTCACGGTGATACCGGTGCGATTCTGGGTGCCGCGCCTCAGGCCGACCTGACAGTCACGTTTTTCCGCCACAAACCCGGGCATATGCTGTTTCCCGGACGTGGTCTGGCGGAACGCGTGGAGGTCGCGGACATCGGTATTCCCGACACGGTGCTGGACGATATCGAACCGCGCCAGTGGCGCAATGTGCCGATGTTCTGGGCATCGGATTTTCCACGCCCTTCGGCCGAGGGCCATAAATATACCCGCGGCCATGCGGTCGTTGCCGGCGGTGGAGAGCTGACGGGCGCGGCGCAGTTGGCGGCCTATGCGGCCTTGCGGTCGGGCGCCGGTCTGGTCTCGATCGCCAGCCCGCCTGAGGCGATTGCGATTTACCGGTCGGGGCGACCCTCCATCATGGTGCGCAACACCCCTGACACAGACGCATTCGCCGCGGCTGTTGCTGATCCGCGGGTGCGGGCGTTGCTCGTGGGGCCGGGCAATGGTCTGAACGCCGACACACGGGCGAATGTCCTGGCGGCACTCGACGGCGCGCGCGCTTGCGTGGTCGATGCGGACGGTATCTCGGTGTTCACCGATGATCCGGGCGCGTTGTTCAAACAGATCGGCGACCGGTCGGCAGAAACGGTATTGACGCCCCACGAGGGGGAATTTGATCGGATATTCGTCGAAACACTCGATGATAACGGTGCCGACCGGCTTGCCCGGGCACGGGCCGCAGCGGTGCTTTCGGGCGCGGTGGTGGTCCTCAAGGGCGCGGACACGGTCATTGCGGCGCCGGACGGCCGCGCGGCCATCAACGCAAATGCGCCGCCCACGCTCGCGACGGCCGGGAGCGGTGACGTGCTGGCCGGGTTCATTCTGGGGCTGCTGGCCCAGGGAATGCCGGGATTCACGGCGGCTTGCGCCGGGGTCTGGTTGCACGGTGCGGCTGCAGCCGGCTTCGGGCCGGGATTGATTGCGGAAGACATCGCTGACGGCTTGCCCGCGGTCCTGAAATCCCTATATGCCGATCTCGGACAGGACGGGGTATCGGACAGCGGTTCGAACTCCGCTTCCTGATCCCCGCTCCGGCGTTTACTCGGCTCGTACGATGGTATAGGACATCCGCCGTTCGTGCGGTTTGCCGCTCGAAAACGCGTGGCGTGCGAGTCCGAAGTTTCAACAAGCGCGTGCGCGGGCGTGGCGGAATTGGTAGACGCGCCAGGTTTAGGTCCTGGTGACTGAAAAGTCGTGGGGGTTCAAGTCCCTTCGCCCGCACCACTTGCACAGGCGCGTTGAAGCGCAACGAGAAGCGGTTATCTGCCGCAAACCGGCGATTTTAGAAGGTCGCCGGAACCGGAAACACAAGAAGCAGGAAATCGGACCTGGACATGGAAGTCGTCGAAACAAATACCGAAGGTTTGCAGCGTGATTTCAAAGTCACGATTGTTGCGAATGATATTCAGCAGCGCGTCGATGCGCGCCTGACCGAAGTGGGTCGGGATATCAGCATCCCCGGGTTCCGTCCCGGAAAGGCGCCGCTCAATATTCTCAAGCAACGCTATGGCGCCTCCGTCATGGGCGAAGTGCTCGAGGCTGCCGTCCAGGAATCGTCCCAGGAAGTGCTCACCGAGCGTGGCCTGCGCCCGGCGGGACAGCCCAAGATCGAGGTTGTGTCATTCGATGAGGGCAAAGACCTGGAATATGACCTCTCGGTCGAGATCCTGCCGGACATCGAGGTCACCGACCTTGCCGCGTTTGAACTGGATCGGGTCAAGGTCATTCCGACCGACGACGAGATCAAGGATGCGATCAACCGGATCGCCCAGCAGAACCGCGAAACTAAGCCCATCGAGGAAAGCCGCCCGACGGAGAATGGCGATGTCGTGATCATCGACTTCGAGGGCAAGATCGACGATGTGCCGTTCGAAGGCGGCGAGGGCATGGGCATCCGCCTTGAGCTCGGTTCAAATCAGTTCATTCCCGGGTTCGAGGAGCAGCTGGTCGGCGTCGAGGCGGGCAAACCGCTTGAGGTAAAGGTCGTGTTCCCGGCGGACTACAATGTCGATGAACTGGCAGGCAAGGATGCGGTCTTCGACTGCACCGTGCAGGAAATTCATGGCGCCGTCGAAGTAACGATCGACGATGCGTTTGCCGAAGGTCTCGGACTTGAGAATCTGGCGGCGCTCCAGGACGCGATCAGTGATCAGCTTGGCCAGGAATATGGCCGTTTGACCCGTGAGCGGACCAAGCGCGATTTGCTCGATAAGCTTTCGGATGCCCATGATTTTGACGTTCCGCCACGGATGGCGGAAGACGAGTTCAATCAGATCTGGGCCCAGATCGAGCAGGCGAAGGAAGAAGACAAGCTCGACGATGAGGACAAGGGTAAGTCCGACGAGGAGCTGCGCACCCAGTATCAGGAGATTGCCGATCGGCGAGTGCGCCTGGGGCTGTTGCTGTCGCATATCGGCGAGCAGAACGGACTGACCGTGTCCCAGGAAGAGATCAACCGGGCGATCATGGAACAGGCACGTCAGCTACCGGGCCAGGAACAGCAGGTGATCGAGTTTTACCGGGACAACCCGCAGGCCAGCGCGTCGCTGCAGGCGCCGATTTTCGAGGACAAGGTCGTCGACTTCGTTATCGAGATGGCGAATGTGACCGAGCGAGAACTGACGCCGGAACAACTCAATGCCGAAGCCGAGGCGGAAGCTGCCGAAGCCGAAGCTGCCAAGTCGGCCGAGAAAAAGCCTGCGGCTAAAAAGAAGGCACCGGCGAAAAAAGCCGCCGCCAAGAAGCCGGCGGCCGCGAAGAAGAAAGCAGCTCTCAAGAGCAAGGCAAAGGACGACGGCAAGGCGGCGACGAAATAGGCCGCTCGTCACTGCCACTTGCAGGGACTCGCCCGAAGCCTATTTTGTAACCATGGCTTGTCTGGCCCGAGTACGGAGTAACTCAACATCATGGCGAATTACGAAGAACCGCGGATGAATGCGCTTGTGCCGATGGTCGTCGAGCAGACGAACCGTGGCGAACGCGCCTATGACATCTACTCCCGGCTTCTGAAGGAACGCATCATCTTCCTGACCGGTCCGGTGGGGGACGAGGTCGCGAGTGTGATTTGCGCGCAGCTGTTGTTTCTGGAAGCCGAAAACCCGAACAAGGATATCAGCTTCTACATCAACTCGCCAGGCGGCGTGGTGACGTCGGGCCTGTCGATCTATGACACGATGCAGTACATCCGACCCGATGTGGCGACCCTTTGCGTGGGCCAGGCGGCCTCGATGGGCTCGCTGCTACTCGCGGGCGGTGCGAAGGGCAAGCGTTTTGCGCTGCCGAATGCGCGCATTATGGTGCATCAGCCTTCCGGTGGATTCCAGGGCCAGGCAACGGATATCGAGATCCACGCTCAGGAGATCCTGAAAATCCGCCAGCGGCTGAATGAAATTTATGCCGGGCATACCGGGCAATCGGTCGACAAGATCGGCGAGGCGCTCGAGCGTGATCGCTTCTATACGGCGGATGAAGCACAGGAATTTGGTCTGATTGACGAGGTGGTTTCGAGCCGCGCAGATACAGATGGAGACGAAGAAAGCGACTAGATCGGCGTACAAAATCTGTGCGTTGTCGATCAACTCGTTTAACTAATTATTGATCGCTGACGGTTAGCTATTGTTCAATCGCTTCTGTTAGTGATTCGCTTCGGCAGAGAATCCTTCCGAACACCACGCCCCAGCACGGGACCATATTGGTATGAGCAAGTCCGGTAACGGCGATTCCAAGAACACTCTTTACTGCTCCTTTTGCGGAAAGAGTCAGCATGAAGTCCGCAAGCTAATTGCGGGCCCAACAGTTTTCATCTGCGATGAATGCGTCGAACTATGCATGGACATCATCCGGGAAGAGAATAAATCGACACTCGTGAAGTCGCGCGATGGCGTGCCGACTCCGAAAGAGATTTGCGAAGTGCTCGATGATTATGTGATTGGTCAGGATCGGGCCAAGCGCGTGCTCTCGGTGGCGGTACACAACCATTACAAGCGACTCAGCGGCGGCCCGAAGGGCAATGAAGTTGAGATTGCCAAGTCGAATATCCTTCTCATCGGCCCGACGGGTTGCGGCAAGACACTGCTGGCGCAGACGCTGGCGCGCATCCTTGACGTTCCCTTCACCATGGCTGACGCCACGACCCTCACTGAGGCGGGCTATGTCGGCGAGGATGTCGAGAACATAATCCTGAAGCTGCTGCAGTCGGCCGACTACAATGTCGAGCGTGCGCAGCGCGGCATCGTCTATATCGACGAGGTCGACAAGATCAGCCGCAAGTCGGACAACCCTTCGATCACGCGCGACGTGTCGGGCGAGGGTGTGCAGCAGGCGCTGCTGAAGATCATGGAGGGCACGGTTGCCTCCGTGCCGCCGCAGGGCGGGCGCAAGCATCCGCAGCAGGAGTTCCTGCAGGTCGACACCACTAATATCCTGTTCATCGTAGGCGGCGCGTTCGCCGGCCTGGAACGGATTATCGCGAGCCGCGGTAAGGATACAGCGATAGGGTTCGGTGCCGATGTCCAGAGCATTGATGACCGACAGACCGGCGAACTTCTAAGCGAAGTCGAGCCCGAGGATCTCCTGAAGTTCGGCCTCATCCCCGAATTTGTGGGGCGCCTGCCGGTGCTCGCGACGCTCGGTGATCTCGATGAAGACGCCCTGATCGAGATTTTGACTCAGCCGAAGAACGCGCTGATCAAACAGTATCAGCGTTTGTTCGAGATGGAGGGTGTCGAGCTGTCCTTCGCCGAGGATTCGCTGCGGGCCATTTCAAAGAAGGCGATCGCCCGCAAGACAGGTGCACGCGGCCTGCGCTCGATTATGGAAAACATCCTGCTCGACACTATGTTTGACTTGCCCGGCATGGATGGCGTCGAAGAGGTCGTGATCAACGGTGAAGTCGTCGATGGCAACGCGGCCCCGCTGCATATCTATGCGGACAAGCGCGAGGATCTGGGCACCAGCGCCTGATCCGGTTTGAACGGCCATCCGGCTGTTCGCCTGCCTTGTCGTCTGCGAGAGTTCCCGTGTGCTCGACAATCCGGGTAATTTTCACAACTTGTTCCATCCCCTTGATTGTCGGGACGCTTTGGACCAAATAAATGGTCATGGTGCGACTCGCCAAAGCGGCGTTCCCTGTCTCCAGCCGTAAACCCATGCGCAAGGTTTTTTGGTTAATCCGAAAACCGGAATTGCGAAATCGGAATGCAAAATGACTGATATTTCCAAAGGTAGCTTGTTCCCGGTCCTGCCGTTACGCGACATCGTCGTGTTTCCGCACATGATCGTTCCCCTGTTTGTGGGGCGCGAGAAATCAGTGCGGGCGCTTGAGGACGTGATGAAGGACGACAAGAAAATCCTTCTCGTGACCCAAAAGGACGCGGGTGAGGACGATCCGTCACCGGAGGACCTTTTTACGGTCGGGACAGTGGGCACGATCCTGCAACTTCTCAAACTCCCGGACGGCACCGTCAAGGTTCTGGTTGAAGGAAGCGCGCGCGCGTCGGTCGTCGAGTTTACCGACAATGAGGATTTCTTCGAGGCGTTCGCAGAAGTCAGCGCCGATGCCCCCGAAGACGAAAGCGAGATCGAGGCGCTCGGCCGCTCGGTCGTCACCCAGTTCGAGCAGTACATCAAGCTCAACCGCAAGGTGCCGCCCGAGGTGCTCGTCTCGATCAACCAGATCGACGAGCCCAGCAAGCTGGCCGACACGATCGCGTCGCATCTTTCGCTCAAGATTCCCGACAAGCAGGAGCTGCTCGAGGCCGACACGATCCAGAAGCGGCTGGAGAAGATCTATAGCTTCATGGAAGGTGAGATCGGCGTCCTGCAGGTCGAGAAACGCATCCGCAGCCGCGTCAAGCGCCAGATGGAGAAGACGCAGCGGGAGTATTATCTGAACGAACAGCTCAAGGCGATCCAGAAAGAGCTCGGCGAGGCTGAGGACGGCCGCGATGAACTCCAGGAACTCGAAGATCGGATCAAGAAAACGCGCCTGACCAAGGAAGCGAAAGAGAAGGTCGGACAGGAGCTGAAGAAGCTTCGCAATATGAGCCCGATGTCGGCCGAGGCGACCGTCGTGCGCAACTATCTCGACTGGATCCTGGCGATCCCGTGGAAGAAGCGTTCGCGGGTCAAGAAAGACATCATGGCGGCCCATGAGGTTCTCGATCAGGACCATTACGGTCTCGACAAGGTCAAGGAGCGCATCCTGGAATATCTCGCCGTGCAGCAGCGCATGTCGAAGATCAAGGGACCGATCCTGTGTCTGGTCGGGCCTCCGGGCGTCGGCAAGACGTCCCTCGGCAAATCGGTCGCACGCGCGACCGGGCGCAAATTCGTGCGCATGTCCCTGGGGGGCGTTCGCGATGAGGCGGAAGTCCGCGGTCACCGGCGCACTTATATCGGCTCGATGCCAGGCAAGGTGATCCAGGGCATGAAGAAGGCCGGGACCTCGAACCCGCTCTTCCTGCTCGATGAAATCGACAAGCTGGGCGCCGACTGGCGCGGCGACCCGTCTTCGGCCCTTCTCGAGGTGCTCGACCCGGAACAGAACCATACGTTCCAAGATCATTATCTGGAGGTCGATTACGACCTGTCGGACGTGATGTTCGTATGCACGGCCAACTCCATGCGCATGCCGGGGCCGCTGATGGACCGCATGGAAATCATCCGGATCCCGGGCTACACCGAGGACGAGAAGGTGGAGATCGCCAAACGCCATCTGATCGCCAAGCAGGTGACGGAGAATGGCCTCAAGGAAGAGGAATGGTCGATTTCCGACTCTGCGTTGCGTGACCTCATCCGCTACTACACCCGCGAAGCCGGCGTCCGCAGTCTTGAGCGCGAGATTGCCAACCTGGCGCGTAAGGCAGTCAAGGAAATTGCGGTCGAGAAGGATGTCGACGCCGTGAAGGTGACGGTCAAGAATCTCGACAAATATGCCGGTATTAGGAAGTTCCGCTTTGGCGAGACCGAGGCCGATGATCTGGTCGGCGTGGTCACCGGGCTTGCCTGGACCGAGGTCGGCGGTGAATTGCTGACGGTCGAAGCGCTCCTGATGCCGGGTAAGGGCAAGGTTACCGTCACCGGCAAACTCGGGGACGTGATGCAGGAATCCGTGCAGGCAGCCAACGCCTATGTGCGTTCACGCGCGATCGAGTTCGGAATCGAACCGCCGCTGTTTGAGCGGCGCGATATTCATATCCATGTACCCGAAGGGGCCGTGCCAAAAGATGGCCCGTCTGCCGGCGTGGGGATGGTCACATCGATGGTCTCCGCGCTTACCCAAAACCCTGTTCGCAAGGATGTCGCCATGACCGGCGAGATCTCGTTGCGCGGCCGGGTGCTGCCGATCGGCGGGCTCAAAGAGAAGCTGCTTGCCGCTTTGCGCGGCGGGGTGAAGACCGTGATCATTCCACAGGACAATGAAAAGGATCTGGCCGACATTCCGGACAACGTCACGAAGGGGCTGGAAATCATCCCGGCGACCACCGTCGATGAAGTCCTGGAACACGCGTTGAGCCAGCCTTTGGTGCCTATCGAGTGGGACGAATCGGAACACGAGTCGGGCTCTGTTTCGGGCAAAGATGACAATTCCGACACCTCTGGTGTGGTGCGTCACTAGGGTTGACTAGGCTACAACGCCGAGTCGCAACATAATTTTCGTTAAAAACCCCGGAATTCCGGGCCGTTTTGATTGACGGCTCGGAATCGCGGCTTCTAGACTCCCCGGACTGTTTGGAGTGGGACTTCCCGATCCAGACTTCAGATCCACTGAACCAACCCATAAGGGGGTCAATTGTGAACAAGAACGATCTCGTCGCATCCGTTGCTGACTCATCCGGTCTTTCCAAGGCCGACGCCGGTAAGGCCGTCGACAGTGTGCTCGACAACATTACAAGTGCTCTCCAGAGCGGAAATGAAATCCGCCTCGTGGGTTTCGGTACTTTCTCCGTCGCCCAGCGTAAGGCCACAACGGGCCGTAACCCGCAGACCGGCGCTGCCATTCAGATTCCGGCCTCGAAGCAGCCCAAGTTCAAGGCGGGCAAGGCTCTCAAGGACGCCGTGAACTAAACTGAAGCGTTTTCGCGTTTTGCGTGGGCCGGCCGTAGTTTCTGCGGCCGGCCCGCTGCATTTCGGGATGTGACATCATCCAATCGTCTGCTGGGGCTGGCCCGCAACATGGGAATTGGGATAGAACCCCGACACCGGGCGGTTAGCTCAGCTGGCAGAGCATCTCGTTTACACCGAGAGGGTCGGCGGTTCGATCCCGTCACCGCCCACCATTCTCTTCGCCGAACGGAGATTTGCGATGTCCGTGACGGACACAATGCGGGCCGTCTATCTGGACGGGCATGAGGGCCTTTCATCGGTCGTCGTCGGAGAGCGCCCCAAGCCGAGTTTCGGGGCCGGGGATGTGCGTATCCTGATCGCGGCCGCGGGCATCAATCGTGTCGATCTCTACATGGCCAATGACGGTAGCGGGTTTCGCCATGAATTGCCGCTGATCATGGGCGTTGATGGCGCGGGCGTCATCGATGCGGTCGGACATGGCGTCTCGAACCGCAAGCCCGGCGAGCGCGTCGTTGTCTATCCGGCCAAATTCGGCGACGACGAGTTCAGCCGGCGCGGCGACCAGATGCTGTCATTCAAGCGTGCCGTCCCGGGCGAGAATTTCGACGGAACCTTTGCCGACTACATCGTGGTCCCGGCAGCCTGCGCATTTCCGATTTCCGACAATTTGAGTTTCCGCGATGCAGCGGCTCTGCCGACGGCCTATCTGACGGCCTGGCGTATGGTTACCTCGGCCGGGCAGGTGACCCAGGAAGATACGGTGTTGATCCACGGGGTCGGTGGCGGCGCGTCGTTGGCGGCCTTGCAGTTCTGCAAGATGCGCAACGCGAGAGCCATCGTGACATCCTCATCCGACGAGAAGCTCGCCGTGGCGAAGCAGTATGGCGCCGACGCGCTGATTAATTACCGAAACGATGATGTCCTGGATGCGGTTCGCGCCGCGACGAACAAGCGTGGTGTCGATGTCGTCATCGAGAATGTCGGGGAGGCGACCTGGGACACGTCGATGCGCGCTGCCGTGGGCGGCGGCCGGATCGTTGTCTGCGGCGCGACCTCGGGCCCCAATCCCAAGGCCGACCTGCAACGCCTGTTCATTCGCCAATTGCAGGTCATCGGCGTGACGATCGGCAACTTCGAGGAGTTCCGAACTCTGATCGATGCGGCGGAACGCAAACTGTTCGCGCCGCATTTTGACAGCATCTACGCGCTGGAAGACGTGCCTGCGGCTCTGCAAAAACTCGAGAGCGGCGAACAGGTCGGCAAGATCGGGATCACGGTCAACGCCGAGCTTGGCGAATAGGAGACGAAATGAGCGAACAAACCGGAAAAGTCGCGATTGTCACGGGCGGTGGCCGGGGGCTGGGCCGTGCGTATTGCGAGGCGCTTGCAGCGGAAGGCTTGGCCGTCGTGGCGACTGATATCCGCGATACCGGCGAGACCGTGTCCGCTGTTGAGGCCGCGGGCGGCAGGATTATCGGCGTCTCTCTGGATGTCGCCGACATGGCGAGCTGTCAGGCGATGGCCGAGGCCGCAACGGAAGCGTTCGGGCGGATCGACGTGCTGGTCAATAATGCAGCGCTCTACGGCGATATATCCGGCGGGCGTTTCGATCAGTTGCCGGACGATCAGTGGGACCGGGTGATGGCCGTCAACGTCAAGGGGATCTGGCAATGCTGCAAGGCATGTGTGCCGGCGATGCGTGAGGCCGGCGGCGGGTCGATCATTAATATCTCCTCCCTCGCGGCGAAATACGGCATGGCCTATGCGGTGGATTACGCAACCTCCAAGGCGGCAGTGATCGGCATGACACGGTCGCTCGCCCGGGAGCTCGGCCGCGACTGGATCCGGGTAAACGCCGTTGCGCCCAGTGCGGTGCTGACGGAGGGAACCGACGAGTTCATGGGCGATAAACGTGATGGCATGCTGGGCGCGATTGCCCAGGGCCAGAGCCTTAAAAGCAACCTTGAGCCGACGGACATGGCCGGTACAATCGTCTATCTCGCATCGGATGCGAGCCGCTTCGTGACCGGTCAGACGATCATGGTCGATGGCGGCACGGTGATGTTGTAGTGGGCGACTTGCCGCGGTACGTCCGGCGAAATATCTAGACTGAAACCCGAATAGTAGGTGCGCGCGGATAAATCCGTGCCGGAAAGAAACCAAAGGGCAGGATGATGAGCATGACACCCCTCGAAGAGATCGGCGAACCCCTCTACTACATCGCGGCGAATGCTGCCGAGGCAGGATTCCCGACACCGCCGAACCCCCATGGCCAGTCGCTGCGAACCTGGGTTCGGTCCCTGGGCGGCATGCAGAAAGAGGCGCTTGTCGTGAATGCGGCCACCGGCACCGCGTGGCGTTTCGCATGCGATGAGGGCGAGCATCTGGGCGGTTTCAACAAGGCGCCGAACCCGCTGACTTATCTCAGCGCGGGCATGATCGCGTCCTATATGAACGAGGTCGTCGCCCTTGCCGAGCAGCGCCAGATCGAGCTGCGCGATCTCGAGCTTGTGCTCGAGAACAAATATTATCGAGAGGGCGATTTCCGCAAAGGCACGATGAACAGCGGCGCGATGCCGCCGGAGCTGGCGGTCAATTGTGAAGCAGATTGCAATGATGCGGAGCTGCAGACTTTACTCTACGAGGCGATTGCCGCCGCACCCCTGAATGGCCTGGCGCGCGGTGAGCATCCGAGTCTTTTTACCCTTGTTCATAACGGTAAGGTCCTGACCCCGAGCGCGGTCACGCCGCTCGACATGGAGCCATTCCCGAACCCGGGCGACAATTTCCCGAATCTCGAACGCCTGGCCGACAGCCCGGCCGTTGATGATCTGGTGCTCCTCATGCGCGATGAGGGGGCTGCCTATGAGGCCTTCCTCAAGACCCGCACGGCGACGGATGCGGAGCGCGGCGACGTCACCAACCTGCATATGCACACGAGCTGCGTGCTGCGCGAGGATGGCGTGAAGCACATCATGAAGGAGCAGTACGGCCCCGAAGCGCCGAGCTGGGAGTTCCTCTCATCCGAGGACGGACGCGCGCCGGATGCGGCCTCGTTGATCTCGGGCGGGATTGGCCTGTGCTTTATGACCCAGATGGGCCGCTTCTCCAAGATGGCGAAGTTGCCGCTGACGAACTACTCGATCATCCAGGACACCCATTTCTCCCTCGGCGGCGCGTCGGGCGGCACGGGCCAGGCGGCTGTCGCCCAGCCGGTTGAGACCCATGTCTATCTGGACACGGACGCCGAAGATGACACGGCCCAGAAGATCCTGGAGGTCGGCGAGCGGACCTGCTTCCTGCACGCCTTCTGCCGGGATGACCTGAAGCCGAAGGTGCGCGGCAGCAAACGGTCCCTCGCGGCCTAGGAGGGAGCACTACTCCGCGGCGATGGCGTCGAAGTCTGGAGTTTCGAGTTCCGGTACGACCTTCTCCATGAATAGCTGAATTTCTTCGAGCAGCTCGTCTTTGGGCTGCTGGGCCCAGTGCCAGATCAGGGTGATATATTCGCACGGGATGCGCGAATAGATATCCTGCCAATCGGCGATGGCGTCATCGACCGTGCCGCCGAGGATGAACTTGTGCTCTTTCATGGCACGGAAGGCCGCCTCGGCGTCATGGTTGACCGGGTCCACATTATGGTTCCCGAAGACCGAGTAGAAGTTCTTGAAGATGTCCAGGTCATAGGCGCGGACCTTGCGGTCGAAGTCTTCGGCCGATTTGCCGATGCGGGTGTGGCGCACGATGTTCTGCATCTGCCCGTACTGGAGTTGGCGGCCATGTTTGGCGGCTTCCTCCTGATAGACGCCGGCGAGTTCCACAACACCGTCGGTCGGGTTGAAGTAGCTCGGCCGGAACCCGTGTTTGGCCGCGAACTCTATCGTCGCACGCGATCGCGCCACGGCGCAGAACACGGGCGGGTGTGGTTTTTGATACGGGCTGGGGACGACAGAGATGCGGCGCAGCACGCCGCCATCGTCGATCTCGCCTTCCGCGCCGGCCTCACGGGCGATCTCGTAACCTTCATAATCGGCGATGCCCGTGTCATGGGGGTAGGGCGCCTGATAGAACTGTCCTTTGAGCTCGACCGAATCCTTGGTCCAGCAATCCAGCACCATCTCGACCCGTTCCTCGAAGATCTCCCGGTTCTTCAGATCATTAGCACTGCCGTCGGATACGGTCGCGACCGCGTTGCTGCCCTGGCCCAGAATGTTGGTCCAGCGCGACTGGTAGCCCCGGGCGAAGCCGACGAAATATTTGCCATTGGTCAGGTGATCGATGATGGCCGTCTCTTCGGCCACGCGAATGGGATCATGCGTCGCCATCACATAGCCGAAGGCGCCGACATTGATGTTCTTGGTGTGGGCGGCCCAGTGGGCATTCATTACCCCCGGGTTCGGCCCGACCTCATAGCCCTCGGAATGGAGATGATGCTCAATCGTGGACATGCCCCACACGCCCATCTCGTCGGCCGCCTTGATGATGTCCGTCCACTCATGGACGATTTTGTTATAGATTTCGGAGTCACGCCCGATAGGCGCCTTGGCGCGGCGATCATGTTCGTCTTCGGCGGGAAAGACCGGATACAGCTGGACGATGACTTTGGGGGCCGGCATGGCGTGGTTCCTCTCTGGGATGCGAGCGTTTGTTGTTTTCGGTCTCTCAAGGCTACTGCGGTTGATGTTCGTCGCCAAGTCGTCTGTCGTGCCGTCCGCTTGAACGATTACGTGAATTTTGCTCTACCTTCCGCCCGTTCCATTACGACATGACCTCGCGTCAGGAGACGTAGATGCCTCTTCACCCACAGATTGTTGCGTTGATCGAACGCGCCGCGGCTGCCGGGGTGCGCCCGACCCATGAGCTCACGCCCGAGGAAGCGCGGGTGCAGATGGACGAGATGTCGCGCGCGCGTGACCAGGACCGCACGAAGGTGCGCATGGTCGCCGACACCGTGATCGACGGGGCGAACGGTGACGATATGACCATGCGGGTCTACTGGCCGGACATTGTTCAGACAGATATCGCGCCCGCCATCATGTTCTTCCATGGCGGTGGCCACGTGATCGGTAGCCTGAACTCCCATGACCAGGTGGCGCGCAACTTTTGCGCCGATACGGGCTATCTCGTTGTCTCCGTCGATTACCGCATGGGACCCGAGCACAAGTTTCCCGCCGCACCCGAAGATTGCTACGCGGCAACCAAATGGGTTGCCGAGAATACCCGGCAACTGGGTGTGGACCCGGCTCGCATTGCCGTGGCCGGCGACAGCGCGGGTGCCAACCTCGCTGCGGTGGTGGCGATGATGGCCCGGGACGCGGGCGGACCCGATATCGCATTCCAGCTGCTGGTCTACCCGGTGGCGGACTATGCCTTCGACACACCGTCGTACGAGACCTATGCGGAAGGCGCGGGAATTCTGACCGCTGCCGGCATGAGCTGGTTTCGCGATCACTACCTGAACGGGCCGGAAGACCGGGAAGACTGGCGTGCCGCACCATTGCGGGCCAAGGATTTTTCGAACCTGCCGCCCGCACTGGTGATCACCGCGGAATGCGATGTCCTGCACGATGAGGGAGTCGCACTCGCCGAGGCGCTGGGCGCGGCCGGTGTTTCCGTCGAGCACCGGGACTACCCGGGCATGATGCACGGGTTTTACTCGTTCGCACCAGTGGTCGATGACGGCCGCGCCGCGCAAATTTACGCCGCCGAGGCGATGCGCAAGGTTCTTTCTGCCTGAACAAGCGGAATCATGTCCCCTTCGCTTGACATAAGTGGGGGGCGGCAGTACATCCGCTCTCGGCTTGGGGGTGTAGCTCAGTTGGTTAGAGCGCCGGCCTGTCACGCCGGAGGCCGCGGGTTCGAGTCCCGTCACTCCCGCCACCTAGCCCATAGATGAAGAACTGCGCCAGGACCCTCGCGGGTCCTGTTTTGCATTCGAATCGGGTGTCAGGTCCGGCTGTTTCAAACAAGCGAAAAGACATGGGCCACAACGCCTCACGCGCGTGTTCGCAGTCTTGCACGGCCGTGCGCGCTGGTGTAAGCCTGAGCCCGCTTAATACGGGGTTTTCGGGTGTGCGATTCGGAGCCGATCCAGATCGTGTAACGCACGCTTGCGAAGGCCGAAACCAAGGTTTTATCGATGGAAGAACTCCTCCTCGAATACCTGCCGATTCTGATCTTTCTCGGTCTGGCCGTCGGCCTGTCGGGTCTGATGATCATGGCGTCCGTAATCGTTGGCGCGCGCAAGCCCGATCCGGAAAAGAACTCCGCCTATGAGTGCGGCTTCGATGCCTTCGATGATGCGCGTATGAAGTTCGATGTGCGTTTCTATCTCGTGGCGATCCTGTTCATCATTTTCGACCTCGAAGTGGCATTTCTCTTCCCCTGGGCCATCACGCTCTCGGACATCGGTGAATTCGGCTTCTGGTCAATGATCGTTTTCCTGGGAATCCTGACGGTCGGGTTTGTTTACGAATGGCGCAAAGGAGCGCTCGAATGGGAATAACCGTTCGCGACCCCGCCGAAGCCGTCTTCCAGCCGGGTCCCGATCAGGACGCGGCGATCGAAGCGGTCTCCGCGGAGCTGGCCGACAAGGGTTTCGTGCTGGCCAACGCAGATAAGCTGGTCAACTGGGCCCGCACGGGCTCGCTCTGGCCGATGACCTTCGGTTTGGCCTGCTGCGCGGTCGAGATGATGCACACTGCCGCGTCGCGCTACGACATGGACCGGTTCGGCTTTCTGTTCCGGCCGAGCCCGCGTCAGTCCGATGTGATGATCGTCGCCGGCACGCTGACCAACAAGATGGCGCCGGCACTGCGCAAGGTCTACGACCAGATGCCTGAGCCGCGCTGGGTGATCTCCATGGGCTCCTGCGCCAATGGCGGGGGCTACTACCACTACTCCTATTCAGTTGTGCGTGGATGCGACCGGATCGTTCCCGTCGATATCTACGTGCCCGGCTGCCCGCCCACGGCAGAGGCTTTGCTCTACGGCATCATGCAACTGCAGCGAAAGATCCGGCGTACCGGAACCATCGCGCGCTAGATCGGGCACCGAGCAAGGTATTACAGACACGGGTATGGACGAAGCACTCACAGATCTCGGCGATTATATTGCCGCTGCGCTGCCGCAGGATGTGATCGGTACCGAGGTCGCCGTCGGCGAGCTGATGGTTACGGTGCGACCAGAGTCGATCACCCGGGTGCTGACATTCCTGCGTGACGACAGCACCTGCCTGTTCAAGGTGTTGATCGATATCTGCGGTGCGGATTATCCCGAGCGCGAGGCCCGTTTCGATGTCGTCTATTCTTTGTTGTCGATGAGCCAGAACCAGCGTTTGCGGGTGAAGCTGAGTGTCGGCGAGGACGAACCGGTACCTTCTGCGACCAGCGTCTTCAGCGCGGCCGGCTGGTGCGAGCGCGAGACTTGGGATATGTACGGCATCTACTTCGCCGATCACCCCGACCTGCGCCGGATCCTCACCGACTACGGGTTCGAGGGTCACCCGATGCGCAAGGACTTCCCGCTGACCGGGCGCGTCGAGGTGCGTTACGACGAGACCCAGAAGCGCGTTGTCTACGATCCGGTCAAGCTGACCCAGGATTTCCGCAGCTTTGATTTCCTCAGCCCCTGGGAAGGGATGAACGAGATTCTTCCCGGTGACGAGAAGGCCGAATTAGATGAGGGAGAGGGGGCCGAGAGCACCTGATGTCCGAAGTCGCGATAAAGAATATGACCCTCAACTTCGGGCCGCAGCATCCCGCGGCCCATGGCGTGCTCCGCCTCGTCCTCGAAATGGACGGGGAGGTTGTCGAGCGCGCCGATCCGCATATCGGGTTGCTCCACCGGGGCACCGAGAAACTGATCGAGTACAAGACCTATCTGCAGGCGGTCCCCTATTTCGACCGGCTCGATTACGTCTCGCCGATGTGTCAGGAGCACACTTATGCCCTGGCCGTCGAGAAGCTGCTTGGTATCGACGTGCCCGAGCGTGGCCAGTACATCCGGGTGCTGTTCTCCGAGATCACTCGCATCCTCAACCACATCATGAACCTGACGACCTATGCGCTGGACGTCGGGGCCATGACGCCGCTTCTTTGGGGGTTCGAGGAGCGCGAACGGATGATGGAGTTCTACGAGCGGGTTTCGGGCGCGCGGCTGCATGCGGCCTATTTCCGTCCTGGCGGTGTGCATCAGGATCTGCCCGCGGGGCTGGTCGAGGATATCTACGCCTTCTGCGAGAGCTATCCGAAGTTCATCGACGACATGGAAAGCCTGCTTACCGAAAACCGAATCTTCAAGCAGCGCACCGTCGATATCGGCGTGTTCTCGCCCGAAGAGGCGATGGACTGGGGCATGACCGGCCCGACCCTGCGCGCGAGCGGCGTGGCGTGGGATTTGCGCAAGTCCCAGCCCTATGACGTCTACGACCGGATGGATTTCGATGTGCCGGTGGGCAAGACCGGGGACTGCTATGCGCGTTATCTGGTTCGGGTCGAGGAGATGCGCCAGAGCCTTCGGATCATCAAGCAGTGCCTGGACGAGATGCCCGACGGTCCTGTCGTGACCCAGAACCACAAGCTCACCCCGCCGCGCCGCGGCGAGATGAAGCATTCGATGGAAGCGTTGATCCATCACTTCAAGCTCTACACCGAGGGCTATCACGTGCCGGCCGGCGAAACCTACACGGCCGTCGAGGCGCCGAAAGGCGAGTTCGGCGTCTATCTCGTGGCCGACGGCAGCAACAAGCCCTACCGCTGCAAGATCCGCACGCCGGGCTTTGCCTTCATGCAGGCCGTCGAAGCCCTGACCAAGGGTCACATGCTGGCCGATGTGCCGGCGGTGATCGGCAGCCTTGATATCGTGTTCGGAGAGGTCGACCGATGAGCGACGCGTTTGCTTTTGACGACACCTATCGTGCGCGCGCCGAGACCATCGTGGCGCGCTACCCCGAGGGGCGCCAGCAGAGCGCGGTAATCCCGCTGCTCGACCTGGCCCAGCGGCAGGCCGGCGGCTGGTTGCCGGCCGAGGCGCTGGAACATGTGGCCAGCTGTCTCGATATGCCCAAGATCCGGGTGCTCGAGGTCGCAAGCTTCTATTCGATGTTCAACCTGGAGCCGGTCGGCAAGAACTTCGTGCAACTGTGTCGCACGACACCATGCTGGTTGCGCGGCTCCGATGATCTGCGCGCCGTAGCCAAGGAGGTCACCGGGTGTGGCCTGGGCGAGACGAGCGAAGACGGCGCATTCACCGTCGTCGAGGTCGAATGCCTCGGCGCCTGTTGCAACGCGCCCATGGTTCAGATCAACGACGAATATTACGAGGATCTGACGGCCGACAGTTTCAAGGATGTCCTTGAAACGCTCAAGCGCGGGGAGACGCCGAAGCCGGGGTCCCAGTCCGGGCGCGCGGGGTCGGAACCGACCGGTGAACGCGCCAGTTTGACCGGCGCCGGGGAGGGTGCGTGATGCTTCAGGACAAGGATCGCATCTTCCAGAACCTCTATGGCCAGGATGATTGGCGGCTCGAGGGCGCGAAGCGCCGGGGCATTTGGGACAACACCAAGGCGCTCATCGAACGTGGCCGGGAAACATTGGTCAACGAGATAAAGGAATCTGGCCTGCGCGGGCGCGGCGGTGCAGGGTTCCCTACCGGCGTGAAATGGTCGTTCATGCCGCCCGAAGAGCGCCGCGACGGACGACCCCATTATCTGGTCGTCAATGCGGACGAGTCCGAGCCGGGCACCTGCAAGGACCGCGAGATCCTGCGCTACGACCCCCACATGCTGGTCGAGGGCTGTCTGGTGGCGGGCTTCGCGATGGGGGCGAACGCGGCCTACATCTATGTGCGCGGTGAGTTCTATTCCGAGGCCTCTCATCTGCAGCAGGCGATCGACGAGGCCTATGGGGCCGGATTGATCGGCCCGAATGCCTGCAATTCGGGCTGGGACTTCGATGTCTATCTGCACCGGGGCGCGGGTGCCTATATTTGCGGCGAGGAGACAGCGCTGCTCGAAAGTCTCGAAGGCAAAAAGGGCCAGCCGCGGCTCAAGCCGCCGTTCCCTGCTGCCTGCGGACTTTATGGCTGCCCGACGACGGTCAACAATGTCGAGACGATTGCGGTGGCGCCGACCATCTTGCGCCGGGGGGGGTCATGGTTTGCGGGCTTCGGTCGCGAGAACAACACCGGTACCAAGATCTTCTCAATCTCGGGCCATGTGAACAATCCGTGCAACGTCGAGGAAGAGATGAGCATTCCCCTGAAGGAGCTCATCGAGAAACATGCCGGCGGCGTGCGCGGCGGCTGGGACAACCTGCAGGCCGTGATCCCGGGCGGGTCGTCCACCCCGTGTTTGTCCAAGAACATCTGCGATAACGTGCTGATGGATTTCGATTCCCTGCGCGAACACAGCACCGGGCTGGGAACCGCCGCGGTGATTGTCATCGACAAGTCGGCCGACATGGTCGAGGCGATCGCGCGGCTCAGCCATTTTTACCGCCACGAGAGCTGCGGTCAGTGCACGCCGTGCCGCGAGGGCATGGGCTGGGTGTATCGGGTCATGCAGCGGCTGGTGACTGGTGATGCCGAGATCGAGGAAATCGACATGCTCTGGGAGGTCACCAAGCAGATCGAGGGACACACCATTTGTGCGCTCGCCGATGGCGGCGTGTGGCCGGTCCAGGGCCTGATTCGGCATTTCCGGCCAGAACTCGAGCGCCGCATTCTCGAACGCAAGACGGGCGGCGCGCCCGCCCAGGCCGCGGAATAGGGAGGGGACAGATGCCAACAGTGACCGTCGACGGCGTCGAGATCGAAGTTCCCGATGGGGTGACCGCGCTGCAGGCCTGCGAGATGGCAGGCAAGGAGATCCCGCGATTCTGTTATCACGAGCGCCTCTCGGTCGCCGGTAACTGCCGCATGTGCCTGGTCGAGGTCTCGCCCGGCCCGCCCAAGCCCGCTGCATCCTGCGCCTTGCCGGTCGCGGACGGCATGGAGATCAAGACCGACAGCGAGATGGTCAAGAAGGCCCGCAACGGGGTGATGGAGTTCCTGCTGATCAACCACCCGCTGGATTGCCCGATCTGCGATCAGGGCGGCGAATGCGACCTTCAGGATCAGGCCATGGCCTATGGCCGCGACGGCTCACGCTTCGAAGAGCACAAGCGCGCGGTCAAGGACAAGCATATGGGGCCACTGGTCAAAACGATCATGACCCGCTGCATTCACTGCACCCGCTGTGTGCGGTTCGCGACGGAGATCGCCGGTGTGCCGGAACTCGGCCTGCTGGGCCGCGGCGAGCATGCCGAGATCACGACCTATCTCGAGAAATCCCTCGATTCCGAACTGAGCGCCAACGTCATCGATCTGTGCCCGGTCGGCGCGCTGACGTCCAAACCCTATGCGTTTGTTTCGCGGCCCTGGGAATTGTCGAAGACGGAATCCATCGACGTGCTCGATGCGGTCGGTGCCGCGATCCGGGTGGACGCGCGCCAAACAGAAGTGCTGCGCGTCCTGCCACGGCTCAATGAAGACGTGAACGAGGAATGGCTCGGCGACAAGTCGCGCTACGCCTGTGATGCGCTGTCCCGCCAGCGCCTCGACCGACCCTATGTACGCCGGGACGGAAAACTCAAGGAAGCGAGCTGGGACGAGGCCTTCGCGGCCATCGCCGACAAGATGAAGGGCCTCGACGGCTCGCGCATCGCGGCCATCGCCGGCGACCTGTGCGATGCCGAATCTATGTTTTCTCTTAAGGGGTTAATGGACGCCGTTGGTTCGCCGAACATGGACTGCCGCCAGGACGGTGCGAAGCTCCCGACGGCGCGTGGCGGGTATATCATGAATTCCGGGATCGCCGGGCTCGAGACGGCGGACGCGGTGCTCCTGGTTGGCACGAACCCGCGCTGGGAAGCACCGCTGGTCAACACGCGCCTGCGCAAGGCCTGGCTCCAGGGCGGTGCGGATATCGCCGCGGTCGGCCCGCAGATCGATCTAACCTATCCGTGCGAGAATCTCGGTGCCGGACCCGACACGCTGGAGGCCATTGCCGATGGTTCCCATCCGTTTGCCGAGACCTTGAAGGGTGCCGACCGGCCGGTCGTGATTATCGGCATGGGCGCGCTCGCCCGTGACGATGGCGACGCGGTGCTGGCGAACGCACGGGCTCTGGCCGACAACTGCAACGTGGTTCGCGACGGCTGGAACGGTTTCAACGTGCTGCACACCGCTGCCGCACGCGTGGGCGGTCTCGATCTCGGCTTTGTGCCGGGCGAGGGCGGCCGCGACGTGGCAGGCATCGTTACCGGTGCCGCGGCCGGTGACATCGAGCTTGTTTACCTGCTGGGCGCCGACGAGATCGACACGGCCGGCCTGGGCGATGCCTTCGTCGTCTATCAGGGCCACCATGGCGATGCCGGTGCGCACCGTGCGGATGTGATCCTACCCGGTGCGGCCTACACCGAAAAGAACGGCACCTATGTGAACACGGAAGGCCGAGTCCAGCTCGCCCGCCAGGTGGTGCAGCCGCCGGGTGATGCCCGCGAGGACTGGAGCATCCTTCGTGCGCTGTCCGATGTGGTCGGCGCGAAACTGGATTATGTGACGCTGGGCGACGTGCGCGCTTCGCTCTCGGCCGCAAACCCCGTCTTCGATCAGGTCGATCAGGTTCAGCCGGCGACGTGGGATGCGTTCGGGACCGCCGGAGAAATGGATACGGCACCGTTCGAAAGCCCGGTCGCCAACTACTACATGACCGACCCGATCAGCCGCGCGTCCGAGACGATGGCCGAATGTACCCGTGAGTTCGTGTCCGGCAACGGCGAGAGGACCGGCACGGATGGTTGAGTTCTGGTGTTCATATGCCTGGCCGACTGTCTGGATCGTCATCCAGATCCTGTTCATCGTCGTGCCGCTGCTCATCGTGGTCGCGTATCTGACCTACGCCGAACGCAAGGTGATCGGGCTTATGCAATTGCGCATGGGGCCGAACGTGGTGGGGCCGTTCGGCCTGCTGCAGCCCTTTGCCGACGCGCTCAAGCTGATGACCAAGGAACTGATCATCCCGACCGGCGCGAACCGTGTGGTCTTCCTGCTGGCACCGATGTTGACCTTCATCCTTGCCATGGTCGGCTGGGCGGTCATTCCGGTTGACGATGGCTGGGTCCTGTCCGACATCAATGTCGGCATTCTCTATCTCTTCGCGATCAGCTCGCTGGGTGTCTACGGCATCATCATGGCCGGCTGGGCGTCGAACTCGAAATACCCTTTCCTGGGCGCGCTGCGCTCCGCGGCACAGATGGTGTCCTACGAGGTTTCCATCGGTTTCGTAATTATCACCGTGCTGCTGGCGGTCGGTTCGCTGAACCTTACCGATATCGTGCTCGCGCAGCAGGATGTCTGGTTCTTCATCCCGCTGCTGCCGATGTTTATCGTCTTCGTGGTGTCGGCGCTGGCAGAAACCAACCGCGCGCCGTTCGATCTGCCGGAAGCCGAAGCCGAGCTTGTGACCGGTTACAACGTCGAATATTCGGCAATGGCCTTCGCACTGTTCTTCCTGGGTGAATACGCCAACATGGTCCTGATGAGCGGGATGACCGTCATACTGTTCCTGGGGGGCTGGCTGCCGCCGCTCGACATCGCGATCTTCAACTGGGTGCCCGGGATCATCTGGTTTGCCCTCAAGGTCTCGGCGATGCTGTTCGTATTCCTCTGGGTGCGCGCGACATTGCCGCGATATCGATATGACCAACTCATGCGCCTGGGCTGGAAGGTGTTCCTGCCGGCCTCGCTACTGTGGGTTGTGGTGACCGCAGGCGCGATCGTCGTGTTCGACTGGTATCCCGGCGTCGTGAATTAGGAGGAACGATATGGCTATGCTCGACCGTACCGCCCGTTCGCTGCTCCTGCTGGAGATCGTCGCCGGCATGTGGCTCACCTTGAAGTATTTTTTCAAGCCGAAGGTCACGATCAACTATCCCTACGAGAAAGGGCCTATCAGCCCGCGCTTCCGCGGAGAGCATGCGCTGCGCCGCTATCCGAACGGCGAGGAGCGCTGTATCGCCTGCAAGCTTTGCGAGGCGATCTGCCCGGCCCAGGCAATTACGATTGAGGCGGAGCCGCGAGAGGACGGATCGCGCCGCACGACCCGCTACGACATCGATATGACGAAATGCATCTATTGCGGCTTCTGTCAGGAAGCCTGCCCGGTAGATGCCATCGTCGAAGGCCCGAACTTCGAGTTTGCGACCGAGACCCGCGAGGAGCTGATGTACGACAAGGAAAAGCTTCTCGTGAACGGCGACCGGTGGGAATCCGAGCTCGCGTCGGCACTCGCCGCCGACGCGCCGTACCGGTAGGCGGGGGACGAGACTTTGGTCATTCAGGCACTCGCATTTTACCTCTTCGCCGCAATCGCCGTGGCATCGGGCGTGATGGTGATATCGGCCCGCAACCCCGTGCACTCGGTCCTGTTCCTGATCCTCGCCTTCTTCAATTCCGCCGGGCTCTTCGTCCTTATCGGGGCTGAATTCTTGGCGATGGTTCTGGTCATCGTCTATGTCGGAGCGGTCGCGGTGTTGTTCCTCTTCGTCGTCATGATGCTCGACATCAACTTCGCCGAACTACGCGAGGGTTTCCTTCAATATCTGCCGATCGGCGCCCTGATAGGGTTGATCTTGGCCGCGGAGCTGATCCTGATCTTCGGGACGTGGATCGTCGCGCCGGATTCCGGGCAGGCCCTGACGGCGCCGATCCTGCCGCCGGACCAGGTGACCAACACCCACGCGCTCGGCCAAATCATCTATACGGACTACATCTACCTGTTCCAGGCCTCGGGCCTGATTCTTCTGATTGCGATGATTGGTGCGATCGTCCTGACGTTGCGGCATCGCCCCGGCGTGCGGCGACAGAAGATCGCCGACCAGGTCTCGCGCCGTCGCGAGGATGTTGTCGAAGTGCGTGATATCACCACGGGGAGCGGCGCCTGATGCTTGAGATCGGTCTTTCCCATTATCTGACGGTTGGGGCGATCCTGTTCACCCTGGGCATCTTCGGTATCTTCCTGAACCGCAAGAACGTGATCATCATCATGATGTCGATCGAGCTGATGTTGCTCGCCGTCAATATCAACTTTGTCGCATTTTCCGCCCATCTCGGAGACCTAGTGGGCCAGGTGTTTGCGATGTTCATTCTCACGGTCGCCGCGGCGGAAGCCGCGATCGGGCTAGCCATTCTTGTTGTCTATTTCCGCAACCGCGGATCGATTGCGGTCGAAGACATCAACATGATGAAGGGTTGATCGGCAGATGATCGAACTCGCCGTCTTCTTGCCGCTCATCGGCGGACTCATCGCTGGTATCTTCGGGACCCGGATCGGTGACCGTGCCGCGCAGCTCGTCACGGTCATTCCCATGCTGATCGCCGCGGTGATTTCGAGCTACCTGCTCTGGCATGTCGGCATTCAGGGGAACGAACGCACGGTCGAGCTGTTTACCTGGATCGATTCAGGAACGCTTGAAGTGAGCTGGGCCCTGCGGGTCGATACATTGACAGCCGTGATGATGTTCGTAGTCAACGTCGTGTCCTCGATGGTCCATGTCTATTCCGTCGGTTACATGTCCCACGATCCGCACAAGCCGAGGTTTATGGCGTATTTGAGCCTGTTCACCTTCTTCATGCTGGCACTGGTGACCGCGGATAATTTCGTCCAGATGTTCTTCGGCTGGGAGGGCGTCGGGTTGATGTCCTATCTGCTGATCGGATTCTGGTTCGGGCGTCCGTCGGCCAATGCCGCCGCCATCAAGGCGTTCGTTGTGAACCGGGTCGGCGATTTCGGCTTCATGCTGGGCATCTTCGGCGTTTTTTTCGTCTTCGGAACCCTCGATTTTGACACGGTCTTTGCCGCCGTTCCGGACGTTGCGGGACGGACCTTTAACTTCCTGTCGATGGAAGTGGATATCGTCACCACGCTCTGCCTCCTGCTGTTCGTGGGTGCGATGGGAAAGTCGGCGCAGATCGGCCTCCACACCTGGCTTCCCGATGCGATGGAAGGCCCCACGCCGGTCTCGGCGTTGATCCATGCCGCGACGATGGTGACGGCCGGCGTGTTCATGGTCGCGCGCCTGTCACCGATGTTTGAATTCGCGCCCCTGGCGCTGACCGTCGTCGCCTTTGTTGGCGGTACGACGGCATTCTTTGCGGCGACGATCGGCCTGACCCAGTTCGACATCAAACGGGTCATCGCCTATTCCACCTGTTCCCAGCTGGGCTACATGTTCTTCGCCATCGGAGTTGGGGCCTATCCGGCAGCGATTTTCCACCTCATGACCCATGCCTTCTTCAAGGCGTTGCTGTTCCTGGCTGCGGGCAGCGTCATCCATGGCATGGATGACGAGCAGGACATGCGCAAGATGGGCGGCCTGTATCCAAAAATGCGCAAGACCGCGGTCCTGATGTGGATCGGCAGCCTGGCGCTGGCGGGAGTCGGGATACCGCTGCTGGGGATCGGCTTTGCCGGCTTCTACTCGAAAGACATCATCCTTGAATCCGCTTTCGCGGCCCATACCGGGATGGGGCAATACGCGTTCTGGGCGGGTATCGCGGCGGCGTTGATGACGGCCTTCTACTCCTGGCGTTTGCTGTTCCTGACCTTCCACGGCCGGACCCGCGCGGACGACCACACCTTCGACCACGCCCATGAATCGCCGATGGTGATGATCGCGCCACTGTTCGTCCTGGCGGCCGGGGCGCTGTTTTCCGGCGCGCTCGCATTCGAATATTTCGTCGGCCACGACATGGATGATTTCTGGCGGTCGTCGATCCTGATGACCAGCACCATTATCGAGGACGCCCATCACGTGCCCAAATGGGTTAAGATCCTGCCGATCGCCGTCGGCGTCGTCGGCATCGTCGGTGCCTGGTTCATGTATATAGCCAAACCCGACCTGCCGGCTCGGTTTGCCGGGGTAATGGGACCGGTTTACCGCTTTGTGTTCAACAAGTGGTACTTCGATGAACTCTATGACCGCATCTTCGTTCGGCCGTCCTTTGTGCTGGGGCGCGGTCTTTGGAAATCGGGTGACGGATCGGTGATCGATGGCGTCGGGCCCGATGGCGTGGCCGCGGCGGCGCGCGATATTGCGGCGCGGGCCAGCCGGATGCAGTCGGGCTTCGTGTATCACTACGCCTTCGCGATGCTGATCGGCCTGGTGCTGTTGGCCAGTTGGTTCCTCTTCGGGTTTTTCGGGTAGGAGGGGCGGCACATGGATTCATTCCCAATTCTGTCGCTCGTCACGTTCCTGCCACTGGTCGGGGTGCTGTTCATCCTGGCGGCGCGCGGCACCGAAGAGCAGGTTGCTCGCAATGCCCGCTGGGGTGCGCTGTGGACGTCGCTGGCAACATTCGTGATCAGCCTGCTGCTGTGGCTGAATTTCGATCCGTCCACGTCGGACTTCCAGTTCGTCGAGAAGATCGAATGGCTGCCGGCCTTCGATATTTCTTATCACATGGGCATCGACGGAATTTCGCTTTTCTTCGTGATCCTGTCGACATTCCTGACGCCGATCTGCGTGTTGGCTTCGTGGAAAGCCATCTCGGTCCGCGTGAAGGAATATATGATTGCGTTCCTGGTGCTCGAGACCTTCATGATCGGCACCTTCGTCGCGCTCGACTTCCTGATTTTCTATATTTTCTTCGAAGCGGTCCTGATCCCGATGTTCATCATCATCGGTGTGTGGGGCGGCCCGCGACGGGTGTATTCGGCCTTTAAGTTCTTTCTCTACACGCTGGCCGGCTCGGTTCTGCTGTTGGCCGCGCTCCTGGCACTGTATTTCGAGGCCGGCACAACCGACATCCCGACGCTGATGGACTTCGACGTCCCGGCCCAGATGCAAATATGGCTGTGGCTTGCCTTCTTCGCCTCCTTTGCGGTGAAAATGCCCATGTGGCCGGTGCACACATGGTTGCCAGACGCCCATGTGGAAGCGCCAACAGCAGGGTCCGTGATCCTGGCCGGTGTGTTGTTGAAGATGGGTGGCTACGGGTTCCTGCGATTCTCGCTTCCGATCCTGCCGCTCGCCTCGGAACAGTTTGTACCGCTGATCTACGCGCTGTCTGTGATCGCGATCATCTACACATCGCTTGTGGCGCTCGCCCAGAAGGATATGAAGAAGCTGATCGCCTATTCGTCCGTGGCGCATATGGGTTTTGTTACCATCGGTATCTTCACCGCGACCCAACAGGGGATCGACGGTGCGATCTTCCAGATGCTGAGCCATGGTGTGATTTCAGCGGCGTTGTTCCTGTGTGTGGGCGTCGTCTATGACCGCGAGCACAGCCGCGAGATCGCCCACTATGGCGGGCTCGTCGAACGAATGCCGAAATTCGCCTTCGTGTTCATGGTGTTCATGCTCGGGTCCATCGGTCTGCCTGGAACCAGCGGGTTCGTCGGCGAATTCCTGATCCTTCTGGGTGTCTTCCAGGATAACACCTGGGTGGCCTTTTTCGCCGCGACCGGCGTGATCCTGGGGGCGGCCTACATGCTGTATCTCTACCGCAGGGTGATCTTCGGCAAGCTCGAGAAGGAATATCTCAAGAAGATCATGGACCTGGAGTCACGCGAGATTGCGATCTTCGCACCGCTGGTCGCCTTGGTTCTCTGGATGGGCATCTGGCCCGACCCGTTCCTGAGCGTGTTCGATGCGAGTGTCTCGAACCTCCTTGCCAATTATCAGTCGGCCCTGTCCTCGGTTGAGCCGCTCAACCTCGCGGGCCGGTAGGCGGAAGGCGCAGAAAAATGAACATTGCCGTCGATATTTCTGCCGTTTGGCCCGAACTTTTTATTGCGATTGCCGCGATGGCGATGCTGATGTACGGCGCGTTCCGGGGTGAGGATTCGACCCGTTTCGTCACCTGGGCCGGCGTGCTCGTGATGATCGTGGCCGCGCTTCTCGTGCTGGCGGGGCCGGGCGGACAGACCACCGCCTTCAATGGGCAGTTCATGGTCGACGCGTTCACGGTCTTTACCAAGGTGCTGCTGATTGCCGGTGCCGCACTGGCCCTGATCCTGGCCCAACCCTACAACATGCGCGAGGGCATCAAACAGTTCGAGTACCCGATCCTCATGGTCTTTGCCGTTCTCGGCATGATGATGATGGTGTCCGCCAACGACCTGTTGTCCCTGTATGTCGGCCTCGAATTGCAGAGCCTTTCGCTTTATGTGCTGGCCGCGATCCGGCGCGATAATCTGCGTTCGTCCGAAGCCGGTCTTAAATATTTCGTGCTGGGCGCGTTGAGTTCGGGAATCCTGCTTTACGGCATGTCCCTCATCTACGGTTTCGCCGGGACCACCGGCTTCGAGGGCCTGGCCACGATCTTTGCCGCCGACAGTAATGCGCCCGCCGGGGTGATTGTCGGGCTGGTCTTCATCGCCGCCGGGCTCGCCTTCAAGGTCTCCGCGGTGCCGTTTCATATGTGGACACCGGATGTTTACGAGGGCGCACCGACCCCGATCACGGCCTTCTTCGCCGTCGCACCCAAGATTGCGGCCATGGCCCTGTTTGTTCGGGTGATGCTTGAGCCGTTCGGTGATCTGGTTGGCGAATGGCAGCAGGTCATCTGGTTCATCTCGCTTTCTTCCATGATCCTCGGTTCCTTCGCTGCGATCGTGCAGACCAATATCAAGCGCCTGATGGCTTATAGCTCGATCGGCCATATGGGTTTTGTGCTGGTGGGGCTTGCCGCGGGCAACGAGCAGGGCGTGCAGGGCATTCTGCTCTATCTCAGCATCTACCTGTTCATGAATATGGGCACCTTTGCCTGCATCCTCGCGATGCGTCGGGAGGGGCGGATGGTCGAGGAGATCGACCAGCTCGCCGGTCTCAGCAAGACCAATCCCTATTTGGCAGCGGCGCTGGGCGTTTTCATGTTCTCGATGGCCGGTATTCCGCCGCTCGCGGGATTCTTCGCCAAGTTCTACGTCTTCCTGGCGGCGATCGAGGCGGGGCTGTATGTGCTTGCGGTCGTCGGCCTGCTGACCAGTGTCGTGGGGGCTTACTACTATCTGCGCATCGTCAAGCTGATGTATTTCGACGAGCCCGCCGAGGCGTTTGATCGCGCGCCGGGTCGCGAGATTACCGTGATCGTGACCGTGACCGGCCTTTTCACCGTCTTCTTCTTCATCGGCATGGCACCTTTACTGAGCGGGGCCGAGGCGGCTGCGGCGGTCTTGTTCGGGGCATGACTGCTCACCCGGATGTGCCGCCGGGTTGCCAACTGATTGTTCGAGACAGCGTCGGCAGCACCAGCGAGGATGCCAAGCAACTGGCGGCCGAGGGCGCGCCGGGGCTCACGGTCGTGTGGGCGCAGGAGCAAACGGCCGGTCGTGGGCGACACGGACGCAGTTGGAACTCGCCTCGCGGCAATCTCTATCTGTCGATATTGCTGCGACCGGAGTGTGCAATAGCAGATGCGCCGCAGATCGGCTTTGCCGTGGGCGCCGCGATGGCGCGCGCGATTCGGGAAGCGGCAGGCGCAGATGTAGCCCTGAAATGGCCTAATGATCTGCTGCTTGGCGGCGACAAGATCTCCGGCATTCTCCTGGAAAGCGCCGCGTGCGCCGATGGTGGCCTCGATTGGGTCGTGGCCGGCATCGGCGTCAATGTGGATAGTCGGCCCGACCTGCCAATGGCGACCTGTTTGCGTGCGGCCGGCCATGACGTCACGGTGGCAGCAATTCTCGAGGCTTTTCTGCCGCACCTGGTGGAACTGCTCGCCGTTTGGGAGCAGAGCGGATTTGCGCCGGTGCGCGCGATCTGGTCTGCCCTGGCCCTGCCGCTCGATACCGAATTGACGGTCAAACTGCCCGATGGGGAGAAAGCGGGCACATTTGCCGGTGTCGACGAGGTTGGAAACCTGATGCTCGAGACCGGCGGAGATATCGAACATATTGCGGTGGGGGACGTTTTCCCGGTAAGCACGGTCTCCCGAGATGATGGGGCAGGAGCCAACTGATGCTGCTTGCAGTCGATTGCGGCAATACCAACACCGTCTTTGCGGTTTTTGAAGGCGATGTGCAGCGCGGACAATGGCGGATCGCCACGAACGCGCAACGCACGTCGGATGAGTATGCGGTCTGGCTGACCCAGCTCATGTCCCTGAGCGGGCTGAAAGTCGACGACATCAACCATGCGATCGTGACCACCGTGGTCCCGGGAACGCGGAGAAACCTCGATGATTTGCTTGGTTCCCATTTCGGGGTCACGCCGCTGGTCGTCCGCGACCCGGATGTCGAGCTTGGCATCGAGGCTCTGATCGACCGGCCTGAACAGGTGGGTGCCGATCGGCTGGTGGCGGCCGTCGGTGCGCATATCAAGCATCCCGGAGACCTGATCGTGATCGATTTCGGCACCGGTACGACCTTCGACCTAGTTGATGACACCGGGAATTTCCGCGGTGGCGTGATCGCGCCAGGCATCAATCTGTCCGTCGAAGCGTTGCATATGGCCGGGGCGCTGTTGCCGCGTGTGAATATCGAGAAGCCAGACAAGGTGATCGGAGGCGCGACGGTACCGGCCATGCAGTCGGGTATTTTTTGGGGCTATGTCTCCATGATTGAAGGCATGATCCCGCGCATCGCGGAAGAATACGGCAAGCCGCTGACCGTGGTTGCTACCGGTGGCCTCGCCCCGCTGTTTGCCGATGTCACCGGCGTGATCGATGCCACCGAGCCTGATCTGACCCTAGCCGGCTTGCGCGAAATCGCCCGGCGCAACGGAATCGCCTGACGGCGATCCTCCAAAGGAAAAGCATGATACCCGGTTCCGACGAAGTCCTCTTCGTGCCCCTTGGTGGCACGGGCGAGATCGGTATGAACTTGAACCTCTACGGCCATGACGGCGCGTGGATGATCGTCGATTGCGGCGTGACGTTCGGCGATCCCCTGTATCCGGGCGTCGATGTGATGACCGCCGATCCTGCGTTTATCGAAGATCAGCGGGACAAACTTGCGGGCCTGCTGGTCACCCATGCCCATGAAGACCATGTCGGGGCCGTCGCGCATCTCTGGCCGCGGCTGAAGTGCCCGGTCTATGCGACCCCGTTTACCCTCGCGGTTCTGCGCCGCAAGCTCGAGGAGGCGGGGCTCGCCGGCAAGGTGCCGTTGCATGAAATACCGCTCGGCGGAAACGTGTCGATCGGTCCGTTCGATCTGACCCTGGTCACCATGACCCATTCCATTCCCGAACCCAACGGGCTGATCATCAAGAGCAGCGTGGGAACGATCCTCCACACGGGTGACTGGAAACTCGATCCCGACCCGCTGGTCGGCGACACGACAGACGAGGCGGTACTGCGCGCGGTCGGGGACGCCGGTGTGCTGGCCACGATAGGGGATTCCACGAATGCGACGGTCGAGGGCAAGGCTGGTTCTGAAGCAGAGGTGCGCGAGAGCCTGCAGGAGCTGGTCGGGAATTTTACAGACCGCGTGGCGTTCGCCTGTTTCGCCAGCAACATCGCGCGGGTGCAAACCGTTGCCGAGGTGGCCCACGCCCATGGTCGCGTGGTGGGGCTGGTGGGCCGTTCCCTGTGGCGGATGACGGAGGCGGCACGCGCCACGGGCTATCTGCGCGATTTGCCGCCGTTCGTGCGCGAAGACGAGGCGATGCTGTTACCGCGCGACAAGGTCGCGCTGATTTGCACCGGTAGCCAGGGCGAACCCCGGGCAGCCCTGTCGCGGATCGCACGCGACGATCATCAGAACATCACGCTCGACAGCGGCGACACGGTTATCTTTTCGTCCCGGATCATACCCGGCAACGAGGTGCCTATCGGGCGCCTGCAGAACCAGCTGACGGCGATGGGCGTGGAGGTGATCACGGAGAAGGATCATTTCGTCCACGTGTCGGGACATCCCGCACGCGATGATTTGCGCCAGATGTATCAGTGGATCAGGCCGTCAATCGCCGTGCCCGTGCATGGCGAGGCGCATCATTTACGCGCCCATGCGGAACTTGCGCGGGAATGTCAGGTACCTCATGTGCAGGTTATCGAGAATGGCGATGTCCTGCGGCTGCACCCCGACGGACCGGAGATCGCCGGCCAGGTTCAGTCCGGTCGTCTCGCGGTCGACGGACGGGACCTGATCCGTCTCGACGATTCAAATCTGCGCGAGCGTAACCATATGCTCTGGAACGGCGCGGCAACATTGACGATTGTCGTCGATCGGAACGGCCGGGTGGTGAGCGAACCGCAACTGTCTGCCCAAGGGGTGCTCGGCGACACTGATGAAGATTTTGACCTGATGGATGATGTGATCGACGATGTCCTCGATGCGCTCTCCTCTGCCAAGGCGAACGCGCGGCGCGATGATGAAGCGCTGAGTGAGCATCTGCGCCGGGCCGTGCGTAAAAGTTTTCGTGCGCGGCGGGGCAAGAACCCCTCGACCGAGGTACATTTGGTACGCTTGGACGACTGACGGAATACGGAGGAGTTGGCAGTGATCGGGCGATTAAATCACCTGGCGATCGTGGTGCCGGACCTGGCGGCCGCCGCCGTAATTTATCGCGTCACCCTGGGCGGTGAGGTGTCCGACCCCGTCGACCTACCGTTGCACGGGGTGACGACGATCTTCGTGAATCTGCCCAACACCAAGATCGAGCTGCTGCACCCGCTGGGGGAAGATTCACCTGTCGCGCCGTTCCTTGAGAAAAACCCGTCCGGCGGCATGCATCATGTCTGCTACGAGGTGGACGATATCTACGCGGCCCGCGACCGGCTGGTAGCCGAGGGTGCGCGGGTTCTCGGCGACGGTGAGCCCAAGCCCGGCGCCCATGACAAGCCGGTGCTGTTCCTGCACCCGAAGGACTTCTGCGGAACCCTGGTGGAACTCGAACAGGTCTGATCTGCGATGAATCCCGTCACAGCCGTCGTCCTTTTCATCATCATCTGGTGGCTGACCCTGTTCACGGTCTTGCCCTGGGGCGTGCGAAGGACGGAAAACCCCGAAGACGGGCACGATCAGGGTGCCCCCGCGCGGCCCATGCTCGTGCGCAAGCTGCTGATCACGACGGGCATCACCATCATGCTGTTTGCCGCCGTGTATGGGGTTGTCGAGATGAGCGGTATTTCGTTGCGTGATTTGTCAGACAGGTATCATCTCTAGACGCCGAAGAACCCAGCCACCGCAGCCAGTATGACCACGAGCCAGGGCGGCAGCCGCCATAGGGCCAGCAGCACCACTGCGACGACCACAGTCGCGAAATCCGATGAATCCCGCACGCTCGACGTCCAGACCGGCGTGAACAGCACCGCCAGCAGGAGTCCGACAACGGCGGCGTTCACGCCGCTGAGGGCTGCGCGGATGCGCGCGCGGGACCTCAGCGCGTCCCAATAGGGCAGGGTCGCGCCCAGCAGCAGGAATGACGGCAGGAACACGGCGACGATCGCCAGCACCCCGCCCGTCCAGCCGCCGAGATAGCCGTTGCCCGGGTCGATGACATTGCCGAGATAGCCCGACAGCGCAAACATCGGCCCCGGGATCGCCTGGGCCGCTCCATAGCCAGCCAGGAAGGCATCGGTTGACGTCCATCCGGTCGGCACCACTTCGGCCTCGAGCAACGGCAGCACAACATGGCCGCCGCCGAATACCAGGGAGCCCACCCGGTAGAACCCGGTGAACGCATCGAGATTGCCCGACTTCATGGTTTCGGCCAGAACCGGCAGTCCGAGCAAGAGCAGCAGGAAAACGGCCAGCATCGCAAGGCAGATCGCGCGATTGCCCGTGGCGGGTGTTGCGCCCGACGTATCCAGGGGCTTGTCCCGCAGGAACAGGCTGCCCGCGACGGCCGCCGCGGCGATCACCAGCAGCTGAAACCAGGCCGCACCGGCGAACAGGATGACCACACAGGCAATCGCCGCGAAGCTGGCGCGCATGGCATCCCCACAGGCATTTCGCGCCATGCCCCACAACGCATTGGCGACGACCGCGACCGCGGCGAGCTTGAGGCCGTGGACGACACCCTGGCCCGCAGCTGTCTCGGCGAAGGACAGGCCAAAGCCCAACCCGATCATGATGATCGCGGCCGGTGTGGTGAATCCGAGCCATGCGGCAATGCCGCCGAGCCAGCCCCGCTGGATCATGCCGATGGCGATCCCGGTCTGGCTCGAGGCGGGGCCGGGCAGGAACTGGCACAGGGAAACCAGGTCCGCATAGCCGCGCTCGTCGATCCAGCGGCGGCGATCGACGAATTCGGTCCGGAAATAGCCGAAATGGGCAACGGGACCGCCGAACGCGGTCGCGCCGAGGACGAGGAAGGCCCAGAAGAGTCTCCCCAGACTCGGCTGCACAACAGGTTGTGATGGGGTGGAAATCGGTATTCTCTCTATCGAACGAAACGGGAAAGGAACTTCAGCGTGTTAGGTTACTGCGATATCGCGCCGGGTCACGAGTGGCACGGACCCTATCATGATACCGAATACGGGTTTCCAACGGATGACGAATCCGCCCTGTTCGAACGCCTCGTGCTGGAGATCAACCAGGCAGGGCTGAGCTGGCTGACGATCTTGCGCAAGCGCGAGGGCTTCGTGGCGGCGTTTGAGGGGTTCGATGTCGAGCGGGTCGCCAATTATGGTGCGAAGGACCGCGCGCGCCTGCTTGCCGATGCGGATATCATCCGCAACCGCCTGAAAGTCGATGCCGCGATTCACAACGCCCAATGCATCCTCGCCATGCGTGACAGCCATGGCGGTTTTTTTAATTGGCTCAACGAACAATATACCCATAACAAACTCGACAAGGACGCCTGGGTGAAGCTGTTCAAGCGGACGTTCAAGTTCACCGGCGGCGAGATCACGGGCGAATTCCTGATGAGTACCGGCTATCTGCCCGGTGCGCACCGTGAGAGTTGCCCGGTGTTCGCGAAGATCGCCGAGGCGGGGCCGCGATGGATGGCGGCGGGCTAAACGAAAACGGGCCGGGGAAACCCCGGCCCGCCTCGCATTTGTATGGGCGTCGGCGCTAGATGAGACCGAACCCGTAGAGCGCCACGAACAGTACCGCCATGCCATAGAGGACGGGGCTGGCTTCGTTCGCCCGGCCCGTCAGGAGTTTGCCGGCCGCATAGACGATGAAGCCGAACGCGATGCCGTGGGCGATCGAGAAGGTGAACGGCATCACCACCGCGGCGAGAACCGCCGGTGCATACTCCGTGACGTCGTCCCAATCGACCTCTGTTAAACCTCGTACCATGAGCACGGCAACGAAAAGTAGCGCTGGTGCTGTCGCAAAACTCGGCACCAATCCGATAACCGGCGCCAAGAGAAGCGCCAGTATAAACAGGATGCCAACGGTGACTGCGGTTAGGCCAGTTCGCCCTCCTTCGCGAACGCCAGAAGCACTTTCAATATATGAAGTAACGGTTGAACTACCGACCATAGAGCCGGTGATGGTGGCGATACTGTCCGCGGAAAGGGCTTTACCCATCCGCGGAAGTTTACCGTCTTCATCGAGGAGGCCTGCGCGGTGCGATACACCGATTAAAGTGCCCGCAGTGTCGAACATGTCAACGAACAGGAACGCTATTATTACCGAGATCATACTGATCTGAAACGCCCCGGCGATATCCAACTGCAAGAAAGTGGGGGCTAGCGATGGGATAGAGAAATCCATCGCTGCACCGCCTCCATGTCCGAAGATATGGGCCAGTACCGTCGTACCTATGATGCCCAGCACCATCGCGCCAGGGACGGCGAGCCGGTCAAGCGCGATAATCGCAACCAAGCCCACAGCGACAAGAACTACGGGAACCGTTGCTACGTCTCCGAGGGTCACCAGAGTCGCGGGATGATCAACTGTTATGCCCGCAGTCTTCAATGCGATCACGCCGATGAACAAACCAATACCCGCCGAAATCGACATTTTGAGGGATTTTGGTATCGAATTGATGATTGCGGCCCTAATCGGAAGCACAGTGATAATTAGGAAAAAGATACCCGATAAGAAAATAATCCCAAGCGCGGTTTGCCATGGCACGCCCATACCGCCGACTACGCCAAATGCAAAGAACGCATTGAGCCCCATGCCCGGCGCCAATGCGATAGGGTAATTGGCCCACAAGCCCATGATCAGACAGCCAACGGCAGCCGCGACACAGGTGGCGACGAACAGCGCCCCCTTGTCCATGCCCGCCGCGGACATAATGTCCGGATTTACGATGATGATGTAGGCCATCGTCAGGAACGTCGTCAGGCCCGCCATGACTTCGATGCGGACTGTCGTTCCATTCTCCGACAGCTTGAACAGGTTTTCGAACATTTGAGAAAGTCTCCCGTGGTTCCCCATGAATTATCCACGCGAGAGTGGAAGGTACACAAAAACTGTGCACGTGCCTTACGTAAAAACCGGCGATTCCCCTCTTGCTGGGAAAACGTTAGCCCGATTCCCGGATATTCGTTACCGGTTTGTTAGGAATGGTTCGCTAGATGTGCACCATGCGAAATACACCGTTATTTGTGGGTTTTGTCCTAATTTGCGCGATTTTCGGGCCTGCGCAGGGGCAGACGACCGTGCAGATCACCGAATCCAACTGCAGTAAGCTGGTGACCCAAGCAGCGGCTGCCGGCGTCGCATACCGCCCGGGGGTCGATGTAAACGGCAATGCCGTCGCCCCGGCAGATTTGAATGCACAACCCCAAATTTCGGTCCCGGATGTGATTTTGATCCCCGTGACGATCGATCTGGCGACGAACCTCGGCATCAACACGCCGTTCCTAGCGCGACCGACGGTGGGCGAGGTCCAGATCACCCGTGACGGCCGTGTGAGCTTCAATGGCCAGTCACCGCGCAGTACGAACTAGCCGACCGGCGCCCGCCGGTTTCTTTCACTTAAGGCATGTCGTAAACCCCGGTCATATGAACCCGGAGGGTTTGATGACGAACCCGAGTTTCGACCCCGATGCCACCGCGCGTCTCAATTCACGACTGAGCGCGGCGCTGCAGACACATGAACGGCAGGGCCTGCGGCTCGCGGCGCATCTTCGGGGTGGAGCCAGTGTGGCGATATGCATCTGGCTTGTTATCCTGCTTGGCACGGCCGGGTGGTTTTATGTGCCGGTCATCGCGCTGTTCGTCGCCAGCGGGTATGGGCATTACCTGTTGGCGCGCCGCGGGTTTCGCAGCGACGCGCACGCCTTCGCCTTTTTCCTGTTCGACGTTGTGGTTATCACCTTCGCGTTGCTGGCACCCAATCCGTTTCTGACTAGTTTTGAACTCTGGCCGCCGCAGGCGTCGTTTCGCTTCGGCAGTTTCAATTACTATTACCTGCTGGTCTCACTGTTTTTGCTTGGCAGTTACTCCGCCCGCGCCATGCTGTTTGCGGGCCTTGCCTGCATCATCGCCTGGGTGGGCGGCATCTTCTGGATCGCGGGCTTTCCCGAGACCCTGTTCGCGATTCCCTCATTCGAGGAGCCGCTGCTGCGCCTCGAACGCTTTCTCGATCCGCACTTCGTTTCGCTTGATGTCCGCACGACCGAGATCCTGGTGATGATCCTGTCGACCTCGGTGATGGCCACCGCGGTTATGCGCAACCGGCGCCTGATCCGCCAGCAGGTGATGGCGGCACGTGAACGCTCGAACCTCGCGCGCTACTTCCCGCCGAATATCGTCGATGAGCTGGCCGGGTATGACGGCGCACTGGAAACCGTGCAGTCACAGGAGGTCGGCATTCTTTTCGCCGATCTGGTGGGGTTCAGCCGGTTTGCAGAAATGGTCACGCCGGAAGAGCTGATCGAGATGTTGCGGGCTTTTCACCTGCGCATGGAACGCACGGTGTTCGAGCACGGGGGCACCCTGGACAAGTTCCTGGGAGACGGCGTGATGGCGACGTTTGGTACGCCACGCACCGGCCCGCAGGACGCAGCCAATACGCTACGGTGCGCGCGGGCCATACTGGCGGCCGTCGATGAGTGGAACACCCGGCGCGAAGCGGCGGGCTTCCCCGTCGTGCGGCTCTCGGTGGGGGTGCATTTCGGCCCCATCGTCATGGGCGATGTGGGCAGCGAGCGGCGGCTCGATTTTGCGGTTGTCGGTGACACGGTGAATATCGCCTCGCGTCTGGAGGAGAGCACCCGGACCGTGGGCAGCCGCCTGATCGTGAGCGACGCCCTGATGGGGGCCGTTCAGGCGGCCAAACCCGATGACCTGGCCGAATTGCGTGCCGATATCGCCCCGCATGGGGGCCTGAGCCTGCGCGGACGCGATGGCACCGTCGATGTATGGATGCTTGGCGAAGGCGACGAATCAGACGAATGAACATGGACAGGCGTGCGCGGATTTTCATACTCTCCCGCGCGCCTGGGACAACCAGTGCGAAGTCCCTGTTGGAGAACGTGAATGCGGCGTACCCGTTTGTTTTTGCCGACCCTCAAGGAAACCCCCGCCGAGGCACAGATCGTCTCGCATCGGTTGATGCTGCGCGCAGGTATGGTGCGCCAGTCTGCGGCCGGGATTTACACATGGCTGCCTATGGGGCTACGGGTGTTGCAAAAGATCGCGCAGATCGTGCGCGAGGAGCAGGATCGTGCCGGGGCTCAGGAGGTCCTGATGCCGACGATCCAGTCGGCCGAGCTGTGGCGTGGATCCGGGAGGTACGAGGATTATGGCAAGGAAATGCTGCGGATCACCGATCGCCATGACCGCGAATTGCTCTACGGGCCGACGGCGGAAGAGGTGATTACAGATATCGTGGCCAACGAGATCACGAGTTATCGCGATCTGCCGAAGAACGTCTACAACATCCAGTGGAAGTTCCGCGACGAAGTGCGGCCCCGGTTTGGGGTCATGCGCGGACGGGAATTCCTGATGAAAGACAATTACTCCTTCGATCTGGACAAGGAACGCGCGGTTCATTCCTACAACAAGATGTTCCTCGCCTATCTGCGCACCTATGCCCGCATGGGGCTCAAGGCGATACCGATGGCGGCGGATACGGGCCCGATCGGCGGCGATCTGAGCCACGAATTTATCGTTCTGGCCGAAACCGGCGAGAGCGCGGTGTTCTGTGACAAGGCGCTACTCGATCTCGATACGCCGGGCGACGACCTGGACTATGATTCAGACCTGCAGCCGCAGGTGGACGCGTGGACGGCGCATTATGCGGCGACGGACGAGATGCACGACCCCGGCACGTGCGACGTCGCCGAGGATCAACTGGTCACGGCGCGCGGGATCGAGGTTGGACATATCTTCTACTTCGGGACCAAATACTCCGAACCGCTCGGCGCGAAGGTTCAGGGAACCGACGGTCAGCAGATAACCCTCGAAATGGGCAGCTACGGCATCGGCGTTTCCCGTCTGGTGGGTGCAATCATCGAAGCGTCTCACGACGATAAAGGCATCATCTGGCCGGAATCCATAGCCCCGTGGAAGGTCGGTCTGATCAATCTCAAGGTCGGCGATAGCGATTGTGATGCCATGTGCGAGCGGATTTATACCGAACTGGGCGCAGCCGGCGTCGAGGCGCTGTATGACGACCGCGACGAGCGCGCCGGCGGGAAGTTCGCCGATATGGACCTGGTGGGGGTGCCCTGGCAGCTCACGATCGGCCCGCGCGGGCTCAAGGATGGCAAGATCGAGGTCAAGCGACGTGCCGATGGCGAGAAATCGGAGATTGTGGTCGATGGGCTCGCCGACTGGATCGCCGCCCGGGCGGCGTCATAGGGTGGTCGCCATCGAACGTCAGTCTTGTCGCGTCATCGACATGCAATTCAACTTCGCTAATAGGCTGTAGCGCGATGTTTTCTCCCGTCGAATGGATGATCGCCTTGCGCTATATGCGGGCACGCCGGGCCGAGGGGTTCATCTCGGTCATCGCTGGTTTTTCGCTGATGGGCATCGCGCTTGGCGTGGCGACCCTGATCATCGTGTTGTCTGTGATGAACGGATTTCGCGGCGAACTGCTCGACCGCATCCTGGGGCTCAACGGCCATATTGCCGTGGTCAGCTCGTCGGGGGCGCTGTCCGACTACGACCCGCTTGCCGATCGGGTGCGCATGGTCGATGGCGTTCTCTCGGTCACGCCGCTGGTCGAAGGCCAGATTCTCGCGACCAATGGCGGTCGCTCTGCCGGCGCGCTGGTGCGTGGCCTGACGCCGGAAGCACTCGCGGCCCGGCCGTCTATTGCAGGCAATATTAGACTGGGCTCGCTCAACCAATTCGGTGCCGGGGACGGGGTGGTGATGGGGTCGCGCTTGGCCCGCACATTGGGCGTTCGCGCCGGCGACAAGGTCACGCTCGTCTCGCCGCGCGGTACCGTGACGGCCTTTGGCACGGTCCCGCGCATGCAGGCGTACCGGGTCGCCGCGACGTTTGAGGTGGGCATGTTCGAGTTCGACAGCACGTTCATCTTCATGCCCCTTGAAGCCGCGCAGCAATATTTTCGACTCGGCGATACGGTCAACCAGCTTGAAGTCTTCGTCGATGATCCGGACGCATTCCAGCAAGAGCGTTTCGATATCGCCAAGGTAGTTGGGCCCGGTCATCGTTTGTTCGACTGGCAACAGGCAAACAGCAGCTTTTTCAATGCCTTACAGGTCGAACGCAACGTCATGTTCCTGATCCTGACGCTGATCATCCTGGTCGCGGCATTCAACATCATCTCCAGTCTGATCATGCTTGTTAAGGACAAGGGCGCGGCGATCGCGATCCTGCGTACAGTGGGCGCGTCGCGGGGCATGGTGATGCGGGTGTTCTTCATCGTCGGCACCAGCATCGGCGTTGTCGGCACGGTCGCTGGAGCCATTCTTGGGCTGGTCTTCTCGGAGAATATCGAGGTGATCCGGCGCTGGTTGGAGAACCTGACCGGCACCGAACTGTTTGCCGCGGAAATCTATTTCCTGAGCCAGCTCCCCGCAGAGGTCGACCCGGGCGAGGTCGTGATGGTGATCTGCATGGCACTCGGCTTGTCGGTCTTGGCCACATTGTATCCCAGCTGGCGGGCCTCGCGGCTCGATCCGGTGGAGGCGTTGCGCAATGAGTGATGCGGCGCTGGAACTGCGCGGCGTGAGCCGTACCTTCCATCAGGGCGGGCGTGATATCGAGGTCCTGCGCGATGTTCAGATGTCGCTGGTGCCCGGCGAAATCGTGGCACTCGTGGGTCCGTCCGGGGCCGGCAAATCCACGCTTCTGCACATTGCAGGCTTGCTGGAGCGCGCCGACGCTGGTGAGGTGATCGTCGGCGATGAGGCCTGTTCGGCCCTGCCGGAGGCAGACCGCACCCGGCTGCGGCGTGGCACGTTGGGGTTTGTCTATCAATTCCATCACCTGTTGCCGGAATTCTCGGCCCAGGAAAACATCATGCTGCCCCAGATGATCGGTGGCACCAACCGAACGGACGCCCGCTCGCGTGCCGGCGAACTGCTGGAGATGATGGGCCTGGCGGAACGCGCGACCCACCGCCCGGGGCAGCTCAGCGGCGGTGAGCAGCAGCGCGTCGCGATCGCGCGCAGCGTGGCCAATGCGCCGGCAATCCTGCTGGCTGACGAGCCGACGGGGAACCTCGACCCGGAAACCGCGGGCGGGGTGTTCGACCAGATGCTCAAGCTGGTGCGAGGCGCCCAGTTAGCGGCGCTGATCGCGACCCACAATCTGGATTTGGCGGCCAAGATGGACCGCACGCTCCAACTGCGCGACGGGCGGATAGAACAGGTCTGACTTGTCCCCGGATTGCACGTGATTGGAGGGGCTGTTCGCCCCTCGAATCGGGCTAGTGTCGTCGGGTTATGACACATGCCGATTTCGTCCATCTCCGCGTCCATTCCGCCTATTCCCTGGCCGAGGGTGCGCTGCGCGTGCCGCAACTCGTCGAGTTGTGCCGCGAGCGCGAGATGCCGGCGGTGGCGATCACGGATACGGGCAATTTGTTCGGCGCGCTGGAATTCTCCATGGCCGCGGCGAAGGCTGGTATTCAGCCGATCGTCGGCTGCCAGCTCGCTTGCGCATCACAGAAAGACGAGGCAAGCAGCGGGTTTCGTGGTGGCGCCCGCGCACCGACCGACGACCAGATCGTGCTTTTGGCCCAGTCCGAGGCGGGCTACGGCAACCTACTGCGGATTGTCAGCCGCTCTTATGTCGAAATGGCCGATGACCGACATCCTGTGGTCACGCTCGAAGAGCTGGAGGGGGCGACCGAGGGACTGATTGCGTTGACGGGCGGCGTGGCGGGTCTCGTGGGGCGCCTGATTTCGGAAGGCCAGATGGATGCCGCGAATGCGGCGGTCGTGCAGCTGAAATCACTGTTTCCAGGCCGGTTGTACATGGAATTGCAGCGCCACGGACTCGATATCGAGGATCGGTTGGAGCCGGCCTTCATCGATCTGGCCTATGAACACGATATTCCGCTGCTCGCGACCAACGAGGCATTCTTCGCGGACGAGAGCATGTACGAGGCCCATGACGCGCTGTTGTGCATCTCCCAGAGTGCCTACGTTTCCCAGTCCGAGCGACGTCGGGTCACGTCGGAACACCGCTTCAAGTCGGCGGCAGAAATGCGGGCCCTGTTTGCCGATCTGCCCGAAGCCATCGAAAACACCGTTGTGGTGGCCCGGCGCTGCGCATTCATGCCAACCGAGACCGCACCGATGCTGCCGCCCTATCCGACGGAGGGCGGGCGCACGGAAGAAGAGGAGCTGCGGACCGAAGCAGAGGCGGGCCTCGAAGCACGGCTTGTCGCCCATGTCTTCACCGAGGACATGGACGAGGCCGCCCGGGAAGTGGCGGCGACGCCTTACAGGGAACGGTTGAATTTTGAACTCGAAACCATTGTAAACATGGGATATCCGGGCTACTTCCTGATCGTTTCGGACTTCATCAAATGGTCCAAGGCGAACGGTGTGGCGGTGGGCCCGGGCCGCGGTTCGGGTGCCGGGTCGGTTGTGGCCTGGGCTTTGACGATCACCGATCTCGACCCGTTGCGGTTTGGTCTGTTCTTCGAGCGTTTCCTGAACCCCGAGCGCGTGTCGATGCCTGACTTTGACATCGATTTTTGTCAGGAACGGCGTGACGAAGTCATCCACTACGTGCAACAGAAGTTTGGCCATGACCGGGTGGCCCAGATCATCACATTTGGCAAGTTGCAGGCGCGCGCCGTGGTGCGTGATGTCGGCCGCGTGCTGGAGATGCCTTACGGGCAGGTGGACCGGATCGCCAAGATGGTGCCGAACAACCCGGCCAACCCGATGACCCTGCAAGAGGCTATCGACAGCGAGGAAGCGCTGCAGAATATGCGCGGCGAGGATGAGGCGGTGGCGCATTTGCTCGATCTTGCTCTCAAGCTCGAAGGGCTCTACCGCAACTCCTCAACCCACGCCGCCGGCGTTGTGATCGGCGACCGGCCGCTATCGGACATTATTCCGCTGTTCCGCGACCCCCGCGCCGCGACATTGTCGACCCAGTTCAGCATGAAATATGTCGAGGCGGCGGGCCTCGTGAAGTTCGACTTCCTAGGCCTGAAGACCCTCGATGTGCTGCAAAAGGCCGTCGAACTGCTGGCCGACCGGGATATCGAGATCGAACTAGAGACCCTGCCGTTGGATGACGAGCGGACGTTCAAGATGCTGGCGCGCGGCGACACAACGGGCGTGTTCCAGTGTGAATCCTCCGGTGTGCGCGACGTGCTGCGCAAGCTGGGGCCCGACCGGTTTGAAGACATCATCGCGGTTGTCGCGCTCTACCGGCCCGGCCCGATGGACAATATCCCCAGCTACATCTCGCGAAAGCACGGCAATGAAGAGGTCGATTACCTGCATGACGACCTGGAAAGTTGCCTGAAAGAGACCTACGGCATCCCGATCTATCAGGAGCAGGTGATGCAGATGGCCCAGGAACTGGCGGGCTATACGCTGGGCGGCGCGGATCTGTTGCGCCGGGCCATGGGCAAGAAGATCAAGGCAGAGATGGACGCCCAGCAGGAGACCTTCGTGGCCGGCGCGGCGGCGCGCGGCGTCGACGAGGGCACATCGACCCGGATTTTCGAGACCATCGCCAAGTTTGCCGGTTACGGCTTCAACAAGGCCCATGCGGCGGCCTATGCCCTGATCGCCTACCAGACGGCCTATCTGAAGGCCAATTACCCGGTCGAGTTCTTTGCCGCCTCCATGACCCTGGATATGGGCAACACCGACAAGCTGGCGATCTACAAGCAGGAGCTGGCGAAACATCGCATCGATCTGCTGCCGCCGGACGTGAACCGTTCGGGCGTGGATTTCACCGTCGCGCATATCAATGCCGACGCGCCGACCCCGGATGAAGCCGCGAAAATGGCGGCCAAGGGCGAGGACGCGGAAATTATCCCGATCGGCGGCATTCACTACGCCCTGTCTGCCATCAAGGGGGTGGGTCGCGGCGCGATGGCCGATCTGGTGCAGGAGCGCGAGGCCAACGGTACCTTCGACAGCCCGTATGAGGTGGTAAGCAGGCTCGACGCCCATGTCATGAACCGCCGCCAGCTCGAACAGCTGGTCCAGGCCGGGGCCTTCGATAGCCTCGACGGCAACCGTGCGCGGACGTTCGATTCCATCGACCAGATCCTCGGGCATGCGCAAGCCATTCAACGCGAGCGCGAAAGCGGGCAGTTCAGCCTGCTGGGCGACTTCGGCGAGGAGGGTGGCCTACCTGCGCCCGTGCCGGCTGACCGCACAGATTGGCCCCAGGCCGACAGGTTGCAACGCGAGCTCGATGCCGTCGGGTTCTACATGTCGGCCCATCCGCTGGACGATTACGGGGCCCTGCTGGACCGTCTGGGCGTGGTCGGCAGTGCCGAACTCGAGCAGACCGTCGAGCGCCAGGGCGGGGCGGCCAACGTGGTGCTCGCCGGCTCGGTGATCGCAGTCCAGCAACGCACGTCCCAGCGCGGCAGCCGATACGCGTTTTTACAGCTTTCAGACGCTGCGGGCACGTTCGAGATCACCATGTTCGAGGAAGTTCTCAACGCGTCACGTGAAATACTGGAAAGCGACAAGCCGGTGCTGGTGCAGACTGCGGCCCGCTTCGAGGAAGGCCAGCTCCGCCTGACCGGCCAGAGTGCGCGCGAACTCGAGGCGGCAGCGGCGAATGCGCCGGTGGCCATCAAGATTTGGGTGGAGGGCAGAGAACCGATCGGATCCTTGAAGTCGCTGATCGACCGCGAGGCGCTCCCGGGCGAGGGCAAGCGCGGCAACGGGCGCATCCGCATCGTCATCCCCGACGGGGAGCAGGATGTCATCGTCCGCCTCGATGGCGGCTATCTGTGCACGCCCGAACTCAACCGGGCCATGCGCGCCATTCCCGGCGTAGTGGACGTGCAGGAAATCTAGCCTTGCCCATTGACTTGCCCGAGGGATTGATCCGCTCGGGCGGCACACCCTAATTCACCCAGGACACCACTCCCGATGGCCTACGCGCCGCCCATGCGTTAGCACCAGAACGCTGGGGGGTCTGAATATCCTTGAAGGCGGACTGGTGTTTGTCGATTAGGTGACCGGTGGCGAAGACACGCTCCTGGCGCCGGCGACAAAAACGATACTGCCGGAAGTGCGCCATCACTTGCGGGTGACAGGCCCGGTGGTATGCCGGATCGATTTTTATCGTACACCGCCCGGACCATGAACGCGCTTTGCGCAGTTTGAGTGTTGCGGTGTAAACTTTGCACCGGGAACGGAAGGAATAAAAATGTCTACGAAACTGATGGAAAAGACCGCGGCCAAGGCCGCCGAGCGCGAGGTTGGCCAGTTCGAAACCCTCGTCGACGACGAAAAGACCCGGGTTACCCAATGGCTGATCAAGCCGGGACAGCAGACCGGCTGGCATCTGCATGATTTCGACTATCTGACCATTCAGCAGTCCGAGGGGCGGTTGCACCTCGATCACGCCGACGGCAGCGCACGGGATGTGGACTACGTCCCCGGCAAGGCCGTGATGATCAAGGCGCCGGTCGAACACAACGCCATTAATGTGGGCGACGTGGATATCCGGGTGCTGGAGATCGAGTACAAATTTTAGGCAAAGGGAGGGGTCTCATATGTCTGAAAAGCTTGAGGAAAAGACCCGCGCCGAGGTGCCGGACGACAAGCTCGGCCATTACGAAGTCCTGATCGACAACGAAACCACACGCATCACCTTTCACCACATCGAAAAGGGCCAGAGTTCGGGCTGGCACAGCCACGACCTCGACTATGTGGGCTACCACTTCGGGGATAGTGACGTGCGCATAGAGCGGGGTGGGGGCGACGCCCCTTCATCCATGGCCTCAAAAAAAGGGGCGGCGACGTTCTACGAGGTCGGCGACGGCTTCGAGCACAACGTGACCGTGGTGAGCGACACTCCGTTGATCGCGCTCGAGATCGAATACAAGAAGTCTTAGTCGCGATTTATCCAATAAGGCTTGTAATCGGGCCGTCATGGGGGTATCACCCCCGCGATCTCGCCGTTGCGGGACATATTCCACACGCAGACCTGCGGCAGGCGGACAGACATCCCCGCTCGTCGATCCGGTGCCCCTCGGGGCGGCAGTCTGCGGAGGCACAACCGGTAAAGGAGAGAGACCATGGCGGTCCCGACATTCACGATGCGCCAGCTGCTGGAAGCTGGTGTTCACTTTGGTCATAACACCCGACGCTGGAATCCGAAGATGGAGCCGTTCATTTTCGGCGTCCGCAATGGAATCCACATTATCGATCTGCAGCAGTCGGTGCCGATGCTCTATGCCGCACTGAACGCGGCGCGCAGCGTGGCGTCCGAGGGCGGCCGCGTGCTGTTCGTGGGCACCAAGCGTGCGGCCAGCGACATCGTCGCTGAATCGGCGCGCAAATGCGGCCAGTATTATGTCAATCAGCGTTGGCTGGGCGGCATGCTCACCAATTGGACGACGATTTCCCAGTCGATCAAGACCCTGAAAGAGCTCGAAGAGCAGCTTTCGGGTGAGTCCGCCCTTGGCCTGACCAAGAAGGAAACCCTGCAGCTTACACGCAAGCGCGACAAGCTGGAGATGGCGCTTGGCGGCATCAAGGAGATGGGCGGTCGCCCAGACCTCGTGGTTATCATCGACACGAACAAGGAAGATATCGCCATCAAGGAAGCCAAGAAACTTGGTATTCCGGTCGTGGGCGTGTGCGATACCAACTCCGACCCGTCTGACATCGATATGCCTATCCCGGGCAACGATGACGCGATGCGCGCCATCCAGCTGTATTGCGATCTGTTCGCCGGTGCGGTGATCGACGGCCTGCAGCAGGACATGGCGGCGGCCGGCATCGATATCGGTGAAGCCGAAGCGCCGCCGGCGGAAGCCGCGGTTGCGGAAGAGCCGGCTGCGGAAGCGGCTGTCGAACCCGTCGTTGCCGCGGCCGAGGCAGCACCTGCCGCCGAGGCACCTGCCGAGGTACCGGCAGAGCCCGCACCTTAAAGGCAATTAACGTCGTAATATTAATAATTTAGAACGCTATATTCGAGTGGAGAATCAGCATGGCTGAGATCACGGCTGCTGCCGTCAAGGAACTGCGCGAGAAGTCCGGCGCAGGCATGATGGATTGTAAAACGGCATTGACCGAGAACGATGGCGACATGGATGCGGCGGTCGACTGGTTGCGCAAAAAAGGCCTCGCGGCTGCCGAGAAGAAGGCTGGCCGCGCTGCGGCTGAGGGCCTGGTCGGCATGGCAACCGATGGATCTACAGGTGCTTTGGCGGAGGTGAACTCCGAGACGGATTTTGTCGCCCGCAACGAGATCTTCCAGAGTTTTGTCACGAAAGTGACCGCATTGGCGTTGGTACATGGCGATGATGCGGCCGCATTGAAGGCCGCGTCGGTCGATGGCGGCGGATCTGTCGATGAGACAGTCGTCGAACTGGTTGGCACCATTGGTGAGAATATCGGCTTCCGCCGGGCCACCAGCCTTAGTATCGGGTCCGGCGTGGTCTCGGGCTATGTCCATAACCAGGTGGCACCGGGTCTCGGCAAGATCGGTGTGCTGGTGGCGCTCGAATCCACCGGTGATGCGGCCAAGCTTGATGAACTTGGCCGTCAGCTTGCCATGCATGTGGCCGCGGCACAGCCGCAGTTCCTCGATATCGCCTCTGTCGATGCCAGCGCGCTCGACCGCGAGCGCGAGGTGCTGGCCGAACAGGCGCGCGCTTCGGGCAAACCCGAAGAGATCGTCGAGAAAATGGTGGAAGGGCGCCTGCGCAAGTTCTACGAAGAAGTCGTGCTCAACGAGCAGACATTCGTGATCGATGGTGAGACCAAGGTTTCGAAGGTCATCGAGGCGGCGGCACAGGAGGTCGGTGCGCCGGTCACGCTGGCCGGGTTTGTGCGCTTCACGTTGGGCGAGGGTATTGAACGCCGGGAAGACGATTTCGCCGACGAAGTGGCGAAGCTCGCTAACTAGTTCGCGAACCGGCCGAACGGAACGGTAGTCCGATGGCAGGCATATCTGAATTCAAGCGCGTACTCCTGAAGGTTTCAGGTGAAGTCCTTATGGGGGACGGGGAATTCGGCCTCGATCCCAAAATGGTCAGCCGTATCGCCAACGATATCGCGGAAGTCCAGAAAGCGGGGGTTGAGATTTGCCTGGTTGTTGGTGGCGGCAACATTTTCAGGGGTGTGTCCGTATCCGCTCAGGGGATGGAGCGGGCGAGCGCTGACTATATGGGCATGCTCGCAACGGTGATGAACGCCCTGGCGCTGCAAAGCGCGCTCGAAGAATGCGACGTTCCCACCCGCGTCCTCTCGGCCATTCCCATGGCAACGGTGTGCGAACCCTATGTTCGCCGCCGCGCGGTGCGGCACATGGAACGGGGCCGCGTGGTGATCTTCGCTGCGGGCACGGGAAACCCCTATTTCACGACCGATACGGCTGCGGCGTTGCGTGCCTCGGAGATGGATTGCGATTGTCTGCTCAAGGGCACGAAGGTCGATGGCGTCTATAGCGCCGACCCGGAGAAGGACCTGGCGGCGGAGCGGTTCGACAGTTTGACCCATTTCGACGTATTGCAGCGCGATCTGAAGGTTATGGACGCGGCGGCTATCACGCTTTGCCGTGAGAACGATATTCCGATTCTGGTGTTTTCGATCCAGAATGCCGGAGAGGTGAAGCGTGTGCTCGAGGGCGAGGGCCGTTTCACTATAGTCAGGGGAGAGAATTAGGTGTCGGCTGATGAAAATGACCTCAAGCGCCGCATGGACGGCGCCTTGGATGCGCTGAAGCGCGAGTTTAGCGGCCTGCGTACAGGCCGCGCCTCAACGTCGCTGTTGGAGAATGTTCAGGTGGATGCCTATGGCGCCGCCATGCCCATGAATCAGGTGGCCTCTGTTAGTGTTCCCGAACCGCGGATGCTAAGTGTCCAGGTCTGGGACGACGGCAACGTCAAGGCTGTGGAGAAGGCGATCATCGATTCCGAGCTGGGCCTGAACCCCCAGACGGAGGGCAACCTGATTCGCGTGCCGATCCCCGAGCTTAGCGAGGAGCGTCGCGAGGAGATGACCAAGGTTGCCGCGAAATATGCGGAACAGGCGCGCATCGCGGTGCGTAACGTTCGCCGCGACGGCATGGATTCTCTCAAGAAGCTTGAGAAGGACGGCGAGATCTCGCAAGATGAACACCGTGCGCGGGGCGACGACATCCAGCAGTTGACCGACGGCCATATCTCGAACATCGACTCACTGCTCGAATCCAAAGAGCAGGAGATCATGCAGGTCTGACCGTATGGCGGACACCGGCGACTATCAGGACCGGGTGCCCGCGCATATTGCGGTCATCATGGACGGCAACGGCCGGTGGGCACGCGCCCGCGGTCTGCCGCGAACCGCCGGGCATGCGAAGGGGGCGGAGGCGGTCAAGCGTACCTTGGACGCGGCCGAGGAACTCGGCCTGAAATACCTCACATTATTCGGCTTCAGTTCCGAGAACTGGAACCGCCCTAGCGACGAAGTCGGCGACCTCATGGGTTTGCTGCGACGCTACCTCCAGAGCGAAACTGCCAATTTGCACCAACGTGGGATGCGAATTCGGGTGATCGGAGACCGGGCACGGTTTTCTGACGACATCGTGACCCTGATCGAGGGTGCGGAGAAAATGACGGCGGGCAATACCGGGCTCAACCTGACCGCAGCACTCAGCTACGGCGGACGCCAGGATATCGTGGCGGCAACCCGTGTGATAGCGCAGCGCGCCGCGGACGGTGACCTTGACCCCGCGACCATCGATGCCGAGTTGGTCTCGCAACATCTGTGGACCCGGGGCCTGCCGGATCCCGATCTGCTTATCCGGACGAGCAATGAGCAGCGGATCAGCAATTTCCTGCTTTGGCAGTGTGCCTATACCGAGCTGGTGTTTGTCGACGCGCTCTGGCCGGATTTTGGCCATGCGCATCTGGAAGAATGTATCGACGAGTTTAACCGCCGTGAACGCCGGTTTGGCGCCGTGGCCGACTAAAGTCTTTGACCACGCCATCCGAACCTCCCGCGCCACCGGCAGCGCCTCCGCATGGGAAGAGCAACTTCCTGATGCGGTTCCTGTCGGCGCTGGTGCTCATACCGCTGACGTTGTTTTGCGTTTGGCTGGGCTCACCCTGGTTTGCCGCAATGCTGGCCGTCGTGGTCCTGGCGGCCGGTGCAGAATGGCGATCGATCGCCGTCATCGAGCGCGCCGGCCTGCGCATGCAGTCGATCATGGTGCCGTTGTTTGTGCTGGTCGTGGGAGAGGTCGCCGGTCCGTCTGCAGGGTTGCTGGCGCTCATCGTCGGCTTGGTGCTGGCCGCCGGCACTTTCGCCGCCCCCTTGAACGAGCGGGTCTGGGCCCTGGTCGCACATCTGCATCTCGGCCTGGCCTTGGTCGCCCTGTTGTTCTTGCGTCTGCAACCCGAGGTCGGGTTCGATCTGGTGGTGTTCCTGTTTGCGATGGTCTGGATGTCCGATATCGGGGGCTATGTCGCCGGCCGAATTGTCGGTGGGCCTCGGCTGGCGCCGCGCATCAGCCCGAATAAGACCTGGGCCGGTGCGATTGGCGCCTCGGTGTTTGCGCTCGCGACGGCGGCCGTGATGGCACGCGCGGCGGGCGTACCATCGGAGCCCGTCCTCGTCATTGTGTTGCTGCTGTCGCTGGCGACCCAATGTGGCGACCTGTTCGAATCCTGGGTCAAGCGTCACTTCGATGTGAAGGATTCGGGCACGCTCATACCCGGCCATGGTGGTGTACTCGACAGGGTCGACGGCCTACTGTTTGCCGCACCCGCCCTGGCCCTGATTGTCTTACTGTCCGGAACGGATTTCATCCTATGGCGCTGAACGAAATCGATTTGCCGTCGACTGACGCGGCGCGCCGGATATCCATTCTCGGCGCCACAGGGTCGATCGGCAAAAGCACCACAGATCTTATCCGCCGCAACCGGGATCGCTTCGATGTGGTGGCACTGACCGCGAATACGAGCGCGGCGGAACTGGCGATTTTGGCCCGCGAATTTGACGCTGAACTCGCGGTTATCGCCGACCCGTCAGCCTATGATGCGCTACGTGAAGGCTTGGCGGGGAGCGGCATCGAGGCCGCGGCCGGGCCCGAGGCGTTAAGCGCAGCGGGCGCCGCGTCGGCCGATCTCATCGTTGCCGGGATCGTCGGCGCAGCGGGACTGGAATCGACCCTTTCGGCAGTCGAACAGGGCACGTTGGTGGCGCTCGCGAACAAGGAGAGTCTGGTTTGCGCCGGTGATTTGGTACTGACGGCGACCGAACGTTTCGGTACGCGTCTTCTGCCGCTCGATTCTGAACACAACGCGATTTTCCAGGTTTTCGAGACCGAGAATGCCGGGGACGTGGAAAAACTGATCCTCACCGCGTCCGGCGGGCCGTTCCGTCCCTGGTCGCGCGAGCGGATGGCGGCGGCAACGCCGGACGAGGCGATCGCACATCCAAACTGGGATATGGGCCGCAAAATATCGGTCGATTCGGCGACGATGATGAACAAAGGCCTTGAACTGATCGAGGCCGCCTATCTGTTCCCCGTCGGTGCCGGCGACATCGATGTGCTGGTGCACCCGCAATCCGTGGTTCATTCGATGGTCGCCTATGTCGACGGCTCGGTGCTGGCGCAGTTGGGGACACCGGATATGCGTGTGCCGATCGCGCACGCCCTGGCATGGCCGGCCCGCATGGAAAGCCCCGCGGCGCGCTTGGACCTTGCCGCGATTGGGGCGCTTGAGTTTGAAGAACCGGACCATGAGCGTTTTCCCGCCATTTCACTCGCGCGAAGCGCCCTTTCGGCGGGCCAAGGTGCGACCGTGATTCTAAATGCCGCGAATGAAGTCGCGGTCGAGAGCTTCCTCGATGGCCGGATCGGTTTCCTCGATATCGCCGAAACGGTGATGCGGGTGCTCGAGGCGGTCGATGGCCACGAAATCTCCTCGCTTGAAGATTTCAGGTCATTGGATCGTGAAAGCCGACATGTCTCAGAAAACCTTGTAAAATCCGCTTCTTAACGCCACCTCAAGTATTGCCGGCCATGGTACTGGCGAGCAGGTGAAAAGGGATTGAATCCGCATGGGTGGTATCGCCGTCACAATATTCTGGTTTCTAGTCGTTCTGACGCCACTCGTTTTTGTTCACGAGTTTGGCCACTATTGGTTTGCGCGGCGCGCGGGCGTGCGCGTGGAAGTTTTCTCCGTGGGCTTCGGCCGCGAACTGTTCGGTTACACGGACAAACACGGTACGCGCTGGAAATTCAGCCTCATCCCGTTCGGTGGCTACGTCAAAATGTTTGGCCAGAGCGACCTGGGACCCGATGATGACGGCGTGGAAATGACCGCGGACGAACGTGCGGTCGCCTTTCATCACAAGAAATTGTCCCAGAAGACGGCGATCGTCGCGGCGGGGCCGCTTGCGAATATTCTGTTCGCAATCGCCATCTTTACGATCCTGTTTGCGACCACGGGTCAGCCCTTCACCCCGGCGCAAGTGTCGGAAGTCGTTCCCGGTTCCGCCGCGGAAGCGGCGGGATTGGAGACCGGTGATGAGTTTCTCGAGGTCGCCGGACGCTCGATTGCGCGGTTTGAAGAGGTACAGCAACTCATCAGGCTGCATCCGGGAATTCCCGTTGATATCGTTGTGGACCGTGACGGTGCGCAGCTGGATCTGGTGGCGACGCCCAGCGTGAATGTCATCCCCGACGGCCTGGGAGACGAGGCCCGCATTGGTGTTCTGGGGGTTCGTGGGCTTGAGAGGGCGTTCGAGCGGCACAGCGTGCCGGTCGCTACCTGGCAAGGCGTTCGTGAGACGGTTCGTCTGGTTTCGGTCACGGTGACTGCGATCGGGCAGATGTTTGGTGGCGAACGCAGCGCGCAGGAATTGGGCGGACCGGTGCGAATCGCACAGATGTCCGGAAGCGCCGCTGACGCGGGAATCGCGACATTTGTGATCTTTGCAGCGTTCCTGTCGATTAATCTCGGGCTGATTAATTTGTTCCCAATTCCTCTGCTCGATGGCGGACATCTGGCGTTCTACGCATATGAAGCCTTGTTCCGCAGGGCGCCGGGGCGTTGGGCACAGGAGCTTGGTATGAAAATCGGACTGGTTTTCGTGCTCGGGCTCATGCTATTCGCCACATTCAACGATATCGTCCGTCTTCCGGTTGTGCAGCGATTGGTAGCGCTGTTTACTTGACCCTAAGGGTTTGACCGAAAAGCAGAAACGGGCAATCGAAAGGACAGGGGCGAGCGCGTGTTTTTCCGCACTTGTAAGAATGTTGTAGCGGTCTTGCTGACAGGAGGCATTTTCGTCCTGTTCACTTTGGCGCAACCGACGAGTGCGCAGACCCGGTCTGGCGTGGTTGTTGAGGAAATTCGCGTCGTCGGAACCCAGCGGATCGATCCCTCGACGGTGAACGCCTATATGCAGATCAAACCGGGCGATGCCTATGACCCGGCCAAGGTCGATGATTCGCTAAAGAATCTGTTCAACACCGGCTTGTTCGCGGACGTCACGTTGCGGCGTGAGGGCGATGCTGTTGTCGTCCAGGTGGTTGAAAACCCGATCATTAACCGGATCGCGTTTGAGGGAAACCGCAAGATTGATGATGAAGGGCTCTTGAGCGAAGTGTCCTTGCGACCGCGCGTTGTTTACACACGCACAAAGGTGCAGAGCGATGTTCGGCGGTTACTGGATATTTATCGGCGCTCGGGCCGGTTTGCTGCCACAGTGGACCCCAAAGTCATTCAATTGCCGGAGAATCGCGTCGATCTGGTGTTCGAAATCGAAGAAGGCGGCAAGACCGGTATCCGCGCGATCAACTTCATCGGGAACAAGGAGTTCTCCGACGGGGATCTGCGTGAAACGATCCAGACTACCGAAACGGCTTTCTATAACTTCCTTTCGAGCAACGATACCTACGACCCCGACAGGTTGTCGTTCGACCGGGAGTTGCTGCGTCGACTCTATTTGTCCGAGGGTTATGCGGACTTCCGGGTCGTCTCCGCGATCGCGGAGCTGACCGAAGATCGTGATGATTTCATCGTTACGTTCACCCTGGACGAGGGTCCTGAATACAGCTTCGGCATGCTCGATGTCGCGAGCGAGCTTCGCGGCGTCGACGGGACCGAGCTCCAAGACTTGATCGCCGCGGACACGGGCGACACCTATGACGCCAACGAAGTCGAAGAAACGGTACAATCGATTACAGATTCCCTCGGTGAGAGAGGGTTCGCGTTTGTAGATGTACGCCCGCGTGTGGACCGAGACCGTGAAGACCTGACGATCGATGTGACCTATGAAGTTCGCGAGGGACCGCGTGTGTTTGTCGAGCGGATCGACATCTCGGGTAATGTGCGGACGCTCGACGAGGTGATCCGACGCGAATTCACGATCGTCGAAGGTGACGCGTTCAATACGGCCAAGCTTCGTCGAACACGCCAGCGTTTACAGGATCTCGGATTCTTCTCCCGCGTCGACATCAACAACACGCCGGGAAACGCGAACGACCGCACGATCGTCAGTGTGAATGTCGAAGAACAATCGACAGGCGAACTCTCGGTCGGCGCCGGTTTTTCGTCTAATGCAGGCTTGCTGACCGACATCGCTTTGCGTGAACGTAATCTGCTCGGCCGCGGACAGGATCTGCGCGTGAGCACCACGCTAGCGACGAAACAACAGCAGATCGACCTTAGCTTTACCGAGCCCTATTTCCTCGACCGGGACGTCGCTGCAGGGTTTGATTTATTCCTTCGGAAGACCGATTTCACCGATCGAAGTTCATTCGAGGAGAGCGAGGCCGGTTTCGGAGTACGTGTCGGCTATCAGATGGCGCAACGGATTCGGCACACCGCGCGCTATCGTTTTACTCGAGATAGTATTGACGATATTCAGAACGACGCGTCGGATGTCGTGAAGGCACAGTCGGGTACGTTCACGACATCATCGATCGAGAATGATTTTTTCTTCGATGCTCTCGACAGTAGGTTTAACCCGACTGATGGTTACTCCCTCAATTACAGCATTGATGTTGCCGGATTTGGTGGTTCGGAAAAATTCGTCCGCAACGAAGTCGGCGCGGGCTACTTTACGCCCCTGTTCGGGACGTCGATTATCGGCAGCCTGCAAGGTGAGAGCGGTAACATCATATCCTTGGAGGATGACCAAGTTCGTCTTTCGGAACGGTTCTTTCTCGGTGGTTCCCGGTTACGTGGCTTCAAGGTTGGCGGGGTCGGACCGCGTGATCTGAGAAAGGGTGATTCTCTCGGTAGTTCTAACTATTATCGTGGCTCAGCAGAACTCGCTTTTCCGCTTGGCCTGCCGGACGAGTTTGACATCAGGGGAGCCGTGTTCAGTGACGTGGGCAGCGCATGGGGCATTGACGATCCGTTTCCCGATATCGCCGACGATGCCAGTTTGCGCGGTTCCGTCGGCATCGGCCTGGGATGGGGTTCACCCGTCGGTCCCGTTCGCATAAATCTGTCTCGCGCCATCCTCAAGGAAGAGTATGACAAGACGGAGTTCTTCAGTTTCAGCTTTGGAACCCGGTTCTAACGGAGTGAAAACCATGCGCATGCAACTGCTCGTCGCTGCCGCAATGATGATTGCGAGCGTGGTTCTGGCGGGACCGATTCACGCGCAAGACATTGAGAAGCCGCCGGTCCCGTCGATCGCGATCATCGATGTTGAGAAGATTATGAGTGAATCTCTCGCGTTCCAATCGGCAAGAAAACAAATCGACAAAATAGCGAGTGATCTACAGCAGCAGATCGTGTCCGCGGAAGAGACGTTGCGCTCTGAAGAGCAACAACTGCAGCAACAGCGGGCGATTTTGACACCTGAAGTCTACGGTGATCGCCGCCAGGCGCTCCAGGAACGCGCCGCGGCGTTGCAGCAGCGTGCCCGATCGTTGCGGCAGACACTGGATCGGGGTATGGCGCAAACGATGCAGCGCATCCAGCTTGTGCTGTTTGAGGAAGTGGGAAAGCTGTCGGAAGATCTCGGCGTTAATCTGGTTCTGCCAAGATCCCAGATTGTCGTCGCTTTCGACTCCTTCGACATAAGCGAGCAGGCGCTCAAACGTCTGAACGAACGCTTGACCGACATTGAGATGTCTCTCGATCGCGCGGACGAACAGAAGCCTGCGGGAAACTGATCACTCCTGATGGCTGACCCGCGCTTTTTCGAGAACAAGGGGCCCTTTTCGATAGGACAGCTCGCAGAGGTTGCCGGTGCGACGTTGTCCGACGGTGCTCATTCCGATCTGTCGATAGAAGACGTTGCGCCGCTCGATGCTGCAGGCCCCGGCCATGTCAGTTTTCTCGATAACCGGAAATACATATCGACATTCGAAGCTTCGAAGGCTGCTGCTTGTATCGTGTCGCCCGCATTCGCAGACCGTGCCCCTGAAGGCATGGTTCTGTTGTTGAGTGAAACGCCTTACCGCGGATACGCACGCATCGCGCATGCGTTTTATCCAGATGGCTCGGGCAGTTCGGAAATTCATCCTTCGGCGTTTGTCGATTCCACGGCGGTGCTGGGGGAAGGCGTTTCCGTGGGCCCCAATGCCGTCATTGAGGCAGGCGTACGCGTCGAGGCAGAGGTCCGGGTTGGCGCCGGTGCGGTGCTGGGCTCAGGGATCACCGTAGGCCCCCGAACAGTGATTGGCGCAGGTGCGAGCATTTCCCATTGCGACATAGGTGCGTCATGCGATTTACATCCCGGTGTCCGCATCGGGACGCGTGGTTTCGGGTTCGACATGTCCACTGAAGGCCACCTGAATGTGCCGCAACTCGGGCGCGTCATTGTTGGCGACAATGTCGAGATCGGCGCGAACTCGACAATCGATCGCGGCGCGGGCCCAGACACCGTGATCGGCGACGGTTGCAAGATTGATAATCTGGTGCAGATCGGGCACAACGTCCGCTTGGGCAAGGGCTGTGTCGTCATCGCACAAGCCGGCGTGGCGGGAAGCGCGACGCTTGAGGATTTTGTGATCTTGGCCGCGCAGTCAGGCGTCGCCGGGCACATCACGGTGGCGCCGGGAACGCAACTCGCGGCGCGCAGCGGACTGATGCGTGACTCCGAGCCCGGGGTAAAATTGGCGGGAAATCCAGCCATTCCGGCCAAGGAATATTTTCGCCAGATGGCCGTACTTGCCAAGGTCACGAAGGACCGTGGCCGCTAGATTTTGACGAAACTTGCCGGTTAATGAATATGGATACGAAACTCGATCACTCCCAAATGAATGAGAACGCGCGCGAGGCGGTCGATATCCTCGAGGTGATGGAGATGATCCCGCATCGTCAGCCATTCCTCATGATTGATCGCGTCGAGGATATCGTTATTCGTCAGAGCGCGACGGGTATCAAGAACGTCACGATCAACGAGCCCTTTTTCCTCGGGCATTTCCCCGTTCGCCCGGTCATGCCCGGTGTCCTGATTATCGAGGCGATGGCCCAGACAGCCGCGGTGCTGGTTGTGGAGACCCTGGGCGAGGAAGCGCTTGGCAAACTCGTCTATTTTATGACCATCGACAGCGCGCGTTTCCGCAAACCGGTGGTGCCGGGCGATCAGTTGAAACTGTTCGTCTCCATTCAACGCAACCGCGCGAACGTGTGGAAGTTCAGCGGTGAGGCAAAGGTGGGTGACACTGTCGTCGCCCAGGCGACCTATTCCGCGATGATTATGGATTCCTAGATGAGCGACATTCACCTCACTGCGGTGATCGAGGACGGGGCGACCCTCGGAGCTGGTGTTCAGATAGGTCCGTATTGTGTCGTCGGCAGCGAGGTCACGCTCGGAGACGGTGCGAAACTCTTCAGTCACGTGGTTGTCGGTGGCCGAACGGATGTCGGAGCGGAAACCGAGATATACCCGTTCGCATCGATCGGTCTCCCACCGCAGGATCTGAAATTTTCCGGCGAAGAATCCAGGCTCGTTATTGGAAACAGGGTCCGAATTCGCGAACACGTCACGATGAACCCGGGAACCGCCGGAGGTGGCCTCGTCACCAGCGTCGGCGATGATTGCCTGTTTATGGTCGGCTCGCACGTCGCCCACGACTGCCAGGTCGGCAGCAACGTCATCCTAGCGAACAACGCGACACTGGCCGGCCATGTTCATGTCGGTGATTTTGCGATTATCGGCGGGTTGGCGGCGATCCATCAGTTTGTTCGTATCGGCGCGCATGCGATGGTCGGGGGAATGTCGGGCGTTGAGCACGATCTGATCCCATACGGTTCGGCCATGGGCGAACGCGCGCGCTTGCGTGGGCTGAACTTGGTCGGCCTCCAGCGTCGTGATTTCTCACGTGATGATATTCACCACCTCCGCACGGCGTATCGCCTCCTGTTTGCGCCGGAAGGTACGATGCAGGAGCGGGTCGAAGATGTGGTCGAGATCTATGCCGAGAATGAGGGGGTGATGGAGATCGTTGACTTTGTTCGCGAACAATCCTCGCGCGCGGTCCTCCAGCCCAAATCCACGAATGGCGCCTAAGCTCGGTATTCTCGCCGGCGGTGGTCCCCTGCCAGGGCTTTTGATCGAGGCCTGCCGGGCAACGGGCCGGCAGGCTTTCATTATTGCATTTGAAGGTCAGGCGGATCCGGACGTCATCGCGGATGCACCTCATGCCTGGGTGCGGCTCGGTGCCGCGGATGACGCGCTGGGGCGCTTGCGCGCGGAGAATGTCGAAGAAATCGTCATGGCAGGACCTGTGCGACGGCCTTCCCTCAAGGAATTGCGCCCGGATCGGCGTGCGGCGCGTTTCCTAGCGCGTGGGCTTCTGAACAAGGGAGACAACGGGCTTCTCGGCGCCATCGTTCGCGCGCTAGAAGAAGACGAGGGATTTCGTGTCGTTGGTGCCGACAGCGTCCTGCACCAGCTGCGTGCGAACGAAGGTGCTTTCGGCAAGGTCGTCCCAAACCCCGATGAGAATGCCGATATTGCGCAAGGTGTACTCGTTCTCGACGCGACGGGACATCTGGATATCGGACAGGCCGTCATCGTTCAGCAGGGAATCGTTCTGGGACTTGAGGCCGCCGAAGGCACCCGTGGATTGTTGAAGCGCTGCGGCATGCTGCGTCGAGAAGGCCGCGGCGGTGTGCTGGTGAAGTTACCCAAACCGGACCAGGAAATTCGCGCTGACATGCCCACGATCGGACCGGATACGGTTGCCGATGCGGTTGCCGCCGGGCTGGCTGGAATTGCGGTGGGGGCGGGAAATACGCTCGTGCTCCACCAACCGGGACTGGTGGCGGCTGCAGATGCGGCCGGCATCTTCGTCGTTGGGATTCGCCCGAGTGAATACCTCGAAGGCGGCGTGGCTGCCGGATGAGCGATCAGGGCTCTACCGGTATCGGGACGGACGGGCCCACAGATGGACTGCACATATACCTCATCGCGGGTGAGCCGTCCGGCGATGTCATCGGCGCTCGCCTGATCGAGGCTTTGCGCGCGACGGCGCGCCCCAATCTTCGCGTTTCCGGTGTCGGCGGCCCGGAGATGGAGGCGGCCGGTCTCGAGAGCCTTTTCCCCTATGGCGAGTTGGCCATCATGGGGCTGTTCGAGGTGTTGCCGAGTGTACCTCGGCTGTTGCGCCGGATGCGCCTTGTGGCAGACGACATCGAACGGCTTAAGCCCGACGTCATCGTGACGATTGATTCCCCAAGTTTTGTATTTGGCATGATTCGTCGGTTGCGGTCGCACGATTGCCCGCGGGTACACTATGTGGCACCGACGATATGGGCCTGGCGCGCGGGCCGGGTGCGCAAGTTCCGAAAGCATTTCGATCATCTGCTGGCCTTGTTCCCCTTCGAGCCGCCGCTTTTCGATGCAGCCGGCCTGGATAGCAGTTTTGTTGGCCATCCGGTGGCCGAGGGTGACGTTGACGCCGGGGACGGTGTTGAATTTCGTGTGCGCCACGCGATCGCACCCGACGCGACTATGCTCTGTTTGCTGCCGGGGAGCCGCCGTGGAGAGGTGTCGCGCCTCCTGCCGATTGCACGTGAGACGCTGACCCGTGTGATTCCGGATCATCCGGATATGGCCATCGTCATCCCGGCCGCGGCGAATGTACGGGCATTAGTTGCGGACACTGTCTCTGCATGGCCATGGCCGGTGGTATTGGTCGATGGCGCTCGGGAGCGCTATGACGCCTTCGCGGCTGCCGATCTGGCCTTGGCAACATCGGGGACGGTGACGCTCGAGCTTGCATGGGCTGGTGTCCCGACGATTGTCATGTACAGGGTTCCCTGGTTGACGGGCGAGATCGCGCGGCGAATGATCCGTGTCGAATATGCCTCGATCGTCAATATCGTCGCCGGGCGCGAGGTCTTGCCCGAGTTCCTGCAACCACGATGCCGACCCGAACTGATTGCCGCAGAGCTGGACGAGCTGGTCTCGGACCCGAATCGCCGGGTGGCTATCGGTGTAGAGGCGCGCAAGATATCACGGGATATGGAGCAGGGCGATGAGCGGCCGAGTGTGCGTGCGTCCCGTTTGGTGCTCGACATTGTCGCGGCCCATCGCAAACGGTAAAACCGGACAGCACGGGATTTTGACAAGGGAAGCGACACCATGGCCGGGACTGACGCGTATCGACTTCTTCACACGATGATTCGGGTGAAGGATCAGGATAAATCGATCGACTTCTACACCCGTCATCTCGGGATGAAGGTCATTCGGCAGAAGGAATTCGAGGGTGGCCGCTTCACCAACACCTTTATCGGCTACGGCGACGAGAGCAGCGAGGCCGTGATCGAGCTAACGTATAACTGGGATCAGGACGTGCCTTATTCGCACGGTTCCGGTTTCGGTCATCTCGCGGTTGGCGTGCCCGATATCTACGCCACCTGCGAGGCATTGGAAAAAGAAGGCGTGAGCATTCCCCGCAAGCCCGGCCCGATGAAGCATGGCACGACGGTGATCGCCTTCATCGAAGATCCCGACGGCTACAAGATCGAACTGATCGAGCAGGGCTAGTATTATGAGCGAGACCAAGCGCCCCGCGCTCGAGTTGATCGTCGATCCAAAGACACTGCCAGAGGAATCCGGCTCGCCCTATCCGTCTCCCTATGACGAGCTGGTCCGGGGCCGGCATCGTTCGCGCCTGTCCCCCGCGCTCGGCCTGACCGCGTTCGGCGTGAATATCGTTCGCATCGAGCCCGGCGGCCAGTCGTCGGCGCGCCATTGGCACTCGGAACAGGACGAGTTTGTCTACATTCTGGAAGGCGAGGCCACGTTGGTCACGGATGAAGGGGAAACGACGCTCGCGGCCGGCATGGCGGCGGGGTTTCCGGCGGGCAATCCCAATGGCCACACGCTTGCGAACCGGACCGACCACGATGTGCTAGCGATGGAGGTCGGCAACCGGCCGCGCACCGAAGACGTGACCTATCCGGATATCGACATGTCGAATGCTGTGCGTGACGGCAAGCCGAACTTCCTGCGCAAGGATGGCTCGTCCTTCGACGAGTAGGTCCTAAAGTAAACGGCCCTCCGAGAGGAGGGCCGTCGCACAATTCTGAATCTCTGTGACTAGCGCTTGTCGATCGGCAGGTATTCGCGCTCGGTCGGGCCGGTGAACAGCTGCCGCGGTCGGCCGATGCGCTGGCCCGGATCCTCGATCATCTCTTTCCACTGGGCGATCCAGCCGACAGTGCGCGCCAGGGCGAACAGCACGGTGAACATGCTGGTCGGGAAGCCGATCGCCTTGAAGATTGTGCCCGAGTAGAAGTCGACATTCGGGAACAGCTTGCGTTCGACGAAGTAGTCGTCTTCCAGGGCGATCCGCTCGAGTTCCATGGCGAGGTCGAGCAGCGGGTCGTTCTCAGCACCCACTTCCGCCAGGACTTCATCGGCCGACGCCTTGAGCACGCCCGCGCGCGGGTCGTAATTCTTGTAGACACGGTGACCAAAGCCCATCAGGCGGAACGGATCGTCGGGGTTTTTCGCCCGCTCGAGGAATTCGGGGATGTTCTTCTTGTCGCCGATCTGCGCGAGCATCTCCAGCACGGCCTGGTTGGCTCCGCCGTGGGCCGGCCCCCAAAGGGTGGCGATGCCTGAGGCGATGCAGGCGAATGGGTTTGCACCCGAGGAGCCCGCCAGTCGGACTGTCGAGGTCGAGGCGTTCTGTTCGTGATCGGCATGGAGGATGAAAATCTTGTCCATCGCACGCACGATCGCCGGGCTCGGCTTGTAATCTTCCGCCGGTACCGAAAACGTCATGTGCAGGAAGTTTTCGGCATAGCTCAGGTTGTTGTCGGGGTACACGAAGGGCTGGCCGACCGTGTACTTGTAGGCCCAGGCTGCAATCGTCGGCATTTTCGCGATCAGCCGGTGGGACGCGATCAGGCGCTGCTGCGAGTCGTTGATGTCCGTCGAGTCATGATAGAAGGCCGACATGGCGCCGACGACGCCGATCATCACGGCCATCGGGTGAGCGTCGCGCCGGAAACCGCTGTACAGGTTGCGCAACTGCTCATGGATCATCGTGTGGTTGGTGATCGTGGTCTCGAATTCGATCATCTCCGCCTGGTTCGGCAGTTCCTTGTGCAACAGGAGATAGCAGAGTTCGAGGAACGAGCTGTTCTCGGTCAGCGCCTCGATCGAGTAGCCACCATGGCGCAGAATGCCTTCCTCACCGTCGATATATGTCAGCGCGGAATCGCAGCTCGCCGTCGAGGTGTAGGACGGATCGTAGGTGAACATGTCCGTTTCGGCGTAAAGCTTGCGGACGTCGATGACGCGGGGGCCTTCCGTGCCTTCAAGGATTGGCAATTCGACAGTTTTGTCGCCGATTGTCAGGGTCGCGGTATCTACGACTTTCGCGTCATTCATATAACTCTCCACCTAAAATTCGTCCGCGACATGCCGTTCGGCATATCCGGCGATCCAGACTTATGTTGCGCCGCACTCTAGTCGGCGAGGGGCCATTGGGCAATATTGCTGGGCGCCGGTTTCACGTCGTGAGACCTATTCCGTGGCGTTGTCGAGCCTTGCCAGGGTTTCATCCCGGCCGAGCACCGCCATGACCTCGAAGATACCCGGCGAGACGTTACTTCCGGTTAACGCCGAACGCAGGGGCTGGGCTACCTTGCCGAGCTTCAAACCCTTAGATTCCGCGTATTCTCGGGCGATCCCATCGAGTTCGTCCTCACCCCATGATGTAGCTTTTCTAAGCAAATCGGCAAGTTCGCCGAGAGTTTGCCGGGCTTCGGGGTCGGCAAGATTGTCGCTTGCGTTCTCGTTCATCTCGATCGGGGCGTCGACGAGATAAAATTTTGATAAATCAGATAGTTCATGCGTGTTCTTCGCGCGCGACGCGAGTCCGGGCATGCCCGCAACGATTCTTTCCTCCGCGTCGGGAGAAACAGTTATTCCGGCGGCGGCGGCATTGGCCAGCACGCCGGCCGCCAATCGCGCGGGGTCGGCGGATTTCATGTACTGGGCGTTGAGGTTGAGCAGCTTGTCCATATCGAAGCGCGCCGGTGACCGTCCGACGCTGTCGAGGTCGAACCATTCGATAGCCTGTTCGCGCGAAATGGTCTCATCGTCGCCGTGTGACCAACCAAGGCGCAGCAGATAGTTACACATGGCCTCGGGCAGAATGCCCATCTTCTCATAGGCCTCGACCCCCAGCGCGCCGTGGCGCTTGGAGAGCTTGGCTCCGTCTGCACCATGAATTAGCGGGATATGGGCGAATTCGGGTACATCCCAACCGCAGGCCTCGAAAAGCTGCAACTGGCGGAACGCGTTGTTGAGGTGGTCGTCGCCGCGGATCGCGTGGGTAACGCCCATGTCATGATCGTCGACCACGACGGCGAGCATATAAGTCGGCGTGCCGTCGGCGCGCAGGATGATGAAGTCGTCCAGCGTATCGTTGGCCTTGGTGACGTCGCCCTGGACTAGGTCGGTGATGGTGGTCTCACCGGTCTGGGGCATCTTGATACGGATCACGGGATCGACACCGGCCGGCGCCTCGGACGGGTCGCGGTCGCGCCAGCGGCCGTCGTAGACGCGGGTACCACCACCCGAATTCTTTGCGATCTCGCGCATTTCTGCGAGTTCTTCGGGGGTGCAATAGCAACAATAGGCCTTGCCGTCGGCGACCAGCTTCTCCGCCACCTCGCGGTGCCGGTCCGCACTTTGAGATTGGTAGGTCTCCGAACCGTCCCAGTCGAGCGCCAGCCATGTCATGCCGTGGAGAATGGCCTGTATGGCCTCGTCTGTGGAGCGTTTGCGGTCCGTGTCCTCGACCCGGAGCAGGAACTTGCCGCCGTGATGTTTGGCGAACAGATAGTTGAACAGCGCCGTCCGCGCGCCGCCAATATGCAGGAATCCGGTGGGTGAGGGGGCGAAGCGGGTGACGACGGACATGGGTGGTTGGCTCTATGGGGTTAGAAATCTGCCGTTCGTATGGCCGTGTGACGCCTGCAGGTCAAGATGCCCGCGGTTGACGCCGATCTCATCGCAGGGGACGCTGCGCGGAAAGACCATGCGCCATGCTATCACATATGTCGCATCCTTCGGTTCATTGTCAGGGTTGCGAGACCGGTTCTGGTCGGCGTTCTTCGCCGAGCGGGAGTGCTGGGTGTTGTGGTCGCCGGTCGCACTCGGGGTCGGAATTTCGGCCTACTTCGCGCTTCCGGTGGAGCCCGCCTGGTTTGCCGGATCAATAACCCTGGCCGTTTCGCTCGCCGGTCTGTTCGCGCTGGGGCGCGGCACGGTTCATCGACTGGTGCGTCGAGGCCGTCCTGTCGATAGCGCGAACCGTGGCCTCATGGTCCGGTGCGGCCGTTACGCTCGCATAACCGGCGGTGTCACGCAGATATCTAATCCTCACGCATCGCCCTTCGTGCGGGATGTCTGGCAGCGCCGTCTTGGTATCGAAGAGTTCGAGGCCTTCGGCGAAGATGGCCTGGATTGTGACGGGCTCGGTTGCACTGGTCGCTTGTGCGGGCAGGTGGTCTCGGTTGTCGAGAATCCACTCGCATTCGCGGAGGAATGCCGCCGGGCGGACATCCTGATCTCGTTTGAGCCTATCCCGCGAAGCTGTCGGGGGGGCGAACGGGCCGGCAGTTGCCATTGGGCGGTTTGACGTCTGGCGGTCGGGTTACCATGCGGTCTGGTTGCCGGATGACAAACGGCCAATCACCGTCTGGCGTGCGCGTGAGCGCGACCCGGATCGCCCCTGGATGCGGGGAATCCAGGTACCGAACCGTGTTGCGCGGAATTAGTACTGACGGAGCAGCCCGACGAGTTCGCCCTGTACCGCGACCTGATCGGGGCCGAAGATGCGGGTTTCGTAGGCCGGGTTTGCCGCTTCGAGCGCGACCGACTCATTGCGCCGGCGCAGCCGCTTGAGGGTGACTTCCTGCCCGTCGACGAGTGCGACCACAATTGAGCCGTTATTGGCTGTGTCCGTGCGCCGGATGAGGACCGTATCCCCGTCGAGGATGCCGGCATCGATCATCGAATCGCCTTCGACCTCGAGGCAGTAATGATTGCCGCGCCCGAGCATGGATGGCGGCACGCCGATATGGCGGGTCGGGTCGCGCAGCGCCTCGATGGGCGTGCCCGCGGCGATCTTGCCCAGGAAGGGCAGCTCGATCTCGGCGGTGCCGGATGCGTCTTCCGATGACACCGGGCCGGCCATTTCCGACGGCGCGATCACGGGGCCGGAATCCGTATCCCGGCCGCCCTCGATGACCTGGGGCGAGAAGGCCGAGTTCTGGCCTGCCTGTGCGCCGACACCGCTTTCATCGGGAAGTCGCAGGACCTCCAGCGCGCGGGCCCGGTGGGCGAGGCGACGGATGAACCCGCGCTCTTCCAGCCCGGTGATCAGCCGGTGGATTCCCGACTTGGACTTGAGCCCGAGGGCATCCTTCATCTCGTCAAAAGAAGGTGCCACGCCTGTCGCGTTAAGCCGTTCGTTGATGAAGGTGAGAAGCTGGTGCTGCTTGCGCGTCAACATATGATCAGGGCCCCCAGTAACCCGGTCCGAATTCGGACGATTTCTGCGTACGGAAGTACCATAGAGCATGGAACAAACCACAAACATCTTTGGGTGTTCTACTGTTGTTCTTTTGACTCGTCAACCAGCCGATTGATCCGCGGGTGTCAGATCACCCGCATGCCGGTTCCCAGTCGCACGAACGCGACCGGGTCGCCGGCCTTGGCCGCCGGGGTGTGGGGCGGGCGGACCACGAGGCAGTCCGACGCGGCGAGCCGCGAGAACATCGAGCTGTCCTGCTTGGGAAACGGCGTGACGACCAGCGTATCGCCGTCGCGAGAGAGGGTGGCTCGGAGATAATCCTCGCGCCGGTCGTTTTCCCCCAGATCGACACCGAGGGTCGCGGTCTCGAAGACGGGTTCGGTCTCGCCGGTGCCGAGCATCCGGGCCAGTGCGGGCTTGAGGAACAGCACGCCGCACACGGTCGATGAGACAGGATTGCCCGGGAAGCCTAGCATGGGGACGGAGCCGAGGCGCCCGAACATCAACGGTTTGCCGGGGCGCATGGCGATCTGCCAGAAATCCAGCTCGAGGCCCATATCCTGCAACGCGTCCTGCACCAGGTCGTGCTCGCCCACGGACGCGCCACCGGTGGTGACCAGCATGTCCGCGCCTCGGGCACCTTCGGCCATCGCGCTGATGGCGGCCTTGTCGTCGGGCGCGATGCCGAGCGTGACCGGCTCGCCGCCCGCGGCCCGGATCAGGCCCTCGAGGGCGAAGGTGTTGGAGCTGACGATGCTCGTCGGGCCGAGCGCTTCGCCGGGCAGGGATATCTCGTCACCAGTCGCCAGCAGCGCGACCCGGGGACGACGGCGCACCTGCAGCCAGGGATGGTTCATGGCCGCGGCGAACCCGATGTCCCGGGATGTCAGGATTTTTCCGGTGGTGAGCAGCACGTCACCTGTCTGGAAATCGAGCCCAGCCGGCCGGACGTAGCGGCCCACGGTGGCGCTCTCGTTTACCGTCACCGTATCGCCATCACGGCTCGTGTCTTCCTGGATGACGATGGCGTCGGCGCCGTCGGGCAGGGCAGCACCGGTGAAAATGCGGACCGCTTCACCCTTGGCGACCACACCGTTGTGCAGGCCGCCGGCTGGCACCGCGCCGGTGACTGTCAGATCCACAGGCGCATCGGCGACATCCTCCGCGCGCACGGCGTAGCCATCCATCGCCGAGACGGCGAGCGGCGGCTGGGTCACCCGGGCGGCTACATCGGCAGCCAGCACCCGGCCATGGGCCTCGGTGAGCGCGACCTGCTCGGATGCCATGACCGGCAGGTCGGCGAGGATGCGTTGCCGCGCGTCGGCGACGGGCATGAGCGTCTGGGTCATGCATCGGGCTCCGCGGAAGCTTGGAGCGGGGGAGCGAAACGATGCGGCCGGATGGCCATGCGCCAGAAGACCAGCCCGGCGACGGCGCCGTAGATGAAGGTGCCCAGTGAAAGTACGAGCGTGGAACTCATGTCATCCAGGTCGGGGACGCCGCCCGACAGCATGGTGACGTCGATGATTTTCCAGAAGATCAGGATCATCAGGGCGTTGCGGATATACCGGGCGGGCCGCAGCTCACCCATCTTCAGCAACCCGCGCGACGATGGCACCGCGATGACCAGCATTGCGCCGGTGACGATCAGGTAGAACTGCAGGAACCCGTTGGGCATGTAAGGGATACCCGGTGCGAGGTTGAAATAGCCCGGTACCGTTCGCAGCCATTCAATACCCACCAGCACTGCCGGCGCGACGAGCGCGGCTATGATCAGCAGGACAAGGGAGAGCGTCTTGCTCATTGCGCCTCGTAGGTACCCGATTTGCCGCCAGCCTTGTGCAGCAGGCGCATATCGGTGATCTGCGTGCCCCGGTCGACTGCCTTGACCATGTCATAGACAGTCAGCGCCGCGACACTTGCCGCCGTCAGCGCTTCCATCTCGACGCCGGTCTTGCCGTCAACGCGCACGGTCGCTTCGATGATCACGGCGTTGGCATCGTCATCGATGGACAGCTCCACGTCCGCTTTGTTGATCAGCAGGGGGTGGCAGAGGGGGATCAGCTCGGATGTTTTCTTGGCACCCATGATGCCAGCGATCCGGGCGACGGATAGGACATCGCCCTTATTCACCGCGCCGTCGCGGATGAGCGCGATGGTCTCGTGCTGCATGATCACTCGGCAGCCGGCCGTGGCTGTGCGGCGGGTAACGTCCTTGTCGGACACGTCGACCATGCGAGCATTCCCGTCCGCGTCGATATGGGTGAGCTTGTCGTCTGCCATATCAGGCGCTTTCCTGGAGCGTTTTGCCCGGCGCGAGCAGGTCGCGGACCGCCCCGGCGATGTCGTCCTGGCGCATGAGAGATTCACCGATCAAGAAACAGCGCGCCCCCACACCCGACATGCGGACCAGGTCGTCGGGCGTGAACAGCCCGCTCTCACAGACCAGCACGCGATCAGAGGGGACCCGCGGCGCGAGTTCTTCCGTGGTCGCCAGGTCGACCGTGAGCGTCTTCAGGTTGCGGTTGTTAATGCCGATGAGATCGCCGTCGACCTCGAGCGCCCGGTCGAGTTCCTCGGCGTTGTGCACCTCGACCAGCACGTCCATGCCCCAGTCATGGGCGGTGGCGGCGAGTTCGGCGGCCTGGGAATCCTCGATGCCCGCCATGATCAGCAGGATGCAGTCCGCGCCCAGCGCGCGGGCCTCGATCACCTGATAGGAGTCGAGCATGAAATCCTTGCGGATGGCGGGCAGGGACACGGCGGCCCGGGCGGCGACCAGGTCTTCGTCGTGGCCCTGAAAGTACGGCGTGTCGGTCAGCACCGACATGCAGGTTGCCCCGCCGGCCTCGTAAGCCTGTGCGATCGACGGCGGATTGAAATCCTCGCGGATCAGCCCCTTGCTCGGGCTGGCTTTCTTGATCTCCGCGATCAGGCCGAACCGTCCGGCAGCGGCACGTTCGGCAAGCCGTCGCGCGAAACCCCGGGTCGCACCGGCAGCCGACGCGCGTGCTTCCAGCGTGGCCAGGGATGTCTCGGCCTTGCACGCGGCGATATGTGCGCGCTTGTCTTTGTTGATCTTGGTGAGCACGTCCGACATGTCAATTGTTCCGGTTGGTGATCTCGACGAGGCGGGCGAGGCAATCGCGCGCGGTGCCCGAATCGATCGCCTCGCGGGCGATCTTCGCGCCGTCCAGCAGGCTGTCGGCCTTATCCGCGATCATCAAAGATCCGGCGGCTGTCAGGATCACGGCGTTGCGGTAGGCGCTCTGCTTGCCGTCGAGCAAATCGTGCACGGCCGCGGCGTTGTAGGCTGCATCACCGCCCTTGATGTCTTCCAGGGTCGCGCGTGGCAAATCGGCGTCTTCCGGCGTCACCTCGAAGGTCGTGACCTTGCCGTCTTTCAGTTCCGAGACTTGGGACGGGCCGGTGGTCGTCAGCTCGTCGGTCCCGTCGGAGCCATGCACCACCCAGGCGCTGGTCAGCCCCAGATTCCCCAGCACATGGGCCATGGGTTCGGTCCATTGCGGCGCGAACACGCCGGTCATCTGGCGTTTCACTAGCGATGGGTTCGATAGCGGGCCCAGGATATTGAAGATCGTGCGGGTGCCCAGCTCGACACGCGGCCCGGCGACGTTGCGCATGGCGCTATGGTGGCGTGGCGCCATCAGGAAGCCGAGATTGTTCTCCCAGATCGATTCCCGGATCAGGTCGAAATCCGCATCGATGTTGATGCCGAGCTCGGTCAGCACGTCCGCTGCGCCGGTCTTTGAGCTGAGCGCGCGGTTACCGTGCTTGGCGATGGGCACGCCGCAGCCCGCCACGACAATCGCCGAGGCCGTGGAGATGTTCAGGGTGCCGGTGCCGTCGCCGCCGGTGCCGACGATGTCCATCGCGCCGTCGGGGGCATCGACGATGTGTGCCTTGGCCCGCATGGCGCGCGCGGCACCCGTGATCTCGCCCACGGTCTCGCCGCGCAGGCGCAGCGCCATCAGGAAGGCGCCGATCTGTGCCGGCGTGGCGTTGCCGGACATGATGATGTCGAAGGCCGTCTCGGCCTCGTCCTCGCCCAGGGTGCCGCCGTCGGCGACCAGCCCGATAAGAGGTTTCAGATCGTCTATATCAGAAGTCATAACGCCATCATCTCTCCGGCGCGCGTGTCGTCGCCATACGCCTCCACCGGCTGGCCGGTGGCAACTTCGACAAAATTTGCCAGCAGGTCGTGTCCGGCCTCCGTGGCGATACTCTCCGGGTGGAATTGCACGCCGTGGATCGGCAGATCCTTGTGGCTCAGGCCCATGATCACGTCGTCGGACGTCTGCGCGGTGATCTCGAAACAGCCGGGCAGGGTGGCCTGCTCGACGCAGAGTGAGTGATATCGGGTCGCGTCTACCGGGTTGGGTAGGCCGCGAAACAGGCCCTGACCGCCGTGGCGTACCCGGTCGACCTTGCCGTGCATCGGCTCGGGCGCTCGGATAATCGTGCCCCCGAAAGCCTGGCCGATGGTCTGGTGTCCCAGACACACACCCAGCGTGGGCATGCGCGCTTCCGCAGCCTTCGCGACGAGGTCGAGGCAGATGCCGGCGTGATTCGGATCGGACGGGCCCGGCGAGATCACGATCGCCTGGGGTGCGATCGCGATCGCTTCCTCGGGTGTCAGGGTATCGTTACGCCGGACATCACAGGTCACCCCAAGCTCACCCAGGAAGTGGACGAGGTTGTAGGTAAAGCTGTCGTAGTTGTCGATTAAGAGAAACATCTCAATGGGTTGTCCGGCGACCTTGAGTTTCGTACCGCGACCTTGCTGCTGCTCGGTCACGGGGCGGAGACTTATAACAGCGTTGTCCGGGGCGGCAAAGCGGGGCGCGCGCGTTGAAACGGGACCGACCACGAGCGAATCTGTCATAAGCGTGCCCCAATTACCTTTCTTCCTGCCGAGCTATCCAGCAAGCGAGTTGTCATCCCATGGCCAAATCGGCCCGCAAAGCGAAGCCCAAGCCGCGCAAGTTGGCCCGGAAACAGGCGCGAAAGCTCAAGCCGAAGCCATCGCGTCTCGTCGGGCTTGTGTGGGTAACGGCCGGTGCGCTAGGGGTTTCCGTTCTGACGCTTGTGGCCATCCTGATGTTCGGCCCCGGCGCGCACGAGACCCCGGCACCGCGCATTGCGACGACGCAGATACCTGCGGTGACGCCGCGACCTGCGCCACAGCCGCAGGCCGAGATCACGCCCGAACTGCCGGTCGCCCCGCAGGTTGTAGCCGTTCCGCCGCCGGCGCCAGTACCGGCATGGCGGGAGAACGCTATGCCGGTTGCCGCCGCGCCGGGCCAGCCAATGATCGCGGTGGTGATCGATGATATGGGGCTCGACCGCGCGCGATCCGCGCGGACCTCGGCCTTACCCTCGCCGCTAACCCTTGCCTTTCTGGCCTACGGGCGCGACCTCCACACGCAGA
>JBMYRB010000003.1:121640-477884 GCA_049601915.1 Alphaproteobacteria bacterium
CGGCGGGACACGAACTCCTCGTCCACGTGCCCATGGAACCGGGTGCGGGCGCAGAGCCGGGTCCCAACGCACTTTTGACCAGCCTGACGCCGGCGGAATTCGACCGCCGGATCGATTGGAACCTGTCGCAGTTCGACCATTTTGTGGGCATCAACAATCATATGGGTAGCAAGGCGACGTCGGACCCGACGGCCATGGCCGCGGTGATGTCGAAATTGCGTGACCGGGGCCTGCTGTTCCTCGACAGCCGGACGTCGGGTGCGACCGTGGCCCATGCCGAGGCTGAAGAGCACGGGATACCGGCACTGCGCCGGGATGTGTTCCTGGATCATGATCCGTCGCCGATTGCTGTCCGGGCGGCCCTCGACAAGGTCGAGAAGATCGCGCGACGCCAGGGTCATGCGATTGCCATCGGCCACCCCAGGGACGCGACGATCGAGGCACTGGAAGAGTGGTTGCCGGACGTGCGCGCGCGGGGCTTCGCGCTGGTACCGTTGAGTGCCGTGGCCCTGCGCCTCGGGGATGATAGATAGACCGCCGGGAACTGGGCCGACGCCATGGCCATCAGGACCGGCATCGGCCCGTCATCGCCCCGGGTTATCACAAACGGCAGGGTGATGGCGGGTGCGTTGAATCCTGCCGCGATTATCGCGTCGCGGATGTCGGGTTCGGTGAAGCCGAAATCAGGCGTGTCCGCGCTCGCCAGCCAGTCCCACTGGACGAACCTGCCGCTGGTCATCCTCTTCGTGCAGATGGGTGAAGGAGTTGCTAAGGCAAATGATCGCATCGAACTTGCCCTGGATGTCGCGGTTGAGCCAGCGCCAGTCGGCCTGAACCGTCTTGAGGATAAGGTTTCGGGCCGTGCCGTTGTTGAACGCCTTGGCGACCATGGCGGCGCAGCCGTCGGCCAATGTCATGCCGAAGCCGGCCTGGAGCAGCTGGACCGAATGGAAGCCGGTTCTGCACGCCACGTCGAGGACCGTTTCCTTGCCGCGCGCGCAGGATGTCGATAAAAAACTGGCCCTCGCTCGCGGCGCGGGTCTTCCAGTCGATCAGCTCGTCCCATTTCTCGACGAAGCTCATAATATACTCGGCGCGATACTGGTCGGTATCGCGAACCGCGAGCGGGTCGTCGCCGTATTCCTGCTCGCGCAGGCGCAGTTCGGGATTCGTGTCCGTGTCGTCCATGATTTTAACACTTCTTGGCTGTTCCGACGCGAGTTCCGCGCGATGGCGGCGTGCGTATGGAATTTGCAGTCCTGCCGATGGGCAGGAACAGGAGGGTTAGTCTTTCGGAAGGCCGCCGGCACCGGTTTCGAGATCGACCACGACCTGGCTCGGTTGCGGGTCGACGGGTGCGAGGCTGGTTTTCTTTTCGTCGGCCCATTCGGCCGTGACCATCAACCGCGCGGAGCTTTCGCTCGTCGCCGGATCTTCATCGGGCTCGAAGACGAGCAGGCCGTGTTCGTAGAGTGTGGTCGCCGAACGCGGCCCGCAACTCCTCCATCGCGGCGCTGTCGTCGGGAATCGGGTCCACACCGAGGGCTGCATGTGCGGACTTGAGTTGCCCTTCGTTCAGTTTCATTGGAAATCCTAGGTTCCAATGCGGGTCCATCCGCGGCGCCACGGGTCGCTCTTCGGCGTACCCATGGTTCTTTTGCACGTGGCGCATCAGGTCGGATCGTATCGATCGATCGACCTCACTGGAAACATGCGGGCGATGACGAGCACAAGCGCTTGACCCCGAAAAGCATGGAAATCCGGCTTTTCTTGTTAGTTGACGAAGCGGTGGGCCTGTTCCGCAGCCCGGATGAGGGCGCGGGCCTTGTTCTGGCTTTCCTGATACTCGGCCTCGGGGTTCGAATCCGCGACCACGCCGCCGCCGGCCTGCACATACATCATGCCGTCCTTGATCAGCGCGGTGCGCAGGGTGATGCAGGTGTCCATGCTGCCGTCAGCCGCGAAGTAGCCGACCGCGCCCGCATAGAAACTCCGGCGCTCGTCCTCGAGCTCATCGATGATTTCCATCGCCCGGATTTTCGGCGCGCCGGACACCGTGCCGGCGGGGAAGCCCGCGGCCAGGGCATCGATCGCTCGGGTGCCGGGCTTCACACGGCCTTGCACGTTCGAGACGATGTGCATCACATGGCTATAGCGCTCGATGGTGAACTCTTCCGTGACCTCGACGGTACCAATCTCGGAGACCCGCCCCACGTCGTTGCGGCCCAGATCGAGCAGCATAAGATGCTCGGCCTTTTCCTTGGGGTCGGCGAGCAGTTCCTCGGCAAGGGCCTCATCGGCGTCGGGCGTTGCGCCGCGCGGCCGGGTGCCGGCGATGGGCCGCACCGTGACCGTGTCGTCACGCAGGCGGACCAGAATTTCGGGACTAGAACCAACGAGCGAGAATCCCCCCACGTTCAGCACGAACAGGAACGGCGACGGGTTGAGCCGGCGCAGCGAACGGTAGAGCGCCGCGGGCGGCAGATCGAACGGGAAGCTGAAACGCTGGGAAGGGACGACCTGGAAAATGTCACCGGCGCGGACATACTCCTTCGCCGCTTCGACCATGGCGTGATACTCGCCCTGTGTGCGGTTCGACACCGGGTTGATCTCGACCTCGGAGCCTTCGGGTACGCTGGCGATACGGGGCACGCCGCGGTCGAAATCCTCGACGGCCGCATCGAGCCGCGCGCAGGCTTCGGCATAGGCGCTGTCGCCATCGATGGACGGGTCGGCCCAGACCGGTGTCACCAGCGTGACCTTGTCGGCGACATTGTCGAACACGGCGATGATCGTCGGCCGGAAGAACACCGAATCCGGAATGTCGATCGAATCCGGGTTGTCGTCAGGCAGCCGTTCCATCAGGCGCACGGCGTCATAGGCGAAATAACCGAACAGGCCGGCGGCCATCGGCGGGAGTTCCGGCGGGATCTCGATCCGGCATTCGTCGACCAGTGCGGAGAGTAGATCGAGGCTCTTGCCCTCCATGGGCTCAAAAGAGTCGGGCGATGTGCGGGCGTTCCGGTTGATCTCGGCATTCTCGCCGGTACAACGCCAGATCAGGTCGGGCGAGAAGGCGAGGATGGAGTAGCGGCCACGCACCGCGCCACCCTCGACCGATTCCAGAAGGATCGAATGTTTTTCATCATCGGCGAGCTTGAGAAGTGCGGAGACCGGGGTCTCGAGATCGGCCACCAGCTCCGTCCAGACAAGCTGGGGTTCGCCGTTGGCATAGCGAGCAGCGAAAGATTCAGTGTCGGTGGCGGTTTGCAGGGTCACGTTACGTGTACCGGTTCATCTCTGCGGCAGGAATGCATCTTCGAGCGCATTCTGATTGATTTCGACCCCGATCTCTTCCTGCAACGCGACTGACAGCTGGGTTACCAGGTCGTTGGCTATCTGGCTGGTCAATGCCGCTGCCATTTCCTCGCGCGCCGGGTCGGACATCGCGGCGGGTTCGATGTCGATCAATTTGGCGACGGCAGCACCGCTGGACAGCGGCTGTTCGACGATGTCGCCGCGGTTAGCCTCGAAAACTGACGCGATCAACTCGGTGGAGATGGTCGAACCGTCGCCGGTACGATCGAAGGCCGGTGTGCGTTCGAACTGTGCGTTGAATTCACCGGCCAGGGTCTCAAGGTTTTCGCCGCCGCGCGCCCGGTCGGCGATTTTCTGCGCGGTTTCTTCTGCCAGTGTCGAGACGCGGTCGGCCTTCCAGGCGCGGATCGCTAACTCGCGCACCTCGTCCAGGGACGGGATGCGGGGGGGCACAATCTCATCGAGGCGGACCACGACGAAACCGCCATTGCGTTCCTCGATCGTCTCGGTCACGCCGGCGTCGTCGATGGCGAAGAGGCGTTGCACCAGTTCGGCGGTGACGGCGCGGTCAGGGTCGGCCTGTTCGGATCGCAGATGGCCGGCCCGAGCCACGCCATCGATCCGGGTCCGGATCAGGTTGCTGTCGCGGGCGACTTCGTCGAGCGAAGCGCCGCCGGCCAATCCGTCCTCGACGTCATTCAAGACGTCGAAAATCGCGTCGCGGGCTTCCTCGAGTGCCAGTTCGGTGCGCAAGGCTTCGCGGGCCTCTTCAAAGGGGATCGTGCGGCCGGGCTTGATGTTTCTTGCGCGCACGAGGTGCCAACCGAGGTCGCTCTCGACCGGGGCGCTGACCACGTCGGTGGCCAGCCCGAAGGCGGCGTCGGCCAGCTCGGTGACCGGCACGTCGGAGGGTTTGATGCTTCCCAGATCGACCAGGGGCAGGCCGGAGACCTCTTCGGCGGCCTCATCGAAACTCTTGCCGTCCCGGATCATGTCGGCGGCACGTTGCGCGTCTTCGCGCGACAGGAAGGTCGCTTGCGCAACATCGCGGACTTCGGCCTGGACGAACTCGTTGCCCCGGACCACATATTCCTCACGCAGGTCTTCTTCGGGGATCACGATCTCCCGCGCCAGGGTTTCCACATCCATGCTGGCAACGCTCGCCACGCGAAACTCGGGGGTCTCGAAGGAGTCCTTGTTGTCGTTATAAAATCCTAGCAGCTGCGTGGAATCGGGATCGCCGACCTGGGCGTCAGGACGCGGCGGCACGATGACGAGTTCGGCCACCCGGCGTTCGCCGCGGCGCTTGAAAATGGTGTCCGTTAGTGGCGCAGGTGCGGCAACGGCATTCCGGATAGTATCGATATACTGTGTGCGCAGGAGATCCATGCGGACCTGGTTCACGAAATCTTCTTCTGTCTGATTGTTGTGCAGCAGTAAACGTTCAAACTGGGCACGCTCGAAACGACCGCTGGTGCCCTGGAACTGGGGCAGGGAGCGGATCGCCGTTGCGGCCGCGTCGAGCGACGTAGTGACACCCAACTGCTGTGCGGCCTGATCAAACAGGCTGCGGTTGACTAGTTGGGAGATGGCGCGCTCGAGGAGCCCGGCCTGGATGGCCGATTGGGTGTCCAACTGCTGGCCGGTAAACTGGGCCGCGCGTTGAATCTGATCGTTCAGTTCGCGGCTGATCTGGTGGGCCGTGAAGTTCGTCTCGCCGACCTCGACCACGGGTGTTGCACCCGAATGACCGCCGCCGCCACCGAAATCGGTTCCGAAGAACAGAACGAAGGTCAGGGCGAGCGCCCCCAAGACGACTTTCATCACCCAACTTTTGGAGCTATTTCTCAGCGCTTCGAGCATTATGTTGTCACCAGTTTGTTTGGGTCCGCAGCCCGGCTGCGGGCGGCGCATGATAGTGATCGCGATCCGGTGTCTCAAGCACTGCGCCGGACCTTTTGCGAGGGGCCGGTTGGCGGCAGGTTCGCCGCTATGCTAGAGCACCACCTGGCCCATGTAGTGGCCTGCTAACGCAATGAAAAGCAACAATTTGGTGAAGATATGGCCGCGCTCGAAAAACTTATCGCCGGGAACTGGAAAATGAACATGCTCACCTCGGACGGGGTCAGGCTGGCGCGCGATATTGCGGCGAAGGCACAAGGCGTGAGCTGCGATCTGCTGGTTTGCCCGCCTGCGACCATCCTTAACCCGGTCGCCGAGGCGCTATCGGGGAGCGAGATTGCGGTCGGCGGTCAGGATTGTCATGAGGCAGAGAGCGGAGCCTTTACCGGCGATGTGTCGGCCGCAATGGTCGGCGATGCGGGTGCGAGCCATGTGATCCTTGGTCATTCCGAACGCCGCCATGGGTTGGGCGAGTCGGATGCGCATGTACGTGCGAAAACACAGGCCGCCCATGCGGCAGGCCTAGTTGCCATTGTCTGTATCGGCGAGACCGAGGCGGAGCGGGATGCGGGGCAGACGCTGGAGGTCCTGAGTACCCAGCTTGCCGGGTCTCTGCCCGACGCTGGCGTGTCTGGCGAGAACACGGTCATCGCCTACGAGCCGGTTTGGGCGATCGGCACGGGCCGGACCCCGACCCTGGGCGAGGTAGAGGCGGCGCATGGACATATCCGATCGACGCTGGAAACCGCTCTGGGGACCGAGGCCGGCGCGGTGCGGCTGCTCTATGGCGGTTCCATGAAACCTGAAAATGCCCAATCGCTCCTGGCCGTGGCGAATGTGGATGGTGGATTGATTGGCGGGGCGAGCCTGGACGCCGAAAGCTTCCTGGCCATCGCCGCAGCGGGCGCATCATAAGCTTTTAACAGGATTGGGACTGGAATTGCGGCGCACAACCGACTAAATACCCGCCAAACAATTGCGGTGCGGCAAACTGGCGGCACCGCGTATACTAGAATCGGCCGAGAATATGGAAACCATCATACTGGTCATTCACATGCTGATCGGAGTCGCGCTCGTCGGCGTGGTCCTGATGCAGAAGTCCGAAGGCGGCCTGGGTGGCCTTGGCGGCGGCGGTGGCGGCGGCGGCGGTGCCAGTGGCGGCATGGGCGGTTTGCTGGGCAATCGCCAGACGGCCAACCTGTTGACCCGTTCGACGGGCCTGCTAGCGCTGGCCTTCATGGTCACCAGTATCGGCTTGGCCATTCTCGCCAATGACAGCGGCAGTACCGGTTCGATCATCAACGAAGCACCGCCGGTGCGTGATGGTTCGATAACCCCGGCCCCGACGGAGCCCGCGGTGCCGACCCCCCCATCGGTTCCTACGTCCGAGTAGATGGCGCGGCGTCCCGAGTCGAATTCAAAAGGCGGCTTTCAAGCCGCCTTTTTCTCTGCCAAATGCCGGTATCTCAACAGCTTGCTGACTGTGGATGAATCCCCTTTGGCGGGCCGCCGTCAATTGAGTACAAGTTAGCCATGGCGACACGGTTTATTTTCATCACGGGTGGTGTCGTTTCCTCTCTGGGTAAGGGGCTTGCATCCGCGGCTCTGGGTGCGCTTTTGCAGGCGCGCGGTTACAGCGTGCGGGTGCGTAAACTGGACCCTTATCTGAACGTCGATCCGGGCACGATGAGCCCCTTCGAGCATGGCGAGGTATACGTCACCGATGACGGGGCCGAAACCGATCTCGATCTGGGGCACTATGAGCGGTTCACGGGAGTGGCGGCGACCAAGTCCGACAACGTCACGACGGGGCGGATCTATTCCGAGGTGCTCGGTCGCGAGCGCCGCGGCGACTATCTGGGTGGCACGGTCCAAGTCATCCCCCACGTCACCGACGCTATCAAGAAATTCGTTACAGCTGATCTGCACGGCGAGGATTTCGTGATCTGTGAGATCGGCGGCACGGTCGGCGATATCGAAAGCCTGCCGTTTCTCGAGGCCATTCGGCAGCTCGGCAACGAACTGGGCTCCGAACGAGCGATGTTCGTGCACCTGACGTTGGTGCCGTATCTGTCGGCATCGGGTGAGCTCAAGACCAAGCCCACTCAGCATTCTGTGATGGAACTCCAGCGCGTGGGTATCCGGCCGGATGTGCTCCTGTGCCGGTGTGACCGCCCCATTCCGAACAGTGAACGCAACAAGATCGCGCTGTTCTGCAACATTCGCCCCGAAGCCGTGGTGCCGGCGCTGGATATCGACACGATCTACCAGGTGCCAATCGAGTATCACGATGAAGGGTTCGACACTCAGGTCCTCAATCACTTCAGGATCGAGCCGGGCGCGCAGCCGAATCTCGATACATGGCGAGAGATTGTCGGGCGTATTCGCGAACCGGACGGCGAGGTGAACATCGCCGTCGTGGGTAAATACACAGACCTTCCCGATGCCTACAAGTCACTGTCGGAGGCTCTGGCGCATGGTGGTATCGCCAATCATGCGCGGGTCAATCTCGACTGGATTGCCTCTGAATTGTTCGACACGGAAGACACGGTAGAGCATTTGAACGGCGTCCACGGCATTCTGGTCCCCGGCGGGTTCGGCGAGCGCGGTGCGGAGGGCAAGATTAGGGCGGTTCAGTTTGCCCGGGAACACAAGGTGCCGTATTTTGGCATCTGTTTCGGCATGCAGATGGCTGTCATCGAGGCGGCGCGCAACCTCGCCGGCCTGTCCGGCGCGGGTTCGACGGAGTTCGGCTCTTGCGGCGACCCGGTGGTCGGTCTGATGACCGAGTGGCAACGTGGCGACGAGACCGAACAGCGCGCGGCGGGCGACAATCTGGGCGGCACCATGCGCTTGGGTGCCTATCCGGCGGCGCTGGGCGAGCGGACCCATATCGCCGAAATATATGGCCTGAACGAGATTGCGGAACGCCATCGCCATCGCTACGAGGTCAACATTAACTACCGCGATGTGCTGGAAAAAGCCGGCATGACACTCTCCGGCACCTCGCCTGATGGGCTGCTGCCCGAAACAATCGAGCTTGAGGATCATCCGTGGTTTATCGGCGTGCAGTTTCACCCGGAATTGAAGTCCAAACCGTTCGAGCCGCATCCGCTGTTCAAGTCTTTCGTGGCGGCGGCGCTCGACCAATCACGGCTGGTCTGAGTGATGGCTGAAACGCGGCATGTGCGTGTCGGTGACGTGTCCTTCGGCAACGATTTGCCGCTGACCCTCATCGCCGGCCCCTGTCAGCTGGAATCTCGGGCCCACGGGCTGGAAATAAGCGGCGTGCTCAAGGAAATGGCGGACCGGCTGGGTGTCGGCCTAATCTACAAGACCAGCTTCGACAAGGCGAACCGGACCTCGATCAAGACCGCGCGTGGCCTCGGCATCGAGCAGAGCCTGCCGATCATGGCCGAAATCCGTGAGGCGACCGGTCTGCCGATCCTGACCGACGTGCATGACCCGAGGCATTGCGCGCAGGTCGGTGAAGTTGCCGATGTGCTGCAAATCCCCGCTTTTCTGTGCCGCCAGACGGACCTCGTCGTCGCTGCGGCCCAGACCGGGCGGGCGCTGCACATCAAGAAGGGCCAGTTTCTCGCCCCCTGGGACATGAAGAACGTGGTCACCAAGGCCTTCGAGGCCGGCAACGAAAACGTCATGGTATGCGAGCGTGGTGTCAGCTTTGGCTACAACACGCTGGTGGCCGACATGCGGTCGCTGCCAATCATGGCCGCGCAGACCGGCTGTCCCGTGGTTTTCGATGCGACCCACTCCGTGCAGCAGCCGGGCGGACAGGGTGCGACCAGCGATGGCCAGCGTGAGTTTGCCCCCGTGCTGGCCCGAGCGGCCGTTGCCATCGGTGTTGCGGGGGTGTTTCTAGAAACCCATGAAGACCCGGACACCGCGCCCAGTGACGGCCCGAACATGATCCATCTTCGTGATCTGCCCGGGATCGTCGAGACGCTGCTCGAAATTGACCGTATCGCCAAGGCGAACCCGGTTTCGATTACCTGATTCAACCTGCAAACAAACGGAATTCACGATGAGTGCCATCGTCAATGTTATCGGCCGCGAAATCCTCGATAGCCGCGGAAATCCCACCGTCGAAGTGGATGTCATGCTCGAAAGCGGCGCCTTTGGCCGCGCCGGGGTGCCCTCTGGGGCCTCGACCGGCGCCCACGAGGCTGTCGAGCGGCGTGATGGGGATCCGGCACGCTATGGCGGCAAAGGTGTGCTCGGCGCTGTCGAAGCGGTCAACACCGAGCTGTTCGAGGCCCTGTCGGGACTGGATGCCGATGAACAGGTGCACATCGATCAGCTGATGCGCGACCTAGACGGCACCGACAACAAGGGGCGCCTCGGTGCGAACGCGATCCTCGGGGTCTCCCTCGCGGTGGCCAAGGCGGCGGCCGAAGACGCCGGCCTGCCGCTCTATCGCTATGTCGGTGGCAGCCACGCCCGGAGCATGCCGGTCCCGATGATGAACATCGTGAACGGCGGCGCCCATGCCGACAATCCGATCGACATTCAGGAATTCATGATCATGCCGGTCGGCGCGAGCAATATCGCCGATGCGGTGCGGGTGGGTTCCGAGATTTTTCAAACACTTAAAAAGCAGCTCTCAGAAGCTGGGCACGGCACCAATGTGGGTGACGAGGGCGGATTTGCACCGAACCTGCAGAGTGCGGATGAAGCGCTTGGATTTATTTGTAAATCGATCGAGGCTGCCGGCTACAAACCCGGTGATGATCTCGTGCTGGCGCTGGATTCGGCATCGACCGAATTCTACACCGACGGCGCCTATGATCTGGCGGGTGAAAGCAAAACGCTCGATTCCGCTGCCATGGTCGAATATCTGGCGGATCTTTGCGCCCGTTACCCGATCATCTCGATCGAGGATGGCATGGCGGAAGACGACTGGGATGGCTGGGTCGCGCTGACCGAGGCGATCGGTGACAAGGTCCAGCTCGTCGGCGACGATCTGTTCGTTACCAACCCGACGCGCCTGCGCGACGGGATCGAAAAGGGCGCGGCGAACTCGATCCTGATCAAGGTCAACCAGATCGGCACCCTGTCGGAGACTCTCGATGCGGTCGAGACTGCCCACAAGGCGTCCTATACGTCGGTTATGTCACATCGTTCGGGCGAGACCGAAGATGCGACGATTGCCGATCTCGCGGTCGCGACCAATTGCGGGCAGATTAAGACCGGCTCGCTGAGCCGTTCGGACCGGCTGGCCAAGTACAACCAGTTGATCCGGATTGAAGAGGCGCTCGGCCCGGCCGCGACCTATGCGGGGCGTTCGATCCTGCGCTAGTCGTCAGGATGCTTCGGGTTCTGACGCAATCCATCCAGTTCTGGATGCTGATCGGCGCCGTGATCGGCGGCGGCATTGACTACTTGATCGGAGGTTCGCCGGACTGGGGCATCGGGCTGCTGGTGGGGCTGGTGGCCGGAGGTATCCTAGGTTACGTGCGACGCAGAGGGGCTCGATGAGTCCAAAACGAGAACTGTGAGTCACTTTTGCAACACTGACCCCATTCCTAGCAAAGAATTGAATTCAATAGACAATCCGGAGTTGACGGTACGACTCGGCCTGTGATTCGTTAACTGCATGGCAGTTCTCGACGAAATACGCATCCGCGCCCGAAGTGCCCTGTGGCCCATTATAGGTGCGCTGCTGCTCGCCTATTTTTCCTACCATATGGTCCAGGGAGATCACGGTCTGCTGTCCCTGCTGCAACTTCGCGCAAAGGTCGAGCAGGCGAATAAGCTGCATCATGCCCTGGAGGCCGAGCGGTTGCAGCTCGATACCCGTGTGGCGTTACTGCGGCCCGACAATTTAGATCCCGACATGCTCGAGGAAAGGGCTCGAGTGATGCTCAACTTCGCGCATCCGAATGAGATCGTTATCCTCGAATAGTTTGGGCTGCGCAACATCTGCGAAGTCGATAGCCGCGCTGAGTTCGAATGTTTCGCGAGTTTTTCAGTGAATTAACTGACTATTAGTAAATATAGCCTTTTTCCCTGAAATTACACGTCTTTTTCCGTTTCAACACTTGTCCGCATTGGTCGTATCGCCTACTTGTCGAGGAGGCGAAGGACGCAGATTAATGTTGTAGGGGGGGAGTGTTATGGCACGAAAGCCAGCCGCGAAATCGTCACGAACAAGCAAACGATCGGCGCCAAAGGGGGCTTCCCCGCGAAAGAAATCCGCCGCGTCCGGCAAGCCGGACTACAAGTCCTACGGCGCCGAAAAACTCCTCGAACTCTACGACGAAATGCTCCTCATCCGCCGGTTTGAAGAAAAAGCCGGCCAGATGTACGGCATGGGCCTGATCGGTGGTTTTTGCCATCTGTATATCGGCCAGGAAGCCGTCGTCGTCGGCATGCAGGCGAACCTCCAATCGCAGGATTCAGTGATCACCACCTACCGTGATCATGGACATATGTTGGCCTGCGGCATGGACCCGAACGGGGTAATGGCCGAGCTGGCCGGTCGCGAGGGTGGATATTCGCGCGGCAAGGGAGGCTCGATGCACATGTTCTCTAAGGAAAAGAACTTCTACGGCGGCCACGGCATCGTCGGGGCCAACGTGCCGCTGGGCACCGGGCTCGCATTCTCCCACAAATACCAGGGCGATAACGGTATCTGCCTGGACTATTTCGGCGACGGTGCGGTGAACCAGGGCCAGGTCTACGAATCCTTCAATATGGCAGCCTTGTGGGACCTGCCCATCATCTACGTTATCGAGAACAACCGGTACGGCATGGGAACCTCGGTCGAGCGCGCCTCGGCGGAGCCGGACCTGTTTAATCGCGGCTGTGCCTATGGAATTCCCGGGGCCCAGGTCGACGGGATGGATGTGGTCAAGGTGCTCGAAGCCGGCAAAAAGGCCGTCGATCATGTGCGGTCCGGCAAGGGGCCGTTCATCCTGGAGATGCAGACCTACCGCTATCGCGGCCACTCCATGTCCGACCCGGCGAAATACCGGACCAAGGAAGAGGTTCAGAAGATGCGAACCGAGAAGGATCCGATTGAGACCCTCAAGGACGTGCTAACCGCCAACAAGATGGCGGACGAAGATGCCCTCAAGGAAATCGATAAAGGCGTGCGGGAGCGGATCAATGCGGCAGCGGACTTCGCCCAGGAAAGCCCGGAGCCCGATCCGTCCGAGCTTTACACCGACATTTTGATTCAAGCCTGACCCAGGCGCGGGACGGGGAGGACAATAGACATGCCGATTCAGGTATTAATGCCGGCGCTTTCGCCGACCATGACCGAGGGAGACCTCGCACGCTGGCTCAAGTCCGAAGGTGACAATATTTCACCGGGAGACGTGATCGCCGAGATCGAGACCGACAAGGCGACCATGGAGGTCGAGGCCGTCGACGAGGGGACGCTGGGTAAGATCCTGGTGTCTGAAGGCGCGGAAGACGTGGCGGTGAACACGCCGATCGCGATAATTTTGGAGGCTGGCGAGAGCGCGGCCGACATCGGCGATGCGGCCCCGGCGGCCGAGAGTGCGTCGGAACCAGCGCCTGCGCCTGCTGAAGCAGCCGACGCGCCGTCGGCACCGGTTGCCGCCGCGCCGCCGGCCGAGACAGATTACGATGGCGCGACCGTCGAGATCACGGTGCGCGAGGCGCTTCGTGACGGAATGGCGGAAGAGATGCGCCGGGACGACAAGGTGTTCCTGATGGGCGAGGAGGTCGCGCAGTACCAGGGTGCGTACAAGGTCAGTCAGGGGCTGCTTGAGGAATTCGGCGATGGCCGGGTGATCGACACGCCGATCACCGAACAGGGTTTCGCCGGCATGGCGGTGGGGGCCGCCTATCACGGCCTGCGCCCGATTGTCGAGTTCATGACCTTCAACTTCGCCATGCAGGCGATTGACCAGATCATCAATTCCGCGGCGAAAACCCTCTACATGTCGGGTGGCCAGATGGATGTGCCCATCGTGTTCCGTGGCCCGAACGGTGCGGCGTCTCGCGTCGGCGCGCAGCATTCCCAATGCTATGCGAGCTGGTATGGTCATGTACCGGGACTCAAGGTCGTCTCGCCCTATACGGCGGCAGACGCCAAGGGACTGCTCAAGTCGGCGATCCGGGACCCCAACCCAGTCCTGATCCTCGAGAACGAGCTACTCTACGGCTCCACCTTCGATGTGCCGGACGAAGACTACACGGTGCCGATTGGCCGGGCCAAGGTCGTGCGTGCCGGCGACGATGTGACTATCACCGCCTTTTCGCTGATGGTAAGCAAGGCGCTGGAAGCGGCAGAGATGCTGGCGGCAGAGGGAATTGAGGCGGAGGTCATCGACCTACGCTCCATTCGGCCGCTTGATACCGAGACAGTTGTTGAATCCGTCAAACGCACCAACCGGATCGTCTCTGTCGAGGAAGGCTGGCCGTTTGCCGGGGTCGGCTCGGAAATCGGCATGCGGATGATGGAAGACGCGTTCGACTATCTCGACTCACCGGTTGTTCGTGTGACGGGTGAAGACGTACCGATGCCCTATGCGGCCAATCTCGAGAAGCTGGCCTTGCCGCAGGCGGAGAAGATCGCCGCTGCAGCCAAACGTGTTTGTTATAAGGACTGACGCATCACGCGTCGGAAACATCCGGTAATTGGCACAAACGGCCAGGAACCGGGACAATTGAAGAAGAACGTTGCGGGGCTGGCTTTGAAGACCAATCAACTCGCAACACGCGCAAGCCGGACCGGGGATATGATCCCGGCAGACAGGATCCAGGGGAAGTACTGATGCCAATATCCATTCTCATGCCCGCATTGTCGCCGACGATGACCGAAGGCAACCTCGCGCGTTGGCTCAAGGCCGAGGGTGACTCTGTTGCCCCGGGTGATGTCATTGCCGAAATCGAAACCGACAAGGCGACCATGGAGGTCGAGGCCGTTGACGAAGGGGTACTCGCAAAGATCCTGATCGCCGAGGGAGCCGAGGAGGTTGCCGTTAACACTCCAATTGCCATCCTGTTGGAAGACGGGGAAGACGATTCTGCGCTCGACGGCTTTGACACGGGCGGTGCCGCGGCACCGGCTGCCGATGAACCTGCACCCGCAGCTGCCGAAGCACCGGCGGTGGCACCGGTCGCCGCACCGGCCCCCACACCCGCAGCAACGCCCGTGCCGGTCGCGGCATCCGGTGGCCGGGTGATCGCCAGTCCGCTGGCCCGACGGCTCGCGGTTCAGCAGGGGATCGATCTGGCGCAGGTCACGGGCACGGGCCCGAACGGCCGGATTGTCAAAGTGGACATCGAGAATTTCTCGGGCGCACCCGCCGCAGCCGTTGACGCGCCGGCGGCCGTTGTTTCGGTCGAGGGCGATGCGCCATACGAGGTGTTGCCGCTGTCGAATATGCGCAAGGTCATTGCCCAGCGGATGACGACCTCCAAGCAGGAAGTGCCGCATTTCTACCTGACGGTGGATTGCGAGATCGACCGATTGCTGGAAGCGCGCAAGAACTTGAACGCGCGGGCCAAGGACGGCGAGTTCAAGATTTCGGTCAACGACATGATTATCAAGGCGGCCGCCGCGGCGCTGATCGAGGTCCCGCGGGCCAATGCCGGCTGGTCCGACGAAGGCGTGCGTCTCTACAAGCGCGCCGATATCTCCGTGGCCGTGGCAATCGACGATGGTCTGATCACCCCGATCGTGCGCGGTGCCGAGGGCAAGGGCCTGAAGGCGATCTCGGCAGAAATGCAGGATCTCGCGGCGCGTGCGCGTGACAACAAGCTAGCGCCCGAAGAGTTCCAGGGCGGTACGTTCTCTATTTCCAACCTCGGCATGTATGGCCTGAAGCAGTTCGATGCGGTCATCAACCAGCCGCAGGGTGCGATCTTGGCGGTGGGCGCAGGCGAGCAGCGTCCGGTGGTGCATGACGGCGAGCTGGCCGTTGCGACGGTGATGTCCCTGACCCTGTCGGTCGATCATCGCGCGCTCGACGGTGCTATTGGTGCCGAGTATATGGCGGCGCTGAAGAGCCTCATCGAAGAGCCGCTCGGGCTCCTCCTGTAGTCCAGTTTTTCCAGCGACGCCTCTGCACGCGCCGCATTTTTCGAGGTTAAACCTATGGCGGAAAAGAATTTCGATCTGGTGGTGGTCGGCGGTGGCCCCGGCGGGTATGTCGCGGCGATCCGTGCCGCTCAGCTGGGCATGAAGGCGGCGTTGATCGAGGCCAATCACCTCGGTGGAATCTGTCTCAACTGGGGCTGCATTCCCACCAAGGCGCTGCTGCGCACCTCGGAAATCTATCACTACATGCAAAACGCCCAAGACTATGGGCTCAAGGCTGACAATGTGTCTTTCGATCTGAAAAAGGTCGTGGAACGTTCGCGCGGTGTCGCGGGCCAGCTCAACCAGGGTGTCGGCTTCCTGTTGAAGAAGAACAAGGTCGAGGTGATCGATGGGTGGGGCAAACTTGCGGGCGGCAAAGCGGGCGCGCGCAAGGTCGTTGTTGAAAAGGACGGCAAGAAAGTTGCCGACGTCACCTCCAAGAATGTTCTGCTGGCCACGGGCGCACGGGCGCGAAATATCCCGGGTATGGAAGCCGACGGTGAACAGATCTGGAGCTATCGCGAGGCGATGGTACCGGAGGAGTTTCCGAAATCATTGTTGGTTGTCGGGTCGGGGGCGATCGGCATCGAGTTTGCATCGTTCTATCGGACGCTGGGTGCAGAGGTGACCGTGGTTGAGGTTCTCGACCGGATTCTGCCTGTCGAGGATGAGGAGATTTCCGGCCTCGCGGCGAAAGCGTTCGAGGATCAGGGTATTACGCTGATCACCGGTGCAACGGTGAAATCTCTGTACAAGCAGCCCGACAAGGTAACGGCCACAATCGAGAAAGACGGCAAGTTTCAGAATATCGAGACGGAGCGCGTCATCATGGCGGTCGGGATCGTCGGCAATGTCGAGGATATCGGCCTCGAGGACACCAAGGTAGTGGTCGAGGAATCCCACATCGTCATCGACGAATGGGGCCAGACGGCCGAGCCGGGCATCTGGGCCATCGGCGATGTGGCCGGTCCGCCTTGGCTCGCCCATAAGGCATCCCATGAGGGGATCATCGCGGTCGAGAAAATGGCCGGCGAAAAGGATATCCATCCCCTCGACACCAGCCGCATCCCCGGCTGCACCTATTGCAGCCCCCAGGTCGCGTCCATCGGCATGACCGAGGCCGCCGCGAAAGATGCAGGTCGCAAGATCAAGGTCGGCCGCTTCCCGTTCCAGGGTAACGGCAAGGCAATCGCGCTGGGCGAGCCCGAGGGGCTGATCAAGACCATCTTCGACGCCGACACGGGCGAGTTCCTGGGTGCGCATATGATTGGCGCTGAGGTGACCGAACTGATTCAGGGTTATGGCATTGCCAAGACCCTCGAGACGACTGAGCATGAATTGATGGAATCCGTCTTCCCGCATCCGACCTTGAGCGAAATGATGCACGAGTCCGTGCTTGACGCTTACGGGCGCACGATCCATTTCTAGCCCATGACCTCGACACCCGCTCGCGACAAAAGCGCCGATCCCGCGCTTCGGCACCCGGAGAAGCGCAACCGGCCCGACAATCCCATCCAGCGCAAGCCGGAATGGATTCGTGTGAAGGCGCCGAGCGGCAAGGCCTATCACGAGACCCGTAAGATGATGCGCGATCTCAACCTGGCCACGGTCTGCGAGGAAGCGGCCTGTCCGAACATCGGGGAGTGCTGGGCCAAGAAACACGCTACCATCATGATCATGGGAGACACCTGCACGCGTGCCTGTGCCTTCTGCAACGTGGCGACCGGCGTGCCCAAGCCGCTGGATCCGAACGAGCCGGCGAATGTCGCCGTGGCCGTCGGCGGGATGGTGCTCGAACATGTGGTGCTGACGTCCGTCGACCGGGACGACCTGGACGACGGCGGCGCGGATCATTTCGGGCAGGTCGTGCGGGCGCTGCGCGCGTCGGCACCAACCACCACCATTGAGATCCTGACGCCGGACTTCAAGGACAAGCCCGGTGCGATCGATGTGCTGGCCCAGGACCCGCCGGATGTGTTCAACCACAATCTGGAGACCGTGCCGCGGCTCTACCCGACGATCCGCCCGGGGTCGCGCTATTTCACCAGCCTCGATCTGCTGCAGCGGATCAAAGAGAAGGTGCCGAACATCTTCACCAAGTCAGGCCTGATGGTCGGCCTGGGTGAGACCCGAGAGGAAGTGGGGCAGGTGATGGACGACCTGCGCGCGGCGAATGTCGACTTCCTGACCATCGGTCAGTATCTGCAGCCGACCCCGAAGCATGCCCGGATCGACAAGTTCGTGACCCCGGATGAATTTGAAGGCTACGCCAAGATGGCACGCGGCAAGGGGTTCCTGCTGGTCTCCGCCACGCCGCTGACCCGGTCGAGTTATCACGCCGGTGATGATTTCGCGAAGTTGCGCGATGCCCGCGAAGCCAAACTGGCCGCCGCCGGCTAATCCCAAAGCCTCGTTTCGCGTGCCGTCCCACAAGGAAATCAAAGTTCTGCCCTATACACCCGAACAGCTGTTCGCGCTGGTCGGGGATATCGAGGCCTATCCTGATTTTCTACCGTGGTGCCTCGCCGCGCGGAACCGAAAGCGGGAGAATACACCCGGCGGCGAGATCGTCTGGTCTGACCTGGTCGTCGGGTTTAAACTGATCCGGGAGCGGTTTACGTCCAAGGTCACCCTGAGCCCTGTTCATGATGGGCAGGACGCCCGTATCGATGTCGAGTATGTGGATGGGCCGCTGAAATTCCTGCGCAATCACTGGATATTCGTGCCTCGCGAGGACGGTTCTTGCGAGATCGACTTCTATGTGGAGTTCGAGTTCCGTAGCCGTATCCTTGAGAAAATGATCGGCGTGCTGTTCCACGAGGCCATCACCCGGATGGTCGGGGCGTTCGAGAAACGCGCGGCCGTGCTCTACGAGCCCGTGGGAACGCAGATCGTCTAGCCGTCTTCAGCCTTGCGGCAGACGGCCTCGATCTTGTTGCCGTCGGGGTCCAGCACGAAAGCACCGTAATAGGTCGGGATGTATTCGGGCCGCAGCCCCGGGGCGCCGTCGTCGCCCCCGCCGTTTGCCATGGCGGCGTCGTAGAAGGCCCGCACCGTCGAACGGGAATCTGCAATCAGCGCGAAATGCGCCCCGTTGTTTGCGACGACCTCTTTATCCTTTTCGATGGGTTCGCTGATCCACAGCCATTGGCGGCCGCTGCCGTTGCCGAAGGCCACGGCGAACCCCTTGTCCATGACGATCTCTAGGCCGAGCGTGGCCAAGGCTGGTTCATAGAATGCCATGGCCCGCTTGATGTCGCGCACGCCGATCGAGACGTGGTCGAAGATGGCCGAGAAGTCCCGGCTGTCGAAGGCCGCTTTGTTTACATCGTTGTCGGACATGATCGCTCCCGCTGTGTTGGCTGGCTCAGCTTTTCCCCTGCACGGTCCGGCGCAGGATCGTGAAGGCCGTCTGGACGGTCGAATCCCGCACATCCGCCCGGTCCCCGGGGAAGACTTCGTGATGGGCGATGGTCGGTCGGCCGCGTCCGGCGCACGCGAAGTGCACCAGGCCAACGGGTTTGTCCCTTGTGCCGCCGCCCGGCCCGGCAACACCGGTGACCGAGATCGTGATATCGGCGAGGGATTTTGACAGCGCACCCTCGGCCATGGCGCGAGCGACCTGCTCGCTGACGGCGCCATGCAGGGTGATGAGCATTTTCGGGACGCCGAGCATTTCCATCTTGGCCTCGTTCGAGTAGGTCACGAAACCACGCTCGACCACATCGGACGAGCCGGAGATTTCCGTGAGGCAGCCCGCGATCAGGCCGCCGGTGCAGGATTCCGCGGTCGCGATCTTCAGTCTGGCCCGGCGGCACAGTTCCAGTAATTCAGCGGCGTCATGAAGAAGTTGAGCATCGAACATCCGGTTATCCAAACAGGGTGGGAAGGGTGCCGGCCGTCCCGAGCCAGACCGCGATCAGCCAGGTAAGTGCACCGGCATAGACGCCGGCGCCGATATCGTCGGCCATGATGCCGACACCGCCATGTAGCTTTTCGAGGTTCTTCAGCGGCCATGGCTTGGTGATGTCCGCGGAACGGAACAGAACGAACGCCACTGCATAGAAGCGCCAGTCGAACGCCACGGGCAGGATCGCAAGCCACTGGCCGATGACTTCGTCGATGACCACCCGCTGAGGGTCTTCGAGGCGATGAAATGATGCCAGCCGACTGCTGGCCCAGACACCCACGACAAAACCGACAAGGATCAGGGCCATCAGCAGGAATTGCCCGCCGATCATGACCGCGATAACCGCGAAGGGTAGGGCGGCCAGCGAGCCCCAGGTGCCAGGCGCGCCCGGCAGGTCACCGGCGCCGAACCACGTGGCGATCACGCGGGCAACTTTTGGTTCGCGCGGTTCGGATTGCGGGTCGGATGTCATCGGTTCGCCTCGATGGTAACCGTCGCGCTGGCCTGCGCCGCGATGCCCTCGCTGCGTCCGGTGAACCCAAGGCCCTCCGTGGTTGTCGCCTTTACGGATATACGGTTGACGTCGACGGCCAATATATCGGCGATCCGCATGCGCATGGCGTCGCGGTGCGGGCCGATGCGCGGTTGCTCACAGATGATCGTCAGGTCGAGATGGACCAGCGCACCGCGGCGCTGACGCAATAGATCGGCAGCGTGGGTCAGGAACTGGCTCGAGTCCGCACCCTGCCATTGAGAATCCGACGGCGGGAAGTGGGCGCCGATATCGCCATCGCCGATGGCGCCCAGCATGGCATCGGTCAGCGCATGAAGTGCGACATCGGCATCGGAGTGGCCGGCGAGCGCGCGGTCGTGCGGGATATCGACGCCGGCGAGGCGCACGTGATCGCCCGGGCCGAAGGCATGCACATCGAAGCCGGTACCGACGCGGGTTTCGTGGACACCATGCAGCCACGCGGCCGCGCGCGCCAAATCTTCGTCATGGGTGATCTTGATGTTCTGCTCCTCGCCTTCAACGACCGCAACACGCAGGCCCGCGGCCTCGGCAATGGACGCATCATCTGTAAAATGATCGGTGCCGGCTGCGCGTTCATAGGCCGACTTCAGGGCCTGAAAATCAAAACCCTGGGGCGTCTGCACCCGGAACAACCCGCCGCGATCGACCGTCTCGGCGACCGTATCCTTGTCGACCCGCTTGACCGTATCCGTCAGCGGCAGGGCGGGAACGGCACCATCCGCAACGTCGAGCGCCCCGATTACGCGGTCGATCAGACCGTTCGAGGCGAGAGGGCGGGCGCCATCATGGATCAGCACCCGCTCTGGTGCGGTCCCCGATGCAATTGCCTCGAGACCGTTGCGTACGGAGTTTTGCCGGGTTTCCCCTCCAAGGATAGGTTCCCCGATTTTGAGGCCCTGGCTGGCATCGGCAAATCGGCTGCGATCGTCGGGGTGAATGACGGCTCGCACGTCGCCGATGGCGGGGTGCGCAACGAATGTCTCGAATACATAACGAAGAATGCTGCGCCCATGCAGGTGCCGATACTGTTTGGGTACGTCCCCCGGCATGCGGGATCCGCGGCCGGCGGCGACGATGAGAGCTACGGTTTCGGGCACGTTTGGCCACTCCAGGCGAATTCTGCGCGCACGTTAGTCGCACGCCTTTGGCTTGCCAAGGCATCGCATTGAAATCGGGTGTCGGGTAATTGTTCGGTTCGCCCGCGCGCGAGAGTGACCGGCGCGGTCGAGGTAAGTATGATGTGACTATGGGTGGATCAATCACATTGGGCCTTGCCGCACTCCTGACGCTGTTGCCCGCGGCGTTGCTGCCGTTTGGCCGCCGGGATGCGCTGGCACCGAGAGGCGGCTTGCTGTTCTGGCTGTTGCTGGCAGTCGCAACGGTCGGTCCGCTGGTCCTCGATATTTCCGTTGCCGGCGGGATTTGGCGGACAGGCTTCAGCGCGACGTTGTGGACAATCATCGCTGCGACGATGGTCATTTATATGCTGGTCTGCGGTTTGTCGCCCGCCGCGCGACGCCTGAGCGGCGTCTTGGTCCCATATCTCGTGTTGCTGGCGCTTGTCGCACTGGCCTGGTCGTCCGTGCCCGATCAACCGTTGTCAGGCAACCTTCTGACCGCATGGCTGCAGGTCCATATCGGCGTTTCGCTGGTGACGTATGCGTTGATCACTATAGCCGCCGTGGCGGCACTCGCGGTCTGGGTCAAGGAACGTACTTTGCGTGCCCACAAGGTCTCTGGATGGACCGGGATTCTGCCGGCGGTCGCCGATGCTGAATATCTGCAGGTCAGGCTACTGGTGGCGGCCGAAGCCGTGCTGGGGGCGGGGCTTTTGACCGGTGTGGCGGCTCAGTTGTCTGCGTCTGGTGTGATCGTCGAACTTGATCATAAATCCGTCCTGTCGGTGGCGACATTCGTGATTATCGGGGCGCTTCTGCTACTTCATCGTGGCAGCGGGCTGCGCGGCCGCCGCGCGGCGCGGATCGTTCTGTTCGCCTACCTGTTGATCACCCTGGCGTTTCCGGGCGTTAAGTTCGTGACCGATGTGATCATCGGTTAGGAAAGGTTCGATTTACTCTTGTTGCATTGCACAACCGAGACTATGGTGCTTAATCAGTAGTCAGTATATGCAAGTGCACGAAAAATGAGCAATATTTCCTGCACCATCTCGGAACCTCTTGAAATCGGGCCTGTCCGGATCCCGAACCGGGTTGTTCTCGCCCCGATGTCGGGGGTGAGCGATCGGCCTTTTCGGCGTTTGGCGTCGCGCTTCGGCGCCGGTCTCGTGGTCTCCGAGATGGTTGCCAGCCGGCAGATGCTCTTGAATACGCGCCAGTCATCCCAGCGGATGCTGTTCGACGAGAATACCGGCCCCGTCTCGATTCAACTGGCAGGCACCGAGCCGCAGATCATGGCTGATGCAGCCGTCCTGGCGGTCAAGCGCGGCGCGAACCTGGTCGATATCAACTTCGGCTGTCCGGCCAAGAAGATCGTCCGCAAGGCGTCGGGCTCGGCAATGATGCGGGATGTGCCGCTGGCAACCGAAATCATGCGCGCCGTGGTCGATGCGGTCGACGTGCCGGTGACCGTGAAAATGCGCACCGGCTGGGATGACGACAGCCGCAATGCGCCCGAACTGGCGCGAATAGCCGAAGATCTCGGGGTCCGGTTGCTGACTGTTCACGGTCGCACTCGTTGCCAGTTCTATACCGGCACGGCCGACTGGGACTTCATCGCGCAGGTTAAAGACAGTGTGTCCATTCCGTTGATCGCGAATGGAGATATCCGATCGATTGACGATGCTTACGCATGCCTTGAACGCTCGGGCGCCGATGCGGTGATGATCGGTCGTGCGGCCCAGGGGCGCCCCTGGTTTCCGGGCGATGTTGCGCATCACTTCGCGACCGGCGAAGTGCGCCCCGAACCCGATATTGCCGAGCGATGGCAGATCCTGCGCGAACATCTCGATGGGATGCTCACCCTTTATGGCGTGAGCACGGGCATCCGGAATGCGCGCAAGCACATCGGCTGGTACATCACGGGCATTCCGGGTACAGCTGAGTTTCGCAACATCGTCAATAACACCCTTGATGAGGGTGTGATCTTCGACGAAATGCGACGCTTCCACGATCTGTCGCTGGAGTCCACATAATGTCGGTTGCCGATGATCGGTCTCAGGATGCGGGCGCAGGGCTGTTTGCCGGCGTCGAACCGATGTCGGTACTGAACTCTCTTTCCGATGCTGTCATTGCGGTGGGCGCGGACAATGACATTCGATATGTGAATTACGCTGCCGAGCAGATGTTCGGCATCGGGGCGCACAGCCTCGTGGGAAACTCACTGGATGTATTCATAACTTCAGACAACCCTCTGTTTTTCGTCATAGAAAAATCACGGCGCGCCGGCGCGAGTTACGCGGAACGAGATGTCACGATCGAGGGCCCAAGACTGGACGAACGTGAAATGTCTGTCCAGGCGCAGCCTCTTTCCGAGACGGATGGCGTGGTGGTGATCAGTTTGCATGAACAGACGCTGGCTCGTCATATCGACCGGCAATTGGTACATCGCGGCGCGGCACGATCGGTAACGGCGATGGCGTCGATGCTGGCCCATGAGGTGAAAAACCCGCTGTCAGGTATTCGTGGCGCGGCGCAGTTGCTCGAAGACGATACCGACGACAGCGGCCGTGAGCTGACCAGGTTGATCTGTGATGAGGCGGATCGGATCGTCTCGCTGGTGAACCGGATGGAGGCTTTCTCCGATGAGCGATTACCCGAACGGACCGCGGTCAACATCCACGAAGTGCTCGATCGTGCGCAGCGTTCGGCCGAGAGCGGATTTGCCCGGAATATCCGATTCTTGCCGTTGTTCGACCCGTCCCTGCCGATGGTGTTCGGCAACCGGGATCAACTCATCCAGGTTTTTCTCAACCTGGTAAAGAACGCCGCAGAGGCCGTCGATGAGAATGCCGGCGAAATCCGCATAGAAACCCGCTACCGCAATGGCTTGCGCCTCACACTTCCGGGCACCGGCGAACGGGTTGATCTGCCGATCGAGATCACCGTTCGCGACAATGGTGCGGGCGTGCCGGCGGATATCCGTCCCTACCTGTTCGACCCCTTCGTGACATCCAAGAAAAACGGTAGCGGACTGGGGTTGGCGCTCGTTGCCAAGCTTGTTGGCGATCATGGCGGGGTCATCGATCTAGAGAGTGACAATACCGGGACCGCATTCAAAGTGATGCTGCCGGTCGACGAGACCGTCGAGGGAGCAAGCGCATGAGCGCCGCGACAATTCTGATTGCCGACGATGACCGGAGCATCCGGACGGTTCTGGGTCAGGCCTTGGGGCGTCTGGGCCATGAAGTTCGTTCGACGGGAACCGCCGCCAACCTCTGGCGCTGGATCTCCGACGGCGAGGGCGATCTGGTGATCACGGATGTGGTCATGCCGGATGAAAACGGTCTGGACCTGATACCGCGCATCCGCAAGATCCGCCCGGACCTTCGTATTATCGTGATGAGCGCGCAAAACACCCTGCTGACGGCCGTTCGCGCGACTGAGCGCGGGGCATTCGAGTATCTGCCCAAGCCCTTCGATCTCAAGGAAGTGATCGAGGTCGTCCATCGTGCGTTGTCGGAAAGTCCGTCGCCGGCGGCAGCACCGGACTTTGGTCTGCCCGGCGAGGAGGAGGAACTCCCGCTGATCGGCCGATCAGCCGCGATGCAGGATATCTATCGGGTACTGGCACGCCTGATGAATACCGATCTCACGGTGATGGTGACCGGTGAATCCGGCACGGGCAAGGAACTTGTCGCCCGCGCGTTGCATGACTATGGAAAACGCAAGTTCGGTCCGTTCGTGGCGATTAATATGGCGGCGATCCCGCGCGAACTCATCGAGAGTGAACTGTTCGGTCATGAGAAAGGCGCGTTCACAGGGGCCACGAACCGTTATTCCGGGCGTTTCGAGCAGGCGGAGGGCGGTACGCTTTTCCTCGACGAGATCGGTGATATGCCGATCGAGGCCCAGACTCGGCTCCTTCGGGTGCTTCAGGAGGGCGAGTATTCGACCGTCGGGGGCCGCACGCCGATCTCGACCAATGTGCGGATCATCGCCGCGACCCACCGTGACTTGCGCCTGGCCGTGCGCCAGGGCCTGTTCCGAGAAGATCTGTATTATCGCTTGAATGTGGTGCCGTTGCGTATTCCACCGCTACGCGAGCGGTCGGAGGATATACCGGAACTGGTCAGCCATTTTCTGGCCAACGCAGAGGTCGGGGATACGGCCCCCAAAAGCTTTGCTCCCGAAGCTATGCAGCGTCTCCAGGGCTACCGGTGGCCAGGCAATGTTCGCGAGCTCGAGAACCTCGTGCAGCGATTGACCGCGCTGTACAGCCAGGATGTTATCAGTATCGAGACGGTGGAAGCTGAGTTGGCGCAATCCGCGCCGGGGTTGGCGCATGAAGCGGGTGGTGAAGAAGAATCTCTTTCGGATGCCGTCGAACGGCATCTACGGACATATTTCTCGGCCCACCGGGATGGACTGCCGGCACCCGGCTTTTACGGACGCGTGTTGCATGAACTGGAACGTCCGCTGATCTCGCTGGCGCTCGAGGCAACCCGTGGCAATCAGCTCCGCGCAGCCGAAATGTTGGGCCTCAACCGAAACACATTACGTAAGAAAATCCGTGAGTTAGACATTGATGTTGTGCGGGGCGTAAAATAGGACATCGTGCGATTTCACCCGTTTGACCCCATATGGGTGCGACCCCTAACGGGTCTAAAGGAACCACGTGCACTATCGAGCATCGAATGACCGATGAAGTAAGTCCCGGGAAGGCACACGGACAGGCCTTGCAGGTGACGTCCGAGCCGACCCCGGAATATGCGGGCGGTTCGGGCCGTCGGGACGCCGCGGCGATGCGGCGCGTGGCCATGTGGGCCGGGCGCGCAAACGTCGGGCGACGCTTCGCATTCGTGCTTATGGCCGTCGGTGTCACGGCAGCTGTCGCGACGATCCTCACCCTGACGGGCAATAGTGATTTCGGGATGGGCGATTCCGCGCTCGATGTGCTGGTCGCGGTCGACCTAGTGCTTGTCTTGGCGCTCGGCGGCGTTGTCATTCAGGCACTGGTGCGCCTTTGGGGACAACGACGTGCGGGCCTTGCTGCGGCGCGCCTGCATGTGCGTCTTGTCGGTCTGTTCTCGATCGTGGCGATCGTCCCTGCGATCCTGGCTGTTGTTCTTGCGGCCCTGTTCTTCAATGTCACGATCCAGAATTGGTTTAGCGACAGAGTGCGCCAGGCAGTTGAGAGCTCGGTGCGGGTGTCGGAAGCCTATCTGAGCGAGCATGAACAGACTTTTCGCTCCGATGCGTTTGCGATGACCGAGGAGCTCAATCGTATCTGGCCCCAGATTGCGACGGACGGCCGACGCACCCAGCGCAGCCTCGACGTGCTGGCGGAGCGTCATTCCGTGCATGGTGCGCTGTTGCTCGACCGGTCGGGCCGTATTCTATCGGAAGCCGGGTTCACATCGTCTCTGACCTTTGATCTGCCGCCGGCCTGGGCCTACGGAGATTCGAGCAATGGCGAGCCGGTGGTCCTAGTGGCGGAAGGTCGCGACCGGGTGCGCGCTCTGATCGGGCTCGACGTTCGCCCGAAGGCGTTTTTGTATGTCGGTCGCTTCATCGACCCCAATGTCCTGGAGCTTCGCGAGACGACCCGACGCGCGGCAAATGACTACGCGTTGGTGGAAACCGAGTTGACCGATTTGCAGATTGAACTCGCGGCGATCTTCGTCATCGTGACGCTGTTACTGCTGATGACAGCGGTTGGGCTCGCCTTTGTTTTCGCCAATCGCTTGACCCGTCCGATCGCCAGCCTTGTGCACGCCGCGGAAATGGTGCGTTCGGGAAATTTGGGGGTGCGTCTCGCCGAGGCGAGCCGGTCTGACGACGAGATCGGCATGCTCACTCGTGCGTTCAATCGAATGACCCGCCAGCTTGATGAGCAACGCAGCGAGCTGACCGAAGCCAACCGCCAGCTTGAAGACCGGCGACGGTTCACCGAGGCGGTCCTCGGTGGTGTGTCGGCGGGCGTGGTCGGCCTCGATAGCACCGGTCGCGTCAGCTTGCCGAACCGTTCCGCGACAGCGTTGCTGGGGTTGCGGATGGACGAGCTGATGGGCCGTAAGCTCGGCGAATGTGTGCCGGAGCTGTCAGGCCTCATCGCACGCGCGATCGGTGACCCGGAGCGGCTCGTTGAGGACGAGGTCTCTATTCAAACCGGTGCGGATCGAAAGACCCTTCATGTCCGGATCGCTGCGGAGCATGACGCGCAGCAAAATGTGATTGGTTTCGTTGTCACATTCGACGACGTCACGGAACTCCAATCGGCACAACGCAAGGCGGCGTGGGCGGACGTTGCAAGGCGCATCGCGCATGAGATCAAGAATCCGTTGACTCCGATCCAGTTGTCGGCGGAACGACTGAAACGCAAGTATCTGGACGAGGTGAAGAGCGACCCGGATGTTTTTGCGCAATGCACCGACACGATTGTTCGTCAGGTTGGAGATATCGGCCGGATGGTCGATGAGTTCTCGGCGTTTGCGCGCATGCCCAACCCCGTCATGCAGCCGGTGGATTTGGTTAAGACCTGCCGCGAGGCCGTGTTTCTGCAGGATCAGGCGCGGGCGGATATCGCGTTTGAAATCGAGATGCCGGACCATGCGGTGTTGGCGAATTGCGATTCAGGGCTTCTCAGTCAGGCGCTTACCAACCTGTTGCAGAATGCGATCGACGCGATTGTTGGCCGCTCCGATGCGGGTGGGGATGCGGTGCATGAAGCAGGCTGGGTGCGGATGCAATTAACCGAAACGGGCAATACAGCATCGATCCTCGTCGAGGACAACGGACGCGGGCTGCCCGTTGAGGAACGCGATCGTCTGACCGAACCCTATGTCACCACACGCTCCAAGGGGACGGGGCTGGGGCTGGCGATTGTCTCGCGAATCGTAGAACAACATGGTGGAAGCCTGATCCTCGAGGATCGGGGTCAGGATCTTCCCGGCGCACGCATTGTGTTGACCTTGCAGGTCGATTTGCCGCAATCGGGCGCCGAGGATGACGAACAGTCAACGGCGAGTTAGGGACGATACGTCAGGCATGGCTGAAGATATTCTCATAGTTGATGATGAAGACGATATTCGTCTTCTGATTTCTGGTGTGCTCGAAGATGAGGGGTACGAGTCCCGCGAAGCTGCGAATGCCGAGCAGGCAATCGAGCAAATCACCGCGCGGCGGCCGAGCCTGGTCGTGCTGGATATCTGGCTTGAGGACAGCCGGCTTGATGGGATGGAGCTGCTGCATCTCATCCGCCGCGAACACCCCAATGTGCCCGTCGTCATGATCAGCGGGCATGGTTCCGTCGAGACCGCGGTTCAGGCGATCAGGGTCGGGGCATATGATTATATCGAGAAGCCCTTCAAGACCGATCGGTTGATCACGATCGTCAGCCGCGCCATTGAAGCAGCGCATCTGCGACGTGAAAACCGTGAACTTCGCCTTCGCGCGGGACCTGAAACGGAAATGGTGGGTGATTCACCCAGTATCGTCGCTTTGCGTCAGGGGATCGAGAAGGTGGCGCCCACCGGCAGTCGGGTGCTGATTAACGGGCCGGCCGGTGCCGGCAAGGAAGTCGCGGCGCGCATGCTGCACGCGAGTTCGCGGCGGGCCGATCAGCCGTTCGTCGTCGTGAATTGTGCGTCTATGGCACCGGAGCGGATGGAGATTGAACTGTTTGGCGTTGAGTCGGGCCGTGCCAGCGAGGCGGAGGGTCGCAAGATCGGCTTGTTCGAACAGGCCCATAACGGAACACTGTTGCTCGACGAGGTCGGCGATATGCCGATCGAGACACAAGGAAAGATCGTGCGTGTTCTGCAGGATCAGACATTTGAGCGCGTCGGCGGTGGCCAGCGGATAAAAGTGGATGTGCGTGTGGTGGCGACGACCACCCGTGACCTGCTCGAGGAAATAGAATCGGGCGTGTTCCGGGAAGATTTCTATTACCGCTTGAATGTTGTGCCGTTCGAGGTTCCGAATCTAACCGAACGTCGCGAGGACATTCCGAAGCTGGCCGAGCACTTTATGCGCCGTGCCTCGGAACAGGCAGGGATGCCACCGCGGCGCATCGGGCCCGACGCGATGACCGCGTTGCAGGCGCATAATTGGCCCGGCAATGTCCGCCAGCTTCGGAATGTGATCGAGTGGCTGCTGATCATGTCATCGAATGACGACAGCGATTCAATCCGCCCCGAAATGCTGCCGCCGGAGATCATGGAAAAAACGCCGACAGCGCTCCAAAGCTCATCGAATACGGAGTTTTTGGGCTTGCCGCTGCGCGACGCGCGTGAGGAGTTCGAACGTCAGTATCTTGAGGCTCAGGTCAACAGGTTCGGCGGTAATATCTCGAAGACGGCGACTTTTATCGGTATGGAGCGTTCAGCACTGCATCGCAAATTAAAGTCGCTTGGCGTAAAAGGGCCTACCGTTCGGGGTATGGAGTAGTCGGACGATCGAACTGTTGAGTGCTGCGTCTCCGGACGCTGCTGGTTTCAGGGGATTCCCATGAAAGCTATTATCTGTGGTGGCGGTCAGGTTGGATCGAGTATTGCGCGCGAGCTGGCCTCGGAGCGTGTCGATGTAACCGTTATCGATCAGAGCCCGGAGCTGATCCGGCGCATTCGCGACACGCTGGATGTAACCACGATGATTGGTTTCGCCTCGCACCCCGACGTGCTTGAGGCGGCCGGTGCGCGTGATGCCGACATGATCGTGGCCGTTACCTTCGCCGATGAAGTGAACATGATCGCATGCCAGGTCGCGCACTCGCTTTTCGACGTGCCGATGAAAATTGCCCGTGTCCGTTCACAGGCCTACCGAAACCCGATTTGGGCTGATCTGTTTTCGCGCGATCATATGCCGATCGATGTGATCATCTCGCCCGAAATCGAAGTGGCCCGAGCTATCAGCCGACGTTTCACAGTGCCGGGTTCTTTCGAGATGATCCCGCTGGCCAACAACCGGCTGCGGCTGATCGGTGTTCGCTGTGAAGAGGAATGCCCGATCCTCAACACGCCATTGCGTCAGTTGACGACGTTGTTTCCGGATTTGCGGCTGTCAATCGTCGGCATTATCCGCGAAGGCAAACCGATGGTACCGAACAGCGACGATCATTTGGAGCCCGGTGACGAAGTCTATATCGTCATCGATGCCGAGCATGTCCCGCGCGCCATGGCGGCGTTTGGCCATGAGGAACAGGAAGCGCGCCGGGTCATCATCATCGGCGGAGGTAACATCGGTCAGAGCCTCGCGGCGGATATCGAAGAGCGCTTCTCCGGCATCACCGCGCGGGTCATCGAGTTGAGCAAGGAGCGCGCCGAAGAAGCGGCCAACGCGCTGAGCAAGACGAATGTCATCCATGGGGATGCGCTCGATCCGGAAATTCTGGAAGAAGCCGGTGTCAGCAAGGCCAGCACGGTCGTGGCCATCACCAATGACGACGAGGTCAATATTCTCGCGTCATTGCTGGCGAAGCGCTATGGCGCCGAACGCGCGGTCACGCTCGTCAACAGCAATACCTACAACCCGCTATTGGCGCCCCTGGGTATCGACGTTGTGGTCAATCCGCGGGTCATCACGGTCTCGACGATCCTGCAGATCGTACGCCGGGGCCGCATTCGTTCGGTGCATTCGATCGGTGAGAACTTCGGCGAAGTCATTGAGGCCGAAGCGCTTGAGACGTCGAGTCTCGTCGGCAAGACGATCAAGGATGCGAAGCTGCCGGCGGGTGTCATTGTTGCATCCATCCTGCGCGAGGATCAGGTGCTGATGGTCACCAAGGATACGGTGATCAATGTCGGTGACCGGATTGTCCTGTTCGCAACCAAGGACGCCGTTCGCAAGGTCGAGCGGATGTTCGCGGTTCGCCTTGAATTCTTTTAGGTAAGCCAAACGTCCGGTGGCGAATGGCCGCGGTCCGGACATGACTGGAGTTGACCGTGCCGCGTGTTGCTTATGTGAACGGCCGCTACATCGAGCATCGTCACGCCGCGGTGCATATCGAAGACCGAGGCTATCAATTCGCCGATGGTGTGTACGAAGTCATTCATCTGTTTCGCGGCCGCCTTATTGATGAGGCCGCGCATCTCGATCGGCTGAATCGCTCGCTTGGTGAACTGAGTATTGTCTGGCCGGTATCACGCCCGGTGCTCGCACTGGCGATGCGGGAACTGGTCAGGCGCAACCGCTACGCAACGGGTCTGGTCTATATCCAGATCACCCGCGGTGTCGCGCCGCGCGATCACATGTTCCCCGACGATACCCGGCCGGCATTGGTCATGACCGTACGTCCGATCACCGAGTTTCCCGCGGAAATGCGGGAAGACGGGGTGAAGGTGATCACGATTGATGATTTGCGCTGGGCCCGCTGCGACATCAAGACCGTGTCGCTCCTGCCGAATATTCTCGGCAAACAGGCTGCTGCGGAGGCCAATGCGTTCGAGGCCTGGATGTGTGATGCCGATGGGTTTGTGACGGAGGGCACGTCATCGAATGCCTGGATCGTCACCTCGGAGAGGACACTTGTCACCCGCCCTGCCGGACCGGATATCCTGCGCGGTATTACGCGCGAGGCGATCATTCGGATTGCCGGGGAGATGGGACTAGCGATCGAAGAGCGCAAATTCTCTCGCGAAGAAGCGCTTGAGGCGCGCGAGGCTTTCCTGAGCAACTCCTCCCATTTCGTGACTCCGGTGACAAGCATCGACAACACGGTCATCGCGAACGGGAAACCGGGTTCGCTGAGCATGACGTTGCACGAACGGTATGCGGAATTCATGGATTCGGCACCGCGCGCCCTCGACCGGGGATAAAACCGCGAAATAGTCGTAACAAGGGCTGGAAATCCGAAGCAGGAAGCCTAACGTATAATGTCACATGTTCGAGGCGTCGTTATGCGTCGGGAACATGTGACGTAAAACAAAATCCGCACAGCACATAAAACAACCAACACAAGAACAAAGCTGAGGTAACCAAGATGGCTGCAGAACGGTCACAGAATGTTCAGGATGTATTTCTGAATACCATTCGTAAGAACAAAACTCCGGTCACGATCTTTCTCGTCAATGGCGTAAAACTGCAGGGCGTCGTGACTTGGTTCGACAATTTTTGTGTCTTGTTGCGGCGTGATTCCCACTCTCAACTTGTCTATAAGCACGCGATCTCGACGGTAATGCCGTCGATGCCGATCCAGCTCTTCGAGCCGGAGACGGATGAGGCCGACGTCGAAGCGGCTGAGTAACGACGCGTCTTGGGTAACAAAGAGTTCTCAGCGGCGGAGGAAACCGGCGCGCTGCCAACACGGACGTTGGTGCTCCAGCCCGTCATTCGCGGTGGCGCGGATGCTCATGGTGGGCGCAGGCCGGATACGATTCTGGAAGAAACCGCGGGCCTCGCGGGGGCGATTGCACTTGATATTGTAAGTATGCGGGCTGTGCTGCTAAACCGCCCGCGTCCTGCGACGCTCTTCGGTGGCGGCGTCGTCGAAGAGGTGCATGACCGTATCGATGCCGATGAAATCGGCCTCGTTATCGTCGGCGGACCGCTGACGCCGGTCCAGCAACGCAACTTGGAACGCGCCTGGAAGTGCAAGGTCATCGACCGTACCGGTCTCATTCTCGAGATTTTCGGCGCACGCGCACGGACACGCGAAGGTCAGCTCCAAGTAGAATTGGCTGCGCTCAGCTATCAGCGAAGTCGGCTCGTGCGCTCCTGGACCCATCTCGAACGGCAACGCGGCGGGTTCGGTTTCGTCGGCGGCCCCGGCGAGAGTCAGATCGAGATAGACCGACGCCTGATCGATGACAGGATCGCCCGACTTAAACGCGAACTTGAGCAGGTGCGCCGAACTCGCGGGCTGCATCGCCGCGCCCGGGCCCGGGTCCCGTATCCGTTGATCGCACTTGCGGGCTACACCAACGCGGGGAAATCGACACTGTTCAACAGGATCACGGACGCGGAGGCGTATGCCGAGGATATGCTTTTCGCGACTCTCGACCCGACCATGCGGCAACTCGAACTGCCGTCGGGTAGAACCGCGATCCTCTCGGATACAGTCGGGTTTATCTCGGATCTGCCGACAGATCTGGTCGCCGCCTTCCGCGCTACGCTGGAGGAAGTGACCGCCGCTGACGTGATCGTGCATGTACGCGACTGTGCAGACCCGGATACCGAGGCCCAGCAACAGGATGTCGAGGCCATTCTCGGTAACTTGCTTGCAGGCGTCGAGCGCGAACCCGATGACGACAGCGAGAAGAAGGGGCCGCCAGCGCAGCTGGAAGTTCTGAACAAGATCGATCTGATGGATGCAGACGAACGCGCATTTCTGTCGGACCGGGCGCGCCATAGCGATGATGTGGTGATGCTGTCGGCTGAGACGGGAGAAGGTTGCGGGGCATTGCTGGCGCGAATCGACGACATCCTCGCAGCCGGTGAGAGCGTTGAGACCTTCGATGTTTCGTTTGCCGATGGTGCGGCGCTGGCTTGGTTGTATGAAAAGGGTGAGGTCATTGAACGGATTGATACGGGTGAGAACGCGCGGATTACAGTGCGCCTGGCGCCGCGCGACGTCGCGCGGTTTCGCCGGCGTCTTGAGCAGAGGGCGGCCTCGCCATGAGCTATCGACGACCCGATATGGAAAAGGTCTCGGATCTGATGGTGACCGCGGCGGCGGAGATAATCTTGCCGCGTTTTCGCGTATTGAAAGACGGTGAGATCGATGAGAAGGACGGCGGGGAGGTTGTCACCATCGCCGACATCGAGGCGGAAGCATGGCTGACGCAGCGGCTGCCGGACCTGGTGCCGGGCAGCACCGTGGTCGGCGAGGAAGCTGTATTTGCCGACAAAGCCGTGTTCGAGCGTCTGTCGGCGGATGAACCTGTCTGGGTCATCGATCCGGTCGACGGCACTTGGAACTTCGCAAACGGTCGGTCGACCTTTGCGGTGATCATTGCCTACGTCATTGCCGGCGAGGTCGAGGCCGGCTGGATCTATGAGCCGGTTTCCGGTGCCCTTGCGATGGGCGCGCGCGGTGATGGCGTGCACCTGGACAGACAAGAAGTCGTGCTCGGGCAGGCAGAAACTGAAACCGACTTTGTCGGCACAGCGGCCCGTTATCTGCGCGAGCGCGCCGAGCAGGCCCCGCAGACGGTCCGCGAAGTGTTCCCGCCGCGCTGTGCCGGCCATGAGTATGTGCAGATATTATCGGGCGAGCGGGCGTTTTCTGCCTACACGAAACTGTTGCCATGGGATCATGCAGCGGGAAGCTTTCTCGTTCGCGAGGCGGGTGGTCACAACGCCCTGTTGGATGGCGGACAGTATGATTTGACGAAGCCGAAAGGCGATATGCTGACGGCACGCAGCCATGAGGTGTGGCAAAAAATACAATCCGTAATCGCATCTGGCGGGAACGACGCGCAGGATTAACGGCTGCGACGGCGGCAGAAAAGGGGCCAGATGGCAGATCAGGTGAAAGCAGCGTTTATTGGCCTTGGCGTGATGGGTTATCTGATGGCCGGGCATCTGCGCGCGGCGGGTCACTCGGTATCCGTTTACAACCGAACCGCGGCAAAGGCCGAGGCCTGGGTCGCGGACGGCGCGGGTTCGGCGCACGGAACGCCGCGTTTCGTGAGCCATCGTGCCAGGGTCATCGCGGAAAAATATTCTCGTGACGACCCGGAACCGGGAAGGGCCTAGAAAAAGGTGCTTGCTCTGGCAATCTGGTCAACGCCCGTCGGCTGATGTGACGGCCGATATTACGCCATAACAAGCGAATTGCGACCCGCTGTAGCCACGCGGCTTCGGGGCGGATGCCTTTCGCCGCATGAATGCTCGCAAGTCCGAAGACAGCTTCGTGACTGCGCGCATCGAGCATCCAGGCGTCGCGGAACTGTTGGTCGGCACCATCGAGATCATCCATCCGGTGGAGTGATTGCCCGAGTGCGATGCGATAAGGGGTAAATCCTCGTTGAATATCAACCGCACGCGACAGATAGCCATGCGCGCTATCGGCGTCACCGTCGCGCTGGGCAGTCAGATCGGACAGGAACCAGGTGTCGGGTTGATCGGGGTGAGATTCGATGAGCGATCAGCAGGTTTCCTGTGCCTCGCCAAGGCGCCCGACACGTACAGCCTCTGGCGCGTTGTGGAGTAAATCACTGAGCCTAGGTGCAGCGTTGCTGCCGTCCGCTTATACCCATCGATATTCTCCCCGCCTTTCATGTGGCACGCACGAGGTGCGCGTGCGTTTTGCATCGCGGGGTGAATGTAGGAAAACGAGATTAATACATGTTTGACTTTTCGTTGGATTTTAAGGGATTAGTGGGTGTTCTGGCTCAAAGGCCCAGTTTTTTCGCTTGTTGCCAGCGTTCTTCCAATACATCCAATCCAACCTTTTCGAACTCATTGCCATCACTGCGTATCGACGTCTCGACATGGCGAAAGCGGCGTTCGAATTTGGCATTGGTCCCACGCAGCGATTCTTCCGGATCTATCTTCAGGTGGCGGGCGAGATTGACGCAGGAGAACAACAGGTCGCCCATTTCGTCCGCCAATCTTTCGGGATTCGTGGCATCGGATATCTCGGCTTTGAGTTCGCCCAACTCCTCTTCGAGTTTCGCGACGACCGGGCCAATGTCCGCCCAGTCGAATCCACTGCGCGCGGCGCGTTTTTGAAGTTTCTCTGCGCGGGTCAGCGCGGGCAGCCCAATCGGGACATCGTCGAGAAGGCTTGCTTCTTCGCCTCTTGCGCGGGATTTAGCGGCGCGTTCATTGGCTTTCTGCGTTTCCCAATTGTCGCGCAGACTGCTTTCGGGCTCGTGGTTTCCGGTGTCAAAAACATGGGGGTGGCGGCGCACCATCTTGCCTGCAATGGCGCCGGCGACATCTTCGAAGTCGAAGGAATCCTCTTCCTCGGCCATGCGCGCGTGGAACACGACCTGAAGAAGAAGGTCGCCGAGTTCCTCGCGCAGACCCTCGCGGTCGTCGCGCTCAATGGCGTCGGCAACTTCGTAGGCCTCCTCGATCGTATAGCGTGCGATCGACTTGAAGTCCTGGGCCACGTCCCAGGGGCATCCGTCGGTCGGATGGCGAAGTTGCGCCATGATGTTGTTGAGCCGATCGATGTTCCGCGTCGTCATTACAGGCCTCCGGTCAAACAGGGAGCAGAGCCTAGAGGGTGCGGAGAGTCGGTGGAATGGCGACCTATTGGGCGAGCTGCAGATTCGTTAGCTCGTTGCCGATTTCGTGGAACAAATCCTGCAACTCATCGTTGGAAGGCGAGTCGAAGTAATGCGCTGGCGACGTGTCGCAATTTCGGCCCAGATCCTGGGTCGCGTTGTTATTCAACCGAAATGTGAGCGCCAAAATGATGATCCCCTCGGTCTTCACGGCGTTGCACACGGTGAGCATGCGGTTGTTGATTTCGGTCGTCGCCGCGCTGCCTTCGTGGTGCCAAGAAGTCCTTCTCTGACGCGTCCGTAGGCCGTGTAATCGGCGTCGGGATTGTTGGGCAGGCCGGTCGGCCAATCGTACCACTGGTTCACGCCGTCGGTGTGGGCCGCGATAGCGAGCCGGGCAGGGCGCTGTTTCAGTCGTTCAACGAGGGTCATGTGGATGCCTCTGGAAGTTAAAGGATGACATCATAACAAAATCAACCAGTATATTAGTAAATAATTCATAACTATATGTATTAATGAGGTATTTAGATAAATCCTGTTGAGATCTATTTGGTGCCGCCGGCGTCGAGTTCGCCCTCGTGGGGAAGTTGTTCATTCTCACCATTCTGGGCACCATGGAGATCGGCATGGTGCTCTCGACCGAGGCCCCGATGGAGGGGGCCGTGCGCGATGCGGCCCGTTTCGGTGTGACCGGACAGGATGAGGCGGAACGGCTGAGTATCATCCAGGACATCATCACCGACCGGACTATCGGTCTCGTGGATACGGACGGGGCGCAGATCGATGTGCTGACCTACGGTAGTGTCGATGTCATCGGGGCGCCGGAACCCTTTATCAACGGTCCTCCCTTCAATGGCGTGTACGACGTCGGCGAGAGCTACACCGATGTCAACAGTACAGCCAGTGGGACCCGGATCAGGGCCTGGCAAGAGCCGGAAAGTCTGGTGAAGTGGCGCTTTATCGGGTGACCTATGACGCACCGTCGCTGACCGGGTTTCTCAGCCATCTGATCGGCGGCGGCGACTATGTCATTCAGCTTGTCGCCAGCATCGCCGTTCGAAACGCGCCCTACGACCTGGAGGATGGCGATGGAATTATCCAATAACGCCCGGTTTCTGCGCGATCGCCGGTCGGTCCGCATCCGGGCGACCGAGAAGGGCACGAGCCTGTGTGCGTCGCTGGTCGAGATGGAATCCCGTCACGCCGGCGCGCTCAATGCCGAGGATAAGACCCTGGGGGCGGTCTGGTTGTTGCTCCACGGCTTCGAGCGGGTCCGGTCCGACGACATCCAGTTCGGATAACGGCACTAAGCATATTTAAATTCGGCGTTTTAAGCCGCTGAAACGGTTTCCGGCCTTGCCGCAACCCGCCGCCAATGTTCCAATCGGTCATCGATTGGGGCTGGGGAAGGCGGAGCAAATCATGACGTACTGTGTTTCACTCGAGGGCAAGCGCGCCATCGTGACCGGAGGTGCGAGCGGCATCGGCGCGGTGACCGCCGGTATTCTGCGCGATTTGGGTGCGGCAGTCGCGATTACGGACATCAACGAAGACGGACTGGCGACGGTGAGCGCGGAGCTTGGCGGTTGTCCGACATTCGTTTGCGATGTGTCGGACGAGTGGCAGGCGGAATCCACCGTGGCCGCGGCCGTCGAGGCCCTGGGCGGGCTCGACATCGCGGTCAATGCCGCCGGGATCGTGGACGAGGTGAAATACGCCCTCGAGCGGGACATGGAACGCTGGCAGCGGATCATGGACATCAACTTTAGGGGCACCTACCAGATCTGCCGGGCGGTCGCGCGGACAATGGTTCCGAACGGTACCGGCGCCATCGTCAACATCGCCTCGGTCAACGGCCCTGGCGGCTGGCCGCGACGCACGGCCTACGGCCCGTCGAAGGCCGCGATTATCGCGCTGACGAAGGAACTGGCCTGCGAATGGGGCCCGCACGGAGTTCGGATCAACGCGGTCGGGCCAGGCTATATCGCCACGCCGATGATTCAGGGCCTTGTCGACGAGGACAAGATCGACACAGACCGGATCAACAACCGCACCCCCATGGGCCGACTCGGCACGCCGGCGGAAGTGGGGCAGGCGATCGCCTTTCTGGCGTCGGATTTCGCCTCGTTCATCACCGGCGAGACCCTGTTCGTCGACGGCGGCTGGATGGCCTATGGCGGCGCGGGCGACGTGAAGACGTTTTAGCTGGCAATTCAGCGGTTTCTCCCCAGATCAGAACGGTTCACGTTCAATTCTCAGATGGTCATTTCCCGATAAATTTATTGCACAAGCATCGCTGGTATAACGCAGTGCTCGCCGTTCTGATTCTGCTGGCCTATTCCTTGGGCGATCTCGGATTCATTATCGACGTTCTGGGCTATGGCGTAGGGGTGATCATCGTCGCGCGCCTGATCTGGCGGTGTTCAACCCGCGCCAGCTCGGTCTTAACAAGTTCCATCCGGTTTTCGACGGCATAAGCTGGGCGAATGGGCTCACCCATCCGGCGGTCAGCAAAAGCCTGATCCTGGCGATTGCGGTGTCCGTCATTCTGGCGACCGTGACCGGACTCATGACGCTGGGCGATGGCGGCGAGGCGTTTGACGATCCCCACGAGGGCGTATCCGCCATCGTGATCTGGGCCGTCGTTTTGCACGGGGGATACCTCTGTCTGGTGAAGCGGCCACTCGCGCGGTTCATGCTTTATTGGGACAATCCCAAAAAGTAGGAAAGTTCTCCGACGTTGCGTTGACGCAGCATGAGGACAGAGATGTTTGATACTAAGATTGCCATCGCCGTCCGCGATGATTTTCTCACCTGGCAGAAATTGAATGTCACGGCGTTTCTTTCGAGTGGTGTCCGCGGCGCAGACAAGGCATTGCTGGGTGACGCCTATGAAGATGCGGACGGGCAGGCATATAGCCCGTTGATCATTCAACCGATGATGACGAAGATTCATCAACGCGGCATCGGTCGCGAGGTGCCCATGGCCATTTACATTGAGGACATGTTCTCAACAGGACACGTGCCGAAAACAGGGCGGCTGTAAATCAGTATGCGACAGAGAACCTGGATCTTGTGGGGCTTGGGTTGCGTGGCGACAAGAAGATTGCCGATAAGACTTCGAAGGGCGCGAAGGTGCATCCCTGACGGATGTAACACGATATACGCATAATATATATTATGTTAAAAATTATATACGTATTTAAACCAATGTCTTAAACTCCATTCCGATTTTCAATGTATCGTTTGGAATTCCGAAGCATCGGCGGCCTGTGCCGCTTCCACCTGCTTTTTTACGCTCAGTTCGCCCGAGACCCATGAATCCAGGATCGGTTCCAGGCTGTCGAACGGCTGATACCCCGCGCTCAATGCCGCCAGCGTGTCGTCTTCCCGCAGCACCACGGTCGGAAAACCGGTCACACCGGATTGCTGGCACCAGGTGAAGTCGTTGATGGTTTCCTTCTTGGCCTCTTCGGATTCAAATAACTCGGTGAAGGCCGTAACATCCATGTTTTCCATCGCGGCATAGTCCTGAAACGTCTCGAGCTTCGTCGTGTCCGTATCTTCCACGTAGTAACCCTTGTGGATGCGCTCATAGAAGGACAGCAGCGCGTCGGGTTTCATGTTTCGCACGACAACAGACGCACGGCATGCAGGTTCGGTATCGAGGACGAAACCCTCGCGGTCGAAAAACGCGTAATTGAAAGGCTGTCCGGTGGCTTCCGCGACCTGTTCCCAGTGATGCTTGATCCGGGCCTTGTATTCGTCGTCCATCGGGTCCTTGTCGAAGGCATGCAAGCCGCCGACGACCAGGCGCATGGGGGCGGTCTCACCGTACTGATTCACGATCTTCTGTAGAACGGGCGAAAACCCCCAACACCAGGAGCACATCGGGTCGCCGACGTAGATAATTTCTCGTTCCATGTTCTTCACCAATCCTAGATTTCACGCGTTAATGCACTGTTGGCCGTCGTTTCGGCCATTGCAAATCCCTTCCCGGCACATCATTCGGGAATATGGATCACCATTCCGTCGATCCCCGGCTCCACACCCGCCGGGAGTCGTGCCGCCAGCCGCGTATAGTCGGTTCGATTGCTGAGATGGGTCAAAACTGCGCGTTTCGGGCCGATCCGCTCGATCCATTCGAGGGTTTGGTCTACATGGCTGTGGGTCGGATGGGGTGTTTCTCCCAGCGCGTCGACGATCCAGACCTCGATGCCTTCCAAGATCTCGAAAGCCTCTTCGGGAAGGGTTTTGACGTCGGTCGAGTAGCCGAACTTCCCGAAGCGGAAGCCCAGCGACGGCATCCGCCCATGCTCCTGATGGAATGGCTGGATGTCGATATCGCCAATTTTGAACGGTCCGTCGATCACCAGTGGCGTTAAACAAGGGCGCCAGAATTGCGGGTTAACATCCCGATATGGCTCAAAAATATAGGCGAAGCGTTCTTTCAGAATTTCCAGCGTCTCGGCGCTGCCGAACCCATCGATCGCGCCGCCATGATAGTGGTTCAGGGTGCGAATATCGTCGATGCCGTTCACATGATCGGCGTGTGCGTGAGTGAACAGGATAGCATCCACCTGCCAGACCTCGGCATCGAGGAGCTGGGCGCGCATATCCGGGCCCGTATCGACCAGAATTCGCGTGTTTTCGGTCTCGACGATGATCGAAGGTCGGCGACGGCGGTTGCGCGGGTCGTCCCGGTCGATATCGGCCCAACCTTTCGGTCCCAGCAAGGGCGTGCCGCCCGAGCTGCCGCAGCCCAGGAGCGTAATTTTCACCGGTTTGCCGGCCGTTCTGCGCGCGAGAACAAGCGAAAGAAGTTCTCACTGGTTTTGTCGTGCAGGGCGCCGGTATCCAGGCCTTTCACCTCGGCCAGGGTTTCTGCCGTGTGCACGACGAAAGCGGGTTCGTTGCGCTGGCCCCGGTTGGGCACCGGTGCGAGGAACGGAGCGTCGGTCTCGACCAGCAGTCGGTCATCTGGTACATCGCGGGCGATATCACGCAGTTCCTGAGCGTTCTTGAACGTCAGAATGCCGGAGAAGCTCACATACATGCCCAGTTCCAGCGCGGCCTCGGCCAGGCCGCGGCCACTGGAGAAACAGTGCATGATGCCGGTAAACGCGCCCTTCTCCATTTCGTCACGCAGGATGTCGGCGGTGTCTTCGTCGGCATCGCGCGCGTGGACGATCAGCGGCAACCCGGTCTCCCGCGCCGCCGCGATATGGGCGCGGAAGCTGATCTGCTGACGGTCCCGCGGGCTGCGATCGTAATAGTAGTCGAGGCCGGACTCGCCGATGCCGACCACGCGCGGATGCGCAGCCAGTTCGATCAGCCGATCGGGCGTGTCCTGTCCCTCCTCACCCGCATGGTGTGGATGCACACCGACGCTGCACCAGACATCGTCGAAACGCTCGGCCATGGCCCGCACCCCTTCGAACCGGCTGAGATGGGTCGAGATCGAGACCATAGTGCCGACACCGGCATCCCGTGCCCGGGCGACGACATCGTCGACTTCAGCGCCGAAGTCATCGAAATCTAGGTGGCAGTGGCTATCGACCAGCATGGCGCCTAATCCGAAGCCTCTTCATCGACATAACGTGGGAAGACCGGACTCGGTTTGGGCAGCGCGGTGTCGGCCACGAGCGCATCGTCGGGGCCCAGATGGTCGAAACTGCGCCCATCGGGCGAAATCTCGAGCTGGTCCAGCATGTTTGCGGCCGCCTCGGGCATCACCGGCTGGACGAGAATGCCCAGATGGCGGATCGTCTCCGCAAGCACATAGAGCACCGTTGCCATACGCGGTGGATCGGTCTTGCGCAGCGCCCACGGGGCCTGTGCATCTACATACCGGTTGGCGTCACTCACGACCTGCCAGATCGCCTCGAGGCCCCGGTGGAAGGCCTGCCGGTCGAATTCAGCGCGCACGTTCTCCAGTGCGCCGTGGGCCGCTGCGAGGAGTTTCTCATCGTCATCGGTGAGATCGCCGGGTTCCGGAACCAATCCCTCGCAGTTCTTTGCAATCATGGACAGGGATCGCTGGGCCAGGTTGCCGATGTCGTTTGCCAGGTCGCCGTTGATCCGAGAAACCATGGTTTCGTGGCTGATATAGCCGTCATTGCCGAACGGAACCTCGCGCAGGAGGTAGTAGCGCACGGGGTCGAGGCCATATTGTTCGACCAGATCCTCGGGCAGCACCACGTTGCCCAGGGATTTGGACATTTTCTCGCCCTTGTTGAGCAGCCAGCCATGGGCGTAAACGCGTTTCGGCGGCGCCAGCCCGGCGGCCATGAGGAACGCCGGCCAGTAAACCGCGTGGAACCGCACGATGTCCTTACCCACCATGTGAAGGTCTGCAGGCCACAACTTTGAATAATTGGGATTTTCTTCGTCGGGATAGCCGACGGCAGTGATGTAGTTCGTCAGCGCGTCGAGCCACACATACATGATGTGTTCCGGATCGTCGGGGACCGGAATGCCCCATTTAAAGCTGGTGCGGCTGATGGAGAGGTCCTTGAGCCCGCCCTCGACGAAGCTGACCACCTCGTTGCGCCGGGTGTCGGGGCCGATGAAATCCGGGTTCGCGGCATAAAAATCGAGGAGTGGCTGCTGCCATTTAGACAGATCGAAGAAATAGCTGGGTTCCTCGACCCACTCGACCTCGGCCCCGGTGGGCGCGACTTTCTTACCCTCTTCGTTCTCCTCGAGCTCGCCCTCACCGTAGAACGCCTCGTCGCGCACGGCGTACCAGCCCGAATAGCTGCCCAGATAGATATGACCGTTGTCCTTGATCGCCTGCCAGATGGCCTGCGCTGACCGCACATGACGTTCTTCGGTGGTGCGGATGAAATCATCGTTCGAATAGTTCATGTCCTCCGCGAGACGGCGGAAGTTTTGGCTCACTTTGTCGGTAAACGCCTGGGAGTCGACGCCCGCAGCTTGTGCGGATTTCTCGACTTTTTGCCCGTGTTCGTCGGTCCCGGTAAGGAAATGCACATCATGCCCGTCGAGGCGCTTGAAACGCGCCAGCACATCGCACGCCAAAGTCGTGTAGGCGTGGCCGATATGCGGTCGATCGTTAACATAGTAGATCGGCGTCGTGATGTAGTACGGGCTTGATGCCACGGTGTTGGTCTTTCGAATGCCAGGGTTACGCGTTGTTCGGTTTCACTCTTCGGCCGACTGTTCCGCGGCCCGCGCCTCGGCCTTGCGCTTCTCGTTTGCTTTATTGCCGAACCAGACCGCTGCAAGCAATGGCCACATCAAAATCAGGAGCCAGTCGAACACGGGTGGCGGCAGAAATGCCAAGCCGCGGGGCTCGAGGAAGAAATGATCGACCATGCCGATGATAATGGCGATCCACATCAGGTAGGTCAGTGGCGTCAAGTATCGCAGAAGATAGGCCTGCATGGTGGCTCACTGGGGTCCGTTCGTCATGCCGTTTTCGCGGCGGTGGAAAGTTCAAAAAACATATTCAGAACAACTTGTTTGCGGTCGAGGTTCACGCTGTCGGCGCGGGTCGACAACTCGTTGACGTTCTCCCATGCTTTCAGCCAGCGCTCAAGCCCGCGCACGCCCGATGTGGCGTCGGTGCGGATACGGCGCAACATCCACCAGTTCAGAATTTCGAGAAAAGTCCGGTACCCCGCTTCACCCGAGGCGCCCGCGAACTTGTCCGAGGTTAGGTGCAGCTGCTCGGTGTCGAGTTGCGGCAGATTTTCAACCAGTCGCGACAGATCCTGGCAGAGCTCAAGCCCGCCGGCCCGCGCCAGATCCAGCGCCTTGCCCGGTGAACCGCCGGAAATCTCGGAAATAATCCGCATTTCATCGGGTGCGAGTTCGCTCCCGGCGCGCGCCATGACCTCCGAGACCTGTTCGGCGCCCAGCGGATGCAATGGCATGGTGCGGCAACGTGAACGGATCGTCGGCAGTAGACGCGATGGTGCGTGGGCTAACAGCAAGATCAGCGTCCGCGGTGGCGGTTCTTCCAGGACCTTGAGCAACGCGTTCTGGGCGTTGAGGTTCATCTCGTCGGCCGCATCGACAATCAGGCAGCGCCACTCGCTCATGCCGGCCGTATGGTGCAGAAATGTTACGGAATCGCGGATATCCTCGACCGATATCTCGGTTCGGAATCGGTAGGGCGAGCGCTTGGTCATGCTACGTCGGATCAGCCGGCAATCCGGGTGCGCGCCAGCGATGATTTTGCGCACGTCGGGGTGAGCAGGGTCTGTTTCGATATCATCATCAGAAACGGCCGCATCCGGGGCCGACAGCACAAGGCGGGCGAACCGCCAGGCCAATGTGGCCTTGCCAATCCCGGCCGGCCCGGTCAACAGCCAGGCATGGGCCATGCGCCCGGTGTTTCGCGCCTGGACGATGGCCTGCCTCGCGGCTTCGTGGCCTATCAGCGACCCTGTTTCTCGCCGCGGCTGCTCTATGCGTTCGATCAGCTCGTCGCTCATGCCGGGCCCGGCGACGCGTTGAGCCCAAATTTTTCGGTGACGGCCTGCCAGACGGTTTCCGTTACGGCCTCGGGCGTCGAATCCGCGTCGATCACGCGGACCCGTTCGGGTTCGCGGTCGGCAATGTCGAGGAATCCGGCGCGCAGACGTTCATGGAATGACGAGTCCATGCGCTCGAACCGGTCTTCCCCGCTGCGCGTTCTCGTGTTGCGCGAATTGGCGCGTTCGATCCCGACATCCACCGGAATATCCAGGACCAGCGTCAGGTCGGGGTCGGCGGCACCGACTACCTCGTCGTGGACGGCACGGATGAAATCCTTCGACAGGCCGTGTCCATAGCCCTGATAGGCCATGGTCGAATCCGAGAACCGGTCGCACAGCACCCATGCACCCTGGTCGAGTGCCGGGAGAATGGTCTGCTTCAGATGTTCGCGACGTCCGGCATAGAGCAGCAGGACTTCGCTGATCGGGTCCCATTTGTTCGTTGCACCGGACACCAGCAGTGACCGGATGGAATCGGCACCCGGCGCCCCGCCCGGCTCACGCGTCGTGATGGTCGTGATTCCTTGCGATACCAAACGATCGGCGAGGCGTGTGATCTGGGTCGTCTTGCCGGCCCCTTCCCCACCTTCGAACGTAATGAATTTGCTGCGCGGCTGGTTCGCATTCATATCGGCAGATGTCACATGGGTTGCCGGTGGGGTCAACCGCCCGAGGACGAACCAAAGATGATGAAATTGATGGCACTCGTGATGCGGCCGAAAAAGTCGAGCTGGCCGACATCGCTGGCGGTTTCCAGCGGACGGCTGATCGGTTTCATATCCGGTGCCGTGACCTCGAGCCGCGCGACCTCGACACCGGCACTGATCGGTGCGGGGATCGGGCTTTCATACATGACCTTGACGCGCATGCCCCGGCGCGAGGACTTCGGAATGGTTACGGCGAGGGAATCTTCGATCACCAGCGGCACAACACCGGCATCCCCGAGCCAGACCTTCGCCTCTTCAACGGTCTCTCCGGCTTCGAACAGTTTGTAATTGTCGAAGACCCGGAATCCCCAGTTGAGCAGGCGCTCGGATTCGGAACTGCGCGCGCGTACGCTGTCGAGGCCGTTGATGACCATGACTAGTCGGCGCTCGCCGCGCACGGCCGATGCGGTGAGCCCGAAACCCGAAGCCTCGGTGTGACCGGTCTTGAGGCCGTCGGCGCCAACGGCCTTGTAGAGCAACGGATTGCGGTTGCCCTGGGTGATGAGCTTGCCGTCTAGGCTCTTGCCGTAGGTGAATTCGCGCTCGGAATACAAGCTATAGAATTTCGGGTATTCCCGGATCAGGAAAATCGCCAGCATGGCAAGATCGCGCGCTGTGGTGACATGGTCGGGGTCCGGCCAGCCGGTGGCGTTGCGAAACTGGGTATTGGTCAGGCCGATCTCGATGGCCCGTTCGGTCATGCGCTCGGCGAAGGCCTCCTCGCTGCCAGCAATCCCTTCGGCGATTACGATCGACGCGTCATTGCCGGACTGCACGATTATGCCGCGCAGCAGATCCTCGATCCTGATCTCGTCGTTGACGCCCACGAACATTTTCGAGCCGCCCTTACGCCAGGCTTTCTCGGAGACGCGGAAAGTGCTGTCCATCTCCAGGCGCCCGGCGCGCAATTCGTCGAACACGAGCAGCGACGTCATGATCTTGCTCATGGACGCCGGGAACATCGAAGAATCCGAATCTTTCTCGAAAAGCACCGCACCGGTATCGAAATCAATCAGGATCGCCTGGCGCGCCGTGGTCTGGAAGGTCGGCGGGGCCGCCTGCGCCGGGGCGATCACCGCGAATGCGGTCAGGACCAGGAGGGTGTTGCGAATGCGGCGGGCAATACGGGGCATGGCTGAGAATTCATATGTGCAGGTGGAACGAACGACACAACTATAACGGTGAATGCGACGGAATAATGTCACGCCGTTACTCGACGATAAGCCGGGCCTCGGGCACACCGGCGTTCAAAACCTGCGAAAGGGTTACATCTGCAACATCGACCGTGCCGAGCGGTCCGATCCGAACCCGATAAATCTCGGTTCCTGAGACCGCGAACCGACTGATCTGGGTGGGCCCCATGTCAAAAACGCGATCGCGCATGCGCAGCGCATTCTCAAGCCGCGAAAAGGCACCAGCCTGAACATAGATTCCCGTGGGCGATACGGGCAGAACTTCGACTTCGTTCGACAGTACCGGTACGCGCGACCGGGGCGCCGGCGCGGGTTCCAGCGGGGTCGTCTGAACAGGAGTCTGGCGGGCAGTCTGGGTCGGTGACGAGCCTGCGGTGGCACCGCTGGCGGGCAACGGCCTGGAGAACACAGCCTCGCGCGGTGACGCCGCGACTTGCAGTTGCTGCTCGCTGCCGTTAATCGCCGCGACCTTAAGCTGTCGACTTTCGTCGGGCAGGATATCGACCCGGACTTTTGCCGTACCATTCCGCTCAAAGCCCAAGAGCTGCGCCCCGCGGCGGGACACGTCGATGATGCGCCCGTGCGCAAAAGGTCCGCGATCGTTGATCCGCAGCACGAGCGAGCGACCATTTTCCAGGTTCGTCACGCGCACCGCGCTTGGCAGCGGCAGGGTTCGGTGCGCGGCCGTAAGGTCGTTCTGATTGTAGATCTCGCCATTGGCCGTTTTCTTGCCGTGGAAATTCGGGCCGTACCAGGACGCGATGCCGGTCTCGGTGTATTCGTAATCCTCTGCCGGGTAGTACCAGACACTTTTGATCTGATAGGGCGCTCCGACCTTGTAGCGCCCTAGCTTGGCGCCGGAATCCGCCGAACCTTTCACTTGTTTGACGGAGTGGACGAGGAATTCGGTCTCCGCGCACGCGGCAAGCCCGAAACAGCATAGCGCCGCCAGGGCAACCGGCCGCAGCCGCTGGCCGACGCCGGGTATCCCTTTGAATCTCAGGCCAACTACAGTCATGAATTGTTTCTACCCTAGCGGCCCGCGATTCGGTCCGACAGTTGGCCAACCGCCATGGCGAAATAGTGGGAACGGTTCCAGCGTAATATCGCGCGATAATTGTCATAGATGATGAACGCCTGACCGCCCTCGCCGCCCGGACGCAGGATCGATGCGGGAATATTTCGGGTGGGCAGGTCCCGGCCGTCTGCACGGCGCACGCCGAGTGCCTGCCATTCGCCGATCGATTTAACGACATCCAGCGATATGAGCGAACCGTCGAAGCCGTCCGGCAAGGCAACCTTGCGGCCCCAGGTGATGTCGTCGTTCCATCCGACACCCTTCAGGTAGTTTGCCGCGGAGGCAAAGACATCCGCCTGGGTATTCCAGATGTCCTTGGCGCCGTCGCCGTTATAGTCGTGGGCGAAGTTGAGGAAGCTCGACGGCATGAACTGGGACTGGCCCATGGCACCGGCCCAGCTGCCCTTCATGTCCGCAGGTTCGATATGCCCCTCGTCAATGATCTGCAGGGCCTTGAGCAGTTCACCGCGGAAGTACTTGCTGCGCCGACCGTCATAGGCGAGCGTCGCCAGCGCATGGACCACCGGGAATCCGCCGGTAAAGCTGCCGAAATTCGTCTCGATGCCCCACAAGGCCACGATAAAGCGCGGTTGTACGCCGAATTGATCGCCGATTTCGGTGAGCAGTTCTCGGTGCTTGGCCAGGCGTTCGCGCCCTATTTTGATGCGTGTCGCGTTGACGATGCGGGCCTGGTACTTCTCGAAAGTGGTCGTGGATTCGGGCTGGTGGCGGTCGAGCTCGATAATCCTCGGGATTGGGGCCACGTCGACGAGGCTGCGATCCAGCGTCGATTGGCTGATTCCGTTCGCCAACGCATCCGCGCGCAGGCCCTCGAGCCATTTAACAAAGTGTGCGTCTTCGCTTTGCGCGGATGCCGTGCCGGCCGCAAGCCAGAGCGGTAGCGCGAGCAACCCTCCCATGAGTAATCGGTTCAGTCGCATATCGCCTCGGTACGTTACCCACCGTAGGGGTGCCATACGCGCTTCGCGTCGGGCAATCACGATTGTACGACACAAGACGTGTGAATTTCTGTTTTCGGGGTTGTTTGACGTGACCGATGCCTTGCAGCCGGTTATGAATGCAACTCGATTTGGAGGGGTCATGAAGCTCGGATTTTTCACCCAGCCCGTACACCCGATCACCCGCGATTACCGTGAGGTTCTACGCGAGGATCAGGAGGCAATCATCCTTGCCGATGAACTCGGCTACACCGAGGCCTTCGTCGGCGAGCATATGACCGACCTGGCCGAGCCGATCACGAGTTGTCTGGTCTTTCTGGCAACGCTGATCGATCGCACCAAGCAGATCAAACTCGGGACCGGCGTGATCAATATGCCGAGCTACCATCCGGTGCATGTCGCCGCACAGGTGGCGATGATGGATCATCTGCTGGATGGGCGGTTTGTCTTCGGTATCGGGCCAGGCGGCCTCCCCTCGGATATCGAGGTGTTTGGCAATCTCGATCTCGACAAGAATGAGAAGATGGTCGAGGCGATCAACCAGGTGCTCGATATCTGGGCCGGCGAAGCGCCCTATAATCTCGAAGGCAAGTTCTTCAAGACATCGACCGAGCGTACGCTTTATCCGGAGATCGGCCAGGGTCTGATTCCCAAGCCGCTGCAGAAGCCCCACCCGCCGATCGTCTTTACCGCCCTGGCGCCCTACTCCAAGGGGATCACGATGGCGGCCGAGCGCGGCTGGCACGGCATTTCATCGAACTATGTGCAGGCCCATTGGGTCGCGACACATTTGCCGAAATTCGTCGAAGGCCAGAAAAACGCAGGCCTGCCCGAAGACCCCTCGCAATGGTCCGTAGCCAAGAGCATCTTCGTCGCCGACGATGACGATACGGCGATTGAGTATGCGCGCAGCGAAGATGGCCCCTATGGCTTCTACTTCTCGAACATCCAGAAGAAATTGCTGAAGGGGCGTGGTGCTATGGGTATGGGGCTGTTCAAGTCACACCCCGAGCAGCCCGACGAAGAGGTTTCCGTACGTCACTCCCTCGATACGCAGGTGATTGCCGGTTCTGTCGAGAGTGTCGTCGACCAGTTGCTGGAACTGCGCGAGATCATCGGTCCGTTCGGGCAGCTGATGTACACAGGCCATGACTGGGCGGATGTTGCACTGTCACGCCGTTCGATGGAACTTATGGCGCACGAGGTCATGCCACGCGTTAACAAGGCGCTTGGCGAGTAAGCGCTACTTATCTGGAGGAATATTTGCATGCCGCGTTACGACGGTCCGATCATCGATTCCCACCATCATATTTTCTGGGACCTTGAAACCAACTATCCTTGGATGAGCATGCCCATGCGGCCGATGATTTTCGGCGATGACTGGTCGGCCCTGAAGCAGGAATATTCCGTCGGCGATCTGTTGACGGATTTCGAACCTCACAACGTGGTCAAGTCGGTCCATGTGCAGGCGAACTTCGATATCGCCCGGCCCGTGGATGAGACCTCGGGCCTGCAGGCGATGGCAGAGGAAACGGGATTTCCGACCGGGATCGTCGCCTATGCCGATCTGACAGACCCGAACCTGGAGACGGTGCTCGATGGCCATCTGGCTCATACCAATACCCGCGGCATTCGCCAGCAAGTCTACTGGCACCCGCAGAATGAATACTGGCGATATGTCGACCGGGCAGATTTTTGTCTGTCCACCAGTTTCCGGCGTGGCTTGTCCATTCTGTCAGACAAGGAACTGACGTTCGATTTTCAGGGCTTCGCATCCCAGTTTACCGATCTCGCGATGCTCGCACGAGAATGCTCGAACCTGAACATATGCCTGGTGCATGCGGGGATGCTGACCGCCACCGACAGTTCGACTGTTGCGGAGTGGCGAGAAGCGCTCGAAGTGCTGAAGCCGTGCGAGAACGTGTTTATCAAGGTGTCGGGACTGAATACCTTCACGCGGACAGTCGATGCAGACATCATGAGCATTGCCGCGAACACCGCGCTGGACATGTTCGGCACCGATCGTTGTTTTTTCGGTAGCAACTATCCCGTCGAGCGGATGTGGACGTCGTTCGGGGATTATGTGTCGACACAGAAAAACGTTCTGGCGGATCGCTCGGAAGCGGACCAGGAGAAGTTCTTTCACGACGTCGCGCGGGAGTTCTACCGTCTCTGATCGCGCAAATTTGTTTCCACAGAAGCATCTAATTCACGTAATCTCAGTGTGATTTCTCGCATGGGGATAAACGCGGATGATCTTCCGGCAGCTGTTCGACAGTGAATCGAGTACCTACACCTATCTGATGGCGAGCCGCCCCGGCGGTGAGGCGTTGATCATCGATCCGGTGCTCGAAAAGGTAGATCGTTATCTCCAGTTGCTGGATGAGCTCGACCTGCGCCTGCTCAAGGCGGTCGACACCCATGTCCATGCCGATCACATCACAGGGCTTGGCGCGCTGCGCGACCGCACCCGCTGCATCACCGTTATGGGCGAACAAAGCGGTGTGGATGTCGTGTCCATGCGTGTGGCCGAGGGTGATGCGATCGATATCGAGGGCGTGCGCCTGGAGGTGGTCTACACGCCGGGACACACTGACGATTCATACAGTTTCCTGATGAACGACCGGGTCTTTACCGGCGACACGCTGCTTATCCGCGGGACCGGGCGGACAGACTTCCAGCATGGCGATGCGGCTGCCCAATATGATTCGATCTTCAACAAGCTGCTGAAGCTGCCCGACGACACACTGGTTTATCCGGCCCATGACTATAAGGGCGACACGGTGAGCACCATCGGCGAGGAGAAAGCCTACAACCCGCGCCTGCAGGTCGACACCGAAGCCCAGTATGTCGAGATCATGGAAAACCTTAATCTCGCCAATCCGAAGATGATGGATGTGGCCGTGCCGGCCAATCTGAAGATCGGGCTGAAACAGGACGATCTCGAACGCATGGGGATGTCGCTCAATTGCGGCCAGGGAATCGACCAGGTAGGCGACCCGAGTATCATGCTGGTCGATCTGCGCGACGATACCGAACGCGAGAAGAACGGTGTGATCCCCGGCTCGGTCCATGCCCCCTATCCCGATCTCGACGAGAATGTGAATCCTGGCGGGATGCTGTTCGAGCTCGCACAATCATCGGGCAAGCGGATCGTCTTCTACTGTGCTTTCGGTGAACGCTCGGCCATGGCCGTGGTAGCGGCGCGGGTTGCCGGAATCGAAAATCCGTGCCACCTGGCGGGCGGAACCGACGCATGGAAAGCCGCCGGCGGACCTTTAGCTTAGTTCGAGGCCGGCGCCAGCTGCGCACAGAGCAGCGCGTCTTTCCCAGCGATCTCCCGGTCCCGGGTAAAGCTGACTACGCACTTCTCCAGCACATGAATCGAGGCCGTGATCTCGCGTTCGACCGCTGGGATCAGGCGCACCAGCCCCAAATCATCGAACGCGTGGTCGACAATCGCTTGTCCAGCCTCGGTGGCATAGCCGTGGCCTCAGCGATCACGGCGTAGCCGGTAGGCAAGCTCGATGCCGGGAACCCCGTGCCCGAACTCGGCCAGGCCGCACATGCCGGTGAGATCATTTGTTTCGCGTTCGATAACTGCCCAGATCGAAAAAACCCAGCCGCACCTGCCGGTTGATGTTCGTTACACGAAATCTTCGGTCGTTTTGCGCGAAGTATGCGGTCCGTTAAGGCTGAACCGCATGACCTCGGGGTCGCCGAAGAAGCCGAAGGCCGCCTCGACATCGTCGAGCGTGAATGGCCGTAATGCGAGACGTTTGGTCGTCAGCGGTTGCATTGATCGGGTCCTTGCGCCTTCATGCGATCATTCTATCGGAGGGTTTTCGATTTGGAACGGGTGAGCGGAAAAATTGCGCTGGTGACCGGCGGCGCGTCCGGGATCGGGCGAGCATCGGTATTGATGCTGGCGCAGCAAGGTGCACGGGTGGCGGTCGCGGATATTAACCTGGACGGCGCGCGCGCGGTCGCCGACGAGATCGGTGAAAGCGCCATCGCGATTGCCCATGACGTAACAGATGAGAACGCCTGGACGATGTCTCTCAATACGGTCGGGGCGGCATTCGGGGGGCTGCATGTGTTGGTGAATTGTGCCGGGACGGCGATCAACGGCACGGTCGAGGAAACCTCTCTGGAGGACTGGCGCAATCTGCATGCGCTTAACCTCGACAGCGTGTTTCTCGGCTGCAAACACGCGATCGCCCATATCGCAGCTTCGGGGGGCGGTTCGATCGTCAATATCTCGTCGATCTCCGGAATTATCGCAGGACACAATCTGGCGGCCTACAACTCCGCCAAAGCGGGTGTGCGGCACCTGACCAAGTCGGTCGCGCTGCACTGCGCGCGACAGGCGAACAATGTTCGTTGCAACTCCGTCCATCCGGCCTTCGTCGACACGCCGATCCTCGATACCATTCTCAAACGCGGAACACGCGAGGAAGGGCTGGAAAGGCTGGCGCAGCAGATTCCGCTGGGTATCGTCGCCGAACCCGATGACGTGGCCTATGCCGTGGTTTACCTGGCCTCGGACGAAAGCCGATTCATGACCGGCTCGGAACTGTTGCTCGACGGCGGTGTATCGGCCATGTAGTGGCTCTTGCCCCTGCCCCGGTGCCCCGACAAAATGGAATTCAAACAAGCGTCTTGGGAGGAATCATGGCCACGGAACATCGTTTGACGTCAGCACCGGAGAATCTCCGCTGGGGCGCCTTCTCTGCAGACTTCGAGGCCGTCCTCGAAATCGATCCCGGCGACCGGGTGGTGATCGAGACGATCTCCGGCGGGCCTGAGCAGATTCCCGAGGAAGTTCGCGACAGCCTGCTGCCGGATCATGCGGCCTTCATCGCTAACAACAAGCCAATCCTGCCGGGCCACATCATGACCGGGCCAGTTGCGGTGCGTGGTGCGGAGCCCGGCGACGTGCTCGAGGTTCGGATCATCGATGTCGAGCTGCGCCAGGACTGGGCGTGGAACATGATCATGCCCCTGAAAGGATCCCTGCCCGAGGACTTCCACAAGAAGCGGGTGCTGAATATTCCGCTCGACCGCCAGGCCCATGTCGCAAAACTGCCCTGGGGCGTCGATCTTCCATGCAACGCATTCTTCGGCGTGATGGGTGTCTCGCCGCCGCCGGAATGGGGCACCATCACCTCGATCGTTCCCCAGCCCCATGGCGGCAACCTGGACATCAAGGAACTCGGTGCGGGTTCGACGCTCTATTTGCCGGTATATGTGCCGGGTGGAAACTTCCAGACCGGCGATGGCCATGCGTTGCAGGGCGACGGCGAAAGCTGCCTGTCGGCAGCCGAGACGGCACTGATCGGAACGTTCGAATTCCACCTCCGCAAGAACCTCTCCTACAAGATGCCGCGGGCGGAAACCGACACCCACTACATCACCATCGGCATCGACCAGGACCTGGACGACGCGGCCAAACAGGGCCTGCGGGATATGATTGTGCTTATCCAGGAGCGGACAAATCTCTCGGCCGAGGACGCCTACTCCCTGTGTAGTCTTGCGGCCGATGTGCGGATTTCGCAGCTGGTGAACGTGAACAAGGGTTGCCACGTGATGCTGCCCAAGGCCGCGCTGCATGGCGCTGTGGACGCCGACGGCAAACGCCTCTAGGCCTCTGTGTAGGGCGTCAGTTCGTCGAGGGCGGGCTTCACCTCATCCATGAACAGCTGCAGGTTCCCGATCACGCTGTCCTTGGGCTGCTGGGCGTAGTGATAAATCACGATTACATACTCCGCCGGCAGGTGTTTCCATTGCGCTACGAAGTGATCACGGACCTCGCTCACTGATCCCGGGACGAACAGGCCGGTGTCGATCATCGGGTCGACGAGGTCTTCGTGCGGCGTATCGGGCTGGACATTGGCCTTGGCCCGAAGCGCGCCCGGCAGGAAGTTCTCATAGAAATGCTTGTAGATCATGCCGTCATAGTCGGCGACCGCCTGCCGGGCGTCGGCCATGCTGTCGGCGATACGCGGCATACGTACGATGGCCTGGTTCTGGCCAAGCGCGAAGTCGTGTCCGGCCTGACGCGCGGTATCCACATAGGCCGGGCCGAAATCAGCGACCTTGTCCATATGGGAGAAATAGGCCGGAATAAAGCCGTGGCGCCCGGCATACTCGACGGTTTCCTGACTGGCATTCGAGGCGATGAACACCGGTGGATGCGGCTTGGTATAGGGTGCGGGCACGACGCTGATCCGGCGCACTTCACCGTCTGGTCCGATCTCCCCCGGCGCACCGAGTTTTTCCGTCCATGATGCCATCGGCCAGTTCTGCACGCCGGTCTCATGAGGAAACGGGATCTGCCAGCGTGTCGATTTATGTTCGAAACTCTCTTCGGTCCACGCCTTGCGCACGATGTCGACGGCGTCCTCGAAAATCTCCCGGTTGAGCCGGTCGTCCGCCCCGCCATCGGACAAGGTTGCGCGGGTCCCCATATGCTGGCCGAGCACATCGGTCCAGCGGGACTGGAAGCCACGCGAGAATCCCACGAAGCAGCGTCCTTCGGTCAGGTGATCGAGCATCGCGGTTTCTTCCGCGACCCGGATGGGGTTTTGGGCGCTCATGACATAGCCGAGCTGGCCGACGCGAATGTTCTGTGTCCGCGCGCCCCAGAATGCGTTCATCACGCCTGGGTTGGGGCTGACCTCATATCCCTCGGAATGGAAGTGATGCTCGATGGCCGTAACACCCCACAGGCCGAGCCTGTCCGCCTCCTCCACGATGTCGCACCAACCGCGCAAGGTTTGCTGGAACAGCTCCGCATTCCGTCCGATTGGACGCAACGCCATACGCTCTTCTTCGGTTGCCGTCGGCATAACCGGGTACATCTGCACGATAACTTTGACCAAAGAGACGACCTCGAACGCCTAGCGGGTAGATGTTCGTTTATGGCTGAGAGCCGTTTCGATGTCACGTCAGCTTTGCCGATAAGCCAGTTTGTTCAGTCTTGATTCGCGATGTGCGGCGGCTTGTCGATGATCTGCGCTATGCCGCGCCCTAGGAACGACCCCGCTGGATCGGTCGTTCCTAGGGCGGGCTCGCAAGAACGGCTTTCCAAACTTCGCCACCGGGTGCTATCCGAATGCCGCACGGAGGGGTGGCCGAGTGGTTGAAGGCACCAGTCTTGAAAACTGGCAGGCGTGCAAGCGTCTCGTGGGTTCGAATCCCACCCCCTCCGCCATGTATCCTCAGTTTCTTGGGTTTGGCAGCGCAGCGGGTCTATGTTCCCATAATAGCTCCCCGATAGTGCGTGTGCTGCAGCTTCAGAAAATTAAATCGAACCGAAAAGCCTAAACGCCCCAGCCGCGATCCCACCCCCGGGGGGCCGCTTTGTCAGTTGGGACTCCGTATATCCCCCAGTAATACCAATACAGACGAACTTATCGATAAGCATCTGTCGTCGGAAGCGCGCACTTTGGCCGGTCAGAGAATACTGGTTCAGCTGTTCGATCGGGCTTGGTCCACCGACGTAACTCGTCACATGCTGATATATAGGGACCACTTTTTTGGGCTGACTGGATATAGGTGAGGGCTTAGTTGGCGCCAAACCATCTTCCTTGTCCCAGTCGGCAAGCATTTGGTCCAGGAAAGGGTCGCTCATGCGCTGTCCTCCCCCACGTAATTCCAGGGAGCATATCCTTGGCCGCTTCCTCAAGGTATACACTGACCGATTCAAGCTGACGTTTCCTATGTATTAATACGACCAAGAATGTTTTGGTCCATGGCTTTGCTCCGGGGTCTGCATTCCACCGGCCGCAATAATGCCTGGTTCCGCGACTAGCTCCTGAACGGAGAAATCTTCTACAGCCTGAAAGCAGGCCCAGATCGTCATCAACCAGTGGCTCAGGCAGTACAACACGAAACGCCCAAACTCAGCCCTCGGATACAGGCCACCAGCACCGGAAAGCATCATCTCCATGGAGGAAAAGCGGATGATGCACTAACATTCCAAATGGACCAGTCAGTGGGGGCAGGTCACCTGCAGCCGGGGATCGGCGTGCATCCCGACGGTTAGGAACTTAGGGGAGTAGTAAACGTGCGCCTTGTCACAACCATCTACTTAACCTTGGCCATGCTTGTTGGGTGTGCGGGTGTAAGTTGGGGTGCTGACGCCCAAAAGAATTCTTCTACTCAGGTCCCCATTGATCACGAAGAGCCTATTTATCACGAGAAATATTACCCCGAAGGAACAGGTCCATTTCCTGCCGTCATCGCCCTTCACACTAGTGGTGGGTTCAAGACCGTAGCGCATGTCATTCAAAATTATGTTGATGATGGTTTTGTTGTATATGCCCCTGACTTTTTCAGAAGGCATGGATTAACGTCCAAAACACGAATGAAGACATTCACCACTTATAGAGCTTCGATAGAACAAGAATTATCTATAATTGTCAGCCTTATGAAGCTTGATAAAAAAATTAATGAAAATAATATTTTCGCCGTAGGGTTTTCAAATGGTGGATTCTGGGTGTCTTATTTAGCAGGCACGTCAAAGGTTCGGGCTGGCGCATCTCATTATGGTGTGTGGAAGGCAAATTTTGGTAGGGAGTTCACAAACCCATATCCGATGAAATATTTTTCTAGGTCCAGTTCTCCGATATTGGCGCTTCATGGAATTCAGGATGGCACGCAACTTTTGGAGTGGGCTGAAAGGGCCCTGGCTGAAATCCGACAAAGGGGGGGGCGAACAGAGAATCATTTTTACCGTGATGCTGGCCATGCTTGGGATAGAAAAAATCCGCCCAAAAGAGCATGGAAGTATAATGAAAAGGTAACGAAAGACTCACATCGTCGGACGATTGATTTTTTTGAAACGCAAATGAGAACATCCAACTGATTAAAAAGTCTGGCGGCACTGACCTGCTCCCATTGACTGGTCCGTTTTGGATGTTAGTGCATCATCCGCTTTTCCTCCATGCAGATGATGCTTTCCGGTGCTGGTGGCCTGTATCCGAGGGCTGAGTGTGGGCATTTCGTGTTGTAGTGCCGTCTCCTACCGCAGCATCCATGACGTCTCTTGCCAAAAACTGTTTCGTGGCCCCAGACAACCACCAAAGATTGCGATCGTGTGTGATTGCGAGCACGCCGCTGTCGCCCGCCGCAAACTGCGCGACCTGTTGCATCAGGACGGCCTGTTGGTCGAGATTCTCGTCAAACAGGATAAGTTCGTCTTCTCGGGTGAGCAGGTAATAGTTATCGCGCTCGACGCCGACTTGACGGGCAGGAATCGGGATTAACCCAGGAGGGGCAACCCCTTTCCAGGCGTAGATCACCCCCCGACACGATCGCCATTTGTTGATCATAGTAGGCCATAAGTTTTGTGGATGAACTGTCGGCTGTTGCTGGGCCAACCGCGAGCAGGACGACAGCAAGAACGCCGAGCACGTGTGTTCTCATGGCAGCCGCCCAACTACCCATCGCCTGTTATGCTATTCCCGCCGGGTCGTGCCCGAAGATCTCCGCCGCCCAGTCGGACATCACATCGCCGATCAATTGCCGGTTGTCGATCTGGTAATGCTCCGCCCCGCCCTCGTCCAGCCGGAAGACCTTGAGCTTGCGGTTGGGGCTGTTCACCGCCGCCTCGATAGTCTTCTCGGCCATCCACAGCGGTACCTGACGATCGTTCTCACCATAGGCGACGAGCAGCGGACAGGTGATCTTGTCGGCGACGCCTTCTAGGGTCATCTGACGCGCGACCGCCAGCCCGTCCTCGGGAGTCTTCTGGCCCATCACCCACACGCCGTGACTGACCATGTAGGGCACTGACGGCGCGGTCTCGATCTTCGCGTAGGCGCGCTCGAAATAAACACTGAAATCCCACAACGCGCCCATGCGATGCAGCATTTCAAACGCTTTTCGAAGGCGGCTACGCGAGGGGCTTAGTAGCCGGCCAGGCTGTTGCCCCAAAAGGCGGATGCGGTCGGAATCCACATCATCACGGCCCTCGACATAGTCCACCAGCTTGGCGACGTAATGCTCGGTCTCGTGGCCGGCGCTCAGGCCATGCAGGCGCAGCGCACCGACCGCGCCGGGTTGATCGACAATGAGCATATGCATGCCGCGGCGCTGATATTCCGCACTGATGACCGGGTGGTGGAGTTCCTTCAGAGAATCGAAGCCCTGGATATGGATCATTCAGGGCGCGGGTCCGTCGACGGGCGACTTCACAAACATGCAGGGCATGAGCCCGTCCTCGAAGGGAATATCGACATATTCGACCGGCTCGCGGCCGACCTCACGCGCCTTACGGAAGGTGTCGATGCCGCGCTGATTGGCCATCAGTTCGCGCGGATCGCTGTGATGAAGGAAGCGCTCTGCGCGCAGATGATATAGACCCCCGCGGTGATACTTGCGCGATGCGGTCAGCGGGTGTCCCTCGGCCATGTCTTTGTCGCCCAGGCGTTCCAGGCGTAGTTATCCGGAAAATATTCAAACATTCTTGGTTCCCCACTTGATTGCGTGGCTTACGCCACATCGTTAACCAGGCCTTCCGTTTCAAGATGGCCGTTGGCGAGGAGTTCGACACGTGCACGGGCCTTCCAGTCCGCGCGCATCATGAAGCCTTCTGTCTCGCGGCAGTGATTTTCGGCCCAGCCAATCAGCTCTTCATCGCTGAGGGACAGATCCAGCGGCGCGCCATGGGGTGCGGGCACATACCACACGGATTCCACCGCCAGCTCGACGATGTTGCCTTCGGGATCGGGAAAATAGATCGAGAATGAGTTGCCGTGGCAGGTCTTGCGCAGCGGTCCCACGTCGGGATGGACCTCGAGTTCCCGCTCCATGCGGCGCAGCTCATCAAGGGACATGATCCGCAAGCTGAGCTGATTGACGCTGGTCGGGGCGGCCAGGTCACGACCGGATGTGAGTATGACCTGGTGATGTTCCGCCGGATCCCGGCTGAGATACGCATACTCACGTTCGGACTCGTCGCCGATTGGAGGCATGGTGCCCCGGTCGGTCAGGGCATAGCCGAGCACGTCATCGTAGAAGGCGATCATCGTGTCCATATTGTCGACCTTGAACCCGCAATGGGCCTGGGCGATGGATGGCGGTGGTCCGTCATTGGGCACCGAGTGAAGCAAGACCCGGTTGGGGTCGTTGGGGCGTTCGAAATTTGGCTTCTCGTTGCCGGTCTCGGGGCCCTCCTCCGTCAGTCGTCCCTCGGCCTCGAAGAGGGTTGTTTTGTCGTGCCGCCATTCGTCGCGAGACTTGAATCCTGTCGTGGCTTCACATTGGGCTCGCGTCCGCGCCGCGATTTCGGCATCAGGCAGGGAGAGGTCCAGAGGCCATGCAGCCGGCTGCGGTACATAATGTCCAGTCTCGATAGAGATGGCGCAGCGGTTGGTCTCGGGATCACGGAAGTAGAGCGTCCAGGATATGCCGTGGTCCACCGCGGCGATCCCGGTCACCTCGTCCTCGGCATCCAGAAGCGCGCGCACCTGGCGCAGAGCATCGAGATCGGGCGCCTTGAAGCCGGTCTCGCCGACTGTCGGCGCGAATGTGGAGGGACGTCCGCCGGCCAGAACGAACTGGTGGTGCTCGCGCGGGCGCCGGGTCATGAAGATGATCCGGTCCTTGTCCCCGTGGATGAGCCCGTGGTCGCTGATGCAGAATCCCAGGACCCTTGCATAGAAGTCCTCGAGCTTGTCCACATCGTCGCAATTCACACCGAAATGGCTGAACATCAATGCCGGAGGCCCGAGTTTTGAGTTTTGCGCACTCATCTGTTCGCTCCCCTGTTCCCCGGGTTTGATTAGTGCCCGGTTTTGCGTGTTTGTCCATTCAGTTTGAAAGGGATTGAGCCTCCCGGAATCAGAAAGAGCAGCCCGAAGACAGCCCTCACTTTCATTAATTTGAGAAGTTGCTGCCGACTACTTGCGGAAACCCTTGATCAGGCCCTTTACGGCATCACCGGCGTCCTTGCCCATGCCGCCCGTTCCTTTGGTCAAGCCCTCAAGCGCCTTGGTGGCTTCGCCCGCGGCCTTCTCGACCTCTTTCATGGCCGCACCCGTCAGCTTGTCGACGTCGATCTTCGCGCTCGCGACGGCATTCTGTGCCCCCTTCAGAACTCCATCCATGATCTGGGTCGCGATTTCTTCCGGCGTGGCGATCTTGCCGTCCTTGCCGATGTCCTTGATGCGGACCGTCGGCAACGGCACGGACAATTTCTCGTTGAGAAGCGGGGCCACCACGGCAACCTTGCCGTTTTGCAAGGCAAGGTTCTTGATCACGATATTCGGGGCATCGCCGCCGCCGGCTTTCGACTGAACCGCCTTGTTCAGCTTGTCGAGGTTGCTGTCCCCGTCGTTGCCGAATTCATAGACAACCTCAGAGCCGTCGATGATGACTTCCTTGATGATCACGGGGTTGCTGCGGACCGAGCCGAGATGATGTTGACGCTCACCTCGTCGAACTTGAATGCGTCGTCATCGCTGAAGCCGCTCGGGTTGGTAACCCGAAAACCGTGCAACGCGCCCTTGCTGGACGTCAGTTCGATATCGACCTTATTCAGAACCACGTTGGTCTGGGTAATGTCGGATCCGACTTTTCCACCGCTGCGCGGACGATGTCGTTGAGGTTGCCGAGGAATACAAATATCCCGACCGCCACAATGACTACCAGTACGCCCAGTTCGATCAAAATTTTCTTCATCGTGTGCCTGCCTTGGCTCGTTTTGCGTGAGAAATGAAATTTTCATCCCGAACTGAGCAAGAAGTTTGCCAGTTGGCCCTAAACCAACATGTTCTCCGCCCTTTACGGCAAAAATACGAACGGCCGCCCCTTGGGGACGGCCGCGGTATGGCATAAGTCAAAGAATTAATTCAGGAAACCTCGCGTTCACCAGACGCGAAGTTGACCTTCACCGTGATGGTGCCTTCGTTGATCAACCAGGGACGGACCCGATAAGAGCGCGCACCGCTGGTGTGCATCGGATCGGCGGCGGCAATCTCGTTTGCGTGTGCGAGATCGCGGGCGCGGACGACAAACATACCCTCGCCTTCCCAGGTCTCCTCGTCATCGGCCCAGTGGGGGCCTGCCGCAACGAAGATGCCTTCCTTCTCCATCTTTGCCTGATGAGCGAGATGCGGGCCGATGTTCTCCATAACGGGTCCCATACCATCGGTCGGGAATGTGTGTACGACGTAGACCTGCCATTTGAGCATGTCGCCGCTGGCTTCAAGAATTTGTGTGCGTGTCGGTGGGCCGTCGGCCATTTTGGGATCCTCCCATTGAACATTCTTGGTTATTTGACGACGTATGGCCGCCGGAATACAGAGGATCAGACTTTAGGCAATCAGACACAAAAACGGCAAATTGAATCCGCTCAATGAGGCGGATTGCGAACCCCGAAAAGGAAGCAGTCTTGCCATTGGAAACTTCAGGTTTCTTGACCAGGGTTTTCGCCCGGACCGACGTTCGTTGCATGTGCATTGCTGGCGGTCGGCGGCGTGGCCTGGTTTACCGTAGGTCCCGCGGGAGGATCAACGGTTCGGCTAAAGTCTCCTGAACAGCTCCATGGCTATTTCATCGAACAGGGTTACACCCTGCAGGCATTGCGCGCGGGCAACACCCCGGTGCCGCCTTTGTTCATCACGTCCGCGCCGGATGATTGGGCCGACGGTCTGGACGTGGAACAGAAGAAGAGTCTCTTCTTCCGCACGCTGTTGCCGCTGGTCCTGCAGGTCGATCGCGACATTCTTGACGACCGGACGCGGCTGTAAAGCTTGCGTGAACAGCAATCCGGTGCTGTCCTGACATCCGGAGATCGCGAATGGTTGTTCAATCTGGCGGCCCGTTATGGCGTTGTCGACCGGGAAAAGGCGGATGCAGAAACTCCGCTCACGGCAGCACAGCTGGCAACACTCGATGTTCGGGTCGATATCATCCCGCCTCACTTGCCCTGGCCCAGGGTGCGATCGAGAGTGCATACGCCTTGTCGCGGTTCGCCGTTGAGGCAATGCGCTGTTTGGTCAATGGCGCTATGGCAAGGGTCTCAAACCCGAAGAGAAGCGCGAGGCGTTGGGTGATTACCGGATCGCGAGCTTCAAAACGCCGGTCGATTCAGTTCGTGGCTACGCGCAGAATCTCAACTCGAATCCGGCCTATAAGGTCCTTCGGCATTGCGTACGGATGCACGCAATGCCGGAACCACCCCTCGTGGTCTGGCGCTCGTCGAGGGGTTGATTCCCTACTCCGAACGGCGCGTGGCGTATGTTGACGAAGTACACGCGTTGATCGAATTCAATAAATTGGCGCCGACAGACACGGCCCAATTGACCGATGCTCAGCCGATCGAATTGCGGGCCGGATTATTCTGATTTCGACTGTTCGCTATCACCTGCGGCAAACCAGGCGAACACCAGCGTAGCCGCGACGGCAGCAATCAGCTGTGCCGCGATGAAGAACGGAGCGTCTTCGGGCCGTATCCCGGCAAACGTGTCGGTGAGTGACCTTGCAATCGTTACGGCGGGGTTGGCGAAGGACGTAGATGACGTGAACCAGTAGCCCGCGGTGATAAACAGGCCAACCGCATAGGGAATGGCGTCGGGCCGGAATCGCAGGCAACCTAGGATTGCGGTGACCAGGCCGAACGTGGCGACGAATTCGCCGGTCCATTGGCCGATCCCTGTGCGTGCGTTGAGTGATGCTGTGAACGACGGTTCGCCGAACATCACATGTGCCACATAGACGCCCACAAGCCCGGCCAGAATCTGAACGACCACGTAGATCGCTGCGTGCCCGGGTGTAATTTCACGTCGGATCAGGAAAGCCAGTGTTACCGCCGGGTTGAAATGCGCACCCGATATGGGACCGAAAACGAGGATCAGGACAACGAGAATAGCGCCGGTGGGTATTGTATTGCCGAGCAATGCGATGGCGACATTTCCGCCGGACAAAATCTCTCCCATGATGCCGGAACCAACAACCGTCGCCAGGAGGAAAGCGGCACCAATGAATTCTGCAGCCAGTCGCCGCGGCAAATCGTGATCATTCATGAGCAAATACTAACCCGATTCCGGCTGATCACGGCCGATGTCGTCGAGGCGATTCTTCAGGGAAAGCGCATCGAGGGATACCAGCGGCAAATTAACGAAGGTTTCGATGCGATTGCTGAGCATGCGATATGTTTCGGTGAATGCGGCGGCAATTTCAGCTCTGGTGCCGGTCACGGCTGCGGGGTCCGGCAGTCCCCAATGTGCCGACATCGGCTGACCGGGCCAGACAGGACACACTTCACCGGCGGCGTTGTCACAAACTGTGAACGTGAAATCGAGCGCCGGTGCATCGTCGGCTGAGAACTCCTGCCAATCCTTTGACCGCAGATTTTCAGTCGGATGGTCCAGGCTCTTCAGCAGCTCCATGGCATTAGGGTTTACAGCGCCTGTCGGGTGGCTCCCGGCGCTGAAGCCGTTGAATGTGCCGTTGCCCGCTCGGTTCAAAATCGCCTCGGCAAGAATGCTGCGGGCCGAGTTGCCGGTGCAGATAAAGAGTACGTTGTAGGTTTTGCTGTTCACCATGACGCTCCATGGGTGGCCGATATATGTCTGGTGCTGGTTACCTGGGGATTGTTATGAACGCGTGACAAATCGGTGACTACGTCGTGCGAAACAGAGGCACCATTTCCGCGACCGGTGCCGGGACCATGAGCTTGCTCTCTTGGCTTGCGACGTTGGAGCGGATTTCATCCTGAAACTTGATCCAGTCCGGGTTCACGCGAACGGCGTTGTGACGGCGTGTCCGGTCATCGAAACCGTCGAAGAACCAGTAGTGGTAAACTTGGTGCAGTGGCCCGGCCATTATGTGGAAGCTGCCGATCATATTGGTCTCCAGCGGTGACATGGCCGGAACACCATATCGCTCGATCAGCTCCCAATATCGGCCCAGCGAGCCGGGCGTCAGGCTGACGATCTGTTCCTCAATCAGCAGGTCGCGGTTCGTCGTCGGGTCAGCCAGCGGCGGATCGCCGGGCGTCCAGTAGGAACTCGTTGAAAAATGCGGGGTCAGTGCGGCCACAGGTGCGGGCAGGAGTATACGGTTCTCCTGTGTCAGCATCAGCGGGCGAACGCTGAGGAAGTAGGGCTCTAGCTCGGGCACGCCATAAAGCCCGTGCAGCCGGGTTTGCCAGTCGTCCAGTGAATCGAACGCATAGAGATGGATGACCTGATCCGCCGGCCCGCTGACGGTCGAAAAATAACCGATGACCCGGTCGATTACGGGTCGCACGGCGTCGAACCCCCGTTCGACCTGGGTTTCGTAGAAACGCTCCCGCAGGCCGGGTTTCATGGTGTAGGCGCGATGTTCGAGAATCATGTCGGCTCCCCTTCCCTCGGACCGATTATGACCCATGGTGATACAGCCAGAGAAGGCTTGTTCGCGCGAAACCGACAGCTGCCCTACTTGACCCGACATCGTCGCCGTCGCAGGTTCCCGGGATGGTCCAGATCGATATCTATTCGGACACGGTGTGCCCCTGGTGCTTCATCGGCAAGCGACGCCTCGAACGTGCGTTGGCGGCGCGTGACGACATCACGGCGACGATCAAATGGCATGCGTTCCAACTCAACCCGGATATGCCTCTGGCAGGCATGGAACGCGAGCGGTATTTCGCCACGAAGTACGGTGGCCCGGATCGTGCTGCCGGCGTCTACGCAACAATCGCGCGCGCGGGCCATTCCGAACGCATCGCGTTTGATTTCGATGCGATCCCGCGAATGCCGAACACAATTCAGTCACACCGGCTCGTGTGCTACGCGGAGCGATTCGGGGCGCAGGAGGCCATAGTCGAAGCCTTATTTCAGGCGTTCTTCTTCGATGGCGAAGATATCGGAGATGATGTGACCCTCTTGAGGGTCGCCCTTCTGGTTGGCCTGGACAGATACGCTACGGCGGCCTTTCTCGCCTGCGACGACGACCGCGACACCGTATTGGCAGAGGATCTGCGTGCGCGACGCATGGGTATCAACGCGGTGCCCTGCTATGTGGTGAATGGTGACTACGCGATTTCCGGTGCACAGGAACCCGAAGCGTTTTTCCCGCTTTTCGACCTGGCCGGTGTCGGTCTGGCGGCCGAGTAGCCGCCCTAACCTGCCGACAAATCGCCTGTCATGCCGTCCGGAGCCGCCGCGATGGCCGACAAGTTTCGCATGAAGCGACGCACGCCTACCGAGCGCTTGTTAGGATCCGTCCAGTCGCGACGGTAAACAAGCTTGTGGTCGGGGCGGAGTTTGACGGTTCCGGATTCCTTGGCGATGAAGGCCACGAGGCCGGCCGGATTTGAGAAGTTATTGTCCCGAAATGTGACGACCGCGCCCTTCGGGCCGGCATCCAGTTTTTCGACACCTGCATCGCGACACAGACCCTTCAGGGTGATGGCCTCGAGCAGGTTCTCGACCTCGTTCGGCACCGGGCCGAAACGGTCGATCAACTCGGCGGCGAATCCCTCAATCTCTTCGGGCTGCACCAGGGACGCGATACGTCGGTACAGGCCCAGCCGAACACCCAGATCTGCCACGTAGTTGTTGGGGATTAAAATCGGCGCGCCAATGGAGATGACCGGCGTCCATTCGTCGGTGGGGAGTGTACCCGAGCCGGCCTCTCGCGCCGCCGCGACCGCGTCCTCCAACATCTGCTGGTAGAGCTCAACACCGACTTCCCGGATATGGCCCGACTGTTCCTCACCCAACAGGTTACCGGCACCGCGAATATCGAGATCGTGGCTGGCGAGGCTGAAACCCGCGCCCAGTGCATCCAGTGTCTGCATGACATCCAGCCTGCGTCGCGCCGTCTCCGACAGGGTACGATCGTTCGGCAAAGTCAGGTAGGCGTAAGCTCGTGATTTGGAACGGCCGACCCGGCCGCGCAGCTGGTAGAGCTGGGATAGGCCGAACATGTCCGACCGGTGGACGATGATTGTGTTAGCCGAGGGAACATCGAGCCCCGATTCCACGATATTGGTGCACAACAGCACTTCATATTTTCGATCGTAGAACGCGGTCATCACGTCCTCGAGTGCACGCGCCGGCATTTGGCCATGGGCGACCCCGACGGTGACTTCGGGCACCAGATCCTTCAGCCGTTGTTGTAGGCGCTCGATATCCGCAAGCCGCGGGCATACATAGAAACTCTGCCCGCCGCGGAAATGTTCGCGCATGATGGCTTCTCGGATGGTTACCCCGTCATAAGGCAGGATGAATGTCCGCACGGCAAGCCGATCCACCGGCGGTGTGGAGATAAGACTGAGCTCGCGAACACCGGTTAATGCCAGCTGCAAGGTTCGGGGGATCGGCGTGGCCGTCAGGGTCAGGACATGGACATCGCTGCCGAGCCCTTTTAGACGTTCCTTCTGGGCGACGCCAAAATGCTGCTCTTCATCGACGACGAGCAGACCCAGATCACGGAATGTGACGGACTGGGAAAATAGGGAATGGGTGCCGATGACGATATCGACCTGACCCTCTTCCAGCCCGGTGCGAACAGCCTCCGCCTCCTTGACGGTGGTTAGACGCGATAGTTCCGCGATCTTGACCGGCAGCCCGGCAAACCGCTCCTTGAAGGTCTGATAATGCTGCCGCGCAAGCAGGGTCGTCGGGACGACCACTGCGACCTGTCGTCCGTTCAACGCGGTGACGAACGCCGCGCGCAGGGCCACTTCCGTCTTGCCAAATCCGACATCACCGCAGACCAGCCTGTCCATGGGCTTGCCGGCGCCGAGGCTTTCGACTGTATCACCTATGGCGCGGTTCTGGTCCTCGGTTTCGGCGTACGGGAAGCGTGCGCAAAACTCCTCATACAGACCTGCCGGCGGTGTGAGCTTCGGGGCATGGCGCAGCTCCCGTTCGGCGGCAAGTGCCATCAGTTTATCCGCCATTTCGGTGATGCGATTCTTGACCTGAGCGCGCCGCGCCTGCCAGCTGGCATTCCCGAGTTTGTCGAGCTGGGCACCAGCTTCCTCGGAACCATAGCGTGACAGCAGATCAAGATTCTCGACCGGCAGGTACAGCTTGTCGTCGCCGGCATAGACCAGCCGCAGACAATCATGCGGTGCGCCACCGATTTCGAGCGTCTCCAGGCCGTCATAGCGGCCGATCCCGTGATCGGCGTGCACGACGATGTCGTCCATCGACAGGCTCGACATTTCCGAGATGAGATGTTCACTCGGCTTGGTGGCGCGTCGCCGTCTTACGAGACGATCCCCCAAAATGTCCTGTTCGCTGTAGACCGTTCGTCCGGGCACGGAAAAGCCGCTATCCACGGGAAGCACACAAACCGGTATCTGGTCGGTGCCGGCTGACAGGACGGTCTCCCAATTCGATACCGGCGTTGCCCGGTCGACATCGTGGTCGATCAGGAGCTGGGTCAGCCGATCGCGCGAGCCGTTGGAGTAGCAGGCGATTACAATCGCCTGGCCTTCGTCCTGCTCGTTGATGATGCGCGTGCGTACGGCATCGAACAGGTTCGTATCGGCCCGGTTGCGTGCTTCGGCGAAATCGATCGTGCGGCGGCCGCCAATGGAATTGGATTCCATGCCGCTAACAGGTGCGTCAAACACATCGAAATCGATAGCCTGTCTGGTCTCGCGCAGACCTTCCCATTCGTCGGGTCCGAGATACAGCGCGTCCGGCGGGAGCGGGTTATAGGGTGCCTCACCCTCTGCGCGATCGGGTGCGTTTGCCCGGGCCGAGAAATAGTCCGTGATCTGGTCGAACCGGTCGGTCGTGGCGTCCGGGGACTGGGCACCGAGGATCACCGGCCCCTCGACATAATCGAACAGTGTCTCCGGCGCCTCGTAGAACAGCGGTAGCCAATGTTCCATTCCGGGATGGCGCACCCCTTCGCTGACCGCCTCATAGAGGGGATCTTCGCCGCGAACGGCGCCGAAACGGCTGCGATAGGACGATCTGAACCGTGCGATTGCCGCCTCATCGAGCAAAATTTCGCTGGCCGGCAGGAGTGTCAGCCGGTCGAGGGACCGGGTGGTCAACTGGCTCAGGGGGTCAAAGCACCTTAATCGCTCGATTTCATCGCCGAACAGATCGATGCGAACAGGTTCGAGGTAGCCAGGCGGGAACAGGTCGATGATGTCGCCGCGGCTTGCGAATTCGCCCGGCTCGCGGACGGTTTCGGTCCGGTGAAAGCCGTTCGCTGCGAGAAACGCCATGACGACGCCGAAATCCACCATGTGGCCGGGGATCAGTTCGATATTGGTGTCGCAAATATGATCGCGTGGGGGAACGCGTTGCAGCACTGCGGCAACGGTGGTGAGAATCAGCGTCGGTCCACCGGAATTGGTCGCGGTTTCCTGGCCATGTGCGAGGGAGCCGAGAGTCGCCATCCGTTCGGCGACGAGTTCGGCACGCGGCGGCACCCGATCATAGGGTAGGCAATCCCACGCCGGAAACTTGAGGATACGCGTGTCCGGGGCAAAAAATGCGACTGATTCCGCCAGCCGATTCATCCCGAGATCGTCACTTGATACATGCAGTAGCGGCTGCGAGGCCTGGCCGAGAAGCTCGGCGAGCAGCAACGCATCGCAACCGTCCGGCACACCGGTGAATCGTGTCACAGAGCCTGGTTTGCCCCATGAGAAGTTGTTATTTAACAACAATTTATTCTTCGATCCTGAAGTTTTGTAGGCGCTTTATAATCTCGCCGTTCCAGGCATCCGGTACCGGCTTGCGTCGGCTGATCCACATATAGAGATCCGGGTCGCTGTTATCGATCAGCGCTTCATATTCGTCGAGCAGCTCGTCATTGAGGCTGTCGAGGTTCCGCTTGGCGAAATTCCCGATCAGCAGGTCGGTTTCCCGGGTGCCGGTATAGATGCTGCGATAGATCAGCCGTTTGATCCGGTCCTCGCGTGTTTCCGTGGTCTTCTCGGCAGTCATCTTTATGGTCCTGTCTGCCCGATGCTGACTCGGGCGCTCATGCTCCGTAGGATATAGCCTTCCTGTGAACTGCTGTCAGCCGCTCGAAACCCACAATCGGTCCTGCCGTGCCCCAACGCGCCCGCCCAGAGATATTGTTTCCCCTGTTCGCACCGGTTACCGCGTTGAAAGGCATCGGGCCGCGTATTGGCGCGCATATCGAGCGCTTGTTGGGCCCGCAGATAGTCGATCTGATCTGGCACTTGCCGATAGGTATCGTCGATCGCCGTTACAGTCCCAACCTTGTCGACCTCGAACCCGGCCGCATCGCCACCCTTGAACTCACAGTGGTCAAACATCACGCGCCGCCGGTGGCAAACCGCCGCATCCCTTACCGAATCGATTGCCGGGACGACACCGGTGAAATCACCCTGGTCTATTTCCATAGCCGGGCCGATTATCTGTCAAAGGCTCTGCCCGAAGGCGAAACCCGGCTCGTGAGTGGCTCGGCGGAACTCTATGAAGACAAGTTGCAGATGACCCATCCGGACATCGTCGCCAAGCCGTCCGAGCGGGACAAGGTGATGCGGGTGCAACCGGTCTATGCGTTGACCGAGGGCCTGTCGCAAAACGCGCTTGGCAAGGCACTAGCCGGGGCCCTGGAACGTGCTCCGGACCTGACCGAATGGCTCGACCCATCACTTGTAACTCAACGTGACTGGTCGGGTTGGCACGACGCACTGACGGCATCTCATACCCCGGGCGAGCTCACCGATCTCGATCCGGCGTCGCCGGCGCGCATGCGTTTGGCCTATGACGAGCTTCTGGCGAGCCAGCTGGCGATCATGCTGATTCGTTCCCATGTCCGCAAACAGGCGGGCCGGCCGATCACCGGCAATGGGCGTCTGCGATCACGGGTGCTGGATGCCCTGCCCTTTGAGCTTACCGGTAGCCAGAAGACAGCTATCGTCGACATCGAAGAGGATATGGGCTCGGAGCACCGCATGCTGCGGCTGCTGCAGGGCGATGTGGGCAGCGGCAAGACCGTGGTGGCGTTAATGGCCATGCTCACGGCCGTCGAGGCCGGGCGACAGGCAGCACTCATGGCGCCGACGGAGATTCTCGCGCGCCAGCATTACGCCACCATTGCGACCTTGGCCGAGGCCGCGGGTGTACCTTGCGTATTGCTGACGGGCCGGGACAAGGGCAAGGCGCGGGCCGTAATTCTTGAAAATCTGGCATCTGGCGACACCCCGCTCGTGGTGGGGACCCACGCACTGTTTCAGGGCGACATCGCATTCAATGACCTGGCGGTGGCCGTGGTCGACGAGCAGCATCGGTTCGGTGTCCATCAACGCCTTTTGCTGGCCGAGAAAGGCGCGGCGGTCGATGTACTGCTGATGACCGCAACACCAATCCCGCGCACCCTGATGCTTGCCGCCTATGGCGATCTCGAAGAATCCCAGCTGCGTGAGAAGCCCGCCGGGCGCAAGCCGGTCAAGACGACGACGGCTTCGGTGGACCGTCTCGAAGATGCGGTCGCCGGTGTACAGCGGCAACTCGATGCAGGCGGCAAGGTCTTCTGGGTGTGCCCTCTCGTTGAAGAATCAGAGACCTTCGACGTTGCGGCCGCGACCGCGCGTCACAGCGCGTTGCGCGAACGTTTTGGCGAGCGTGTCGGGCTCGTTCACGGCAAGATGGCGGGCAAGGAGAAGGACGCGGTGATGGCCCGGTTCGCCGACGACATGGAACCGGCGATCGATGTCCTAGTGGCGACCACGGTGATCGAGGTGGGCGTCGATGTCCCCGAGGCGACCGTGATGGTGATCGAACATGCCGAGCGGTTTGGTCTGGCCCAGCTGCATCAACTGCGAGGCCGGATCGGGCGTGGCGAGCGCGACGCCACCTGTCTGCTGCTATACGGACATGAAATCGGCCAGACCGGACGTGCGCGACTGCGCGTGTTGCGGGATACCGATGATGGGTTCGAGATCGCGGGGCATGATCTGCGCTTACGCGGTGCCGGCGACGTTCTGGGAACCCGCCAGTCAGGACTGCCGGAATTTCGCATGGTCGACCTCGAAGCGCATGGAGAATTACTCGCGATGGCCCGCGACGATGCGCGACTGATTATGGACCGGGACCCCGGGCTCGAATCCGCACGCGGGCATGCGTTGCGGACCTTGCTGTATCTGTTCGAGAGAGATGCCGCCGTGCGCTACGCGCGATCGGGTTAGGCTGGGCCTTCGATCAATCGTCGTCGGCGTCCGCTGCTAGGGCCGCACCGGGTACAATCGTCGGTTTGTCGCCGTCTGCCGAAGAAACGCGTTTGATTTTCCGCTCTTCCGGGCGGCGCCTGTCTTCCGGTGTGACGATGCCGCCGGAGATGATCATCTTGATCCCCTCTTCCACTGTCATGGAAAGCAGTATCAACTCCCGGCGTGGCAGAAACAGAAGATAGCCCGATGTGGGGTTTGGCGTGGTCGGCAGGAACACGTTGACGACGTCGTCGTCCGTCAGGGCCTGGACTTCGCCTTTCGTCGAACCGGTAACGAAACCGATGGCCCAACTGCCACGACGCGGGTATTCAAATAACACGACTTGGCGAAATGCGTCGGACTGGCTCTTCAATACGGATTCGACGATCTGTTTGGTTGCACCGTAAACGCTGCGGACCACGGGCATGCGGTTGACTAGATTTTCGCCGATCCTGATAATCGTGCGGCCCAGCAGCATGCGGGTCAGCGCACCGATGATGATCAGAGCCACGATCAGGACGATGAGGCCGACACCGGGAATCTCGAACGGCACGACCGCGTGCAGATATGTGTTGGGATTATAGTTCTGGGGAATGAGCGGTGTGATGCGCGAGTCGACGAACTTCAGCAGCACCCAGAACAGCCAGATGGTCAGTCCGATGGGCGCGACCGTCAGCAGACCGGCGAAGAAGTAGCCGCGCAGACGGGCGGCGATCCCGTGCCGCTTTCTGCCGCCGAGCCCGACCCGGTCTTCACGCTTTTGTGGTTTTTTGTCGTCGTTGGTCATCAATGCTCCACCTTGCGCAACACATATAGAGGTTGAGCGTGCTGGCACCAACGCAATATGGCGAAAACACGGAGTGTTTTATCCGTGTCCAGGTTACCGACGGTCCTAGTATGGCGCTTGACGCAGCTTGCCTATCGTTCGGCAAATGCCAGGCACAATGAAGCGGCAACGGGTCGAACGAGTAAGCTGAACAGAGACTGGGTCCCGGTATTGATGCCTGCCTGCTCGGACATCATCGGGATGACGCGGCGGCTATCTTGCGCGTAGTTGAGTTCGGTATTTTCCAGCGCCACGCGCGCTTCGTAGAAAACCCGCCCCTGCTCGTCCGCATGACTGGTAGCGGAAACCCATTCGAGACTTCCGTATCGTGAAACATCGAAACCGCTGATCGAAACATCCGCCATCTGCCCGGGTGACAAATATCCAACGTCGCGGGCATCGACCTTGACCGAGGTCATCAACATTTCGTCGTTGGGCACAATTTCCATCAGTCTCTCGCCGGGAGCGACGACTGCGCCCGAGCCCGCGATGGAAAGAAGGTTCACGGGGCAGCGGAAACGATACGATCACCGGCAGTAATGGCGATGATCAGCCCTATGGCGGTTCGGGAGAAGACTTGTTTGTACTGGAATCTGGTGGTCACACGGCTGTCCATGGCGGTAATGGCTGGACCGACACGATGGACCTGAGCAACGCGGTCGATGGTGCACTGGATGGTGGTGAATGGACCATCTCGCTTGATAACGGTTCAGCGATCGAGGCGACCGGCAGCGACTTCCTTACTCTAACGGAATATGCCTCCGGAACCGTCATCAATTTCGATGGGCTCGATCGTATCGAATGGTAAGGATTGGTTGAGGATCGATAAGCAGAAAGGGCGTCTCCGGCTGGAGACGCCCTTTTCGGTATTGCTTTCGGGTGGTGCGGCAGAGAGGACTTGAACCTCCACGACCTTGCGATCACTAGCACCTGAAGCTAGCGCGTCTACCAATTCCGCCACTGCCGCGTGACCCGATGTCTGTTCCCGATGTTGGTGCGGCAGAGAGGACTTGAACCTCCACGGGCTTGCGCCCACAACGCCCTCAACGTTGCGCGTCTACCAATTCCGCCACTGCCGCTCCGTTCGGAAGCGCGATTTCTTACCCGAACGCCATCGGCGTGGCAACCATCGCTGTACGGAATTCTTGCCGGGTTGCCCGAAAGCGTCGACTAGGCGCATTATCGTGAAAATGGCCATACGCGTTGGGAGGCACTTATGGCGTTTAGCTCAATTTTGGTTCCGCTCGAAGAGAGCGAGATATTGGCATCTGTTCTGGCGACAGCGCTCGTTTTTGCGAAGCGCTGCGACAGCTACATCGAGGGCCTTTGTATCCGTCCGACCCTTGCCGGCGCTGTCGCCGTCGGGTTCGAAGGCGGTGCGGCTGCCCTGTCGGGTACCGAGGAGCAGTTCGAGCAGGAACAGCGCGTGCGCGCGGATCGCCTGCAGGCGCAGTTCCAAGAATTCGTAGCCCAGAACAATATTCCCGAAGCCCAGGGGAATTCGACCAAGCTTTGTGCTAGCTGGGTCGAGGACGAGGCTTCCGGGATTGGTATCTTCGGGCAACGCGCCCGGGTATTTGATCTGACCGTCGTCGGTCGACCCATGCCGGGCGCCATGACACCAGCGATGAACACGCTGGAGACGGTGCTGTTTGAATCCGGCCGCCCGGTTCTGATCGCGCCGCCGACGATCCCCCAGGATATTGGTCGACACGTGGTGATAGCCTGGAACGGCGGCACGGAGACTGCGCGCGCGATTGCGTTCGCCAAGCCGGTGTTGCGCGAGGCCGAGCGGATTACCGTACTGGCCGTCGAGGGCGGCATGGTGCCGGGGCCAAGTGCGGAAGACGTGAAGGTCAATCTGCAACGGGACGACGTTGCCGTGAACGTGCGCGAAGTTCCCGGACGGCGCTCTGCGGCGGACGCGGGAGATATTATCCTGGCCGAGACCATGGAGGTCGGCGGCGACATGCTCATCAAGGGTGGTTACACACAAAGCCGCCTGCGGCAGATGATCTTCGGGGGTGCGACCAGCCAGATCCTCGCGAACGCCGAAATCCCGGTGCTGATGGCGCACTAGGCAGTTTAGGTCTACCCGTTTAGGCTCTTTGCCCTGTGATCTGTCGCTCGAGTGCGACGACAAGCTGTCCGACGGTTGTACGCAGCGCCTGAAATCTTCGTTCCGCCCGATCCAGCCGATCACTCAGCAACGGTACCTCGTCCGGCATGTTTAGCGCCGATGGTTCTCGCGCGCCTCCACGTTGGTCCAGGAACTGTTCGAGCGATGCCTGCATCTGTTGACGCAGCACCTGTTCGCGCTCCTGAAGCTGCAGCAACAGGTCTATCCGGTCGTTCAGGCGCTTTTGTTCCGACAACAGGCGATCAAGCTCGACCCGTTGCAATTCGACGACGGTTGCCAGTTCGCCGGGCGACAAATCCTCGATAATGCCGTCGCTCATTTGTGACGGGGCTCCTTGGCTGCACAGCCGGTCAAATCTTGCCGAAGGCGATAATCTCCTCGGCCAGGGCATCCGGCTGCTCTTCCTGAACATAATGCCCACATGCGTCGAGTCCCCGGCCCGACAGCTTTGTTGCAACCCCTTCCCACATTTTCAGCACATCGAAGGGTCCACCCATACCGCCGCTGTTACCCCATACGCAATGCAGTGGCTCGACGATCTGGGCATCAGGGTTTTCTGCATCAAGTGCCGGGTTCTCGTCGAACATGGCCTTGTAGTAGGCGAATCCGCCACGCAATGCACCGGGCTTAGAATAGGCGTGGACATACTCGTCGATCGCCTCGTCCATATGTTCTGCATTATGATATTTCGGCCGGAACATCGCCTGCAGGAAAAGTTTTATGTCGTGGGCGACGAGTTGCTCGGGCATGTCTGGAACGGCGTTGAAAAAGTAATGCCAGGCGCCGCGCGCATAAGCGGGTGTGAAATTCGCAAATATCTGGTCGTGCGGCACGATATCGACGATGCAAAGCCGGTCGAGTACGCCGGGCCGGTCGAGCGCGTAGCGCCGCGCCACCAACCCGCCCCAGTCGGCCCCGACGAGATATACATTCTCCAGCCTGAGCGCCTCGCAGAGGGCGTGGATATCTGTTGCGACCGTGCGCATGTCGTAACCGCCAGCCGGCTTGTCGGAATCGCCAAACCCCCGTAAATCCGGGGCGATACAGCGGTAGTGGGGGGCCAGGCGCGGAAGCATCTTGCGCCAGGAATAGGAGGTTTGGGGCCAACCATGCAGCAGAACGATCGGTGGCCCCTCTCCGCTGGCCCGGTAATGCAATGTCACACCGTTTGCCTTAACGGTACCGCGTTCGATTTTCGACATTTCCCTCCTCCTCGTCCCGTATAACGGGGTCAGTGTGCAAGAACTCGTGATACGACCCCGATGGACGAAATTCGATTCTTGGAGTACGGATTTCATTATGCCGGGTCACAGACAAGTCGAAACCCTCTTTCGGCAGTTGGATCTCGTGCCGCGTGTCGGCGAGCGACGGTAAAGTGAGCTTTGCGTCATGTCGCTGGTCGCCCTTCTAGCCGGCGAAAGGCATACGGATGGCCCCGTGAACGCATGCCCCGTCATTGCGTTCTACGCCATCAAGATCAACGATACCCTCGATTGCGATGCCCGCTAGGGCCTCAAGCTGCTGGCGACGCGGATCATGGGGACGAATGACGGCCGTCATGCCATGCACCGCCCGAGGCGGCGGCCGACCCATCAAGCGAGCCCGGCGGCTCCGTCCGGGCGGAGGGCGGCTTCTCGCTTCGTCTGGGCGAAGACAAGACCAAGGATTGAGCGTCTAGCCCTGCCCTAACAGTTCGCGCATTTTCGCAACCGCTGCACCGGGCGAATCTAGGACCGGGATATTCGTGACAGCCGCGACCACCGGCACAGCCCGGGCCAGAGTGAATTGCGCCAGCACGATCACATCGGCATCGGATATTTGCGCGGCGGCGTCGGCGACCAGGCGGTCATGCGTGGCGCCATCACCGGATGCCATCGCGTCAAAGGCCCCGTCGACCATATGTGAAGACAGGATGACATCGCGGCCCGTGGCCTGCGCCATCTCCTCGATCTCGGAGGAAATGGATGTAATCGTAGGTCCGACGGTCGCCAGAACCGCAATACGGTTTCCCCTGTCCAGCGCCGCCTCGATCATCGCGTCATTCGGCTTGAGCAAGGGCAGCTCGTAATTCTCGATGCAGGCATCGATGCATTCGCGGAATGCCGAGCATGAGTACAGGATACCGTCTGCACCACGGTCGACCGCATACGCGGTGAGCGTTTTAAATGCTTCATACATTTCGGGCACAACCCCACCTGTCTCGCGCACCCATTCGAACAGGCCATCTTCGAGCAGATTGCTCACACGGGCCTGGGGCCAGTCGCGTTCGAAGGCCGTTACGGCGGCGTTCATCGCGTCCTTGTGGACATGAAACAGCGCGATCTGTGGGGCATTTGTCATGAAAAATCTCGCAATTCGTTTTCGACGAAGACTTCCGACAGATGTGTGGCGGCGTCAAACTTTCAAACCTGTCGTGAACCCCCCGGATTCTTGCACAAAATATACTAAGAGGGTGACCATGCGTGCCAAGTTCGGAATCTCAGTTCTGATAACGGCTCGTCGGGTGGCGACGGCCGCTGCCGATCCGGCCATTTCTGATGCGTCGGGGCAATGGTTTTGCCTGCCCGATGATGCCCACCACCCGCAAATTCAGATCGATTTTATCGAGGGCCTCTGCGATCAGCATATATGCAAGGTTTTTGACCTCCTGCCCGTCGAGCAAGCCGACGACCAAGTCAGGATTACGTTTGGTGGTGTGGGGAAATTTGACGCGAGCGTGGATGGCTCGCGCTATATCGAGACCGTTGAGCTGGGCAGTTCCCGCATCATCAACCGGGGTTCGTGCGAGTTTCGCAGCCTCGATGATCTGTACATCGAAAATATGTCGACTGCGGAGCGCATGAAGCTGTGCTTCGCCTGCCCCACGGGGTCTTCGTCCTGGGATATTTCGCGTCCATTCTCCTCGTGGTCGTCCTGTCGCTAATCCCTCAACCCCAACTTGATGCACCCGAGGGTGCCGACAAGGCCCTTCACTTGCTGGCCTACGCCGTCGTCGCGGGTTGCGGTGGGCTGGGCTTCGCGAGTTGGTACAGACGAATTCTCGCGGGCCTCGCGGCGATTGGCATCGGCATTTTCCTCGAAGTCGCACAAGGTGCATGGGCTGGTCGAAACGCCAGCGTGGCCGACGCGCTGTCCAACATCGCGGGTGTGATGCTCGGGTTGATAGCGGCGTATGTGATCTTGAGAATCTGGGAACGTCTCCGCCCTGCAAGGACTACGGACTGACCGGTTGCCCGTTCTCCCAAAATCCGGTCAGCCGACGCCCAACCGCTAAAATAAACGTGCCTCGACCGTCCGGGCGTCCGTCGCGGAAGTTGCCGATATATTGATAGCCGCTCGGGTAGTCGGGGATCCCTTCGCCCTCTATTCGCCCGCCGTTGAGCGAGCCTTCAAACCGACCATTGGGTGCGCCATCCAAAAACCACTCAAGTACCCCGGTCCGTGTGCAAATCCGCTTCGGCAATTGCCGGACCAAGGTATGGTTTCGCCACGCTTGGGGTTCGGGTTGTGAACGGCACACCGCTCGCCGGCGTCGATAACCTGTATCGGCGGGGCGGACGCGCAGGCGGCCAGAATGAGCGCAGATGCCGCGAGAACATAGTGTCCAGTCATGCCGGCAGGTTGCCACGATGGCCGGAAGCCGTCGAGACATCCGAGATGTTTTAGGCCCCTGAATCGCGTGACGGCGGCACGTCGTCTACGCGCACGTAGAAGAACACGGCCGTCAGCAGGAGCGCTGCGAGAATGGCGAAGTTCCAGCGATACGCATCGACCGGCGTGCGGCCCAAAGCATCAGCGGGAAACGCATCGATGAAGAGGCCTGTTGCGACCTGGACGAGAAACACGCCACCCCAGATGAACAGATTGATCGCGGTAACCAGGCGGCCGACATAGCGATCGGAAAACAGTGCGCGGGCGTGGGCAAAAATTGGCGACGACAGGCCGGAACAAAGGCCGAGCGCCACCATCGCAACCACGGCAAACAGCAGTGAGCTGCCGTCGGCCAACGCCAGCAACGCAAACCAGATTGCCATGAAAGTGGCACCAACGGCGACGACCATACGGCGCGTGTCGAAAATCCGGTCGAGGGGACCAATCGCGACCGCGCTGATGAGCCAGGCGAGAGAAATCAGAAAGATGATATTACCGCGGTCAATCAGGTCGGAGCCGAAGACGTCGTTAAGGTAGGGGCCGACCCAAAGTGCGCGGAACGTCAGGAAAGACCCCACGGTAATGCCACCGATGCAGCCGATGGCATAGAGCTTGGGCTCCCGGAACACGACCGCCAAGCCGCGGATGACCTGGATCAAGCTTTCACCGGGGCCAGTCGGCGCCGGACTGTCCGGCGGACGGTCATGGACGGTCACAAGTATTACGCCAAACAGCATGACTGCGAAGACGCTGACCGCAGTCAACGTATTGCGCCAGCCGAATGCCTCGGTCGCAGCGGCAAAAGGTGATGCGGACAACAGCATGCCGGTTCCCCCCACACCAACGGTCAATGCGGTCATGGTCGCCAGCCGGTCCCGGCGTACCCAACGTGACAGAAGGACGATGGTGCCCATGAAAACCGGCGCGATGCCCCAGCCGGTCACGAGAAGCCACGCCGTCAGCTCGGTAGTTGTCGTGGCGACGGAGAAGCCGAATACCCCGGTGGCCGTAATCAAGAGGAATGCCGCGACCGTGATGCGAGGCCCGAACCTGTCGAGCAGAACGCCCGCGGGCAGTTGCATGATGGCTGACCCGAAGAAAAGTGCTGATGGCAACGCGCTGAGCTGGCCGGCCGTCAGTTCCAGCTCCATGCGGAGATCAGGTGCGATGACCGCCGGGATCGAACGCAGAAACTGGCTCAGAATAAACGCCAGGCCGAGCCCGGGTACCATGGCAAGAATGTATCGGGTTCGAGACATATTCATGCTGGTACAGCAAAACCCGGCCGCAGGAAAACCGGGCGATCAAAAAAAGGGCGCCCACAGCGGGCGCCCCTCTGATTTCGGCTTTGCCGACGTTATTCGTTCGGCTCGCGCGGCGGGCTGTCTGCAGGAGCGCCGGCGGGCGCCTCGCCATCAGGCGCAAGTTCTCCCTGGCTTATCCTTGCGGCTCGCTTGGCTTCGGCTTTGGCGGCTTTCTTCTCCTTCTTCTGGAGTTCACGTTGGCGTTTTTCAAAACTGTAGTTTGTCTTACGTGCCATGCTTATTTCTCCTTCAGAACGAATAAACGACGTGAAGTTCAGTCATGGTCAGGCCGCACGCCGGGTGGGTCGACGGTTACGACCGGAACGTCGTTTTTGACCTCCCGCACGAGCCCGTCCGCCCTTGTTGTTCGCCCACTTGCCCTGGCGACCACCTCTGGCCGGTTTCGCTGCAGCTTTGAGTGGGCGTTCTCCACTGGCGGTTTCAACCGGTCGACCGATCAGTTTCTCAATGTCCTTGAGTTCACCGTACTCGGTATCATCACAGAACGACAGGGCCACACCCTCGGACCCGGCGCGCGCGGTGCGACCGATCCGATGAACGTAACTCTCGGCTTCGTTCGGCAACTCGAAGTTGATCACATGAGTGATCTCCTTCACGTCGATACCGCGAGCCGCGATATCGGTTGCGACCAAAACCCGGACCCGGCCCTTGCGGAAGGCATCGAGCGCTTTCTGACGGGCGGCCTGGGACTTATTGCCGTGAATGGCCGCGGCTTCAATTCCGGCCTTGACTAGATTGTCGGCAACCCTGTTCGCCCGGTGTTTGGTGCGCGTGAACACGATCACGCGATTCATATCCTGCTCGCCGAGTAGCTCGCGCAGAAGGCTTTGCTTCTCCTTACCGTTTACGAAATGGACGGACTGGCGGATCGCCTCAACGGCAATCGTTTTCGGCGCAATATCGATCCGCTCGGGCTCGCAGAGCATGTCATGCGAAAGCTTCATCACTTCCGCCGGCATGGTTGCCGAGAACAGCAACGACTGGCGATTCTCAGGCAACTTATCGAGAATCTTCCGCACATCATGGATAAATCCCATGTCGAGCATGCGGTCTGCCTCGTCGAGGACGAGATGTTCCACATGTTTCAGGTTCACATGCCCCTGCTCCATCAGGTCAAGCAAACGCCCCGGTGTGGCGACGACTACGTCGACTCCACGGCGGAGCTTGGTCACCTGAGCGTGCTGCGAGACACCGCCGAATATCACGACGTGGCGCAGATGCAGATATTTGCCGTAGGCATGGAACTCATCACCAATCTGGATCGCCAGCTCGCGGGTCGGTGCCAGGATGAGCGCGCGCGGTTGGCTGCGCTTTCCGTCACCGTGGCCGCGCGACAATACATGCAGGATTGGCAACGCAAAGGCGCCGGTCTTGCCGGTGCCCGTCTGTGCAACGCCCAGGAGGTCGACATGTTCGAGAAGTCGGGGAATGGCCTGGGCCTGGATCGGCGTCGGCGTGTCATGGTTGCGGTCAGACAATGCCCGCAGGATCGGCTCGGCCAGGCCGAGATCCGTAAACTTAATATCGTTCACTTGAATTCCTTTATCACCACAGGCCCGGTCGAATAATCGACGCAGGTTCGCCTTGGCGTTCGCCGATTCCGGGCGCGGCCGGATCGGCTCTATTTCTTGATTGTTATTCTCAAGATATGCGCCGGCTAGGTGCGGCGCTTCGCGCAATCGCGAGACAACTAATGGGCGCTATTTGGGCCCGCTCCGGAGATTTGTCAAGAAAATCAGAAATTTGGTGGTTACCGAATGCTTAAAGTTGAGGGCATCTCCGCTATATTTGCGTCGTGAATTCGAGTGCCGATGACGATTTTTAAAGGGGCGAACGATGGGTGAAAAGCTGGGAATGATCGGGCTGGGGAAGATGGGGCTGGCGCTGGCGCGGGAGATGATGGCCGATGGCCACGACGTGTCGGGTTACGACATCGATCCCGCGCGCATGGACATGTTGGCGGCCGCAGGCGGAGCACCTTGTGCAAATGCCCGCGTAGTCGCCGGCGCCAGCGACATCACCTTCTCCATTCTATTGAAGCCCGAGCATATCGAGGAAAACCTGTTCGGCCCCGATGGGATCGACAAGGCCGGCAAGACCGGTCTCATCCATGTGGAAATGAGCACCATGCCGCCGTCCTACAGCAAGGAGTTGTGCACGAAGCTCGCCGCGCAGGGCATCGACATGCTCGACGCGCCGATCTCGGGCTCCACGCCCCAGATTGATGACCGCTCGATCACCTTCATGGTCGGCGGCAGCGACGCGGCCTTCGGACGGATCGAACCCATCCTGACAAGCCTGTCTGCAGATGCGACCCACACCGGTGCATCGGGCACCGGCGCGGTGATGAAAGTCGTTACCAATCTATTCGTTAATGCGAGTACGGCGCTGCTGGCCGAGGTCATCATCACCGGCGAGCGGGCCGGCCTGTCTCATGCAGCGATGGCCCATTGCCTGCCCAAGGGTTCGGTTCAGGGCAAAATGCTGGATATGTCCATCGGCCCCCTCACCGAGCGTGATTTCACGGCCCGGGGTGCGGTCGAGATTTTCGTCAAGGACATGGGTATCGCCATCGACCTCGCGAAAGATAACGGCATCGACCTCGCCGTCGTGCCCGCTGCCCGCGCCATGTTCCAGCGCGCCGCCGACGCCGGCTGGGCGAAAGACGATGCGACACGGGTAATCGAGGTCTATGAGGGCAAGGCGTGAGCGGTTCCCCGCAACCGGATGACGAGCTCGTCGCATCACTGCGTGAGGCCGGTCTGATTGACGATTCTGCCGCGTTCGAACGCCTCACGGGCGGGATATCGTCTGATATCTGGAAAGTAACCACACCCGGCCGTAGTTTCTGCGTGAAACGTGCCCTGCCCCAGCTCGCCGTCGAGGTCGAGTGGCAAGTCCCGGTCGAACGCAACCGCTTTGAGGTCGACTGGTACCGGATCGCGGACGGCATCATCCCGGGCGCTGCGCCGAAAGTCTTGGCGCATGACGAAGCTGCCATGCTCTTCGCCATGGAATTTCTCGATCCGGCGGAGTTCAAACTCTACAAGAATGAATTGCGCGACGGACGTGCCGACCCGGAAGTCGCTGCGGAAGTTGGTCGCCGCCTCGCCTTGATACATGCTGGCACCGCCGGGCGCGAGGAGCTTAAGGAAACCTTCCCGCGGAACGATATCTTCCACGCGATTCGCCTCGAACCTTATCTCGAGGCGACCGCGGGTCCGCACCCTGATTTGCACGACGTGCTCCATACCTTGAGCGATAGGACCCATGTCACCCGCCTGGCGATGATCCACGGCGACGTCAGCCCCAAGAACATCCTGACCGGCCCCGACGGCCCGGTATTCCTAGATGCGGAATGTGCCTGCATCGGCGACCCGGCATTCGACCTGGCCTTCTGCCTCAACCATTTTCTGCTGAAATGCTTGTGGACGCCGGCAGCGATGCCCGCCTTCCTCGACTGCTTCGATGCGATGACGAAAGCCTATCTGGCCGGCGTGGATTGGGAATCGCCCGACGAGATGGAAGCCCGGACGGCGAGCCTGCTTCCGGGGTTGTTTCTGGCGCGCGTGGACGGAAAGTCACCGGTCGAATACGTCACCGAGGATGTGCAACGGGACCGGGTGCGCCAGGTCGCACGCGCGTTGCTAAAATCTCCGCCCGCGCGCCTCGCCGATACGTGCATCGCCTGGGAAAAGGAGCTGCGTGCCTAATCAGGGACACTTCGATGGGTCGGCACGTCCGAGCAGGACTGCCGATGCCCGCCATTCAACTGCAACGCCTTAGTTCTTGTGGGGTGGCAGGCGTAAAACCATGCGGTTGATGGCGTGCATGGTGTTGAAAAAATCATCGAACTGGGTCTTGAAGGTTTCCCATTCCAGGTCACTGCGCACTTGCAGAATGTCCTCATGGATGTCCGCCAAGATCCGTTGGCCGTCACAACGCTGAGCGATGGCTCGTGCCAAGCGCGGTACGGAAAGTGCATACGTCAAACCGTTGCGTGACCGCGTGACCATGCCGCGGGCGGGTATCTGTTTGGCGGCATCTTCCGGAGTCATATCGAGCAAGACAGGCACGGCTGCGGGATCGTCGGGTATTGGAAGTGCCACAGGGTTTTCTGTGAGCACTGCATAGAACACATGCTTCTTTATGTTGCCCGCCAGCAATTCACCGAAGGCAGCACGTTCCATCTGGTCCATGTCCTGCAGACGTTCCAGTAGTGCGGGCGATTTCAACAACTGTGCCGGGTCGTAGTCGGCGAGTGGCAATAAGCCTGTTATGCGCAACTCCGCGGCGGCAGTCAGTTCTGCAAGCTCCGGCACCCTGTAGGCGCGGTCTTGGGAATGCAGCAGCAGATCGAAAACACCGGGATCGCCTCCCCCCTTTGTGGTCGTTCAATTGTCCGTTGCGCAGGAACCAGTTTGTTGGCGGCAGAATCTCAAGCAATCGCTTCGCGCTCTCAACTCTGCTGGCATCATCCTCGTCAACCGGCCCCAATGTTCGCAACATATCCTGCACATGGTAGAGGCCGGTTCGACCAAGTTCGCCATACACCGTGATGCCGAGGCCGCCATCCGGGGCGAGCACCGAGATGAGAGTTTGCAGTCCTGCCAGCCGCTCTTCCAGGTGATTCAAGACACCGCAGCAATCAATATAATCGAAGGTGTCGAGGCCGAGTTCACCAACATCGAGGAGCGACCCCTGCACAAACTCGATATTATCCAACCCGCGAACCTCCGTGCGCCGACGGGCGATATCCTGACTTTCGGCACTGAGATCGAGATGGATGACCGTGCCTGGAACTCCGGCGTCGGTCATTTGCTGCCCCATCATGATCGCAGCGTCTCCGGTGCCGCCGACGGCAACAAGAACCCGTAGCGGAGCACTCAAATCACGCCGACCGCCGAACGCGAAATGGTTGACCTTAAATAACTGACTTGGCGAGACGACGCGCAAATGCTTCGTTTCATCATGCGGATTTCTCGCCGGATAGGGATAGGTCTCGTACTGAGCCTGAATGCGGTCGTCTAACATTGGTATCTAACCGACTCTCCGTGTGCTCGTGCATCATTATTCAAGCACTTTGCTGAAGGCATCAAAACAACATGTTAGCCGGCGAATGTTCCCCGGTCCTGCCGAGAGACAGGCTATCGTTCGTGTATAACGGGGAAGGATCATGACAGACATCTTCGGGGGACTGAGACAACCGGCGGCTCGGCAACGGAGTATCGTGCTGGTCGCGTCGCTGCTGTTCATGCTGGTTGGCACCGGCAGCATCTATTTTATCGTCGTTGCCCTTAAGCAGATCAGTGCCGAGTTTGCCTGGCCGCGCGCCGTACCGTCGATCGCCTATGCCTTGCAATATGGTGGTGCGGGAATCGGCGGTATTTTCATGGGCTGGCTGCTCGACCGGCGCGGAATGATAATGCCCGCCTTCATCGGGGCCAGCATGGTTGGCCTTGGCGCGATCCTTACCAGCTTCGTCCAAACCCAGTGGGAGCTGTTCTTCATCTACGGCGTGATGCTCGGTTTCTTTGGTCGCTCATGCCTGTTTGCACCGCTGACCGCGAACATCACGCGTTGGTTCGAGCATAACCGCAGCCTTGCCGTGGGTGTCGTCGGGTCCGGTCAGGGGCTGGCCGGCCTGATGTGGCCTCAGGTGTTCCACTATCTGATCGCCACCGTCGGCTGGCGCCAGACGGCTTTGCTCTATGGCCTGTTCGCGCTCGGCACGATGTTACCTCTGGCGTTGATCTTGCGGCAGAGGCCCCCCACTTTGAAATCCTCTGCCCCGTCCCGCGCCATGCGTAGCCGCGATGTTTCACCTGTGCGCGCACCACTGGAGCCACGCACGATCCAGGCCCTGCTTTCGACCGCATCGATCGGATGCTGTGTGGCGATGTCGCTGCCCCTCGCCCATATCGTCAGCCATGTCAGCGACCTCGGATACGATCCCGCGCGCGGCGCGGAAGTGTTGTCGGTCATGCTCGGCTGCTCAGCGCTGGCAAGCTTCTTCGGGGTCGGATTCCTTGGTCGACGTTTTGGCGGATTGCGGGCGATTTTTCTGTTCTCTTCGACCCAGGCGACATTGCTGTTCGTCCTCGCCTTTGTCGACAATCTGTCGACGGTCTACTTGGCCGCCGCGCTGTTTGGCCTCGGTTACGGCGGCATCCTGCCTTGCTATCCGGTGATCGTGCGCGAACTCCTGCCCGCCGCCGAAGCCGGACGGCGGACAGGCCTAGTTCTGCTTTGTGCCGGTGGCGGCATGGCGTTGGGCTCATGGCTGGGCGGTCATGTGTTCGATCAGACCGGCAGTTACCAGCTCGCGTTTCTTATTGGTGTCGGGTTCAACCTGACCAATCTCGCCATCATCGCGGGGTTGATTCTGCGCACCCGCAACCCGCGGCCGGCCTACGTATGATCCATGACGCACTGTACTGTGGGCCGCTCGCGTGGCGTTGTCGCACGTGTCCTCAGCCGACCATGTACACGTCGTAGCGGGTGGTTTTGCCAGTGATCCTGTGTGACGGGGCGCGGATACCGCTCATCGGGTCGGCCCGCAGCGGCCACTTCAGTACCACCCGTTTACTGGCGGTGGCCAGGGCTTCACTCATGAGTTCGGCCGAATCCTCGTCTGTGCCAACGATCTCGCGGATCAGGCGCATTTCATTCTTCACGAGTGCGGATTTATTGCGCGGCGGATGCATCGGGTCGACCAGCACCACTTCCGGGTCGAGGCCGGCCAGCAGATCCCTGGCGTCCCCATGAACCAAGGTCATACGGCTGATGACGTCCGCGACGTCACCGCCCGCCATTCGAGCGCGTTCCATGCCTTCGACCAGCAGGTTGTGCATATCCGGGGATCGTTCGATCAGTGTGACGTTCGCGCCCAGCGATGCAAGCAGGAAGGCGTCCCGGCCGAGACCAGCCGTGGTATCTACCACTTGCGGGTTGTTCCCGCCTTTCATGCCGACAGCCTTGGGCAATGCCTGACCACGGCCACCGCCAAACCGAAACCGATGGCGCACTGCTCCGCCTGTGAAGTCACAGACCAGCTTGTTTGATTGAGTTGCTTTGTCTTTGCGTTGCATCCGGTTCCCTAGGACACGAGTAGGGCACAGCCCGATGAAAAATGCTTCCGCATTTTCTGGTTCGGCGCAATTGCACCCAAGAAAGGTCTGGCATGGGAAAATGGTGGGCACTGTAGGATTCGAACCTACGACCGTTCGATTAAAAGTCGAATGCTCTACCAACTGAGCTAAGTGCCCACACGGCACACGCTGCCATCGGATTCGGGCGGCAATGCGCGGTATGCGTCTATTTAGAAACCGGGACGCGCCGGGTCAATGCCTGACGCGCGTGTTTTCAGACTTGTTTGTTGGCCCCTACTGCGCGTCGGCCGCGACCTGTACCTTGATCATCTTGTCCGGATCCTGGACGGTGCCGCTCGACCCTTCGCCTCGCTTGATCGCGTCGACATGTTCCATGCCGTCGGTCACCTGTCCCCAAACGGTGTACTGGCCGTCTAGGAAAGAGGCGTCATCGAAAACGATAAAAAACTGGCTGTTGGCGCTGTTCGGGCTTTGCGCGCGGGCCATGGAGACCGCACCGCGGCCGTGGTTGACGTCAGAGAACTCTGCTTCCAGGTCGGGGAGCTCGGAGCTGCCCGTGCCGGTACCCGTCGGATCGCCGGTCTGGGCCATGAAGCCGTCGATCACACGGTGAAAGACGATACCGTCATAGAAACCCGCGCGAGCGAGTTCCTTGATGCGCGCGACGTGATTGGGGGCGACTTCGGGCAGCAGCTGGATTGTCACGCGTCCGCCTTCCAGGTCGATGTAGAGTGTGTTTTCCATGTCGCGCTCCTGCGTTCTGGGTTCTGTCCGCGTTTCCGCGGTAGGTGTTGGCTTGTTTGATTGCTGATTCCAGTAGAACCCCAACGCGAGGGCTACGACTGCAACGCCGGTTACAGCAAAAAGTACGCGACGTTTCATCATGGGTGTTTACTCGTTGACGGCCGGCAGGTCGAGCCGCCCGAAGCGTTCATTCACACGTCGGGCAACCGTGGGCGAAACGAAACTGGAAATATCACCACCTAGAGCCGCGATCTCCTTGACCAGGCGCGAGGCGATGAACTGGTGACGTTCCGAGGCCATCAGAAACAAAATCTCTATGTCAGCGTTAAGGCGGGCATTCATGCCGGCCATCTGGAATTCATAGTCGAAGTCCGAGACAGCACGCAGGCCGCGCAGGATGCAATCGGCACTCTCCGCTTCAGCAAATTGCATCAACAGGGAATCGAAGGGTTTGACGTCGATCTTACCAACTTTGGGATCGTCGATCGATGCGACCTCGTCTCGGACCATTTCCACCCTCTCGTCGAGCGAGAAAAGCGGACCTTTGCCAGCATTGACGGCGACGCCGATCACCAGCCGATCGAGCACGCGTGCGCCGCGCTTGATGATATCCATATGCCCGTTCGTGGTCGGGTCGAAGGTACCGGGGTAGACCCCCACGCGTTCATTCTTCGCCATTTTCATCCTCGAGCGACGTTTCGTCGCTGCCGACTGCATCGTCGTTCGATGCCCCGCCCGTCTCTACATCGGGCGTCTCGCTCCCCCGATCCGTGCCGTTCTCGGCATCTTGTTCGGTATTTTCGTCCGTCTCGTCTTCCTCATCATCGTCGCTCAAGTGGGCGACGGTCACAACCCGTTCGTCTTCGGCGACACGGAATAGTGTCACGCCGCGGGTGGAGCGGCCGGCGATACGCACGTCGACCACGCCCGTGCGGATGAGTTGGCCCCCGTCGGTGACCATGACGAGCTGGGTTTCTTCCTCGACCGGAAACGACGCCACGACGGCGTTATCCTTCACGTCGGACAGGGTAATATTGACCACGCCCTGTCCGCCCCGGTTGGTGATCCGATACTCATAGGCGGAGGTTCGTTTGCCGAATCCGTTGGCAGTGACCGAGAGGATGAATTGCTCCTGCTTGGCTAGTTCCGCATAGCGTTCGTCGGAAAGCACAAGCGCTTCGCTTTCCTCGCTGTTATCCGCATCCGCAACGGGCGCTTCGGCGGATGCATCGCTGTCGGCATCCGCGCGTTCGGCGCGGCTGCGTTTGAGGTAGGCCTCGCGCTCATCGACCGAGAATTCCGCGTGGGACAGGATCGACATCGAAATCACATTGTCATCCGGGCCCAGGCGAATACCGCGCACGCCCGTCGAGTTGCGCCCGACAAACACACGCACATCGGTCGCCTCGAAGCGGATTGACTTAGCCTTGGCGGTCGCCAGCAGGACGTGATCGGAATCCTCGCAAGGCTGCACGCCGACGAGCTGGTCGCCCTCGTCGAGCTTCATGGCGATCTTGCCGTTGGATTTTACCTGGACGAAATCCGACAGGCGGTTGCGTCGAACATTGCCGCTCTCGGTTGCGAACATGACGAACAGTTTCTCAGCCTCGGACTCGTCTTCCGGCAGCGGCATCAGGGTCGTGATGGTCTCGTCTTCTTCGAGTGGCAACACGTTGACCAGCGCCTTGCCACGCCCCTGGGGCGTGCCGACGGGCAGATTGTAGACCTTGGTCTTGTAGACCATGCCGCGTGACGAGAAGAACAGCACCGGCGTGTGGGTGTTGAGCACGAAGACCGAGCTGATGAAGTCTTCGTCGCGAGCCTTCATGCCCGCCCGGCCCTTGCCGCCGCGCTTCTGCTCCCGGTAGGTCGAGAGCGGGACCCGCTGGATGTAGCCATTGTGGGTCACGGTCACGACCATGTCCTCACGCTGGATCAGCGCCTCGATGTCCTGCTCGAACTCGCCCTCGATAATTTCGGTGCGGCGCGGATCGGCGAATTCCTCACGCATCGCCAGGAGCTCGTCGCGCAGGATTCCGTATAGTTTCTCGCGGTCGTCGAGGATCGAGAGGTATTCCTTGATCTGCTCGACCAGCTCCACCAGGTCGTTGGCAATCTTGTCACGTTCGAGGCCGGTCAGGCGATGCAGGCGAAGTTCCAGGATCGCCTTGGCCTGCTCTTCGGACAGCTGGTAGTTGCCCTTCTCGTCCACCGCGCGTCCTGGCTCATCGATCAATGTGATCAGCGGCGCCACTTCCTTGGCCGGCCACATCTTGGCGGTGAGCTGCTCCCGCGCGTCATTGGCGTCCTTGGCGGCGCGGATCAGCGCGATCACCGGGTCCAGATTGGCCACGGCCACGGCTAGGCCGACCAGCGTGTGGGCGCGATCGCGTGCCCTGGCCAGCTCATAGATCGTGCGCCGGGTGATGACCTCCTCGCGGAAGGCCACGAACGCGGCGATGATCTCCTTGACGTTAAGCAGCTCCGGCCGCCCGCCGTTCAATGCCAGCATGTTGACGCCGAACGAGGATTGCAGCTGGGTGTATCGGAACAGCTGGTTGAGGATCACCTCGGGTTCCGCGTCGCGCTTCAGCTCGATGACAACCCGCACCCCGTCCCGGTCACTCTCGTCGCGCAGGTCGGAGATGCCTTCGATGATCTTCTCCTGGGCGACCTCGGCGATGCGCTCGATCATCCGGGACTTGTTCACCTGATAGGGAATTTCGGTGACGACGATAGCGTTGCGCCCGGCCCGAACCTCTTCGAAAGCGGTCTTGGCCCGGATGACGACAGACCCGCGACCGGTGTGGAAGGCCGCGCGGATGCCGCTGGTACCCAGTATGATGCCGCCGGTCGGGAAATCGGGCCCGTGCATCACCTCGAGCATCTCGTCGATGCTCGTCTCGGGATTGTCGATGTACAGACAGCAGGCGTCGATCACCTCGCCTAGATTGTGTGGCGGGATGTTGGTCGCCATGCCTACGGCGATGCCGCCGGCGCCGTTGACCAGCAAATTCGGGTACTGGGCCGGCAGAACCACCGGTTCGTTGATGCTTTCGTCGTAGTTTGGCTGGAAATCGACCGTATCCCGGTCGATATCCGCGATCAGCGAATGTGCAGCCTTTGACATGCGCGCCTCGGTGTAGCGCATGGCCGCGGCCCGGTCGCCGTCCATGGAGCCGAAATTACCCTGGCCGTCGATCAGTTCCAGGCGCATGGAGAAATCCTGCGCCATGCGCACCATGGCGTCGTAGATCGCGCTGTCGCCATGGGGGTGATACTTACCCATGACCTCGCCGACGATACGCGCGGACTTTCGATAGGGCCGGTTGTACTCGAAACCGGACTCTTTCATCGAGTAAAGGATGCGCCTGTGCACCGGTTTCAGGCCGTCGCGCACATCGGGCAAGGCGCGCGATACGATCACGCTCATCGCGTAATCGAGGTACGAGGACTTCATCTCGTCCTCGATGGTCACCGGGGCGATATCAAAACCGTCCGGCGGGAGCTCTACGGATTGGTCACTCATCGTTTTTTATCAACGCTGTGCGGCACAAAATTAATGTAATTTCGAACAAGCCGAATCGGGTGCATTTTCATCGTCAGAGACTACCTGAATCCGGGGATCCGGGCAAGGAAACGCGGGGTTGCAAAGCCCTGAAAACACGCGGGATTCGCGATCGCCTGACGACCCAATTCGTGGCGATTAGAAAGGGATTTCGTCGTCCAGATCGTCGCCGCCGCCCAGGCCGCCACCGCCGCCAGCCGCCATCGCGGGCTGCTGGTCGTGGGCGGGTGCGGAATCATATCCACCACCACCGCCGCCACCGCGGCTGTCGAGCATGACCATTTCACCGCGGAAGCGCTGGAGGACCACCTCGGTCGTGTATTTTTCCTGGCCGGACTGATCGGTCCACTTGCGGGTCTGGAGCTGGCCCTCGAGGAACACTTTGGCGCCCTTCTGGAGGTATTTTTCGGCCACTTCGACCAGTTTCTGGTCGAACATCACCACCCGATGCCACTCGGTCTTCTCCTGCATCTCGCCGGAGTTGCGGTCTTTCCAGCGTTCGGACGTGGCGACCGACAGGTTGCACACCTTGTCGCCGGACTGCATGGAGCGAACTTCCGGGTCACGGCCCAGATTTCCGACGAGAATGACTTTGTTGACGCTGCCTGACATTGGGTGTGTCTCCTGAACTTGGGAATCGATCATCATGCGCCGCGAAAAGGTTGCGACTCGGGGTGCAAATCCACGCTCACACTGGCATGGGGCCCGGTGCCCCACAAGCGGTCTGGACGTTGACTTATCCCCATGATATTCATGTTTTGTTCTCTTTTCAGTCAACCCCTGTCCACTGGTCTTTTGATCCTTGCCGAGCCATATTCGAAAACAGCTTCGGATCGGCTGAATTTGGCCCAGAACCCTCGCCCGTAAGGCACAAATGCAGAAGAAAATCGTCGTCCGCGGCGCCCGCGAACACAACTTGCGCAGTATCGACGTCACGTTGCCCCGGGATTCCCTGGTGGTGATTACCGGCCTTTCGGGATCGGGCAAGTCCTCCCTCGCTTTCGACACGATCTATGCCGAGGGCCAGCGCCGTTACGTGGAAAGCCTGTCAGCCTACGCGCGCCAGTTCCTGGAGTTGATGCAGAAGCCGGATGTGGACTCGATCGAGGGCCTGTCGCCGGCGATTTCCATCGAGCAAAAGACCACCAGCCGTAATCCTCGCTCGACCGTGGGCACCGTCACCGAGATCTACGACTACCTTCGTCTACTCTATGCCCGAGTCGGCATCCCCTATTCGCCCGAGACCGGGCTGCCCATCGAGGCCCAGTCTGTCAGCCAGATGGTCGACCGCACGCTGGAGATGGACGAAGGCACGCGGCTCTACCTGCTGGCCCCCATCGTGCGCGGGCGCAAGGGCGAATACCGTAAGGAACTCGCCAGCCTACAGAAACGCGGCTTCCAGCGGGTGAAGATCGACGGCGAGATGTACGAGATCGCCGATGCTCCCGCGCTCGACAAGAATTTCAAACACGATATCGCCGTGGTGGTGGACCGCATCGTGGTCCGACCCGGCATCGAGACCCGTCTGGCGGATTCCATCGAGACCGGACTGGAATTGGCCGATGGTCTCGTATTTGCTGAAAATGCGGATACCGGTGAACAGACGATCTTCTCGTCAAAGTTCGCCTGCCCCGTCTCCGGCTTCACGATCGAGGAGATCGAGCCGCGGCTGTTCTCCTTCAACAACCCGTTCGGTGCATGCCCCGCCTGCGACGGGTTGGGTACCAAGGTGGTGGTTGATCCCGATCTGGTGGTGCCGGACAAGACCAAGAGCCTGCGTGACGGGGCGATTGCGCCCTGGTCCAACTCGTCCAGCCCCTACTACGCCCAGACGCTGGATGCGATCGCGCGCCACTACAAGGTCTCGGCGGTCGATGCTTGGTCGGAGCTGCCCGACAAGGTGCAGAGCGCCGTGCTGTTCGGCTCGGGCAAGACCTCGATCACCATGAAATACGACGACGGGTTGCGCACCTACGAGACCAAGAAGCCCTTCGAGGGCGTGGTGATGAACCTGGAGCGCCGCTACCGCGAGACCGAGAGTAGCTGGGCTCGCGAGGAGATCGGCAAGTACCAGGTGACATCCGTTTGTGAGGCCTGCGAAGGGGCAAGGCTCAAGCCGGAGGCGCTGGCCGTGCGGATCAACGGCAAGCATGTGAGCGAGACGACGAAGATGTCTATCGGCGCGGCCGGCGATTGGTTTCTGGACCTCGAAAACCACCTGACCGCCAAACAACGCGAGATCGCCGACCGGATCCTGCGCGAAATCAACGACCGCCTGGGCTTCCTCAACGATGTCGGGCTCGAATATCTGACCCTCGACCGCAAGTCCGGCACCTTGTCGGGGGGCGAGAGCCAGCGTATTCGCCTCGCCTCCCAGATCGGCTCCGGCCTGACCGGCGTGCTCTATGTGCTGGACGAGCCGTCCATCGGACTGCATCAGCGCGACAATGCCCGCCTGCTGGAAACCCTCAAGCGCCTGCGCGACCTGGGGAACACCGTCGTCGTGGTCGAGCATGACGAGGACGCAATCCGGACCGCTGACTATTTGGTGGATATGGGCCCGGGTGCGGGTGTGCATGGCGGCGAGGTCGTGGCCCACGGCACCTCTAAGAAGGTTATGCAGCAGGTCAACAAGAGCCTGACTGCCAAATACCTCACCGGCATCGAGCAGGTCCCGATCCCGGCTGAGCGGCGGCCCGGCAAGGAGGGACAGGTCTTGCGGGTCATCGGCGCGTCGTCGAACAACCTAAAGGACGTGACCGCGGAAATCCCGCTGGGGACGTTCACCTGCATCACTGGTGTGTCGGGCTCGGGTAAGTCCACCCTGGTGCTGGACACGCTCTACAACGCAGCGGCCCGGCACATCTATGGCTCACGCCCGGCCCCGGGTGCCCACACGGCCATCGAGGGGCTCGACTTTCTCGACAAGGTAATCGACATCGACCAGTCGCCCATCGGTCGCACCCCACGCTCAAACCCGGCGACCTACACCGGCGCGTTTACTCCGATCCGCGACTGGTTTACCGGACTGCCCGAGGCCAAGGCGCGCGGCTACAAGCCCGGTCGCTTCTCGTTCAACGTCAAGGGCGGGCGTTGCGAGGCCTGTCAGGGTGATGGCGTCATCAAGATCGAGATGCACTTCCTGCCGGATGTCTACGTCCAGTGCGATATTTGCCACGGCAAACGCTACAACCGCGAGACCCTTGAAATTCTCTACTGCGACAAATCCATCGCCGACGTCCTCGAGATGACGGTCGAGGAAGGCCGGGAGTTCTTCAAGGCGGTGCCGTCAATCCACGGCAAACTCGAGACCCTTGAGCGGGTCGGGCTGAGCTACATCCAGATCGGCCAGGCCGCCACCACCTTGTCAGGTGGTGAAGCACAACGCGTGAAGCTGGCCAAGGAACTGTCACGCCGGGCCACCGGCAAGACGCTCTACATCCTCGACGAGCCCACGACCGGCCTGCACTATCACGATGTCCGCAAGCTGCTCGAGGTGCTTCAGGCCCTGGTCGACACCGGCAACACGGTGGTGGTGATCGAGCATAACCTGGAGGTCATCAAGACCGCCGACTGGATCATCGACCTCGGCCCCGAGGGCGGCGACAAGGGCGGCCAGATTGTCGCCACCGGCACGCCGGAAGACATCTGCGCGGTCGACGGCAGCTTCACGGGCGACTTCCTTGCCCCATACCTGCCGTCACTGGCGAAGAAAACGAAGAAACGGGCGTGAACTCGGTGCTGCGCTCACGTAATTAATCCTGTCCCACGGGCTCGGTTCGCAGTGCGCTGCTGGTGCCTGTAATATTACGGTTGATGCGTGAGGAATTATGACGATGCGCTGGTTTCGACATCACAAATCCAGACTGCGAAGTGGTTTCGCTGTGGTGTGCATGGTGGTTCTTGCCGGTTGCGCCAGCGCGAAATACCAGCAGGAGCTTACCAAAGCTGAAAACGGCGACATATTCTGGGCAGTGGAAACCACTTCAACGCTTGAGGGAGCCGCCGTCAACGCCGCGCTCAGTGATTTCGTTCAGGATTCAAGCACCCGCTACGCATTTTGGCCTGGCTTTTTTGCCCCTGGGCCCCGGCGACCGTCTGGAGGATGAAGATGGTGATCGGGTCGAGAACGTTCGCATTCGAGCGCTACCAATTGAATTTCGACGTGACGGCGAGCGACGAATTTCCTGGGACGCACAGGTTGTGGAGCCGGGGACCTATTCATTCGTCATCGTGCTGGAGCAAGCCCGTTTTGTTCTTGTCGGGTATGAACGATTGGTGCATGGCTCGTTGATGTCTCCGTCACCAACTTCCAGGAATGATCCGAACTATATCCTGACGACACAAACGCCGCGCTTTGAGGTTAAACCCGGCGAGGCTATTTATCTCGGGACGTTCAAAACCGATGTTCGAATGCATCTAAGTTTTTTGAGAACCGACGAAGTCAGAAAATCCTCCCGCACAGACTCCGGCGACCTGTCGGCAATCGCAACCGCGGCTAAAATCGATCCGTCGCGGGTTCGAACCGTGAATCTTTTCGATGGCAAGGGCGCTGCCTTGCGGAAATACCAAGGACCGGTCACCTCGGCCAACGAGTAGTCGAAGAGCGGCGTCAGTCGTTCATGTTCAATCCAGAAAGCCTAGAAAAGGAAACGAATTATGTCCGCATACATCGTCGTCGATGCCAACGTTCACGATCCCGAAGCCTTCAAGGCGTATGCCGAGAAAGTCGGCGCCACCCTGAAGGCCCATGGCGGCAAGCCGATCGCCAACAACGCCCCCGAAACACTCGAAGGGGACTGGGCCCCGCAGCGGGTCGTGATTCTCGAATTCGCCGACGAAGCGGCGGCGAAGGGCTGGTACAACTCGCCGGAATACCAGGAGATTATCCCGCTGCGTCAGCGCGCCGCTAATGACAGCCTGATTATCATGCCGGGACTCTAGGAAACCATCATGACCGCCTACGCGATCTTCGATGCCGACATCCACGATACGTCATCAATGGACGAGTATCTGGAAAAGGTACCATCGACACTCCAGCAGTATAGCGCGAAACTCCTGGCCGCCACCTCGGCCATCGAAATGGTCGAGGGCGGCTGGGCGTCCAAGCGGATCGTGAACCTGGAGTTCGCGGACATGGACGCGGCACGCACCTGGCACAACTAGCCGGAGTATCAGGCCGTGTTGCCGCTGCGTCTGAAGGCGGCGAACGACCGGGTGTTTTTCGTAGACGGGATGTAGGTGCCCTACTCCGCCGCCTGCTTATCCCGACCGGTAAGCAATGGAACCGCAAGTGCAGCGATCAGTCCGACTTTGCGCATCGGCGCCTCCTGTTCGTGGATTTCGGTCAAACCGCCGCACCGGGCCTGCGTCGCGTCAACTCACGAAGCGTTTGATGTGCGAAACGCGCAATTGCCTTCACCCGCGGGGCTCGCTATGTCCTGACCCATGAGTAAAACAGATATAACGCCGGTGCATGTGGTTGGCGGCGGCCTTGCGGGCAGCGAGGCGGCCTGGCAACTGGCCCGTGCCCAGGTTCCCGTCATCCTGCATGAGATGCGCCCGGACCGTGCGACGGAAGCCCATCAGACCGACAGTCTGGCCGAGCTGGTCTGTTCCAACTCGTTTCGTTCTGACGATGCCGAGGGAAATGCGGTGGGCATCCTCCATGCGGAGATGCGAATCCTCGGGTCATTGATCATGGCCGCGGCGGATGCGAACCGAGTCCCTGCCGGTAGCGCCCTGGCGGTCGACCGCGAAGGGTTTGCCGCGCAGATTACGACGGCGATTCTTGACCACCCGTTGATCGAGGTAGCGCGCGGTGAGGTCGCCGGGCTGCCGCCCGAAGACTGGGACAATGTCATCATTGCGAGCGGCCCCCTCACCTCGCCCGATCTCAGCAAGGCGATTATCGATCTGACCGGCGAGAAGAATCTCGCCTTCTTCGATGCCATCGCCCCCATCGTTCATGCCGAGAGCATCGACATGGATGTCGCCTGGTTTCAGTCTCGTTACGATAAGCCGGGGCCCGGCGGCACCGGAAAGGATTATATCAACTGCCCCATGGGCGAGGTCCAGTTCGAAGGCTTCATCGACGCGCTGCTGGAGGCCGAAAAGGTCGACTTTCACGAATGGGAGAAGAACACACCTTATTTCGAAGGTTGCCTGCCGATCGAGGTGATGGCCTTGCGTGGCCGGGATACCTTGCGGTTTGGGCCCATGAAGCCGGTCGGGCTGACGGACCCGAACACGGGTACCCGCGCGCACGCCGTCGTGCAACTGCGCCAGGACAACGCGCTGGGGACCCTGTTCAACATGGTTGGCTTCCAGACCAAGCTGCGTTACGGCCCCCAGCAGGAAATTTTTAAAACCATACCCGGGCTGGAGAACGCCGAGTTCGCGCGGCTCGGAGGGATCCACCGGAACACCTTCATGAACTCCCCGCGCTTGCTCGACGGATCGCTACGCTTGAAGGTACAGCCCCGCATGCGCTTCGCCGGCCAGGTCACCGGTGTCGAGGGTTATGTGGAAAGCGCGGCCATGGGGCTGCTCGCCGGACGTTTCGCCGCCGCCGAACGCCATGGGGAAGCCGTCACGCCGCCGCCGGACACGACGGCCCACGGCGCGCTGTTGGCACATGTCACGGTCGGTGCGGACGATGAAACCTTCCAGCCGATGAATGTGAATTTCGGCCTGATCCCGCCTCTGGAAGACGGTGCATTGGCAGATATCAAGCGCAAGGAACGCAAGAAGGAGCGTCGTCGGCTGATGTCGCGCCGCGCGCTTTCCGATATCGCGGTCTGGTTCAGCGACACACCCTTGGCGGCCGAATAATGATGGCCCGCCATCCCGACCATCCGCGCGATAGGCCCGGGAATTTCTGGGACCAGCGTTATGGCGGCGGCGACATGGTCTTCGGCCACGAACCCAACCAGTGGCTGCAGGCAAACACCGATCTCCTAAAACCGGGACTGGATGCCCTGATGCTTGGTGATGGCGAAGGCCGCAACGGCGTCTGGCTCGCCAAACGCGGGCTCAATGTGACGAACGTGGATGCATTTCTTGTGGGCGTCGAAAAGGCAACACAGCTCGCAGCCTCCCGCGGTGTCTCGATCAATGCCGAAAACGCCTATTTGCGTGACTGGGTTGTACCTGTCGGGGCATTTGATCTGGTTATGCTGGCTTTTCTGCATGTCAGACCGGACGATTGCACCGAGCTACATCACAGAATAGCATCGACCCTGAAACACGGAGGACTCTTGCTTTTGGAAGGCTTTACACCGGATCATCTGGGGTATGGCAAAGGCGGCTGCCGGTCACGGACACGATGTTAACCGAGGACCGGCTGCGTGAAGATTCCGGCGAATTACTCGATATTGAGTATCTCGAGGCGCTGGAAACCGAACTGCCTGCGAGCGAGCGCCATGGCGGCCCGGCGGCTGTGATTCGGTTGCGCGCCCGGATGAAGAGCGAATGAGCGTGAGTGCCCCGTTTTCAATGAAGGACGTCGATCACGTGGTGATTCGGTGCACCGATCTGGCGGCGACGAAACATCTTTACTGTGATGTGCTGGGTAGGACGATGCAGGAGGAAGACACCGACATCGGCCTCTACCAGGTGCGTATCGGCGATCACATTGTTGACCTGATACCCGTCGATGAACCCTCCGGACTAAAAGGTGGCCCCGCACCGGGCACGAACGACCACAACATGGATCACTTCGAAATCCAGGTGGAGCCCTATGACGATGATGCCATCCGCGCCTACTTGTCGGATCGCGGCGTGGATCTGGGGGCCACCATCATTTGCGGCGGCGCGGAAGGCGAAGGTCCGGGCATTCAAATCAAGGACCCCGCAGGCAACACTGTCGAACTGAAGGGACCGTCGGACCCAGTGTATAACTGATTATGGCAACACCCCCGTTTGAAATGGAAGGCCTAGATCACGTGGTGATCCGCTGCGTCGATCTCGACGCCATGCAGCATTTTTACTGTGATGTGCTGGGTTGTACGGTCGACCGGCACAATAAGGAGTTGGATCTGCTACAGCTGCGCGCCGGCCGCCAGCTGATCGATCTGGTGACGGTCGATGGCGTATTGGGCTGCAAGGGAGGTGCAGCGCCGGGCGCGGAAGGCCGCAACCTAGATCACTTTGCCATCCGCATCGACCGGTTCGACGATGCCGCACTCCATGCCTATATAACGGGACACAATATCGAGATCGTCGATGAAGGCCCGAGATACGGGGCGGACGGTACCGGCCCGAGCGTTTATCTGCGTGACCCCGAAGGGAACATCGTCGAACTTAAGGGCCCACCCACCGACTAATACCGTCCCGCCCAGGCCCGCAAGGTCAAACGCAACAACGGTGCCGGTCGCGCCACCGGGATCGCGAACGGATCGTGCCCCACTCTACGGATCACCGCAATATGCCTGTCGGCAAGACCGGCCAACAGTAGACCACGTCGCGCCGACTTCGGGATTCTCCGGGTTTGCGCACGGGCCTCACGCAGCAGTTTGTCGGCACGCATGACCAACACTTCGATGGCCTGGTTCAGGCCCGGTGACGGCTTGAGATCGAACAGGCGGCGACGCTCCACTTCATATGCGCTAAGCAGGTCTTCAGGGATGTACAGGCGCTGGGTCTGGGCGTGGAACCCGACAGCGCGAGCTAGGCCAATGATCGCCCAGGCTGTGCCGACAAGCCGTGCGGCGTCGATGGCGGTATCGTTTTTGCCACCATCGAGACAGCGCATGACGAGGGCCGAGAGCCCGCCGGATGTCTCTCGCGCATAGGCCTCCAGCGCTTCGAGATCTCGCGGCGGTGTGTCCTCCAGGTCCGCCTCACGGGCGTCGACCAAGGTTTCCAGCTGCGCGCGCGACAGGTCATGGTTCTGGATGGCAGCCTGCAGCGCCTCGACGACCGGATGTTCGCGCGACGCGCCTGTATAAAGGCCCGCAATCGTCTCGCGCCACCATTGCAGGCGTATCTGGCCGAGCAACGGCTCGCTGATGAGTTCACGGGTGCGGGCAATCTCCAGGCTGAAAGCATAGAGCGCCAGCGCCGCTCTGCGGCGTTCCGACGGCAAAAACAGCGCTGTCAGGTACCGGTCATGGTCATGCCGGCGTACCTCATTCAGACAATATTGTTCGCTCGCCGTGAGGCTCATGGGCACCCTCGCCCGCGCTGAATGGGCGTTTCGTGTCTCGCGTAGGATCGACGCGTTGAATTTGCTATAGTCCGATTCGGGTTCTTGCACAGGGGGATACTATGAAAAACCCATTGGAATCACTGCATATGACTGTCGTGCTGGGGGTCGTGCTGACCGTCATCATGGTGCTCGTGGCACAAGCGATCGCCAGCTAGGCGCGGAAGGGAGATAGAAAAATGGAATTTGATCCTTTCCTTTTACATCTGATCCGTGTGCTGCACGTCATCAGCGGCGTTATGTGGATTGGTCTTCTTTGGTACCTGAACTTTGTCCAGGTGCCGACAATGCCGAAAATTCCCGACGAGATGAAACCGGCCATCGGAAAGCATATTGCTCCGGCGGTCCTGTTCTGGTTTCGCTGGGGCGCGGCATCGACAGTTCTGTTCGGCCTCATCCTCGCATGGATGCAGGGTTCGCTCGGCAGCTGGCTCGCCATCGGTTTGACCGACGGCAGCTTCGTCAGCGCAATGATCGGAATTGCGATGTGGTTCGGCCTCATCATGGCCTTCAATGTCTGGTTCGTGATCTGGCCAAATCAGAAAATCGCGCTGGGCATCGTGGATGCACCGGCCGAAGCCAAACCGGCGTCGGCACGGCGGGCCATGCTGTTCTCACGCACCAACACCTTGCTCTCGATCCCCATGCTTTACGGCATGGTGGCGGCACAAAACTCGCCGTTCTGATCGAGTAAAGTCAGCAAGTGATTGCGGGGCCCTTCGGGGCCCCGTTTTCGTTTGGGGTCAGGCTACGGCAGCACGATCAGGGCGGCCGCCACCCTGCGGTCTTCCGACAGCAGCAAGTTGAATGTCCGTGCCGCGGCTCCGGTATCCATGGGCTCGATGACGATTCCCGCGGCACGCAGCGGCGCCCGCAAGGACTGGCTCACCAATTCCATTCTGGGGCCGCACCCGAGCAACAGAAGTTCGATCTCCGATGCCGCTTCGGATTCAGCCAGGACCGTCGCCAGCGCGTCGGCGTCGATGTCTGTGAATGTGGAGACCGACCAGTCTACGGTGCGTTCAGGGAATACCAGAACGGAGTTTTGATAGGTCAATCCGGAGATTTGAAACTTGCCGGCGCCGTATCGCTCGACAATCTGGTGAACGATGGTGTCTGATGTCGGATCGGCCGGCATACTATTTGTCTGACGGCGCGTCCGGCATCTCGTCCGCGGTACTGTCGGCCTCGTCGTTATCATCCGTGCCTGCGGACAGGCTTTCGCGACTCAATTTCAAACCGAGCAGTACCGGCACCGCAATAAACACCGAAGAATAGGTGCCGATTACCACGCCCCAGATCATCGCATAGGCAAAGTCGCGGATGATCGTGCCGCCGAAAATGGCGAGCGCGACCAGGGCAATCAGCGTGGTGACACTCGTCATGAACGTACGCGACAGGGTCCGGTTCACCGCCAGGTTGAGCACAGCGGGCATGTCCAGCTTCTTGTAGCGTCTCAATTCCTCGCGCACACGGTCGTAGATCACGACGGTATCGTTGATCGAATAACCGGCGATGGTCAGGATTGCAGCGACGGTGGCCAGGTTGAATTCAAGCTGGGTAATCGCGAACAGCCCTATCGTGGTGAGCACATCATGGGTCAGCGCGATTACGGCCCCGATCCCGAATTGCCATTCGAAGCGGAACCAGATGTAGATCAGGATCGCCCCGATCGCGAGAAGGACGGCCCAAATGGCCGAACTGATCAGTTCGGCGCCGACGGTGGGGCCGACAAACTCGGTCCGCCGATACTCCGTAACCTGGTCGCCGAGCGCGTCCTTGATAATGTTTATGGCCTGAATCTGCTCGGCTTCCGAACCGTCTTGCTGCTGGACTCTGATCAGCACGTCATCGGGGGCGCCGAATTCCTGGACTTGTACTTCGCCGAGCCCGAGGCCACCTACCGTGGCGCGTAATTGGGCGACATTCGCCGGCCCTTCAGTTTTGATCTCAATCAGGATGCCGCCGCGGAAATCGATGCCGAAATTCAGGCCCTGTGTCAGGAACGTACCAATCGACAGTATGATCAGCAGGGCTGACAGCGGATAGGCAAGACGGCGCCGGCTGACGAAATCGAAACTGGTGTTTGCGGGAACGATGCTGAGGCGCACGATAATTCCCCTAGATCGGCAGGGTTTGTGGCCGCCGACGACGAAGCCAGACGACAATGAAAAGGCGGGTCAGCATCATGGCCGTGAACATGGAAGTGATGATCCCGATGGACAGCGTCACCGCGAAGCCCTTGATCGGCCCGGTCCCGAACTGAAAAAGCAGTATGGCAGCGATAAGGGTCGTGAGATTCGAATCAATGATCGTGGTCAGGGCCCGCCGGTAGCCGGCGTCTATCGCCGATATCGGCGTTCGCCCGTTGCGCACTTCTTCCTTGATCCGTTCAAGGATGAGCACATTCGCATCGACCGCCATGCCGATGGTCAGCACGATACCCGCGATACCGGGGAGTGTGAGGGTCGCCTGCAACACCGAGAGCAGCGCCACGATGAGCGACAGATTGAAGAGCAAAGCGATGGATGCCATCAGGCCGAACAGCCCGTAACTCACGACGATGAACACGACCACGGCCACCAGACCGATGATACTGGCGATCTTGCCGGCTTCGATTGAATCCGCGCCGAGACCCGGGCCAACCGTGCGTTCTTCAAGCACCGTGAGCGGCGCCGGCAACGCACCGGCCCGAAGTACAAGCGCCAGATCGTTGACCTGCTGTACGGTGAACCGGCCCGTGATGATGCCGCTACCGCCAAGGATTGCTGTTTGAATGCGTGGCGCGCTGACGACTTCGCGGTCAAGCACGATGGCGAGACGGTTGCCGACATTCTCGGCGGTCAGTTCACCGAATCGTCGCCCGCCCGAAGCGTCGAATCGGAACGAAACAATAGGCTGGCCATCCTGAAATGTTGGTTGCGCGTCGACCAACCTGTCACCAGCTACCTCGACGGTGCGTCGAACGACATAGGGTATCCGCCCCTCTTCCTCGGGGCTGTAGAGAAGCATCGATCCGGCCGGCAAATCGCCGTTCTCCGCCTCCTGGATGGAGACCGACTCATCCAGCATGTGGAAGTTCAACTTTGCCGTCTGGCCAAGCAGACGCTTGATCCGCTCCGGGTCCTTGATACCGGGCAACTGAACCAGAATTCGATCCTGGCCCTGTTGCTGGATCACGGGCTCCGCCACGCCGGTTTCATCCACCCGGCGGCGCACGATCTCGATGGACTGCTCAACCGCACTTTGGCGCCGAGCCGCCTCGGCGTCTTCCGTCATCACGAGGCGAAAGCGCACGTCGTCTTCCACCTCGAGATCAAATCCTTCTTCCAGGTTGCTCAAGCGGTCGCTCGCGCTTTCGTTGTCCGCGGCATCTCGCAGTGTGAACGCGATGGCCTTGCCTTCCACGCGCAGTCCCGAATAACCGATCCGTGCCCCACGCTGACGCAGCTCACGACGGACTGTCGATTCAACGGATTCGAGGGTTTCGCGAATGGCCGTATCCACCCCGACCGCCAGCAACAATGAGGAACCACCCTGAAGATCGAGTCCCAGGTTCATGCGGTTGCTCGGCAGCACGCCGAATGACTCAGACGTCTCGACCGTCTCTTCTCCCTGAGGAAGGAAGTTCGGCGAGGCGTAGATGAGACCGAGCAGCGCTATTACAACCGTCGTGACAATCGCCCAACGCGGATAATTGACCATCCTGGCGGGTCCTTCCCGTTAGATAACAGGCAAGAGGTTACTTGCGGCCGCCGAAGAGACCGCCGAGAAGCCCGCCGCCGGACTGTCCGTCGTTGGCAGCCGGCCCGACGACTGTCGGCCCGCCCTTGCCCGGCGTCTGCCCGCTACCGGTTGCTGGGGCAGAGGTGAAGACATCCGAGATCGTACCGCGAAGGATATCCACCCTCACGCCATCCGATATCTCGACGGTGACTTCATCGGTTTCTTCTTTAACCTTGGTCACGGTGCCGATAATGCCGCCGCCGGTCAGCACGCGATCGCCGCGTTTGACCTGGCCGAGCATGGCTCGGTGTTGTTTCATTTTCTTTTGCTGCGGACGGATGAGCAGGAAATAAAAAACCACAAAGATCAGGATGATCGGCAAGAACGATGTGAGCGCATCGCCCCCACCCATCCCCTGTGCATAGGCCGGCGTAATGAACATGTCCCCTCCAGGGCGCTTATCTCGAAGTCGCCGGATGATAGCGACGCGGGATCGAATTGCAATGAAGGCTTGCAGCAAAATGCATTGAAATCACGGCACAATGACGGTTCTCGGCGATGAAACCCAAAAATGTGATCTCCGTTGACCAGGAACCTGTCCGGGCTTAGGTTCCGCCCGCCTTTCGTGCCCAGCCATTTGGGCTTAAACCTATGGAACGAATTCCCATGGAAGATCAGGATTTGGGGCCGCTGCTGGCCCGTATCGCCGACGCACTGGAGCGCATCGCGCCGCAAACGGAAACGACGACAGATCTGTCCGCCGCCGACGCCTATATCTGGCACGCAGACGGCCCGGACGCAGGCCATCTTGAGGCGGTACCGGCGGTCAACCGGGTGCCGTTGGGTCTCCTGAAGGGCATCGACGACCAGGCGGATACGTTGATCGAGAACACCCGGCGTTTCGCCAATGGCCTGCCCGCCAACAACGCCTTGCTTTGGGGTGCCCGCGGCACCGGCAAGTCGAGTCTCGTGAAGGCCGCCCATGCGGAAATCAACCAAGAGTCAGAGAACGGCTTGCTCCTGGTGGAAATTCACCGCGAGGACATCCAGTCCCTGCCCGCGCTTTTGACGACGCTGCGCGACAGCGGACGTCAGGCGGTTATTTTCTGCGACGATCTCAGCTTCGATAATTCCGACAGCAGCTATAAGTCGCTCAAGGCCGTGCTCGAGGGCGGTATCGAAGGCCGGCCGGATAACGTCGTCTTCTACGCCACGTCAAATCGGCGCCACCTGCTGCCCCGGGACATGATGGAAAACGAGCGTTCAACTGCCATCAACCCGTCCGAAGCCGTGGAAGAGAAAGTCTCCCTGTCGGACCGGTTCGGGCTTTGGCTCGGGTTTCACAACATCAACCAGGACACGTTCTTCGCCATGGTGCTCGCCTATTGCGAACATTTCGAGCTCGATGTCGCGCCTGATCAGCTACGCGCCGAGGCCAAGGAATGGTCGGTCACCCGTGGATCACGCTCGGGCCGTGTTGCGTGGCAGTTTGTGCAGGAAGTCGCGGGTCGGCTGGGCAAGCCGATCGATCTTCGCGACTAGCCAGCCTCAGCTCGGCAGAAACTGTCCGGGATCCACGGCCGTGGTACCGCGCCGAACCTCGAAATGCAGTTGCGGGTTATCGACGCCGCCGGTCTTTCCGACCTTGGCAATGACCTGGCCCCGGGTAACCACATCACCGCGGGCTACCAGCAATGAATCCGCATGGGCATAGGCAGTGATCAGTCCCCCATCATGCTTGATCAGCAGTAGGTTACCGAAGCCGCGAATTTCCTTGCCGGCATAAGCAACAACCCCGTTCTCAGCTGCTCGAACTGGAGCGCCCCTCGGGGCCGCGATATTGAGTCCGTCATTGTGCCGCCCGCCGGTCTTCGACCCGAATGACGAAACGACCCGTCCCTCCACCGGCCAGACGAAACCTTCACCCGCGCGCGCGGGCGGGCGCGGTACCGATACAACCTGGCGCGGTGCCGCCGGTTTAGCCACCGGGCTCGGTTGCGAGCCCGATGTCGGCCTTGTCGCCTGATTGCTGCCGGCCGGCGTCGCGGATGTACCGGCTACGTGTGTCTCCGGGCCCGCGGTGGCGGGTAACTGCAGACGTTGGCCAATATGTATCGTATAGGGCGACGGGATGTTGTTCAGCCGGACGATGGTCGTCATATCGACCCCGAAACGGCGCGAAATTGCATAGACGGAATCGCCGCGCTGGACGATGTATGTGCGCCTGCTCGGGAGACGGAGCGCCTGACCCGACACGAGCAAATATGGCGGGCGCAGCCTGTTCCAGTCGATCAGGGCCCGGGTTGAGACTCCATTTTTCTGGGCCACGCCATAGACCGTATCACCGCGCTGCACCACATAGGCGCCGGACGGCACCGCGGACTTGTTTTCGCTCCGGTAGCTCCTGTCGATGACCTCGGCCCTGCCACCCGGGCCCGCGCATGCAGCCAGTACACCGGCTGCGAGGACCAGCCAGGTAAGTGAGCGCAATCGGGTGGCACGCAAGGCAGTTGTCGCCATGCTCAGGCCTCCGCGGCCTCGGCGACCCCCGGCAACAGCGGCACGAAACGTACATCCATCAATGCCTCGCTTTCGATGGTCGTTTCCGTGCGTCGATAGCGCACGAGCTGCTGGACCCGGCTTTGCCCGCCAACCGGCATGATCATGATCCCGCCAACTTTTAGCTGGTCGAGCAGCTGCTGCGGTGGTGCGTCGCCGGCCGCCGTGACGCTGATCCGGTCAAAAGGTGCCTGTTCGGGCCAACCTTTCATCCCGTCACCTGCCATTGTTACAACGTTGCTCAGGCCGAGCGCCTCGAACTTGGCCTGCGCTTCGACCAGGAGCGGTCTGTGACGCTCGATCGTGTACACCCGGCGACACAAATGGGACAAAATTGCGGCGTGATAGCCCGAGCCCGTGCCGACTTCGATAAGCTTCTCGCGGTTTCCCAGTTCCAGTCCCTGGATCATAGTCGCCACGACGAGCGGCTGGCTCAGGGTCTGGCCGTACCCGATAGGCAATGCAGTATCTTCATAGGCCCGGTCCTGAAACGCGTCGGGTACAAACATTTCGCGCGGGACACTCTCAATTGCGGACAACACCTTCGTGTCGGTGATACCGGCACTGCGAAGCGCGAGGACAAGGCGTGCACGATGCGCCGGCGTGCTCATCGCTTGCGGTATCCCTTGAATGCTTCAGCGAGCGGCTTAATGGCCCGCTTGTTCGTGAAGTTCAGATCGACGGGTGTCACGGAGATACGCTTTTCCTCGACAGCGGCAAGGTCGGTGCCTTTCTTCCCCTTTGCATGGGTAGGTAACGCACCGACCCAGAAATACCGCCCGCCGCGTGGGTGGCGGCTTTCCACAAGGGAATCTCCCATCGGACGGGTGCCTTGCTCGGTGATTTCGACACCCGCGACCTCCTCGGGCAGGCAATCGGGGAAGTTGATGTTGATGAAAGTCCGATCCGGCCAGCCAGTGCGCAGCAGCTTCCGGATAACTCCCGGAGCGTGTTGCTCGGCGGTCGACCAGTGGGTGAAGCTGCGGTCGAAATCTGTCTGCTGGCTGAGTGCAATCGCTGGCACACCAAGGATCGTCGCCTCCATCGCGGCGGCGCAAGTACCAGAGTAGGTAATGAATTCGCCCATGTTGCTGCCGCGATTGATCCCCGATAGGACAAGGTCGGGCTTACGGTCCTTGAGGGCCTGGTGAATGCCGACCAGAACGCTGTCCGTCGGGGTTCCCTCGACGGCATAACGTCGAGTTGCCAGGCGACGAAGCCAGATCGGATACCGCAGCGTGAGCGAATGTCCCGCGCCGCTTTGTTCTTCCAGCGGCGCACATATCCAGACATCGTCGGTGAGTTCCCGCGCAATGCGGTGCAGCACCTTAATGCCTGGCGCGCGAACGCCGTCATCGTTGGAAATCAGAATACGAAGTTTGTCGGTCCATTTAGGAAACTCATACATCGGCACGGATCATTTCCAGCCCGGCCATATACGGCCGCAGCGCTTCCGGGACCGTCACTGAACCGTCTTCATTTTGATAATTCTCAAGGATGGCTATCAGCGCGCGGCCGACGGCGACCCCCGATCCATTGAGGGTGTGAACGTGCTCGGGGCCCTGTCCATCGCCCGCCGGCCGATATCGCGCGTTCATGCGGCGCGCCTGGAAGCTTCGGGTATTGGAACAGCTCGAAATTTCGCGGTAGGTCGCCTGCCCAGGCATCCAGACTTCGATATCGTGAGTCTTGGCCGCACCGAACCCGGTATCGCCGCTGCACAAAACGACCAGACGATACGGCAAACCGAGCCGTTTCAGGATTTCCTCCGCGCAATTCGTCATCCGATCGAGTTCAGCCTCGGATTCATCCGGCGCGACAACGGAGACCAGTTCCACCTTGTAGAACTGGTGCTGGCGAAGCATGCCGCGCGTGTCCCGTCCCGCAGCACCCGCTTCGGCCCGGAAACAAGACGTGTGCGCCGTCACGCGAACCGGCAGTTCTGCGGCTTCGAGAATCTTGCCCGCCACCATGTTGGTCAGCGGCACTTCGGCTGTCGGGATCAGCCAGCGGCCGTCTTCGGTCCGGAAAAGATCGTCGGCGAATTTCGGGAGCTGGCCCGTACCAAACAGCACATCGTCTCGCACAAGGAGCGGCGGGCTGATTTCGGTATAGGCGTACTCGTCGGTGTGGATGTCGAGCATGAAGTCCGCGAGCGCACGCTCCATGCGGGCAAGCGCTCCCTTCAGGATGACAAACCGCGACCCGGACAATTCCGCCGCCGTCTCGAAATCCATCAGGCCCAACGCCTCACCGATATCGAAATGCTCTTTCGCCTCGAAATCAAATGCCGGTATGTCTCCGACGACGCGTACTTCGCGATTGTCGTCCTCGTCCGTACTGTCGGGGACATCGTCATCGAGGATATTCGGAATGCCCGACAGCAGGTCGTTTAGGGCATCGGAGGCCTTTTTCTCTTCGGTCTCGACGACATCCATCTGCCCCTTGATGGCTCCGACCTCGGCCTTAAGTTGTTCGACTTCGTCCGTGCGGCCGTCCTGCATGGCCGCGCCGATTTGTTTCGAGGTCGCGTTGCGGCGCTCCTGCATCTCCTGCAGGAGCGTTTGTGCGTCGCGTCGTTGCGCATCGAGATCGAGCAGCTGAGCCGACAAGGGGTCGTCACCGCGCCGGACGAGGCTGCGGTCGAACGCGTCGGGATGCTCACGAATCCATCTGATATCAAGCATGGGGAATCCGCCGGACTAAGGTCGCGTCCTTATAGGGACTCGGGACGAATCGCGTCCAGTTTTGCGGACTTAGCTGTTCACCTCATTCTCCGCCGCATCCTCGTCCTTCCGTCTCCCGATAAGGACGGCGCAGTAGATCGAGACCTCATAGAGAACGATGATCGGGATCGCGAGCGCAAGCTGACTGAGGGGGTCCGGCGGCGTCAGTATGGCTGCTGCCACGAAAGCAACGACGATCGCGTAGCGGCGTTTCTTCTTGAGCCCGTCGGCGGTGACGATACCTACCTTGGCTAGTAGCGACAGGACAACGGGCAATTCGAAACTGATTCCGAATGCGAAGATCAGCCGCATCACCAGCGACAGGTATTCGTTGACCTTGGGCTCCAACTGAATCGGGAGCCCCCCGGAACCGGCAGCCAGTTGTTCGAAACTCGTGAAGAACTGCCAGGCGACGGGCATCACGATGTAATAGACAAACGCGCCGCCACCGAAGAACAGAAACGGGGTCGCGATCAGGAAGGGCAGAAAAGCGCCCTTCTCGTTCTTGTAGAGACCCGGCGCGACGAACATATAAATCTGCGCGGCAAATATCGGGAACGAGAGGAAGGCCGCGGAGAAAAACGCGACCTTGATATTGGTGAAAAACTTCTCGTGCAGAGCCGTGTAGATCAGGCGTCGATCACCGCCGCTCCAGACCGATGCCAGTGGCTCGACCAGAAAATTGAAAAACGTGTCGGAAAAATAAAAGCAGACGAGAAACACCAATACGAATGCGGTCGCTGCATACATCAACCGACGACGCAGTTCGGTCAGATGCTCGATCAGCGACATTTTCCGGTCGTCGGGGCCGGTCCCGGGATCATCTTCCGCAGTCGTTTCTTCCGGCTCTTGAGTATAGGAGGTCATGCGTTGTCGCCGCTCTTGACGGGTTTTGTCTCGTCGACCTTAGATTTTCCGGATCCGGTATCTGGTGTCTCTACTGCCGGCTCGTCGGCTTTCGCGGCATCGTTGATGCCAGCCGGTGTCGTGTCGAACGGGCCCGCAGTGTCGCCATGCAGTGGTTCGTTATCCCCAGGCGGCGAATAAGTATTGTTGTTATCGAGGATACTGTTGCTGGCGGGAAGATCGGGGTCGTTATCGAGACCGAGCAGATCCGAATCTGAATCCGCGATGTTCTTCAGCGCTTCACCGGGATCGTAGAAGTCGATGTCGTCCATCTGACGTTTGACGTCATCGAGACCGGATTCACGCGCAATATCGTCGAGGCCACTCTGAAATTCACGCGCCGCACCACGCAGTTTTCGCACGACCATCATGACCGTACGTATTGCATTCGGCAGCTCTTTGGGGCCGATCACTATCAGGGCGATGACCATCACCAGCAACAGCTCTGGCCAACCGATATCAAACATGATCGCGGGGTCCGTTCAGGGCCAAACTTACGTCAGGCCTTTGAATGCAGGCCGAACTAGCTCTTGGCCGTTTCGTCTTCGCGTGGGGCCGTCGTGGCCGTCGTCGACGTGGTGTCTTCCTCGATCTTGCTCGCTTCAGCATTCGCACCCTCATCCTTCATATTGCTTTTGAAGGATTTAATGCCTTTGGCGACGTCGCCCATAAGGCTGGGAATCTTGCCGCGTCCGCCGAAAAGGACCAGCACAACCACGAGGACAATGAGCCAATGCCAGATTGAAAACGTGCCCATGTACAAGCGCTCCAGTGTGTAGCTTCAGCCCCCGAATGCCGGGAACCAATCGCCGGGACTATCGCAGAAAGGGATTTCCCCCGCAATGGTGCCTCACGCCCAATTGCGCCCTACCCCATTGGGTTCGCAGAGTTATTCTACCCGGGCATTCCCCGGATCTGGTGTCGCAAAGACATAGGTCTGGGTATCATCGCGACGCACCGAGACGGTCGAACCGGAATCGGGCAGCATTCGGCCGGACATATGGATGCGCACATTCGTGGCCGCGGTACCGGACAGACAGACATCAACCAGGCTGCTGCGGCCCAGAAATCGGGCGGCAATCACGGTGCCGGGGATGCCTTTTGCGTGCTCTGATGAACCATCGACAGAGATGTTCAACGCCTCCGGCCGGATCAGAACCTCGACATCCTGGCCTTCGCAATGTCCGTTGGTTGGAACGGAACCGAGCGGAATCTCGACCTGACCCGACGCGACCTGCCCCGTGAACCGGTTTACGTCGCCAAAAAAAGCGGCAACAAATGCATTCTCCGGTTCGAGATAAATTTCATCAGGGCTGCCGATTTGCCGAAGTTTGCCGCGATCCATGACGGCAATCCGATCCGCGAGATACATCGCCTCCTCGGGGTCGTGGGTCACCATCAACGTGGCGATGCCCGCATCCCTCAAGATTTCGGCGGCCTGATCACGGACGAGATGGCGCAGTGAAGTGTCCAGGCCCGAAAACGGCTCATCGAGCAGGACGATGCGGGGCCGGGGCGCAAGTGCACGCGCGAGCGCCACACGTTGTTGCTGGCCGCCCGACAACTGGTGTGGATAGATCGAAGCGTAGCCCGACATGCCGGTTCGTTCGAGCGCGTGCGCAACATGTTCATCGCGCGCGGCGGATGAGAGGTGCTTGAGCCCGAATGCGATATTGCCGCGAACGGTCAAATGCGGAAACAGCGCATAATCCTGGAACACGAGGCCGACATTGCGGTCTTCCGGCGGCACCGATGCACGGCCGTCAGCCATCACCTCGCCACCGATCAGAACCCGACCCTGTTGCAGCGGTTCCAGGCCGGCGGCCACGCGCAGCAAAGTGGTCTTGCCGCAACCCGATGGGCCGACGAGACAAACGACTTCACCTGCGCCGACCGCAAGGCTGCAGTCATCGACTGCCACCGTCGTGTCGAACCGGTGCGTTACATGTTCGAGGGCAAGGTCGTTGTGTTCGCGCGCCATAATCCAGCTTGTCGTATCGGCCCGAAGGACCGGTCTCGCTAAAGTTGGCGGAGCCTATTAAAAATGGTTCTCAGTCGCAACCAAATGGGTCCCGATTACATTCAGGTGCCGGTTTCGTCCTCTCGCATAACTTCGACCTCTGCAGGGACTTCATTCTCGGAAATTCCCTCGGCCTGAACGCCATCCTCCACTTCAAGGGGTTCGTCCATCTCGGCTTCGGATTCGTCCTGGCCGGTCATTGAATCAAATGGGAGTTCGTCGGTTTGCGCCGTAGAGGAGTAAATACTGACCGCCGGACGGGAATCGATCAATCCAGCCGATTTGAGTTCCTGAATGCCTGGTAGATCCTTCAGGCTTTCGAGCCCGAAATGAGACAGGAAAGTCTCTGTTGTGCCCCATGTCAGCGGGCGGCCAGGCGCATTACGCCGGCGACCGGGTTTGATCCAGTTGGCCTCGAACAGCGCGTCCATGGTGCCCTTGCTCAGGCTGACACCGCGAATTTCCTCTATTTCCGGACGCGTCACCGGCTGATGATAGGCGATCACCGCAAGGGTCTCGTGGGCGGCACGTGACAGACGGCGCTGGGATTCACGCTCGATCTTGAGCTTGTCCGCCAGATCCGGCGCAGTGCGTAGCACCCACTTGCCGGCGACGTTAATCAGATTGACGCCACGCCCGGCATAGAGCCGGCGTAATTCGTCGAGAAGTTCGGAAATATCGGTGTCCTTCGGCAGCTGGGCGGCAATCGACGCTTCATCGAGTGGTTCGACTGCGGCGAAGAGAACTGCCTCGGCGAGCCGTAGCTGCTCGGTGTGCTCGTCCGGTTCCAGTTCAGGATTGATCGTCAAGGGTCTCGCCCCCTTCGTTGGCTGGGGTGGGAAGGTCTTCGTCGGGTCGCCGGCGGAAAAAGATCGGGCCGAAACGGCCGTCCTGCCGAATCTGGGCATGACCGTCCCGCACCAACTCCAGGCTGGCGGCGAAAGTCGCGGCGATCGCGGCACGTTTCGGTAAGCCTTCATGCAGGCCCTCGGGCAAAAAACTCAGCAATGTTGCCCATGCCGGTGCGTGGCCCAGCGCGTCGCGCAGCCGGCCAAGCGCATCGTCCATCGAGAACAGCTCGAACTGTTGAATGGTTAGGGTTTCGGCTTTGCCCCGCCGGGATATTGTGCCATACGCATCCAGCATCTCGAACAGGGATGCCTCATAGACCGGGTGCGTGATGACACGGATTCCTTCCGGTGCACCGCGATTAAACACGTCACGTCCTAGCAACGGCCGCGCAAACAGGGTTTCGGCCGCCGTCCGCATCGCCTCGATCCGCTGCAACTGATATTGCAGTGCCGCCGCCATCTCGGCCGCCGTCGGCTCGTCTTCGCTTTCCTCGGCCGGCAGCAGCAAACGTGATTTCAAATAGGCGAGCCATGCAGCCATAACGAGATAATCGGCCGCAATTTCCAGTCGCAGCTGGTGAGCCGACTGAATAAATTCGAGATATTGCTCGGCAAGTGCCAGGACCGAGATCTTCGTCAGATCGACCTTTTGGTCCCGCGCCAGGGCCAAAAGCAGATCCAGCGGCCCCTCAAATCCCTCAAGATTGACGACGAGCGCATAGTCCGACGCTTCCGCCTGGCCGACCTGGTGGTCCGGAACCGATTGTTCGAAGTTCTCGCTGGTTTCGCTCATATCAGGCCGACGCCATACAGTAAGACCCCACGCAGGAATTCAAGCGGTCCGAGAACGAGCCAACGGAAAATGTTGAGGTCGGTCCCGAGCTGCCGTCCCAGTATCGGCAGAATAAAGATCAGCCCGATCAGAATAAACAAACCGTAGCGCTCGAGCCGCGCGAGCTGAATGGCGAGTGGCCGTGGCAGGATACCGACGGCCACTCGGCCGCCATCCAGAGGCGGCAGTGGCAGCATATTAAATATCGCCAGTAACAGATTGATATTAATAGAGTTAATTAGGTTTCGACCGAGCCATTCACCGAATGTCGGACCAAAGAGAGGCAGTAAATGCAGGGCCACCGCGGAGGCTATCGCGAGCCCGATATTGATGGCCGGACCTGCAGCTGCAACTAACACCATGTCGTGTCGCGGGCGGCCGAGTCGGCCAAAAACGACTGGAACCGGCTTCGCCCAGCCGAAAAGGATGCCACCGGCAGAGATCAGTATCGCCGGTAAAATAATGGTTCCGAAGGGGTCAATATGGGCCAGTGGGTTAAACGTGACACGACCCAGCCGTTTCGCCGTATCGTCGCCGAGTTTCCACGCGGCCCAGCCGTGGGCGGCTTCGTGCATGGTGATCGCGAGCAGGACCGGAATCACCCAGATGGACGCGAGAAACAGTATATCGTCGATGTTCAAACTTTCAGGTCCCGTTTTCGAACTGGGTGGCCAGGGCCGCGGAGAGTGCGCCGACGTCAGCACCTTCAGGCTTTTGACGTGCCGACCGTGCCCGTGTCCAGCGGCTTTCAGACGATTGTGACAGGCCGTGCACGGCGCCGGAGACCTCAATCATCTCTGAAAGCACCCCCGAACAATGCAGAACGGCGTCACATCCCGCTTTGAGCGCTGCCTTGGCGCGGTCCGCCGGGCTGCCGTCCAGCGCTTCCATCGTAATGTCGTCGGTGAACAGAAAGCCTTCGAAGCCAATATCTTCGCGGATCAGTGTCTCTATCACAGCCGGCGAAACTGTTCCGGCGCGCTCGGCGTCGATCGCTGAATACACCACATGGGCTGACATCCCCAGCGGCAGATGGCTGAGAGACCGGAAGGCTGCGAAATCCTGCCCGCGAAGCGTTGCGAGATCTGCGTCGACCCGCGGTAATTCCTTGTGGCTGTCGACGGTACCGCGCCCATGGCCCGGCAAATGCTTGATCACCGGCAGGCAACCTTCACGCATCAACCCGCGCGCCAAGGCTCCGCCAAGTGTCGCGACGATTTGCGGGTTGGCGGCATAGGCGCGATCGCCGATCGCGTCCGTCGTCTCCGGCAGCCTCAGATCCAGAACCGGCGCACAATTTACATCGATGCCGAGACCGCCCAGCATTGCACCGAACATGCGTCCAACATCCTCGGCGGCAGCAATGCCCAGTTCCGGTTCACGGTCATACAGGTCTGCGATATCGCGCGCGGCGGGCGCGAACGGCCAGTCGGGCGGTCGTAAACGCATGACTCGCCCGCCTTCCTGATCGATCAGGACCGGCGCATCGTCACGCCCCACAGCTTCGCGCAGATCTCCCGTTAGACGCCGAATTCCTGACGCGCCATCACAATTGCGAACAAACAGGATGAAGCCAAGTGGATCGGCATCGCGCAGGAAGCTGCGCTCGTCGTCCGACAGTCGGGGCCCCGAGATACCGAAAATGACCGCGTTGGGCGTCGTCATGCCGCGATGCGCCGTTCAGGGCGCGACAATTAGGCAATCCTGATTTCGGCTCTTGAGCTTGCCGCACAGGCTGCTAGCGGCGGCACGATCTGTTAACGGGCCCGCCTGGATGCGAAAGAAAGTGCCCCGATCCAGCTTCACGCTCAGCACATTGAGGTCGAGCGTGCCGAGAAGATCGGTGTTTCGCTTTTTGATGCGATCCCACTCCGCAAGCGCACGATCCCGGCTCGAGACCGCCGCCAACTGTATGCGCCATGCATCCGCGGCCAGCGTTACCGGAGGCTTTGGCGCGGAGGCCGGAGGAGCGGCCGGTGTGGCCACAGGGGTCGTCGTCGGGGTGGCAGTCGCAGGTGGCGCCGCAGGCGGCGTTACCGCAACGACGGGCGGGGCTGGCGGAGGTGGTGGTGGGGCCGTCACCACTGGCTCGGGTGTGACGGTTACAACCGGCGCGGGTTCCGGTTCTGTCCCCTGGGATTCAACGGTGGAAACAACCGGTGGTTCCACAACAACTGTCTCGACAGGCGCATCGGATGGAGGCGTTGCTTCGTCCGACGCCGTCTCTACAACCGGTGCCGGCGGCCTTTCGGCGGGCTCCTCGGGCGGCTGGAGCAGGCGTTCGACCGGCTCCTCTATCTGGCCCGGTGCCAAACGCCCAAAGACCAGCTTGTCCTGATGGGGAACATCGAGCCCACCCCGGTCCGCTGGTTGTCGTTTGATGGGGTCTTGGCTCGCCGCGATGACCGGTGCCGCGTCCTCCGCACCCGAACGGATGCCCTGGTTGTAGGCAAACCAGACAACGCCGGCGAGCGCGACCACACCGGCCGCGATGGCCGTCACGGCAAATAGTTTCGCGAGCGGTCCCAGACCTCGTCGGGGTTCCATGTAGATGTCGCCCGGGCCGATAATCTCTGGATCGCTCATTCATGCCTCATTCGCGCAATTCGTCGACCGGGGTCACACCCATGACCGCCAGTCCCGACGCCACAACCGCGCGAACGGCGAGAACCATCGCCATGCGCGCACGTGTGACATCCACATCGTCGGCGACGACAAACCGCAATCCCGGTTCTCCGCGGGCCTTGCTCCACAGCGCATGAAACGCCGCGGCAAGGTCATAGAGATAAAACGCCAAGCGGTGCGGTTCGTGGGCCTCGGCCGCGCCTTCCACCGTGCGGGGCCATGCCGCCAGAAATCTGATCAACGCAAGCTCATCTGAGTCGGTCAAGCGAGCTAGGTCGGCACCTTTCAACGCCTCAACACCGAAATCCGCGTGGGGAAACGCCTCGGAGGCCATCCGGGCCACGGAATGACACCGCGCGTGGGCATACTGAACATAGAACACCGGATTGTCGCGGCTCTGCTCGCGCACCTTGACAAGGTCGAAGTCCAGCGGCGCATCGTTCTTGCGCGTCAGCATGATGAAGCGGATGACATCCTTCCCCACGGCATCCGCGAGATCGCGCAATGTGACGAAATTGCCGGAACGCTTCGACATTTTCGCCGGCTCACCGTCTTCAAGCAGCCGCACCATCTGACAAAGCTTCACGTCAATTTCGGCCTCGCCGTCGGTCAATGCCTTCACGCCGGCGCCAACCCGTTTGACGTAACCGCCATGATCCGCGCCCCAAACATCGATCAGGTTTGGGAAACCGCGACGGTACTTGTCCTGATGATAGGCCAGATCGCTGGCGAAATACGTCCACGACCCATCGGATTTCCTGAGCGGCCGGTCCGTGTCGTCGCCGAAGTCGCTGGCCCGGAATAGTGTTTGGGGCCGTTCTTCCCAATCGTCCGGCAATTTTCCCTTCGGCGGCTCCAGCACGCCCTCATAGATCAGACCCGCATTGTCGAGGGTCTGCATCACCGTATCCACGCCGCCCGCATCGACGAGCGCACGTTCGGACGAAAACTCGTCATGCCTGATGTTCAGAACATCAAGATCGTCGCGGATCATATCCATCATGGCCGCGACCGAGTATTCCCGGAACGTCGGGAGCCAATCAGCCTCGTCGGTACCCTGCCACTTATCGCCGTCCCGGGCGGCCAACGCCTGTCCGACGGGTACGAGATAACCCCCAGGATAAAGCCCTTCCGGAATCTCGCCGATATCATCACCCAGGGCCTCGCGGTACCGCAGGTAAGTCGATCGTGCGAGCACATCTACCTGGGAGCCCGCATCGTTGATGTAATACTCGCGGGTTACCGCAAATCCGGCCTTGGCAAGTAACGACGCCAGCACATCACCGAAGACTGCACCGCGGGCATGGCCCACATGCAGCGGCCCGGTCGGGTTCGCCGACACATACTCGATATTAACCGGCTGCCCCTGCCCCAGCTCGCTCTCACCAAAGGCTTCGCCGGCTTCGAGAATGTCGACCAGCAACGCCTGCCAATAGGAATCGCTCAGGCGAAGATTGATGAACCCAGGCCCCGCGACATCGACGCAATCGACCGAATCCTGTGCGCGAAGACGTGTGGCCAGGGTCTCGGCAAGATCGCGTGGTTTGAGCCCCGCAGGTTTGGCCAGCACCATGGCAGCGTTGGTTGCCAGATCGCCATGGCTTGCGTCACGCGGCGGATCGACGCTCACCCGCGCGCCGTCGGTGCCTTCCGGAAGGGTGCCGCCGGCCACGAGGGATTCAATTTCAGATTCAACGATTGCCTTGAAGGCGCTGAAAACATTCATCAAAGAACTTCCGGATCAAACAATTTTCGATGCAGCTCAAGCGCATAACGATCGGTCATGCCGGCGATGTAATCGGCAATCATCCGCGCGCGTCCCGCCTCATCCTTGGCCTCAGCCCGGGCGCGCCATTCGGTCGGCAGCAGTTCCGGTTCGTTAAAGAGCAGCTCGAACATCTCTGCGACGACGCGCCGCGCCTTCGACGTCATTCGGTTTACCCGATGGTGCCGGTACATGTTCTCAAGCAGATAGGATTTAACCGCCCGGTCGGACTCTTGGATTTCCGGCGAAAACGCCACGACGGCATGATCGAGCGCCCTGACCTCTTCTGGCGAGCCCGGATCGGCCTCGGTAAGCCGCCGGCGGGTCTCCGACAGCACATCGGACACCATGTTGCCGATCATCTGGCTGATACCCGCATGAATGAGCCGTGGACGGTCGAGGTCGTCATGTTCATCCATTACCGCGCGGAACGCCGGCCCGATCAGCGGCACGTCTGCGATGTCGTCTAGGTTGAACAACCCCGCCCGCAGTCCATCGTCGATATCGTGGCTGTTGTAGGCGATGTCGTCCGAAATCGCGGCGACCTGCGCTTCGGCTCCCGCAAACGTATCGAGTTCCAGATCGTGATCCGCGACATATTCCTGGATCGCGGCCGGGATTGCCCGGTCGCTGTCCGCATGATGGCCGGTCAGGGGTCCGTTATGCTTGACCACGCCTTCCAGGGTCTCCCAGGTCAGGTTGAGGCCGTCGAATGTCGGATAGCGTTCTTCAAGTTTGGTCAGGATACGCAGGGTCTGGGCGTTATGGTCGAACCCGCCGAACGGCGCCATCGCCGCGTCGAGCGCGTCTTCTCCCGCGTGTCCAAAGGGCGTGTGGCCGAAATCATGGGCCAGCGCCAGCGCCTCGGCCAGATCCTCGTTTAGGCCTAATGCGCGTGCCACGGTGCGCGCGATTTGCGCGACTTCCAGCGAATGGGTCAGGCGTGTGCGATAATAGTCGCCCTCGTGATAGACGAAGACCTGGGTCTTGTGTTTCAGGCGCCGAAACGCGCTCGAATGAATGATCCGGTCCCGGTCGCGCTGGTAACAGCTGCGATAACCGCTCTCGGGTTCGTCGTGCAGGCGCCCGCGTGTGGCCAGCGGGTCACAGGCATAGAGCGCCAGGACAGCCCCGAATTGTTCGGGTCCGGCGGGCGACAGCCTCAGGTCTGCGGGTGTTGCGGGCATAATCGGCAAACTACGTGTGCGCGCCTTGAATGCAACGGAAAATTGACAAACCCCGTGACATGACTAAATAGCTGATATCGTTAAGCTGAAATGGCAGACATGAGCGACACGACAACATTGCCGCCCGACTCCGCGCCGAAAGGCGTTGGCCTGAGCGAAAGCGCGATCGCGCAGCTGACGGGTTTGTTCGAGGCTGAGGCCCGTGACGACCTGATGCTCCGCATCGTCGTCAATGGCGGCGGTTGCTCCGGTTTCACCTACGGCTTCGATTTCGATGACGAGATCAATGACGACGACAAGACCTTCGAGACCGAGGGCGTGAAGGTCGTGGTTGACGACGCCTCACTGGAATTCATCGACGGCAGCGTCCTGAACTTCGTCGAATCCCTCGGCGGCAACCACTTCACCCTCGAGAACCCAAACGCCACGTCATCCTGTGGCTGCGGCTCGTCCTTCTCGGTTTACTAGATCTGCGGTTCTGTTTTCCGTGATGTGCAATGCCCGTGGCAGGCATTAAACTGCCGCCTCGTTCACATACTCGGTCGTCCGCATGTCTCTGAAAATCGCTACCTGGAACGTCAACTCGATCAAGGCGCGCCTGCCCAACGTCCTCGACTGGCTCGAAGATGCCACCCCCGACATCGCCCTGCTCCAGGAGATCAAGACCGTCGACGAGAACTTCCCGGCGATGGAGTTCGAGGAGCGCGGCTACAATTGCGCGATTCACGGACAGAAGAGCTACAACGGCGTCGCCATCCTGTCGAAGCATCCCCTGAGCGACGTAACGACCGGCCTGCCCGGCGATAAGGACGATGATCAGGCACGCTACGTGGAGGCCTGGGTCGAGGCAGGCGACGACAGCGTGCGAGTTGCCTCGATCTACCTGCCCAACGGCAACCCGGTCGACACGGACAAGTATCCTTACAAGCTCAAATGGATGGACCGGCTGGCCGCGCGGGCCCTGGCCTTGCTCCACAGCGAGGAACCGGTGGTACTCGGCGGCGACTACAACGTCATTCCCGCCGACGGCGATTGTTCCGACCCGGCCGCGTGGGCCGATGATGCCCTGTTCAAGCCCGAGACCCGGGCGAAGTTCCGTACCATCCTCAACCTCGGTTATACCGAGGCATGGCGGACTCTGCACAACGAGGCCCATGTGTATTCGTTCTGGGATTATCAGAAGGGTGCATGGCAGAAGGACAACGGCATCCGCATCGACCACCTGCTGCTCTCCCCCCAGGCGGCCGACCGGCTTACCGCCTGCGAGATCGACAAAGGCCCGCGGGGCAAGGAGAAGGCGTCGGACCACACGCCCGTCTGGTGCGAGCTGACGACCTGACGCTATAGTTGGGACGAGATTAGGGGAATCCAATGTCACTCGCCCACAACGAATCCGAATTCGCCAAGTCTGTCCGCGACGTACCGCGCAAGGCTCTGCCTGTCATCGATGTGGGCAAGGCGCGTCTGGGCGATGCCGCCGCTATCGAAGAGATTGCCGTCCAGTGGCGCGATGTGTGGGAGAATCTGGGTTTCGTTGCGATCGTCAATCACGGCCTCGAGCCCGAACTGATCGACCGCATGCATGATGCGGCCAGGCAGTTCCACGACCTGCCGCTTGAAACCAAGATGCAGATCAAGGTTACCCAGGACCAGAAGGGCTACGTACCCGCCCGCGGCGGTCTGACGACCCATTCGAAGTTTCACGATTCTAGGAAGCTGAACACAGTCGAGTGCTTGGTGCTGGCGACGGACTATCCCGCCGACCATCCCAACGTGATCGCCGGCAAGAAATTCTATGGCGCCTGTCCGTGGCTTCCGGAAGACGCGGTACCCGGCTTCAAGGCCACGGCCCAGAACTACATGGCGCGGATCACCGAGCTCGGAAAATCCATGCTGCCCGTCTGGGCGCGTTCGCTCGAACTGGAGGCCGACTTCTTCAACCCGTTCTTCGAGCAGAGCTACACCTATTTCCGGGTCGCCCATTACCCGCCGAAGAACGACCTCGACGACGGCGAGATGGGCTCCAACGCTCATTGCGACACGGGCTTCAACACCTACCTGCCGCCGGCGAAGGAAGAAGGCATCCAGATCCTCGATTCCGACGGCAAGACATGGTTCTGGCCGGACCTGCCCGACGGCGCGGTGATGGTGAACATGGGCTACTTCTTCGAGCGCTGGACCAACAACCGTTTCCGCGCCACGCCCCACCGCGTTGTGCCGCCGACCGAGAACGATCGTTATTCCTTCGCCTGTTTCGTAAACCCTGGCTTCGACACGCCCGGTGATGTGTTGCCGACCTGTGTGAGCGCGGACAACCCGCCACAATACGAGCCCATGACTTACTGGGAGTATTTTGACTGGTACATGAAGCGGTCCTACACCCATTACGGCAAGCTCAAGGCCGCCGGTGACAACAACGTCAACGTGTCGGACTAACAGCCGCGAGCCCGCCGACATGCCCCGCGCAAGACGAACGCCCCTGAACCCCTCCAATCCCGTCCTGCGGTTTATCCTCGATCTGTATCTCGGCCGTCGTGGCTACCGCACTTCCCTGATCACCTACGGCATCGGCTTCTGGGTGTTCGCCGTCGGCATGTTCATGTTCCTGACATGGCCCGACAGCACGTCCGTGGTGGCGCAGGTGGTGCGGGCAATCCTGATCAATGGGGGCCTTCTCATTCTGGTGCTGATGACCTATCCGGTCATCTACTGCGCCTTCAAGATTACCGACGACACCCGTCCGAAATCCCAATTTCGACGGATCCTGGAACCAACAATCGTCGGCGCGCTCGCCCCATTCTACGTGATGTTGCTGGTCGCGAGTTTCATCCAGTCCTTCGCCGGGCCAATGTTGCTCGGGATCAACTGAATGTGTTCGCCGACACGTAATCTGGCGGTGGATCGCGAATTAGAATTATAGTCGTCCACTGCCCGAAAGTTCGGAGACCTGACTTGGCCGTCACCGCAGAAACCGAGTTCGGACGTCAAGCCCGCGACATTCCGCGAAAAGCGTTGTCTGCGATCGATGTCGGCCCTGCGCTGAACGGAGACCCCGCGGCTATCGAGGTGCTGGCCTTCGAATGGCGCGATACCTGGGAGGGTGTCGGGTTCACGGGCATCGTCAACCATGGTGTCTCCCCGGACCTGACCCGACGAATGACCGAGGCGGCCAAGCGCTTCCATGCCTTGCCAGACGACGTAAAAATGTCCATTCAGGTGACCCGCGACCAGAAGGGCTATGTCCCTGCGCGATATGGCGTCACCACTCATTCAAAATTCCACGAGAGCAAGAAACTCGACAACGTAGAATGTCTCGTTGTGGCGACGGACTATCCCGCCGACGACCCGAATGTCATGGCCGGAAAACAATTCTATGGCCCGATGCCCTGGCTGCCCGAAGACACCCTGCCCGGCTTCCGTGCCGTTGCCGAGGAGTACATAGCAACGATTACCGCACTGGGGAAATCCCTGCTGCCGGTCTGGGCCCGCGCCCTCGAACTTGACGCCGACTTCTTCGCTGACAAGTTCGCGAAGTCCTATACCTATTTCCGGATAGCCTACTACCCGTCGGTACCGGTTCTCGAGCAGGATGAAATGGGTCTGGCCGCCCACACGGATACCGGTTTCATGACCTTCCTGCCACCGGCCGACGAGGAAGGTTTGCAGATCCTCGATACGGACGGCACGTGGTTCTGGCCAGAGATTCCGGCCGACGCCCTGATCGTCAATATGGGGCAGTTCCTGGAGCGTTGGGCAAACAACCGTTTTCGGGCCACACCCCACCGGGTTGTGCCGCCGCGGATCAATGACCGGTATTCACTGGCCTGTTTCGTGAACCCCGGTTTCGAGGCGGTCGGCGAATGCCTGTCCACCTGCACCGACGCGAACAACCCGCCCAAATATCCGACCCAGACCTACTGGGAATTTTTCAATTGGTACATGACCAACACCTTTACTCATTACGGTAAGGTCAAGGCTGGCAACAACAACGACGCCACGGTCTGAACCCGCGGCAGAAATCAAAGGAGAGTACCCACATGGCGTTTTTCGAACTCCGGCAATACAAGATTCGTCGCAACAAGATGAAGGAATGGCTCAAGATCTTCGACGAGGAGATCGTACCCTTCCAGATCGGAAAGGGCATGGTGATCTGCGGGTCCTGGCACGGAGAGACCGATGATTCCGTATTCGTATGGATGCGCCGATTTAACTCCGAGAAGGAGCGCGAGCGGCTCTACAAGGCCGTGTATGAAGACCCGCACTGGCAGAGCGAGATCGCACCGCGCGTGGGCAAACTGATCTTCCGCGAGAAAATTCTGGTCCAGCGGATTGTCCCGAACAAGAAATCGAGCGTTCAGTAGTTCTTATTTCCGATGACGCGGACGGGATTTATACTCCCGCCTGAATCTCGGACTATGACCGGTTCTCCGAATCCGCACGATCATCCGGCGAAGAACCCTCCGGCTTGGGAAATCTCACTTTACCCTGGAGGTAGAGGAAGTAGATGAACAGCGCGATGGCAATGACCACGCCGAACAGAAAGAATGAGTCGTCCAACCAGATAGCTATAACGGCGAGCGTGGCGAACGTCGCAAATAGGGCGATCTTAATCAGCATCTGTCATCTCCCTACGGCGAGAGCGCACGCAGCCTGCCGCAGAATTTACGTCGGCGGCTGCACAATACCAACATAAGTGCCAGCACGCTGACAGGTAACAACACCCGCTTGTCGATCAGAAACTCGGATAAATGCTGGGTCTCGTCCGTCGCCTAGTCTACACCCTCCTCAAGCATTACGAACAATTCCCGTAGGCCTGTCTCCAGCCCGATGTCGAATTGTCCGGCGCGAAACGCCGGCAAGATCACCCGCTGCACCAACTGGCTCGAGCGCACGTCGATCATGGTGCCGCGCACGGGCGACCCGAACTCCATGCGCACGCGGCGCTCGGCCTCGGCGACAGTCAGGTTCGCCGAGTTGTGATATTTGGCGATATTCCAGTGATGGGCCAGATCGGCGCTATAGGCTTCGATCGACCGCCAGTTGAGCGTTTTGACCGTCGTGACAATCACTCGGCCGTCGGTATCCGCCTCATATTGGGTGAGTAAGGTATTGAGGTGTGTCTCTTCATCGGGTGCCAGCAGGTCTGCTGTATAGACAACCCGGCCGGACAATTCGAGCAATGCGGACTGCGCAATCCCCGCGCCCGTGTCCAGACAAATCCACACAAGGACGCAGGTAATGTATCGAAAGCTCTTAAACACCGAACGCCCGGCTACATGTCTCCGCTGAGATCGCCACCCATGCTTCTGCCTATATCGCCGCCGCTTTCGGCCCCGCCGACGCTGTCCAGCTCGCACATTTCGCCATGGGCCGGGTTCGGCGCATCGAGGGTCATCGCACCGCCCATCACGAAGCCGGTCCAGAATGTGAGTTCCTCTCCGTGATCATGTTGCTTGCCACGCAGCGTCAGCATCTCGTTTTCAACGGCGGAGTTGGCGGTCACGGGCTCGTTACGGAGTCGTGCCTGCACGAACGGGTGCATCTGGTAGCGCTGCCAGAACTTATGTATGTGCCAGGTCGTCAGCGCAAACACCGCGCCACAAGGATGACCACCGAGATCATCTCGGAATCGACCTTATTCAGGACCGCTCAGATGACGACCACCATGATGAAACCTTCGAACAAACGTCGCAGCATGACAGCCTCCCACTATTCTGGTCCTGACCCTAGCAACTAAAGGTCTGCATATACGTGGGATTCGGCCTTGCCTCCCGGGTGTGTGATCGCGCCGTAACGCGCATCCCCGACCGTCTGGGCGTATTTCCATAGGGTGCCCGACTGGTAGTTGGTATCGATTGGGGTCCAGTTCTTGTGGCGTTCCTTGAGCTCGGCGTCCGACAGGTCAACGCTCAGGGTGCCTTCCTCAGCGTCGATCCTGATCATGTCGCCCGTCTTGAGGAGCCCGATGGGTCCGCCGACCGCGGCCTCCGGGCCCACATGACCGATGCAGAAGCCGCGCGTGCCGCCGGAGAAGCGGCCGTCGGTGATAAGAGCCACCTTGTCGCCCATGCCCTGGCCGTAGAGCGCGCCCGTGGTCGAGAGCATCTCGCGCATGCCCGGGCCGCCCTTGGGCCCCTCGTTCCGGATGACCAGCACGTCGCCCTCTTCATACTTGCGGTCGAGCACGGCCTGCAGGCAGTCTTCCTCGCGCTCGAACACCCGGGCCGGGCCAGTGAAGACCAGCTTCTCCAGGCCCGCGATCTTCACGATTGCACCCTGGGGAGCAAGGTTGCCTATGAGGCCGACCACGCCGCCGGTGTCCGAGATCGGGTTGTCGATCTTGCGCACCACGTCCTGACCGGTCGGGAATTCGACACCGCTGTAATTCTCGCCCAGGGTCTTGCCTGTCACGGTCATGCAGTCTTCGTGCATGTGGCCACCGTCGAGAAGCTCCTTGATGACGATGCCGACGCCACCGGCCTCGTACAGATCCTTGGCGACATATTTGCCGCCTGGCTTCAGGTCGGCGATGTAAGGCGTCTTGCGGAAGATCTCGCAGACATCCATGAGGTCGAACTTGATCCCGGCTTCCGCCGCCATAGCCGGCAGATGCAGGCCCGCGTTGGTCGAGCCGCCGGTGGCAGCCACGATCGCGGCCGCGTTCTCGAACGCCTTGCGGGTTGCGATGTCGCGGGGGCGCAGCTGGTTCCTGATCAGTTCCATCACCGCTTGGCCGCTCGCGATCGCATATTCGTCGCGGTTCTCATAGACCGCCGGGGCGCCCGCCGAATGGGGCAGCGCCAAGCCGATGGCCTCGGACACGCAGGCCATGGTGTTGGCCGTGAACTGGCCGCCGCACGCGCCCGCCGACGGGCAGGCCGCGCATTCGAGCTCGAGCAGGTCCTCATCCGACATGGTGCCGGCAGCATTCGCGCCCACCCCCTCGAACACGTCGATGATGGTGACGTCCTTGCCCTTGAAGGTGCCCGGCAGGATGGAGCCACCATACATGAACACCGACGGGATGTTGAGGCGCAGCATGGCCATCATCAGGCCCGGCAGGGACTTGTCGCAACCCGCGAGTCCCACAAGCGCGTCGTAGGAATGGCCGCGCACGGTCAGCTCGGTCGAATCCGCGATCACCTCGCGGCTGACCAGCGACGAGCGCATGCCGTCATGGCCCATGGCGATGCCGTCGGTTACGGTGATGGTGGTGAATTCTCGCGGCGTGCCACCCGCCTCGCGCACACCCGCCTTAGCCGCCTGGGCTTGGCGCGACAGGGCGATATTACAAGGTGCAGCTTCGTTCCAGGTGGTCACGACACCGACGAAGGGCTGACTGATTTCCTCGGGCGTCATCCCCATCGCGTAATAGAACGCGCGGTGCGGGGCTGAGGTGTTGCCGATCGAGACGTGTCGGCTCGGCAGTTTCGATTTGTCCCATTCGCCGCTGGGTGTGTTGCCGTCCATGACTTGATTCCTTCGTCTTATGCGGGCCAAAAGCCCCTAATGGAGAGTTCGCTGCGGAGCATAACTGCGCCGGCAGTTGGAAGCCAGATTCGAGAAATATGGGGATCTGACCTGCTGACAGTACGAAAATCGTCGACGCGTTTTTCAGCACCCGGTCGGCGAGAAGATCAACGATTCGATGCGGGTCTGTAACGCCGGTCACGAAATATCTCGTTGTCGGCGATCGAAAATCGACCAAGCGCCCATTTGGTGTCGCTGCCCTGCGTCGCACCTACGCTACCATCGGGCACCTCGATGACCTCGGAGTCGATGGGGACGGTCTCACCGTTCACGGTCAAGGTGCCCGAAACGTAGTAGCGCTCCCCACCAACAATCTCGGACTCCGCACAAACAAATTCCTCGAGCAGATTGCCCAATGTATTGCGGCCATCACCCGATTTTGCGCGCTTCGCGAAGTCGGTTACGAAAAGTCCTGTCACGAAGCATCCGACATAGGCCCCGGCGGTCATCTTTTTTCTTGCGTCTTGCAAGCCGGCCACGACCTGCGGGTGGAAAATATCCTCGTCCACCTGCGTGTTGCCCTGTCCGGATGCGACACCGCTCAAACCGCCCAAACCGAACAACATTAAAATGACGAAGAGTGATTTGCGGCAAAATCTCATGACCGTTCTTTCTCGTTGTCTCTGTCTTCACACTGGCCAGCGCAGCGCTAATCGATGGCATGTTTGCCGATGGCTCGGCCCTTGGCACCCGGCAAAGCTTTGAGGGTCCACCGGCGGTGGGCCATCCTTAGCTGGGCATTGATGACGTTACCGAGGCCTGATCGTATCAGGCGGCACCCAATCGTTCGAGGGCGCCGTGAAGCTTCGCCTTGGCGTCGGCCGCATCGGCGCGGCGCTCATGCTGTTCTGCGACGACCGCTTCCGGTGCATTGGCGAGGAATTTCTCGTTCGCCAGCTTCTTGTCGATGCCGGCAATGTCCTTGTCGAGCTTTGCAATTTCCTTCGACAGGCGATCACGTTCTGCGCCCAGATCGATGATATCGGCCAGTGGCAAAGCCAGCGTGGCCTCGTTGAGCACCATCTGTACAGCGCCCTCAGGAACGTCCCCATGCACGACAACACCCTCGAGGCGCGCGAGGCGAAGGATCTGGTCGCGATGTCGTCCCAGGCGGGCCTGGGTCTCGTCGGTCGCGCCGCGCAGGATCGCGGGAATTTTTGCACCGGCGGGCACATTAACCTCGTTACGGACCGTGCGGACCTCGGTGATGAACTGAACCGCCCAGTCGAGTTCGTCCCTTGCGCCAGCGTCGACCGGTGCGATGTCGTTCGCCGGCCAGGCGGCGTGAATCAGCATGGTTTCGTCATCGCCGAAATGCTGCCAGAGCTCCTCGGTGATGAACGGCATGAAGGGATGCAGGATCCTGAGGATCTGTTGCAGGGTCCAGCCTGCGACGGCGCGGGTCTCGGCCTTGGCCCTTTCGTCGTCGCCCTGGAACACTGGTTTGGCGAACTCGACATACCAGTCGCAGAAGGTGTGCCATGTGAACTGGTAGATCGTGCCCGCCGCCTGATCGAATCGATATTCCTCGAGCGCACGGGTCACGCTGGCCGTCGTTTCGGCGACACCCCCGGTGATCCATTTGTTGAGCGTCAACTCGACATTCGCCGGGTCAAACTCCGGGCCGGGTGCTGCGCATTCGTTCATCTGGCAAAAGCGTGCGGCATTCCAAAGCTTCGTGCCGAAATTCCGGTAACCCTGCACGCGCGAATTGGCCAGCTTGATGTCGCGCCCCATCGCGGCCATCGATGTCAGGGTAAAACGCAGTGCGTCCGCACCAAACTCATCGATAACCTCCAGCGGGTCCATGACATTGCCCTTCGACTTGGACATCTTCGCACCCTTTTCGTCACGGACCAGCGCATGGATGTAGACATCGGCAAACGGGACTTCGTCCATGAAATGGAGTCCGAACATCATCATCCGGGCGACCCAGAAGAAGATAATATCGAAACCGGTGATGAGCACACTCGTGGGATAGTAGTGCGCCACCTCCGGTGTCTCATCCGGCCAGCCGAGCGTGGAGAACGGCCAGAGCGCCGACGAGAACCATGTGTCGAGCACATCCGGGTCACGTGTCAGTTCAACCGCCTTGCCGTAATGGACTTCCGCGGCGGCGGCGGCGGCTTCTTCGTTCTCGGCGACAAAAATCTCATCGTCCGGGCCGTACCACGCCGGAATCTGATGGCCCCACCATAATTGGCGCGAAATACACCAGGGTTGAATGTTCCGGAGCCAATCGAAGTAGGTCTTGGACCAGTTCTCGGGCACGAACTTCGTATCGCCCTTCTCCACTGCGGCGATGGCCGGTTTCGCGAGAGTTTCGGCGTCCACATACCACTGGTCGGTCAACCAGGGCTCAATCACCACGTCGGAGCGATCGCCGAACGGCACCATATGCCGGTTCGGCTCGATTTCCGCGACCAGACCACGGGTTTCCATGTCGGCGACGATGCTGTCGCGCGCCTCGAAACGATCGAGACCGTTATAGGCGGCAATCGCCTGATCCGGATCACCCCATTCCGAGGCCGCCGTGTCCATGCGGAACTCATCGGTGTCGATCGCGACCACGGCCGATGCATCGAAGACGTTGATCATGTCGAGCCCGGCGCGCCGGCCGACCTCGAAATCATTAAAGTCATGGGCGGGCGTGATTTTCACCGCACCGGAACCCTGCTCCGGGTCGGCATAACTGTCGGCGACGATTTTGATCTTGCGACCGGCGATGGGCAGGATGGCATTCTTGCCGATGATGTCCTGGAAACGCTCGTCGTCGGGATGCACCGCAACGCCAGTGTCGCCCAGCATGGTCTCGGGCCGCGTCGTCGCGACAGTCACGAAACGATCGGGTTCGCCCTCGATGGGGTAGCGGAAATACCAGAGATGACTGTCCACCTCCTTTTGCACCACTTCAAGATCTGAAATCGCGGTGTGCAGCTTCGGGTCCCAGTTGACCAGGCGCTTGTCCTTGAAGATGAGGCCCTGGCCGTGCAGTTCCACGAACACCTTGAGGACGGCCTTGGACAGACCCTCATCCATGGTGAAGCGCTCGCGCGACCAGTCACATGATGCCCCCAGCCGCTTGAGCTGGTTGATGATCGTACCGCCGGACTTTTCTTTCCACGCCCAAACCTTTTCGAGGAAATCCTCGCGGCCGATGAGAGCCTCATTGGCATCTTCAAGCGCCCTGCCGCGATCGAGACGGACACCGTCTTCGGCAAGCTGGCGCTCGACCACCATCTGGGTGGCGATACCGGCATGGTCCGTTCCCGGTTGCCAAAGCGTGTCGTAGCCCTGCATGCGCCGCCAGCGCACCAGAAGATCCTGCAGCGTGTTGTTCAGGGCATGACCCATATGTAGGTTGCCCGTCACATTGGGCGGCGGAATGACAATCGTGTAAGTCGCGTTTTCTGTGCGCCCACATGCAAAGGCGTCGTTGGACTCCCAGCGCTCATAGAGGCGCGGCTCGATTTCAGCGGGCGCGTATGTCTTGTCAAGATCGGTCATGGTCACGTGGCTTTGCATCAGTCGTGGATGATCGCAATCATGCGGTCCGCGCTGGTTTAGCGAAGCATGCGCGTCGCGGCTAGACCCTACGGGTCTGCAGCGGGAACAAAACGGATTTGCGCGGAGTCCGGCTTACTTGGCGCGCTTGGCGATACGCTCGACTTCTTCCTGGACAATACGGTCAACTATCCCGGGCAGATTGTCGTCAAGCCACTGCTTGAGGACCGGCCGCAGCACATCTTTTACAAGTTGTTCGAGGGTCTGGTTGCCATCGCCGACTACCGCATTTGCCGCGAGAACGGCGGTCAGACCGGACATCGCTGCGGCACTTACCTCTTCGACTTCGTCGGAGACAATTTTATCTTCCGCGACAAGAATTTCCTCAACCGGCTCCGGTTCAGGCTCAGGTTCAGGGTCCGGCTCGGGTTCCGGCACTTCCCCATCTTCGATTACGTCTGTCAGCTCGAGGATGTCATCGTCGTTATCGTTCTCCGGCATTTTCTCGACCTCTTCAGTGGTGTCGTCGCTCACGGCCTCGACAGCGTCTACTTCACCGTCGCCCTCCTCCGAAATGATTCGGCGGATCGACGCGAGGATTTCCTCCATCGACGGCTCTTGCTGATCGGCACTTGTATCGCTCATGGTCGCCTATGACCGCAGAAAATGGTTAATGACACCTAAACGCACACTAGAAATGCGAGCGAGTCTGGGCCAGTCAAAACACCTCGTTCGAGGTGCTATTGCGTGTTGCGGACAAATTATCAGTTTCCGTCCGAGATATCGGAGCCGAAGAGACGATCTTCGACGTCGCGGTAGTTGCGGGTCGGTTCGTAGAGCGTAACCGGCAAGCCGAGATCCTGTGCCGTCAAACGGCCGACGGCCTGAAGCAGTTTATACGCCGCAACGATTTCGTCGCGCTGGGCGACCACAAGGTCGACGCGTGAATCGAGAAGTTCCTGCTCAGCGTCCAGCACATCAAGAACGGTTCGCGAACCCACCTGGGCTTCCTGTTGGACACCCTCGAACGCGATTTCCTGAGCCGCAATCTCGGCCTCGCCGGAAACAATTCGTGAGGATGCCGACGCCAGATCGGCCCAACTCTGGCGGGCCGATTCCTGCGCCTGTCGTTCTTCCTCAGCCAACCGCAGAAGCGATTGATTCGCCGATTGTTTGGCCGCGCGGATACGTGAATAAACGCTGCCCGACTGATAGAGCGGTACGTTCAGGTTTATCGTGACGGACTGCTCGGTCGTGACGGTGTCCGCCGCGAGCACGTCCTTGTTCTTCAGGACTTTGCCATCGACGGACAGCGTCGGGAGCAATTCACCGGCGATCAGTTCGACGCTGCTCCGGACCGCACGCTCCGTGAAACCCTGCGCAACAACCGACGGATTGTTCGTCTTCGCCTGCGCAACCGCCTCCTCCTCGAAACCCGGTAGGCCCACCGGCAATGAAGGCCGCACGAGGTCGCCCGGAATCGTTCCGATGACTTCGACATAGTTGGCGTTGGAGGAATTGAGGCTGCCCTGGGCTTCGGTGCGTTCGGATACGGCTTGGGCCAAACGACTGTCGGCCTGTGCGACGTCCGTTCGCGTCAGCTCACCAACGTCGAACCGGTCCGCCGTCGCCTGGCGTTCCTGCTCAAGTACGCGGACATTGTTTTCCCGAAGCGAGAGGATCGCCCGGTCCCGCACGACGTTGATATAGGCCGTCACGGCTTCGAGCAGAACGGTCTGTTCGGTCTCGATTAGATTGGCGCGGCCCGCTGCGACGAGATTCCGGGCATTGTTTGTTTCGGAAATCGTCCGGAATCCGCGAAACAGGTTCTGGGTAATTCTGAGTGAGACCTGCTGGGGCTGATCGGCATTCTCGATGTCCACGCTCGAGGTTTCGAATTCGCGCTCACGTTTTCGTACACTGTAGGACGCATCGACTTCGACTTTCGGCCGCCAGTTCGACAGGGCCTGGGGAACGCCTTCATCGGTCGCACGCAACCCGGCCCGTTCTGCGGCAAGATCGGGATTTGTCTCGTAAGTCTGCGCCAACGCCTCAATCAAATCTTCCGCACTGGCCATGCTCACGTTGGCCCCCAAGAAAGCCAACATCGCAACAGCACTCAATCCATACCATAGGTTCATGCTTGGAAACGCTTCTCAACGGTTAGAGTGTGGCGCTGCAACATACTGATACCCATACATAAAATGCACATGCAAAGTGCACGATCCCCAGCCCAAATGCAAACTTAGAATACAAACTCCGCCGCTGCTTCAAAGCCCGGCAGCGGCTGGGTTCCAGCATCAAAAATAGGCCGGCTTGACAGAGTTTGATCGGTCTTGGTCATGAGACAGGCACGGCCCAGAATTCCGTTCTCTGCCCCACCCAGCACAGCGACGATGCGGCCGCCCGAGGCCAACTGGTCAGCAATCTGGCTCGGCACTTCCGGGACGGCACCGCCGATAAATATCAGATCGAAGGGAGCCTGGGCGGCATACCCTTCGGCAAGGGGTGCCTCAACAACGGCGACGTTGTCAATTCCCAGATGGTTGATCAGCATGGATGCCGTCTCGACCAGCTTTGGATCCGATTCGATGGCCACGACCGGGCCGGCCAGCGTGCCAATCAGCGCCGCGTCATATCCGGTGCCGGCACCGATTATGAGCACCGAATCCGTCGGCTTGATGTCGAGCGCCTGTGCAAGTCGCGCGAGGACTACCGGCTCCATCATATGGCGACCGGGCGCGATCTCGATATCCTCGTCCACATAGGCAATGCCCTGCCGCGACTTGTCCACGAACATCTCACGCGGCAGCGTGCCCATCGCATCCAGGATACGGATATCCGTAACCTTTGTGGGCCGTAACTGACCGTCCACCATATTGCGTCGCGCGGTTTCGAAATCACTCATCGTCGCAAGACCCGTTCTCGTCATTCGTCATAGACGTTCAAACTTATAAATACCGGCCCGCTGCAAGACAATCGCGCAAACCCACTCATAGATATGCAGTTGGGGACTTCCAATCTACGCCCAATTCTGAGATATGAAGCGCCGTCGCTGAATTGCGCACTCGGACCGGCCCGGTGGCAGAGTGGCTATGCAGAGGACTGCAAATCCTTGTACGTCGGTTCGATTCCGGCCCGGGCCTCCAATTTCTTGCTAAACGCATTAAAGACGTCGATCAATTTATCTGCAGGGACGCTAACCCTCGGACGCTTGATGTCCGTCGTCCGATCGCCTCTATTGGTCTCGATCTACGATTGAATACGACGGAGGCCCCGGCATGGACGGCAAGGTTACCATCGAGGAACATTTCGCACTGCCAGAGACCCTCGGTCCCGGCACGGCGGAACTGCATCGGCGCCTACAGGATTTTCACGGTGAACGCATCGAGCTGATGGATCGTTGCGGGGTTGCCTTTGCCATCCTGTCCCTCAACGGACCGGCCGTTCAGGCCGAGACCGATACGGCAAGGGCGATCGACATGGCGCGGCGAGCAAACGACCTGTTGGCCACGGAGATTGGAAAGCGTCCGGATCGGTTGGGGGGGTTCGCGGCGTTACCCATGCAGGATCCTGAGGCGGCGATTCGCGAATTGGAGCGCGCGGTTGTGGACCTTGGCCTGCTAGGTGCCAACGTGAACGGGTTCAGTGAAAGCGCAGATTCGACGTCCCAGCTTTACTACGACCGGCCCGAGTATCGTCCGTTCTGGGAGGTGATCGAGAAACTGGAGGTGCCCTTTTATCTGCACCCGCGAAACCCGTTTTTCGACGACATGCCCTTCTTCGACGGGCATCCGTGGCTGACCTACGCCGCCTGGGCCTACGCGCTGGAGACCGCCATGCATGCCTTGCGCTTGATGTGTGGCGGCCTCTTCGACGACCATCCGCGCCTGCAGATGGTGTTGGGGCATCTCGGTGAACGCATCCCGTTCGACCTGTGGCGTGCCGATAATGTTCTACGGAAGAACCCCAGGGGGCTGCCGGCAAAAGAGACCTTGCGAACCTACATGCAAACCAATGTCCATGTTTCCACCAGCGGCCAATTTCATGATCCGCCCCTTCATCTGGCGATCCGGGAAATGGGCGTTGAACGGGTGTTGTTCTCCATCGACTACCCCTACGAATCGATAGAGCAAGGGAGCAGCTGGTTCGACGAGGCCGATCTGTCGGATGCCGAGCGTTTGGCCATCGGCCGGACCAATGCAGTTTCCCTGTTCGGGCTGGAGCTGAGCTAGTACGGTTTGCTTCAAAGCTGCCGGCAAACTGAACAGGAGATCCTGGTCACATGACGCAATCCATGGGTTATCGCGAAGGTATGTGGGCTGTCAGTCCGTACAATTTCGACCCTGCCATTCGTGACAGCATGAACTTACCCGACAAGATCCAGTTGATGGACATGACCTTACGCGAAGGGCGCCAGGTTGACGGTGTCTCGATCGGCCTGGATGAAGTGGTAGAGTTCGCCCGCCGTATCGATGCCGTCGGCATTCCGATCATCGAGATGCACCACGATGATCCTGAAGAAATTCGTCGGGTGAAGAAGCTGGACCTGGACCTCAAGGTTCAAGCACTCGTCCACCCGACTGCCGCACTGAACCCCGAGCTCTGCAAACAGGAGATCGATCTCTGCCTGGATGTCGGTTCCGACATCATTTGCCTGGCCTTTGCCGTCTCCGACTACAATTTCAGGCTGGTGGAATCGATGGGCGGCCTGAAGATCAGCCGCGAGGAAGCCGTCGACAAGGCGTGTGAGGCCGTCGTCTACGGTAAGTCAAAAGGTGCGGTGATCAACGTCAACACCATGGATTTCACCCGCCTCGACCTGGACTGGCTGCTTGAAATTATTGGACGTCTCGCTGACGCCGGTGCGGACATCGTCCGAATCGACGACATTTGCGCGCCGTGCATTCCCGCCGTCTACGAACATCACGCCAAGGCAGTGAAAGCAAAAATAGGCGATCTGCCGCTGGCCATTCATAGCCACGACGATTTCGACTTGGCGACGGCCGCCCAGCTTTCTGCGCTTCAGGGAGGTGCGGAAATTCTGGAGGGCTGTATCAATGGTTTGGGCGAACGCGCAGGCGTTCCGAACATCGCGGTGCTCGCGGCGATCTGCGAAATCTTCTACGGCTACGATATGGGGATCCGTCTCGACGGGTTTCAGGAACTCTCGGAGTTTGTGGCCCAGGTCTGGAACCAACCCATTCCCGATCATCTGCCCGGCAACGGCCGGACCGCCTTTTCCCACGCGGCGGAAGTGCACTATGTTCTGCCAAGCGACGACCGATGGTCTTTCAATGCCTGGGCCCCGTCAGTACTCGGCAACACAGACAAGGTCGCGCTGTGCCATTATTCAGGTCCTATGGCGATCAAGCGCCGGGCCGGCGATATGTCTCTCGGAGAACTCGACACGGCGACCGCCAACCTCGTACTGGAGCAGGTCCGCAAGGAACTCAAGCTCCGCAAAGGGCCGCTGACAGACGAACTGTTTACGGAACTGGTCGAGGTCGCCGCCCAGGCCGCGGCGGCCGGCGAGACAGATATCGAACGCCTGGAAGCCTGGAACCGTCTTCTCAAGTCCGAGAGTTAGCCGGGCGACCTGGGTACGAACCGATGATTCAGCAGTTCGACTACGTCATCATCGGCGCTGGATCCGCGGGTTCGGTCCTGGCCAACAGGCTCTCTGCCGCGGGCGTCAGCATCTGTCTGCTCGAAGCCGGCGGACCGGATCGTAATCCCTTCATCCACATGCCGGCCGGGTTCATCAAGACCCTCTCGAACCCGCGTCTGAACTGGCTCTATGAGACCGAACCAAGCCCGGGTACGGCGGGACGTTCCATCGTGTCCCCACGGGGTAAGACGCTGGGTGGCTCCAGTTCCATCAACGGCCATATCTATAACCGTGGCCAGCGAATGGATTTCGACACATGGGCACAGATGGGCAATCGGGGCTGGGGATTCGCCGATGTCCTGCCCTATTTCCGGCGCAGCGAGCGCCGTATCGGTGACGGTGACGACAGTTATCGCGGCCGCGACGGCGAACTCGTGGTTACCGACGTCGATCGCCGCGATCCGATCTCAGACGCATTCATTGAAGGTGTAGCCAACCTGGGTATCCCGCGCGGCCTCGACTACAACGGCGCGATCCAGGAAGGCGTTGGCTATTTCCAGCGCACAATTCACAAAGGCCTGCGAGTGAGTGCTGCGCGCGCGTTCCTGCACCCTGTACGTAGCCGCGCCAACCTCAAAATTCGCACCCTTACCCAGGTAACCCGCATCGTTTTTGAGGGCCGGCGCGCGGTCGCAGTTCGGTATCGCCAGGGTGGCAGCGAACACGAGGTGCGCGCGAACCAGGAAATTCTTCTGTGCGCTGGCGCGATTGCCTCGCCGCAGATCCTCCAGGTCTCTGGCATCGGTGCGCCCGAACTCCTGCGCGATATCGGCGTGACGCCGATCCACGCGCTTGGCGGCGTCGGGGCCAACCTGTCGGACCATTTCGGAGTCCGTGTCGCGGCAGAACTCGCCGGGGTCCGGACCATTAATGAAGGCACTCGTGGCTTGGCACTCGTGCTCGAGGCCATCAAATACGGCCTGTTCCGCAAGGGCATACTCGCCCAGTCCCCGGGTATCGCGGTCGCCTTGTGCAAATCACGCGCGAGCCTGGACCAACCCGATCTACAGGTGATCTTCGCACCAGCCAGCTACAAGGAAACCGCGGTCTACGAACTCGATGACTTTCCAGGCATGACTGCCGGGGTCTGGCCGATGCGTCCGGAAAGCCGCGGGTATGTGCACGCGCGCAGTGCCGACACCGCCGATAAGCCCCTGATTCAACCAAACTATCTCGACGCCGAGGCGGACCGGCGCCTGCTCCTTGACGGGATACGGCTCGCCCGCCGCATGATGAAATCGTCAGAGCTTGCACAATGGTATGTTCGCGAAACATCGCCTGGCGATGGTGCCCAGAGTGACGATGAGTTGCTCGACTTTGCTCGCCAGCGCGGCACGACGATCTTCCATCTCATGGGCACCTGCAAGATGGCGCCATCGAGCGACGCCGGCGCAGTCGTTTCGGACGAGCTCAAGGTGCATGGCCTGGAGGGATTGCGAGTCGTCGACGCCTCGGTGATCCCGACATCGCATTCGGCAAACACGAACGCCGCGACAATCATGATCGCCGAAAAGGCCAGCGACATGATTCTAGGGAAATCACCCCTTCCCGCCGCCCCGGTTTAGCAGCGCCCTCGTAAGTGTCATAATCGAGCACGAAGAATCACCGCCCGGCTTCGGGCCATACGACAGGGGGAACTCAACAATGCACATCATCGATCTCAGCCGCGAAATCCATCATCGCGCACCGGCGCATCCGAACCATCCGCCGGTCATCATCACCGTCTGGAATGACCATTCCGAGATCAAGCGTGCCGGTAATACCGAGTTCACGTCGAAATCCCTGTCGCTTACCATGAGCGATCATTCCTGCACCCATGTGGATGCGCCAGTACATTTCAATCCCGCGTCCGACGCGCCCTCGATTGATGAGGTGCCGTTGGAGGATTTCTACACCGAAGCCATCTGCCTCGATTTCGGAGATGTCCCGAACAAATATGAGGCGACGGTCGAGGACATGGAGGCCGCGCTAGCGGCATCGGGCGAAGAGATTAAACCCGGCGACACGGTGATGATCCATATGGGCATCCACAACCGCCTCTTTGGGTCGCCGGACTATGTCCATAATTTCCCCGGCCTGTCGGTCGAGGCTGTGCATTGGCTGGCAGACCGTAGAATCAAGATGTTTGGCGTTGAGACGGTCAGCCCCGCTCCGGAGGGCGAACCCAACTACCTCGCCCACCTGGCCTGCGCCGAACGGGGCATCACCCATATGGAGTGCCTGATGAACCTAGACAAGCTCGTCGGCAAGGGCCGCTTCCGGTTCGCCGGATTTCCGCTGAAGATCAAGGGCGGTACGGCGAGTCCCATTCGCGCCGTGGCTATTTTCGAGGACTAGAAGCTTGGCAAAGCCCAAAACTTACAATCGCGCCGAGGAGGATGTCGGCAACATAATCAGCCTTGAACATGTCAATCTGCTGGTGCCCGACCAGGGCCTAGCGACCTTGTTCTACATCAGCGGCCTCGGTCTGACCCGCGATCCTTACCTAATGACCAGCACCGATCTTATGTGGGTCAACATAGGACGAACGCAGTTTCATCTCCCGACCCGCGGCACCCAGAAACTGCGCGGCCACACCGGCCTGGTGATCAACGACTACGACAGGTTGGCGAACCGTCTCCAAGGTGTGCGCGATGGTCTTCGTCGCACGAAATTCGCATACAAGCGGGAGCGCGGTTACATCTACGCCACCTGTCCGTGGGGAAACCGTTTTCGCTGTTATCCGCCTGGCAAGCAGTTTGGACGGATGCAACACGGCATTTCCTATGTCTGCTTTGATGTGCCGAGAGGTTCGGCGGACGCCATCGCGCGTTTCTATGCCGAGATCGTCGGCGCACCAGCCCGCATCGGTACATTCGAAAAGGCCACTGCCGCACATGTCTGCGCCGGCGTGGACCAGACGCTGATATTCCGCGAAAAGACGGGCCGACAGGCGAAGTTTGACGGTCATCACATCCAGATATACCTCGCCGACTTCTCCGGGCCGTATCAACGCCTGCTGAAGCGCGGACTGATCTCGAAGGAAACTGACCAACACGAATATCGATTCGAGATGATTGTCGATCCGGACAACAGAAAGCCCGTGTTCCAGGTGGAACATGAGGTGCGTAGCATGCACCATCCGCTATATGGCCGCCCCCTGGTGAACCGCAACCCCGAGCAGCGAAACATGAACTACCAGCCCGGCGCGGACACGCTTCGTGTCGGCTGAGCAAAATTCAGAGTCTGTTTTAAAAGGATTCAAGCATGACCGAGATACGCAACCCCGCGCGCGAACGCCTTGAAGCCGGCGAACTCTCGGTCGGCATTGGCATTCGTCTCGCGCGCAGTGCAGACATCGCCAGCATGATGAAAACCGCCGGCATGGACTGGCTGTTTATCGATCTGGAACACGGCCCCCTCACCCTCGACCAAACGGCCCAGATTTCGTGCGCCGCATTAAGTGCGGGGATATCGACATTGGTTCGCGTGCCACGTGGAGAGATGGCGATGGCAACCCGCGCGCTGGATGGCGGCGCGCTCGGCATCATCATGCCCCAGTGCGAAAGCGCAGATGAAGCGCGCGAAATCGTCGATCAGTTGCACTACGCCCCCGAAGGCTCACGCGGGGTCGTCGGCGGCCTGCCCCAGTTCGGTTTTGCCAACCCCGACATGACATCGGCGATGAAGGCGATGAACGACACCATGCTGGTGATCGTCATGCTGGAGACCCCCAACGCGATCGCGCAGGCCGATGAGATCGCCGCCGTCGAGGGGGTCGATGTCGTTCTGATCGGTACCAATGATCTGTCTGCGGCCTCCGGCATCCCGGGCCAGGTAGGCCATGAACAGATAGAGGCGAACTACACAACTGTCGCAGCCGCGTGCCAGAAGCACGGGAAATGGATGGGCATGGGCGGTGTCCCGATCCCGGAATTGCAGGAAAAATACATCTCCATGGGTGTGCGTTTCGTGCTGTCCGGTCAGGACATGAGCGTCCTGATCAACGCCGCCGCAAACACGGTCGAGCGGGTACGCGGCTACAAGGTCTGATGCCCGGTATGTTTCAGCTTTTCGCCGCCAGGTAACCACGCCAGCTTCTCAGCTCGGAAATATCCAGGGCACCCTCGGCCGCATAGCCTTCGCAGATGAAGCCCTTCACCAAGGATCCATCTTCGAGCTCGACGGTGCCGATGCCTAGCGGTCCGGGAATGCCGGCCATGAAGCTGCCGAAATGTTCCTGCGGGATGGCCCAGACCTCGACATCGATGGCCACGCCGCCGGACTCTGTTCGGATCATGCCCGGCCGCGGCGGCTCAAACGCCTCGAGCGCGTAGAACCGATAGTTGGGGGCCGACCGGGTCGTGCTCACCAGCTTGGCGCCACGTTCGGTCAGCTGATGGTTGAGCGGCAGGCCGGACATGTGGGCACCGCAGACAACGAGCAGCATCATGTCGTCGCCCAATGCTCCGACATCCGGCGCGGTGTCGAGCATAGACGCACGAGCCGCACCCATTCCTGTTTCCGCCGCACGATGCATTGCATCGGCCAGCGGCAGGATCGCGCGGTCTCGAAATGCGGGCGCGACAAACGTGACGCCAAATGGCAGGCCGTTGTCGAGAAAACCAGCCGGGACCGCCATCCCGCACAGATCGAGCAGGTTCATGTAATTGGTGTAATAACCAAGGTTCGAGTTCAGCTGGACCGGGTCCGCCTCGAGTTCGGCGATCGTGTAAATCGTCCCGGCCGTTGGGGTCATGATGACATCGATGCCCTGCCAGACAGGTTCGACTTGCCGACGTAGCGCCTGCATCCGGTATTCCGCGGCAAACCCCTCCGCGGCGCTGGTTTTCGCCCCGCCGCCGATGATCCCGCGTGTCACCGGATGCAAGGAATCCGGATGTGTATCGAAAAACTCGCGAATACCCACATAACGCTCGGCGACCCAAGGGCCCTCGTAGAGCAGGCGCGCGGCTTCGAGGAATGGCGCAAGATCGACCTGGACGATATTTGCGCCGAGCGCCTCGGCGCGAGAAACCGCTTCATGGAACAGCTTTTCGGCAGCCGCATCGCCAAAAAATTCAAGATTCTCGACCTTCGGTACGCCAATACGCGCGTCCCGGGGCAAAACCGGGCTGCTCGACGAAAAATTTGTCTCGTCGCGTGAATAGGCATCGTCTTCATCATAACCAGCAGCGACATCGAGCACGGTTTGCGCATCGGCGGTGCAATTGGCGAAAATCGATATACAATCTAGCGTGCGGCACGCCGGCACAACGCCACGCGTGCTCAACAGGCCGCGTGAGGGCTTTAGTCCGACGATATTGTTGAATGCTGCGGGAACCCGGCCCGAGCCCGCCGTATCCGTGCCAAGAGAAAAGCTCACCAAGCCCCGCGCGACCGAGACTGCCGAACCGGAACTGGAACCACCGGAGACATAGGCCGGATCGAATGCATTTTCACAAGCGCCATAGGGCGATCGCGTGCCGACCAGGCCGGCTGCGAACTGGTCAAGATTGGTCTTGCCAATCAGGATCGCACCCGCCGCGATCAGCCGTGCCACGACGGGCGCGGAGATATCGGGCGTATAGGCAAATTCCGGGCAGCCAGCCGTCGTCGGCATTCCCGCGACGTCGATATTGTCCTTTACGGCAAACGGAATACCAAAAAGCGGAAGTTCCGCCGGATCGAGGACGGAAAGCCGTTTTGCGTCGGCTAGCACCTGCGCGTCTGAGACCCGTGCAATCCAGACATTCCCGTCATCGGCATCATAAACCCGCGCCAGAATATCTCGCGCCACTTTATCCACGTCTTCCGGGGACCGAAGATATTGTTCACGAAGAGAAACAAAATTCATTAATTTCAGTCCTTTGTCTTGTGTATTTAACAAAAAACAGAAACAAGTCAGTGCTGAGATCGGCGTACTGGCGTTTATTTGGGCAAGTCCCCACCTTCCCAATACGGAACGCAGCGGTGTAGCGTTTTAGAGTTAACTGCTTAACGCGCACGATTTTGTGCACGTTATAGAGCGACCCGATGCGTTAGGGGACCAATTTGGTTACGAAAAACCATATTTTCGAAGCTGAGCCCTACCCCCTGCCGTTCGATCCGACTGCAACGGCTCTTCTCATCATCGACCGCAACTACAAGTCTGCGACCGCCTTCGCACTGAGCGCTGCCGTGTTAACCTATTTCGGGTTCATCCTCGGCCCCGCGGTGGGGATCGGCAACGAGCTCGGCATATCGCCGACGATCACGATCGCATGTCTGGCTGTCGCCGCGATCCTGTTCTGGTGTGACGGTCTTGAGAAGACAGAGGCATCAGCCGACTGATTGACCACCTGAACACCGGCGGGCTTCTCAACGGGGCCCGCCGGTTTTTATTTCGACAGCCCTTTTCGAATGGGCAACCGATTAGGAAATCACATGCGTTTGGCTGTGACCGATATGCCGGAACATTTCCCTGCGCAAATCTCGAACGGGAAAATCATGAGTGTGTTTCCCCGCGTCCTGAACCTGACAGTGAACGCAGATGGAAACGCGCAGACGCATATCACCATCGACGCGCGCGACAATGCACCTCTGGCACCCGGCACCGCGCGCCTCGACGCGCCCCCGGCGCTCAACTTTTCAAGGCTGATCCGACCGGGTACGGGGTTCGCCATGCGCGCCGGGATATTGCGGATACAAAGCGCTGAAGTGGCGTTCGATTTCCGTAACGCCGCGACGATCGCATGGGCGCGAAAAAACCCACGGACAAACCGGGAAAGTTCAAGACTAGTGGCCGGCTGGATTGACGCCTGGTCGCTGTTCATCGATGCGCATGGCGCGGCCGGATTCGCGATGGCACTCTTCCCTGATACGCAACGCGGCGCATACGACCGCGCACTTGCGCACACCGTTCAGACGACGGTCCCCGAACTCCTACGCGCCGGCCCCAACGCAGATCTGCCCGTCGCCGTGGCATGTTTGAATCGCCTGCTTGGAAGTGGGCCTGGGCTGACCCCCTCCGGTGACGATTTCGCAACCGGTTATTTCCTGGGTTTCCAGGATCGCGCCGAAGAGCCCGAAGAAAAAGAATTTCTCCATCGGCTCATGCAGGCCGCACTCGTGAAATCGTGCGACAGCACCGACGTCTCCCGCGCCTGCCTTGCACATGCCGCAACCGGCAGATTTTCATCTCCTTTGATAAATCTCACCGATGCCATTGCCACGCATGCGGGCGACATCCCGGCTCGCCTCGCCGACGTCATCGACTTGGGGCACAGCTCTGGTCGCGATACCGTTTTCGGTCTGTTATGCGGCCTGCCCGTCCACGAACCCGCACTTGGCGAACGGGTCATCAACAAGCTCAACGCAGCTCACTTGCACGAGAAAGTAACCCGATGATTATGGGAACACGCATCATTGCCGACATGTACCGGGATTCCGTTGCTCTGATAAAAATCTCGTCGGCGATCTCGCTTCTCGAGGGCGTCAGTCAGGCATCCTGCATCATGGCGACCCCCGCCAACCTCAACCTTCTGCGCGAGGCCGGGCTAATCGACAGTGACCCCGGTGCGCGCGCCAATGAGGTTTTGATCGCGGTGGAGGCCAATTCTGATGCGGCCTTGGGCGCCGCGCTCGATGCCGCCGAAGCCGAGCTGCGCGCCGAACCGGAGATCATCGGCGGTGGTGCCGGGGCGACCGAACCGCTGCGCAGCATCGAGATGGCGTTGGACGCACATGTGGCGGCGAATTTCACATTGATTGCCACCCCGGGCCCCTTCGCGGCAGCCGAAGCCTTCAAAGCAGTGCGGCTCGGACTGAATGTGATGATGTTCAGCGATAATGTGTCGATCGAAGACGAGCTCGCCCTCAAATCCCAGGCCGATCAGGCGGGCCTCATGGTCATGGGCCCCGATTGCGGCACCGCGATCATCGACGGTTCACCGCTTGGTTTCGCCAATGTCGTACGCCGGGGCACGATCGGGATCGTCGCCGCTTCGGGTACGGGCTTGCAGCAGGTTTCCTGCCTTGTTGATGCCGCGGGTTGCGGCGTGTCCCAGGCGATCGGCACCGGCGGACGTGACCTCGACAGCCGGATCGCTGGCCGTACCACAAAGCACGCCATAACCTTGCTCGGCGCCGACCCTGACACAGAGGTCATCGTATTGATCTCGAAACCACCCGCCTCCGATGTCGCGCAAAGCGTGCTCGAACATGCAGTGGCCACCGGCAAACCGGTCATCGCATGTCTATTGGGGCACACGCCGGAAGGGTCAGGACTTTCGGGTGCTTCCTACGCAAGCACCCTTGAGCAAGCCGCACAACTCGCCATTGCGGCTTCCGGCAGCACGTCTGTCGCGGTAGGCGAATTGATTGATGCACCGCTGCCCGGCCTGTCCGGGGAACGTCGTTATCTCCGCGCGCTCTATAGCGGCGGCTCCTTTTGTTACGAAGCGTTGACGATGTTGGGCGGGAGGCTTGAGGACGTTCACTCGAACACATTCAGCGCGGGCATCCATGCCCTGAACGACCCATGGACGAGCGCTTCTCACACGGTCCTGGATCTCGGCGATGATCTCTTCACCCGCGGCCGGCCCCACCCCATGATCGACCACCGGCTGCGCAACGAACGTATCGTGACCGAGGCGCAGAACGCCGACACCGCGGTGATCCTGTTTGACGTGGTGCTCGGACATGGCGCCCACGAAGACCCGCTCTCAGCCATGGCGCCGGCCCTGTCGTCGGTGCCGGATTCGAAAGCCGGTGGCCCGGTTCTGCTTGGCTTTGTCTGTGGCACAGATGGCGACCCCCAGGGGCTTGCACGCCAGCGCGACGCAATGGCGGATCTTGGCGTAGTCGTGGCCGACAATAATGCCCAGGCGGTCCGCACCGCCGCTGCGATCCTGGAGGGCGCACGATGAGCGATCTGTTTGGGACACCGCTTTCGGTGATCAATGTCGGGCTGGCACAATTCGCCGAACCAATTCGCGCCGCCGGCACCAGTGTGGTCGATGTTAACTGGGCACCACCTGCCCATGATGAGGACATCGCGCGCGCACTCGCCCGCCTCACCAACCGCGACGATATCGAGACTGCGAACCAGAAAGCTTTCGCGCGTTACCTTGCCGCACAGCCGACCCTATGTGGCGTCGGTACGGCCCGCGATGTGCTCGACGGCCTGTGTGAACGAACGATCCTCCATTCCGGCCCACCGATCAGTTGGGATAACATGTGTGCACCGGTTCGCGGTGCAATCGCCGGCGCGTGTGTTTTCGAAGGCTGGGCCGACACGCCGGAAGATGCCGAGGCGCTTGCAGGGTCGGGTGATATCACTTTCGCACCCTGCCACCATTTTGGTGCCGTGGGTCCGATGGCCGGCATCATCAGCCCGACGATGCCGCTCTGGATCATCCAGGACCCGGTCCACGACCACACGACGTTTTCGAACCTGAACGAGGGACTTGGCAAGGTGCTGCGCTTCGGCGCCAACTCACCCGATGTCATCGCACACCTGGAATGGATGCGCGACGTGCTCGCCCCCGCGTTGGTAGCGACACTCGAGAGCCTCGGCGACCTCGAACTCAAGCCCATCATGGCCCAGGCGCTACACATGGGCGACGAAGTGCACAACCGCAACGGTGCGGCGTCTGCATTATTGATTAAGCGATTAATACCCGCTGCCCTCGAGGCCGGCCTCGGCCCAAAAACCCTGTCCGAGGTGATCACCTTCATCAATTCGAACGATCATTTCTTTCTCAACCTCTCGATGGCGGCGTGCAAATCCATGCTCGACGCCTCCCATGGAGTCCCCGGGTCCAGCCTTGTGACGGCCATGGCGCGCAACGGCGTCAACTTCGGTATCCGGGTGAGCGGACTGGGTGACACCTGGTTCGAAGCGCCCGCCTCAATCATCGACGGACTGTTTTTCCCCGGCTACAGCGCGGCGGATGCCAATCCCGATCTGGGTGACAGCTCGATCACCGAGACCTGCGGGATCGGCGCCTTCGCCATGGCTGCTTCGCCCGCCATCGTGCAGTTCGTCGGCGGGACCGCGTCCGACGCGCTCGCGAATTCACAGCGTATGGGGCACATCACCTTCGGTCGCAACTCAGCCTTCACCCTGCCGGCACTTGATTTCACGGCTACGCCGGCGGGTATCGATATCCGCAAGGTGGTGGACACCGGGATCGCGCCCGTTATCAACACCGGCATCGCGCATCGAGAGGCAGGCATCGGACAGGTCGGCGCCGGTATTACCCACGCGCCACTCACTTGTTTTTCAGCGGCGGTGGCCGCGCTCGCGGAGACACTTGGTGACTGATATCTGAGGCTTCGGAAGGAGGCGATCAGATGCCGCCACGCCAGAAGACAGCCGTCGTTGCAGGCGGCGGAAATTCATCGATCATCGACGCCGACCACAAGTCGATACCCGATCAGTATGCCTATGCCTCCATCACCGCAGGTCACGTCGCCGACATGATCGAACAGGGCTGGATGTCGTTCTGACCCACAGCAACGGACCGCAGGTCGGGTTTATCCTACGCCGCTCCGAAATTGCGGTCGCCGAGGTTCCGCCGGTACCCATGGATTAGGCCGGCGCCAACACCCAGGGAGCCATCGGCTGGATGTTCCAGCGGGCCATGCAGAACGAAATGCGCCGCCGCTGCGTCCCGCGCGAGGCTATCGCAGTGTTCTGGTCGATCGCGCCGATCCGGCATTCGAGGAGCTTTCCAAGCCCATCGGCTCGCATATGATCGAGGCCTTTGCCAAACAATACGCTGCCAAGCATGGATGGCACGTGCGCGGGGAAGGCGATCGTGGTTGGCGGCGGGATTCCCGTTTATCGCGACTCCGAGGGAGATTTGCAGGGTTTGGAGGCCGTCATCGACAAGGACCGCGCCTCAAGCCTGCTGGCCCACGAACTCAACGCGGAGTTTCTGGTCATTACGACGGAAGTCGAGAATGTTGCGTTGAACATCGGCCAGCCTGACGAAAGCTGGATCGATCGCATGACCGTCTCCGAAGCCCGTGCTCACAAGGCTGACGGTCAGTTTCCCGAGGGAAGTATGGGACTAAAAATCGATGCCATTACTGGGTTTATCGAGGCTGGCGGTGCGACAGGGATCATCACCAACCCGCAAAATCTTGGTCGCGCCATCGCCGGAGAGACCGGCACCTGGATAGTTCCTGACAACAATTGACGATTCACCTTTTGCGTATCGAGCGGGGTTTGCTATAACCGCGCGCCTCTGATCCGGTGTAGCTCAGTTGGTAGAGCAAGCGGCTGTTAACCGCTAGGTCGTAGGTTCGAGTCCTACCGCCGGAGCCAATTCCAAGGACCAGCCTTTCGGGCTGGTCCTTTTTGCTTTCGGCAATGGTCCATATTTTCGACGAAGAACGAAACGCTAGCCGGCGCTTGTCAATGACCCCATTCCCGACATGTTTGAACGGCGATACGGATTGGACCACAGCTCAGGCACGTGGTGCGAGGCCAGCAGCTTGAATCGGCACACTGAATTGTAGGTGTTATCGCATTCAACTAATTGTGTGCCTAGACCTGTACTAATCGGGAGAGAATATATTCCACATTGATACAACTGTGCTTAAACTACCGCCCAGATTCCAATCAGATACCAGTTTCAAAACGATGACATTCAACTCCAGCACGGCCGTGAAAAAAGCACGCTGAGCACCTATGTGCCACTGTCGATTCGCGACGGTGTTATCGAATTTGGTAAGAATTATTGGGCGTCCAAAAGTAAGGAAGACCGCTTGCCAGCACGCTCGGATATCGATCCGCTCGATATTCCGACGCTGCTTCCCCAGATCGTACTGCTGGAGGTGCGGAACGACCCATGGGATTTCCGTTTTCGATTGATCGGGACGAATGTCGTCCACCATCGGTTTACGGACTGGACGGGAATCTGGATGTACGAGATTGAACACATGGCATTCCCGAGCCGGATATTTAATGCCTGCGTCGACGTGGCGACTTCCGAAAAACCGTTACGCAGCGACACGCCATATGTCGGTCCACGTCAAAACTGTATCCGCGCGGAAGTTATCATCCTGCCGCTGGGTTGAAGATGGCGCCACCCCGGATATGTTGCTGGTGTTCATCGAACATTTCACAAAAGCCTGACTGGGCGTTCAAACGATCGCTATCCGGCTTTTGTCGGTCGCTCTCGTTGTACGATGTAGATACCGCTGAGAACGATGATCCCTGCTCCTACTAACGTCCAGAGATCGGGAAAATCACCGAACAACGCCAAACCCAGCACGGTTGCCCAGATCAACTCGCTATAGGCGAACGGTGCAACAAGCGGCGCCTCGGCGCGTTGATAGGCCATGATAATGGCCCAATGGCCCAATCCACCGAGGAAACCCGCGACAATCAACATGCCCCATTGGGCAAGCGTCGGGGTTTGCCAGAAAAAAGGCACGATCAGGCTCATCAGAACACCTCCCACAATCGCGGAGTAGAACACGGAGGTTATGGGGTCCGTCCGGTGGCTGATCATTCGTGTGATGATCTGATAGACGGCATAGAAGATCGCGACGGCGATCGGTAGCAGCGCAGCGAGCTGGAACAAGCCGCCGCCCGGCCGGACAATCACGATCATGCCGACAAACCCGACAAACACCGCGACCCACCGGCGCAACCCGACCCGCTCCTTGAGGATCGGCACGGAGAGCGCGGTGATTAGCAGCGGCGCGATGAAGGTGATCGAAACCGCATCGGCCAGTGGCATGAAACCCACGGCGGTAAACATACAGGCGGTCGCCAGGAGCACGAGGATCGATCGAACAAACTGCAGTCCCTTGTCGGATCCGGACAGAAGCGTCGGGGTCCGCCGCGGGAAGATAGCCAGAATGAATACAGTATGAAAAAAATAACGACCCCAGATGATCTCCACGAGCGGCAGTTCCTGGATCCGCAATTCCTTCACGAACCCATTCATCGTTGCGAAGCACAACACCGCGAAACACATCATCAGGACACCGCGAAAGGGTGCATCTGTCGGGCGTGTAGTTGCTGTCGACATCAGGTTTGGCAAACAATCAAGGGATCAAATATTGGACGAGATTCGGAAAAATAGAGCACGCTACGCATAACACAAACCGGCCCAGAAACCCTTCCCGACAATAGGACCTCGCCATGACCAAGAACTATCACGCCATATCCGACGCGCAGGATGCCCGTGCGACCGCACTGTTTCGAGCCGCCCCCGATATCATGCGCGGCCACCGCAACGTGACCCAGGCAGCACAATTACCTTCGGCCCTCGATGTAAAAACGACGGAGCTGATGGCTCTGGCAATCGCCATCGTGCAACGTTGTGAAGGCTGCGTCGTCTATCACACCAAGCAATCGGTGGCCCGCGGGGCCAGCCGAGAGGAAATTTGCGATACGATCGCTGTGTCCATCGAAATGGGCGGTGGCCCTGCCACGGTTTACGGCGCAGACGCTCTGGCAGCGTTCGACGCTTTCAGCAAATAGACCCGCACACGCTGCGTTTTGGGCAAGCATCGATTGGCGCGACTCACGACGCATTGATACGAGTTTCCCATGTTTTCCGGGCGACGCACCCTCAAAACAAACGCACTTCTGTTCGCGGCATTGTTTGCGCTGGCGGCATGTGTCCATGGCGCGAAGCTGCAGCCCACCTCTTCGGATGAGGGAAAGTCGGGTGTCGAGAAGAGCTTCTCACTTCTGACAGACATACCCATTCCGCCGGAATCGTCACTGAATGTAGAACGTTCGCTCATTCTCGGTGATCTGGACCGCTGGACCGGACGGATCGTTCTGAATGTCGGCAAAGATGCACCGCCGACATTCGCGATTTACCAGACGCAAATGCCCAATTTCGGTTGGTCACCGATCATGAGTGTGCAGGCAGAAATCAGTGTCCTGTCGTTTACCCGAGGCGAGCGCGCGGCAACCGTTCAGATCGAGGGCCGAACCCTCGGTGGGAGCATAGCAACGATCACCGTCGCGCCCCGGCAGTCCGGTACTTCGCCCAGCGTGGGAGCCGGCGCCAACGCCCCGGTTCAGGTCACACCCGTACGCTGATTACGTGTTGCCGGCAAGCATGCTCAGCCGTCGCGTGGCCCAGGTCGATACCAGAACAGCTGCCGAAAAGACGATCGCGCCGATCTGAATGTCGGCGCTCGTCAGCAAGCGCCCATCCGCAACGAGCACGATCAAAGCGATAATGAACACATCCAGCATCGACCATTTCGAGAACGTCGCTAACCAGCCGAGAACCGGGCGGGCATAACTGCTGGTCGCATCGAGGTAAAACCATAACGCGATACCCGTGATGATCTTCACCACGGGAAACACGATGGAGAACAGGAAGGTTATCGCGAAAAGGAACCAGTCACCTTCATCAAGGAACGCCAGTACGCTTTCGACCAGCGAGAAATCCTGGGAGATGAACAGGGAGCGGACCGTAATCGCGGGAAGTAGCAGCCCGGCGATCAGCGCCGCCAACGTAGCCACGAGCACCAGCCCGAGGATTCGATCAAACCCCTGGGCGCGTCTGGACAGCGGGCCCGGCAGCGTTGAACGCATGGAATCGCGCTTCCTTCATCGTCAAGCCATCTTTCGGATTGAGGGATGGCAGATTGCGGCGGCAGTATAGCCCCAACTGACCGCATAGATCGCCGCCCTTCGATCGTCAACAGGAAGCCATGAGTATGCCCCAGCACCGGAACCGTCACGTCGTCCTCAAAGAGCGCGCAACCGCCCTTCCCGAAGCCGAGCTGTTCGAATTGGCGGAGGGCGATGCCCCCGTCCCTGGCGATGGTGAAGTCCTGATCAACAATATCTATGTCACAGCGGACCCCGGCATGAAGGGCTGGATCAGCAAGGCCCGGAACTACGCCAGCGTCGAAACCGGTACGACCATGCATTCCTTCAGCGTTGGCGTCGTTGTGGAGTCCAACCATCCCGACGTCGACGAAGGCGATGTCGTCACGGCCAATACGGGCTGGGCAGAATACGCCGTCGCCGATCCCGCGCGTGCTACCTTTCGAAAGGTCGACCCGAACGACGGCCCTCTTTCCACCGCCCTCGGTATCCTGGGTATTAACGGCTTCACGGCTTACTTCGGCCTGCTCGAGGTTGGCAAACCCAGGGCCGGCGATACGGTCCTGGTCTCGACAGCTGCCGGCGCGGTCGGCAGCGCCGTGGGACAGATCGCCAAGATCAAGGGCTGCCGGACCGTGGGCATCGCCGGCGGCGCGGACAAAACCGCGCTTTGCACCGATGTCTTCGGGTTCGATACCACCATCGACTATAAGGCCGTCGACAATCTCGACGCCGCGATCCGCCAGGCATGCCCCGACGGTATCGATGTCTATTTCGACAATGTCGGCGGCGAGACCCTCGACATCGTCCTCGGCCAGGTCAATTTGCACGGGCGTGTTGTCATTTGCGGCACGGCCTCCACGGATGCCTGGATTCCCCAACCCAGCGGGCTGCGCCCCGAGCGCAACTTGCTGGTGAATCGGATTCGCATGGAGGGCTTCCTGACGTTTGACTTTGCAGAACGCTATGGCGAGGCACATGACGACCTCAGCAACTGGGTCCGCGACGGCAAGATCCAGTACCGCGAGGACATTGTCGATGGACTGGAGAATGCCGGCGCTGCCCTGGCCGGGCTCTACGCGGGCCGGAACATGGGCCGCCAGTTGATCCGGGTCCGCCCGGACCCGTACCTCTAAGGCCGTCGTGCTGACAGCGCACGCTCTTCGACGCGTATCCGCAAGGCCAGAACCACGGCATTTGCCAGCCCGAAGATGACCGCCAGCTCCCACACACCCGCGATCATCGGCACGACGATGATCTCCGCCTCGACATTGAGATAATTCGGGTGACGCACAAAACGGAACGGCCCGCGCCAGACCAGGGGTGCATCGGGGACCATGATGATCCGGGTGATCCAGTAACGCCCGAGGCTGGTCAGCACCCAGACACGGCCAAGTTGCAACAGCACGAACACGCCCAGAAGGACCGGTCCGATGAAGCTGTCACCCGGGACGAACAGTAGCAGGCAGATGGACCAGGCCACGTGGAGTCCGACGATCAGCGGATAGTGTGCCGCGCCGACCTCCTTGCCGCCCTCGGCGAGCAAACGTCGCGTGTTGACCCGGGCAATCGCCAGTTCCACGAGACGTTGAATGACGATCAGTACGACCAACAAATACCAGAGGGTCATGATGCCTACAGCAGCGCAAAGGACGCTGTAAAACCTGGCCCCATCGCCGACATCAGCCAGTTGCCCGGAAGGCCTTCGCGCAGGGTCTCCGCTAGAACGAACATCACCGTCGCGGCCGACATGTTGCCGAACCGGCGCAGGATATCGCGCGTGATCACAAGATCTCCTTTCGGCAGTACGAAGACCTCCTCCAGCGCATCGAGGACCTTCGCGCCGCTCGGATGGGATGCATGACGCGTGATGTCCTGTGGCCCAAGGCGGTGGCGTTCGAGAAACGCATATGCGGGTTCCCGCAACCTGGTGCGCACCAGGTTGGGAATGTCGCGCGAAACCAAGACGCCTAGTCCGTCGTCACCAACCTCCCACCCCATGACGTCGAGGGAATCCTCCCAGGTGTGCTCCGCCCATCCCGCAATCGCAGGACCGGACTGTTGGCAAACCAGCGACGTGCCCGCCGCCCCGACGCCGAACAGGGCAGTCGCAATTATATTGCTCTTGGACGTGTCATTGACCCGGAACGTCAGACCGCAGAGTTCGACGACCAGATACAACACGCGGGCGTCCGGCTGATTCGCGGCCATCTGTGCCGCACGTACCAGCCCGCTGACGCGACCGGCACAACCGAGCCCGAACACGGGCAGGCGCTGCACGTTACGTCGAAACGGGAGCCTCTAGAGCAACAACGCATCGAGACTGGGTGTCGCCACATCGGTTGTCGACACGACCACGAACGCATCTACGTCCGCCGCGGTGATGCCGCCTGATCGACCAGGTCCCGGCTGACCCGGCTCAGAAGCTCGACGGCGTTTTCGACATACAGGTCGTTCCGCTCGGAGAACGGATGGTCTTTTGCGTACCAATCGATCGGCATACAGGAATGCCGCGTCTCGATGGCCGTATTCCGATAGCGATCGTTAAACCGGTCGAACCTGGGCACATCGGTTGCGAAGATTTCTCGCGACCGTTCGATGACCTCACCCTGATCGAGGATATGATCGGGGACGGCCGTGGCGACCGCCGATATATGGGCACGCGATTTCATCATGTTCCTTTTGGTTTTGTTTGCGCGTGCTCACGCAACGCAAGATAGGTCGCACTCGCGAAGATCATGAACCCGCCAACCCAGGTGAATATGTCGGGTAACTCGCTGAAAACCAGAAACCCTAGCGCCGCCGCCCAAATCAGTTTGGAGAAGTCCATCGGCATTATGACCGCCGCCTCTCCGACCCGCAGGGCCTGGGTAAGTGTCAGATGCCCCACGGTGCCCATCGTTCCCATGATCACCAAAATGCCCAGCTGTTCGAGTGTTGGCCACTGCCAGACGAACAACGCAGGGATCAGAGCCATCGGCGACATGAACAAGACCATGTAAGTTACGATCGTCGGTGTCGCATCACGGCGACCCAATGTCTTGATGACGATCAATATCAGGCCCCATATACCAGAAGCAGCGAGGATGATAATCGGCCCTGTATCCACTTCGACAAATCCCGGCCGGATGATGACAAGCGCTCCGGCGAACCCCACCAGCAAGGCGGCCCAGCGTTGCCAGCGGAACACTTCACCCAAAATCAGAACGGCGAGCACAGCAGCGAAAAGCGGCGCGGTAAACGCCAGGGCGTTAGCCGTCGCCAACGGGGTCATGGTCAGGGCCGTAAAGAACATCATCATCGCGACCACATGCCCGAACGAGCGGATGCCGTGCACCTTGAGTTGATCGGTGCGCAGGATTCCGAAACCGTATTTCCACAACAGAATGGCGACGATGGGCACGCCGAAAAACGTCCGGAAAAAGCCGATCACAAACGGATGCATTCCGTCGTTGGCGAGCGTCCGGATCATCGTGTGCATGATCACGATCAGCGCCGCCGTCGTCAGCATCCACAGCATGCCTTGCAGGTTTCCGGTCAGCCATTTCGGCCTCTCGGATTTAGATCCGATCAACATGTGAACTCCGGCGGGGGCGTCGGTTGTACGCCTGCGGCGATTGCCGCAAAATGCCTTGTAACGGTTAACGCTGAAACGAGGAGACAACACCGATGATCACGGCACTTGTCCAGTTCAAAGTGAAAGACGGCACCACCCGCGACGAGGTGTTCACCAACATGAAGAAGGTCGCCCCGAAATTCGAGGGTATGGCGGGTCTGATCCGAAAAAATTTCCTGTTCGACGGTGTCCGTGGTGTCGGTGGCGGCGTCTACACCTGGGAAAGCCGTGAGGCTGCGGAGAAGGTCTATGCCGAGGGAGGCCCCTGGCGTGAGGCGATCCGCAACCTCTATGGCGTCGATCCCGAAATCACCATCTTCGAAACACCGGTGATCGTCGATAACGAACAGGGCGAGATCAAGTCCGCCGCTTGATCACGAAAGGTTGTCGACATGGGTGAAATCAAGAAAGCCGTCCAATTTTCCGAAACCGGCAACCCACCTGACGTGGTCGAGCTGATCGACCTCGAAACAGCCGATGTGGGCCCCGACGAGGTCCTGATCGATGTCGAAGCTGCATCGATCAACCCGTCTCATCTACTCACCCTGTCGGGTGGCTATGGTGTCCAGCCCGACTTGCCGGCAATCCCGGGGGCCGAGGGCGCGGGCGTAGTGCGCGAAATCGGATCGGTCGTCACCAACGTAAAGGTTGGAGACCGGATAATGATCCCGCCCTATTCCGGGACATGGCGCCAGCAAGTCGTCATCAAGGCCGAGAATATACTCGTGAAGTTCCCCGAAAATGGCGATCCGATCCAGATGGCCATGATCATGGCCAACCCGCCAACAGCATGGCTGCTGCTGAAAACTGTCGTGGACCTCGAGCCGGGCGACTGGGTGATCCAGAACGCCGCCAATTCGGCGGTCGGCCAGTATGTGATGCAGCTCGCCGGCATCTACGGACTGAAAACCGTCAACGTGGTCCGACGCGAAGGGCTCGAAGATTTCATCGCAAAGGCGGGCGGTGATATCTGCCTCGTCGACGGGCCAGACCTCGGCGAACGGGCCAAGGCCGCCACCGGCGGTGCGCCCATAAAACTCGCCATCGACGCGGTGGCCGGTGAGGCCACGCAGCACCTCGCCGACTGCCTCGCCGACGGCGGCAAGGTTGCAAATTACGGCCTTCTGTCAAAAAAACCCTGTCAGCTGTGGCCGGACGACATCATTTTCCGCGAAATCGACCTCGTGGGAGTCTGGCTCACCCTGTGGCTGCGCCGGGATTCGACCCTCGCGGAACGCCAGGCCGTGTATGGCGAACTGGCCGGGTATATCGCTGAGGGGCGGATGCACGCCGAGATCGAGGCCACCTACCCCCTCGACCAAATCAAAGAAGCTGTCACACACGCCATGCAGGGTGGACGCAACGGCAAGGTCGTGATCACGCCAAACGCCCAGGCATGATCCGACGGCGTGCGTTTCTGGTCGCCGCGGCGGCTTCCCCTTTCCTGATCAACCGCCCGGTCGTGGCGCAAACCGCGATTCTGGCCGACGGCACCTTTCGCGACGGCGACCCGGCGCACCGCGGCTCGGGCGACTTGCGGATCACCCAGGCTGCGGACGGTACACGAACAGTCGAACTCCTGGACATGAAGATCGTCCCCGGTCCCAACCTGTTCGTTTATCTCGTGGAAGAACCCGATCCGCTGTTTCCCGAGGATGTCACGGCGAAGTTCCGGTCATTGGGCAAACTCAAGGGCCTGACCGGCGATCAGGAGTATGCGATGCCCGCGGACGTCGCGCTCACCGATTGGGGCAGCGTTGTCGTGTGGTGCGACACGTTTAGGACGGCCTTCGCCGTCGCGACCATAAACAAACGCTAGGGCGTATCGTTTCGCGCGATCGCCCGGTCGATGGGCTCGATCACCGCGTTGAACCGCGCCGACAACCAGCCGAGCGGCCGCGACCAGTCGAGTTTCGTGAATAGCAGCAAAAAGGGCAGCATGGTCACCGCAGCGAGCAACAACCGGTCGCTGCCGTCGATACCCGCCAGCCGGGGCCACCAGAGCCCAAACTGGAGCACCGCATAGACGCACAAGCCCACGAATGCTGCCACGCTAATGACGAAGGCGGCCATGACAATGGCCCGTGCGCTCTGCAGCAGTGCCAACCGCATGCTGTTTCCTAGAACTTCTCGACCCAGGGCCGCACCTCGAGCTCCCACGCCCAGGCACTTCGATGCTGGCGATGGAACTGAAGGTAGCTCTCGGCGATGGCATCGGGATCCAGCATCCCGTCTTCGCCCCGCGCGGCGGCGCGGTCATCACCTGATTTCTTGACGATTCCGCCGTCGATCACGAAATGGCCAATATGGATGTTCTGGGGGTGCAGCTCCCGGGCCATGGACTGGGCCAGGCCACGCAGACCGAACTTGCCGATTGCGAAGGACGAGGAGTTGGGATAGCCCTTCACACTGGCCGAAGCACCGGTAAACAAAATCGACCCGCTGCCGCGTTCGAGCATGAGTTTGGCAGCCTTCTGGGCCACCACGAACCCGCCATAACAGGTGATCAGGACCGCATTCTTCACCTCTTCCCGGTCCAGATCCGTGATCGGGCCACGCGCGCGGGCGCTGGGGTTATAGACGACCAGGTTCGGCACGCCCTTTTCCGCCACAACGGCCTCATACAACGCATCCACCGACGGACCGTCGATCACATTGCATTCATAGGCGCTCGCGCCGGTTTCCCTGCACAGATCTTCCAGTTTTCCCGGGTTGCGGGCCGCGAGCGCGACCTCCATGCCCTGGGATGCGCAGAGCAGCGCCAGCGACGCGCTCAATCCTTCACCAGCACCCACAATCAGCGCCACTTCCTTGTCAGCCATCAAATCTACTCCCCTGTGGGCCTCTGCCGAGACCGGTCATTGTTCCGTCGGGATATGGTCAGCTATTCCGATAAATCACGCCAGTGCCACAAAAATTTCGTATCACATAGCTTGCTTAACCATCCTTCGAGCGCCAAATTCTCACCATCATGTCGGATACCACAGTTTCCTCCGGAATTCTCGGTCGCACCCGCGGCATTCTGCGGCGCGCGCTGCGCGACGTCGTCGAGGGCGCCACCAGCCTGACCAGCCGATCAGGACTGAACGTCAAACCGGATTTGCCCGACGACGATCTGTCCCGTTTGCAGCAGCAAATCGACGCCAGCCTGTCCGGGCGTGGCGGCGAGGCCTCGGCCCGCACGAATGCCGCGGATCTCGGCCACTGCTACCTAGAACTCAACGACACCGGCCGGCTGCGGTTCCTCACTCTGCTCACCGATGAATACGGGATCGAGCCATCGCACCTGAACGACGCCATGGACGCGGTCCGCAACACAACCGACGACCCGAAATCATACGCGCTGGCCCTGTCTAAATTGCGCGAGGACCTGTCCTCACCACGAATGAAATTACTGCGCCAATTCAATGGGTTGGAATATGGCGTTAAATTTCTGGTGGACATGCGCGCCGACCTGCGCGGCCTGCTCCGCGACCATCCGGAACTGGCACCACTGGATGCCGAGCTCAAATACCTTCTATCAGGCTGGTTCGACGCCGGTTTCCTGGAATTGCGCCGCATCACCTGGGGCGCGCCGGCCGATCTGCTTGAGAAGCTGATCGCGTACGAAGCCGTCCACGAAATTCAGTCCTGGACAGACCTGAAGAACCGTCTGGAATCAGACCGCCGTTTCTACGCCTTCTTCCACCCCTCCATGCACGACGAACCGCTGATTTTCGTCGAAGTCGCGCTTGTGAAGGGCATTGCCGACAACGTCCAGACCCTGCTCGACGAGAACCAGCCGATTGCCGACCCGGAAGACGCGGACACCGCCATATTCTACTCGATTTCCAATGCCCAGCCGGGTCTGTCGGGGGTGAGTTTCGGGGATTTCCTGATCAAGCAGGTGGTCGATCACCTGTCTCACGAGCTGCCGAACCTCAAGACCTTCGCGACCTTATCGCCGATCCCGGGTTTCCGGCGCTGGCTCGACCGCCGCCTGGCAGACGGCGCGGAACTCCTCAACCACGAGCAGGAAGATGTGCTCGCCGCGGTCGCGGGCGACCTGCCGGACGGGACCAGCGTGTTGCCGCACTTGCTCGACCAACCCGACTGGCAGCAGGACGAACAGATTTCCGATGCGCTCAAACCGATCCTCATGCATCTGGTGGCCGGATACCTGCTCTATCAGCGGCGTGAATCGACGGGCACCGCGCTCGATTCCGTGGCCCATTTCCATCTCAGCAACGGCGCGATGGTCGAGCGGATCAACTGGCTGGCGGACACGTCCAAACGCGGCATGCAGCAATCCGCGGGCGCGATGGTGAACTACCTGTACGACAAGGCCAAGATCGAGACCAACCACGAGGCCTATGTCACAGGTAGCGAGATTCCGGCCTCAAGCGGCGTGCGCAACCTCCTTTAACCCGGAGATATCCCCATGATCGAGGAAACTCTCGACATCACGACCGGCGACGGGGCGATGGAGACCTTCATCTGCCGGCCCGAACGCGGCGCCCCCTGCCCGCCTGTTCTGTTCCTGATGGATGCGCCCGGCATTCGCGAAGAATTGCACGACATGGCCCGGCGCCTGGCGACCAGCGGCTACTGCGTGCTGCTGCCCAATCTCTATTACCGTGCGGGCAGCGATACCAAGTTCGGCCCCGATGTGCTGGAGAAGGAAAGCGACGACTGGACCCGCATGCGCGCGATCCGCACCAAGATGACAATTCCGCCCGTGATGGACGACATCGCGGCCATGTTCGCCTTCCTCGACGATAATCCGGAAATAGCCCGCCCCGGCACCGCCGGCGTCCACGGCTACTGCATGGCCGGGCCCTATGCGCTCGCCGCCGCCGCGCGCTACCCGGACCGGATCGCCGCCGCCGCGTCCTTTTACGGCACCTGGATCGTCAGCGACGCCGAGGAAAGCCCCCATCTCAACCTCGCGAAGATCAAGGGCGAGGCCTACATCTCCTGTGCCGAGATCGACGATCTCGCACCCCTGCCCATGGTCGCGGAACTGCAGGAACTGTTCCACGCCGCTGGCACAAAGGGCGAAATCGAGATCTACCCCGGCGTCCATCACGGCTTCGCCTTCCCCCAACGCAAGATCTATGACAAGCCCGCCGCCGAACGCCACTGGGAGCGGCTGCTGGCGCTCTATCAGCGGAACCTCTGAGCATCAGTAAGTCTGCCTCATCCCGAGGAGGGCCGCAGGCCCGTCTCGAAGGATGAAACCATTCTCCGCATGCTTCGAGACGGCGCTCCGCGCCTCCTCAGCATGAGGGTGACACTCAAACCGGCCGGTCGCCCTTGATGGTCACCCGGTGGCCCTTGCGTTCGGCGGGCCAGTAGTCCCACAGCGCCCGATGCATGACGCAGCGATTGTCCCAGAAGGCCAGGTCGTTCACCTCCCAGCGATAGCGGATCTGGAAATCGATCTTCTCGACATGGTCCAGCAAAAAATCGAGGATGGCCTCGCTCTCGTCCGGCTCCAGCCCGACGATCCCGGTGGTGAAGCCGCGATTAACGTAGAGCGCCTTCCGCCCAGTCTCCGGGTGGGTGCGTGCGATGGGGTGCTCGGCCGAGGGATAAACCTTGCCCGTGTCGTCCACCCCGAAATCCGCGTAGCGGCCGCGATAGATATGTTCGCCAGCATGGGTCGCCTGCATCCCGTCGAGCATCGCCTTCAGGGGGTCCGACAGCATCTCCCACGCCGCATAGCTGTCGGCGAACATGGTGTCGCCGCCGCTCTCGGGCAGGATGTGGAGCTGTAGCATGGTGCCCAGCGGCGGTTCTTCGTCGCACGACACGTCAGAATGCCAGTATTCGCCGTTGGCCGTCTTCGAGCCCCCATGGGCGTGAATTTCCATGATCGCCGGGAAGCCGTCCTTGCCCGGGTTCCCCGGGTGATAGTGCAGCTCGCCGAACATCTCGCCGATGGCGATCTGGGTCTCGGGCGGGATGGGTGACTGGTCCTTGAAGAACAGCACCTGGTGATCGAGATGGGCCTGGTGGACTTCCGAGAACTGGTCCTCGCTCAACCCGTCGGCGAAATCGATGCCGCGCACTTCCGCACCGAGATTGGGCGCGTAGGGCCGCACCTCGATATGGCGATAGTTCCGGCGCTCGCGCACCCACTCGCGCTTGGTATCGACATTGCCCTCGGGCCGGGTGCCCGGGCTCTTTGCATAGACGTTTGCCATGGGGAGAAGCCTACGACCACACACGTCATCGCTCAACCGTTGAGCGCGCGCCAGATTTTCTCCGGCGTCGCCGGCATGTCGAAATCGATGGTTTTGCCCCGGGCGGCGAGCGCGTCTGCGATGGCGTTGATCACCGCCGGCAGCGCGCCGACGATCCCCGCCTCGCCGACGCCCTTCACGCCCAGGGGGTTGGCCGGCGACGGCACCTCATGGAAATCCACCGTCAGGGCCGGCAGGTCGACGGCGCGAGGCATTGCGTAATCCATGAATGACCCGGTCAGGAGCTGGCCGGTCTCCCGGTCGTAGACGACCTGCTCCAATAGCGCCTGGCCGATCCCCTGCATCACTCCGCCATGGACCTGGCCATGGACGATCGGCGGGTTGATCACCGTGCCGCAATCGTCGATCGCGGTGTAGCGGGCGAGCGTGATGGTGCCGGTATCCGGGTCGATCTCGAGTTCGCAGACATGGCAACCATTGGGGAAGAACTGGTCGGCGGCGGCGAACTTCTCGTTGGAATCAAGGCTGGTCGGGATGTCTGCCGGCGCATCTGCCGTCATCAACCTTCGCGTTACGGCCGCGAGGTCGAGCAGCGCGATCTGGCGATCCGTGCCGGTGACCCGAAACTTCCCCTCGTGAAATTCGATATCGGCGACCGCGGCCTCCAGCAGATGGGCCGCCACCTGCGTGCCCTTCTCGATCACCGCATCGCAGGTGAGCGCGATCGCCGCGCCGGCCATGGTCATGGAGCGGGACGCGATGGTCGCGATCCCCAGCGGTGCGGTGTTGCTGTCGCCCTGGCGCAGATGGACCCGGTCGAAGGGCAAATCTAGCCGCTCGGCCACCACCTGTACGAAGCTCGTCTCATGGCCCTGCCCCTGGCTCAGGGTCGCGACCACCAGGTCGACGTCACCGTCGTCGCGGAACTCGATCTTCGCACCCTCATGAGGAAATCCGCCGATGCACTCCAGATAGCTGGCGATGCCACGTCCGCGCAGACGGCCATTGCCAGCGCTGGCTTCAGCGCGCGCGGCGTATCCGTCCCAGTCGGCCAGCGCGAGGGTCTTGTCCAGCACGGCCTCGAACTCACCGGAATCATATGTCCGCCCGACGGGCGTCACATACGGCATCCAGTCCGGCGGAATCATGTTCCGGCGGCGCAACTCGATCGGGTCATGTCCGGTCTCGCGCGCCGCCTGATCGACCAACCGTTCGATCACGTATGAGGCCTGCTCCCGTCCGGCCCCGCGATAGGGCCCGACCGAGAGATTATGAGTGACTACGAGGCGCACATCGATGTCGACGACCGGCGTGCGATACACGAGCGGCAGGCCATTGGAGAAGTTGCGGAGCGGCATGCCCGTGCCGTTACACGCGTAATAGGCCCCCATGGCTTCGTCGAGGACCACCCGCAGGGCCGTGAAATTGCCCGCGCCGTCGAGCGCAAGAGACACATCCATCACCGCATCGCGGGCATGGGCCTCGCCGAGGAAATGCTCAGACCGGCTGCCGGTCCATTTGACCGGCCGGTCAAGCGCCCGGGCTGCGAAAAGGATCGCGATGTCTTCGGGGAACGGCTGCTCCTTGACCCCGAAACCGCCGCCCACATCGCCGCTCAGCACCCGCATGTGGGCGCGTTCAATATCGAAGACCTGCTCACACAGGATCTCCATGAAATACTGCACTCCCTGGCTGCTGGCCACGAGGGTGAAGCGGTCGTCTTCAACCTCCCAACTGGCGACACTGGTGCGCGGCTCCATCGGGTTTGCGGCCAGGCGGTTATTGGCCAACGACAGGCGTGTCACATGGGCGGCTTCGGCAAAGGCCTGATCCGCCGCCTCCTTGTCGCCCCGATGCCAGATCTGACCGATATTGCCGGGCGCATCGTCCCAGACCGTCGGCGCGCCGGGGGCCAGCGCATCGGCAATGGTCACGGCGGCGGGCAGTTCCACGATGTCCAGTTCAATCATGGCCGCGGCATCGTCAGCCTGGGCTCGGGTCTCGGCGACCACCAGCGCGACCGCCTCACCCACGTGCCGCACCTTGCCCTGGGCCAGGCCCGGACGCGGCGTGTGAAGCGGCGGGTCGGACTGGATCTGGGCTGATTGATATTTCGGCCAGCGGGCCACGATATGCCCGACCCCGGCCGCCGCCAGATCGTCCCCGACGAAGACAGTGATCACGCCCGGTGCCTTCGTTGCCGCATCCGCATCCACACCCCGGATGATGCCATGGGCGACCGGGGAACGGACGAAAGACGCATATACCTGCCCGTCCCGGTTGACGTCGTCGGCGAACCGGCCCCGGCCGGTCAGTAGCCGGACATCCTCGCGCCGGCGCACCGGCTGCGCAATCCCGTGTGTTCCGCTCATGGAAATCGCCTCATAATCAAAAAAAACCGCACCCTGAGCCGGCTAGTCCGCCATCGGAACCATAGAGATTTGCGGGTCTGTCGCCGGCACATAGACCTCGTCGAGGCCCAGCTCCTTGCGCACCATGTTGGCGCCGCGCACCAGGGAGACCATCTTGTAGAAGGCGTGCATGCGGCTCGCCGCCCCGCGTCCGAAGCCGCAGTCGCTCGACAGGATCAGCCGCTCCGGCTCGATATGCTTGAGCGCCCGGCGGATCAGGTCGGCCACGTCTTCCGGTCGCTCCACCTGCAGGGTGCGGTGGCTGATGACGCCCAGCGCGATCTTCTTGTCCTTGGAGATCAACTTGCCGAAATGTTCCAGGTCCATGCCGTTGTTGGTGGCCCCCTCGACGGTGATCACGTCCACATCGAGCTGGTCGAGATAGGGCAGTGCGTGTTCGTAGGAGGCGTGCTCGGCAAACATCTTCTGGGCCGCGGGTGAACCCCAGCAGGTGTGGCACCAGACTTCCGTCTTGTCGCGCAGCCCTGCGACCTCGCGGTTGAACGCCTCCACATACTGCTCGGCCGAGACCTCCTGGCCGGGCACCTGCATCGACTGGTGGATCGACGGCTCCTCGACCTGCAACAGCGGCGCGCCGGCATCCGCCAGCGCGTGATACTCGGCGTTGAAGGCATCGGACAGCGCCATCAGCAGGTCGCGGGTGTCGTCATAGTGATCGTTGATGCACATATGGCTGATCACCTGGGCCGAGATCGAGCCGATCTTCACCGGCTTGTCGGTCATCCCCGCCATCGCCTTGTAGACCCGGTCGAGCTGCAGGTCGGTCTTGCCCACGGGCCCGGTCACATGGGGCGTGAGCCGGGTCTCGATCACCTCCCAGATCAGGTCCCCCGGCCCCTTGTCGGCCATCGCGGCATAGGGCTGCACGGCGACGCCCGGCGGGCCGAACCCCTCGATGCGTTCGTAGGCGTAGCTCACCCAGCTGCGGCCCGCGACATCATCATCCAGCCGTGTGTCACCGTCGACCAGGATGTCTATGCCCGCGCGGTTCTGGGTCGCCGTGTGGCAGGCCAGGCAGTCGAAATGTTGCTCCCGATACGCGCGCTGGGCGAAACCGGTCGACAGCGGCGCGCCCCGCAGGTTCTCCGTGTACCAGCTCGGCCGCGGCAGCGCCCCGGTCGTGGTGGTCTGCAGGACCTTGTCCTTGGTGGCGACGAACATTGTCTCTCTCCCCCGTATTTACGTTAGACGGTCAGCCGGTTCCGGCGGTCTTGATGAATTTGCGAATGATCTTGGTCTCGAACAGATCGGCTTTTTCATAGGGGTCTGCCGCCGTGATCGCCTCGGCTTCCGCACGGTCGGTCGCATCGACGATCCACACGCTGGCATTCATGTTCCCGTCATCATCCATCGTCGGCCCGGCGAAGAACAGCTTGTCGCCAATCTCTTCGGCATACTCCATATGCGCCGGGCGGGTCTCCATCCGCAGATCATGGGTGCCGGGTTTGTCCACCCGGTAGACGAAATAAAGCATGTGAGGGTTTTCCCGCTGCGTGCGTATCACGCAGAATTTTAGTTGTTATTTGTATGCAGCCTATTGCGCGAGCCGGTCCGGCGCAATCACGGTGGACGTCGCCTGGATGGCGGGTCACACACCTGCACTCCGCTTTGACTCCCCCGTTCTCGAAAACTAGAACAAAATAAGAACATTTAGCGAGAACGGAACACAGCAACGGTGCCGGCGGATCCCCAACTCCTCCAGCGGCTGCGCAGCCGCATCGCCGCCATCGAGCGCGGCGGCGACGGGAGTCCATTCAGTGATGACACAGGCCTTGCCTTCGGTATTCCTGCGATCGACGAACATCTGCCCTGGCGCGGGCTGGCGACGGGAGCGGTTCATGAACTCCTCGATGGTGACGCCCCCACCTCGAACAGCACCAGCAAGATCGGCGGCACCCTGAATGGCGCGGTCACGGCCTTCGCCGCCGCGCTGGCGGGCAAGGCCCAACAAGCCCGCGCGCGGCCGGTCGTCTGGATCGCGCCCCGCACTGGCCCGCGAGAAAGTCTCTACGCGCCGGGGCTCGCCGGGTTTGGTCTCGACCCTTCCGATCTGATAGCGGTGCGGATACCGCCGTCAGGGAGCAGCGATTTCGCCGCGACGGCGTTATGGGCCATGGAAGAGGCGCTCCGCGCGCCGACAGTCGGGCTGGTCTGCGCGGAAATCGAGGATATGGATCTCACCGCCAGCCGCCGCCTGCAACTCGCCGCCGAAACCAGTGGCGGGCTCGGCCTGCTGCTGCGCCGGGATATGGGTGCCCTGCCCCCGACCGCGAGCGTCAGCCGCTGGCGGATCGCCGCGCTGCCGGGCGGACCCGCCGAATACGCCAACCTGCCCGGCGTCACGCGCTGGCGGGCCGAACTGCTGCGCGCCCGGGGCGGGCGCCCCAAGACCTGGCAACTGGAATGGAACGATGACGGACAGGATAAACCCCAAACGGCGGGTGGTTTCGCTCTGGTTTCCCAGCTTCGCGACCGACCGCTGCCACCGGAACCTAGAACGCCGGATGAAGCGGCAATCCCGCGCGCAAGAAACTACCGCCGCACGGCCTGAACTGGTCATGGCCATGCCCGAAGGGGGTACCGTGCGCCTGAGCGCGGTGACTTTGGCCGCCCAGAAGGCCGGGCTGTCCCCGGGCCAGACCCTTGCCGACGCCCGCGCGCTGATTCCCGATGTCGCAGTTCATGACGCGGACCCGGCGGGCGACAGCGCGACCCTGGAGCGGATCGCCGCCTGGTGTACCCGCTACACGCCGTGGACCGCCCCCTCGGGGCTGGAGAACGGTGGTGCTGCGGGCATCTGGCTGGATGTGTCCGGCTGTGCGCATCTGTTCGGCGGCGAAGCGGCCATGCTCGACAACATGACTGCACGTCTGGCCACCATCGGCTACACCGCGCGGGCCGGCCTCGCCGATACGGCGGGAGCCGCCTGGGCCGCGGCGCGCTTTGGTAAACCCGGCAAGGCGCGCTGCGTGATCTTTCCCGCAGGCGAGCACGCCGGCCGGCTCGCGCCCTTCCCCAACGCAGCCCTGCGTCTGCCGCCGGACATTCTCGACGGCCTCGAACGGCTGGGTCTGCGAAGTATCGGTGATCTGGCGAACTTGCCCCGTGCGGGTCTGGCGCGCCGGTTCGGGGAATTGCCTGCCCGCCGACTGGACCAGGCCCTAGGGCGGGTCGACGAGCCGATCTCCCCTCGCGCACCCGCCCCCATCTGGCGCCTGCGCACCACGTTCGCCGAGGCGCTGGGCCGCGAGGAACATATCGCGGCGGCCGCCCGCAACCTGACCGAGGCGCTGTGCAACCGCCTCGCCCGGGCCGAACGCGGTGCCCGCCGGCTGGAGCTGTGTCTCTATCGGGTCGGCGGACGGGTCGACACGATCATGGCCGGCACCAGCCGGGCGAGCCACGATCCCGATCATCTCGCACGATTGCTCAACGAACAGCTTGAGCGCCTGCCCGAGCCGCCGACCTCCGCGCCCGACCCTCTGAGTGCGGCCGCCGAGGCCATGGTCGAGACCCTGACCCTCGCCGCGGTGGTCACCGAGCCGTTACGTGCCACCCAGACTCGTCTTGCCACAGGAGAAAGAGGGCAATGTGACAGTGATCCCGTCGCCCTGGAACGCCTGGTCGATCGTCTGGCCGGGCGTCTCGGCCCCGACAATGTGATGCGCTTTGCCGCCCGCGACACCCATCTGCCCGAGCGGGTGCAGGAAGGCGCGTCTGCCCTGGCGGAATCCCCCGGCTCTGCCTCATGGCACCCCTCGCAACCCCGGCCGCCGCGCCTACTCGCCCGGCCCGAACCGGTCGAGGCCATGGCCCCGGTGCCCGACGATCCGCCGGTGTTGTTTCGCTGGCGCGGACACACCCACCGGATCACCCGCGCCGAGGGCCCCGAGCGGATCGAACCCGAATGGTGGCGCGCACCCGGCGGCGACCTGCTCGACGCCGACACTCGCGACTATTACCGGGTGGAAGACGCAGACGGCCGCCGCTTCTGGCTTTATCGAGAGGGCCTGTATGACCGCAAAGCCGCCGACACCCCGCCCCGCTGGTTCCTGCACGGGCTGTTCGGATGAACGTGATCAATACCGCGCCCGAATATGTCGAACTCCAGGTGACCAGCAACTTCTCGTTCCTCGAAGGTGCCGCCCACCCCGAAGAACTGGCCGCGCAGGCCGCCGAACTGGGCCATCGGGCCGTCGCCATCGCCGACCGCAACACGCTGGCGGGGGTGGTGCGCGGGCATTTGGGGGCGAAACAGGCCGGAATCCGGTTGATCGTCGGCGTACGGCTGGACTTCATGGACGATTGCCCACCCCTGATTTGCCTGCCGACGGACAAGGCCGCCTACTCGCGCCTGTCTCAACTCCTGACCCTGGGCAAGCGCCGCGCGGAAAAGGCCCAGTGCCATTTAACGCTCGCCGACCTGACCAATCCGGAGGGCGTGTTTCTATGTGGCGCAGGACAGATCCTCCTCGCCCTTCCACCCGACGACCTGACGGAAACGGCCACCGGCATTTTCTCCAGCTTTTTGAATCGTCTATCCGGCAAACTTGAATCAGAAACTTACCTCGCCGCCAGCCATCTCTACCGGGGCGACGACACAAGGCGGCTGGCCCGGCTCGCCGCCATCGCGGATGCCTGCGCCACGCCTCTCGTGGCCACCAACGATGTGCGCTATCACGTGGCCGAACGGCGCGCGCTCGCCGACGTCGTCACCTGCATCCGCGAGCATTACACCATCGACAATGCAGGCCGCCGCCTGGCGGTTAACGCCGAGCGCCACCTGAAGCCCGCAAACGAAATGGCACGGTTGTTTCGCGATTACCCCGACGCGATCGCTCGGACTGGCGACATCGCCGCTAAATGCGGGTTTTCCCTCGACGAGCTGCGTTACGAATACCCTGCCGAGCCGGTCGCCGCCGGGCGCACGCCGGATGCCGAGCTGGCGCGGCTCACTTGGCGTGGCGCGGCCGATCGTTATCCAGACGGGATTTCCGCCAAAGTCCGCGCCCAGCTTGAACATGAACTCACCCTGATCGCCGAGCTTCGCTACGCCGCTTACTTCCTGACGGTCCACGACATCGTCCGGTTCGCCCGGTTGCGCGACATCCTGTACCAGGGGCGCGGATCGGCGGCGAATTCGGCCGTATGCTTCTGTCTCGGCATCACCGCCGTGGATCCGGACCGCCTGGACCTGCTGTTCGAGCGGTTCATCTCCGCCGAGCGCAACGAGCCACCGGATATCGACGTGGATTTCGAGCATGAACGTCGCGAAGAGGTGATCCAGTACATCTACGCCAAATACGGCCGCCACCGCGCCGGTCTGGCCGCCACGGTGATCAGTTACCGCTCCCGCTCGGCCCTGCGCGAGGTCGGCAAGGCGCTGGGCCTGACCGAGGACACGGTGGCCGCCCTGTCGGGCCAAGTCTGGGGCTGGTCCAACGAGGGAGTACCCGAGGAGGTGGTGCGGTCGCTGGGCCTCGACCCGAGTGATAACCGGCTGGGCCTCACGCTCAGCCTGACCCGCGAGCTGATCGGTTTTCCCCGGCACCTGTCCCAGCATGTCGGCGGCTTCGTCATCACCCGTGACCGGCTCGACGCAATGGTGCCCATCGAAAACGCGGCGATGGACGACCGCACGGTGATCGAATGGGACAAGGACGATCTCGATGCGCTGGGCATCCTCAAGATCGACGTGCTGGCGCTGGGCATGCTGACCTGCATCCGTAAGGCCTTCACCCTGCTCGCCGATCATTATGACCGCCCGCTCGAGCTGGCGAGCGTACCGGCGGAAGATCCGGCAGTCTATGAGATGCTCGGGAAAGCGGATTCTCTCGGCGTGTTCCAGGTCGAGAGCCGGGCCCAGATGGCCTTCCTGCCGCGCATGAAGCCGCGCAACTTCTATGATCTGGTCATCGAGGTGGGGATCATCCGTCCCGGGCCCATCCAGGGGGACATGGTGCATCCCTACATCCGGCGGCGCGACGGGCTGGAGACGGTCGAATTTCCCTCCCGGGAACTCGAAGATGTGCTGGGCAAAACATTGGGCGTGCCGCTGTTCCAGGAACAGGCGATGCAGATCGCCATCGTCGCCGCCGGTTTCACCCCCGGCGAGGCCGACCAACTGCGCCGCGCCATGGCGACCTTCCGCAAGACCGGCACCATCCACACCTTCCACGCCAAGATGGTCGAGGGCATGGCCACGCGAGGTTACGACCGCGACTTCGCCGAGCGCTGCTTCCGCCAGATCGAGGGGTTCGGCGAGTATGGCTTCCCCGAGAGCCACGCGGCCTCCTTCGCGCTGCTGGTCTATGTCTCCTCCTGGCTCAAATGCCACTACCCGGACGTCTTCGCCGCCGCCCTGCTCAACAGCCAGCCCATGGGTTTCTACGCACCTGCCCAGATCGTCCGTGATGCCCGCGAGCATGATGTCGAGGTGCGCGGGCCCGACGTGAACTATTCCCTGTGGGACAACCGGCTGGAGCCTCTGATTGGCGACAACCACGCGCTTCGCCTCGGCTTCCGGCAGATTAAGTCTCTTAACCGCGAGGCCGCCGAGGCGGTTGTGGACGCACGCCCGAACGAAGGCTACGTCTCGGTCGAGGATGTCTGGCGCCGCACCAACATCAACACCGTCGCCCTCGTGGCTCTTGCCGAGGCCGGCGGGTTCGATTCTCTCGGGCTGGCGCGGCGCGAGGTCCTGTGGGCGATCCGCGCACTCGGCCATAACGGCCGCGAGACCGCCGCCGCCCTACCCCTGTTTGCCGCCGCTGAAGCCCGCGACGCCATTCCCGAGACGCCGATCGCGTTACCCGGCGAGACCGCCGGCGAGATCGTGGCCAACGATTATGCCGCGATCCGCATGTCCCTGAAGCATCACCCGGTGGGACTGCTGCGTGACGAACTCGACGAAATGAAGACCGTGCCCGCCCGCGAACTGCGCGAGCGCCCCAACGACCAGCGCCTGACCACGGCCGGGCTGATTTTGGTCCGCCAGCGACCGGGCACCGCCAAGGGCGTGATCTTCCTGACCCTCGAGGATGAGACCGGCGTCGCCAACGTCATCGTCTGGCCGGATGTGTTTGAGCGGTTCCGCAAGGTGGTGCTGTCGTCACGGCTGGTGCGGATCAGGGGCAAGTTGCAGCGCGAGGGCATCGTTACCCATTTGATTGCCGAGGAAATCACCGACCTGTCGGCCCGCCTCGATGCGCTCGGTGATGGCAGTGCCGAGAAACCCCGTGAGTTCGAGAACGCCTGGGCACGTGCCGACGAAATCAAATACGGCGTGCGGCCCGACCCGCGTAAATCCGTCCGCACCGGGCGCAAACTCGCCAGGCCGTCGCTCTGGCGACACCCCCGCAACACCCACATCGCGATCAAGTCACGGAATTTTCACTGAACGACGCCGCGCGGCGCATCCAGCCGCGCGGCCAGCATCTCCCCGGAATGTCCCGGAAACTCGAATTTTCTGTACGCATTCTTCTCTCCAAGGTTGGCTCGCGGCGGCGAGGTGAATAACTGCACCGGCTTCTATTTGAGAATGGAACCCGGATGTTCAACTATGGAACCCGTCGCGTTCGGCACATCTCTTGACCGTAAGGATCAAATTTCAAAGGACGAAGCGTCATGGAACTTCACCCGCAAGTCCAAAAGGCCGTGGCCATGATGGCCAGCGTGAGCTTCCCGGACCTCTCACCCGGCGAGGCCCGCGCGACCTTGCGCGAGAAGGTCGCCCTCCTGAACCAGGTCCCCGCGCCCCTGCGCCGTGTGCTGGATCTGTACCCCACCGGCCCGGGCGGCCCTGTGCCGCTGCGCGTGTATGTGCCCCTAACGGTGCCCGACGACCAACCCATGCCGGTGGTCGTCTACTTCCACGGCGGCGGCTGGACCATCGGCAGCCATGACACGGTGGAGCCCCAGTGCCGCTACATGGCCAATATGGCGCGCGCCATTTTCGTGTCCGTCGAGTATCGCCTCGCACCCGAGCATAAATTCCCCGCCGCCTTCGACGATTGCCAGTGGGCGGTCCGCTGGGTGCATGAACATGCCGATGAGATCGGCGCCGACCCGACGCGTGTCGCTATCGCGGGCGACAGCGCCGGTGGCAACCTGACGGCTGTCACCGCCCAGCAGCTTCGCGATTCCGGCCCCGCGCTGACCGCGCAGGTGCTTATCTGCCCGATCACCAACCTGATCTTCGACACGCCCTCCTATGTGGAGAACGCCGACGGGCCCGTCCTGACAAGGCGCATGCAGGAAAAGTGGGTGGAGAATTATCTCGACGATGAGGCGCTGCGCCATGACCCGCGCGCCTCGCCACTGCAGGCCAATGATTTTTCAGGCTTGCCGCCGGCAACGGTGATCACCGCGAGCCATGATCCGCTGCGTGACGAGGGTATCGCCTACGCCGAACGCCTCGCCGATGCGGGCGTGCCCGTGCGCCAGCGCAACTGGGAGGGCTACCCGCATCTTTTCCCCAGTATGGGTGGTTATGTCGATGCCGCCTTCGAAGCCCTCGACTTCGCCGCCGAAGGACTGCGCGGCGCGTTCTATCCGGAATAGGACCTAGAAAAGCGACCGCACCATGCCGCCGTCGGCACGTGCCGCGCTACCGTTGATGGCCGAGGCCAGCGGCGAACAAAGGAAGGTCGCGACCGCGGCGATCTCTTCCGGTTGCGCCCAGCGTTGCAGGAGCGACGTGCTGCCCTCACCCTCGGCGAAATAGCTTTTGCTCATCTCTTCCGGCGTCGTGCCGTCGATTTCCGCCATTTGCTTCATGAACGCATCGACACCGTCGGTCCAGGTCGGGGCGACCTGCAGGGTGTTTACCGTGACGCCGGTTTCGCGGGTTTGTTCGGCCAGGCTGCGCGCGATCGAGACAAGCGCCGTCTTGGTCATGGCGTAATGGGCCATCGAAGGATTGGGTTTCGAGCTTTGGTCCGAGCCGATGAACAGCACCCGGCCCCAGTCGCGTTCAAGCATCGACGGCATCAGGGAGCGCGACAGGCGCACCGCGCTCATGACGTTGAGATCGAACATCGCCTGCCAGTCGGCGTCCTCGATGTTGAAAAACTCGTTCACCGTAAACATACCCGCGTTGTTGACCAGAATGTCGACGGGCCCATCCTCGACGGCAAAGGCTGCCAGATCGCGCGCGCCATCTGCCGTCGAAAGATCGGTAGCCAACCCAGAGACCGATCCGAACGCCGAAATCTCCGCCACGGCCTGTTCGACCCGGCCTGCATCGCGGCCATTCACGATCACGGATGCCCCTTCTTTGGCTAGAGATTCCGCAATCGCCCGGCCGATCCCCAATGTAGAACCGGATACCAGTGCGCGTTTTCCCGAAAGCCCCAGATCCATCGCATTCCCCCTCGCCAATTCGTGCCATTTCGCGCCGGGACGATGTGCCCGCCGAGACCCTCACAGTTATTCGTTGGCATGCAGCAACAATCAAGCCCGATGAATTGTCATGAAACGCTAAAGCCGGTGTGCCTGCGCTTGCAGGGACACCGGGTGGGAGCTACATTCCCGCCCAGCGCACTTCCCCTGGAATTACACATAAAGGCAGCGAAATGAACGTTCGCGACGGTTTCATCGAAGCGGTCGGCAATACGCCGCTGATCAAATTGTACCGGGCCTCGGAAGAGACCGGTTGTACCATCCTGGGAAAGGCCGAATTTCTCAATCCTGCCGGGTCCGTCAAAGACCGTGCTGCCCTGGCAATCGTCAAGGACGCCGAGGCGAAGGGCTTACTGAATCCGGGAGGTGTGATCGTCGAGGGTACCGCCGGCAATACCGGTATCGGGCTCGCCCATGTGGCAAACTCTCTCGGTTATCGTACGGTCATCGTGATTCCCGAGACCCAGACCCAGGAAAAGAAGGATGCGCTCCGCCAGGCCGGCGCCGTGTTAATCGAGGTTCCCGCGGTCCCCTATAAAGACCCGAACAACTACATCAAGCAGTCGGGCCGGCTGGCCGATGAGCTCGCCGCCAAGGAAGACGCCGGCGCGATCTGGGCCAACCAGTTTGACAATGTCGCCAACCGCCAGGGTCATTTCGACACCACGGGCCCGGAAATCTGGGAGCAGACCGATGGCAAACTCGACGGCTTCATTTGCGCGGTCGGCACCGGCGGCACCCTTGCCGGCGTCGGCATGTACCTGAAAAGCAAGAACCCCGACGTCAAGATCGGCCTCGCCGACCCCATGGGCGCAGCGATCTATAATTACTATGCCAATGGCGAGTTGAAGTCCGAGGGATCTTCGATCACCGAAGGCATCGGCCAGGGCCGGATTACCGCCAATCTCGAAGGCGCACCGGTCGATTTCCCCTTCCAGATTCCCGACGAGGAAGCCCTGCCGGTCATGTACAACCTGATCCGCGAAGAAGGCCTGAGCCTCGGCACCTCCAGCGGCATCAACGTCGCCGGCGCGATCCGCCTGGCCAAGGAGCTCGGGCCGGGGCATACAATCGTCACCATCCTTTGCGACGGCGCTCATCGCTATGCGTCGAAAATCTTCAATGTCGCGTTCCTCAAGGAAAAAGGCCTGCCCTTCCCGGAATGGCTGGACAAGTGAGCACCCCCGCAACGGGTACAGTCTTCCGCGACGATCCCTACGCACAAAGCTGTGGCGCGACGGTTGTCTCGGTGAACGACCTGGGCGGTATCGTGCTCGACCGGACAGTGTTCTATCCAACGGGCGGCGGACAGCCTGGTGATTCCGGCACTCTGGAACTCGCCAACGGCGACCGGATCGAGATTGCCACCACCGTCAAGGGCCGCGACGATGACAGCGGCCCGGATGTTATCGTGCATGTGCCGGCCGAAGACCAGACACCGCCCGAACCCGGCAGCATTGTCACCGCTAGCATCGACTGGGAGCGCCGTCACCGAATGATGCGAGTTCACACCTGCCTGCATCTGCTGTCTGCCGTCATTGAGTTCCCTGTCACGGGTGGACAGGTGAACGACGGCAAAGGCCGGCTGGATTTCGCGATCCCCGAAAGCAACCTGGACAAGGTCGAGATCACACAGCGGCTGAATGAGCTGATTGCCGGCAATCATGCGGTCGATCAGGACTGGATCAGCAACGCCGAACTCGAAGCGCAACCCGATCTGGTGACGACCATGAGCGTTAAACCGCCAATGGGCGCGGGCCAGGTACGCTTGATCCGGATCGCGGGCCAGGATCTGCAACCCTGCGGCGGCACCCATGTGGCCAACACCTCGGAAATCGGGGCTGTTACCGTTACCAAAATCGAGAGTAAGGGCCGCCATAACCGGCGCGTTACGATCGCCTTAAATGATAAATAGAACAGTGACATAAGGAGTATTTCTTATGAGCTACGTAAATTCTGATTCCCTCGTCGACACCGCCTGGGTGGCCGATCATCTCGATGATCCGAACGTTCGGATTATCGACGGCTCCTATCACCTCGCGGCGACCGGCCGGGATGGACGGGCCGAATATCTCGATGGGCATATCCCCGGGGCACTCCATTTCGACATCGATGCCGTCTGCGACCCAAACCCAACCCCCTCACCCCATATGTTCCCCAGCGCGGACGATTTCGCGGCAGCCGTCGGCGCCATGGGGATATCAAACGAGACACGAGTGATCGTTTACGATGCGGATGGATTGTTCTGCGCCCCGAGGGTTTGGTGGATGTTTCGGGTGTTTGGTCATGAAAACGTCGCCGTGATGGCCGGCGGGTTTCGCAACTGGCAGGTAGAAGGCCGACCTGTGACCACCGATATCCCGTCATTTGAGGGCGCAAGCTTCAACGCAAGCCTCGACGCCTCGAAACTGCGTTCGATCGATCAGATTCAGGCCAACATCGAAGGCGGCGCCGACCTGGTATTGGATGCCCGTGCGGCCAACCGTTTCGACGGCAGCCAGCCCGAAGCGCGCCCCGGGGTCGAGCCGGGCCACATACCCGGGTCGACCAACCTGCCATATTCGGAGATTGTTGATGCCGAGGCCGGCACGTTTCGGGATGCCGAGACGCTGCGCGCGGCTTTCGACCGTGTCGGCGCCGACGGTGCACGTACCGTGGCCACGACCTGTGGTTCCGGGGTAACAGCCTGCATCCTGGGCCTCGGGATGCATTTGATCGGACGCGACAACTGGGCGCTCTACGACGGTTCCTGGACCGAATGGGGCAGCCACGACGAAACCGTAAAGGGAAAGGGTTCCGCATGACCAAGAAGGACAATGTCCACCCGGAGACACTGCTCGCAAGCGGCGGGCGCGATCCGGAGAACAACTACGGCATCGTCAATCCGCCGGTCTATCACGCCTCCACGGTCACCAGCCCCACTCTGGCCGAATGGCGCGCGCGCGATTTTACCAAGCACATCACCTATGGCCGGATGGGCACGCCGACCCAGAAATCGCTTGAAGAAGCCGTTGCACTGGTTGAAGGCGGCGATCATGCGATCGCCGTGTCGTCCGGGCTCGCGTCGATCACCACGGCGATTTCCGCCTTCGTCGAGGCCGGCGACCATATCCTCGTCTCGGACAGCGCCTATTTCCCGACCCGCAATTTCTGCAACAACGTCATGGCGAAATACGGCGTCGAGACGACCTATTACGATCCGCTGATCGGCGGCGGCATCGCCGAGCTCCTGCGGGACAACACCAAGGTCGTGCTGACCGAGGCCCCCGGCTCCCAGACCTTCGAGGTCCAGGACATCCCGGCGATCTCCGCGGCCGCCCATGCACGCGGCGCGGTGGTCATCAATGACAACACCTGGGGCACGCCGCTCAATTTCCGCTCGTTCGAGAAAGGCGTCGACGTCTCCGTGCACGCCGCAACCAAATATATCGTCGGCCATTCCGACGCGATGCTCGGCATCATCGTCACGACGGCTGAGCATTATGAAAAAATCCTGATGAACTTCCGCTATTGGGGCCAGCACGCCGCGCCGGACGATTGCTATCTCGGCCTGCGTGGCCTGCGGACCATGGCGGTGCGCCTGCGCCAGCATGAGGAAAACGCACTCAAGGTCGCCAACTGGCTCAAGACCCGGCCCGAAGTCACCCGCGTGCTCTTCCCGGCGCTGCCTGACGACCCTGGCCACGAACTCTGGAAACGGGACTTCGAGGGTGCGTGCGGCCTGTTCGGCCTGACCCTCGACAAGCATCACGACGACACGGCCCTGGCCGCCATGCTCGACGGCATGGAACTGTTCGCCATGGGTGCCAGTTGGGGCGGCTATGAGTCCCTCATTCTGCCCTCGAAGCCCATCCGTACAGCGACGGAATGGGAATCGACCGGGACTTTGCTGCGTCTGCATGTGGGCCTGGAACATCCCGATGACCTCATCGCGGATCTGGAAGCCGGTCTTGAGCGTCTGGCCGCTGCCGCAGGATGAACAACGACAGTTCCGTACAGGATATCTCCACCCAACTCTCCATCCTCCACGGTGCGTACAGCCATGCGGCACGTGATGAGCCGCTGGCGAACCATGTCCAGACGATCTCCGACGAGATCACGCGGATGCTCGATCGCGGTGACGTTGCTTTCGAAGACCTTGCCGACGCCGTCGACGGCCTGACTCGCGACGCCTTTCGAATTCGCGCCGGCCGCCTGAGTAACTATCTGGGCGAAATCGCTCCCGACGCCAATGCTGCGGGCCTGCGCAAGCTGTTCGAATCCCTCGCCATCGGCGGCAACGGAAAGACGTTGCCGTTCAGCGAGTTTCGCGCCCGGGTAGAGCGCGCCACCTTCGGTATCGTCTTTACCGCACACCCGACTTTCTCCATGTCGCGCGAGGCGATGGCCGCACTGGCCGACCTTGCCGGCGATCCCGCCGATCAGGCGCAGTTGGTCGAGCAATTGTCGAACGGGGATTTGTTCGGGCCGCCGCCGTCGATCGATCTGCGCCTGGAGGAAGAATTTGCCGCACGCGCCATCGCAAACGCCCGGCATGCCCGCGGCCGGATTCACGCGATCATCCTGTCGGTGGCCCGCGACGCCTACCCCGACGAATGGCGCGAGCTCGTCCCGCAGATCGCGACGCTGGCAAGCTGGGTCGGCTACGACCTCGACGGTCGTGCCGATATCGGCTGGTCTGACACCATGTCCGCGCGCTTGCGCAGTGAGCTTGACCAGGTCGACTTCCTGATCGAACGGACCAACGCGATCAACGATGAAATCGCCGCGACCGAAGACCCCGGCGACGAGTTCCGCGCCCAGATCGAACTGGTGGCCGCCCGCCTCGGTGGCCTGCACGACCTGATCATTGCCGATCTGGAAATTCTCGAGGCCGATGCCATGGATGGCGATGCCGTCCAGCGCTTCAACCGGCATATCGCCTCACGCACCGAAACCCGCCAGACCAATGCAGCGTCGCTGCTGACGCCGTTGGAGCGCGCGGTGACAATCGCACCCGATACGCTTGCCGATTCCGTTGCCAGCCTGCGCGCGCTCGTAGCCACCAGCGGACTCGGGGCTGCCCATGTCCATTTGCGCCTGAATGCATCGCAGCTGGTAAACGCCATACGCCGCGACGTGGGCCTCGAACATTCACCGAATGTCTCCGCGACCCGGCGATCTCACATGCGCGCCCTGAACGAACTGATCGCGAATTCGGTCCCCGTCACCAGCAACTTCGGCGATGTCGTATCGGAATCCGCCTCGGCGCGGCGCCTTTTCATGATCGCCTCGCAAATTCTCAAACATGTGGATTCCGAAACACCGATCCGCTTGCTGATCGCCGAGTGTGAATCTCCGTTCGAGGTTCTGACGGCACTCTATTTCGCGAAATTGTTCGGCATCGACGGACAGGTCGATATTTCGCCCCTGTTCGAAACTCCCCATGCGCTCGAACACGGCCATGACATGATCGCCAAGCTCGTCGAGAACGAGCACTACAGGGCCTATATCAAGGGCCGCAGGCGGCTGTGCGTACAGACCGGGTTCTCCGACGCCGGGCGCTTCATGGGGCAGGTCACGGCGTCCCTCGCCATCGAACGATTCCGCATCAAACTCGCCGGCGTGCTGGCGGCCGCCGGACTGACCGATATCGAGGTCGTGATCTTCGATACCCATGGTGAGTCCGTCGGGCGTGGTGCCCACCCGGCATCGTTCGGCGATCGCCTGGACTATGTGGACACGCCGTTCAGCCGTTCCGTATTTGCCGATGCGGGCCTCATCACGAAGCAGGAGCTCAGCTTCCAGGGCGGCGATGGCTATGTCTTCTTCGTCAATCCTGATATCGCCTTCGCGACCATGAGCCGCCTCGTCGAACAACGTTTCGACACCGAAAGCGCCGCGGCCGCAACCACCGACCGGTTCTATGCCGATACGGATTTCTCGCTGGAGTTCTTCCTCGCGGTGAAAACCTTCCACGACCGGCTGGTCGAGGACCCCGATTATGCCTCCCTCCTCGGCACCTTCTCGACAAATCTGCTGCCCAAGTCGGGTTCGCGCCCGACCAAACGCGCCCATGAGGGACAGCGACCGGCAGACTCCGCGCACCCGTCCCAGATACGCGCGATCCCCAACAACGGCATCCTGCAGCAGCTTGGCTATCTCTCGAACACGGTCGGCGGGCTGGGGCGCGCGATTGCCATCGATCCGGAACGCTTTCACGGAATCTACGATCACTCCCCGCGCCTGCGAAGCCTGGTCGATCTCGTAAGGCGCGCCGACAGCTATGGCTCGCTTCCGGCGTTCCGCGGCTATGTCAACCTGTTCGACCCGGTCGGATGGTTGCTGCGGGCGCAATCGACCGACGACACGTTCCTTCGCAAACCCATGGAAAGCCTCGCCGAGACCCTTCAACGTACCGGGCGACACGAGCGGCTCAGCCGCATGCTCCGACTGTTCCTGCAGGACAGCATCGCCCGGCAAACCGCGTTTGACGAGCTCGGCCCGGACGACAGCCTGTCCGCCGACGCCAAGCCCGATCATGCCGAGACCGTCGAACTTCTGCATGCCGTGCGCATCGCGCTTATCGGGCAATTGTTCCGGCTTGTGACCCAGGTGCCACGGTTCAGCCGCGAGCCGAACGTGACAATCGACGACGTGGTCGCGGAGTTGCTGCAGCTCGGCATTCCGAGCGCGCTGGTCATCCTCGAACGCGCCTTCCCCGTCGCCGGGGAACAACGCCCGGCCGAGGATTTCGGCGAACCCTCCACTTACGCCCAACTCAGCCGCGAGGGTTACATCGACGAACACATCACGATTTTTAAGCCGATGCGCGAAATCCATGTCCTGATTCAGAAGATCAGCAGCGGCATCACCCATGCATCCGGCGCGATCGGCTAGGCGCGTACCCTAGCCCCGGCCGTGCGGAACGCTCGGGTCGATCGCCGGTCCGAGCGGGACAACGCCACTCGGGTTGCGCTGAGGGCTCTCCGAGTAATAGCCGCGCTTGTAGACATCGAGATCGACCGTGTCGGCAATCCCCGGCATCTGGTAGATCTCGCGGGTGTAGGCCCAAAGATTCGGATAGTCGATCAGGCGCCGTAGGTTGCACTTGAATGCCCCGTAATACGCCACATCGAACCGGATCATCGTCGGGAACAACCGCACATCGGCTTCCGTAAACTGGTCGCCACAGAGGTAGCGATTTTCCGCCAGATGCGCCTCCAGCTTGTCCAATGTCGCGAAGACGTCGCGAACGGCGGCCTCATAGGCGTCCTGGGCGATCGAGAATCCGGCGCGGTACACGCCGTTATTGATGGTTCGATAAATCAGATCGTTCCACTCGTAGATCTGGTCCGCCAGTTCGTCGGGATACAAGTCGCGCTCGTTGTTGGAAAAGGCATCGAACGCTCCATTGAACATCCGGATGATCTCGGCGGATTCGTTGCTGACGATGCTCTCGCTCTCACGGTCCCAGAGCACTGGCACGGTGACGCGGGTCGTGGCATTCGGGTCGGACGCCGTATAAACCTGATGCAGCGCCGAAAGGCCCATCACGTTGTCGACATGGTCATCGTCGAAGTACCAGCCCTGGTCGTTGCGGCGCGGTACGGTCTTGTCGAGGCTTATCACGTCTTCGAGGCCCTTGAAGGTGCGCGTCAGCAACGTGCGGTGCGCCCAGGGGCAGTTCATCGCGATGTAGAGATGGTAGCGGCCGCGTTCAGGCACGAACCCGCCCTTGCCGCTCGGCCCCGGCGTGCCGTCCGTCGTCACCCAGTTGCGGAACGTAGAATCGGTGCGTTTGAAGGCACCTGACTTGTCCGTCTTATTCCTGGTTTCATTCTCTTCGACCCATTGGCCGTCGACCAGCATCGCCATCGCATCAGTCCTTTTCCGATATGCCTGTAACCTAGGCGAAAACCGCCAAACAGCAAGCGTGATACGGCGGCATTTCTTTCATTGGATTTGAGCGTATCCGGAAACGGCAAACGATTGGCAGTAGCGATGCGTCGGCACGCGCCGATAGACATGAAGCGATGCTGTTCAACTCTTATCTCTTCATTTTCGTATGTCTGCCGACTGGCTCGCCTAACAGCTGATCCAGAAGCTGGCCGGCGCATAGCCCCAACCGGCCCGGATCGAGTGCTCGCCATGCGCCCGCACGCGTGGACAACTGCTCGCACTTGGCGATAATTTCCGATATCGCGCGTATCGCTACGTACGCCGAAATATGGGGGAACCGGTTTGAGTTTAAAGAAAGCCTGCGCCATCGCCGGCGTGGCGGAATCCCGCCTCGGCGTTGTCCCCGATTCAACCGTTCTCACACTTCAGGCCGAGGCTTTCGCAGCGGCCCTCGCCGACGCCGGGCTGGAAAAATCCGACGTGGATGGGGTTCTCGTCTCCGGTGCCTGGGGCCGCCTGCCGCAACTGCAGATCGCCGAGTATCTGGGCATCCAGCCAAAATATGCCGACAGCACGTCGGTCGGCGGGGCGTCCTTCGAGTTCCACCTTGGCCATGCCGCCGCCGCGATCCAGGCGGGGCTCTGCAAGGTCGCGGTGATTCTGTATGGCAGCACCCAGCGCTCGAAGCAGGACAAGTACATTTTCCAGATCCGCAACGATCTCGGATACCAGTATGAGGCGCCCTACGGCCTGCCGACCCCGGTTGGTGCCTATGCGCTGGCCGCCTCGCGCCATTTCGCCGAATACGGTACCACGTCCGAGCAACTCGCCGACCTGGCCGTCTCCACCCGCGCCTGGGCCGGGCTCAACCCCAAGGCCTATCGCCGCGCCCCCCTCACCCGTAACGAGGTACTGGAGTCTGGCCTGATCGCCAGCCCGCTGCATCGCCTTGACTGCTGCCTGTTCACCGATGGCGGTGGTGCCGTGGTCGTGGTCAGCCCCGATGTGGCCAAGACCCTCGACAAACCGCCAGTCTGGCTTCTCGGTCAGGGGGAATCGCTTTCCCACGCCCAGATCTCGGAGATGCCCGACCTGATCGTCACCCCGGCGTCGGAATCGGGTAAACGCGCCTTCGAAATGGCCGGTGTCAGCCACGACCAGATCGACGTCACGGAAATCTATGACAGCTTCACCATCACGGTGTTGCTAACCCTGGAATCGCTGGGCTTCTGCAAACCCGGCGAAGGCGGCGCGTTTCTGGCGAACGGTCGCACGGGTCCCGGCGGCGAATTCCCGCTGAACACCAATGGCGGCGGGCTTTCCTACTGCCATCCGGGGCAATACGGCATCTTCCTGATCATCGAGGCCGTGCGGCAGTTGCGCGGCGAGTGCGACGAGCGTCAGGTCGCGGACGCCGTCATGGCGCTGATCAGCGGCACAGGCGGCGTGTTGTCGTCGAATTCGACCTGTATCCTGGGGCTGGAGTAGCAATATGACCGACGAGACCCAACCGATCGACCCGGACGGCGACCCCTATTGGGCAGGCGCAGCCGAAGGCGAGCTGCGCTACCGCAAATGCGGTGCCTGCGGCGCCTCGATCTTCTATCCCCGCGCCATCTGCCCTAAATGCGGCGCACCCGATCCCGCATGGGCCGTCTCCAACGGCGTAGGCAGCGTATATGCCTGCTCCACTGTGCACCGCGCCCCGCCCGCCTTTGCCGACAACGCCCCCTACACCGTGCTACTGGTCGACCTGGACGAAGGCTTCAGGATGATGGGCGGGCTTGTCGGACAGACCGATATTGCCGTGGGCGACCGGGTCACCGTAACGTTCCGGGACGGCCCCGATGGTCGCCCCGCCCCCTACTTTACCCACGCCTGAGCCGAGAAATGAAAAACAAGAAAGCCGAATCCCTCGAAGACGCCGTCACCCGTATTCCCGATGGCGCGACCCTACTGGTCGGCGGCTTCGGCCAGCCCGGCGTGCCCGAAGTCCTGATCGACGGGGTCTGCGACCTGAAACGCCAAGGCCTCACCATCGTCACCAATAATGCCGGCACCGGCCATAGCGGCATCGCGCGACTGATTGAGGAGGGCTGCGTGGGGAAGCTGATCTGCAGTTTCCCGTGGGCCAAAGAATCATTTGTTTTCAAGAAATTATATGACGCCGGCAAGATCGAACTCGAGATCGTACCCCAAGGCACCCTGGCCGAGCGGATGCGCACGGCGGGTGCGGGCCTCGGCGGATTTCTGACGCCCACCGGCGTTGACACCGATCTGGCCGACGGCAAGCAGACGATGAATGTCGACGGCAAGGATTACGTGCTTGAGAAACCGTTGAACGGCGATTTCGCGTTGATCAAGGCTTACAAGGTCGATCCGCGGGGCAATCTCATCTACCGCAAGACCGGCCGGAACTTTAACCCAATCATGGCGATGGCCGCCGCCCATACAATCGTCGAGGTCCAGGAAGATGTCGAGATCGACGATCTCGATCCCGAAGTCATCGTGACGCCGGGGGTTTTCGTGGATACTTACTATGTCACCGGCTGGTACGAGATTGGCAAGGAGCGCAACGCATCATGAGCGACGAAAAAACAAACCTGCTGACCCGGCAACAGATCGCGGCCCGCGCGGCCGAGGACATGGAAGACGGCTGGCTGGTCAATCTCGGCATCGGCATGCCGACCATGATCCCGACCTTCATACCCGGTGAACGAGACGTGATGTTCCATTCCGAAAACGGCTTGATCGGTATGGGCCCGCCCCCGGCCGAGGGCGAGGCCGACCAGGATCTGATTAGCGCCGGCAAGGAGCTGGTGTCCATGGTTCCCGGCGGGGCTTATACTCACCACGCCGACAGTTTCGCCATCGCCCGCGGCGGACGGCTCGATTGCGCGGTCCTCGGCGCGTTTCAGGTGGCTGCGAACGGCGATCTGTGCAACTGGCGCCTGCCCAACCAGAGTTCAGGCAGTGTGGGCGGCGCGATGGACATCGCGGTCGGTTCTAAGCGGGTTTTTGCGATGATGACCCACACCGCGCGCGACGGGGTTGCCAAGATCGTCGCCGAACGCAGCTATCCCCTCACCGCCGGTGGCGTTGTGACGCGCATCTTCACAGACATGGCGGTCATCTCCATCACGCCCGACGGGCTGGTTCTCGACGAGGTCGCGCCCGGGCTGACCGCCGATGAGGTCCAGGCCGTCACCGACGCAACGCTGATCATGGACAATGTCGGCACCATTACGATTGCGGCGTAAACAGATGAGCGAGCTCACCAACATCTCCGGCCAGGTCGCCGTCGTCACCGGAGGCACCGCCGGCATGGGCGAAGCCGCTGCCTTACGCTTCGGGGCCGAGGGTGCGAAGGTCGTGGTGATCGGCCGCACGCCCGAAAAGGGCTACGCGGTGGTCAAACACATCACCGATGCGGGCGGCGAGGCCATGTTCGTGAAGGCCGAATGCGCCGACGAAGGTGAAGTCAAAGCGGCGACGAAGACCATCCTCGACGCCTGGGGTCGCGCCGACATCCTCGTGAACACCGCTGGAGGCTTCATCGACGCCCCGCCGCTGGAAGAGATCACGCTGGATGCCATGCATCACAGCTACGACTGGAACGTGATCGCCAAGTTCCTGATCACCCGTGAGCTGGTGCCGGCAATGAAGGCCAACAAGTACGGCCGGATCGTCAACATCTCATCCGTGGCTGGCCGCACGGCGGGTGCAGGCGCGATCGAATATTCAACGACTGAAGCCGCGATCATCGGCATGACCCGACGCCTGGCCAAGGAACTGGCACCTGACGGCATTACGATTAACGCCATCGCGCCCGGACTGGTGCTGACCCCGCGTGTCACGCGGCATCCACAAGACGTGCTCGACGCGCGGGCCAGGGCCATCCCCGTCGGCCGCCTCGGCAAGCCCGAAGAACTTGCCCATGCCATCTGGTATCTGTGTACGCCGGGCGCGGCGTTCACGACCGGTGCCGTACTCGACGTCAACGGCGGCGCGTGGACGGGTTGATCGCTGAGATGGAACGGCAACTTCATCTCAACCTGTTTATCCAGGGCCGTGGCAGCCACGAGGCGGCATGGCGGCACCCGATGTCGGCCACCGACAGCCTGACCGACGTCCGCTATTATCAGGACCTCGCCCGGCGTGCTGAGGCCGGGCTGTTCGATTCCATCTTTTTCGCCGACCAGCTGGTAACGAACAGCGCCCAGACGAAATCGGCCAAGGCGCTCCAGCTTTGGCTCGAACCCATGACCCTGCTATCGGCCATCGCCGTAGCTACGGACCGGATCGGCCTGATCGCAACGGGCTCGAGCACCTACACCGAGCCCTTCAATCTCGCGCGCCAGTTTGCATCGATCGATCACATCAGCAACGGCCGAGCAGGCTGGAACATCGTCACGTCATGGATGGCGGCAGCGGCGCGGAATTTCGGCGATACCGGGCAACTGTCCCACGCCGAACGCTACGTGCTGGCCGAGGAACATGTGCAGATCGTCAAGGATCTGTGGGACAGCTGGGCCGACGATGCCATCGTCGATGACCGGGCCAACGCGGTTTACGCAAATACCGACCGTATCCAACCCATCGATTTCAAGGGGAAGCATTTCAGCGTCGCCGGGCCCCTCAACCTCCCGCGCGGTCCCCAGGGTCGCCCGGTGCTGGTCCAGGCGGGATCGTCTGAAGACGGACGGGGATTTGCCGCGCGCCACGCCGAGGCGATATTCACCGCGCATATCGAGAAAGCCACGGCCCAGGCCTTCTACTCCGACATGAAAAAACGCGTGGCCGCCGAGGGTCGTCAGCCGGACCAGGTTCTGATCCTGCCCGGCCTGTGCCCGACAATTGCGTCGAACGAGGCCGAGGCAAAGCGCCTGTTATTAGAATTCAGCGAATATGCGGATGTCGATATCGCGGTGAAGTATCTCGGTACCTGGTTTGGTGGGCATGACTTTTCCGATCTCCCTCTCGACCGAAAACTGAGCCTAAAAGATTTTCCGGACCTCGAGGATATCGAGACCAGCAAGAGCCGTACCTCGATGGTGCTCAACCTGATTCAGCGCGAAGAAATAACCCTGCGTGAACTGCTGGCGCGTTTCGCTCATATCGGCGGCCATTACCTGTTTGCCGGGACGCCCGAACGGGTCGCGGACCTGATCGAGGATTGGTTCACCGACGGGGCCGCCGACGGATTCAACCTGATGCCGCCCGTGCTGCCCGTGATGCTGGATGTATTCGTGGACGAGGTCGTGCCGATTTTACAGCGCCGCGGCCTCTTCCGGACCGCCTATGAAGGTACGACCTTGCGCGAACATTACGGCCTGGAGCGTCCAGCAGGACCATTTGCCTAATTCACGGAATATCCAAAGCTGGCAACAGCTATAGCGCGTGAATTGTCTACTGTCCGAGGCCAAGTCGGCACGGCAACCGCCGTCAATGAACAACAGCCCCAATCCAATGATCAGCGCACCCGCGATCTCCTGAAAACGTATGGGCTCATCCAACAACATGGTCCCGAGCGAGATAGCGTTGACCGGAATCAACAGGGTCACCAGTATCACGTTGCTGGCCCCTGCGCGCTCGATAATCCTGAAGAAGACAATATAGGTGATTGCCGTCCCGAAGATCGCCAGAACGACGATGGACAGAACCGGGTTGGTTACTCGGCATACCGAACGTCCAGGGTTGGTCGAACAGCGCCACCACGGGGCTTATCAGCACGATCGAAGACAGAAGCTGGCACGTCGCAGACCTCAGCGGCGGCACGCCCTGCAACCGGCGCCGCGTCCATAATACCGCGAAACCACAGCTGAGCGTGCCGACAAGACCGAGCAAGACCCGATCGTCTCGGGCCCCGCCGACGCCGCGAAGGACGGCCACACCGCCGACGCCGAGCACCACGCCGGCGATACGGCTGCCGGTCAGCCGGTCCACGCCCAAGGCCACCATGACCACGATCGTAAACAACGGCGTCATCGCATTAACGATGGACGTCAGTCCTACGGAGATCAGGGTCTGTGCAGCAAACAAAAAACCGAAAGGGATGACATTGTTCAGCAGTCCCATGACGAAAAATGGCATCCACTCCCCGGCAGAGCGCGGCAGGCGGAACCCTCACATCCAGAACAGGGGCTGTAGCATCAAGGCTGCCAGCAGTACGCGCGCCAGCACAACTGTCATCGGTGGCACTTCGGCGACGGCGATGCCGGCGAAAAAGAAAGTCGCGCCCCAAAGCACCGAGAGTAGAACCAGCAACCCCCAGTCGATTCTTGCGATCAAACGGTTCGCATGCAGCGTTTGGCGCGCCCGGCAGGATTCGAACCTGCGACATTCGGCTTAGAAGGCCGATGCTCTATCCAGCTGAGCTACGGGCGCCACGCAACGCTTCGGATGAACCAGCATCGCCGGATTCACCGGAATCGCGAAACCTCAAATTCTGAAAACGAAATCCGGGGCCTGTCAGTGGCTCCAGGGAATCCTGCGCCCGACCGCGAAGTTGTCCGCGTAAGCCTTTGGCTTGATTTGTCTTTCCTTGGGCTCCTGCACCACATAGTCGAGCCCGTGGCGCTTGGCATGCGCGACCGCGTCGTCGCAGCTTTCGAAAGAAATGCGGACCTGTTGCATGGTGTCGCCCGCGCCCGGCCAGCCCATCAGCGGGTCGAGCTGCTGGCGGCGCGTTGGCTCGAATTCGAGCACCCAGTTCTGGGTCTTCGCGCGGCCGGACTGCATGGCGGTCTTCGTCGGCTGGAAAATACGTGCCTTCATGGCAGGTCTCTCAAGATTCTGGTTAGGCCACCAACTTCGTACAGGTGCGCGCGCTTCGCCGTCAACACGGTTCACGCCTAGCTCATGGTCAGACCGCCATTGACGTCGAGGCAACTGCCGGTGATGAACGCCGCCTCGTCCGAGGCCAGGAACAGCGCGGCGTTGGCGATGTCCCGCGGTGTGCCGAGGCGGCGCAACGGGATATTCTCTTTAAGTGCCTCTTCGGCATCCGACAGCCAGGACGACGTCATCGGCGTGGGGGTCGGTCCGGGCGCGATGGCGTTGACGGTGATGTTGTAGGGCCCGAGCGCCTTGCACAGCGCGCGGGTCAGCCCGATGACACCCGCTTTCGACGAGGTGTAGGGCAACCCGCCGCCCGTCGCCACGCCACCATGGCGCCAAGCCGAGGACGACAGGTTGATGATCCGGCCGCTCTTGCGTTCCATCATGTGTTCCGCAACCGCGCGGGCACCGTAGAACTCCCCGCTCAGATTGACGTCGAGGACTTTCTGCCAGTCGGAGATCTCGTATTCGAGCCAGTTTTTCTTGGGCGAGTAGCCGGCATTGTTGACCAGGATGTTCAATACGCCGAACTCTGCGATGGCCCCGTCGATCGCAGCCTTGACGGATTCGAAGTCCGAAACATCGAAGACGACGGGGGTCAGGCAGGCCGTATCGACGTCCGTTTCCGCCATGAACTGGTCGAGTGCGGGCTGATCGATATCGGCGACGACGACCCGCGCGCCCTCTTCCACGAAACGCTCGGCGATTGCCCGGCCAAGCCCCTTGGAGCCGCCGGTGACGAAAGCTGTACGGTCGTGCAGACGCATAGCGCACCTCAAGCAGAGAAATGGTCGGGGCGACGAGATTCGAACACGCGACCCCCTGCTCCCAAAGCAGGTGCTCTACCAGGCTGAGCTACGCCCCGACCCCGGTTTTCTCTGCCTTTACCCACCGACCCGTCAAGTGAAAACAGGCCTGACCGGCGGACATCGGGCCCAGAATTCGCTAAACATGATGCTATACGGGAACTCTGGATACACGGGAACTCTGGATACTTTGACCTAAAATTTATCCGAGCCGTCTTCCAATATATATTCGGTAGGGGGCCGATTCTTGCCCCCCCGTGATAAGGGTTCTGAAAAATGTAAATGGCAGTGCAGAAATATTTTATTGCGTAAGTAAGGATTGGGTCACAAGTTTTTTAAAATCCAGATGTATTGGGAGCCATTCACATTAATTTCACAGGAGTTTAACGTCTTATTTTACAAGAGAGTTAAACGTCCGAATAAATCTTACTCCGACCGTGTAACCAAACAGATCACCATCGTCAAGCTTGGATTCTGAGTAATTATACTTCGGGGCGTACCCAAGGCTATCTATACCAAAATTAACTGCAATATGATTTGAATCGTCAAATTTATGTGAGACCTTGACGTCTAAATTTAATGCTGTAGTGTTTTTATTTTTTGAGAGAGACCTGCTGAAACTATTACCTAAGTTGTCGGCATACGAGGTCGATCCCTTACTCTTCGCGCGGTATACTGATAAAGCCCCTGTCCCCGTGATAGCCCACTCCTCATCTAAGTTTTTTACGAATTCACCCGCAAAAGTCCACCCATAGTAATTTGTAGTTAGCTCTTCGTTATTAACGACAGATGTGGATAGGGCGTTGGTCGCATGGTCTCTGATAGCGCCATTTTGAGTTGTTTTCTCACGGATACGTCGAAATGAGGGGCCAACCTGAACACTGAACATGGGTTCGCTGCCGGTGTAGACATGTTCATCCCCATTTTTCTGATTGTAGTCTAATTCCCCTACAAAATTTATAATCCAGTAGTAAAATTTCCGCGATATATCGGCGTCCAACCGCTCGGGCGAGGAGTTTGTCTGCTGAAAGTCACCGTCTTCTTCAATCCAGCCAAAAACATTGTCTCCGTCCCTTACACGCGAGAGAGAGCCGCTACTCGTAAATTGGTGGTAAATTCCATTGATGTCGAAACCAAACATATCCGACCCTAGGATTTCGCCGTTTTCATGATGTCCTAGAGACCCGGCAATATTCCACCCGCCGACAGAGGTGTCGATAACCGTGAGTGGCCGAGACTCCTGACCGCCGATAGTCTCGCCCCCATAGAAAAACCCGTTGTCGGGCAGATTAAACCTACTTACCCCTGCACCAATCTCAAGATGAAAACATTTATCACCCGTAGAGATGCAATCATCTTCAGCTGCTGAGGCGATTGAAGCTCCGAGTGTCAATTGAATTAGAGCAACCACGAATGGTGTTGAGAGCAAGCTAAATTTATTCATATTTTTTCCTCAAACCAAAAATAAGAAAGTTTTTTTCTCGAATCGGAGAAATTTTTATACTGAATGGATGCCTATACCCTAACCCCCGAAAACGCAAACTCTAATCGTCAGGGTTATCGAGAAGGACGAGGGAATCCTGACGGTTCATGACACTTAATCTGGTCAGAAACGACAAATAACGAGGGTTGGAGCAACTCCTGGGGGATGCCTGTTAGGAGCTCCTTGGTCAGTAGATCAAATTCAAGACAGAGAATGAGATTGGAACATCTCTGTTCCGACATCAGTGGAGAACAGGACTGATCCACCCACGGATCGACGGCATTTGATCTTCAGCTTGTGCGCCGTGGCATCCCGCCAAAAGCACTAAAGAGAGGAGTGGTCGCTCATGTCAGCGACAGTTCTAAAGTTGCCGCGCCGCAAGAAAGCACAACCGCGGCGTCCAAAGCCCCGACAACGCGTGTTCTACGCCGGCTACCGCTACACAGGAGCGGCAATGTGTCAGGACGTCCAGCAGGTCTATCTAAAGCGTCATGGCAATAATGAATGGAGCCTGATCTTTTACTTCGAGGGCAGGTCATGTGAGGTCGACCGGTTTAAGCCCACCGAAGTCCCGCTCAAGCTGGACGAGCATAGGGTGCATGACGCACCGACACGGGAAGAATTAGAGAAGATGGGTTGGTGCGATCCCGATGACGCGACCGTCTATCACATCGCCTTCGACCAGCGCCTTGGTGTCGAATGACCGACAAGCAAAAGATACCGCTTGCCCAGTTCGACGCCACGATGTCGCGCGAAGAAATGGCTCGAAATTTACTTACGGCGCTTCAGAAGGCGGGGTTTAAGACCCCGCCGCTGAAGAAGGTGTTAGAGGCGTATCCTAGGAAGGACGAGTAGAGCGACAAGTCACATCCCCCGATACGCACGCTCGTTGGACATCCCCAACTTGGGAGCCCCTACCTGCTTCTCGGCGATGTTGCCGCAGACAGAACAGGTGAACCGCTGCCGGATGTAGTCAACGTCGGGCCGTCCATCCTCCAGCCACTCAGCAGGCATGATCTCGTCCCACCGGCCGCATGGTTGGCAATGGAGAGCAAGGGTCATTCCCGAACCGGCAAGGCCCGAGATGGTGCTAATGATGATCGGCGTTTGGTCGGGCATGGGGTCAGTTTAGCGTCTCTTGAGGCGGCTAGCCAACGACCACGCCCACGGAGGACGCGTTAGGTGAGGCTGTGCTCACCCAACGCTTACTTGGGTCCTCACGGGAGGGGATGAGGAGCCCGGCAGACTTTTTATTGCGGCAGGATCACCGTATCGATCACGTGGATCACGCCGTTCGAGGTCTCGATATCTGCAGTGGTAACAGATGCACCATTGATCTTCACACCGCTCGTGGCATCGATATCGACCGTGCTGCCCTGGACGGTTTTAGGGCTGAGTTTCTTGCCGGCGATATCGGCAGCCGTAACCTTACCGGGAAGCACGTGGTAGGTGAGCACGGCGACGAGCTGCTCCTTATTTTCCGGCTTGAGGAGGTTCTCAACAGTGCCCGCTGGCAGCTTGGCGAATGCCGCATTGGTAGGTGCGAAAACGGTGAACCGACCGTCACCTTTTAGGGTCTCGGCAAGACCGGCGGCCTTCAAGGCAGCCACAAGGGTGGAGAAGTTTTCATTGGCTGCAGCCGTATCGACGATATCCTTGGCACCATGACCACCGGCCAATGCAACGGTCGAGGACAGGGCCAAAGCAACGGCCATGAATGCAAACGCAATGTACTTTTTGATCGGTTCCATTCGGAACTCCGTGGTGAGAGGTTGAAAACGACGTGTTTACGCGCGGCGTTTTCGTTCGGATCAGTCCCGGAACGCCGGCGGGTCAGATAATTTTATGGTAGCCGCACTGCGCATTGACGCACTGGAGTGGCTATTCCTTGATGCGCGCGGCCACCGCCGCGCACGGCTCTCTCGCAACGGGGGAGCGTGGTCAGGAACGCAGCTAGTGCCGTAATCGTAGTTGTTGAGTAGTCGGAAGATTCTAGGCCCAACGCAGATCACATCAAGCAGTGGCTCACCTGCTCCGTCTGCGCCCACGCCGGATGCGCAGGCCGAGTTTGATCACCTTACCGGCGATGCGGGCGGTCCGAACGGCGAGGCGAGCGGTCTTGAGGGGTGGCATGAGCATCGTGTCGATCGAGTTGCTGGAGGAAGACAAAGTAGAGGTGGTGTGAGAACTTGGAGTACTTCAACGCGAATGTCGGCCTTGCCCGTCGCGCGACGGACACGAATGACCCACCTCTGATTCCCACGTCTCAAGCATGGTCAAGTAGTCCGCGTGTAGTAGGTATATTTGTATAACACTAACAACATTGTGTAAAAACAATATATTAATAATAAATACTCTTTAACACTTTATTAATTATAAAATTTTTAACCGAACGAACTTATACTCGACATTGCAATGTCGGGATGTTCCGGCATTCCTGATTTTAAGGAGACTGACAAGTTTGGGACACAGAGCCTGTTTGCTGGGCTGGTGCGTCGGTCGTTGCAGGAAGCAACATTGCAGAAGCAGCCCAACCCAATCACTCGTGCACGGATCGCACTAGTGCCCTCACCCATCTGGCAAAGAAATACAGCGAGGCGCCAGTCGCCATCAGACTTGCCAGTAATGGTGGCGTGGTTGAAGTGTTGAGCGAACCCGCGGGATCGACCTGGTCGATCATAATCACAATACCCCACGGCATGGCTTGTATCGTCGCCTCAGGCGAGCATTGGGAACCGCTATTTCCTATCAAGGCCGGGTCGAAAATATAGCGGAATTTCAGTACTATTGGCCCGGCAGACCGTCATAGACAACCCTGTCACCGGCTTTGATACCGAGCCTGCGGGCGGTCCCGGCATTGAGTTCGAGGACAGCACGCGCGCGTTTTCGCGATGTAATCGTCGTCCGCGACAGCGGGATCGTGTTTCTGGCGATACTCACGATGCGTCCGTCGCTCGCGATAAACAGCATGTCCAGCGGCAGATAGGTATTGGCCATCCACATGGCCAGGATACGGTCACGGCGATAGACAAAAAGCATGCCGGCATCCGGCGCCATCTCGTTGCGAAACATCAACCCGCGGGCCCGCTGCGCGTCGTTCGTGGCGACCTCGACATCAAAATTGTGCACGCCGTCCAACGTCTCGATTTTCAGGGTTGATCGCTCGAAATCGACGTCGTCCTGCGCGTGCACCATGCCGACCATAAAGAGTCCCAGAATCAGTGCAAGCGCTACATAAAGATAGATTTTTTTATTTAATTTTTTCATATATCTATCTCTCTTTTCTTATTTTTTACATACACACTGTGTGCCTTCGCTAGAAGCTCTCGAACGGGTGTGCGAACAGCACCTGCGCCGGGTCGATCCGCGATGCTGTCAAACCAGTGCGCCGGCGGGTTTTGACCGCCCGCCCGGTTCCATTCCAGGTCTTTCAAAATGGACCTCGCCGCGACCGGCACATTGTCGGGAATGGGGTGCCTATTTAGCGTCGCCCATACGCCGGACCAGCACCGCGCGACACTCCAGGGATTATACCCCCCGCCTCCCGTGACAAGCATCCGCGGCGCCAGATCAGCGACCCGCGTGACGGCCCGCCAAATGGCGCCGTTGCTTAATTCCATGCGGCTTAACGGGTCGTCCGCCAATGCATCCGCACCACACTGTAAAACCAGCACCTCGGCACTATATTTTCGCCCGATGGGCACCACGAGTTCCTCGATGATCAAATCAAACTCGGAATCGCGTAATCCTCGCGGCACGGGGATATTGCAGGCGGTCCCGCCTTCATGGTCATCGAGACCGCCCGTAAAGGGCCAGCGACGCTCCTCATGAATGGAAAGCGTAAACACGCCCGGATCGCCGGCAAAGGCATCCTGAACACCGTCGCCATGGTGTGCGTCGAAATCTAGATAGAGTATCCGCTTGAAACCGAGGTCCTTCAGGCGCAGCAAACCGAGGGCCAAGTCGTTGAAATAGCAGAATCCACTCGCCCGGTCGGGGCGACCATGGTGGGTCCCGCCAGCGGGGCTGTATATGACGCCCGCATCGACGGAACCGAGCATTTCCGCACCTGCGAGCACCGCACCGGCCGAGATCGCCGGACGGCTGTACATGGTGTCGTGGATCGGGTTTTCGAGACGTCCCAGATTGTACCGCTCACGATCCTCTGCCGACAGCTCGAGCGACCGTTCACCCCGGCGCAAGGCGTGAAGATAATCCGGGTCATGAAACCGCACGATCTCGGCCGGGCTCGCCGCCGCGCTCTCGATGTAGGCATTCTCTGGAAGCCATCCCATCGCCCGGCATAGATCGATAGTCGCAGGCACACGAGGTACGGAGAGCGGGTGCTTCGGGCCGAAATTGGAACGGCGGTAGATTTCATTGCCAATAAACAGCGGGCGCGCAAGCTTGCGAAAGGGCTCCGGGGAACTGGCGCGCGCGGGTTGGCTCATATGTTTTGCCTACCGCGACGGGGCATAATTGGCAATCGAAGGCGTTGACGTTTCGCGTCGCAACACATCATATTGAACGTCACCACATGGGGAGCCATTGCGGCTGAGAGGTCTCGCATTGTGCGGGACGACCCTTGGAACCTGATCCGGTTAACACCGGCGGAGGGACGTGGATTTGACCGACGCCGACCTGAGTATTCTTCCAGCATCACAGATGCTCGGCCTCGACGTGCGCAACGCCAGGCTCGCCTGGGGGGCGAGCGTGTTGCTGGACGATTTTTCGTTCAACGCAACCGCGGGTTCATGGACCTGCTTATTGGGCGAAAGCGGCGTCGGAAAGTCGACCCTGCTGCAGACCATCGCCGGCCTCATCGAACCCGTTGCACCGACCGAAATCCTTGCCCATGACGGCACGAAGCTCGTCGCGCGGGTTGCGTATATGGCGCAGCAGGACCTGCTCCTGCCATGGCTCAGCGCCCTCGACAACGTCGCACTGGGCACACGTCTGCGCGGTGAACCCGCGGATGCGAGCCGGGCCCTCGACATTCTCGCCCGCGCCGGTGTCGCCGAGCGGGCGAACGCCTTGCCAGCCGAACTTTCCGGCGGCGAACGCCAACGCGTTGCACTGGCGCGCACCTTGATGGAGGAACAGCCCATCGTGCTCATGGACGAACCATTCTCGGCGCTGGATGCGATCACGCGCACGCGCCTTCAGGATCTGGCCGTGGAACTCCTCGCCAACCGCACGGTTCTGATGGTGACCCATGACCCGTTCGAGGCATTGCGCCTCGCTGACTGCATTCATGTGATGAGCAATGGTGCCGATTACATCGCCGCCCCGATCGTTCCACCGGGGCCGGCCCCGCGGGACCCGACAGATCCGGCGCTTCGGGAATCGCACCAATTGATCATGCAGCGCCTGAGCGGCAGTCCTGAAAAGCTTGCGGGAGACCCGGCATGAAGATTCTTCGTCCGGTCATCGTATTCGTTGGCTTTCTGTCGGCTTGGCAGGCCCTGGTCAGCGGACTGGCAATCGCGCCGTTTATTTTGCCTGGCCCGCTCGCAGTCATCGACGTCGCCATTGCGCGCGCCGATACGATCGCCGGCCATGCGCTGGTCACCCTAAGCGAAATTCTCCTCGGTTTACTGTTTGGAACACTTCTGGGGATGAGCAGCGCGTTGATCATGGCATATTTCAGAAGCGCGAGAGCCTGGGTCCTACCCGTGCTCGTGGTGTCCCAGGCGGTGCCCGTATTCGCCCTCGCACCGGTTCTGGTTCTGTGGTTCGGCTATGGGCTCTTCCCCAAGGTCGCGATGGCCACACTAATCATCTATTTCCCGGTCACCGCCGCCTTCTACGACGGCCTCAGACGGACCGAGCCAGGATGGGTTGATCTGGCCCGAACCATGGGGGCCTCGAAAGCCGCGATCCTGTGCCGAATACGCATTCCTGCCGCGATGCCGGCCTTCGCATCCGGTTTGCGTGTGGCCGCCGCAGTGGCGCCCATCGGCGCGGTCGTCGGCGAATGGGTCGGCTCCTCGGCCGGCCTGGGTTACTACATGCTTTTGATGAACGGCCGGGTTCAGACTGACGCGATGTTTGCCGCCCTCTTCGTCCTCGCGCTGCTCTCCGTCACGATCTATTTCCTCATCGACGCGGGCCTGCGCCGGCTCGTCTCCTGGCAGACAGACATCGATCCTGCCATCTCGAAGCAACCTTAGAACCAGGACTTAATAACTTGAAAAAATCTGTTTTATCAGTCTTCCTCATCCTATTCCTCAATACCGGTTCGGCGATCGCGGACGACAAGATCACGGTCATGCTCGACTGGTTCATCAACCCGGACCATGGGCCGCTGTATGTCGCGCTCGAACGCGGTGAATTCGAAAAACGCGGGCTGGAGGTCGAACTGATCGCGCCTGCTGATCCCAATGATCCGCCCAAGCTGGTCGCGGCAGGACGCGCCGACCTTGCCATCTCCTATCAGCCCCAGCTCCACCTGCAGGTCGCCCAAGGCCTGCCGCTCACGCGGATCGGTACGCTGGTCGCCACGCCGTTGGCTTCGCTGGTGGTCCTCGCAGACGGCCCGATCACCTCGATCGCGGACCTGAAAGGCCGGAAAGTCGGATTTTCCGTGGGCGGTTTCGAAGACGCGCTGCTCGGCGCGATGCTGGCCAAGCACGGCCTTGCGCTCGACGACGTGGAACTCGTGAACGTCAACTTTTCCCTGTCGCCGTCCCTGATGAGCGGTCAGGTCGACGCGGTCATTGGCGCCTACAGGAACTTCGAGCTCAACCAGATGGACATCGTCGGCCGGCCAGGCCGGGCGTTTTTCCTCGAGGAAGAAGGCGTGCCCGCCTATGACGAACTGATCATCGTAGCCAAGAATGACCGCCTGTCCGAGCCACAGTTCGCCTCGTTCCTCGATGCCATCGAAGCGGCCACCCAGTTCATGATCAATCGGCCGGACGAGGCCTGGGAACTGTTCATCAGGGGCCGCAAGGATCTAGATGACGAGCTGAACCGCCGCGCCTGGCGGGACACCCTGCCCCGCTTCGCATTGCGGCCGGCGGCCCTGGATAGGGGCCGGTACGACCGTTTCGCGGATTTTCTAAAGGGTCGCGGTCTCATCGAGACCATCCCGCCGGTCGACAGTTACGCCGCGGAACTGCGCTAGCTCTGCTCTGCGGGGGCGGGAATAAAGACCCCGTCGGCCATGTCGGCGGCGATCTCTTCCTCGCGTTGGGCTGCTGCCTGCTGGCGGCGCCAGAGCTCTGCATAGGCGCCGTCGAGCGCGAGCAGGTCGTCATGGCGCCCGCGTTCGATGATGATGCCTTTGTCGAGGACGATGATCTCATCGGCGTTCACCACCGTCGAGAGCCGGTGGGCGATGACCAGCGCCGTTCGATCTGCCGATACCTGCTCCAGGGCGGCCTGGATCTCCCGCTCGGTGTGGGTATCGAGCGCCGACGTCGCCTCGTCGAACAGCAGTATCTTCGGGGCCTTCAGTATAGTGCGGGCGATCGCAACGCGTTGTTTTTCACCCCCTGAAAGCTTCAGGCCGCGCTCACCGACCCGGGTGTTGTAGCCGTCGGGCAGGCTCATGACGAAGTCATGGACCTGGGCGAGCCGGGCTGCCTCCTCGACTTCCGCCGGGCTGGCCGACGGCCGCCCATACTGAATGTTGTAGAAGACGGAATCGTTGAACAGCACCGTGTCTTGGGGAACGATCCCGATTGCTGCACGCAGGCTGTCTTGCGTGACCGAACGAATATCCTGTCCGTCGATGGTGATCGCGCCGTCCGCCACGTCATAGAAGCGGAACAGCAACCGCGAGATAGTCGATTTGCCCGCACCCGACGCCCCGACAATTGCCACCGTGCTGCCCGCAGGCACCTCGAAGCTCACATCCTTGAGGACAGATCGTCGAGGGTCGTACTGGAAGGATACGTTCTCGAAACGTACGACACCATCGTCGACGGCAAGCGCGCGCGCATCGGGTGCATCCTCGATCTCCCGGTTCTGCTCGAGGAGCCCGAACATCTGTTCCATGTCGACCAGGGACTGCTTGATCTCGCGGTAAACAAAGCCAAGAAAAGTAAGGGGTTGGAACAATTGCATCATGTACAGGTTGACCGCGGTAAACGCTCCCACGGTCATCGTGCCATCAGCAACCCGGAAGCCCGACAGCACCAGCAGGATCGTCATGCCCAGCGCCATGATGAGGCCCTGCCCCACATTCAACAGGGACAGGGTCGTCAGGCTTTTGACCGCCGCCTTTTCGTAACGTTCCATCGAGACGTCGTAGCGTTGCGCCTCATGGGCTTCGTTGCCGAAATACTTCACCGTCTCGAAGTTCAGCAGGCTGTCGATGGCCTTGGTGTTCGCCTCGCTGTCGCTGTCATTCATCGCGCGCCGGTATTTCAGGCGCCACTCGGTGAATGTCAGCGTGAAGATGATGTAGATCACGACCGTCACGAAGGTAATCGCGCTGAAGATGAAGCCGAACAGCGACCACAGGATGGCGCAGACCAGCCCGATTTCCACCAGGGTCGGCAGAATGTTGAACAGCATGAAGCGCAACAGGAAATCGATACCCTTGATGCCCCGTTCAATCGCGCGGCTGAGGCCGCCGGTCTGCCGGTCCATGTGAAACCGCAGCGCCAGCCCGTGCAGATGCCGGAAGACCTTGAGCGCGATCGATCGGATGGCCCGTTGCCCGACCTTCGCGAAGACGAAGTCTCGCAGTTCGGCAAATCCCTGCTGGCCGACGCGAAGCAGCCCGTAGCCCACCAGAAGCGACACCGGGACAGCAACGGCAGCGCCGGTTGCATCTGCTTCCAGCGCGTCAACGGCCTTACCAAACAATGCCGGGACGGCAACGGTCGCGACCTTGGCCGCCACGAGCAGCACCATGGCGATCGACACCCGCACACGCATCTCGAGTTGACCTTTCGGCCACATATACGGGGCGAGTGCACGAATAGCGCGCATCTCGGCGCCCGAACGACGTTCAGTTGGCTCAATAACCGGTTCTGATGTGCTTCTATGCCCCGACATAAGGCGATGATGTAAGCCTAGTCGGCCCCGAAGACCAGACGGGCGGCGCTTTTAGGCCGGGGAAATGTGGAGGACGTAAAGCGCGGGAGATACTTCTCGGTCTGCGCACAGGACGCCAGGAACGGAGGCATGGCGGCGCAAACCCTCGAAATTCTCCAAATATAAGCTGTGTGGGTCTTGCCCTGAGCAGTTAGGTAAATTAGATGATCTTCGTTCGCGGGTCCGGAGGCGGTCCCGCAACACCCGGTCGGCGACACCCATCGCCGTGCGATTGCCGATAGCGCGAAAGACGCGGTTGTCCCGCGACTGCCTTGTGCACGAAAAAGCCGCAAAAAGCGGCGTGCTCGAAGCCGACGTGGTAAACGACGGTATCGACATCCGGGGAGATGGGAGGAACGTACGACCGATGCTTGCTGCGACGCTGGCACCTTTCGTTTTAGGCGTTTGCGCACCGATGGTGCGCCGGCTCGCCGGCGACTATACCGGGTGGGTGCTCGCCGTATTGCCGGCGGCCCTAACCCTTTACTTTGCGCAGTTTCTCGGGCCCGTCGCGGCCGGCGAGGCCCTCTCCTTCTCCACCGAATGGATTCCGTCGCTCGGCATCGCCCTGTCCTTCTACGTCGACGGACTGAGCCTGCTATTCGCGCTGCTGATCAGCCTCATCGGCACCTTCATCGTTCTTTACGCCGGCGCGTACCTCAAGGGTCATGTCGATCTCGGCCGGTTCATGATGTTCCTGCTGATGTTTATGGGCTCGATGCTGGGGCTCGTGCTGTCCGACAACGTGGTCACGCTTTTCGTCTTCTGGGAACTGACCTCGATTACCTCGTTCCTGTTGATCGGCTTTAATCATGACCAGGCCCGCTCGCGCCGTGCCGCGTTGCAGGCGCTGGTCGTCACCGGCGGCGGCGGGCTTGCTCTGCTCGCAGGACTGCTTCTGATGGCCCAGGCGGGCAGCGCCATGGAGCTGTCAACACTGCTCGCTGATGGTGACGTGCTGCGCGAACACCCCTGGTACCTGGCGATCCTGATCCTGGTGCTCTGTGGCGCGTTTACGAAGTCGGCCCAGGTGCCGTTCCATTTCTGGCTGCCGAACGCCATGGAGGCACCGACACCCGTCAGCGCCTACCTGCATTCGGCTACCATGGTGAAGGCCGGCGTCTATCTGCTGGCGCGCATGAATCCTGGTCTCGGCGGGACGGAGGTCTGGCACGTCGTGCTGATGGTCTTCGGCGGAGCGACCTTGATCGCCGGCGCGATCCTGGCGCTGCGCAACACCGACCTCAAGCTCATGCTCGCCCAGACGACGGTCGCGAGCCTCGGCCTGCTCGTCTTCCTCATCGGCATCGGCGAACCGCTGGCGATCCAGGCAGCGATGGCCTACCTGTTCGCGCATTCGATGTTCAAGGGTGCGCTGTTCATGGTCGCCGGTTCTGTCGACCACGGGACCGGCACGCGCGACCTGCACCGCCTGTCAGGCCTCGGCCGGGTCATGCCGTTCACCGCAACGGCCGGCGCGCTCGCCGCGCTTTCGATGTCCGGGCTGCCGCCCTTCTTCGGCTTCATCGCCAAGGAGTGGGTCTACAAGGGCACGCTCGACGGCAGCCTGCCGTTTGTCCTGACTGCGGTCGCGATCACCGGTAACGCGCTGATGTTCGCCGTCGCATTTCTGGTCGGCTTCAAGCCGTTCTTCGGTAAACAGGGTGACACGCCCCACAAGCCTCATGAGGGCACGCTGGGCCTATGGATCGGCGCACTCACACTCGCGGTACTCAGCCTGTTCTTCGGCCTGTTCAGCAACATCTCGGAGAGCCTGTTCGTCGGCCCCGCTGCCATCGCGGTCGCCGGAAAGACCATGCCGGTCGACCTCTACCTCTGGGGCGGTTTCAAGGCGCCGATCGTGGCCAGCATCATTACCGTCGCCATCGGTGCGCTCCTGTTCTGGCAGGGCAGGCGCATGAGCAGCTTGCTGGCACGGCTCATCGACCCCCTTTGGGGACCCGACAAGGGCTACGACCAGTTCATGGATGCGATCATCGCCATGGCCCGCGGTGTCTCGAGCGCACTCCAGACCGGTATCCTGCGAACCTACATACTGATCACCTTCCTGGTGCTGGCGGCCGCGCTCGTGCTGCCGCAACTGTCCGACGATATCGGCGTGACGTTCCAAACACCGCCGGTCGACCTGCTGGTTTGGTCCGTGGCGCTGCTCACGCTCGGCGGGGGTCTCGCGGTGGTGCTCATCCGATCGCGGCTGATCGCGATCATGTCCATGGGCATCATGGGGATCGGGGTCGCTTTCGTGTTTCTCCTGTTCGGCGCGCCGGACCTGGCCTTCACCCAGTTGATGGTCGAGACCCTGTCGGTGGTCATCCTCGCCCTGGTGATCACCCGCCTGCCGGTGTTCGGATCTGACCGTCGCAGCCCGTTTCAGGTGGCCCGCGACGCGACGATCGCCGTGGCTGTCGGCGGGGCGCTGACGGCGCTGCTACTGACAATCGTCGGGGTGCCGCTCGACATCAGCCTGAGCGCCTATTTCGGCGAACGCAGCTACACGGAGGCCTTCGGCCGCAACATCGTGAACGTGATCCTGGTCGACTTCCGCGCCCTCGACACCCTGGGCGAGATCGCGGTGGTCACGATCGCCGGCGTGTCCGTACTGGCCATATATGCGATCACCGGGCGCGAGAACGAGGACAATCCGACCAACAGCGACGCGGAAAAGACGTCATGAATTCGTTGATCCTGCGAACCGCAACGCCGCTTCTTGCCGGGCTGATGCTCCTGTTCTCGATCTATGTGCTGCTGCGCGGCCATAACGAGCCGGGCGGCGGCTTCATCGGCGGGTTGATCGGCGCGTCGGCCTTCGCGATCTACGCGATCGCCGAGGGACTGGCCGCGGCACGACGTGCACTCGTGGTCCAGCCCATCGCGATTGCGGGAACCGGCCTGCTGCTGGCCGCGCTCAGCGGGGTGGTGTCGATCCTGTTCGGCGACCCATTCCTTACGGGCCAGTGGTGGTTCCCCTCCTTCGCCCCGGACATGAAACTCGCATCCACTGTCGTGCTGTTCGACGTTGGCGTTTATCTGGTTGTGGTCGGCGCGATCGCTGGCATTGCCTTTGCTCTGCAGGGGCGTGAATAGTGGAAACGATTCTCGCCATCCTCGTCGGCCTCCTGTTCGCGATCAGCGTCTACCTGTTGCTGTCGGGCTCGCTCATTCGGCTGATCCTGGGCGTGTTCGTCCTGGGCAACGCGACACATCTGCTGATTTTCGTGTCGGGGCGGCTGACCCGTGAGAGCCCACCGCTGATCGACAAGGGGCTTAAAGTCGCCGAAGCCGGCATCGCCAACCCGCTGCCCCAGGCGTTGATCCTGACCGCCATCGTGATCAGCTTCTCGCTGTTCGCGTTCCTGCTGGTGCTCTCGCGCCGGACCTACCGGACCCTCGAAACCATCGACACCGACGAGATGCGGATCGCCGAGCCAATACCCGATACGACGCCGATGCGAGGCCGCGATGTCTGAGATGGCAGCATGGCTCGTTGTCTGGCCGGTCGCGATTCCGCTGATCGGTGCCTCGCTCGCGATCGCGCTGTGGGGACGCCCGAATGCGCAGAGCGCGATCGGACTGATCGCGGTTGCCCTGCAGCTGGTGGTGAGCCTGGTCCTCCTCGGCCATGTCTGGACGAACGGGCCGATCGCAATGTCCATGGGCGGATGGCCTGCCCCGTTCGGGATCGCAATGGCCGCCGACACGCTGGGTGCGGCGCTCACCGCGGCCGCCAGTGCCGTTGCCCTGGTCATCCTGGTGTACGGCCTCGCCGACACGGACATCGAACACCGGCGAGCCGGCATCATTCCGCTGCTGCTGGCGCTGGTTATGGGCGTCTCCGGCGCGTTCCTAACCGCCGACATCTTCAACCTCTATGTCTGGTTCGAGATCACGCTGATTTCGTCGTTCGGGCTGATGGTGCTGGGCGGGCGTCGCGTGCAGCTCGACGGCGCGGTGAAGTACGCCTTCCTCAACCTGCTCGCGACGACGCTTCTGCTCATCGCCATCGCGCTGCTTTACGGCATGACCGGCACGCTGAGCATGGCCGACCTGTCCGGCAAGATTGCGGCCCTGCCGGCCGACGCGCCGGTCGAAACGGTCGCGCTCCTCTTCCTGGTCTCGCTGGGCATGAAGTCAGCGCTCTTCCCGCTCCATTTCTGGCTTCCGGCGGCCTATCACACGCCGCTGCCGACCGTATCGGCGATCTTTGCGGCGCTGCTGACCAAGGTGGGCGTTTACTCACTGGTGCGCGTGTTCATGATCGTTTTCCCCGATGGCGGGGAGATCGCCCGTGAAGCGATGGTCTGGGTTGCGGTTGCGACCATGATCGTGGGCGCGCTGGGGGCGCTGGCCGAAACCGATATCCGCCGGGTCGTTTCTTATACTATCATCAGCGGCGTGGGCGTCATGGTTGGCGGTCTGGCCATCGGAACCGAACTCGCACTGCTCGGCACCACTTTCTACGTCATCCACTCGATCATCGTATCGGCCGCGCTGTTCATGGCTGCGGGCATGGTGGCGCGGGCGGGCGGCGGCACCCGGATCGCCGACCTCGCGGGCCTCTACAAGGGCGCACCCTTCCTCGCCGTGGCCTTCCTGATCAGTGGATTGTCGCTGGCCGGTGTGCCGCCGCTGGCCGGCTTCTGGCCGAAGGTTTACCTGGTCCAGGCAGGCCTGCAGGCGGGCGAGTATGCCATCGTCGCCGGTGCGCTTGCCTCCGGCTTCCTGACCCTGATGCTCGTCGGACGAATTTTCGCGCTCGTGTTCTGGCGCGAACCAGCCGGCGGGACGCAGCACATGGCGACGGAAGCCAGCCCCACCAGCGACGGCATACTGCTGAAGGGCGCGCTCGGCACGCTGGCGGCGCTGACCTTCATCATTGGTATCTACTCTGCACCTGTAGTCGACATATCCAAGCGCGCAGCCGCAGAGTTGCTGGCGCCAGACGCCTATATCGAGGCGGTACTCGAAAGCCCGGCGCAGGCCGCCGCGGCAGGCACGGACAGCGCGGAGGCGGCGCGATGAACCTCCTGGTCTTCAATATCGTGCTAGCGTTGATCTGGGGTCTCATCACCAACAGCTTCTCACCAAGCAACCTGATCTTCGGGTTCGTGCTCGCCTTCGTGTGCCTGTGGCTCGTGCGCGAACGGTTCGATCAACACAACTTCTACCGGCCCTTCCGAATCCTCCGGCTTATCGCGCTGTTCGTCTACGAGCTGGCGCTCTCGGGCTATCGGGTCGCCCGCGACACGCTCTCGCCGCGTATGGATTTCCGGCCGGCAATCATCGCCTTCCCGCTGGAACTTGAAAGCCCGGTCGGCATCATGTTGCTCGCCAACCTGATCACCCTTACCCCCGGCACCCTCAGCGTCGATGTCTCGACTGACCGGTCCACGCTTTACATTCACGCGATGGACGTCGACGACCCGGACGAACTTCGGGCGGACATCCGAAACGGGTTTGAGCGCCGGATCCGCGAGGCGCTGGAGTAGGCCCATGGAAGAATTCGGCGCAAGCTTTCTCGACTGGTCGATCCTCTTCGCCTATGGCGCCATGATCGTCTCCTTCGCGCTCACCGTGTTCCGGCTGCTGCGCGGGCCGACCCCCGCAGATCGGGTGGTCGCGCTCGACATGCTGGCGCTGCTCGGAATCGGATTTATCGGGCTCTTCTCGATCTCCACCGGTGAGTATGCGTTCCTCGACGTGGCGATCGCGCTGGCGCTGGTCGGCTTCCTCGCGACTGTTGCCTTCGCACGTTACGTCTATCGCAGCGCGCTCCAGGAGCACCACAAGCACCCCACCGAAGGCACGGGAGGCGAGTCATGATCGATCTCGTCGCCGGACTCATCATCCTGATCGGGGCCGTGTTCTCTCTGATCGCGGGGATTGGACTTTATCGCTTACCCGATATTTTCGTGCGCATGCACGCCGCGACGAAGGCCGGGACTCTCGGGGCGGGGCTCGTGCTGTTGGCCATCGCTGTCGACTCCCAGGATCTCGGGGTCATCACCCGCGCTCTGGCGGGCTTAGGCTTCTTGCTGCTGACCGCACCCGTGGCCGCGCACCTGCTCGGCCGCGCCGCGTACCTGTCGCGCGCAGAACTCTGGTCGGAAACCAGTATGGATGAACTCGCGGGCAAATACGACGCCGACGGACGTCGGCTGGCCGGAACTCCGGCGGCCGATCTGCAATCCGGCAAACGCGACGACTCGTACCCCGCCTGACGCGCGCGGGATATAATCCCCCGCATGCCGTCAACCAGCATCATTACTGCCATGTTCGCCGCCCATGTCGCGAGCATGACCGGGTTCGCCGCCTTCCCCGCCTTGCTGTTGCCGCTTCAGGCGGAATGGAACCTCGACAACACACAGGCCGGCTGGATTAGCGGGATCTACTTCGCCGGCTACGTGCTCGCTGTGGCGGTCATCGTCCCGTGGACCGACCGGATCGATTCGCGTCGCATCTACCTCGTCTGCCTGATGGTATCGGCCATCGGGCTCGCCGGCTTCGCCTTGCTGGCCGACGGCTTCTGGTCGGCGTTGACATGGAACGCGATCCAGGGTGCGGGCGTGGGCGGCACATATATGACCGGGCTAAAGGTGCTCACCGACCGGCTGCCGTCGCCCGTGCCCTCCCGGGGCATCGCCATCTACACAGCCGGTTTCTCCGTCGGCGCCGCGGTCTCATTTGCGATTAACGGCGTAATCGGATCGTTATTCGGCTGGCCGTGGGCATTCGGGATCGCTGCCTTCGGCCCCATTTTCGCAGCGCTCGTCGTTGGTATCTGCATGACCGCTCGCCCACCACTTCCCGAAGAACGTCCACCAACCCGGACATTCGACTTTCGGCCGGTCCTGCGTAACCGCGCAGCGATGTCCTACGTGCTCGGCTATGCGGGCCATTCCTGGGAGTTGTTTGCACTCCGCGGCTGGATCGTCGCATTCCTTGTCTTCGCGAGTGAGAAAAGCGGCGGTGCGGCAAACGCGGAAGCCGCGCTCGTCGCGGCACTGGCCAATCTCGCTGCGGTTGCGGCGAGTCTAGGGGGCAACGAGCTGTGTGAACGCTACGGGCGGCGCCGGATCGTTCGGCTTGCCATGCTGTCTTCCTTCATTACCGCTCTTCTGATGGGCTTGAGCCCCGGACTGCCCTTCTCCGTCGTTGTAGTCCTGTTCTTTGTCTACAGCGGCCTCGTCATGGGTGATTCCGGTTCCCTCACAGCGGGCGCCACACAGGCATCGGAACCCGGTTATCGCGGACTGACCCTCGCGGTGCATTCCCTGTTCGGATTCACGGCGGGGTTCCTTGGTCCGTTGGCGGTCGGACTGATCCTCGATGCGGCCGGAGGGCAGACGTCACAGGCAGCCTGGTTCCTCGGGTTCGCGACTATCGGCGTGGGATCCCTTGCCGGCGCGGCGGCGATGACCTTCATCGGACGAAAAATGGCACGTGATTAGATCTGGTTGGGGACAGACTTCAACCACGGCTTGTCCAACCTGCTGGCGCAGACTATTTATATTGAAATTCCCCTTAGCCGATAAGGATCACCGCCATGGAAATGTCCGGCGAGTACAAAATCAATGCTTCGCGCGAGAAAGTCTGGGCCGGGTTGAATGACCCGGAAATCCTGAAGCAGTCGATTCCGGGCTGCGAGAAAATCGACCAAACCTCCGACACGTCGTTCACGGCCCAGGTCACGGCAAAGGTCGGACCGGTGAAGGCGAAATTCTCCGGCGGTGTCGAGTTGACCGATATCGATGCCCCCAACGGCTATCGCATCTCCGGCGAAGGCAAAGGCGGTGCAGCCGGTTTTGCCAAGGGCGGCGCCAACGTGCAGCTTGAAGAAGACGGTGACGGGACGCTCCTAAAATACGAGGTCGACGCACAGGTGGGCGGGAAGCTGGCCCAGCTCGGTGCCCGCCTGATCGACGGGACGGCGAAAAAAATGGCCTCGCAGTTCTTCGAGAACTTCGCCGAAGCCGTATCGGACGGTGATGCAGGTGCGGCAGAAGATGCGCCCGCCGAGGCCGCCCCCGCAGCGGCCCCAGCAGCGCCGGCTGCGACTGCCGGACAGGTCACGGCGATGTCTCAAGTCGGGGCCGGCACATGGATCAGCGGGCTCGTTGTGGCCGCGATCGTGCTGTACGCACTGTTCGGCTAGGCGCCAGCACGCTTTTCTGCATACTTTCTGCCGTATTTGGCGCGCTGCGGCTTGACGCAACGCCCCCTGCGGATGAAACTCTTGTGACGTAATAAATGGATCGGCAGGCGGGGCACCGCTTGGGGATCATAAGGGGGCAACCCGAAACAGGGAGGAACGTTATGCCCACCGTATCAATGACGGTGAACGGGAAGTCCGTATCGGCTGAGGTCGAACCGCGGACGCTACTCGTTCAATATCTTCGCGAAAGTCTGGGAATGACCGGCACGCATGTTGGTTGCGACACGAGCCAGTGCGGCGCGTGCGTTGTACATGTGAATGGCGAATCCCTGAAATCCTGCACGATGCTGGCGGCACAGGCCGAGGGCGCCGACGTGACCACGATCGAGGGGCTGGCGAATGGCGACGAACTGCACCCGATGCAGGAAGCCTTCCGGGAGAACCATGGTCTCCAGTGCGGCTTCTGCACGCCGGGCATGGTGATGAGCGCGCTCGACCTCGTTCAGAAAAACTCTGATCCAAGCGAACAGGAAGTCCGCGAATGGCTCGAGGGCAACCTCTGCCGCTGCACCGGCTACCACAACATCGTTAAGTCAATCCTCGCCGGCGCCCAAGCACTGAAGGGTTAGCGCGATGACCGGCACGGGAATCGGGGCTTCCGTCACGCGGGTCGAGGATCAGCGTTTCCTCACCGGCAATGGCAACTATACCGACGATATCAATCGTCCCGGGCAGAGCCATGCGTGGATTCTACGCTCGCCACATGCCCACGCGACAATCAATTCGGTCAACACATCCAAGGCCGAAAAGGCACAAGGCGTCATCGCCGTTCTGACGGGGGCGGATATGGCCGCGGATGGCGTTGGTGGCCTTCCGTGCGGCTGGCAGATCCACAACAAGGACGGCTCACCGATGGCCGAGCCGGCGCATCCGCCGCTCGCAGTCGAGAAGGTGCGCCATGTCGGCGACCAGGTCGCCATCGTCATCGCCGAGACCCGTGATGCCGCGCGCGACGCAGCTGAACTGATCGAGGTGGACTATGGCGTGTTGCCCGCCGTCATCGATATGGCTTCGGCATTGGCCGGCGGAACACTGGTGCATGACGATGTGCCGAACAATCGATGCTTTGACTGGGAAATCGGCGAGAAAGATGCAGTCGATGCCGCGTTCTCCGATGCAGCGCATGTTGTGTCGATCGATCTGGTCAACAACCGGCTGATTCCCAACGCAATGGAACCCCGCGCAGCGATCTCGGAGTTCGATCGTTCCACCGGGCAATACACACTCCATACGACGACACAGAACCCGCATGTCATCCGCCTGTTAATGGGCGCCTTCGTGCTGCAGATTCCGGAGCACAAGCTGCGCATCGTCGCACCCGATGTCGGCGGCGGTTTTGGCTCCAAGATATTCCACTATGCCGAGGAGGCAATCCTGACCTGGGCCGCGGCCAAGGTCCATGTGCCGATCAAATGGACGGCCGAGCGTTCGGAATCGTTTGCGACTGATGCCCATGGCCGCGATCACGAGACCCATGCGGAACTCGCACTCGATGGTGATGGCAGTTTCCTGGGCCTGCGGGTCGCCACAAAGGCCAATGTGGGTTCCTACCTTTCGACCTTCGGTTCGAGCGTGCCCACCTATCTCTATGCGACCTTGCTCGCGGGCGTCTACACGACCCCGGCAATCTATGCCGAGGTACAAACCGTGTTCACCAACACAGTTCCCGTTGACGCGTATCGCGGCGCCGGGCGCCCGGAATGCACCTACCTGCTGGAGCGACTGGTTACCAAGGCCGCCCGCCAGCTCGGCATCGATCCGGCCGAAATGCGTAAGAAGAACATGATCCAGGCGGATCAGTATCCCTATCAGACGCCGGTCGCACTCCAGTATGACTGCGGCGATCCGCCCGCATCGTTCGAAAGCGCCCTTGCCGCGGCTGACTATGCCGGCTTCGAGAAACGGCGCAGCACTGCCGAGAAGGCCGGCAAACTGCGCGGTATTGGCATTTCGACCTATGTCGAGGCGTGTGGCATCGCGCCGTCGGCGGTTGCCGGCGCACTGGGAGCGCGTGCGGGGCTCTATGAATCCGCCCAGGTCCGCGTCCACCCGACAGGATCGGTGACGGTGTATACGGGCACCCACAACCACGGTCAGGGTCACGAGACGACGTTCGCCCAACTGGTATCGGAGTCCTTTGGCATTCCGATCGAACATGTCGAGATCAGCCATGGCGACACCGACCAGGTACAATTCGGCATGGGCACCTACGGGTCCCGTTCCCTCGCAGTCGGCGGTCCGGCCATCCTGAACGCCTGCAACAAGGTGATCGACAAGGCCAAGAAAATCGCGGCCCACATCATGGAAGCCGATGTCTCCGACATCGAGTTTGCCGATGGGAAATTCACCGTCACGGGTACCGATAAGGAAATGGCGTTCGGCGAGATTTCGCTCGCCGCCTACGTGCCGCACAACTACCCGATCGAGGAAATCGAGCCCGGCCTGGACGAGAATGCATTCTACGATCCGCTCAATTTCAGTTTCCCAGGTGGCGCACATATCTGCGAGGTCGAGGTCGACCCGAATACCGGCAACATCGACATCATCAACTTCACCGCGGTCGACGATGTCGGGCGCGTGGTCAATCCGATGATCGTCGAAGGCCAGGTCCATGGCGGCCTGGCGCAGGGCGTGGGCCAGGCCATGCTCGAAGGCTGCGTCTATGACGATGACGGGCAGCTGCTGACGGGCTCCTTCATGGATTACACCATGCCGCGGGCAGACGACCTGCCCAGCTTCTCAGTTGCAACCCAGAGCGTCATGGGGGCGTCGAACCCGCTCGAAGTCAAAGGTGTCGGTGAAGTCGGTGCTATCGGCTCACCACCGGCGGTGGTCAACGCCATTCTCGACGCACTGGCACCGCTTGGTGTCGAAGATATTTCAATGCCCGCCACATCTTTGAAGGTTTGGCAGGCCATTCAGGAATCCAACGTCCGCAAGGCGGCGGAATAACGTCTGGTTAGGGAGATAGAAGATGTATCAGTTCAATTATCAGAAGGCGGGTTCCGCCGACGAAGCCGTAGGCGCCGTGACAGCCGCGGAAGATGGTCGCTTCCTGGCCGGTGGCATGACCCTCATTCCGACGCTCAAGCAACGCCTGGCACAGCCCTCGGATCTGGTTGACCTTGCTGGCATCGATGATCTTGTGGGGATCGAGGATGGCGGAGACTCCGTCACCATCAAGGGCATGACCCGCCATGTCGATGTGGCGAACTCGGATGTCGTTAAGTCCAGGATCCCGGCCCTTGCCGACCTCGCCGACAATATCGGCGACCCGCAGGTTCGCAACCGTGGCACCATCGGCGGCTCCCTGGCCAACAACGACCCGGCAGCAGACTATCCCGCCGCGGTGCTCGGCCTGAACGCCACCGTGATCACCAACAAGCGCGAAATCGCCGCCGAGGATTACTTCGACGGCATGTTCACGACTGTCCTCGAGGAAGGCGAACTCATCACCGCCGTGCGTTTCCCGGTTCCCGAGAAAGCGGCCTACACCAAATTCCCGAACCCGGCCTCACGCTATGCACTGGTGGGCGTTATGGTCGCACAGACCGGTGGCGACACGCGGGTCGCGGTCACGGGTGCGGGACAGGACGGCGTCTTCCGCGCCACCGACATCGAAAGCGCTCTATCGAGCGACTGGAGCGCCGATGCCGCAAAGGGTGTGAAAATGTCCGACGCCGACCTGAATGCGGACATTCACGCGTCTGCCGAGTATCGCGCCCATCTGATTTCGGTCATGGCGAGCCGCGCGGTCACCGCTGCGGGTTAAGTCCGACCGACAGGAAGTATCTTGATACGGCCGGGGCTTCGCTCCGGCCGTAACTCTAGGTCTAGCCAGGTGTCCTGCGCTATATCAATCGCCAACACAGCCGGCCTTTATATTTTGGAACATGCGCGCGCCATTGAGGGCGCGCAGAACATCGGATGAAATCCCTTGAACAGCATTCCTGAGAACGTCGAAGACACCCTGGTACTCCTGTCCGGGGGCAATTATGTCTCGGACCGGAGCCTGTCCACGGCGGTGTATCTTTCATTGAAGCTAGGTCGCCCCCTGTTCCTCGAAGGTGAAGCCGGCGTCGGCAAGACTGAGATCGCAAAGGTCCTGTCCGAAACCCTGGGCCGCCGTCTCGTGCGCCTACAATGCTATGAAGGCCTGGATGTCGCATCTGCGGTCTATGAGTGGAACTACTCCGCACAGATGATCGAAATACGGATGGCCGAGGCCGAGGGTATCAGCGACCGCGACCGCCTCGGTGACGATATCTTCTCCGACAAGTTTCTCATCCATCGCCCTCTCCTGCAGGCTCTCGACCCCTCCGCCGACGGCCCGCCTGTACTTCTTATTGACGAACTCGACCGCACGGATGAAGCCTTCGAGGCCTATCTGCTGGAAGTCCTGTCCGACTTCCAGATCACGATTCCCGAGATCGGCACTGTCCGTGCCGAAGAGCCGCCGATTGTCATCATAACCTCGAACCGCACGCGCGAAATCCACGACGCCCTGAAACGCCGTTGTTTTTACTACTGGGTCGATTATCCCGACGCGGAACGCGAACTCGAAATCCTGAACCTCAAGGCCCCACAGGCCGACGCACGCCTGTCCCGACAGGTCGTCGAATTCGTCCAGAATCTGCGGGCGATCGATCTGTTCAAGGTGCCCGGCATTGCCGAGACCATCGACTGGGCCTCGGCCCTGCACCAGCTCGATATTATCGAGCTCACCCCTGATGCCATCGACGACACGCTCGGTGTCCTGCTGAAGTACCAGGACGACATTGCGAAGATCCGCGGCAGTGAGGCCGCGAAGATCCTAGACGAGGTCAAGAGCGAAGTCGCGCAGGCCCAGGTCGCGAACTAGGCGCGTGTCGGAAAAAGCGATCCCGGATGAAGCCCGCCCGGCCCTTCAGGCCAAGGCGAAGCTCGACGACATCGCCGATGTCGGTGATGCAGGCGGCGGCAAGATCGCCAACAACATCATGCATTTCGCGCGAGTCTTGCGCACGGCAGGTCTGCCCGTCGGACCGGGGAAGGTCATCGAGGGGATCAACGCCGTCGAGACCGTCGGGCTCGATAATCGAGAAGATTTCTACTGGGCACTTCACGCGGTCTTCGTAAACCGGCGCGATCAACGCGAAATATTCGATCAGGCCTTCCACATCTTCTGGCGCAATCCGAAGCTGCTCGAGCGTATGGCCTCACTCGTCCTGCCGTCCTTCGTCGATCCCGAAGCCCAGCAAAACGCCGAGGAAATGAACCGGCGTCTCGCAGAGGCCCTTAAGCAGGATCAGATGGAAATGCCCAGCGATGGCGAAGGTGGGCAGGATGAGGAGGACCCCGAGATCACCGTCGACGCGGTGATGACCTTCTCGGCAAACGAGGTTCTCCAGAAGACTGATTTCGAGAAGATGTCCAGCGAGGAGCTTGAGGCGGCCAAGCGCGCGATCGCGGGGATGCGTCTGCCTATCATGGAAGTCCCGATCCGCCGCTTCCGCCGAGACGCCCGCGGCCGGCGCATCGATATGCGCGCAACCTTGCGTGCCGCCCTGCGCGGCGGCGGTGCGATCATTCCGCTGCAGTATCGCAAGCGCCAGCGCCGCCACCCTCCGCTCGTCGTGCTGTGTGATATCTCCGGGTCGATGAGCCGTTACTCGCGCATGATCCTGCACTTCATGCACGCGGTGACGAATGACCGGGATCGCGTTCATACCTTCCTGTTCGGCACCAGGCTGACCAACGTGACCCGCCAGCTGCGCTACAAAGACGTCGATGAGGCGCTCGACAAGGTCGCGGAAGCCGTCGACGACTGGTCGGGGGGAACGCGTATCGGCCACGCGCTGCACGATTTCAACACCGACTGGTCCCGGCGTGTCCTCGGCCAGGGAGCTTTGGTGCTGCTGATCACCGACGGGCTGGATCGTGACGCGGCAGATGGTCTGGACAAGGAAATCGAGCGGCTCCACATGTCGAGCCGCCGCTTGATCTGGCTTAATCCGCTCCTACGTTATGACCGATACGAGCCGAAATCGCTCGGCGCGCGGGCCATGCTCCCGCACACGGATGAATTCCGCTCGATCCACAATCTCGAAAGCCTGGAACAGCTTGCAGAAGCCTTGTCCCGGGCCGATGGTCATGGGACCTTTCAGGGCAAATCATGGCAGGAGGCAGCACAATGAGTGAAACTAGCATCGATCTGCAGACCCTCGATCACGACGATGTCATCGAACAGGCTGCCGACTGGCGCCAATCCGGAAAAAATGTCGCCATCGCGACCGTGGTCACCACCTGGGGTTCCTCCCCGCGCCCTGTCGGCAGCCAGCTGGCCATCGACGAGGACGGCAACATGGCCGGATCGGTGTCGGGCGGTTGCATCGAAGGCGCGGTCGTCCATGAAGCACGGGAAGTCATGGTGGACGGCAAACCGCGGCTGCTCGATTTCGGTGTATCCAACGAAATGGCCTGGGAGGTCGGTCTCGCCTGCGGCGGCAAGGTCGAAGTCTGGGTTGAACGGCTGGACTGACCGACCATGCGCCGCGAGACCCTGACATCACTCCTGGCAGCGCGCGAAGCCAAGCAGCAGGTCGCGCTTGTGTCCAACCTCGAGACCGGCGAGCAGTCCCTGGTATACCGCGACCGGGCAGAAGGCTCACTCACGCTCGATGACGACGCAATCGAGGCTGCCCGCCACGCCCTGCGCGACGACAAGAGCGGACGCCTGCGTCGTGATGATGCACCGCTGTTCGTCCAGGTTTTCAACCCGCCCAAACGGATGATCATCGTCGGCGCGGTACATATTGCCCAGCCGCTGGTCACCCTCGCCCAGACCTCGGGTTACGAAGTGGTTATCGTGGACCCGCGCGGGGCCTTCGCGACCCGCGACCGCTTTCCCGGAGTCACCCTGAGCGAGCACTGGCCGGATGACGCGCTGAACAGTCTGGGCGTCGACAACCGCACGGCCGTTGTGACCCTGACCCACGACCCGAAGCTGGACGACCCTGCCCTGCACGTCGCGTTGCGGTCCGAAGCGTTCTACATCGGCGCACTCGGAAGTCGGAAAACCCACGCTGGCCGGGTCGAACGCCTGACCGAGGCAGGCTACACGGAAGCCGAGATCGGCCTTATTCACGCGCCGGTTGGCCTGGCCATCAACGCCAAAAGCCCGGCCGAGATCGCGATCTCGATCATGGCGCAAATCACGCAGGTTCTGCACGGCGCATGAAGTTCGGACCCGTTCCACTGAACAAGGCCGAGGGCGCCATGCTCGTCCATGGCCAGACCCTGGGCGGCCAGCGTTACCGGAAGGGACACGTCCTCGACGCCGCGGATATCAGCCAGCTCACAGCTGCGGACATCACCGAGGTCACGGTCGCGATCTTCGAAGCCGGCGACATCGACGAGAACACCGCCGCCGGCCGCTTGGCCAAGGCAGCAACCGGGACCGGCATTCGTGCCGGGATTGCAGGGACGGGCCGGGTCAACCTGTTCGCCCGTCAGGCCGGCCTGGCCATGCTCGATCCCGACGCGGTGAATCGAATCAACCGGGTCGATGAAGGCATCACCATCTCGACGTTGCACCCCTTCGACCGTGTCGAAGCCGAACAGATCGTCGCCACGATCAAGATAATCCCCTTCGCCGTCTGCGAAGACCATCTGATCGAGGCCGAAGCAGCGGCCAAGACTGCTGGAGATAACGGACTCGTTTCGGTACGCGCTTACCAACAGCGTTCGGTCGGGTTGATCCAAACCGATCTACCGGGCCTCCCCGACAAGGTTTTGACCAAGACCGAGAATGTCGTGCGGGACCGTATCGAGGCTCTCGGCAGTACGCTCTCTAATGTCGTGACGGTCGAGCACGACCTAGTGGCTATCGATGCAGCCTTTCATAGGCTCGTGGGAAGCGGCGCCGAATTGATCCTGATTGTCGGCGCCTCGGCGACGACCGACCGCCGCGATGTCATCCCCGCCGCGATCACACAGGCAGGCGGGATCATCGAACATTTCGGCATGCCCGTGGACCCCGGCAACCTAACGGTCCTCGCGAGGATCGGCGATATCCCCGTTCTGGCGCTTCCGGGTTCGGCCCGCTCTCCCCGGCTGGGCGGCAATGACCTCGTGCTCGAACGCATCATGGCCAACATCCCCGTCGATGGCGAACAGATCATGGGGTTTGGCGTCGGTGGACTGCTCAAGGAAATACCGTCCCGCCCCCTTCCTCGCACCCACGCGGCTCCGCGCGCGCGGCGACAGGAAGCCGCAAACCCGCAATTTGCCGCCATCATTCTCGCGGCAGGCCAGTCGCGCCGCATGGGCGCCATCAACAAACTGCTGATCGAGGTGGATGGCAAGCCGATGATGCGTCACGCGATCGACGCCGCACGCGAGGCAGGCGCAGAGTCCGTGATCGTCGTTACCGGTCATCAGCCGGACGAAGTGAAGACCGCGGCAGGTGCTCAGGTGACGTTTGTCCATAACACGCAGTTCGATCAGGGGCTGAGCACCTCCCTTCGCACCGGTATCGCTGCCGTGCCAGACAGCTGCGACGGGGCGCTGATCGCCCTTGGAGACATGCCAAAAGTCGGGCCGGAACACCTGCGCCAGATTGTTTCCTCGCATGATCCCGATGAAGGTCACCTCATTTGTGTGCCGACACGGAACGGAAAACGCGGTAATCCTGTATTCTGGGATCGGCGGTTCTTCGAAGAGATGGCCTCATTGGGCGGCGACGTCGGTGCCAAACATCTCATCGGCGACTACGAAGACGCCGTCATTGAAGTGCCGATGTCGGACGACGCAATACTAACGGATGTGGATTCCCCTGCTGCGCTCGAACGGCTCGCCGAAGATGGATCGAAGGTGAAGTCCTGAAGACCATACGTTTCTTGTTGATGACCCTGTCACTGAGCGCATTTGCGTTCGCGGTCGATATCCCGAGTGTCCACGCGCAAGACAAGCCCACTTGCTCGGTCCGCGATGACGTCAGTTTCCACCGCCAGAAGAACTACGGAAAGGCGTTCGAGTGTTGGGACCAGCATGCGCGCAGGGAAAGCTCGGCAGCGCAATCCAATATTGCGCGTAAGTATATTCTTGGTGAAGGGTTTCCGCGCAGCAAGATCGAGGCGCATAAATGGCTGACAATCGCCGACCGCAGCGGACGCCCGGAAGCGCGCAAGGCGCTGGATAATTTGCGCAAAACCATGACCCCAGAAGAAATCGAGGAAGCACGCAAGCGCGTCCAGCAATTCTGCGCAGGCACCCGTTAGCGACGAAAAACGCCCGCACGATTGTGTGCGGGCGTTTCTGGAACTCTTTAATCGTCGTGAAAAATGGCGATATCAGCTGCCGTCTGAAGGCCAGGTGCCTCTTCGGCGTCTACCTTCGCAGCAGGCTCTTTCTTTTCGGGCCATCGATCCCGTCAGTTCGATCTACGCGGCACGGTATGCTGAACATAGAGCCTATTGCAACAATGCGTATCGGTCTCCGTGTAAAACAGAAATACAGACAATATTCTGTTTTTTTCTGCTCCTAATTACAAAGAAAACGGCCCACGAAAAACCGTGGGCCGGTTCATATTCCGGACGTTGCAATCAGATTACGAACTATCGTCTTCCTTCGCCACCAGCACATCATCCAGGGGGCGGGTCAGGTTCGTAAACGTCGAGCTCGGCAACCAGTAAACCCATTTACCCACGCGCGCGTTGATCTCTTCGGCAGCCGCGCGTGCCGCAACGGCACCGACTGATTGATCGGCCGGATCGCCGGTATACGCAGCGTCAAAGATCGCCCACTTCTTGCGATCCAGTTCCGCGAGGCGGACATTTACCGTCAGGCCATCAAAGGTCGTAACGCTTGCCGCCGAGGCGTCATTCGGCAGTGTCAGTTCCGTGCGTGTACGCACATCCTCCAGTTCGACCGACGCCAAAGCCCGACTCACCGATGTCGCCTTGTCGCCATCGAGCTTGCGGCCTTCCGGTGCGCCGGTGATGGCAAAAGCATCATCCGTCGCGGCATCACGCGAAATCGTGTAGTCGCCTTCGTCGGTCGTAATCGAAACGCTGGCGACCTGATTGGCGGGAATACCCACGATGTTGCGCTGGAGCCACGGGACCAGGCGGGTCTGAACATTGGTGACACCCGTGACCAGCCAGACATTGTTGGTGCCGTTCTCCCGAATGTAAGTGCCTGAAACACGCCCTTCAAAGAAACGTGCGCTCGGTCGGCCGACGATCGTCTCTGCCAGCACCTCGCCCTGGGCGTTCTGAACTTTGACATAAACAGAGTCGGACAGTTCCTCATCAATATCCTGGACCTCGAGGCGATGGAAACGCTCGGGATTCGAGGTCTTGCGTTCGACGTATCGCATGTCTGACAGGCCGACAATCAGTCGCCGGACATCGGCATCGTCGATCGGGTAGTCATTTCGCTCGGGGGTGACCCATCCCTCCCCGCTCTGGTTCATCGTGAATGCACCGAAGCGACTTTGGATCTCGATCCTCGTGGCCGATTCCGGAGCGTCACGAAGTTCAGCAAAAACAGGCGCACGTTCAATCAGATCGAACGATGCCGTCTCGCGGCCCAACCCGACAACGATTGTCAGAACCACCGTTACGGCCGTGAGAACCAGCCAGCCCAAAAATACGCGCGGACTCATATCTCGCTCCCTAGTGCAGCACGGTGCGGTGATACCGCGACCGGCGAATTCTGCGGATAATCGCCAGGAAAATCGCCAACACGGCAATGACCAGCGGGACCGCCCAGATATTGAACACCCGAACCCGTCGCTCCAGCGATTCGACGTCCTCGCGCAGAGAACGCTGCACATCGCGCAGTTCCTTGCGTGAATCGAGCATCTCCAATCGAAAATTATCGATTTCGGATTGTTGCTGAGACGTCAGGATCGCACCCGTCGTTTGTTCTTCACGCTGCAGGCGATCGATCGTCTCGTCCATCTCCGCGATGCGCGCCAGGAGTTCCTGTTCCTTATTGCGGAACTTGTTGTCAGCCTCGTTGCGCATTTCCTCGATGACCTCGAACGGGCGGATCGAGAAGCCACGGCCACGAAGTCCGACCAGTCCCTGGCTGCCGCGCAGATTATCGATCGCGTTGATAAAGAAATCAGCGTTGTTTGCCGTCGGGATCGCAACCTGCTCGCCCGCGACATCCGATACCTGCGCCCAGTTCTGGTTCGAGAGCATATCCACGTCACCGACCAGAATGATGCTGGCATCGGTTTCGGCGGAATTCTTGTGTGCCGCACGGAACGCCTCGGCCGCCGAGGGATCTTCCATCGCGTCGAGCAGCTTCTCGGGCGGTCCATCAGGGAACGCAGACTTAATCTTGCCGACAACACGTGCAGCAATGTTGTAGACCGTATCCTGCGGCTCAAAACGATCGAGCAAAGCGATCGGATTGGGTTGCTGGGCGACTTCGAATGCGCTCATCAAATCCGATGTCGGCGTTGTGAAGATCAGCGGCTCGAGCGTGGTGTCCGCACCCTCGGCGGACATGAACGCGCCCGCAGTGCTCACGACGATACGCTGCAGCTGCGCCGACACCGCATCGTCCTTGGCGAACCTGTCACCTTGCATGGTCAACCAGGCGACATAATCAACGGCCACCTGCTGACCCGTTTCGGGGTTGGGAAAGCCGACACGAACGGCATCATCAAGGTTCGCGACGAACTCACCCCGCGCAACCGTCACGCCCCAAGCATTCAGCAGCGGCTCGATTGCCGCCTGCCCCACACCCGGCGGCGGCAATTGACCGGCCGTCGGCCCGAGCAGGGCCATGGATTCCGCAAGCGGGTCGGCGAAAGCCAGCACTTGGCCGCCGTTTACCGTGAACTGATCCATCGCATAGAGCAGCTCGTCCTTGATCGTATGCGCACCGGCGATGACCAGGACCGCGGTATCCTCCGGCAGTTCGGTCGAGTCCTTGTCGAGGAACTTCACATCGAAGAACTGACGCATGCCGTCCACGATGAGCCATGGGGTGAAGTTATCGAACTGGGTACCCTGGAGCGGCAGATCGCTCAGCAACGCGACCACCGGTTTCTCCGGTTCGGCCAGATTTGCAATCAGACGGGTCAAATCATATTCGAGGAACGGGCTGCGCTCCGGCGCCAGATAGCCCAGCGCATCCGAATCGTCCGTCGAGTTGGTGCCGGACACGCCGAAATAGGCGCGCGCACCCGATTGATCGAACGGCAGGCCCTGGAGGCCGTCGCTGACCGCCAGATCCTCTTCCGTCGAGAATGGCTGCGGGTCGAACTCCTCGATGCGAACCATGCCGTTCGACAGCCGCTCATATTCATCGAGAAGTTCGCGGACCCGGTCCGAATGCCGTGCGATATTCGGGCCGATCTCGTCGAACCGTTCGGAATAATAGAAACGAAGGTCGATCGGCTCTTCCAGGGTTTCAAGAATCTCGCGGGTTCCGTCAGATAGCGTGAACAGACGGTCCTCCGTCAGATCCAGGCGCGTGCTGGTCAAAACCGTATTGGACAGCGCGTTAAACGCCAGGAAAAAGACGATGGCGAGGCCGATTGTGGCCCAGGCCAAGACCTGACGGTCCGCGTTGCGAATGCGATCCCACATAGTCTCAGACCCCCTTCTTGGCTTCGACAATAGCCGTGTTCACAAACAGGGCGATGCCGATGACGGAGAGGAAAAAGACAAGATCGCGAACATCGATCACGCCCTGGGAGACTTCATTGAAATTGGTCAGGAAGCTGAGTTCCGAAATCGATTCCACGAAGGTTTGCGGCGTCCAGGCCCGGAAAAAGGACTGGATGATTTCGACCCCGCTCATCATGAAGACGAAACAAAGGGCCGAGGCGAGCACGAAGGCAATCACCTGGTTCTTGGTCAGCGCGGAAACACATGCGCTGAGGGCGAGGAAACCGCCGGCCATCAGCCAACTGCCGATATAGGCAGCCAAAATGACGCCATTGTCCGGCTGACCGAGCATGTTGACCGTGATCCACATCGGGAAGGTCAATGCCAGCGCGATACCCGCAAAGACCCAGGCCGCGAGAAACTTCCCGATGACGATCTGACCCGTTGTGACGGGCAGCGTCAGCAGAAATTCAATCGTGCCGGATTTCCGTTCCTCCGCCCACAGGCGCATGCCCACGGCCGGGATCAGGAACAGGTACAGATACGGATGGTAGATGAAGAATACCTGCAGGTCCGCCTGTCCCCGCTCCAGCCACTGACCAAAGAAGAATGTGAGTCCGCCGGCAAGCGCCAGAAAAATCACGATGAACACATACGCCAGCGGCGACGTGAAATAGGCCGACAATTCGCGGCGTGCGACGATCCCGGTATTAAGCATTGGACGCCTCCGTGTTCGCGTCGGGATCCTGCTGCAGGCCCTCAACGGCGTAAGTCAGATCGCGGAATACATCTTCGAGGCGGCCACGTTCGACAAAAATCTCGTCCACATGAATACCCTTCTCGTCGATCGCCGAGTTCACCGCCCCGAGAATTTCGGAACTCTCCGTCGAGATGGCCAACAGCTCGACCATCGATGCCGTTTCAACAGTCGTGCGCACTTGCTGCACGCCGCCAAGGCCGTCGAGCAACTCGATACAGGCTTGTGCATTCTCCGAGGACAGCCGAATGCCGACCGCATTGTGCAAACGCGAGCGCGACTGAAGCGACAGCGGATCCGCATCAGCAACCATTCTACCCTTGGCAATCACGATGGCCCGCGAGCAAACGGCTTCCACTTCTTCCAGAATGTGGGTGGAGATGATCACAGCTTTCTTGCCCGACATCTCCTTCAGGAGTTCACGAACCTCATGTTTCTGGTTCGGATCGAGCCCGTCCGTCGGCTCATCAAGGATCAGCAGGTCCGGCTCGTGAACGATCGCCTGCGCCAGGCCGACACGGCGTTTGTAACCCTTGGAAAGGGTCTCGATCGGCTGATACAGCACGTTCGCGATATGCAGTTTGTCGACCGCATAGTCGATCCCGCGCTTGCTCTCTTCCTTCGAAAGCCGGCGCACCTTGCACACGAAATTCAGAAGCGAGATCGGGGTCATATCGCCATAAAGCGGGGCACCCTCGGGCAGGTAGCCGATCCGTCGTTTGATCTCCAGCGGATGGCGGGTCACATCGAGACCACCGACCTCAACCGTGCCCGAAGTCGGTGTCAGAAACCCCGTCACGATTTTCATCGTGGTCGATTTCCCCGAACCGTTCGGGCCGATAAATCCGAGCACTTCGCCCTGGTCGACCGAAAACGATACGTCGTCGACCGCGGTGATGGGGCCGTAATTCTTTGTCAGCCCCTGAATATCGAGCAATGTTGTCACGTCGATTCTTCCTCCACAGCAGACAGCCAAATGACTGTCTTCGGACTTCCGGAACGACAAGCAGGCGACGATGAAAATATTGGGCCCAAGGGCCGATGGACTCGCCGTTGCCGTCCCAAGTCCGGCATTCTTGTTGCATGCAGGGGCATTCCAGGTTCCCTGCGTGCCGATTGCCGCCCGATTTAGGCAATTGGCTCCACCGTTTCAAGCGGGAAACCAACTTTCTGGTCGACAACATATCGGCCGATCGCAATATGTTTCATCCGAACGGGACGGACCATACGCGATTTACGCGCAAAATACCGCCGCCCAACACATGATTTTGAACGTTTATTCTTAGGGAAACGGGCAGACCTCCCCGGTGACCTGAACGAAGGCCCGCGCCCCGGAAACCAGGCTAAACCGATACTCCGAATCCCCCACCGCGACGGCGTGATGGAGCGGCAGGGCGCCCTCCGCCTGAAATGTCTCGCCGCCCAAATGACTGAAGGTCGCGATAACGGGCTTGGCCGGGTCGAACCAGCCGACCGGCTGCCCTGCTTCATTTCGAGCGGCTTCCCCGCGCGCCGTAATGGTGATCGCCCCATTGGCGAAGGACACCGAGCCGTTCGCACCACTTTGAATTTTGTTATTCACGATGAACCGCTTGGTGCTTCCCATCGGTTCGCAGGCAACATCGTCGCGCGTCAGGCCGACAACGGCCGTCAGCCGGTCCGTACTGATGCCTTCGGCAATACGCGCACGCACAGCGGCCAGAATCTCGGCCTCCTGCGGGTTGGGGACATCTGCTTCATAGCGCTGTCGCCATTCGTCGACGCGTTCGCGTTCCGAATGAAGTGCGGCCTTGAGACCGGCGATCTCCGAGCGCAGGGTCGCGCTTTCCGTCGTGATTTCCGACAGGCGTCCTTCCAGCACACGGACTTCCTGGTTGGCGACTTCGGTTCCAATGTCCTTTGCCCACAGGCCAACACCGAGCCCGACGGCCAACACCAATCCCCAGCGAAAGACAAACCCGAAAACCTGGCGCCGCCGGCGAAGGCGGTTTCGGTTATCTGAGAGGCCGAGTGACATGTCGACTTATCTTTCCTTTAAGCGCCGAACACACCGAGTTCACGCAGCGCGATGAACCCCATGGCCAGACCGATAATCGCAAACAGGGTCGCGATTGTTTTCTCCATCGTCCGCTGGGTTACCTTGCCCTGGAGACGCGGCCCGATCTGGCCGCCGATGATCACGCCGGGAATCGTGTAGGCCACGAGATTCCACGGAATGGCGTTCGCACCGCCCGCCGCGATCAACGCCGAAACCTGAGTAAAACTTGCCGCGGCGATCGTAACGATCACGATGAACACCGATGTGGCTGCGGCGACCGGCACCGGCACATGGTTGCGCTTGACGAGCTGCGGCATGATGACCTCGCCAACTCCCACCCCGAGCAAGCCCGTCAGGAAAGATCCAACGCTGGTCGTTGCGGCACCACCCACTCCCTGTTTGGGTTTCCTGAAATCGTAGGTTTGTCCGTCCGCCGCGGTTACGCTCACCGGTTCGCGCCCGGAATCCACGTTCTTGTCCGCGCCATCCGTCATCATCTCTTGGTGAGGGTGATGTCGGAAGATAATCGGTGCCAAGACCAGCATGAGCAGCGCATAAGCCCCTTTCAGCAGGGCCTCCTGGTGCTGCAGGCTCGCCAACAGCAGTGCCCCAACGATGGCAACCGGCACGGCCACCATGAGAAACGGAAACGCACTTCGGAAATGAATCAATTTCTTGCGGTAGTAGCCGACGAAGCCGGATGAAAAACCGAACACTTCTGTCATCAGGGCCGTCCCGATCGCCGCGGCGGTCCCTGCCAGTACATATTCCGGCCCCAGGAGCGGGAAGATGATCAGGAAGATCGGGGCAAACAGGGCCGCACCGCCGATACCGCTCAGCATCGCCGTCGTCGCGACAGCCATCGAGATGGGAAACATGAACCAGTATCGGGTCCAGTCGAGATCCGCGAGAAATTCCATCGGGTCATCCCCTGTTGGGAAATACTTGTGAGCACCCTCACTTTGGGCGGCGCAAGCTAGCGCGCCCGTCGTCTAAAATCCACGCGCAATTCGGTGATACCGGACCGCGAAATATCTCGATTTGCTTGACTAAATACCCTGAATCAAAACCAATCATTCCGCGCGCTGCGCAACGTCAGAAAAACGCTGCCAGCACCGACAATCACGATGGAGGGGGAAACCATGACAATCGCATTTGACGGCCGGGTCGCCGTGGTGACAGGCGCGGGGAACGGGCTGGGGAAGAGCTATGCGCTGTCCCTGGCCGCGCACGGCGCACGGGTCGTAGTCAACGACATCGGCGGCGCCATCGACGGGAGCGGCCTGTCTGGCACACCCGCCGACGCGGTGGTCGAGGAAATTAGTGCCGCCGGGGGTCAGGCCGTCGCCAACTATGACAGCGTCGCGGATCCGGAGAGTGCCGCGAACATCGTGCAGACGGCTATCGACACATTCGGGCAGGTCGATATCGTCATCAACAATGCCGGGATCGTTCGCGACAAAACCTTCCACAAGATGAGCATCGAGGATTACGAGTTCGTCGCCCGGGTTCACTATCTTGGCTCAGTCTACGTCACCCACGCCGCCTACCCTCATATGCGCGACGCAAATTACGGTCGCATATTGATGGTCTCGTCCAATTCCGGGCTCTACGGTAATTTTGGTCAGACCAACTATTCCGCCGCCAAAATGGCCGTTGTCGGCTTCATGAACACCCTCAAGCTCGAGGGCGCACGCAACAACATCGTGGTGAATGCCCTCGCCCCTCTCGCCGCGACCCGGATCGCCGAGCCCTCCGGCATCTTCGATACCTATGACCCTGAACTGGTCACGACCGATGCCGTGGCGGCGATGGTCACCTATCTCGTCAGCGAGGAATGTACCGATAGCGGCAACATCGTCGCGGCAACGGCGGGTTACTACTCGCGCATCCAGATCGTCGAAAGCGAGGGTGTCAGGGCAGACCCGCGGGCCGAAATGACGCCGGACAAGATCGCCGACCTGTGGCCGCAAATCCATGAGATGCGCAACCCGCAACCCTATGAGGACGGTGTTTCCAATCTCACCGCCGTGATGGCAAAAGACGACTAGCCGCGTCCGGCTCAGTCTCTGCGCAGCTCGCGTTTGAGAATCCCGCCGGCCTCGGCGATCGAGGCGCGGGAGCGCTGGTACAGGCGCTGCCACATCCAGATGAAGTGGGTCATTCCCTCTTCCACCTTCAGTTTGTGGGCCACGCCGGCAGCATCCAGATTGTCCGCCAGCGCCCGGCTGTCATCTATCAGCGGGTCGAGGTCCCCGACCATCACCCAGGTGTAGGGGAGCCCGGCGAGATCCGCATGAGCAGGCGCGATGCGCGGATCGTGCGGGTCGGCGTCCTGTCCTTCCAGATATCCATCCCATATCCACTGCATCTGCGCGACCGTGAGACCGTATGTACCGTCGCCGATTTCCCGCCAGGACGGCGTGTCCACGTCCAGCAGATACACCCCGTAGACCAACGCCAGCGCGCGCACGGCGCCGGTATGTTTGAGCTGCACCCCCGCATGGAGCGCCAGGGTCGCACCGGCGGAATCCCCGCAGAAGGCGATCCGTGACGGGTCGAGCCCATGCTCCGCACCCTGGTTCAGCACCCACTCACAGACCGTCATGGTTTCGTCCACGGGCACGGGAAACCGATGCTCGGGCCATAAACGGTATTCCACACTGGCCACGGCGCAGCCGCTTTCGACCGCCAGACGTCGGCAAATCTGGTCGTAGGCGGGCACGTCGCCCGTCCACCAGCCGCCGCCATGGATGAACACCGTCACCGGCGCAGGCCGTTCACCGGTTGGAAAATACAGCCGCAGCCGGAACGGGCCGTACGGCCCCTCAACACTCACGTCGCGGACTTCGTCGACTGGTAGTTCACCATCAGGTAGGTTCAGGTAGGCGTAGTAACGCGCGCGCGCCGCTCGGCCTTCCTCGACCCCCACTTCTGCCGGGTCGGGCAGGTTCGCACCGGCCGCTTTCAACTCGTCAAAGACGGCCTGCAGGCCCAGATCGACCGGTGATGGCATTTTCTGACTCCTATCCGATCCCCAATGTGATGCCACCATCGACAACCAGGGTCGATCCGGTGACATAGCGCGCCTCGTCGGAGGCGGGGTACACAGCAGCGTAGGCGACATCCCAGGCATCGCTGACCCGATTCAGCGGCACCTGCGCCTCTCGCTTCTTCCAAAGTTCATCCACATTCTCATCGCCGCAGGCGCCCTGCAGGGAATGGGACACCATGGGCGTCTTCATCAGGCCGGGTAGGATCGCGTTGCAGCGGATGTTTTCGGGTGCGTATTGCCGGGCGATCACACGAGTCATCTGGGTCATCGCCGCCTTGGTCGTCGCATAGGAAATATACGGCACGTTCAGCCAGCGCTCACCGGCGATCGATGACACGTTGACGATCGCCCCCTCGCCACGTTCCTGCATGCGAGGGATTGCGAGCTTGCTGGTCAGGAAGGCGCTCTTCAGGTTGACGTCGTGGACCCGGTCCCAGCTTTCTTCACTGGTATCGACCGGCCCCCCGACCTCGGCGATGCCCACATTATTGTGCAGGATGTCGAGCCCGCCGAATTCGTCGCACGCGGCAGCCACCATGGCCTCGACCTCCTCACTTTTCGTCACGTCACCGGCGAACACGGCGGCAGCGCCGCCCTCGCCCGCGATAATATCCACGGTTTTCTGGGCAGCGTCCGGATTGACGTCCGCGCACAGCACCTTCGCGCCTTCACGCGCATAGAGCACGGCCACGGCCTTGCTGTTGCCCCACCCCTCTCCGATGGACCCCGCGCCGGTAACGATCGCGACCTTGTCTTTCAACCGGTCAGCCATCTTTGTCTTCCTCTGCTTCGAGCATGTTACGTAGTTCGCGTTTGACGATCTTGCCGTAATTATTCTTCGGCAGGGCTGTGGCGACCCGGTAATCCTTGGGGCGCTTGAAGCGGGCGATATTGTCGAGACAGAGCCGGTCCAGCGCCGAAGTGTCGATCTCGGCGCCCTCGTTCGCGGTTACAAATGCAATCACTTCCTCTCCCCATTCCTCGTGGGGTCGCCCAACCACCGCGCATTCCAGCACGTCCGGGTGGCGCAGCAGCACTTCCTCGATCTCGCGAGGATAGATGTTGGAGCCGCCGGAGATGATCATGTCTTTTGAGCGGTCCTTTAGGGTCAGATAGCCGTCACCATCGAATGCGCCCATGTCGCCGGTGTGCAGCCAACCGCCACGCAGGGATTCCGCACTCGCCTCGGGCCGGTTCCAGTAACCGCGCATCACCACCGCGCCGCGCACCAGGATTTCGCCCACTTCGCCCACCAGCAACGGGTTATCCTCGCTATCGACAACCTTCACGTCGACCACCGATTGGGCGTAGCCGACAGAGGCCAGCCGTTCCTCATGGCGCGGATGGTCCGTGTCCACATGATCCTCGCGTGGTAGCACGGTGATGCACATGGGGCTCTCGCCTTGCCCGTAGATCTGGACGAACTTCGGCCCAAAGCGATTGAGTGCCTGTTTCAGGTCGGCGACATACATCGGGCCGCCGCCATAAGTGACCGTGCGGAGATTCCCGACCTCGCCGGTAGAATGTCCCACCAGGCGCTTCACCATTGTTGGCGCTGCGAACAAGGTAACTTCTTCATATTGTTGAAATAGTTTGAAAATCTCGTCCGGCTCGAAGCCGCCGGATTCGGGTACTACCTGACGCGCACCGACCGCCAGATGGGGGATGCCGTAGAAGCCCGAGCCGTGGGACATGGGCGCGGGATGCAGGGCCGCGCCGTTGACCGGCACCCGGTCCACGTCGATGAAATAGGTCAGCAGCATCTCCCACAGGTTTCGGTGGCTCAGCATCGCGCCCTTGGGATTACCCGTCGTGCCCGAGGTGTAGAACAGCCAGGCGAGATCGTCGTCACCGCGATCCACCATCTCCATGGGATCCGCTGCCAGATACCCGGCATACTCCTTGTCACCGACCACCACGACGCGCGCCTTGCTGCCGGCAATCTCCAGACCCTTCGTGGCCTTTTCCGCCAGGTCTGGGGTCGTGAAGACCACACCCGCACCCGCATCGTCGAGGATGTAGGCCAGTTCCTTCTCGTGCAGCTTGTTATTGATCGGCAACGCCGTCAGCCCGGCGTGGAGGGCACCATGGAATGCCTCGAGGTATTCCGGGGTGTTGGTCATGAAAAGGCCGACACGGTCGTCGGACTTTAGACCCAGCTCACCACGCATGGACCCGGCCAACCCTGCGGTACGGCGCGCGAGCGTGCCGTAGTCGCAGTAATCCGCCGGTCCGTGGGATATCGCCACCCGATCGGGAAACGAGCGCGCCGCGCGCACCAACAACTGATTGAGATTCATGGAAAACAGTCCCTCCCCGCGCCTAGAATGGCGCAGGCGAGAGAGCCGGACAAGCGCGCAGCGACCTCATCTTTCGACAGGCTCTAGATGAGGTCATATCCTCATGCTGAGCCTGTCGAAGCACGAGCGGAACTGGGAAACACGATGTACGAACTTTATTACTGGCCGACGATCCAGGGACGCGGAGAATTCGTCCGACTGCTGCTCGAAGATGCCGGCGCGGACTATGTTGACGTGATCCGTAAGCCCGACGCCGAAGGCGGTGGTGTCGATGCCCTGCGCGCGCTGGTTGAGGAGACCGGGCATTTCGCCCCGCCGATCCTGAAGGATGGCGATACTGTCGTTTCCCAGACCCCCCTGATCATGGACTATCTCGGTGTGAAACTCGGGCTGACACCTGCGGACGAGGCCGGACGGCGCGAGGCGCTGCGCCTGTCCATGCTGCTGGCCGATTTCCTGGTCGAGGCCCATGACGTGCACCACCCCTTGGCCAAGGAGTTCTACTACGAGGACCAGCGCGACGAGGCGCGCCGCCGCGCGCCCAGCTTCCGCGACATGCGCATTCCCAAATTCTACGCCTATCTCGAGCGGGCAATCACCGCGAACGACGGCCACCTGGTCGCCGGAGGCCTGACACACACGGATTTCTCGCTGTTCCAGATCGTCGAGGGCATGCGCTTCGCCTTCCCCAAGGCTTCGGCCCGGCTGCATCCGGACTATCCCGGCCTCGTAGCACTGCACGCCGAGATCGCCGCCCGACCAAACATCGAGGCATACGCGAATTCAGGCCGCCGCATTCCGTTCAACGAACACGGTATCTTCCGCCACTATCCCGAACTGGATGCGTAACGCTTTTGTGTGCAATTAACTAGCCGCGAGTCGGGGCAGGACGACCTTCTTGTGGAAACGCGCCATTTCCTCGAACACGGGCATCACCTCGGGCTCGGCGCCGTCGTCGCGGAATTCGCGGTAGAGGGCGTAAACATTGCCGATGAAACGCTCCTCATCACCCCACGTATCGTAGTCGGCCAGCGAGATCTCGCACGCCGCGTCCCATTCCGACAGGCCGGCGTCGAAGCATTTGCGGGTCTCGGCCTCGATATAGTCGAGATAACCCTTGAAAACCTTCACATGGGCCTTGTCCGTGACCGGTCCGTGACCCGGCACCACCACATCCGCATCGAGGGACAGGATGATGTCGCAGGCCTTCTGCCAGTTGGAGATCGGGCCATCCCAGATCACCGGGTGACCGCCGTTGAAGATGATGTCGCCGGTGAAGATCAGCCGATCGCCCGGCAGGTGGGTCAGGACGTCGCCGCGCGTGTGGGCCGGGCCGACATTGTAGAGTTCGATCTCCCGGTCTCCACATTTCAGGCTCATCCGGTCATCGAAGGTCGTTGTCGGCGGTGTGAGTTCGATGCCCGAGAAATCAAACGGCGCGAAGCAATGTTCCAGAAATTCGCCCAGAACCCCAAGATTCTTGGCATTCGCCATCATTTCCTCGAGCCGCGACGGCGGAAAGTGATCGAACTCCTCCGCGCAACCCGTCGAGGCGATGATCTCGGCGTCCTCGACCAGCTGGTTGCCCCAGACATGGTCGGCGTTGGCATGGGTATTGATCAGCCTGCCGATATTCTTGGCCGCCGGCACCGCATCGCGCATCGTCGCAAGCATATCGCGGGTCAGCGGCAGATCGAACAGAGTATCGATCAGCACCGTCTCCTCGCCATCGACGATCAGACCCGCGTTCGACCAGCCCCATCCACCATCGGGTAGCAGGTAGGCGTAGAGCCCGTTGCCGACCTCGTGGAGTCCCTTTGTGTATTGCCACTTCGCCATTCTACGTCACTCCCGCTATTGGTCCGCCGTGTTCGAACGAACTTAGCGCAAGCCTTCGCTATTCTTGAAGGCCCCTGCCCCTCTGGTTGGCTATGTGTCGATGAAGTTCGCCGCACGTAGTAGCAAGGCGCGGTTGACTCCGTCGGAATGCAGAAATGCAGCGGCGTCGCGTACCAGCTTCTCGACGCCGGCTTCCTTCATATAACCGTGGCCACCGTGAATCTCGAGCGTCCAGGTCGCGATCTGCCAGGCCGCCTGGGACGCCATGACCTTGGGCAGCGAGCCCAATGACGGATCCCAGCCCTCCTCGGGGTGATCGGCAAGGTTCGCGGCGCGGTGGGTGTAGGACCGCGAAGCATCGATGAGCATCTTCATCTCCGCGATCTGTGCCCGGATCCCATCATGCTCGATCAACCGCTTGCCACCCTGGATGCGCGTCTGCGCCCAGTCGAGCGACTTTTCATAAAGCGCGACCGCGACGCCGAGGATACTACAGGCGGCGAAAATATTGCTCGACGGGCCGAACGTGCGGCGGACGATATGTCCCTCATTGACCTCGCCGACGACGTTCTCGTCCGGGATAAAGCAATCGGTAAACAACAGCTCCGAATTGTTCGCCAGCCGCTCGCCCATCTTGTCGTGCACCCTTCCCACCGTGAAACCCGGATGCCCACGCTCGAGTAGAAAGACGGTGGCCCCGTCGAGCATCGATTTTTCCGGGTCGGTCTGCATGTGCACGAGGAAGAAGCGCGACCGGTTCGAGTTCGAGATGAAATGCTTCATCCCGTTCGCGATCCAGCCCCCCTCGGTCTTCACCGCACGCGTTGTGTAGGGCGCAGGGTAGCCGACGATGCCGTTCGAGCCGTTCTCGGGTTCGGTCCCGCAAATACTGAGGATCGCACGCGGGTCATCGCGGAACGGGATCAGGGTGCGCGCACGCTGTTCCTCGTTGAGCACCCGTTCCATGTGCTTGCCGATCTTGAGGGTCTGGGCGAAGACGACCGAGACACCAAGGTCGCCGCGCGCCAGCTCCTCGATCACCATCGCTGTGGTCAGCATGTCGGTGTCCATGCCGCCATACTCTTCCGACAGACTCATGGTGCGCAGGCCGAACGCGTCGGCGGCCTCGACGATCTCCCACGAAAAGCTGTCCTCCGGGTCCCTTTGCGCATCGAGCTCTGCGGCGCGCGGCGTCACCTCCTCCTCGACGAAACGGCGTACGGAATCGAGGATCGCTCGCTGTTCTTCGTTCTGAATGAAAAATTCGTCCATCTTGTTCCCCGCTGTTTGTTCTTAGACACCGGCGAGACGCTCACCGGCCATATCGATCATTCTCGGCGCGACCTACGAGGGCACCTTTGAGCTATCTCAACTCGAGATACTGTTTCGCGGTGGGCCGAACACGACGATCGTCTACTTTTTGACGACGCGGTTCTTGAGGATGCCGATGCCAGTCACCTCGAGCTCGATAACATCGCCGTCCTCGAGATACCGGTCATGCTCCAGTCCGCAGCCCCAGCCAACTGTGCCGGACGCGAAGAATTCCCCCGGAAACACCGTCTCAGCGCGCGAGGTATGCGCGATGCAGTCTTCAAACTTGTGATACATCTCGCCCGAATTGCCCCGCGAGCGCTCTTCGCCGTTGATGCGCACGATCAGCTCCGCATCGTAGGGATCGAACGCGTCGGCGGTGACGATGCAGGGTCCGATGATGTTGCCGGTGTCGAAATCCTTGCCCTTGCCAGGCCCGAAGCCGGCCGGCATTTCGTAAGCTTGGGTGTCGCGGGCTGAAATATCATTGAAGATCGAGTAGCCAAAGATCATGTCCGTGGCATCCTTGGCGTCGATGTCCTTGCCCCCTTTGCCCAGCCAACAGCCAAACTCCATCTCGTAGTCCAGCATTTCAGAGAAGAACGGCCAGATCACGTCCGTCCCAGTTCCGATCACGCCAAGGCGGCTCGGCTTGTAGAAAAGCGGCTGGTCGTACCATATCTGCGGGATGGCGAATGCGCCCTCGGCCTCGAAGCGCTTGAGGGCCTCTTCCGGGTCAGGTTCGGCCTGCGCCTTCTTCTTCCGTAACATGTCAAAAGAATTAAGCAAGTGCCTCTCAAAACACAAGAAATCACGAATTTGCGGTGGCTGTGGAACCGGCGTTAAGAGCTCGACACCCGCAAGCGGAAACACCGCACCGCTCCCCGAATCGTCGCCTGATGCGGCAACAATTTCACGCGCATGGGCCACTGCCGGATCACCGGCCTCGATCAGCGCCAGCATCGTCTGGAAATAGGGCTGATTACCGGATGCCGCGAGGTCGACGACCTGCGCCTCGTCATCGGTCAATGCGCCGACCCGTGGGCCACCGCCGTCAGTCGCGAATGTCACCAGTTTCATTGTCTCTTCCCCCTTGGCCGGTAGTCCGGCCTACGCGCTTGTTATTCGGCAGCGACCTGCTGTCCTGCCTGTTTATGTGATGGTGCCTTGTGGAAGGCCCCATCCTTCATGATTGCCCGGAAATTGGCCGGTTCCTGCAACAATGCTATGTCGCGCGACGGGTCACCGTCCACCAGCAGCAGGTCTGCAAGCGCTCCCTCCGCGATCAGGCCAAGCCGGCCCGGTTCACCCATTAGCTCCCCGCCTGCCTGCGTCGCGGCCTGAATGGCTTCCAGCGGCGTGAAGTCGAACAGTTCGACGAACATTTGCAGATCACGGGCGTTTCGGCCGTGGGGGTTCCATTTGAAACCATAATCCCCGCCCGGCAGCACCCGGATGCCCCGCTTGCGCAGTTCCGCCATCGTCGCGCTCACCGTCTCAATTTCCTTTTCCGCCCGGGCCCGGGTGAAATCATCCGTGCTGACGCCGTATTTCTCGCCCTCGGCCAGACGGCCGTAGGGCAGGCCCATGGCTGGCGCCACAAAAACCCGCTCCCGCTCGGCTTCGAGCATATCCTTCGCCTCATCGTCGGCTAGAGTCGCGTGATAAATCACCTGCACCCCGTTGCGCACGCACATCTTCACGGCCTCGGCGGAACGCGCATGGGCCGCGACCATCCGGTTGCGTTGCCGGGCAACAGCGCAAACAGCAGCCACTTCGTCGTCGGACATTGCCGTGTCTTCCGCCAGCGGGTCCGGACCCGAGCCCTGCGCCGACGGTACGATCTTGAAGGTATCCACACCGGCACGCGCGGCGGCCCTGCAGGCCGCACGAAAGGCTTCGGGGCCATCGAGGACATGCGAGGCTGAATTATCACGGCCGATATCCCCGAAACCGCCGGTGACCGTCATCTGCCGGGTCGCGGCCTTGAGTCTTGGTCCTGGAATATCCCCGGCATTGATTGCATCACGCAGCGCGACTTCGAGATTGTCGCGGGCCGAACTGCCGCTGAACATGCTGGTGAACCCGTGATCGAGCATCTTTCGCGCATTCTTCGACGTTTCGAGGATGTGCCGTTCAGCTGACAGGCTGTTGATATCGCCGAGCGTTTGGGCGTCGAGGAAACTCAGATGGGCGTGGGCGTCTGTCAGGCCGGGCATCAGGGTAGCCCCGCCGCCGTCGATAATCTCAGCATCTCCGGGCTCCGGCGTGGCTCCACGTACCACATCCGTGACCTGGTTCCCCTTGACCACGACCGATCCGTCGAAGGGCTCCTCGCCCGTTCCGTCGATCACGGAAACATTGGTGAAAAGCGTCTCACGCATGGTCTGGCTCCCGCCCCTTGAAGAAGGTGGCATTGAACGTCCCGGCCCAAGACACTGTCAACCATGGGCATATGCGCGTGAGCTTGGTATCAAGCATTCATGAGCATCACCCATACATACAGCGGCGTCTGGCCTGTCGCCCCGACACCGTTTACCGATACCGGCGCGGTCGACCCCGACGGCATGAAACGGGTCCTCGATTGCATGATCGACCAGGGCGTCGACGGCATTTGCATCCTCGCCAATTTCTCCGAGCAATTCCTGCTGTCCGACGACGAACGCGATCAACTCACACGCCTCTCTCTGGAACATGTCGCAGGCCGGGTCCCGGTGATCGTCACCGCCAGTCACTTCGCGACCAACATCGTGGTCGCCCGTGCGCGACAAGCTGCAGATCTTGGTGCGGCGATAATCATGTTGATGCCGCCCTATCACGGCGCACTGTTGCGCGGCACGCCCGACCAGATCGTCGATCAGTTCGCTGCCGCCGGCGAGGCCGGACTGCCCATCATGGTCCAGGATGCCCCGCTTTCCGGCACCGACCTCCCGGTCGAACTCCTGGTCCGCATGGCTCGCGAAATCGATGCAGTCAAATGCTTCAAGATCGAGTGCGCTCAGGCAGCTAACAAACTGCGCACGCTGATCGCCGCGGGCGGTGACAGCATCGAGGGACCCTTCGACGGCGAGGAAGGCATCACGCTGCTGGCCGATCTCGACGCAGGTGCCACAGGGTGCATGACATCGGCGGTGATCCCCGACCTCGTCCGCCCGGCAATTGCCGCACATCTCACCGGAGATCGGGATACGGCCAGGGAAATCTATGAGCGGGTTCTCCCGCTGATCAACCACGAGAATCGCCTGTGCGGCTTTCGTGCGGCCAAGGCCGTGATGAAGGAAGGTGGCGTGATCCAGTCCGATTTCTGTCGCCACCCAATCGAGCCGCTTCCCCCTGCGGTCCGGGCCACGCTGCTGGATCTCGCATCCGACCTCGACCCCATCGCGCTGCGCTGGGGAAAATAAACACCCGCCTGCAACACGCTTAACCCCGTTAGGAAATTGACCAAGTGACCATTGAGAACGAAATTGAGTTCGTCCCTGCGACCCGCGAAGACCTCGACGTCATGATCGAGTGGGCCGCACGAGAAGGCTGGAACCCCGGCCTGAACGACGCCGAGGCCTTCTGGGCCACGGACCCGGAAGGATTTTGGACCGCGCGAGAAAACGGCGAGATGGTCGCCTGCATGTCCCAGGTCCGACACGATCGGGGCTTTACATTTATCGGATTCTATATCGTCCACGCCGATCACCGTGGCCAAGGCATTGGTCTGGCACTTTGGCGCCATGTCATCGATCGGTTCGGTCGCCATGTGGTTATCGGACTGGATGCCGTCGTCGATGAGGAGATGACCTACCGGAAAGCCGGGTTCTTCCGTACCCATCGCAGCTTCAGGTTTGGCGGCATTCCTGATCTCTCGCAGGCAGATAACAGCGGGGACGACCTGGTGACGATCGGCCCCGAGCACGTCGCGGCGATCATCGACTTCGACACCGAGTATTTTCCGTCAACGCGGGAGAGCTATCTGAAAGCCTGGCTATCGACCCCGGGCCACTGCGGCGTTGCAGCGGTTACCAACGGCGACATCCAGGGCTATGGCGTGATCCGCCCCTGCCGCGAAGGCCACAAGATCGGTCCACTTTTTGCCGATGACGCGGCGATGGCCGAGCGGCTTATCGCCAAACTCGTGTCGGACTCCGGTGCTGAACAGGTCTATCTGGACTCCCCCTTTGCCAACGACGATGCTCTCGAAATGTGTGAAAAACTCGGCCTGGAACGGTTATTCGAGACCGTGCGCATGTATCGGGGCCTCGCGCCACAGATGCGGTTTCCCGGTGTGTTCGGGCTCACGAGCTTCGAGCTGGGATAGTCGCCCTCTAATCTAGACTTGGCCGGACCGCGATTGTAGGCTCGCGGCCAATGTCACGAATGGTCCTTGCGGCCAGAAACGGTCAGTATCAGGCCAACGAAAACAAATAATCTTCGACCTCAGGGGGAAATCCATGGCGAAACAATCCAAAGTCATTATTTCATGCGCGATCACGGGCGCGATTCACACGCCGACCATGTCGGATCATCTTCCGATCACGCCCGACGAAGTCGCCCAAGCCTCCATCGAGGCGGCCGAGGCGGGCGCATCGATCATCCATCTGCATGCCCGCGACCCTGAGAATGGCAAACCCACGCCTGATCCCGACGTGTTCATGGAGTTCCTGCCCCGTATCAAACAGAACACCGAGGCGGTCGTGAACATCACCACCGGCGGCGGCCTAGGTATGACCGTGGACGAGCGCATCGCCGCTGCCGTGCGCGCCGAGCCCGAAGTTACCTCATTCAACATGGGGTCCATGAACTTTGGAATCTTTGGTCTGGCCGGTCGCTACGACAAGTGGAAATACGATTGGGAGAAGCCCTATCTGGAGATGACCGACGATTTCATCTTCACGAACACTTTCAAGCAGATGGAATACATCATCACCGAGCTGCACGATAAGCGAGGGGTGAAGTTCGAGCATGAGTGCTACGATGTCAGCCATCTCTACAACACGGCCTACTGGTACAATCAAGGCCGTCTGAAAGGCCCGATCTTCCTGCAGTTCATCTTCGGCATCATGGGTGGTATCGGCGCCGACCTTGCGCATCTGATGCACATGAAGGAAACCGCCGACAAACTCTTTGGTGACGACTATGTCTTCTCCGTGCTCGGTGCGGGCCGTCATCAGATGAACTTCGTCACCCAGTCCGCAATGCTTGGCGGCAGCGTGCGTGTTGGTCTCGAGGATTCTCTCTACATCGGCAAGGGCGAACTGGCCGAATCTAATGCCCAGCAGGTTGAGAAGATCCGTCGGATCGTCGAGGACCTGTCCCTGGAGGTTGCAACACCCGATGAAGCCCGCGAGATCCTCGATCTCAAGGGCGGCGATATGGTGAAATTCTAGGCTCGACCCGGAACACACCAATACTGGATTATAAAAATCAAAGTGCCGCGTGGATTCCATTCCGCGCGGCACATCCGGTCACGTACCCCGGAGGTCCGGGAGGAGAGAGAAAATGGCGAACAATCCCATCGACGGTTTCACCCTCACTAAGGATGACTTTAAGTTCATCGGTGAAGGTCTGCAGCGCCCGGAATGTATCCTGGCCGAGAAAAACGGCGACCTGTGGTCAGCCGATGCACGTGGCGGCGTTGTGCGCATCCGACCCGACGGTAGCCAGGACATCATCACACAGTCCCATGATGCCGAGGCGTTCGGTTCGACCGACGACGAAGCCTCCAAGTTCGTTGACGGTACCCTGCCGAACGGCTTGGCCTTTGCCGACAATGGCGACATCCTGATTTCGAACTTCGGCACCGATTGCCTGGAGCGAATGACCCGCACCGGCGAGACCGAAGTGATGTTCGATACGGTCGACGGCGAAGCGATCGGCAAAGTCAATTTTGTTGCCCGCGACAGCAAGAACCGCGTCTGGATCACCGTCTCGACGATGCTCCATGACTGGCCCAAAGCGATCAGCCCCGACATTATCGATGGACGCATCCTGCTCTATGAAGAAGGCGTCGGAGTCCGGATCGTAGCCGACGACGTGCATTTCTCGAACGAGTGCAAGCTCGATGAGAATGAAGAATGGCTCTATGTGGTGCAGACCTGCGGCCGCAACATTGCGCGTTACAGAATCGCAGATGACGGCAGCCTCGGTCCGAAGGAAATCTATGGCCCGAGCGACCATGGGCGCCTGATCGACGGAATCGCCTTCGATGCCTTCGGCAATCTCTGGGGCACCCATGTGATGAATGACGGCATCTTCGCCATCAAGCCCGAAGGCGATCTGCACATCATTTTCGATGATTCGAGCCCCGAAGAGGTCGCCAAGCTCGACGCGGCCTTCCAGAAAAGCGAAGTAACGGCCGAGCTGCTACTCGAATGCGGTGGCGACATCGCCAAATGGTGCGCGTCCGTGACCTTCGGCGGTCCGGATTTGAAGACAGTCTATGTGGGCTCGCTGCGCGCGACCAACATCCCCTACTTCACCTCACCGGTCGCCGGTCTGTCGATGGTGCACTGGAACGAGACATTCTAGGAAAATCCAACGACCCTCATGCTGAGCCTGTCGAAGCATGAGCCAGACAAAGCGCCTCGCCCTTCGACAAGTTCAGGGTGAGGCGTTTCTGTTTGTAAGACTGGGTATTCAACCCCACATGCTGGTGAATTCGACCGCGTCGGGGCGTTCCTTCGGTGGTGTGGGTACACTGATACAGCCGATATAGACGAAACCCAGCAGCTCATCCTCGCCGGACAGATCGAAAGCTTTGCGCACTTTGGGGTCGTGGGCATTGCGCCCCGTCAGTACGATCGCGCCATAACCCATCGACTGGGCCGCGATGACGAGGTGCTCCATCGCCGCCGCCGTCGCCACGATTTGCTCGACGACCGGCACCTTGGGTGCGCGTGTCGGGTCGACCTTGGCACATACGGTGATGATCGTCGGGGCACGCAGAGGGCGTCCCTTCTCTTTCTCGATCGCGGCCGTCGGTGCGAAAGGATCTCGCTCCAGCAATGCGTCGGCGAAGAGTTCACCGAGCTTGTTTCGCGCGTCACCCTCGACGATGTGAAAACGCCAGGGCCGAACGAACCCGTGATCGGGCGCGCTCATCGCCGCCTCAAGCATCCGGTCGATGTCCGCGCGCGGCGCCGCGCCGCCGTCGAACAGGCGCGGCGGTGTTGAATTCCGGTTGATCAACCCGTCGAGGACGGGGTTGGTCATCGGTTGATCAGCTTCAGCCATGAACGGCATTTCCCCTTAATCGTAATTCGTTTTAGATGGGCGCGCAGGTGCACCTTACGAGCCCTACTGGGTCGGATTCACGCCCTCGGCGACGGAATCGATCGGAATGGCGATCCTCAGGTTATCCTTATTCCCCCGCGGCGCCAGCGCGAATGTCAGGATCCGGGCCAGGTTCAGTCCGCCACCGAGAAACCGACATCGCCGATCCCGGCGAAGCGCGCGAGCACTTCCTTCGCATCGCCGATAGGTTTCGGGGCCGCCGCAGCACCCGTCGTCATGTAGTCACCAGCCTTGATACTAACACCACGCGCAGAGAAATGATTGACGATCCAGACCAGCGACCAAATCTCATCGCAACGCGCCGGCAAAGGCATACCTTCCGACACCACTTCGCCGTCGAAGAGCAGTTCGATGTCAAGGGTCTTGAGATCGCGGTTCTGCCAGTCCGGGATATCCGGACCGGCAACGAACCCCATGGCAGCACCATTGTCGGCGGCCAGATGAACCATCGGCTGGTTGAGCGGGTCGTTCATGCGGGGTACGGCAACCTCGATCCCGATGATCGCGCTGTCGACGGCCGCGATCACCTCGTCGTCGCTATATACGTTGTCGCGGGCCGGCAGATCCGCTCCCATACGGAACGAGACCTCCGCCTCGATCAGGGCGCCCGTCCCCACATCTGCGCGTTGCAAGCTGCCACCGCTGGCAATCTTGAAGTCGCGGAACATGACACCGGCCATGGGTCCGTCCGGTCCGGCCTTCTCCAGCATCGGCGGGTTGGTGAAACCGGCCTTGTAGCCTACCGCGTCGAGCGACAGCCGCTCGAGCAGGGCGATCTGGACCTGCACTGCCTCGGCGGCGTTCGCCGGGCCGCATTCGTCAGGCAGCCCATCAATCGTGGTGCGCGCGTTAAAGGCATCCGCCAGAATATCGGCAGCCTGCGCCACCTGTGCATCCGTCAAAGCCATTTTATGTCTCTCCTAATATCCTGCCGACCGGTCTACGGCCAACAATTGCGGCTCATTGGCCTTGTCCCGGCGGATGATCTCCGCCACCTGGGGCGCGATAACATCCGCCCTCACCCTGCGCGCCGTATGCGGCATGATTGTGACCCGCTCATGTAACCAGAGTGGGCTCTCCTCCGGCAAGGGTTCGGGTTTGGTGGCATCGAGGGTCGCCCCGGCCAGTTTTCCGCTGTCAAGAGCGGCGATCAGGTCATCCTCGACGAGATGCCCGCCACGCCCCAGATTAATGATCGAGGCACCGTCGGGCATCTGCCGGAAATTATCAGCGTTCAATATGCCTTCGGTTTCCGCCGTCAGCGGCAGGAGACAGACCAGGATATCGGTACGGGCCAGGAACGGCGCCAGCCCACCCGCCCCGCTAAATATATCGACCTCGGGGTCGAAACGTTCGGCGCGGGTCCAGGCAGCGATATCAAAACCGAGACCGGTAAGCACCCGTGCCGGCGGCCGGGCCAGCACCCCGAACCCCATGAAGCCGACCCGCTGCTCGCGCGGCAGCTTCTGGGGCCTGACATGCCATTCGCTGCGGCGCTGCTGGGCCAAATAATCGGGCATCTGCCGGTGATGACGAAGCACGTGGAGTACCGCATATTCGGTCATCGCCAGGTCACCGTCAGGCGGGCCCGTCCGCACGATTGGGACGTCCGGCATGTCGGGGTGCACCAGCAGGTGATCGAAACCCGCAAACATGGGCATTACCAGGCGCAGGTTCGGCAACGGCGGCAGTTCGGCCAGATCGAGAAAGCCCGTGAGCAGGTATTCGATATCTGCCGGGTCGCCGACATCCGGCCAGCGCCGAATGTCAAGATCGGGCGCAAGCGCCTCTACGGACTCGGCCCAGTACTCCGTCGAGCCCGTCACCGGCGGCGTAATCAACAGAGCCATCGGTGTGATCCCTAGACGTGGGCTTCGCGGTACCAGTCCATGATTGTCTCGCCCGGCACGATGGCCACGTCGGAATGTCCCTGAATGTAATCGAGGATTTCCTCGAAATACTTGATCCGGTGCGGCACGCCGGTGAGATACATGTGCAAGCTGATCGACATCACCCGCGCCGATTCCTCGCTCTCCATATACAGGCGGTCGAACTGATCCTTCGAACGCTTCAGCATCTCGTCAGACGAGTGCTGTTGCAGCGCCATCATGGCGATGTCGTTGGTCTCGACCGTGTAGGGCACCGACAGCACCGGCCCCGCGCTGGTCTCGATCTCAACCGGCTGGTCGTCAAGCACCCAATCGGCGACATACTCGATGCCCGCGCGCGCGAGATAGTCAATCGTCTGAAAGGTCTCGGTCATGCCCGGGCTTTCCCAACCCCGGACCTTCTTGCCCGTGAACTTCTCGATCGCCAAACAGGCGCGATCAATCTGCTCCTGCTGGTCGTCATGCTTGTGCATCGGCCCCTGGAGGTAGCCGTGCCCCATGAACTCCCAGCCGAGTTCCAACGCCGCCTCGGCCACACGGGGATAGGTTTCACAGACCCGACCGTTCACCGCTATGGTCGGGGTGATGCCGCGATCGCGCAGCGCGTCACGAATTCGCCAGAAACCCACGCGCATGCCGTACTCATGCCACGCCCAGTTCGGAAGATCGGGCTGCAGCGGCACCCCCATCGGCGGCGGCAACACGACACGTGGCATGGGCCGGGAGATATCCCAGTCTTCGACATTCGCGATGATCCAGACGGCCATACGCTTGCCATCGGGCAGCTTCCATTGCGGACGGTCGACAATGGCGGAATACGGTAAACGGTCCTTGAAAATCTTCATCACTTCCCCCGGTTTGGATGGCCGCGATTATGGGCAATCCGTCGGCCGAAAACCAGCGGATGGGCACCCGTCAGTCGGACGCTACACGTAACCCAACTCGAGCAGAATGAGGCTGAGCTGCGGATACGCGATCAGGATCAGCAACACGATGAACATCGTGACCGCGAAAGGGAATGCGCCCGCGAAGATATCAGACAGCTTCACCGTAGGATCGTTGATCGCGCTCTTGATCACAAAACACGAGATTCCCAGCGGAGGTGTCAGAAGCCCGATCTCAGCGCCGACGACAGTGATGATTCCAAACCAGATGAGATCGACATTAAAGCTGTCGAGCACCACCAAGAACAACGGCACGACAATCAGGATGATCGATGCGGTCTCGATGATGGTCCCGAGCAGGACCATCAACAGGACATAGATGATCATCAACTCGTTCAGGCTCAGATCGAAGCCCACAAGCCACTCGCCGAACACGGTCGGCAGGGCCGCAACACCCAGCATGCGGCTGTACATGGACGCCGTGATAATCAGGAACAGGATGGTCGCCGTGATGTAACCCGTCTCGACAAGCACTTCCCAAAGGTCGCGCCAAGAGAAGTTGCGTTTCAGAATGGCGATCACGAGTGCGGCCAGTGACCCCGCGGCACCGGCTTCGGTCGGGGTGAACACGCCGCCATAAATCCCTCCCAGCACGACCAGCACCAGGGCGATAACCGGGATGATTTTCTTAAACAGGTCCATCCAGGTCTGCTGCGCCCAGTCCTCCGCTGCTATGCTTGCGGATTCACTACCGCCGACGAAGCGTGGCACGATATAGGCCAGTAGCAAGATCAGAATGCCGTAGGCGATCGCCAGCAGGATTCCGGGAATAATTCCCGCGATGAACATGCGGCCGATCGACTGTTCGGTGACGATTGCATAGATGATCAGCATGGCCGACGGCGGGATCAGCATGCCCAGCACGGACGAACCAGCCACAACACCCACCGTGAAACGCGTGCGGTAGCCGAAGCGCCGCATTTCCGGTACCGCCACACGGGTGAACACCGAGGCAGATGCAATCGTGGAGCCGGTGATCGACGCGAAGATCGCGTTTGCGGCGACCGTCGCAATCCCGAGACCGCCGCGAATCCTGTAAAACAAGAAATTCGCAACCTCGTAAACGTCCTTACCAAGCCCCGCTTTACTGACAATTAGCCCCATAAGGGCAAACAGCGGCACCGACGCAAAGACCAGTTCGGATACCGTATCAGCGATCGATTCCGACAACAGCGCCACGGCGATATTCGGGTTCTCGCGAATGACCCAGACACCCAGGAACGACACCAGCCCCAGGGCCACAGGGATGTAGAGCCCCAGATAGATGAGGGCCACGATCAGAACGACCGATATGATCCCGACTTCGATTCCACCCATCTTAGGTAATCCCCTTCAAAGTCGACCGCTTAGTCAGCGCCGCGCACCAGCGGTACAACGTGCCGTACGGCAAACTTTAGAAATTGCAGCATCGTGACCGTACAACCGAGGACGATGACGGCCTTGATCGGCCATTCCACGACCGTGAACAGGCCCTCTTCGCCGACGAAGTAGTTACGCTCATAGGCGTCGATCAGCTCCGGAACTGCGCCGTACAGGACGATGGCGAGAAACACCACACCCAGAAAGTCGAAAACGGCGCCAAGCACATGCCCGAACTTGGGCGCCTTGCGCTGCATCAGGCCGTAAAACCCATCAGATCGGGTCAGCCTGCCGCGACGCGTCGCGTCACCCAACTGCATGAAGACAATCCCGACAATCGACATTTCCACCAGTTCGTTCACACCATGGATTGGATGCGTGAAAATGGTCCGGCTGAAAGCGTCCGTGTCGATCATCACCATGAGCACGAAAATCCAAAACGACCCGATCGTGTTCATCACGGTCAGGACGCGATCGAGTAAATCCTGGGGGGCGCCACCAACCGGTGGCGCCCCTTCGGCTAGATCCGACATGCTCAAACCTTTTGTCTGTTTGACCTAGAAGGGGGTTAGGCTCAGGAACCGAGCTCCTTATCCCACTGACGCAGGATCGGCTGGTTCGCAGCCCGCATGGTGTCCATGTAGGACTGCATCACGACCCGGCCCGGTGCGCCTTCCTTCTCGCGTGCAGCAACCCAGTCAGCAGCAACGTTAGGCATGTTGTCGGCCCACTGCTGACGCTGCTCCTGGCTCAGTTTCGTGATCTTTCCGCCATTGTCGAGGAAGGCCTTGTAGCTCGCATCCGCAAGCGACAGCGCTTCTCTCGCCATGTGGTCACGATAGTCGATCGCGGCTTCCTGAATGACCGTGCGGACCTCATCCGGCAGCGCTTCCCAGGTGTCGGAGTTGACGCTGACAACCTTGGAGTTGGCGGTACCGAGATCGGCCTTGAGCATGTACGGCGTGACTTCGTAGATCTTGCGACCCACAACCGCTTCCGGCCACAGCATGAACCCGTCGAGCACGCCGGTGCTGACTTTGTTGTGATAGGTCACGAGGCTGCCCGCGACGCCAGCGGCGCCGAAACCGTCAAGCCAGCGCAGGTTGAGGCCGGCACTGCCGAGCTTCAGACCCTTCATATCGGTAAGCTGAGTCAGCGGATTCTTCGAGAAGATCTGGTAGGTGTCGAGCACCGCCATGTTCGTCAGGTAGACTTGGTTGAACTTGTCGAAGGCCGCCTTGAATTGGGGATACTTGTTGGCAAGGTCGTCAACGGTCTTGGCAACGAGACCCGGGTCGTTGGTGACAAACGGGGTCGCATATGCGACGAGTTGAAGCGGTACCTTGTCGGCGTGGAAAACCGTGGTCACGACGCCGATGTCGCCGAGCCCTTTATCAAGGCCACCAAGCACGCCACGCACCTTGACGATCTGGCCCCATGCCTGGTTCCACTCGATCTCGTAGTTGCCCTTCGCAGCCAGCCGTTTGTCGATCTCGGGAATGTAGAAATCGATGAATTCCTTCACCCACAGCGACTTCGGCGAGTAGCCGTCAATAGCAGCGAGCTTGATCTTCTCGGCCGCGCTTGCAGAGCCTGCGAACGCCATCGACGCCAGAATGGCGCCAGCGCTTACGGCCCCGACTTTCTTAAAAATGGACTTGGATTTGATCATTCTGTTTCTCCCAATGGCTTGCCCTTGCTTTAAGATTGATTAACGTTCGTTTTCGAACACATTTTGATCCGATGGATAGACAATATTCTAGGTGCGCCGGTCAACAATATTGGAATATTTTTTATCCCGACAATTATATTCGAATATAGGTTCGGTTTCCAACAGATTGAGGTTCAATCGATAAGTCCTGATGCGGCGAAAAAGATGGCGATGAAAAAGACCAGCAAACGAGACAGTCGGGCGGGCGGCCCAACGATCGCAACGTCGGTCTATGGCCGCTTGCGGGACGACATTCTAACCGGCGCACTTGCCCCAGGGCATCGCCTCGGGACCGAGCAGTTGCGCGGCCGCTACGGGGTCGGCATCAGCCCGGTGCGCGAGGCGCTTAACCGTCTCCTCTCCGAGAAACTGGTCTGCTTCGAAGACCAAAAGGGGTTCCATGTCGCCGGCATCGGCGAGGAAGACCTCTACGACCTCATCCGGATGCGGTGCTGGGCCGAGGAAATAGCCTTGCGCGAGTCCATGGCCAACGCGACGCCGGAATGGGAGGAGTCGATCGTCGTCGCCTACCACAGGCTGTCTCACACCCCGCGCTCGGCCCAAACCGAAAAATTCGAATTCAACCCGGAATGGGAAGTCCTGCACCGCGAATTTCACACCACTTTTCTGGCGAATTGCGGTTCGCCGCGCCTGCTCGCTCTTTGCAAGCTTCTGGCCGACCAATCCATGCGCTATCGCCAACTCGCCGCGTCGATCAGCTATCCGACCCGCACCGAACGGGACGAACATAAGAGCCTCATGGATGCGACACTCTCAGGTGACGTGGAAGGCGCGGTTGAGGCGCACCACGCCCATCTGCGCAAGACCCTGGAGATCATCATCGATTCCGGGCTGTCGCTGCCGATCGGTAAAATCGCGGTCTGAAAACCTGAAACATAAACACGCACCGCCATGGCAGTGCCACATAAGCGTATAGCACCTCGACCAGCGCGTCGCATCGACCGCCGACACCCGCTCCGAACATGCTTCATGCCGGGTTGGGTGCCGTTCAGTCGAATATTCTCAACGTCAATCTGGCCCCCTCGCCGCGATGCCCGAAGAAGTACGCGGGGCGATCAACGATAACGCCGAAGGTTAGTATCTCGCGAACGAAAAGGTCGTGGTCGACGCCGCCAAGGCGATGTTGAACCGCTACCGCACCGAGTTCGGCATGAAGGAATCCCAGCTTAGCGATGCCGACCGCAAGGCATGGACAACCGCCATGCCTAACTTCGCTCAGGCTTGGGCCAAGGCACGCAATGACGCCGGCCAGCCGGGCACCGAAATCCTGTCGCTCTACATGGGCGCGATGCGAACGGCAAATCAGTCGATCCTTCGGAATTGGGACAAGGAATAACATCTGTCCATCTGACCTGATAGGGGCTCGGCCATGTTGGCCGCGCCCCTTATCTTTTTTGTGCGTCCCGAACCCACATGCTCCCCCCCATGTGCTAATATTTATCCGAATTCCGGCCGACGGGATCATGCCTGAACAGGGGAACCATGAAGCGAAGCACCGATAGAATTCTCACGACGCACACCGGCAGCCTGCCACGACCGCAGGACGTGGTCGATTTCCTGCTGGCCGAGGAAAGCAACCCCGGCGGCGGCGGTGCCGAAATGGATGCCGCTGTTGGACGCGCCGTCGAAGACGTGGTCGCCAAACAGGTGGAGGTCGGCCTCGATGTCATCAACGACGGCGAACAGGGCCGCGCGGACTACACGATCCACGTCAAGGACCGCCTCACCGGTTATGACGGTCCCAACCAGCCCAAGCCGTCCGGTGCCGACAAGGAGGAGTTTCCCGAGCTCGCCCAGATGCTCGCCCCCTTCCTGACGCCGCTCACTCACCGCCCGGCCTGTTCCGGCCCAGTCGCGTGGCAGGATTGGGACGCCGCCCAGGCCGACATCGACCGCGCGGCGAGCGTAGTAGGCACAGCAGGCACTCAAGAAGCCTTCATGACATCGCCCTCTCCGGGTCAGATCTCACGCTTCTTGCCTAACCTCTATTACGGCTCCGAGGAGGAGTACATCTTCGCCCTGGCCGACGTCATGCGCCGCGAATATGAAGCCATCGTCGATGCCGGCCTGATCCTGCAGCTCGACTGCCCGGACCTGGCACTCAGCCGCCACACGATTTTCAAACATCTCAGCCTCGAGGATTTCCGCAAGGAGATATCGATGCATGTGGACGCCCTCAACCATGCCGTGGCGAACATTCCCGCCGACAAGGTCCGGATGCATCTCTGCTGGGCCAGCACGATGGGACCGCATCACGAAGACGTCCCGTTAATCGATATCGTCGATATCGTTCTGGGGGCCAAGCCGATGGCCTTTTCGTTCCCCGGCGCCAATCCCCGTCACGAGCATGAATGGAAGATATGGCGCGACGTCAAATTGCCCGACGGTAAGATGATTATTCCCGGCGTCATCGATACGACGTCGAACTTTGTCGAACACCCGGAACTGGTCTCCGACCGAATTCAGAACTACGCAAGCGTTGTGGGTCGAGAAAATGTGTTGGTCGGCGGCGACTGCGGGTTCGGCACCTTTGCCGGCAGGGTCCAGGTGGACCGGAATATTGTCTGGATGAAGTTTGCCTCGATGACCGAGGGAGCCCGGATGGCCTCGGAGCAGCTCTGGTCATAGAGTTCGTTGCCGAGACGAATGGCTCTTGACCTTCCAGGCGCTGGAGCCTGTACATGGCTTCAATGAAAAACAATAGAGTTCTGCGAACGCCCATTATCAAACTGGCCGTAATTGTGGCAGTTTTTATATTGAGCGCAATTGGCTTTGTCGCATTCAAGGGCAGTGCAATCGACGACGTATCGCGTCTGAACGCCCCGGGCGACCGGTCGGACGAACATGGAAAACAGGTATACACAGCAAATTGTGCTGACTGCCACGGCCGAAACCTCGAAGGCCAACCAAACTGGCGCACCCGCAATTCAAACGGGCGCCTACCTGCACCGCCCCACGATGCCAGCGGTCACACTTGGCACCATGACGACCAGACGCTATTCAACCTGACCAAATATGGGATTTCCGAACTGGTCGGCCGTCCGATCGAGACGGATATGCCCGCCTACAAGGATATTCTTTCAGACGATGATATCTGGGCGGTACTGGCCTTCATACAATCACAGTGGCCAAAGAAAATCCGGGAACGCCAGGCGGCACTCAACGCGCAGTAAGGGTCTACTGCAGCGGGATCATGATGTGTTCGGCATAGCCGGGCCGCACCTGCAACCGCTCGTACCAGGCGCGAAGATGTGGTCGCTCGGGCCGCGCGATATCCATTTCATACCAACGATAGATCACGCCGCCGATGGGAATATCGCCCATCGTGAAATCATCACCGGCAACAAAGGTCCGATCTGCGAGTGCGGCATCCAGGACAGTGCTGATCTCGCCCGCTGACCTGATTCCGTTCTCAATGAGTTCCTGGTCCTGTTCCGCGGCCGGGGTGCGGATCAGTTGATGGAAGACAGGGCGCAAGGCGGGCCAGAAGGTGGCGGTCTGCCAATCCATCCAACGGTCCGAGTCCGCGCGGACATGCGGATCCTCCGGCCAAAGTGTGCCACGACCGTGTTTCTCGGCAAGGTAGCGAAGGCACGCGTTCGATTCCCACAGGATAAACCCGTCATCATCGATCGTGGGCACAACCCGGTTCGGGTTCATCGATAGATAATCCTTGGTGAACCCGAATTTACCCGCCATGTCCGGGCGCGAATAGTCCACGCCCATTTCGGCGCAGGCCCATAGCAGCTTCTGGACATTGGACGATGTATGGCGACCCCAGATCGTGAGCGACATAACTGCTTCCTAATTGTTGACGTTACTGGCTAGTCAACGATGTTCCACTTTTCGGTGACTTTCGTGCCTGCCGCCTGGAAGACCCGGGATACCGGGCAGAAAATCGGCAGCATTTCCTGCATTTCCTTCAGCTGCTCGGCGCTCGCATCAGTCTTGGCGGTGATTGTCAGGGTGATCTCGGGGAAAGGTACATCAATTTCCTCGGCCAGCACCACGCCACGGCGATCGAAAATCACATCCCCTGTAATGCTGATCAGCTCGAAATTCAGTTTCTTATGTTGTGCGATGCGGATCGTGACGTTGTTCGTGCAACCGATAAGGGCTGAAATCATGGTCTCAGTAGGCGACGCCGCGACATTGGTGCCGCCCCGCTCCAGCGGTTCGTCGGTTGTTACCGTAACGTCGCGCACCGTGATATCCGTGCGTGAGTGGGAGGTGGACACGCCGTGCATTGTATAGATGGAGGGTTTGACCGTAATTTTACCTTCAGCCATTTGGCACTCCCGAGTGAAACAAAAACGTTGGAGTGTTAAATAGGGGTACGCGCACCGTTCGCATAGACGTACTGTATGGTGTTGTTTAGAAAACAGCTGTGCCGAGCCGACAACAAAGCTCGAGCAAATAAGTCCGAAAAGGGAGACATCGGTTGAAACCCGCACCATTTTCCTATGTCAAAGCCAAAACTCTCGATCAGGTTTTTGATCTGCTCGACGAGCACGGAGACGATGCGCGTATCCTGGCCGGTGGCCAGAGCCTCATGGCGACGCTCAACATGCGCCTCTCGGCACCCGAGATTCTCATTGACATCAACCATATCGACGGATTGTCAGACATCACCAGCGACGGGTCGACTTTGCGAATCGGCACTCTGGCCCGCCACACGCAGGTTCTCGAATCCGCTGACGTCGCCAAGATGGCGCCGCTCATCGCCCAGGCGATGCCCCACGTGGCCCATCAGGCCATTCGTAACCGGGGAACATTCGGCGGATCGATCTCCTTTGCCGATCCGGCCGCCGAGCTACCGGCCGTCAGCCGGGCGATAAACGCCAGAATGATCCTCCAGGGTCGTGGCGGCACGCGCAGCGTCGAGGCCAATGACTTCTTCCTCGGCCTGTTCGAGACCGCCATGCAGCCCGATGAACTTCTCGTGGCCGTCGAAGTCCCGGCCATCGCGGATGGCGAACGGACGGCGTTCATGGAACTTGCACGTCGAAGTGGTGACTATGCGATCGTCGGTATCGGCGTACAGGGCCGCCTCGACGGCGGTACGTTCTCGGATATGCGTGTCGTGTTTCTCGGCGCCGGCGACCGTCCCATTCTCGCGAGCGCGGCCTGCGAAGCCCTGAACGGCAATCCACATAACGATGAGAGCGTCGCGGCAGCACAGTCAGCCCTCGACGCCGATCTCGACCCGATGGCAGACCTCAATGGCCCACCAGAAATGAAAATGCACCTGGCGCGTGTTCTCACGAAACGCGCCCTCACCGCGTTTGCGGCATAGGGGAACGACGACATGGATCAGAACGTCGACATCACATTGAAAGTAAATGGACAGTCGGTGACCCGACGGGTCCCTGCACGTACCAACCTAGTCGATTTCGTGCGCTATGAGCTTGAACTCACGGGCAGCCATGTGGGTTGCGAGCACGGTGTCTGCGGCGCGTGCACCATCCGGGTCGATGGCCAGATCGTGCGCGGTTGTCTGATGCTGGCAGCACAGGCCGACGACGCCGAGGTCGAAACCATTGAAGGGTTGTCCGATGATGGTTCGATCTCGGATCTGCAACAGGCCTTTCACGAACGCAATGCCGTCCAGTGTGGTTTCTGTACGCCAGGCATGCTTCTGACGGCGGAAGAGCTGCTGCAGAAAAACCCCTCGCCCTCGCGCGAGGACATTCGTGAATTCATCTCCGGCAACTACTGCCGTTGCACGGGCTATCAGGCCATCGTCGACGCGATTGAGCGGGTTGCAAACGAGCGCAACGCCTAGCGCAGGCGGGCATGCGGTCGGGATCGCACCCGGCCTCAAACATATCCGGACACGAAAACGGCGGCGTTCCAACCGGAACGCCGCCGTAATTCGTTATCACAGGTCAGGCTAATTTCCTCTGAAGGTTATCCCGACCTGGTGGTTGAAGTTGATATCCGTGCTCCAACTGATGGGCTCTGTTGCTAATTCTGGGAACACCCAGACCAACACCATGACTCCGAGGATCAAGAGCCAATAGGGTATCGACCCGGCGAAAATTTCTCCGAGTTGCACCGATTTATCGGCCACCGCTCCCTTTACCGCATATACGAGCAGCCCAACCGGCGGTGTCAGCAAACCGGCCTCAATGGCCAGGATACCCATGATCGCGAACGCATACTCGTTGTATCCGAAGTTCTGCGCGATCGGCCAGAAGATGGGCACCGTAAGCAGGATGATCGAGCCCGAATCCAGCAGGGTACCGAGGACTAGCCAGATCACGATCATGATTAGAATCGCGACGTTGGGGTCGATGCCCGCACCACCAACCGTGTCGGTGATCAGGTTGACGATGCCGCCCGTGGTCAGCAGACGAGCATACATCTGAGCCGTCAGCAGCAGGAACAGGATCGGGGCGATGACCTTACCGGAATCGATAATCGCCTCGCGAATACCCTCCCAGCGGACACCCTTGATCAGCGCCAGAACAAGACCGAACAACGCACCCAGCGCTGCCGCCTCAGACGGTGTTGCGAAACCGGCCCAGATGCTGCCGAGGACTGCAATGATCAGGAAGATAACACCGCCACCGCTGATCATCTCCTGGCTGGTAAGTTTTTCATCCGAGAGATCGACAGCCGGTGCGGTCGCCGGCTTGAAAATAGCAACGCCCGAGCAATAAAACGCCATGAACAGCGACAGCAGAATGCCCGGCAAGATGCCCGCGAGGAACAGGAATCCAATCGAGATCTCGGTCACAATACCCCAGATGATCAGCAGCACACTCGGTGGGATCAGCATGCCCAGGCACGCGCTGCCTGCAACTGAACCCAGCGCATATTTGCGGTTGTAGCCGGCGTTGATCATTTCCGGATAGGCCAGGCGCGAGAACGCTGCCGCCGACGCGAGACTTGTGCCGGTCACCGCGGCAAACACCGCGTTACCCGCGACGGTCGCAACGGCGAGGCGACCGGGAATACGCTTTAGCCCGAAGTTCATCACCCGATACAGATCTCCCGCCGAGCCGGACCTGCTGACGAACTCGCCCATTAAGACGAACAGCGGGATGACCGCGAACACGAAATTTCGAAGCGCGAAGAATGAGGTGCTGCCCACCTGCCCGGCTGCCAGCTCGTATGAGCCAAACATGAGCCAAGTCCCGACAAGCGCGGTGACACCTAGTGAAATTCCGATATGAATGCCGATTATCACTGCGATAATCAGAACAATCAGCATCAATACGACGGCTGTAGTCGGATCCATTTTTTAACGTCCCCTTAGTCCCGCATCTACTTTCCGGCCGCAATCTGCGCCGGACGGGTTGATGGTTTTATACTTTAGATTTGAGAGCCCTCGATGGACTCGGCCCTGCCCTCTTCTTCATCCGTGATGGGCTCAGTGCCAAACACGAAGTGCCAGAGAAGAACCAGATAAACGAGCAACGAGACAATCGCAAAAACGATGATCAGCGAACGAACCGGATAGATCGGCACGCGGATCGAACCTTCGCCTTCGCGCTCATCGACATCCCAGCCGATGATCATGTCTTCCCAGCCACCGATGGCAATCGACCAGAAGAACCAGACGCCCATGATAGCGACGAAGATATCGATCAACCGGCGCCCCATGTCATTCAGGTTCTGATAGACGACGGTCGTGCGCAGGTGCGCGCCACGGTAGATCGTATAGGGCAACTGCAGGAACAGGATCGAAACCATGGAGTTGGCAACGATCTCGATGGTTCCATCGAACGGTGCGTTGAAGAATGTACGTCCCGAAATATCCCAGAGGATGAGAAACGCGAGGGCCATCGCCCAGAATGCTGCAACGGTACTGCAAACACGCGTTACGGTGTTTACGACATTATCGACCATGTACTGGCTCCCTGTCCGCCCGTGAAATCAAGCGGTATTTAGTCCGACTCGCAGGTCCTCCCAAACGAGCACCGCGCGAAGTTAGCAGACTGAAACCCTATGTAAACTCAACGTTCGCGCTTCAATGCCTTTTTTTTGCCTCGCCGCGGCGAGAATTCATCAAACAAGCACGATGGTTCCGACACATTTCGGCTGCAACTTAATTTCGGACGTCATGCGCACCGTGCGCCCGCGTCATATTTAATGCCGTCCGGAGGGCGGTGCGGGTGCCATTCGGCAGCGCAATGAAAGCGCGATAACCGCTAGCTTTTGTTACCGATTCCTGCTTTGTTGCGCTCCGACTAATGCGAGAGCCAGCACATTTCGTTACCGCTGAAATTCGCAGACGTTGTGCACAACTAATAAATGTTCAAAGGGAGACGATCAGTGAAAGCACGTAAGCATCTTACGACTGTTGCTGCTGCTGGTGTTTTGGCCGTTGCGGCAGCCGCGACCACCACATCCGCCGTAGCCGACAGCTTCACGCTGCGCATCGCAGCCGGACATCCGTCCGCGCCGCTCGCCAGCGTTAATCAGCTTAACAAGACCTTCGTTCCGAACGTGACCAAGCGTGTCGCGGCCGAGACCGACCACAAGGTCCGGTTCATCGAGGGTTATGGCGGCACGATTGCCAACCTCTTCGAGGTTCTGGAATCCACCCAGAAGGGTCTCGTCGACATCGGCGCGATGTGCTCTTGCTTCGAGCCGACGAAGCTGTTTGTCCACAACCTGAACTACTTCAACCCGTTCATTTCGGGTGATCCTAAGATCATGGGTCCGACCACGCGTCAGATCCACAAGGAGTTCGACTACTTCTACGACGTGTTCTCGGACAAGTATAACCAGACCTACATCGCGAACGGCGCGTTCGACGATTACGGCCTAGGTACGAAGTTCCCGTGGACCAAGATGGAAGAGCTCAAGGGCGTGAAGATCGGTGCCGCCGGTCCGAACCTCCCCTGGCTTGACTATGCTGGTGCCGCCAAGGTCCAGACCAACCTGAACGAAGTCTACAACGCGCTGCAGTCCGGCGTGTTCAGCGGTGTCGTGATTTTCCCGGCACCGTATTTCGGCTTCAAGTTCGGCGAAGTCGCGAAATACTACACGACTATGGGCTGGGGCTCGGTTGTAGCTTACCCGGTGACCGTCAACAACGACACCTGGGCCAAGCTGCCTGATTCCGTGAAGAAGATCATCATGGAAGAGACCGATGTCTACAACGTGGCCGTTGAGGACGAGGGTGTGCGCAAGTTCAGCTCCGCTCTCGAGAACCTCAAGAAGCAGGGCGTCACGGTTCGTGACCTCGGCAATGAGGAACGCGGCAAGATGGCTCGTGCTATCGAGCCGTGGGTGAACCAGAAGGCCAAGGAGTACGAAGCCCAGGGCGTTCCGGGTAAGGCCACCTTCAAGCGTCTGATGGAACTGTCCATCGCGAACGGCGCCAAGCCGGTTCACCAGTACACGATCAACTAAAATCGATTCCCATCGATTTGGGAAAGGGCGGCCATCGGGCCGCCCTTTTTCTTTGACTCATCCAGGCCGGCGCAGAACATAACCGCGCAAGGGTGAACGAAAAAAGGCCGGCCCGGCGGCCGCCCTTCTCTATCGGATTACGATGAGATTATTCAGCGGCGTCGGTCGCCCCGATGCCGATGTTGCGGCCCGCGTAACGGCGCAGGCGCAGGTCGGCCTGTTCCTTATGGCCCCAGAAGCGTTCCACTTCGCACAGCCGCGAGCAATAATCGCCGACCAGTGCACTCGCCTCCTCGGTGATCTGCTGATAGGTGCAAGTCTTCATGAACTTGCCCACCCAAAGCCCACCGGTGTAACGGGCGGCGCCCTTGGTCGGCAGGGTATGGTTGGTACCGATCACCTTGTCGCCATAAGACACGTTGGTTTCGGGCCCGATGAACAGGGCGCCGAAGTTTGTCATGTTGTCGAGGAACCAGCGCGGGTCTTCCGTCAGAATCTCGACATGCTCATAGGCAAGCCGGTCCGCCTCGCTGCGCATCTCCTCACGATCACCGCAAAGAATGATCTGGCCATAGTCCCGCCACGCAACTGACGCGACATCTGCGGTCGGCAGAATTTCGAGCTGGCGCTCGATCTCCGCGGGAATCGCCTCGGCGAGTTCACGGGATGTCGTTATGACAGCCGCTGGTGAGTTCGGGCCATGTTCGGCCTGACCGAGCAGATCAACCACCACCATCTCGACGTCGGCCGTATCGTCGGCGATGACCAACACTTCTGTGGGCCCGGCAAACAGATCGATGCCGACCTTGCCGTAGAGCTGGCGCTTGGCCTCGGCCACATAGGCGTTGCCCGGGCCCACCAGCATGTCACAGGGCGCGATTGTCTCGGTGCCGATGCCCATGGCCGCGACGGCCTGAACGCCACCGAGACAGTAGATCTCGTCGGCACCCGCAAAATGCATCGCCGCGATGGTTGCCGCATGCGGACTACCTTCGTTTGGCGGGGTGCAGGCGATGACGCGCGGTACACCAGCCACCTTGGCTGTCACGATGGACATATGCGCCGATGCCACCATCGGGTAGCGCCCGCCTGGCACGTAACAGCCCACGCTGTTCACCGGGATGTTCTTGTGCCCGAGGGTCACGCCCGGGAGCGTTTCGATCTCCACATCCTGCAGAGCGTCGCGCTGATTCTGCGCGAAATTACGGACCTGGGTCTGGGCAAACTTGATGTCCTCGATTGTCTGCTCAGGCAGCGAGTTCACAAGTTCCTGGACCTGCTCATCCGACAGGCGGAAACTGTCCGGCGTCCATTTGTCGAACTTCTCCGACAGGTCGCACACGGCCGCGTCGCCGCGCGATTTCACGTCGCTCAGAATGCCCTCGACAATGCTGCGCACCTTGGCGTCGGCCTCGTCGGTCGCTTCGGAATCCATCCCCTGCTTCAGGAACTCGATGGCCATGTCACTCTTCCTCGTATGGGTTCGTATTTTGCAGTGTCTTAAAACGGAGCGGGCGGCACCGGCAACTCCGGTACCGCCCGACCTGAATATTCTTCACAGGAGCTACTTAATGGCCTGCGGATTGATCGGCGAGCCGACACCGCGCGTAATCGGCAGCGGCGGGGCCACAAACATGAACTCGTACACCTTGTCGGCGTCGCAATCGTTCGCCAGATCCTTGAGATAGAAGATCTCGCCCATGGTGATGCCGATCTGCGGAATCACGATCCAGTGCCAAGGCTGGAATACATCGTCTGTCTCATTCGGGATGACCTCGCAGCCCCAGGTGTCGGCACAGATCGCCGCGATCTCCATGTCATGCATCCAGTCACAGGTGTGGAAGGACACGCCCGGCGCCTCGCCACCGGCATATCCGCCCCACTCGCCCGCGGCCAAGCAGCGTTCCATGTGGCCAGTCCGGTAGATCACGAAGTCACCACGCTTGATTTCCACTCCCTGAGCCTTGGCGCACGCATCGAGATCGTCGGCGTCGATCGCAGTACCGTCGTCGAGGGAGTCCACCCCGGCCCAGCGCGCGATGTCGAGCAACACCCCGCGGCCGACCATCTTATTGCGCATCTTGTGGATCGCGTTCTTCTCGGCACCGTTGGCACCGACCAGTGTCGCGTCATAACCGTTCCACATCTTGTCGCTGTTGAAGACGTGACCGAGCGCGTCCCACTGGGTACCGCACTGCAGCGGTAACGAGACCGCATCGTCCGCATACTGGCTGGGGTATTTTTTGCCGGGGACCGTCTGCTTGCCCTGGACGGCATCGGTGCCCGTCGCGAGCATGGTGTGGATCGGGTTCCAACGGCCGCCGAACAGTCCGTTCTGCGGGCCGTCGCCATCGAAGTTCAGTCCGAGCGCGAACACCTCGCCGCGTTTGACCAACTGCGCTGCCCCCTTGCGCTCTTCGTCGCCCACATAATTGATCGTGCCCCACTCGTCATCCGGGCCCCATTTGCCCCAGTTCTTGTTGCGCTCGGACTTCTCCATGATGAGGTCCATGTCGAACTGGTGTTTCGGATCGTCGTAACGATGCATCTCAGGTCTCCCCCGTAAATCTCGGTTGCGCCCGCTTCACGCCGGCAGACTTTATTATAATGGAACTATAGCAAGACAAAGGGGCCACGCTCCAATGGAACGTGCCCCCCCAAAACGACATAGATGCCGTCAAATTTACTTGATGGCCTGCGGATTAATTGGCGAACCAGTGCCTCGCGTGATCACGAGCGGCGGGGCGCAGAGGAAGAACTCATAAACGCCGTCTTCTGCACAATCTGCGACCAGTTCGCGCAGATACCAGATCTCGCCATGAACGATTCCGATGTGAGGGATCGTTACCCAGTGCCAGGGCTGATTAAGGCCCGGGACACTCTTGTTGGGGCGCACTTCGATGCCCCAGGTGTCGGAACAGATACCCGCGATCTGCTTCTCGTGGATCCAGTCCACGGTCTCGAAACCGAGCCCCGGAGCGTCACCGCCCCCGTAGGTGCCCCAATCACCTTTGTCCAGGCAATCGGCCATCTGACCGGTGTTGAAGATCACGAAGTCGCCGCGGCGCACTTCGACACCCTGCTTCTTGGCCGTGTTCTCGAGATCCTTGATGGTGATCTCATAGCCATCCGCAAGCCGTTCCTTGCCCTTGTAACGGGCGACATCGAGCAGGACGCCGCGACCGACCATCTTGTCGGCGAATTTCTCGATACCATTCTTGTGGGCTCCGCGTACGTCGACGAGCGTCGCGTCATAACCGTTCCACATCTTGTCGTCGGTAAAGACATGAGACAGCGCGTCCCACTGGGTCGCGGCCTGGGTCGGCAGGTTGATGGCGTCATCCGCGTAGCGCATGCCGGCGAGCGGCTCCTGAATGCCTTGCACCGCATCCGTGCCAGTCGCAAGCATCTGATGCATCGGGTTCCAGCGGCCGCCGAATAGTCCGTTCTGCGGGCCATTTTCGTCGAGGTTCAGGCCGAGGCGGAAGACTTTGCCCTTCTGGATCAGCTTGGCCGCGCTGGCGATGTCTTCCGGGGTGATGTAGTTGAGAACGCCGAGCTCGTCATTCGGGCCCCACTTGCCCCAGTTGCTGAGCTGTTTGCACTTGCGCATCACATCCGCTTTGGTGAGCAGCTTCTTCTTACCTTTGCGGGCCGCGCTCTTTTTCGCAGTAGGTTTGCGTGCGGTTGCTTTCTTGGCCATCTCGGTGCCTCGCCTTTATCTATTATCGAATTCTATATGCCTTAGCCGGTCTTACCTCCGGCTTCGGGCTCGGTTATGGTCGCAGCAGAATTGGATTGCAAGCGCACAATCCGCCCGATTTGACGACATTGTGACGAGGACAGAACGAGATGAGTGTTGCGGAAACCGAAGATAATAAATCGCCGTCGCTGCGGCTCGACGGATTGGTCGCCGTGGTCACGGGCGCCGGCCGCGGGCTGGGGCGCGGCATCGCAATCGCGCTCGCAGATGCCGGGGCCGAGCTCGTGCTGGTCAGCCGTACCCAGAGCGATCTCGACGAGGTGGCCGCGCGCATCACCGAAGCCGGCGGCAGCGCGCATACGGTTGTGTGCGACGTGACGGACGCCGCACAGGTAACAGAAAAGATCGAAGGGCTCGAGCGCATCGATATCCTGATGAACAATGCGGGCGCCAATATCCCCGAGCCGTTTGTCGATGTCAGCGAGGAGCATCTGGATTTCCTGCTCAACATCAACGTGAAGTCCATGTTCCTAGTCGCCCAGGCCGCCGCACGGCGCATGCAGGCGGGCGGGCGCGGCGGGTCAATCATTCACATGTCGTCGCAGATGGGCCATGTCGGCTCACCCAACCGCACCAATTACTGTGCGACCAAGCACGCCGTCGAAGGCATGAGCAAGGCGATCGCCGCCGAGCTCGCGCCGCAGAACATCCGCAGTAACTGTATCGGGCCGACCTTCATCGAGACGCCGATGACCAAGCCGATGTTCGAGAATCCGGACTTCAGGGAGTTCGTGATGGACCGCATTCTCATGGGCCGTCTCGGCAAGATTTCCGACGTGACGGGGTCGGTCGTTTTCCTCGCCTCACCGGCATCAGAGCTAATCACCGGCGCAAGCCTGACAATCGATGGTGGCTGGACAGTCGTATAAACCCCGGGTTACAGCCGGAGAACGGTGAATTTTTGAAAGAATTCACGCTTCTGTCGCTACCGAAGCGGCGCTTTATGCTGTAATAATTGCGTAACCAAAATAATCTGAACTTCCCAAGGAAGTCCGCAAGGAGAGGGAACAAATGGGCGCACCTGCACGCGACGAGACTTACAACTACTCGCGCTTCAAGATGAGTAACTACGAGCTTGGCTACTTCCCGGGCCCGAAGGCCGGAGAAGACGTGAATTTCGACTACACGTTGACCGATCTGGACGGCAACGAGGTCAAACTCGCCGACTACAAGGGCAAATGGCTCGTCATCGAGTCCGGCAGTCTCACCTGCCCGATGTACGTCAAGAATGTGAAGCCCTACGCCAAGCTACAGGGAAAATACCCCGACGTGGAATGGCTGGTGGTCTATGTCCGCGAAGCCCACCCCGGCGAGAGAGCAAAGCAGGCCGAGACGATCGAGGAGAAGATCGAATATGCCAAGCGCAACCGCGACGACTACAAAGAGGGTCGCAAGATCATCGTCGATAACGTCGAGGGGAAATGGCACCACGAATGGGGCCTGCTGCCTAACACCGTTTATGTGATCAATCCCGACGGCAAAGTCATCTACCGCGCCGATTGGTCGTTCGCGCATCTGGTGGAACGCGCACTGGATAATCGCGACACGATCAACACCGACGAGCATGTTGCGATTATCGGTGCCGCACCCTGGATCACCATCCCCGTGACTTTAAAAGGCGGATGGGTCGCCCTCTATGACATCCTGATCATCTTCCCCAAGGTCTATTACATGCACTTCAAGCTCGATATCGAGACTTGGTGGGCGAAGAGAAAGGCGCGCAAGCAGGCCGCATAGGCGCTGCCAACACAGCCTGAGAATTACAGGAAGGCCGGCGCCCGGAGACCAGGGGCACCGGCCTTTTCTATTCAGGTGATCAGAATTGCACGGAAGTCATTCACGTTGGTGCGGGTCGGCCCCGTGAGCACCAGGTCGTCGATCGCCGCGAAGAGGCTGTAGGCATCGTTCCGCGCGAGCGTATCGGCAGCCTCGAAACCTGCCGCACGCGCCCGATCGAGCGTGTCGGGCATCACCAGCACGCCGGCATTGCCCTCCACCCCGTCGATACCGTCCGTATCACAGGCGATGGCATGAATTTCTGGCGCCCCCTCCAGCGCCTGCGCCAGTCCAAGTGCATACTCGGCATTGCGGCCCCCGCGCCCGTTGCCGGTTACTGTCACGGTCGTCTCGCCGCCCGATAGAATGACCAGCGGTGTCGTGCGTTCCTGCCGGAACCTTATCGCCAGCGCGGCGTGCTCAGCACCCAAATTCCGTGCCTCGCCCTCGAGGTCCGCGCCCAGCGATACGACATCATAACCAGCCTCTCGCGCAGCATTTTCGGCCGCGGCCAGCATTTCCGACGGTCGCGCGACGATCACGTTCTCCACCCTGGCAAACAACGGGTCATCGGGCTTGGGTGTCTCGCCGGTGTCGTCTTTCAGCAACGTAAGAACCGAGGCCGGCACTTCGATTTCGTAGCGGGTCAGAATTTCAAGCGCGTCCGCGCGTGTCGTTGGATCAGGTACCGTCGGTCCGGACGCGATCACCGACGTGTCGTCGCCTGGAACATCCGAGATCATCAGGCTGACCACCCGCGCCGGCGCGGCGTGGCGGGCAAGACGCCCGCCCTTCACCGCGGAGATATGTTTGCGCACGCAGTTCATCTCTCCGATGGGCGCGCCGCTGCGCAACAGTCCACGGGTCACTGCAGCCTTCTCGGTTGCCGTCACGCCTCCGGCCGGTGCGGAGAGGAGCGCTGATCCGCCACCGGAAACAAGGCAGAGCAACGTATCTTCCGACGTGAGACTCGAGGCCAGGGCCAGAATCCGTTTTGCTGAATCCGCGCCGGCCGCATCGGGCACCGGGTGTGCCGCCTCGATGATTTCGATAGCATCACAATCGGCCCAGTGGCCATAACGGGTCACCACCAGCCCCTCCAGACGGTCGTGCCATCCCTGACGCCGAGCCTCGCTTTCGACCGCGCGTGCCATGGCCGCCGACGCCTTGCCGGCCCCCACGACAACCATCCGTCCACCCTTTGTCGGGGTCGGAACCGATGCGGGCACACACACCATTGGATCCGCCGCGGCGACGGCGGCTGTGAACAAGTCACGCAGAACCTGCGGCGCGGCAGCTTCCGTTGCGTCATTGACGGTGGTTTTGCTCACATCTGCCCCTTGCGAACGCGGATCATCGCGATATTATCCTGCGCGAAACCTATCGGCGGCCAAATAAGAAACATAACCGCACTCACGCCGTAATAGGGATTCCGAAAGAACCAGCGCTTCGTCGCGGCTGCGGGTATTCCTGTGGGCGCAAAGTGCCAGATCGTTCGGCAGCCCTCAAACAATAAGAAATGTAACAACCAACATATAAAGGAGCGGAATCATGCAAGGAGCCGATACGGCTTGGATTCTGACCTCGACGGCGCTGGTTTTGTTTATGACCCTACCCGGTCTCGCATTGTTCTATGCGGGCTTGGTGCGATCGCAAAACGTGTTGTCGGTTCTCATGAACTGTTTCGCCATCGCGGCAACTGTTTCCATTCTCTGGTTCGCGGTCGGCTACTCAATCGCGTTCGGTGACGGCAACGCCTGGTGGGGCGGACTCGGCAAGTCCTTCTTGTCCGGCGTTACCATCGACAGCGTGTCGGGAACGATCCCCGAAACCCTGTTCTTCATGTTCCAGATGACGTTTGCAATTATTACACCTGCATTGATCGTCGGCGCCTATCCCGAGCGCATCCACTTCTCGTTCGTGATCGCCTTCTCCCTCGTCTGGGTCCTCATCGTCTATGCCCCGGTCGTGCATTGGGTCTGGGGCGGCGGTTTCCTCGCCGAGATGGGCCTGCTCGACTTTGCCGGTGGCGTTGTGGTGCATGTCACGGCTGGCGTATCCGCGCTGGTCCTGGCCATGATGCTCGGGCCACGTCGCGGTTTCCCGGGTGAAGTACAACCCCCGCATAGCCCCGGCCTCACCATGATCGGTGCGGCGATGCTCTGGGTCGGCTGGTTCGGCTTCAATGCCGGCTCGGCACTCGCGGCCGATGCTGCCGCGGGTATGGCCATGACGGTGACGCATATTTCAGCTGCGGCCGGCGCCATCGCCTGGTCGGTGATGGAGCTGATCCGTTATCGCAAGGCCAGTCTAGTCGGCGCGGTGACTGGTATGGTCGCGGGTCTCGCCACCATCACACCCGCATCGGGCTCGGTCGGCCCGGTCGGCGGTCTTGTGCTCGGCCTGGCTGGCGGTGTCGTGTGCTACATGGTCACCCAGGCCGTGAAACAGCGATTCAAAATCGACGACTCCCTCGACGTGTTCGCCGTCCATGGGATCGGCGGCATGATCGGCACGATGCTCACGGCGATCTTCGTCTCGGCCGCTCTCGGCGGAAATGGTCTCGCCGAAGGCATGACTATTGGAAGCCAGTTGGGCGTCCAGGCACTCGGGATCATTATCGTTGCGATCTGGTCGGCCATCCTCACCGCCGTTATCGTCTTGGTGCTGAAAATGTTCCTGACGTTCCGGGTCGATGAGGAAACCGAAGTCCAGGGCCTCGATCTGGCGCTGCATGGCGAGCGCGGCTACCACAATATGTAGTCTGCTGTTTGTCTCGACGTAACTTTGGGGCGGTGTCGATGTATATGCCGACGCCGCCCCCAACGACATAGGATCAACCATGAAATTCATTGTTGCGATCATCAAACCGCACAAACTAGACGACGTGCGCGAAGCGTTGGCCGGCGTTGGCATCGAAGGCATGACCGCCAGCGAAGTCAAAGGCTATGGCCGCCAGAAGGGGCAGACGGAGATTTACCGTGGTGCCGAATATCAGGTGAACTTCGTGCCGAAAGTCAAAATCGAAGTCGCCGTCGACGACGCTGTCGTCGACAATGTCGTGGACGCTATCCGAAATGCGGCGAACACGGAAAAGATCGGCGACGGCAAGATTTTCGTCCTCGATCTCCAGTCTGCGGTGCGCGTACGCACCGGCGAGACCGGGTCCGACGCCCTCTAGGCGTCTCCGAGACTAAAGGTCGTCCAGGCCCGCGCGCTGTTCGAGAAGCTTGATGGCTGCGGTGAGGTTATCCTCTCCGTAACCCGCTTCCGACGAATCCTGGAAGGTCCGAAGCATGGCGCCCCCGATCGCCAATGGCACGCCTGCACTTTCGCCCGCTTCACTGATCAGGCGCGAGTCTTTCAACATCTGCTCCGTTGAGAACATCGGCGAGAAGTCCCGCGCTTTTAGCGGCGCCACGTTGTACTCGATGAAAGGCGACGCCGCGACGCTCGCACCGATAACGTCGATCATTTGTGCCCAGTCGAGGCCACCTTTCCGCCCGAGAGTCAGCGCCTCCGCCAACACGGCGGCAGATGTGCCAACCAGCAGGTTTATGACCAGCTTCAGGTAACGAGCCTGCTCTTCCGCGCCGAGGTAGAAATGGTGCGCGCTCATGGCGTCAAACAATGCCGCACACTCGTCTGCGGCGTCCTTCGGCCCCGACACCATGACCGTCAACTTGCCCGCCTCCGCCAGTATCGTGCTGCCGGACACCGTGGCGCGCACATGCCGGATACCGGCTGTCTCGGCGGCGGCCGCCACTTGCGCGGACACCTCGGGCGAGACAGTGCTCATATCGACATAGATCGTACCCGGCGCGAGGTTCCCGAAGATCCCCTCATCTTCGATAGTCACGGCCCTGAGCACCGCATCGTTGGGAATCATCGAGACAACGATACTTGCGCCGACCGCGGCATCGCGGTTTGAGCTGGCCGCGCGAGCCCCCGCCGCAACAACCGCATCCACGTTGACCTTAACCGGGTCATGAACTGCGACGTCGGCACCTGCAGCCACCAACCGTCGGCTCATGGGCCCGCCCATCTTCCCGGCACCGATCCAGCCGATTGTTGCTCCGTTCAGACTCATAATTACTACCTCCAATGTTTGTATTTTCGGTTAGACAGTAGCCCAAACACCGCAAACATCTATATCTCCTGGAACATCATTCTCGCGCGCTTCGCATGTGCATGACGGGCCTGTTTCAGCTATGTTCGGCTATTGAACTTTTGTTCGCTAACCGAACATAGCCAAGTTGCATAAGGACCCACCGATGGCCACTCACCGTGAAAACTCGGAATTCGTACAATCTCTTGAACGTGGACTCGCAGTCATCCAAGCGTTTGGATCGGACCGCCCGGATATGACCATCAGCGAAGTTGCAGTGGCGACGGGCACCACACGCGCGACCGCACGCCGTTTCCTGCTCACTCTCGAATCGCTCGGCAAAGTGAAATCAACTGGCCGGAAATTCTCCCTGACACCACGGGTGCTTGGCCTCGGTTATGCCTATCTGTCATCACTCGAATGGTGGAAGATCGCACAACCGCATATGGAATCGACCGTCCACGAACTTCAGGAATCATGTTCTGCCGCCGTCCTCGACGGACAGGACGTGATCTATGTCGCGCGCGTCTCGGCCACGCGGATCATGTCGATCAATCTCAGCATCGGCACGCGCCTGCCCGCTTATGTCACAGCGCTCGGACGGGTCTTGCTGGCCCATCAGCCTCCTGAATATCTCGACCAGTATCTGAGCGATCTGACCCCGAAGCAGTTTACCGAACGCACGAAAACAGAACGCAACGACTTGCGCGAAGCCTTCGAAACAGTGCGCCTCAAGGGCTACGCGCTGGTCGATCAGGAGCTTGAAACCGGCCTTCGCTCACTCGCTGTGCCCATTCTCGACCGCAACGGCCGTATCCTCGCCGCCCTGAATGTCGGTACCCATGCTGCGCGCACGCGCCTCGACGACATGACGAACCGTTTCCTGCCTGTCCTCCACGAGGCGTCGCTTAAAATCACCGCGCAATTGCCGAGCTGAACGCAAAATGGCGGCACTTGCAGCGCCGCCGTTTCGAGATAAACCAATCTTTTTGCTAGAGGACTTCGCAGACCTCGTCGAACGCATAGCGGTACATCCGGGGGCCCTTGATGCCCGTGACATCGCCATAGCCGATGTTGCACAGGAAGATCGACTTCACCGGGCTGCCCTCGAAGAACTCCGCGTCGACCGCATCGGCATCGAAACCGCCCATAGCACCGGCGTCAAGACCAATCGCGCGCAACGCGATGATGAAGTAGGCGCCCTGCAAAATGGCCTGGGTCCGCGCGAACCCGTTCGCGAGCTGCGCGTTGTCTTCAAAACGTTTGGGCATCGCCTCGTTGAACGGGTTGATCTTCGGGAAGTCCTTAAAGAAAGTGTTGTCGTAGGCGATGATCGCGGTCACCGGCGCTTCCGTGGTCTTTTCCCGGTTGCGCTCATTGACCGCCGGAGCGAGCCGGTCCTTGGCTTCTTTCGAACGCACGAATGTAATCCGTACCGGCTGCGTGTTGGCGCTCGTTGGCCCCATACGGGCCAGCTCGAACGCCTCCTGCAGCTGCGCATCGCTGACATCCCGGTCCTGCCACCAATTGTGGTTGCGGGCTTCAAGGAACAACAAGTCACGCGAATTGGCGTCGAGCGACTGAATCCGGGTCCGGGCTTCCTCGATCTGGGCCTGCGCTGCGGCGAGAGCTTCTTCAAATGACATTCGTCTTCCCCTGTAATTCGTCGGCTGTGCGGGCGCATCGCCGAACCAAGTGCATGGTTGGTGCCTACATGTGAGCCGCGGACATCAAAGTCAATTCGCATCGACCCCGGGTTCGCGGTACGAACGCACTACCCGGCGTTGAGCGCATCGTCCGAATGCATTATTGAGGCTGTTCGAGATCAAACTTGGCCGGTCATGAGAATGCGGCCCATCTGGAGTTAAACATGTCCGAATCCGTTGGCGCCCTGGCGGGTGTAACCGTCCTTGACCTTACGCGTGTCCTCGCGGGTCCCTACTGCACCCAGATGCTCGGTGATCTCGGGGCCGACGTCATCAAGGTCGAGCGCCCCGGCGCCGGTGACGATACCCGGCGTTTCGCCCCACCCTTCATGGCCGGACCCGACGGGGAGGAATCGACCGAGAGCGCCTACTTCATGTCCGCCAACCGCAACAAGCTCTCCGTCGAGGTCGACCTCACCAGTGAAACCGGTCAGGCACTCGTGCGCGAACTGGCCATGAAGGCCGATGTCATCGTCGAGAACTTCAAGACCGGGAATCTCGCGAAGTACGGCCTTGGCTATGACGACCTCAAAGACGCCAACCCCAAGCTGGTCTATTGCTCGATCACCGGGTTCGGCCAGACCGGCCCCTACGCGACGCGGCCCGGTTACGACTTCCTAATTCAGGGCATGGGCGGAATCATGTCGATCACCGGCGAGGCCGAGGGCGAGCCCCAGAAGGTCGGCGTTCCCATCGCCGACATCATGTCGGGCATGTTTGCCGCCGTCGCCGTCAATGGTGCGCTCCGCCACGCCGCGGTAACCGGCCAGGGCCAGTATATCGACATCGGCATGCTGGATACCCAGGTCGCCTGGCTGGTGAATCAGGGCATGAACTTCCTCCATTCCGGACAGGCCGAGCGCCTGGGCAACGCCCATCCCAACATCGTTCCCTACCAGGTATTCGAGACGGCCGATGGGCACATCGTGGTCGCGGTCGGCAACGACAACCAGTTCCGGACCTTCGCCGGCATCCTCGGGGAGCCCGAACTGGCCGACCAGCCGCTATTCGCCACCAATGATTCCCGTGTACGTAACCGCGACGAGGTCGTCGGGCATCTGGCATCGATCATGAAAACCAAGCCGTCAGCCCACTGGCTGGCCGAACTCGAGGCCAACAAGATCGGCTGCGGACCAATCAATACGCTGGATCAGGTCTTCGAAGACCCCCATGTCCAGGCGCGCGAGATGGTCGTGAACGTCCCGCATCCGTTGGCCGGACCGGACGGCGCGCAGCTGATTGCCAGCCCGCTCAAGCTGTCCGAAACCCCCGTCAAATATCGCCACCACCCGCCCCTGCTTGGCCAGCACACAGACGAAGTGCTCCGCGATGTCCTCGGCTACGATGACGATAAGATCGCCGAGCTACGCAACGCCGGCGCAATCGGCTGACCATTATGGCAGACGAACACATCTGCGCGGCCGACGAGATCGGCGAGATGGAAGCGCGCGGCTATGTCGGCCGCGTTGATGGCATGCAGCGGAACATCTTTGCGGCCCGCCAGGACGGCGCGCTGCACCTGTATCTCAACAAATGCCCGCATGCTGGCGCGCTACTGGACCATATCCAGGGTCAGTTCTTCACACCCGACGGCGGCTTCCTGCGCTGCGGCATGCATGGCGCGATCTTTCGGATCAAAAGCGGCGAATGCATCGATGGCCCCTGTCAGGGTGCGAACCTGACCCGTCTGGGATTCGAGGAACGCGACGGTGAGGTATACCTGACAGGAACAACCGCAGAGTGAAATCACCTATTTTCGACTTTTTGTGCGGATGACACTGATATTCGAAAATTGTACAAACCAACGGAACAACTCACTGGCTGGTCGTTCATCACGACGCACGCCCTAGCCGTGTTATGGTTCAGTCAACACCGTCGTTAGCCGCGATCAGGGGAAAAGGAGCCACCAATGAAATTTGTTCTTTACGCGGATATCCATGCGCAGGTCCCGCAGATGGAAGCCGTACTTGAAGCTGTCGACAAGGAAAACGCCGACAAGGAAATTCTGATCGGTGATCTGATCATGCTTGGCCCGCAACCAGCAGAGGTGGTCGATCACTTCATGAATGTCCGCCAGAATGTGGACATCCTGATCGGCAATCTGGACATGTGGGTGGTCGACAAGTTCTGGGAAACCAAGACACCGAAGAACATCTATCACGAGTGGATGCTCGACATGGCCCGCCTCACCCGCGAACGCATGACCCAGGAGCAGCTCGATTGGCTGAATAAGTTGCCCTTCGCGACGACCTACACCCCCGAGCACGGCCACAACTTCCATGTCTTCCACGCCACGCCGGACGAGATTGGCGACGAAGATGCACTGCCGCCGCGCCTCACGGATGACGAGATGTGGGAGAAGATCGGCCATATCGACGCCGACGTGATGTCCTTCGGTCACATCCACGGCGGCTATGTCCGTCAGGTCCGCGACAAGACCCTCGTCTGCGCCGCCGCGGTCGGCATGAGCTGGGACGGCGACCCGCGTCCGTCCTATGCCACGGTCGAGTATCTCGGCGACGGCAAATGGGACTGCCAGACCCATCGCGTCGATGGTGATTTCGAAGAGCAGGCGAAGCTCAACGAGAACTGTTGGATCCCCCATGGCGACCGTATCGCCAAGATGATCCGGACGGGCTACTTCTGGAACCCCGACCACATGCCCCACTAGGCCACTCCGTACCCGGAGTGTCGTCATGCCACGCAAACCTGACCCGACCCCGTGGGAGGCTCAGGCCAAAGCCTTGATCCGCCGTCGCTATGCTCAGCTAGCGGCAGCGGACTCGTTTTACGACAATACTCGCGACAAGGCACTTGTCGCGGGCGTTCCCCCGGATTGGTTTGACGCCCTGCCGGCGCATATCGGCGGCGTATTTTCCGGCTGCGGCTGGCCGGCAGGCGCGCTGACGGAATGGCGCCACGACGTCGTGGTCGACCTAGGGTGCGGCGGCGGTCTCGACACGCGTTTCGTCGCGGAACGATTACCCGCCGACAGCGCGGTTATCGCAATCGATCTCACGCCCGAGTTGCTCGCCCGTGTCCGGGATACGGTCACGGGTATTAAAGGCGCGAATGTTCGCGCGCTCGCGGCAGATATGGAATGCCTTCCCCTTGCGGCTGGCATCGCCGATATCGTGATTGCCAACGCCTCGCTTAACCTGACCACCGACAAGGCCGCGGCTCTCGCGGAGATCGCGCGAATACTGCGCCCAGGCGGTTGCCTATTCGCAGCCGACCTTATCCGCACCGGACCTTTGCCACCGGAAATCCTGGCGGACCCCATGGCGATGGCAACGTCGCTGGGCGGTGTTGTAGACGAGACAGAGTTTCGGGTAATGCTGGGGCACGCAGGATTCTCAAAAATCGCGTTCAGCGGCCACCGGCCCTTCGGGCCGGTCATCGCGGTCGATATCACCGCACACCGATAGTCTGCACTAGGCGTCTGCGACCTGCTTCGCCACCTGGGCAACAATCTCGCTCGCCACATGCTGCAGCAGCACGCCAACGCGCTCGATCTTCGAACCGTCGAGCCGCGCGCGCGGGCCGGTCACGGCCAGCGCGCAAGCGGCCCGTCCGTGGGGGTTGAGCACAGGCACCGCTACGGAGCGAATACCCGGCGAGCCTTCCTCGTCATTGATCGAGTAGCCGCGTTTCTTGATAGCGTTGAGTTCGCGCAACAACGCATCGACATCTGTAATCGTCTTACCCGTATACGCGCTCAGCCGGGTATTCTTGTAACTCGCGTGCACTTCGTTGGAGGGCCGAACCGACAACAGCGCCTTGCCGAGGCTCGTCGCATGGGCGTCGAAATAGGTGCCGATCTGTACGTCGGAGCGATGCGCGCGTTCGGTGGAGACCCGGTCCGCAATGAACACCTGAATGCCTTCCAGAAACCCGAGCGCGATCGTCTCGTTGACCTCGTGAGCGAGTGTCACCAGGAACGGGTGGGCATGATGGGTGATCCGCGCGACCATGTTCGAGCGATTCCCGAACAGATGGGTGTTGTAACCGATCCAGTAGCGGCGATCCTCGCTCTTGTAGGCGTATCCCATTCCGCAAAGCACCTCGAGCAGCCGGTGCGCAGTGGCACGGTGAAGGCCGGTTGACCGCGCCACGTCGGACACGGCGCGCCCCTTGGTGCTCTCGCCGAGATACTCGAGGATCTGAAAGCCCCGCTCGAGTGACTGGTTTTTGTAAGTGGCCATCTTTGTGTTCCCGTACCCCCGCCTGACAATCATGCAACGGGCAATTATCGAATCTCAGTTACTTCGGCGTCTTGAAATATGAGACAAAATCGGCCGGGTTTCCAGTCGCCAACGACAAACCAGCCATGCGCCTATTTCGGAACTGACAGGATGACTGGCTCACCGGTCTCGGCCGAAAGATCGGCCGCCATCGTAACATCCATCACCAGGCGCGCTTCACGCGCGTTCGCCAACACCGGCCGGTCGAGGGCCACGGCATCGATGAAGTAGTTTGTCTCCGCCACCATAGCGCCGGCAAAAACATGATCCACCGGTTCGCCGGGCATCGAGGACAGCGGGTAGCGGATACCGTGCTCGGTCGTGTTGATGGCTATCTCGCGGTGGGTATCATCGACGCTTAACGCACCTTCGGTGCCGACAACCTCGATCCAGCTCTGGGAATATTGCGGATAACCCAGCGGTAACACCCAACCCGACCCCGCCGTGATCGTTGTGCCATCGTCCATGGTCACCATTATCCACTGGTGATCGGGTGTATCGCTGACCTTGCTGAACAACTTTCCGGATTGTTGTGAATATACCTTTACCGGCAGGCGCGGCTGAAGGCACCACAGCAAAAAATCGATCGAATGGGTGCCGCCCATGGCCGCCGGTGACATCTTCGATCGGCCCTTGATCTTGGCGCCGATCTCACGGGTGATATTTCGGCTGACCAGGCACGTCACGGGTTCGCCGATATCACCGGCCTTGATGGCCTTGTTGATGTAGGCATATTTCGGATCGAACCGGCGGGTGTAGCCGATCGCGAGCTTTAGGTTCCCGGCGTCGCACAACGCAATGGCCTCGTCCGCCTCTGCCGGCGTCGGGGCCAGGGGTTTCTCGATCAGCACATGTTTGCCGGCCTCCAGTGTCGCGCGCACGATCGGGAAGCGTTCGGATTCGGGTGTCGATGCAATGATCACCGCATCGATCTGCGGGCTCGAGACCAGCTCTTTCCAATCTTCAGTTACCCGGACCGCACCCGTCTCTTCGGCAATTTCTGCCGCGCGGCCAGTGTTGATTTCGGCCACGTGCAGTTCATCGACAAGCGGATGAACCGCACACGCATTGGCCCGAATGCCGCCTACCCACCCGGCACCAATCACGCCGACACTGATCTGATTCATTGCATTTATTCCGCGTTCAGTCCGGCAGCCGCACGGACTCGCCCGTTCGTGCCGCCTCTTCGATCGCCAGGGTCAGGGTCAGCGTAAGCCGTGCCTCCTTCGGCGTGGTGTGCGGGCTGGGTCGGCCGGTCATCAGGTGATCGAGCCAGGAGCGTGTCTCGCTTGCAACCGCACCCCAGTAGTCCCCTACGGCAAAATCCGCCGCCGACGTGGTCTGCATGAACATCATGTTGATGTTGTGGTCTGGAACATAGCTGTGCGGCGCACCACGATCCGTGAACAACAGGCTGTCCTTGTTGTCGGCGTCCAGCAGGATCACGCCGTCGTCGCCGATGATCTCGAACCGCGAACTCTGCCCGACCGTCGGATAGGTCGCCGGCAGAACGTAGCTGACTCCGAGATTGACCACCGCACCGTTTTCAAAGGTGATGATCGCCCAGGTGACGTCCGCCGCCTTGTGCCCCATCGCCTTGAACACCTTGTGTTGGCTGCGTGACACTACCTCGACGGGTCGAATGCCTTCCAGAAACCAGCAGGCCATGTCCACATAGTAGGTCAGTACGTCGTTCACTGGTGTCGCGTCGGGCGCACGCTTGAGGATCTCTATCAGCTGCGCGCGCGTGTTGTAGACCCGGGACTGGATACCCAGCACCTCACCAACCCGCCCCTGAATGATCTGTTCCTTCGCCAGCATCCAGCGCCGGTCGTGACGGCGCGAATAGCCTATCCGAAGCTCCGACCCGGAACGCTCTGCTGCCTCAATGATCGCATCCGCATCTTCCAGAGTGAACGCGATCGGCTTCTCGACGAAGACGGCCTTGCCCGCCTCCAGCGCTTGGGTCACCGCGTCGCGATGGTCATGTTCGGGGGTCGAGATGAATACCGCATTCACGCGGTCGTCCGAGATGGCAGACAGGTTATCGGTGGTAACAAAATCCGCGCCCGTGCGTTGGGCCAAGACGTCGGCCTGATTTTGGCTCTTGTCGGAAAGTGCCAGAAATTCGACGCTGGGATGGGTCGATGACAGGTTAGCGCGCAGCGAGCCTATACGCCCGCAACCGATCACCGCCACGCCGAGTGCCTCTCGGTTCATCGTTACTCTCTCCCAAAAGACAGCGCGCACATTCGCATCGGCTCACATGGGCGGTCAACGCCGGGAAGTGAAAAGCCCGCCCACGGGGAGACTCAATCATTCGTCGTCCCACGCCGTTTATTCGGCGGCGGCAGCCACCTCCGGGAAGTCTGGGATTTCGAGTTCTGGCAGGACCTTGTCCATAAACAACTGCAGCTCTTCCAGCATGTCTTCCTTCGGCTGCTGTGCCCAGTGCCAGATCAACGTGATGTATTCACAAGGAACCTGGTCGTAGATTTTTTTCCAGGCCGCGATGGACTCATCAACCGTACCACCGACGAAGATGTCGGAGTCCTTCATACCCTGGATCAACTCGCTTTCATCGCCCCGAGGGAATTGCGGGAAGAACGGTCCATAGAAGTTCTTGTAGATGTCCAGATCATACTCCCGCAGCTTGCGGTCGAAATCCTCCGACGTCTTGGTGATATGCGGCCAGCGCACCAGATTCTGGTGCTGCCCCAGCTGAACGTTGAACCCGCTCTCATTGGCCACCCGGTGGTAGTAATGAGACAGCTCCACCACGCCCTTGGTCGGCATGAAATAAGTCGGGATGAAGCCGTTTCGGGCGCAGAAATCGATCGAGGCCTGGCTCTTCGACGCCGCGATGAACACCGGCGGGTGGGGTTTCTGATACGGCTTCGGCACCACGCAGACCCGCTGTACGCTGCCGTCTGCGCCAATCTCGCCCTCGGCGCCGGCGTCGCGGGCAATCTCCCAGGCCGGATAGCCCTCGACACCCGTCTCAAACGGATAGGGTGCTTCGTAGAACTCACCCTTCGTGCGCACCGTCTCCTGGGTCCAGGCTTCAATCACCTGGTTCACCCGCTCCTCGAAGATCTGGCGGTTCCGGTCGTCGGCGTCGCTGCCGTCGGAAACAGTCGCGGGCGATTCCGTGAACTGGCCCATCACGTTGGCCCAACGCGACTGGTAGCCTCGCGCGAATCCCACGAAATACTTACCCTTGGTCAGATGGTCGAGGATCGCCGTCTCTTCGGCAACCCGCAGCGGATCATGAGTCGCGGCGACATAGCCGAGCGCACCCACATGGGCATTCTCGACAAGGCTCGCCCAGTAGGCGTTCAGGATGCCCGGATTCGGGCCGACCTCGTAGCCTTCCGAATGGAAGTGATGTTCGATGGTTCCGAGGCCCCACACGCCCATTTTGTCGGCCGCCTTAACGATGTCGGTCCATTCATGGACGATACGGTGATAAAGCTCGTTGTCATTGCCGAGCGGGCGTTTGGCCTTGCGGTCTTCCTCGCCATCGGCCGGAAACATCGGATAGAGCTGAACGATTACTTTGGGCTTGGCCATTGCTGGTCCTTTCGTGCCGGACATTTCATGCTGCCATGAGCCTATGAAGGCCCCGGCATATCCGCAAATATTAACTTTCAATGCGAGCTATAGGACAATACTATAGCAGAACAATACTCGACGGATGAGAACCCATGGACCTCAAGCAAATCCGGTCATTCGTGGCCGTATACGGAGATGGCAGCATCAATCGCGCCGCCGAGCGCCTGAACATCGCCCAACCCAGTTTGAGTCAGCAAATCAAGATGCTCGAGGAATCCGTCGGAGTGCAGCTGTTCGAGCGCCACGCCCGCGGCGTCAGGCCGACACCGGCTGGCGACCGCTTCTACGAAGATTGCCGTAAGATCCTGGGCGACGTGGAAAGCGCCGCTCAAACGATGCGGGAATTCTCCTCGGGTGTATCGGGCTCACTGGACGTCGGCCTTATCCCCACTGTGACAAAGGGCGTGTTGGCCCAGGTGTTGCCGGCGTTCATCGAGGCCTTGCCGAACGTCGAACTGCGCGTTGTCGAAGCGTTCAGCGGCACCCTCACCGACTGGGTCACGTCGGGTGAACTCGATTTCGCCATCGTCACGGAACCACCGCGCCATGACGGGCTGGAGATGCGGGTTCTGTCCGCCGAACCCCTGATCATGGTCTCGGGCCACAAGGCCGGGCTGGCGCATCTTGAGCCGGTATCGATCAAACAGCTGCCGTCCGTAAACCTGGTCATGCCGTCGGCGCAGCACAGCCTGCGCACCCTGATCGAGCGCGATATCAAGCTGGGCAACATCACGCCCGGCCGCATCGTCGAGATCGATGGCCTGTTCGGTGCGCTTGAATTCATCCAGAACACGGATTTCTCCGCCATCTTGCCCGTGACCACGGTCATGTCGGATCTCGACAGCGGCGCTTTCTCCGTCAACCCCATCATGGACGTGCAAACCAGCTTCGAATTCTTCCTCGTCCACCAGACACAGAAACCCCTGTCGCTGGCGGCCCGGGACCTGGTTAACCGCCTGGAGAACGCCTTGAAGCATTCGGCGGCGGCCTGGGCCGCGATCCGCGCCGGCGCGCCCGACGTCGCCGCGTAGAGCCAGAATTCACATCCATACCCGCTGGCCGTTGGCATAGGTCTGACTTATGGTTGGCCCATGGATTTCCGCCAGCTTGAACAGTTCGTCGCCGTTTACGAGGAAGGCAGCTTCTCGCGCGCCGCCCGGCGTGCAAACTGCACCCAGCCTGGGCTTTCCGTACAAATCAGAAATCTCGAAAACGAGCTCGGCGTATCTCTTTTCACCCGCAACCGACGCGGCGTCGAACCAACCGTCGCCGGCAAACGCCTGTATGCACGCGGACTCTCGATCCTCAATTCGGTGGCCGACACCAAGATGGCGGTCCGCGAGTTGGCCGGCAACGTCACCGGCACGATTACGGCCGGCACCGTGCCATCGGTCTCCCGCAGCGCGCTCCCGGCCGCCCTGTCACGGTTCACCGGAGCCTATCCCGACGTGGAACTGACCCTCGACGAGGCCTATGGCGGCACCCTGACCGAGCGGGTCGCCGCTGGAGAACTGGATTTCGCGGTGGTTACAAGTGCAGTGAAACACGAGGGCATAGAGGCGACGCTGCTCGCCGAACACGAACTCGCCCTGGTTTCCGGGCCGAATTCCGGGCTTGAACCCTTCGAGCGTATCCGCCTGCAGGATTTACCGCCGCTCCGCCTCGTCCTGCCGACCGAACGCCATGCGATCCGGCGCATGATCGACAGCCAGATCGCGCGCGCGGAACTGACCGTGGAAGCGATGATCGAATCTGATGGCCTCAACACCACGCTCGAATATATTCGCCATTCCGGATGGTCGACATTAACGGCAGTCGCATCGGTCATCGACGCCGCCGATACCGGCGCACTGATCATCAATCCGATCGTGCGTCCGAAGGCCCCGGTGGAGTATTATCTGGTGCGCCAGACACGCCGCCCGTTGACCGCAGCAGCTGAGCGTTTTGTCGATCTGTTGCGCGAGGAACTGGCTGCAATCATGGGCCGTTGGAAGGAACTATCAGGCGGATAATAAATAATAATTACAGGTTCTTATGGAGATTACCTCATGTCGAATGGAATCGATGGAAAGCGTGTGATTGTCACAGCAGGCGGCTCGGGTATCGGGCGCGCGATCGTGAACCGGTTCGTCGCGGCCGGCGCACATGTTCACACTTGCGATGTCCAGCAGAAATCCCTCGATACCGTCACCGCAAGCAACGACCGGATAAGCGGCACAATCGCCGATGTGGGCGCACCATCCGACGTCGAAAAGGTGGTCGCTGAAGCCGTCGACATGATGGGCGGCGTCGACGTGCTTGTGAACAACGCAGGCATCGGGGGGCCTCGTGCCGCACTCGAGGACATCTCCTACGAGGACTGGGACCGGACGATCGGGGTCAACCTGAATGGCATGTTCTACTGCATCAAGAACGTCGCCCCGCACATGAAGGCGCAGAATTCCGGCTGCATCGTCAACATCTCGACCGCTTCGGCCAAGGTGGCGCTGCCCATGCGCTCGCCCTATGTCGCGTCCAAGGTGGGCGTGCTGGGCCTGACCCACACGGTCGCGCGCGAATACGGCCCGTTCGGTATTCGCTGCAATTCCATCCTGCCGGGCCTGATCGACAACGAGCGCGGCCGCGGCATCATCGCCAACCAGGCCAAGGAACGGGGGATATCCGTCGAAGAGCGCGAAGCGGAATTCCTCGAATTCATCTCGCTCAAATGCTGGATCAACCCCTCTGAAGTGGGCGATCTCGCGGTGTTCCTTGCGTCCGACGCCGGGCGCCACATCACTGGCCAGGACATCGGCATGGACGGCAACGTCGAGTGGGAAATCTAGGGTTAAACTCTTCGATCCCCAAATCAGCGGCCTCCGGGAAGATCATCCATGCGTCGACGCCAAACGACTATGTTGGAAACTCGCCCCGGTGGGGTGCGAGCGTGCCTTCTCAGTGGCATCCTAGTTCTGTTTGCCGGTTTGACGACAACGGTCGATGCCCAGCCGCCGGGTCAATAATTTGAAAAAATGGATGGCCGCCCCACCCCAACCCGTCGGCCCATGCGAGACACGGACCATCGGCCTGCCGGATCCGAGCCCACTTACAATTCATTTCGACAACAGGAACTGGGTCTACGCACAGTTCGGCGCAACTGGCGCCATTGTTATTCAGCAGGAACGGGCATTTGGCGATGCAGATGCGGCAGCCATGCACATCTGGCGGGTTTTGCGCGCGCACGATTGAACACGCCCCAGTTGATCGCGCTCGAACGGTTGCCCAACGCGGAAAACAGGAGCGGGCTGCTCCTACGTCTGATAGACAAAGCAGGCAAATATCCGGGACGGTTAGTCTTCGTGGACGAGAACTCCCACCCGCAAGCACCGGACACCTACCGTTAACGCGATGCCCCTGCTCGACCTCACCCCCTTCCAGTTTGCCTTCGCCTTCTTCGCCCTGTTTCTCGGCGGCATGGTGAAGGGCACGATCGGTATGGGCATGAAAATCGTAGTGCTGGGCCTGCTGGCGACAATCGTTGAGTTACCTGTCGCCATTGCGATCATCATCCTGCCTGCGGTCGCCACCAACATCTGGCAGGTGTTCGGGGGGCCACCGTTGCGCGAAACCCTGCGGCGCACATGGTCTCTGTTCGTCATGTTTTGCGTCGGCGTCTGGTTTGGCACCGAGATCCTCGCTGCCTCGAACCCGGCGTACCTCGCTGCGGCACTTGGTGTCCTGCTCGTAGTATATTCGGCCTATGCGTTGTTCACGCCCCGCATACCGTATCCGGAACGCCACGAAGTCTGGATGTCACCGGCAATTGGGGGCATCACGGGAATTTTTGGCGGTATGACCGGGTCCGATGTCATTCCGGGCGTGCCCTATATGCAGGCCCAGGGGCTCAGCCGGGACATGCTGACCCAGGCGATGGGCATTCTGTTTCTGCTCGGTTCGACCATGATCGCGTTCGCGTTCACCTATCAGGGTCTCCTTACAGCTGAAATCGGTGTTGCTTCGGCGCTCGGATCCCTGCCAACCTTGGGTGGCTACTATTTCGGGGCCAAGATCCGCAGTCGCATTCCCGAGGCCCAGTTCCGAAAACTGCTTCTGTCCGCACTTTTCCTGCTGGGCATCTACATCATGGCCACCAACCTCACCTGACCTCCACTTCATGTTTGCGTTTGGGACCGGAATCTCTGCACTTAACCAAATAGTTTAGTATAGAGGAAAATCCAATGGCACAGCTGCATGACGACAGGTTCCTCAACAAAACCGATACCTACCGAAGCGCCCACGACGCGCTGCTTTCGCGCCAAGGTCGAGGAAGTGGTCGCGCTTCGTCACAATCTGCCGCTGGGTGGCGCGCTGAAAGAAGGTTAACTGCTGACCGAGGGTCCAAAAGACCTGTCCGCGGGTGACGCCGAGACGTAGACGCGCTTCTCGGAACTTTTCGCACCCGGCGAGGACACCCTGATCGTCTATTCGTTCATGTATCCCGAGGGTTGCAACCCCTGCCCTGCCTGCACGTCCCTGATCGACGGGCTCATCACGGACCGAGTGAATTTCGCGGTTTTCGCCAAGACTCCGGTTGCCGACTTCCGGGCTTGGGCCAGTTCTCGGGGCTGACGGAAAGTACGACTGCTGTCGACAAATGGTACCAGCTACAACAGCGACTAAATCACCGAACACGGCGGCGAGAACCAGATTCCGATCATCAACGTGTTTCGGCGTACCGCGGACGGTATCCACCACAGCTGGAGTTCAGAGCTGTTCTATGCCCCCGCCGCCGTGGGCCAGCACCCCCGTCACGCCGATATGATTTGGCCGGTCTGGAACCTGCTCGATATGACCCCCGAGGGTCGCGAAGGCTGGTTTCGCCGGAATTCCTGTGATTGAACCCTCGAAGAGGATATTGAAGATGACCAACAATATCGAAGGCGGCTGCCTGTGTGACGCCGTGCGTTTCGAAAGCGATGCCGAGCCGCCGTTCGCGGTGAACTGCCACTGCCGCGATTGCCAGCTGACCAGCGGCAGCACGCATCTACCCGGATCGTGTTGCCCGCAGTCGCTTTCTCCCTGACCGGCGAGCTGACCCGCTACACGACCACAAATGATCTCGGTGGCCGGCCGATGCGGGCCTTTTGCCCGACCTGCGGCACCCCGGTCTTCGGTCAGATCGAGGGCGAGGAGCTCGTGTTTCTGCACGTGATCACGATGGAGAACCCGAGCGGGTTCGCGCCGCAAATGAATATCTTCGAATCCGGCGCCCAGCACTGGGACCGATTCGACGACGCACTGCCGCGCTTTCCCAAGATGCCGCCGATGGGCGACGACTGAACCGCTAGCTCGCGACGAACACACCCGCCGCGAAGCCCTCATCGACAACGAAGTTCGAGCCGTAGATGGGATTCCCGGTTTTCGGCGACGCAAGAAACAACGCCATGTTCGCCATTTCCTCGGGCTGCGAGTAGGTGCGGCCCGACGGAGTCAATTTTTCCATGAAGTCCAGAATTGGCTCAAACTCGGGATCGCTACGCACATACTCGTTCATCGGACTCTCGGTGTTACCCGGCGAAATAGAGTTGACGTGAATACCGTCACGCGCAAGTTCGACGCCCATGCACTGGGTCAGCATCACCACACCCGCTTTCGAGGCACAATAAACCGAGTACATCGGCAGGGCGCGCACCCCGGCAACCGAGGCCATGTTGATGATATTGCCGCGTTTGCGCGCCTGCATGTGCGGCACGACGGCGTTGATCGCGTGCATCGTGCCCTTGAGGTTCACGTCGACCATCTTGTTCAGATCCGACTGTTTCGTATCGCCCGCCGGCGTCGGCACGAAGATTCCCGCGGAGTTCACCAGGATGTCGATCTTGCCGAAATCCTTCATCACCTTGGCAACGGTCTTGTTGACGGCGGCTGCCTTGGTGACGTCACAGACATAGCCCTTCGACTTGCGCATGATTTCTTTCGCGATCTTGTTCGCCTTAAGCACGTTCGAACTGGCCACAACAGCGCAGGACGCACCTTCGGATGCGAATTTTCGCGCCACCGCCTCGCCGATGCCCGACGAGCCACCAAAGATCAGCGCTACCTTGTTCCTGAGTTCCATAGGTATTCCCTTCGTTATGCGTGACTGAAATCAATATCCGGCCGAGACGCCCTCATCCATGAGCAGCATCGCGCCGTAGGATGCGTTCGCATCGTCGGAGCAAAAGAACATGATCGCGCCTGCCATCTCGCGCGGGTCGGCAAACGCACGCGGGCTGGGGGTCTTGTCCTTAATGGTCGCGTAGATCTCGGCGTATTCGGGTTCCGTGCGCACATTCTCGTTCATCGGCGTCGCGGTATTGCCCGGGGCCAGACTGTTTACGTTGATTCCGTGGGGTGCGAGCGCGACGGCAAACGAGCGGGTCATGTTGATGACGCCGGCCTTTACTGCCGAATAGACTAGATAGTTGGAGCGTCCGGCGACCCCCGCGCCCGAGCCCATGTTGACGATCTTGCCACCCTCTCCGCGCTCGATCATGTGCTGGCCGACCCGATCGCACATGAAGAAACATCCCTTGAGGTTGGCGTCGATCATCTGGTCGAACATGGCCTCGTCGGTCTCGCCCACGCGGGTTGGGAAGAACACGCCCGCCGCATTCACCAAGATGTCGATCTGCCCGAACGTCGCCAAAACATCCGCGACCAGCTTGTCCACCGCAGCAACATCGCCGACGTCGCACGCAAACGGATGTGCCTTGCCACCACAGCGATCGACCGTGGCCTGGGCCTTGTCCAGCGACGAGCTGGCCACCACGGCGACCTGCGCACCCTCTTCGGCAAACCGCACACAGGTCTCCGCACCGATCCCCGACGATCCACCCGTGACCAGCGCAACCTTTCCCTCAAAACGCATGACTTACCTCCTCAAAGTCAAAGTGCCGCATACATGGCGTCGATCATAGGCGGCGCGAAGGGCCCCAAATCGGCGATCGGCGCCATCCGGTTACAGCAATAGCTGAATCCCAAATGGCGCACCGGGTCGCCAAAACCAACGGCACCGCCGATGCCCGTATGTCCGAAATTGTCCCGGTACCCACCGAACGGGAACGGCGGGCAGGACAGCATGAAGCCGCAGGCAAACCGGAACGACCGATTTGTCATGCGGTCGAGATCATCCCAATGTTCGCTGATGGCATCGGACAACAAGCCTTCGGACAAGAGCGTCTTTCCGTCGATCCGGCCGCCATTCGATAAACCGCCATACAGGCGCGCAACGGCACGGGCGTTCCCATGGCCGTTAGCCGACGCGAACTGGTTGTGCACCCAATTGTCGGAGTTGAAATTCTCGTCCCGCGGCATCGGGCGCCAGGCACGCAGCAACGGAGACTCTGTCACACCCTTGATGCAGTCGCGTGACGGCGTTCCCGGGGTCTCGACGAACTCGGCACGTCTCGCCGCCTCGGTTTCATTAAGACCGATATGGAAATCGATGTCGAACGGGTCGGCGATGTCCTCGCGCCAGACCGTGCCGACATCTCGACCGTCCACATGCCGGATCAGCCCGTTTATCAGCGGCCCATAGGTAAAAGAATGATATGCGCCACCCGTCCCGGGTTCCCATTCCGGTGTTGCTGCCTCGAGCGCACGCTCGACCGAGGTACCGTCCCAAAGTGAATCCGCAGGGGCCGCATCGGCGTAGATCACGCCGGACTGATGGGAAATTAGCGTGCGAACCGTCATGTCTTCTTTTCCGTCGCCGGAAAATTCCGGCCAGTGATCGCTGACCTTGTCTTCCATGGCGATGGCACCGCGATCCATCAGGCTAAGCAGCGCGACCGCCGCACAGGCCTTGGTGACCGACATCATGCAAGTGATGGTATCCGCCTCCCACGGCCGTGTCCGCACCGCATCGCGATATCCACCCCACAGATCGACCACCATTTCACCATCGACGACGACCGAGACACACGCGCCGAGTTCATCGCCACAAACGGAATCGCCCTCGTTCATATTCTGCCGGAACGCCGCTTCGACGGCTGCAAACTTCGGGTCGCAACGACCCGTAACGGGTATGTCGCTCATGTCGCCGCTTTCGCTCTCAGCTCGTCCGTTCCCTTGCCCAGCAGGCCACCGTCTTCATCCAGTGCTACTGCGTACACGTCGCGGGCGCGTTCCCGGCTGATGAAGCCTTCCGCCACCTGATACTGTACACGCGCGGGATCGCGCTCCGTGGGTGGCCCGAAACCGCCGCCGCCGCATGACCGCGACACAATCAGTTCGCCCGCATCCAGGTGGACCTGGCCGACGCGCGGCACCTCTTCTTCCGCCCCGTTCGCGGTCAGCTTTTCCTGACCCGCATTGGCGCCGCCGAACCCGCCGTTGACCCCCTTGGGCCCGTTGATCGTGCCGTCCGAATTGTAGATCAGCGACATGGCCCCGACCCGGGGGCCATAGACCGCATAACCCTGTGGCGCACCGCAGGTCCGGCCCGCACCCTCCGTGTCGGGAATGAACCCGCGGGCGTGGACATAGATCGGGAGGCGCAATTCATCGAGCTCAACGGAATCCAGGAAACACATGCCGGCATTGCCGACATGGCCGATGGTCCACCAGGCGTCCGTTTTCGCGGACGCCGCACCGTTTGTACGGCCCAGGAATACCTGGTTGATATAAGGCTTGCCCGTTTCCGGGTTGACGCCCGAGACGACGGCCGCTGCGGGCGGGCTCGAGGCGCCGCATTCTGCCAGCCCGATGTCGTCGGAAATCTTGGCCATCGAGGTCTGTACGGAATTGGACACCCGATCGGCGACATTGGTGGTGGCGGCCGAACAGCTGGTCGGATGCTTCGGAATGCCCACGACGCAATCTTCGCGAAGATCGACATCGATACGCCGGAAAGAACCGGCATTCTTCGGTACCGTATGATCGATCGAATTGAATACCCCGACCATCGCTGCCGTGCGCGAACAGGCCTCCGACAGGTTCAGCCCGCACGGCAAGGCATCGGGGTTATTGCGCAAGTCGACGCGCACCCGCGCGCGCTCAGGGTCCACGGCCACGGAAACGTTGATCTTGACCCCTTCCTCGGGTGTGCCGGGGATCGGATCATGGGTGCTGGAGTGAGAAGCGTTGCCGGGCGGGAGTTCCCGCAGCGCGGACTGCATTCGCGCTTCGGAATAGTCGAAGAACTGGGTGGCGAAAGCGTCAAGCCGGTCCCAGCCAACATCCTCGCCCAGCGCCATCAATTCACGCTCTCCGATCCGCGCCGCGCCGATCATCGCCAGATAGTCACCCCACCACTGATCCGGCACGCGAATACGCAGCTGGCACATGCGCACGATGTCATCGATATTCTCATAGTCGCGCTGCACCTGAACCGCCGGGAAGATCAGCGCACCCTCCTCGTAAACATCACGCGCTCGCGCGTGATAGGTGGTCGGGATCGAATTGCCGATATCCGCCTGATGCGCCTTCGCCGCGAGCGTGAACCTGTGCTTTCCATTATCATCGAGAATAGGCACGAGGATCGTGTGGTCGGCCGGATGGGAGCAACCGTGGTACGGCGAATTGTGCAGGAAGGCATCGCCGCGTCTCAGATCGGGATGCACCTCGGCCATCCAGGCCGCCATGATATCCGGCCCCGACAACACATGGATCGGCAGGCTCTCGGTCGCGGTCAGCAATTCGTGGTTGGCGGTGACGATGCAGCAGGAGAAATCCCGCGCCATATTGAGCACCCCCGATCGCCCGGTCCGGAGCAGCGTATTGGCCATTTTCTTGACGATACCATCGAGCCGGTTCGACAGCAGCGCAAGCTGGACCCCATCGAAGGCCTCTTCTTGTGTGGCTTCGCCGACCTGCTCCATCAGGCGGCCATTTCCGTGCGCAATTTGGTCGTCGCGGCAGCATCGACATTTCCAGCCGCATCCAGAACCACGCCATATACGCTGCGCGCGCGTTCCACCGAGACGTAGTCTTCAACCACGTCTCGCGCGACCATCTCGGGGTCCCGATCGGTGGGTTCACCGTAGCCGCCACCGCCGCAGGATTGCGAGCTGATCAACTCTCCGGCGACCAGGGTCACCACGGCACAGTTCGGCAGGTCTTCATGTTCATTGTTGCGGGTAATCTTGTACTGGCCGGACACCGACCCGCGGAGACCACCGCGCACGCCCTTGGGACCATTGATTCCGCCATCGCTGACATAGGCAACATCGAGGTTCCCGACCCGGGGGCCAAACTCGGTATAGGCGGATCGGGCGCCACAGAATTGGCCCGCGCCCTCCGTATCCGGCGCGAAGGTGCGCGTTTTGACGAAGATCGGCTGTCGCAGCTCGTCGAGCTCGATGGAATCCTGATAGCAGAGCCCGCCATTGCCCACATGGCAGATCGACTGCCAGCAATCGGCCTCCGGCGCGCCCGCACCCCCGGTAAGGCCCAGGAAGACCTGGTTGACGAAGGGTTGGCCGGTCTCATCGTTCATACCCGAAACGACACCGACGGCCGGCGGGATGATCGCGCCGCATTCGGCCAGTCCAAAACCGTCGGCGATTTCCGCAATGGCCGCCTGCGTGGGGTTCGCAACACGATCGGCGATATTCGTGGTCGCGGCGGAACAGGACGTCGGATGCTTGGGAATACCGCAGACGGAATCTTCCCGCAGTAGCACATTGATGCGCCGGAACGAGCCCGCATTCTTCGGCACCGAATGATCGATGGAGTTGAACACGCCCACCATCGCAGCCGTCCGCGCGCAGGCTTCCGAAAGGTTCAGCCCGCACGGCTGGGCATCGGGGTTGTCTATCAGATCGACGGTCACTTCGCCGCCGTCGGGATCGATCGTCACCGTGCTTGTGATCGTAATGCCGTCGTCCGGCGTGCCGGGGATCGCATCGTGGGTAGAGGTCCGCGTCGCGGATCCGGCGGGCAGCTGCCCGATCGCACCGAACATGCGCTCCTCGGAATAGTCGAACCATTGCTCGTTGAACGCCTCGAGCGTGTCCCAACCGACTTCCCGGCCGAGCGCAAGCAACTCGCGCTCGCCAATCCGGGCCGCGCCGATCATCGCCAGATAGTCACCCCACCACTGATCCGGCACCCGGATACGCAGGCGGCACATCCGCACGATGTCCATATTGTGTTCGTAGTTCTCCTGCACCTTCACGGCCGGAAAGATCAGCGCTCCTTCCTCGTAAACGTCGCGCGCGGTGCCGTGATAGGTCGTGGGTATCGAGTTGCCGATATCTGCCTGATGCGCCTTTGCCGCCATCGTGTAACGATGGATGCCGTCGTCATCGATCACGGGCACCAGGATCGTGTGATCGGCCGGATGAGAACAGCCGTGATAGGGCGAGTTGTGGAGGAACGCATCCCCCCGCTTCAGTTCCGGGTGATACTCCTTCATCGTCGCGGCCATCATGTCCGGGCCCGACAGGACATGAATTGGCAGGCTCTCGGCCACGGCCGCAAGCTGGTCATCCGCGGTCAGGATGCAGCAAGAGAAGTCCCGCGCGATATTGAGCACCCCGGAACGGCCTGTGCGCATCAGCGTGTTGCCCATCTTCCGGGAGATTCCCTCAAGCCGGTTGGACAGAAGAGCGAGCTTTACGCCGTCGATTTTGTCAGCCATCCGTCTCTCCTCCTAATTCGCAGTCGGGGCATTACCAGGGACGATTGAGACACTTCCCGATTCCCGTCGTTCCGCCGTTGCGCCCGGATCGACCACCACCGTCGTAAACGGCGATTCGATGATCGCCGGCCCCTGCAGTTTTTCGCCGATGTTCATGGCCTCGAAACGGCGGACCGTCGCGTCTACATAGCCGGTTTCCGCAAAATACACCTTGCGCGTGCCATCGACGGAAGCGGACTCGGCCGCCCCCACGAGGGACCCGCTTTCGCTTTCCTTGAGCTGGCATTTGACCGACGCGGTCCAGCCCACCACCTCGATGCTCGATTCCGGATCGTTGATCGCAAAGATATCCTCGTGAACTTTATGAAACTCCGTCACCAGCGCTTCAACATCGCCATCGCCTTCGAAACGGCGAGAGGCAAGCGGCACTTCAATTTCCCATACCTGTTCGGGATACCGGGCCTCGGCGAAGAATTCTATCGTCTGGCTGATCGAGCCCGCGCCCGGGCCGTCGATGAACGCGTTGCACCGGGCCTCGAGCCCATCGAGAATCTGGTTCACAACCGCGGCATCGAAGTTTTCCGATGTGGCAAAGAACGTCCGCGTGTATTGCGAGTGCAGGTCGGACATCATTGCGCCCGCCGCACTCAGCGCCGCCCCTACTTCCGGGATCACCACGCGCTCACTGCCGAGACGCCGGCCAATGGCCGTGGAGTTCAGGCCCGCCGCACCACCGCCACCAATCAGAATGGCGTCGCGCGGATCGATGCCCTGGTTGACGGTGATATCGACAATCGCCTGAACCATGTTCTCCGTCGCAATCGCGACAATCGCCGCGGCCGCATCCTCGAGACCGATCCCCATCGGGTTAGCGACATCACGCTCGATCGCATTGCGGGCGGCCCCGAGATCGAGCGCCATCGAACCGCCGAGGAAGAACTCGGGGTCGAGATATCCGAGCACCAGCGAGGCATCGGTCACGGTCGGCTTGTCGCCGCCATTCCCGTAACAGGACGGCCCAGGCACGGCACCCGCGCTCTGTGGCCCAACGTGCAACATGCCGCCGTCATCGACCCAGGCGATAGAACCACCGCCGGCACCGATTGATTTCACATCAACCGACGGGAACCCGGTCATGTGGCCGCGATAGGGTTGCCCGATCCAGGTTTCGCGGGTCCACGGTATACGGCCGCGCCGCACAAGGCTGACATCATAGGTCGTGCCGCCCGTATCGGCGATCACCGCAGTGTCGGAGCTTTCATCCTCACGGGCGAAATAGCGACCGGATACAGGTGCCATCGATGGCCCGGAATTGATCAGATGGATCGGATGCTCGGCAACATCGACGGCGTCCATCATGCCGCCCTGAGACGTGACGATCAGGACACGACCGCCAAATCCCGCATCCGAAAGGCGTCCCGTCAAATTGTGCATATACGCGCTCATCAACGGCTTCAACGAAGCGTCGATCGCCGCCGATGAGGCTCGCCGATACTCCCGCAGCGACGGGTTCAATACGTTGGACAGCGTATAGGGCACATCCGGTAAATACTGCTCGATCAACTCGCCCACCCGGTCTTCATGAGCTGAATTAATGATCGACCACAAAAGGCAGACGGCGATCGCCTCGACGTCCTTCGATTTGAGCTCCTCGAGGATCTCGATCACGCGGCCTTCGTCGAGCGGGGCCATTTCGGAAGCATCTGATAGAATGCGACCCGGCACCTCGTAGGACAGGGCACGCGGCAAATAGGGCTGAGGATAGGGAACGGTGAAGTTGAATGGCTCCATCCGTCCGCCTTCGCGAAACACGAGGATATCGCGATGGCCCTCCGTGGTCAGAAACGCGGTCTTGGCTGTGTTTCCGGTCACGATCGCGTTGATTGCATGGGTCGTGCCGTGGATGAACATGTCGCCCTTGGCTAGAAACGCACCCAGATCGAGGCCAAAATCCTTGGCCGCCAAAGTCAGACTATCCAAGACACCTTTAATCGGATCAGCCGGCGTGGTGGACGCCTTGTACATATGAAGACCGTTGTCATCGTCCTCAACAATCAGGTCGGTAAACGTCCCGCCCGTATCGACAGCAAACCGCATTGCAGCCCTCTTTCCCAAGGTGCTTTTGATCCGATGCGAGCGTCCGGCACCATCGGTCACCTGCATTTTGGGTGACAGGTTAACAGCCAGTCAAAAGGTTTGCGATATCCGAGGACGGCAATTCAACACGCCGATACAGCGCGGCGAACTTCAGGTCCGGGACAGACATAGGGACCGACAAGGAATGTCAGACGTCAATGAACTCCAGGACGCTCGAGACGAACGCATCCTTGGCCTGGATCTGGGGACAATGTCCGCAATCGGGAATCTCAACCAACCGCGATCCCGAAATGCCCTGATGCAACGCGTAGGACATGGCAGGCGGCGTTGTTGCGTCGTCCATCCCGATCATCACCATGGTTTCATTCTTGATGCCACCGATCTCGTCGGCCATTTCAACCTTTGCCAAGGCTCGCGCCGTCGCGGCGAAGGCCGCCGGGTCGGCGCTCGCAAGCGCGTCCTTGCGTTCCGCAATCACGTCGGGATTGGCATCGATATAGGGCTGCGGGAACATGCGCAGGATCGCGGCATCGAGCACCGCTTCCATCCCGTCGGCCTCGACCTTCTCGGCAAGAATGTGCAGCGGCTTTTTCGCCGCTTCGGGAAACCCCGTACCGGTGTCGGCGAGGATCAGTTTGCCGAAACGGTCACCGTGATTGATCCCAAGGGCAACACACATAAACCCGCCTGCGCCGTTGCCAAGCAGGGACGTGTCATCGGGAAGTCCGGCGCCATCCATGACGCCCGCAAGGAAATCGGCGAACTCGCGCACGTCGGGGGTTGCGTTGGCCAGCGGCGGGGTCGCGCCGTAGCCCGGTAGATTGGGCACCGTCACCCGGTGCTTCGCCGCCAGTTCCGGCAGCGCCCGGTCGAACGCGGATCGTTCGGCGAGCAACGAGTGAACCAGAAGAAGGTCTGGACCCTCCCCGACCTGAACAACATCCGCATTCGCCACGTCCAGCTGACGCACGTCCATGAACTTCCCCCCCAAATTATTATCGTTGTTGTTCAGCAATCCTGATTCAGGATCGCCTCAGCCATCGACGCACCGTCTTCTTTTCCAACCGGCGCCGGGCCGAGCCAGACCATAAGAATGTCGGCGTCCTTTCCATCGAGTGCCACCAGCGTGTGGGCCATCGTGCTGTCAAGATAGGCGCTATCACCCTTATCGAGACGTACCGGGCTGTAATGTTCCGTATGGACTTCGATGGCGCCATTCAACACGAAGAAAAACTCTTCGCCGCCGTGGCTGACCATGCCGTCGAGAGGACTGGGCTCGTTGGCCTTGACCCGTTCGATCAGCGGCGTCATGCGCTTGCGACGCAACTCGGAGCACAAGGCAAACATATCGTATTTAGGGGTCGAGCGGAAAACCGTATCCGACTTCCGGCTGACGGTCATGCGCGCCGAAACGCTGCTTTCATCATCCTTCAACGTCACGAGGTCGCCGAGTGATATCTGCAAACCCTCCGCCAAGCGCATCAGATTCGCGAATGTCGGTGACACCTGATCGTTTTCAATTTTGGACAGAGCAGAAATGGACAGGCCCGTCGCTTCCGAGACTTCGGCTAGGGTGCTGCTCTGAGCCTTGCGAAGCGCACGCACTTTGGCCCCGAGGGTCGGCCCGTTAATCGACCCGGTGTCGGTGCGTAGATCATCCATACCACTTCTCCAACAATTCTTCGGCTCAATTAACAGCGCGACTCGCCCTTTCACAACTGTCGGAACGTCACAACAGCTGGGTCAAATGCGCGTGATGCACCTCCGCCTTCGAATCAAAATCAGGAGGCGTGTTCCCCTGGTCCGTCAACCTCCCACTAGTCACGGTCAACCTTTTTAATTTAAGAAAATTTACCTTATAATACACAAGAAAAGTTTTCTTATAGTACAAAAGTGTTGTAACGTTTCGACACAAGCCGCTGATCTGCGGTTACCTAAAAACCGGATTGACACAGTAGTGTTACGGATAGGAACTGGGAGGAGATTTCAATGAGTGAAGATAATATGAAGATTTCACGCCGAAAGGCGCTGAAAGCGGGGGCGGCAGCGGCAGCTGTAGGTGCTGTCGGCACGGCTATCCCCGGAAAGGCAATTGCAGGCGCTGAAGAAGACGCGATTATTGCCGCAGCAAAGAAGGCTTTCCCGAACGGGCAGGATCTCACAGGCATAATGTGGTCAAACTATCAGCGCGCTGTGCAGCCAGTTCGGCAAGAATTCGCTGCCGCAACGAATATCGACATCAAGAAAATGCAGGACATTTCGGTGTTTGATATTCCAGCTCGCGCAATGGCAGAAGCGCTCTCAAAGTCTGGCGAGTTTGACTTCTTCCACATGGATTCAAATATGATTCCATCGCTCGCTTCTGCAGGGCTATTGGCCCCGTTGGACGAGTACATGAAGAAGGCCAATTTTAAGCTCAATGCTGTTGGCGATTTTGCCAAACTCATGACTTACAAAGGTAAGACCTACGGTATCCCAACAGACGGCAACGTGATGGTCCAGTTCATGCGCAAGGACCTCATGGAAGATCCCGAAGAGCGCAAGGCTTTTGCCGATAAGCACGGCAAGGAAATGGCTTGGCCGGAGACTTGGGAAGATGAGCTCGAGCTCTACAAGCATTTCCACCCTCGATATCATTCTGGCAACCTGCGGGATCGCGGCTCGTCCTTGGCTTGGTGGTACATGTATCTCTACAGCGCCGGCGGCTTCCCGTTCACGGATGACGGAGACCCCAATATTGATAATGATGCGGGTGAATACGCGGTAGAAACCTACTTAAAGTACAAGGAGGTTTCGCACCCCGAGGCACCCGGTTGGGGAACACCGCAGATGATTCCGCGAATCGTAGGCGGCAACGTCTTCGCATGCCAATACTGGGACGGTATCATTGCCTTGGCGGAAAACCCGAAAAAATCAAAAACAACGGGTAAATGGGCCTACGGTCAAATTCCAGGGTCACGACATTCTGGCAAGTTAATTAAGCGCTCGGTCTCAACGCCAGTAGTTAGTTTCTTGATGAATAAGCATAGCCCCCGAAAAGAGGCGATGGCTTATCTCGCGATGTATAGCGCTACCGGGAAAAACTCCGACGTTGTAACGGGCGATCGGGTAAACACGTTCCATGATCCGTGGCATGTAGATGCCTTTAAGGATGGTTCGCTGTCGCAAACCGCTTACACTCCGGGTGGCGTCAAAGGCATCAATGAATGTCTTCAGGTTACATGCCCTGCCCTGTTTGTTACTGGTCTGCTCGAGTTCGAAACTGAGCTAAAGCGTAACCTCTCCGAGGCTTACACTGGTGGCAAGTCCGCTAAGGCTGTGAATAAAGACACAACCGATGCATGGGCGCGAGCTGCTCGGCGCATTGGCAAGCGGCGTCTCAAAGAAGAGATTGCTACTTATAAGTCGCTGATGCCGTCACGAGACGTGCCGGTTTAAGCTTTCAGCTTTACAAAACAGGTAACCCCAAGGTGCTCTTCGCACCTTGGGGTTATCACGTCGTTTTTCTGTGAGGGGCACTCATGTCCACGATCGATACGTCAATTAACCCTGTTGACGCAAAGCCGTTAAACAATCGTCAGTTCACGCGCGAACAAGGAATTCGAAGGTTTAAGTGGACTGTTCTGAGCCCACTTATTCTCTTAATGGCTTTTTTGCTTTTACCGGCTTTTCTTTTACAGGGCTATTTCTCATTTTTTGCCTTTTCGATCTTTGATGCCGGCGACGATGCGGGTTTTTCCTCGTACTTTAAGGCCTCAACTTGGGTTGGCCTTGACCTTTGGAAAGACGCCCTCACTGATACCAAATTCTTGAACGCGATAATTCGATCCCTGCTTTTTTCTGCTGGTACAACAGTTTGTTGCTTTGTTTTAGGTTTTGGTCTGGCACTCCTCATGTATCGCCCGTTTCGAGGACAGGGTTTTTACTACGTATTTTTTATATTACCGATGCTTACCGTTCCAATTGTCATCGCTTACACCGGCGAGATGATCCTTTATCAGAATGGTCCTCTGAACGACATTCTAAGCCGGATCACCGGTCAGCGCGTTATGTTTCAATTCCTTTATGCAAAAGAGGTGGCGCTGACCACTATCATGTTCTTGGAGACATGGAATTGGACGCCTTTCAGCTTTATTATCATGATGGCTGGTCTAGCATCCCTTCCAAAAGAACCTCAAGAAGCTGCGCAAATCCTAGGCGCAAGCCGCATACGAATTTTTTGGGAAGTTCAGGTGCCCCTGCTTCGCCCAGTTATTTTGTTGGCCCTCATTTTAAGGTTTCTGGAGGCTATGGCGGAATTCCCGAAAACTTGGGGCCTTCTTCAAGGCGGACCAGGTTCCGCAACGGAAACAATTCCGGTCTATATTTTTCTCAACGCTTGGCAATACTTCGACATCTCCTACGGCGCCGTCCTGTCGTACATTGTCATGTTCCTGATGATATTCATCATCATGAGCGCCATTTGGTTGCTACGGCGTGAAAAGAAGAACCTCGACGACATGTATCAAGCCCCCAGACAGGAGGCCTAGTCAGAATGGCAATGACAAAATCACAGCGCCAATTATGCTTCTCGGTATTCCGTTACGTTGTTTTGACGTTCTGGCTGCTAGTTGTAGCGTTTCCAATCTTTTGGATGATTGGCACTTCGTTCAAACCGGATATTGAGTGGTTCGCTTGGCCTCCGGTCTACATCACTGAAAACGGCACACTGCAGAATTATTTAGTTGTTTGGGCCGATGCGTCCGAATATTCCGAATCAGTGCATACGCAATCGCTTCAACGGCCATGGGAAGCTTTAGGAAACAGCACGCTAATATCATTAATATCAACGACGTTAGCCGTCCTTTTTGGGGCCGTTCTGGCCTACGGTGTTTCCCGCTATCAAATTCTATCCGAAGGGCGGATGTTCCAGCTTCTTATGTTGCGGATGGTTCCGCCGATTGTCCTTATCGCTCCAATATCTATTTGGTATCGAGCTCTAGATTTGTTGGATAGCGTTCCCGGATTAGTGATGCTTTATTTCATCACGACGCTTCCTTATGCCGTCTGGATGTCCAAGAGTTTCATAGATGAAGTCCCTCGCGAAATGGAGCAGGCTGCCGAGATTTTAGGTGCCAGTAAGTGGCGGACAATCTGGGAAGTGGTCCTGCCGCTCGTCCGGTCGGGCTTGGTCGCAACATTCCTGTTTATTTTGATACTCACGTGGAGTGAGTATCTGATGGCATTACTCTTGTCGAAGACCAATGTGGTAACACTCCCCATCGAGCTCTCTAAGTATCAGGGCTCTACGGAAGGACGTGTCTATGGCCGTCAAGCGGCACTATCTGTTGGCATAACCCTGCCACTCATTTTGGTCGGCATAATAATCCGCAAACATCTTGTTAGAGGGTTTAGTTTCGGAATGGTGAGGAGATAACTAGCTGTGTCTCATATAGAACTAAAAAATCTGCGTAAAGAATTTGGCAGCCTAGTAGCTGTTAACGACTTGAATCTTACGATTGAAGATGGGGAGTTCATCGTTTTCGTAGGGCCCTCTGGTTGCGGCAAAACGACAACACTACGGATGATCGCCGGATTCGAAGACCCGACTTCAGGCGATATAACGATTGATGGAAAAGTCGTTAACGAACTGGAACCAAGAGATCGCGATCTCGGCATGGTCTTTCAGAGCCATGCTTTGTTCCCACACAAGAATGTCGCCGACAACATCGCGTTTGGACTTCGGATGAAGAAAATTCCGAAAGACGAACAGGTAGAAAAAGTAAAAGAGGTTTCGGAGCTAGTCCGAATTACTGACCTCCTGAATAAAATGCCGGGGCAGTGTTCTGGAGGCGAGTCCCAGCGAATTGCATTGGCTCGTACACTTGTTACGGAACCATCCAACTTCCTCCTTGATGAACCACTGTCGAGCCTGGATGCCAAGCTCCGTCGCGAACTGCGCGCGGAATGCGACCGGCTTCATGACGAGCTGCAGAAAACGTTTATCTACGTTACGCATGATCAAGAAGAGGCCATGACGTTAGCCGACCGGATTGTGGTGATGAACAAAGGCCGTATTGTACAAATGGGCTCACCGCTGGAAATCTACGGGGACCCGGTCTCTTATTTCGTGGCTGATTTCTTCGGCAATCCTGCTATGAACCTAGTCGAAGGCGAATTCGTCGCGGGCAACGGTGGTCTTGAATTTAAGAGCCCGCAGTTCGATATTCCGCTACCAGCAAAGTACGCCAATACCTCACCTGGCAAGGGAACGCTGGGTATTCGCCCGGAGAATGTCACCATCGGGGCCAATGCCGGTGGCGCCACAATCAACCGGGAAATCGAGCTCGTCGAGCCATTAGGCAAGGACACCCTGCTCTATTTCGAGACGGAAGCCGAACGTCCTTTTGTTGCCGTCATTGAGGGGACCGAAGTCGTCAAGCGTCACGAGAAGGTCGATGTCGGGTTCCCCGACGATGCAATCTTCCTGTTCAACGCTGACGGCGATCGAATCCGCTAGCGGGATCGAGTAACCGAACACCACAAGCGCCGCGCACCGTCTCCGGTCCGCGGCGTTTGTATTTCAGGGGGAGAAAGAACATGCCAGTCGTCAACACCGGCCGCTTCGAAATCAATTTCATCGAGGAAGGCAGCGGGGAACCCGTCGTGCTGATCCATGGACTCGCGGGCGATCACACCGCCTGGCTACCACAGGTCGCCGCTCTGAAGGACCGATATCGAGTCATCGCGTTCGACAATCCCGGCTCCGGCGACAGTTCGCTGGTCACCGAGCCCACCGGGACGGCAGACCTGGCCGATGCCACCATCGGGCTGATGGATCAGCTCGGAATCGACAAGGCCCAGATCGTCGGTCGCTCGATGGGCGGCGCGGTCGCCCAGCACATGGCATTGAAGACGCCCGAACGTGTCCAGTCGATGGCCCTCGCAGCCTCTTTCGCCCGACTCGATCCGCTGGGCGCCCAAGTGATAGGCAACCTGCAGCAATTACTTAAATGGCGCCCCGACTGGGCCGAATGGGCACCGCACGCGGTCTTCCTGTTCGTCTCACCGGGTTTCTTTAACGGCAACCCGGAGCTGATCGAAAAGATCACGGGCTTGGTCAGCGACGACAGCCGCGACATGGCATCCTACGATCACCTCGCGACGGCCTGCATCGAGCACGACGTGCTCAACCGGCTGCCGGAAATCCAGACCCCGACCCTGGTCATGGGTGGGCGGTTCGACCCGATTTGCTCGATGACCGCGCAGAACTGGATGATGGACGGGCTTCCGAACGCCGAACTCGAGGTGTTCGAGGAATCCAGCCATTTCTTTCTCATGGAGGAAGCCCCCCAGGCGCTGGCCACGATCGAAGCCTGGCTTGCGAAGAACGCCGGCTAGTTAGAGAAGAGGACCCACCATGCCTATCGTCGAATGCGGTCGCTTTGATGTGAACTACATCGAGGAGGGTGACGGCTTCCCGATCGTGCTGATCCATGGTCTGGCCGGCGATCACACCGCCTGGCTGCCTCAGATTGCGGCCTTCAAGGACACCTATCGCGTGGTCGCTATCGACAATCCGGGTTCTGGTGAGAGTTCGCCGGTCGACGCGCCGTGCACGACCGAGGAACTGGCCGACACCATGCTCGCGCTTATGGATAATCTCGGGGTCGATAAGGCACATGTCGTCGGCCGTTCGCTTGGCGGCCTGATCGGCCAGCATATGGCGCTGAAGGCGCCAGACCGTCTCCAATCGCTAATCGTCGCAGCATCCACCCCGAAGGTCGATCGGATCGGCAGGCGTATCCTCGAAAATATGCGCGAGGTCCTCGAATGGCGAGACAACTGGGCCGACTGGGCGCGCCACTCGGCCCATGTGTTTGTGTCACCCGCATTCTATAACGATAACCCGGAGGCAATTGCTAAGATCGAGTTGCTCGTGGGCAACGAGGAACGTAGCAAGATTTCTTATGTGAACCTAAACCAGACGGCCTTGACCCATGACACTAGCGACTGGCTCGGGGAGATCTCCTGCCCCACGCTGATCATGGCGGGACGTCAGGATCCGATATGCTCAATGCAGGGCACGGAAGAACTCACAGCTGGGATACCGAACTCAGAAACCGTGGTATTCGAGCAATCCAGCCACTTCTTCCTAATGGAAGAGTTCGAGAAGTCGATACAGACGCTGACCGACTGGTTCGCGAAGCACACGCCGTAAGTGACTAAAGTCGTGGCGTATCTTGCACCGGATAGCGCGTATACTGGCTTACCCAGTCGAAACCGACGTAATCCACATAGGCGTCCATGAGGCGTTTCGTGACTGAACCCGGCACGCTGCCGTCCCCGAAAAGACGTCCGCTGATGCTGCGGCACGGACAGATGCAGAAGCTTGTAGATGCGATGAAGGCTTCGTCCGCGTTGTAGGCATCGTAGAGATCATAGTCCTTCTCCTCGCAGGGGATAGCGAGCTTTTCCGCCAACTCCATGACCGTCTGTCGGCTAATGCCGGGCAGCACATATCGTTCCTGCGGCGTGTACAGCGCACCTTCAGAAACAAAGAAGACGTTGCTGCCCCGACCCTCGGCCACATTGCCGTTATGGTCGAGCATCAGTGCATAGGCCTCCGGGTTCTGCGCCGAGACCTCCTCGTCAGCCATGATCAGGTTCAGATAATTGTGTGTCTTCGCGCGCGGGCTCAGCATGTCCGGTGCGGTCCGCCGAACCGAAGATAAGATCATGTCGATGCCGTCGCGATAGACCTTGGCCCGGGTGGCTAGCGGCAGTGGCAGACATTCGACGATTACCGTCGGGCCGACATAGTCGGGCCAAGCGGAACGCTCGTTAGGATCGACGATGCCGCGGGTAATTCGCTGTGATACCCAGAGATCCTCGTCGCCGGCGATGGTCGGCAGGTTTCGACGCACCACCTCCTCTGTCACCGACGCCATCTCAACGAGCGACAGTCCCGGGTCTATCCCGACATATTTCAGCGACCGGTAGAGCCGCTCCAGATGCTCGCGAAGCTTGAAAATTTCATGCCCGAAGGTCCGGGTCGTGTCGAACACCGCGTCGCCGTATTTCACACCCCTGTCTCGAAACGGCAGCCGCGCCTCATTCTCAGGTATATATTCGCCGTTCAGGTAGACGGTGCGCTGGTTCGGTATTGACACTGGAATTCCCCCTGAAAAAAGCCAAAGTTTGAGTGTAACGCGTCGGATTCAGTGTCGCACACAAACACCATTCGTCCCATAATATCCCGAATAACAAGTTTCAGGCAGGGGGATGAAATGGCGAAGTATGGTGTTGGGCAACCCGTCCGACGAATAGAGGACCCGCGGCTCCTAACGGGCCGCGGCAAGTTCAACGATGATCTGCCACGCGACGGCGAGGCAATGAGCTTCGTGCTGCGCTCACCGCATGCCCATGCGGATATCAAGTTCATCGACACCACGGCAGCGAAGGCCATGCCCGGCATTCTCGACGTTTTCACGGCACAGGACCTCGAAGATGATGGTATCGGCGTCTTCCCTGGACCGCCGCCCTTCTTCGCCGAGCTAACCAAACCCGACGGCTCTCCCCTCATCTATCCCCCGCAGCACGCGCTCACGCCGGATCGGGCGCGCTATGTAGGTGACCCAGTCGCATTCGTCGTCGCCGAAACGCTTGAGCAGGCACGAGATGCCGCCGCAGCGATCGAGATTGACTACGCGCCGCTGGAATCCGTAGTCGAAACTGATCGCGCGATGGACGACGATGCGGTGCAGCTTTGGGACGACGTGCCGAAGAACTTTCTGTTCCAGGCCCAGATCGGAGATACGGTAGCAACCGACGCGGCTTTCGCCGCGGCCGACCATGTCGCCAAAGTGCGCCTAGTTAACCAGCGAATCGTCCAGAATTCTATGGAGGTGCGCGGCGCCATCGGTAGTTACGACGCCAACGAAGACCGCTACACCATCTACACCTCGAACCAAAACCGACATCTTCTGCGTAGCTGGCTTGCCGGGGCCTTTTTCAAGTGCGAGCCCGAGAAAATCAGGGTCATGGTGGACGATGTCGGAGGTGGCTTCGGGATGAAAACCCACCCCTATCCCGAGCAGGTGCTTGTCCTAGTCGCCGCAAAACGCCTGGGCCGCACCGTGCGTTGGATCAGCGATCGGACCGAGGCGTTCCTGAGTGATCTACACGGCCGCGACCACATTTCCGACTGCGAGTTGGCACTCAACAAGGACGGCAAGTTCCTCGGGGTACGAGTGAAGACGGTGGCAAATATCGGTGCCTACTCCTGTTCTGCAGGCGTCTCAGTCCCGACCCAGATCGGCCCAAAGATTCTTACCAGCGTCTACGACGTGCCCATCGCAGACGTTGAGGTGAAGTGCGTCGTTACCAATACTGCCCCCGTCGGCCCCTATCGCGGCGCCGGAAGACCGGAAGCCATTTACGTAATGGAACGACTGGTGGATGTGGCGGCCCACGAACTTGCGATCGATCCGATAGAGATCCGCCGCCGTAATCTCATACCGGGCGACGGCTTCCCCTACACGAATGCCGTCGGCACCACCTATGATAGCGGCGCGTTCGAGGAGAATATGGACCTTGTCGCGAAACTGGCCGATTGGGATGGCCATGAGAAACGCCGGGCCGACGCACGCAAACTCGGCAAGCTGAGTGGCATCGCCGTGAGCCAGTATCTCGAGACGACGGCGGGCAACCCTACCGAGACCGCCGAGGTCGAGGTGACGGACGACCAGGTGATCGTTCGGGTCGGCACCCAGCCCATGGGCCAGGGTCACGACACCTCATTCATGCAGCTTATATCCGAGAAACTCGGCGTCGACTTCGAACGGGTCCTAATCGACACGAGCGACAGCGATAACCTGCCGAATGGCGGCGGTAGCCATGGGTCGAGGACCAGTCATATCGGCAGCGTCGCGACTCTAAATTCCAGCGACGAGGTCATCGCTAAGGGCACGCTGATCGCTTCGGAGATGCTTGAGACCGCATCGGCGGACATCGAGTTCGCCGACGGTGAGTTTCGAGTTACGGGTACGGACCGTGGGGTCGACCTTTTCGATGTATCGGCATATGCCCGTACGGCGAACAACCTGCCTGAAGATCTGCAGGGCCCGTTAAGCGGCTCGGATACTCACACAATCGAGAATTGGAGCTACCCGAACGGCTGTCACGTCTGTGAACTGGAGATCGACGAAGACACCGGCACCATAAACATCGTGCGCTACTGCGCCATCGATGATGTGGGGAAAGTGATTAACCCCATGCTCGTCGCCGGCCAGGTGCATGGCGGTGTCGCCCAGGGTGTCGGGCAGGCAATCATGGAAAACACCTTCTACGATCCCGAGAACGGTCAGATGATCACCAGCTCATTCATGGACTACACGATGCCGCGCGCCGACGACCTACCGATGATCCAGCTCGACACCAACGAGGTGCCCTGCCAGACGAATATTCTGGGGGTGAAAGGCGCCGGCGAAGCGGGCGCGTTGGTGGCACCGCCAGTCGTTATCGCCGCGATCGCCAACGCGTTGCGCGATTACGATGTGTCACATATCGATATGCCGGCGACTCCGGAACGTATCTGGAAAATAATTCGGGGTGGTAAGGCCGCCTGAATCAACCCGTAGCCGGTTGGGTCGAACCCGTCTACGCGCCGAGATAGTAGCTTTTTATCATATCATTTTCGCGCAGATCGGCGGCATCCTTGCTGGCGAATGCTATTTCCCCGTGCACGATAATGTAGCCCTTGGTCGCTATTTTGATCGCTTGGTTAAAGTTTTGTTCGGCCATCAATATTGTTAACCCACGGCTGTCGCTAAGTTCGCCGATCTTTTCGATCATTTGCGAAACCAAGATCGGCGCTAATCCGACAGACGGTTCATCAATCAACAATAGCTTAGGGTCACTCATTAAAGCTCGTGCTACAGCAAGCATTTGTTGTTCGCCACCACTCATACTTCCTGCCTGCTGAGTCTTACGTTCAGCAAGACGCGGGAAAAGAGTGAAACAAAAATCCAGGTTACTTTCGATACTACCGCGGGCTTCTTTACGGTACGCGCCCAGCGTGAGGTTTTCTTCAACAGTAAGCAGCGGGAAAAGACGTCGGCCTTCGGGTACTAGCGCAACGCCGTGTTCAACAATTTCTTTGGGACTGCAACGCGTTAGATCAATCTCGGCTTCACCGTCCCGTAATATAATGCTTCCAGACGTCGGTTTAATTAAACCGATTATTGAGCGCATCAGAGTACTTTTTCCGTTCCCATTGGTGCCGAGCAATGCGACCGTCTGTCTATCACCAACATCAATACAGACATCGTGCAACACACTAACATTGCCGTATCCGGCGACAAGATCCTTAATGACGAGCTCGACCATTATCAGACCCCCAAATAGGCTCTTTCAACGCCTTTATCTTTCACAATTTCTTCGGGCACACCTTCGGCAATCAATTCGCCAGCATCAAGACAAATAACTCGATGAGAAAATTGCATGACCGCCCGCATAATGTGTTCGATCATGATGATGGTCATACCTTGCTCATTAAACTTGATAAGTATGTCGAGCACTTCGTCAACTTCATTACCAGTTAAACCAGCCATGGCCTCATCGGATATGAGTAACTTCGGTTTTGCGGCAATAGCCCGAGCCAATTCCAGCTTTCGGAGCTCGATCTGAGTTAATCCCGATGTCTCTTGAATCGCCTTCTCCGCCATGCCCATTGTCTCGAGAATGGACATCGCCTCGTCTGTAATCTCCGACTGAGATGCGCCTGTCTTGCTAACGAACTCCACTGGGATCTTTAAATTATCTATCACCGTCATAGTGTGGAACGGTCGTGGTATTTGAAAGGTGCGCGTAATCCCAGCCGCGGTTCGCTTGTGAGCGGGCAACCCATCAAGTTGAGTTCCGTCAAAGGTAATCTTACCGCCATCATTCTGTAATAGGCCGGAAATGCAATTTATAAGCGTAGTCTTCCCCGACCCGTTCGGGCCTATCAGGCCAAAACGTTCTCCGGAACGAACCTCCGCGGAGACGTTCGACAAAGCTGTGAAACCGCCAAAGGTTTTGGTTACGGCATTAATCTCGAGAAGAGTTTCAGACATGGACCGTTAACCCTATTTGTTCTTCTTCATGAACCAGCCGACAATACCGTGGGGAGCTAGTATTACGAACAAGACGAGTAGCACTCCCAATATCAGCAAGTTCAATTCAGACGAAATTGTAACAATGGCAATCTGCTGAACCGTACCAAGCAAAACGGCACCGACGACGGGCCCGAGCCAAGTGAAAGTCCCACCGATCATCGGCATCGCCAAAGAATTAACCGCAAATTCCAGGTTAAAGGCTGTTGGTGGATCCACGAAAGTTAGGTAACTGGGAAACACCCCGCCCGCAGCGCCCATAAGAGCCCCGCTGAGCGTCGTTGCAACTAATTTCAAGCGAAGTGTCGGCACTCCCATACACTCAGCTGCTTCCTCATTATCCTTGATAGCATTCAAGCCGCGACCAAGTTTTCCCTTCTCGATAGTTCTAGCGATCCAAACACTCAGGATGGCCATAAACGCCATAATGAAGAAGAGAAACTCTTTACTATTACCGAATATACCATCGCCCTTGCGGTCAACAATCAACACCCCGAGAAGCTCCGGTTTCCGTGGGGGAAGAATAGATATCCCAGCAGCGCCGCCCACAAAATCCCAGTTATTTACTATTGTTTCCAGAACGATAGCTAACGCAAGTGTAGCAATTGCGAAGTACACGCCCTTAAGACGAAGTGTAAAGTATCCTATAAACAGGCCCAACAACCCGGCACAAAACGCTGCTGCGATGATCTGCCAGAAGATTGAGGCATCTGTCCACTCAATCAAGGCGATCGCAATGTAGGAACCAACGCCGAGGAAACCCGCGGTACCGAAATTAATGTAGCCGCCATATCCACCAAGAATATTCCAGGCCGTGGCGATCATCACATACTGAAGTATCGCGAAGCCAGCAAAGTAGTAAAAGCGATTGAAATCAATTTGCGTTGCAAGAAACGCTAGGATCAAAATTAAAATACATCCGATTTCAAATTTGTAACGGCTAACCATTAGCGCGTGTCCCCTACACCGAGCAATCCGGTTGGCTTAAAGGCCAATACGCCCAAAAGGATCCCAAATGAAACCGCGGGCGCCCATGACGGCCCAAAAAACGTTGAAACTAAACTCTCAGCGATACCCAAGATCATGGCGGCAATCAAAGTCCCACTAATTGATCCAAGGCCACCTAAGACGACAATAGCAAACACATTACCGATGAAGAGTCGTCCGACCGCAGGTTCAATCGGGATCACAATGATCATTAAAGCGCCTGCGAGCCCGCAGGTAGCCAAACCGATCGCAAACGCAATACGTTTGATTGTGACCGGGTCAACTCCCATTAAAGAGAGCGCCATCATATCTTGATGAACAGCGCGGGTCGCTCGCCCAAAAAATGAGCGGTCCAAGAACAACTGCAGGCCCAAAGTCATTATCGCTGCAACGATAAACGCAACGAGCAGTCGGTAGGGGATCGAAATATCAACTGCACCCATGACTAAGCCCATGGATTGACCAATATACGGCGCATTGACGAGGCGATGATCAACCCCAAATACCATGATCAAAATCACTTCGGTGATAAAGAGAAGGCCGAAGAAGAAAGCTAGGCCTCGCAATGCTTCAGCGCTGTTCTTCTCAAAAAATTGGTAGTAGGCCGTATAGATCATCCAGCCGATGACAAAGAATATTGGCGTGATAATGATGCCCGCCAAAATTGGGTCGAGACCCAAAAGATCATTCAATATAAATGTACAGAAAGCGGCTGCAACTATAAGTGTCGGGTGGGCGAGGTTAACCGTGTCCAACAAACCAAAACAGATTGAGAGACCGATTGACAGGGCGGCAAAAAAACCCCCAAGCAGAATACCAGCTATCAGCGCATTTATGAGAAGTTCAAGGAATTCCACGACACCTCACTTATGAACAAATTCGTTCATTAAGAAGATCGGAGAACGGTCGCAATGACGCGCAACCGTTCTCCGTAATATTCGACCCAACAAATTAATCAGCGAAGCGCGTTAAACGCCTTCACATCACCGGTCTTAATGTCATCTGGCAACATGATCTTCCGAACGCCGGGCTTTGTGAACTGATCAAGGTCATTATTTTTAATTCCCTGATACTGCACAACGATTGTCCGACTTTCGGTCCATTCACCGTTATCCCCAAACTCAACGTCACCAACGACCGTGGTGAACTTTGTTTTGTGGATATACTCAGCGATAGCATCATGATCGATTTTGCCTACGGCATTAACCGCTTGACCAAGAATATCAACATAGGCGTAAGCCCAAGGCACGAGGTAGTAACCTAATGCGTCAGTCTTCAAGCCCTCCGTCTTTACCTTGTCCTGGTAACGCTTGATCAGCTCGGTAGATCCGGGATAAATCGCCATTGTTGGCTCTGGAACATAGAAATCATAGTTCAGGATACCGTTTAGGTTTGGACCCAAACCAGCCATAAGGCCCGCAAACTGTAACCCGACCATGCCGCCGCCTATCGCCTTCGCATCTGACCCTACTTCAGCGAGCGCACGAACGATTCCGGCAGAGCCGTTCGGATAGGATGCGATATAAAAGATATCCGGCTTTTTGGCGTTCACAGCCCTGACAATGGGCGTGAAGTCAGCAGTCTTTGGCGGATAATTCTTATTGTAGACAATTTCTAGCCCCATCCGCTTCGCGTTTGTTACCGCACCCTCTTTTAAATTACGGGCAAACTCTGCGTCGGCAGCAACCAAAGCGATCGTTTTCGGCTTAAAGGCTTCAATTGCCTTAAACCAATTCGACGAAAATCCAACAGCTGGGTCTGGGCCGGCCGGCAAGATTTGGAAGTACTTTTCATATTTCCATTTCTTGTTGTTGTTCATGCCAAACAGGCCCATGAAAACAACGTCACGATCAATTGCGACCGGCATAGCTGGCGCAATTAGGTTCGTTCCGTACCCACTAACGATAAAATCTACTTTGTCTACATCCAGAAGCTTGGCATAGATCCCAGGAACATTTTTGGGGTTGGTCTGATCGTCATAAAACACCAACTCAACTTGACGACCAAGCATGCCGCCTTTGGCGTTTATATCGTCACGCCAAATTTTCATTGCCTCAAGCGCCTGCTTTCCGCCACCCGCCAAGGCCCCGGTCAAAGCCATACTGAAACCGACCTTTATCGGCCCCTTTTGCGCTTGTGCGGTAGTCGAGAACGCACCCGACAGAACTATCGATGACGCGAATAGCCCAGCGAGCAAAAACAAGCGCGTCCTTTTTGAGAGAACTCGAATCATTTTCACCTCCCTATTAATTATTCCCCAAGCAACTTGAACTAATTGAGCAAGCACGGCCTAGGATACAGCATTTGGGCTATGTTCTGATTTTTAATATTCATGGCAACCCAAGTTACGTGTTGGTCACCAGAACTTGCATTGATTTGATAGCCCCTCGCAAGTTCACTTACTCCCGATGTTGATAGCCTATCAGCCGTCACGACAAAGCTGAAGTCATATTTGACTAGCACCGTGCCTGCACTTTTCAGGATAACTCCACTTTCCATTTGAAATAGTTGCGCCCGATGACAACGCCCCATAGCTTGACGCCAGTCAAAATGGCAGGCGCCAATCAGAGGGAGCGAGTAATGGCGGAGTACAATTTGGACGGCCGGGTGGTGATTATGACAGGTGCTGGACGTGGCCTCGGCCGTGCCATGACTGAGGCTCTCACCGAGGCGGGCGCCAGCGTGCTGGCCGCAGCTCATATCGATGATGACTTCCTCGACCTTCAGGCGGCCTGTGCGGAAAACTGTGGACCATTGCATTGCGTCACAGCCGATATCCGAAAACCCGAAGACTGCGATCACATCGTCGCGGAGGCCGTGTCGGAGTTCGGAGCCATCCATGGCCTGGTCAACAATGCGGGCCTGACCTTCACCTACATCTGGCCTGACGGCCACAAGACCCCGGAATGGCAGGCGACTGGCGAGATGCCAAAGTTCTGGGAAGCTACGGACGAAATCATCCAGAACGTGGTGGACACAAATTTTGTCGGCGGTGACCAGCTCGCGCGGCGGGTCGCCCCATTGATGATCGAACAGGGTTGGGGACGGATCATCAACGTCACGACCATGTACCGCACAATGACCAAACAGGGCTCGTCTCCCTATGGACCCTCGAAGGCCGCACTCGAATGCGCGACGGAAATCTGGAACAAGGATCTTGAGGGCACGGGCGTAACCGTCAACATCCTCAACCCCGGCGCCGGCGCGGCCACGCCGGGCATGTCCGACGAAATGAAGGCACGCGATACTACGCTGGAGAATCCGGTCCTGATCGAGGCGGATCTGATGAAGGCGCCGGTAGTCTGGCTTATGTCCGAGGCCACGAACGAGATCACCGGCATGCGATATGACGCAAAACCATGGGATCCGTCCCAGCCGGCCGCGGCAGAAGCCGAGCGGATCGGTGCGCAAGCCGGTGTCCTCCTCTACTCCATGCCCGATTACTAGGGCGGGCGAACAACCACCCCATGCATCATCGCGCCGCCTTTGTCGGTCCGACGATCCTGCTCACCCTGATTCAGGCGGTGATCTCCTGGGCCGTGTTCGCGCCTCCCGTTCTCGCCAAGCAGGCGTTACCGGAGATGGGGCTCGATCCGGCCTGGATCGGTCTGCAGCCGACGATCCTGTTCACCGCCGCGATGTTCAGTTCGATGATATCCGCCGGCATCTCGACCCGATACAACCCGATGCGTGCCTCCCAGGCTATGGTCCTTCTCTGTGCGCTCGGAAGCGCATGTATCGCCACGGGCAACATCGCGTTGGTCGCGCTCGGCAGCGCATTTATCGGTGCCGGGCTCGGTCCAGCGACGCCAGCGAGTTCGCACATCCTGGCACGAACCACGCCACGCCAACTCCAGCCGCTCGTGTTCTCCATCAAGCAGACCGGCGTTCCCATTGGCGGCGCGATGGCCGGGTTCCTCGCCCCGCCCCTTATGCTGTTGTGGGACTGGCAGACCGCGATGCTGGTGATCGCAGCGGCCTGCCTGGCCACGGCGCTGGTCACGGAGATTTGGTCACGCGGCTACGCGCAACATGCCGATCCAACGATCCGCGTGAGGCTGGAACTGATCGGCCCCGTGCGCCTCGTGCTCAAGAGTCCGATATTGCGCTGGATGCTCGCGGGCTGCATTCCGCTGGTGATTGCGCAATACGCACTCACCACATTCATCGTGCTGTATCTCCAGGCGGATATCGGCCTGTCGGTCGTGACCGCGGGCGCAATTCTCGCTCTGGCGCAGGCCAGCGGCGGGATTGGGCGTATTGTCTTCGGTGCAATCGCGACGCGCTGGCTGCCGCCGATCGTCATTCTCCTGCTGCTCGCACTGCTGGCATCCACCGCGTCGTTCCTGACCGCGCTCCTTACCGCGTCATGGCCGCTGGCCTTGATTTACGGTGTCGGCGTGATTTTTGGCGCCGGTGCCGCGGGTTGGAACGGTGTTTACTTGGCGGAGGCGGCCCGAACGGCACCGGGCGGCGAAGTCAGCCGTACCACCGGGGCGATAGGATTTATCATCTTCGGTGCGGTGGTCTTAGGTCCGGCCGTCTTCGGGGCCATTGTCGCCACGGTGTCATTTGCCGTCGCCTATACCGGGATCGGTTTCCTGGTTCTCACAAGCGTGTTTTCGTTCCTGCGAACCTTGCGCCTCATAAACGCAGACAGACGCGATTGACCAGTCAGTCCAAAGTCTCGTTGTCCGCCTCGAGCGCCTCGAAGATGATCGCCAGCTCCTGTTCGAGCAACCCCATTTCCGCAACCCTTTCATAAAGATCTCGCGTGATGGTCGATACCGGCGCAGCTACGCCCAGTGCTTCCGCATGCTCGACGATGTAGCGTGTATCCTTGTGCACCAGCCGCGCCGGCGCGGTCGGCTCGTCCCAGTTGCGTTCGGCCATCAAGGGACCGCGCAGCTCAAACTGCGTCGACGTCGCCACGCTGGGCGTTACAACATCGATGATCTGTTGCGGGTCAAGCCCCGACGCGATCCCCATGTTCAAGGCCTCGGCTGCGACGAGCACATGGTTGATGACCAGGGAGTTCAACACAAATTTCAACTTCATGCCGTGGGCGAACGGACCGACATAGGGGCATTTGGGTGCCAGGTGCTCCAGGATCGGCCGCACCATTTCGCAAGCCGCCGCCTCGCCGCTTAGCATGATAACGGCCTTGCCGGTTTCCATGGCCTGGGGGGTGCCGCTGATCGGGGTGTCCAGTGCGACCGCACCCCTGGCCTCAAGTGAGTCACGAATACGCTCCTTCAGGGCGACGGCGAACGTCCCCATATCGGCGACGATAAGGCCGTCATGGGCGCCGGACACCAATCCCCCATCTGCAAAAACCGCCGCTTCAACCGCGTCCTCGCTTGCCAGCAACATGATGACGATATCGGACTGCTGCGCGAGCGTCGCGGCATCCGCAATCAGCGTGCCGCCTTCCTGCGGTAACCAGGCAGCACCAGGCCGGTCCACCGCCGAAACCGCCACACCCTGCGCCAGCAACAGTCGCGCGGCCATGCCCCCCATCTCGCCAAGCCCCAGGATGCCGATACGATGGCTCATGTTATCCGCAGGCCACGCTAGACAGCGCGGTCCCGGCCCTCCCAGAATTTCTCGCGCATGTCCTTCTTGCGCACCTTGCCGACCGGCGAGCGTGGAAGCTCATCCCAGAACTCGACGGTTTTCGGCACCTTCACGCTACCGAGCTCATCCTTGCAGAGGGCGATGATCTCGTCTTCGCTCGCACTGTGGCCCGGCTTGAGCTCGACGATGGCTTTCACCGCCTCGCCCCATTTATCGTCGGGCACGCCGATCACGGCGCAATCCTGCACCGCCGCATGGCCCCAGACGACCTGCTCGATCTCGGACGGGTAAATGTTGAACCCGCCGGAGATGATCATGTCCTTCTTCCGGTCGACGATATAGATGTAGCCATCCTCGTCCTTCAGGCCGATATCGCCGGTGCGGTGCCAGCCGTTGGACGTCGAGACCTCGTCGGTCGCATCCTTGTTCTTGTAGTAACCCGCCATGACCAGCGATCCGCGGACGACGATCTCGCCCCGCTCGCTGGGCGGCAGGATATTCTCGTCGTCGTCCATGATCTCGACCGGCGTCAGAAGACACGGCTGACCGCAACTAGCGAGACGATGCACCTTGTTGGTCACCAGCGCCTCGGTGTGGGCCTCCGGCGGAAGATAGGTGCAGATCATCGGCGCTTCGGCCTGGCCGTAGCATTGCGCCATCACCGGCCCGAACACGTCGATCGCCTCTTTCAGCTTGTCGACCGACATGGGTGCCGCGGCATAGACGAAATATTCCAGCGAGGAATAGTCGTATTTGCGCACATCCGGGTGAGCGAGCATGACGTAAATCGCGGTCGGTGGCAGGAACAGGTTGGTCACGCCGTGTTTTTCGATATTCTCCATGAGTTGGGGCAGCTGCACCCCGTTCATGATGATGTTCGTGGCCCCATAGGCCATGAGCGACAAAGCGACCACACCGGCCGCATGGGTCATGGGCGCCGCACACAGATGCACCGGGAGCTTCTTCGGCGGCATATGGGCGACCATCGCTGCGACCATCGTCTCGAAAAGCTGGTTGGTCCAAACGATGCCCTTCGGCCGCCCCGTCGTGCCACCGGAGGGGAAGATCCCGCATATGTCATCCGCCGCATCCGGGAAATCCGGCGCAGGTCCGTCATGGCCTGAAACGAATGCCGCGAAGGACGGCGCGGCGGAGCCGTCACGGTCCAGACAAACGTAAGCTTTAATCCCCGGGCACTCCTCCCTAATGATCTTAATATCCTTCTCGAAGTCACTGTGATAAAATAGAAAATCTGCATCAGTGTTGTTCAGTATATAGGCGTTTTCGTTGACCGCGTTGCGCGCGTTGATCGGCACCCAGGCGCCGCCGGCGCGGTAGATTCCGATCAGGGCATCGAACGCACCGGGCGCGTTGGGACTGTATATCGCGGCATGTTTCCGGTAGCCGAAACCAGCGGCGATCATGGCCAGTGCCGTCTTGTGGGACAGGGTCTGCGTGTCGCGATACGTCGTGACCTCGCCGCCCTCTGCAATCATGAAGGCCCGGTCAGGTTGAAGCAGCGCTCCACGGTCGAAGAAGTCGATCACGCGCATGGCGTTTCCCCCACCCGGTTATCCATGTCCGGTCTAGGGCACCAGCATGCTGATGCCGCTCAGCTTGCGGGACTCCACGTCCTTGTGGAGTTTCGCCGCATCCTTCAGCGGATAGCGCTGCTTGATCTTCACCTTCACCTTGCCCGAACGGATCATCTGGAACACACGCCTGGAACTGTGCAGCAGGTCCTCGCGACCGGCGGTGTAGTTGAACAGCGAGGCACGTGTCAGCCGCCATGCGCGCGCCATGTAGCGGAACTCGTTGAGATTGACGTCCGGTACCGGACCCGAAGCGCCGCCGAAGCTAGCCAGCAGACCACGATCCTTCAGGCAGGCGAGCGATGTCTCGTAGGTGTCCTTGCCGACGGGATCGAATACCGCGTCGACGCCCTGCTTCTTGGTGATCTTGGCGACTTCCCGGGCGACATCCTTCTTCGAGGTATCGATCGTGTGCTTGGCACCTGCGCGAGCCATTTCCTTGCACTTGGCCGCAGACGAAGCGGTGCCGATGACCGTGGCCCCACGGGCCTTGGCCCACTGGCAGAGCAGAAGGCCCACGCCGCCGGATGCGGAATGCATCAAAACGGTGTCGCCCTTCTTCACATTGCCGACCCGCTCGACGAGCATCTCGGTGGTCATGCCCTTGAGATGAGTCGCGGCGGCAATTTCGTCGCTGATGTCGCGCGGGATCGGCACGCAGATGGCGGCCGGGACATTCTGGGCTTCGGAATAAGTACCGACGGCGCCGATATAGACAACGCGCTGGCCGACCTTTAGGTCGGTCACACCGCGGCCTAAGGCTTCAATGACGCCCGCGGCTTCGGAGCCGATGCCGGTGGGCATCTCCAATGGATAGCGACCGGTGCGGTGGTTGATGTCGATGAAGTTGAACCCGATGGCCGTGTGCCGGACGGTGACTTCACCCTTCTCCGGCTTCGGCAAATCAATCGTCTTCCACTTCATGACCGACGGGCCGCCCGTTTTCGCGATCTGAATTGACTTGATTTCCATTGAAAAGCCCTTGGTTGGGTATGAGCTCATGCGGCACGCGGTGACACGCCGACACAACGATTTGCCGGAGACTGTATTACATCGTGACCAAGTGCGCGACAGCTTGACGTGTACCGACAATCAGCCGCTATAAATTGTGTGTGAGGGAGAAACCAAGCTATGTCCGACAATAATAATTTGGAGCTCAACCCGGAGCTACTGGTCTCTACCGACTGGCTGGACGCCCATCTCGACGACCCTGATCTGCTGGTGTTCGACGCGACAACCGTGTTGGTGCCGGACCCCGAGCTCGAATACCGGGTCGATGGTGATCGCGATGGCTGGGCGGCCGGACATATCCCAGGCGCAGGCTACATGAACTGTCAGGACGATATGTCCGTCACCCCGCACGAATTCCGATTCATGCTGCCCGACCCGGACGATTTTGCGGCGCGCATGGGCGCATTAGGGATCGGCGAAGATACCCGACTCGTCTTCTACAGCCGAACGCAACCATTCTGGGCGACACGCGCCTGGTGGGCGCTCTACGCCATGGGCTTCGACGGCGGTATGGTCCTCAACGGCGGCTATGCTAAGTGGACGGCGGAAGGCCGCGCCGTCGCCACGGGAGAAGAAAGCCGCAGTCCCGCAACATTCACGGCCCGTCCGCGCCGCGAGGTGATCTTCGGCAAGGACGATGTGCGCGCCGTGCTCGACAATCCAAATGTCGCGGTGGTGAACGCCCTGTCAGCGGAACAGTTTCACGGCACCGGCGGGTTGGTGTTCGGCCGCCCGGGCCGGATCGCCAACAGCACCAACGCGCCCTATGCCGACGTATGCGACATGGAATCAAACATCTTCATGGACGCGGCCACACTCAAGCAGATATTCGACGCGGCGGGCGCGACGCCCGATAAGAAAATCGTCAATTATTGCGGCGGCGGTATCTCCGCGACGCTGGCATTCTTCGCCCAGAAGGCGCTTGGTTACGAGAACGTCGCGCTCTACGACGCGTCGATGCAGGAATGGGGCAAGGATGAGAGCCTGCCCATGGAAACCGGATAAGGACGTCACCCGATAATGTTTTTCGATCCCCGCGAAGCTGGCATGAAGCCGGAACCGTTCAAGCATTCTGTCTACAGCGCCCTTGTGGTTCCACGCCCGATCGGCTGGATCTCGAGCCTGAGCGCCGACGGCGTGGTCAACCTGGCCCCGTTCAGCTTCTTCAACGCCCTCAGCGGCGATCCGCCCTGCGTGATGTACTGCCCGAACGCCGTCAAACCGGGCACTGAGGAAAAGAAGGACAGCTATCAGAACGTGCAGGATACCGGTGAGTTCGTGTTCAACATGTGCACCTGGGATTTGCGCCACGAGATGATCGCGACGGCCGAGCACGCGCCGGCAAGCGTTGATGAAATGGCCAAGGCCGGTCTTGAGGCGGCCCCGTGTCACAATGTCAGCCCGCCGCGGGTCAAGGCATCCGCCATTGCCCTGGAGTGCAAACACATTCAGACGATCGACCTGCCGCCGGGGCGTAACTCCCAGTCACATGTGGTGATGGGCCAGGTTGTCGGCATTCATATCAAGGACGACATCATCACCGACGGCATCGTCGATATTCACAAGATGGAGCTAATCGCACGCCTCAGCTATCTAGACTATGCCAAGATAGAGTCCGAGAACATCATGGCGCTGAAACGCCCGAACAGCGCGCCGCATCCGAGTGAGCGCTAGTTCAGACCACGAATCAAACTTTGGGGGGGGAAAGATGCTGATTGCGGATTCACAGATACATCTCTGGAGTTTCAGGGGTGACGGAAACCCCTGGCATCGCATGGTACCGGCTTTTACCGCCGACGAGCTGATCGGGGAAATGGACGAGGCCGGGGTAGGCCGGGCCGTTGTCGTGCCGCCGATGTGGATGGGCAACGACAACTCCCAAGCCTGCGAAGCCGCCGCCAAATACCCGGACCGGCTCGCCATCCTAGGCCGCATGGACCTGTTCGAACCGGCGGGCGCCGACCGGCTGCCGGACTGGACCCAGCAATCCGGCATGCTCGGCCTGCGCTTCACCATGGGCAAGCCCGAGGAACAGGAACTGCTCAAATCCGGCGGCCTAGAATGGCTGTGGTCGGCGGCAGAAGCCAATGACCTGCCGGTGATGTTCATGCTGGCCGGGAGTGCCGCGGAAACCGCGAAGATCGCACAAGCGCATCCGAACCTGCGCCTCACGGTGGACCATCTGGACCTGCCGGGACGCAAGGTCGACGACGAGGCCTTCGGCGGCTTGCAGACCCTGCTCGACCTAGCCCTATACGAGAATGTGTCGGTGAAGGCCTGCACGATCGGCGCATATTCCTCGCAAGACTATCCCTGGCCCAACACCAGCGATCCGCTGAAGCGCGTCGTCGATGCGTTCGGACCCAACCGTGTTTTCTGGGGGTCCGACCTGACACGTCTGCCATGCACCTATCGTCAGTGTGTTACCCACTTCACCGAAGAGCTCGACTGGTTGTCGGGCGACGACCTGGAACTGGTGATGGGCCGCGCGCTTTGCGACTGGATCGGCTGGGCGTACTGAGCCTGACGGCCCCGCCTTGTTCGACCTGACCATCCCTGCCGACCTGTTCGGCCATGACTTCCTGATCGCGAGCCTGGCGGTGTTTGCTGCCTCGCTTATTCGCGGTTTCTCAGGTTTCGGCTCGGTTCTTATCACCGCGCCAATGCTGAGCCTCGTCTGGGGCCCGACTGTCGGTGTACCGGTCGCCGCATTGATCGAGATTGTACCTGCGGTACAAATGACACCGCAGGCCCTGCGCACGGCACACTGGCCGACCGCCTGGGCCATGGGCTTGCCTGCCGTCGTGCTCCTCCCGTTGGGCTCTCTCGTGCTCCTCAATGCACCGGCAGAGGAAATGCGTCGCGTAATTGCCGCGATCGTTCTCCTGCTCGCGATCGTTATGTGGCTCGGCTGGCGCTATCGCGGCCCACGCGGATTGATACCGTCGGGGGTTGTCGGTGCGCTGGGGGGTGCGCTCGCCGGCGCAACCGGCATGGGTGGCCCGCCCGCCATTCTCTATCTGATGTCCAGCGACGGCCCCGCTGCCGATGTTCGCGCCAACATGGTCGCCTATTTCTCCATCATCTTCGTCGGCATCCTGATCACATACGGATTGTTGGGTCTTGTGACAGCAGAGGTAATCTGGCGGATCGCCCTGATGGTGCCGATCTACGTGGTGGGCGTGGTGATCGGTACCAAGATGTTCGGGCTCGCGAGCGAGCGCACATTCCGCAACATCGCGCTGGCGACGCTCGCGGCCTCCTCGACCTGGGTACTGCTGGCCTAGGTCCGACTGGCTTCCCCGCCTGCGCAATGCCAGTATTCCGGCGGCGAGAAATATGATGAAATACACCTTCTTTGTCGGCCTGCTGCTGGCCGCCGCGACCACCGGCGCACAGGCGGATTTCGTCTGGGGCACCCTGTTCGCCAAGGACCCTGAGGGGAAATAGAAATTGGTGGGCTGGACCTATGACCCGCCCGGAACAGCCGACCTAGAGCCCAGCGGCGGCCATCATCTGCTGCATGCACTTGCCTTCGGCCACGCATGCTGCCTGGTGCGCCCTGGACACCTCGATCATCTCAGGCGGCGGGGCGACCTCGCGCGCGAAATCCTCGCGCGCGAGTAGCTTCTCGTACCAGGCAAACAGCTTCGGGAAGCGCTCCGTCGGGAAGCCCAGCTTGGTGATCCGGTATACGGTGATCCACCAGGCGATATCCAGCGCCGAGAACCCGCTGGCCAGCAGCCATTCACGTTCCTCCAGACGTTCTTCCAGTTCGCCGAACGCCTTGAGGAACTCGCTCGCCGCCTCGATGACCTGCTCGTCGGTGATGCCGTTATTCGCGTTCATCTTGCGCCAGAAATCGACCTCGATCGCCTTGCGGCCATCGACCTCGCCGCCGACGGTCTCGGCACCCTCGGCCTCGTAGACATCCACCGCATCTTCCGGCTTCTTCATCATTTCGACCGGCAAGAGGTAGCGAAACGTAAGCGCGCGCACGCACAGATGCAGATCGTCCTCGCGTTTCATCGAAGCCTGCACAAACGCCTGCTCATCCGGGTCGCTCGGGAACAGCTTGGGGCCGTCGAAGGTGGCGTCGACATATTCGATGATGTCGTTGCTCTCGATATGCACGTCGCCGTCATGCACCAGGGTCGGCATCAGGCCGCGCGGGTTGATGCCCATGAACCATTCGGTGAAGTTCTCGAAATGGGCGATATCGACGTGATGAGACTCCCATTCCACGCCCTTGGCCGCGAACGAGATCCGAGTTTTCTGGGAACAGGACGAGCCCATGAAATGGAAAAGATGCAAGCCCTCCCAGTCCAGAACCTCCGTTGTCTTGATGTCCGATGTCGCGAGTTTCACCATCTTCCTTCTCCCAAACCCTGAAGCCATGTACCGCGCGGTTGGTCCGCACGGTGATTCAGTGCGATCATAATCACCAACGATTCAGAATCACAGGAGTGCCACCATGTCCGACGAACTGCAAACCACCCGCCATGCGAGCCTGATCCACAAGCTCGACGACATCCCGGCGCACAAGATGCCTGGCGGCGAGGTGAAGGTCCTCGCGGGCGACCAGGTGCAGGGCCTGTGGGCCAAGTTCGAGGCGGGCACCCACATCCCGTCTCATTCCCACCCGAACGAGCAGATTACCTGGCTGCGAAAGGGCCGCTTCGACTACAAGTTCGGCACCGGCGAGACGGCGACCTGCGAGGCGGGATCGCTGGTGCTCATCCCCGGCGGCATCGAGCACGAGGTCTGGTATGTCGAGGATTGCGAGATCGTCGAATTCTTCTCCCCGCCACGCACGGACATGTGGCCCGCCCTAGCGACCGACCCGTACGGTATGGAGGAGTAGCCAACTTTTGCGCTCATCCGTCATACGCGGACTTGATCCGCGTATCTCATCTCCATCCGGAAAGAGATGCCCGGATCAAGTCCGGGCATGACGATGGAGAAATCGGCGCCTCTTGATTCACCTAGCGCTGACGGGCCTGCACGATGATCCCGACGATGGTCTCTTCACCGAGGGACTTGCAGGCCTCGAGGCGCTGCAGCCCCTCGACCAGGATCTTCCGCTTGCCGTCGTCGCGCACCATGATCGGCACCTGCTGGCCCTCCTCGAGGATACTTTCGGCGATCTCCTCGACCCTCTCGGGGTCGACCTCGTTACTGCGCTTGGTCGGGATGTAGATCTCGTCGATCTTGAAGATCAGGTCTTTCATCTGCGGTGTCTTTCGGGTGCGGCTGCATGGGGCTGACGCTTTGCGGCCACGAGGCTAACATCATTTCTGCACCCCTGCGCAATCCACACGGTCACGAAGGACATTCCGATGCAGCTCCCCTCGAAATTCGTCGATATCTCCATGGCGCTGGACGACGAGATCATCGTCGACCCGCCGGCCATGCGCCCGAAGATTTCCATGATGGAACATGGCGACAATCTGGGCCGGCTGCAGAAGAATTATCCTGGTCTCGACCCGGCCGACCTGCCGGGCAGCGTCTACTCCGCCTACGAGACGATCACGCTGACGACCCATAACGGCACCCATGTGGACGCACCCAAGCATTATCACCCGGTCGACAAGAACGGCGACCCGATGCCCGGTATCGACGAGATGCCGCTCGACTGGTTCATGCGGCCGGGCGTGAAGTTCGACTTCCGGCATTTCGACGACGGCTACCTGGTGACCGCCGACGACATCGAGGCGGAACTCGCGCGCATCGGCCACGACCTGCAGACACTAGACATCGTGCTGGTAAACACCAGTGCCGCCACCGCATACGGGCGCGACGACTATATCGACCATGGCTGCGGCATGGGCCGCGAGGCCACGCTCTACCTCACCTCACGGGGTGTGCGCGTCTGCGGCACGGATGCGTGGACATGGGACGCGCCGTTCAAGCACACGGCCGAGCGCTGGAAGGAGACCAAGGACGCATCGATCATATGGGAAGGCCACTATGCCGGGATCGAGGAGCCCTACTGCCAGATCGAAAAGCTGCAGAACCTGGAGGCACTGCCGGACAACGGCTTCATCGTGGCTTGCTTCCCGACGAAGATCCGCGGTGGGACTGCGGGCTGGACGCGGGCGGTGGCTTTGTTCGATTGACGGAGCGGGTCTATCCCCGCTCCCACCCGCGTATCTTCACGAGGGTCGTCTCGCCCTTCGCCAGAATCTCCATCGTCTCAGCCTCGTTGGCCTCGCGCTTGATCGAGGCCTCGATCACGGCCGCGGCCTGGGCCTTGGGGATCACCACCACGCCGTCCGTGTCGCCGACCACCAGGTCGCCCGGTTCAATGATGGCCTCGCCGATGGCGATGCGTTCGTTGATCTTCAGATCGCCATTCAGGTCCTTCAGGGTGCCGCGCATGGCCAGCCCGCGGGCGAATACCGGCCAGCCCATCTGGGCCAGCTCGTTGCCGTCGCGCACGCAGCCGTCGATGACCAACCCGCCGAGCTTGCGCGCCCGGGCCGAGGTGCACATTACTTCGCCGAAATAGCCGCCCTCATAATGGCCGCCCACGTCGCCGACGATCACGTCGCCGGGCCGGGCCTCCTCGATGCCGAAATGCAGCGCCAGATTGTCGAGCGGCGGCCCCTTCACCGGGAACGCCGGCCCGCAGATCGTCATGCCGGGTGCGACGGCCTTGATCGCCGAGGGCAGCGCGCCGATCCGGCCCGCGGCCTCGTGCAGCGTCGAGGAAGCGAGTTTTGCAGCCCGGACGAGCAATTCCGGTGTGAGTTTCTCGTCGTCAGACATTCGTGACACTCCGCAAAAATGATATGTTCGGTCTGATTGTAGACGCCGGATTGGCGCAGGTCATTGGGGGACAATCGGGACCGTCCGATTTGTCCGTCATACCCGGGCTTGACCCGGACATCTTTGGCGATGAATCAGAGATGCGCGGATCAATTTCGCGCATAACGCGTGGAGAGCAGGATAGATTATGAGCGGCGTACTGGATGGTTTGCGCGTGATCGAGGGGTCGGCCTTCGTGGCCGCCCCCACCTGTGGCATGACCCTGGCCCAGATGGGTGCCGACGTCATCCGCTTCGACATGGTCGGCGGCGGGATCGACTACCGACGCTGGCCGGTCACGACCAACAGCAACTCCATCTACTGGGCCGGGATGAACAAGGGCAAACGCTCGCTCGCCGTAGATTTCCGCAAGCCCGAGGGCCAGGAACTGCTGTCTACTCTCATCACCCAGCCGGGCGAAGACCGTGGCATCCTGCTGACGAATTTCCCCATGCGCGGCTGGCTGGACTACGAAACCCTGAAGGCCCGACGAGATGATTTGATCGCGCTCAACATCATCGGCAATCCGGACGGCTCCGTAGCGGTAGACTACACCGTCAACGCGGCGGTGGGGTTCCCGTTCGTGACAGGGCCGGACGCGGAAACCAACCCGGTAAACCATGTGTTCCCGGGCTGGGACGTCTCGACGGGCTATGCCGCCGCGACTGGCCTGCTGGGGGCGGAGCGTCACCGCCGGCGCACCGGCGAGGGCCAGTATGTCTCGCTGTCCCTGGCCGACATGGCCTTCGCGACCGTGGGCAATCTCGGCTACATCGGCGAGGTGCAGATCAACAGCGAATCCCGCCCCAACATCGGCAACGACGTATACGGCAGCTACGGCCGGGACTTCGCGACCGCCGACGGGCGCCGGGTGATGATCATCGCCGTGTCGGTGCCCCAGTGGAAGAAGCTGGTCGAGGCGACAGAGACCGGCGAGGCAATGGAAGCCCTCGAAGCTGAGCTGGAGATGGACTTCACCCGCGAGGAACAACGGTTTGCCGCCCGCGATGCCATCAACGCGCATATCGGTGCGTGGTGTGCCGCCCACAGCCTGGACGAGATCCGCGCCGTGTTCGACGCCCATAATGTCTGCTGGGGGCCGTACCAGACCTTCGAGCAGATGGTCGGTGAAGATGCGCGTGTGTCAACCGCTAATCCCCTGTTCCAAGAGATCGACCAACCCGGGATCGGCCGTTATCTGGCGCCGGGCACGCCGAACAATTTCACCGCTCTGCCCCGCGAGGTGCCCCGCGCGCCGGTGCTGGGCGAACATACCGACGAGATACTGGCGGGCGAACTTGGCCTGTCGGACGGCGAGATCGGCAAACTGCATGATGCCGGCGTGGTCGCCGGACCGGAGGACGTGTGAGAAAATACACCTCGTCATACACGGGCTTGATCCGGGCATCTCACCGCCAGTCGACGAATTTCGTGCAAGATGCGCGGATCAAGTCCGCGCATGACGAGAATTATTCGAATTTTGCGAACAAACCGGAATTTCAATCATGAGCACCCTCCCCAAAACCGCGGAAGACCTGCTCGGCCTGTGCCGGGACTCCCTCGACGATGTGCGAGCCTTCCGAGACGCCGGCCAGCGCGCGGTAACCGCCATGGCCGCTCCCGGTGGGCCGGTTGAGCCCGCCCTGCTGGAGAAGCATCAATACGCCGCCCACGGATTTGCCTGGATGGCGACCTACGCGGCAGCACTCGAGCGGTTCCTGGAATGGGCCGAACGCCTCGACGGCGACGGGCGGCTGGGCGATCTCGAACGGTTGATGCTGTCGGCTGGGTTCGGGGGCTATCTCAACCAGTTGAAATACGGCATCGCCATGAGCCAGGACGAAATCGCCCGGCCGGGCGACCTAGGTCTCGACGAGCGGGAATATTTCAACGGCGCGGCGGCCCATGAGTTGATGTCCAACGGCTACACCATCGCCGTACGCCAGGCCATTGCCGAGAGCCTGCGCGATCGTGGCGGCGAATTCGGGGATCGCGACCTCGACGAGACCAACGCCATGATCGCCGATCAGTTTCATCGCTTTGCCGATGAGCGCGTCAGCCCTCATGCTCATGGCTGGCATGTGCGCGACGAGCTGATCCCGCTGGACGTCGTCCAGGACATGGCCGAACTGGGGGTGTTCGGCCTGACCATCCCAGAGGCCGATGGCGGGCTGGGCCTGGGCAAGGTCTCGATGTGCGTGGTGACCGAGGAATTGTCGCGGGGTTACATCGGGGTCGGCTCGCTCGGCACCCGTTCGGAGATCGCCGCCGAGCTCATCCGGCTCAACGGCACCCCGGAACAGAAAGAAAAATACCTGAAGCCGATCGCGGCGGGGGCACTTTTGCCGACGGCGGTGTTCACCGAACCGAACCACGGCTCCGACCTGGCGCGCATCCGTACCCGCGCCACGCGGGACGGTGATGTCTACCGGATCAAGGGCAACAAGATCTGGATCACCCATGCGGCGCGCACGGACATGATGACCCTGATGGCGAGGACCGACCCCGACAAGGACGGGTATCGCGGGCTCAGCATGTTCCTGGCAGATAAACCCCGGGGCACGGAAGACAACCCCTTCCCCGCCGACGGCATGACCGGGTCGGAGATCCGCGTGCTCGGCTATCGCGGCATGAAGGAGTACGAGCTCGGCTTCGACGGGTTCGAGGTATCCGCCGACGGATTGTTGGGCGGGCGCGAGGGCGATGGTTTCAAGCAGCTAATGACGTCGTTCGAGACCGCGCGCATCCAGACCGCCGCGCGGGCGGTCGGCGTGGCGCAAAATGCTCTCGAGCTTGGCTTCGGTTACGCACAGGACCGCGAGCAGTTCCGTAAACCCATCGTCGAGTTCGCCCGGGTCGGCGGCAAGCTCGGCTGGATGGCCACCGAGACGATGATGGCCCGCCAGCTCACCTATTTCGCTGCCCGGCAGAAGGATTCGGACCAGCGCTGCGACATCGAAGCGGGTATGGCGAAGTTGCTGGGCGCCCGTGTCGCCTGGTCGAATGCCGACAACGGTCTGCAGATCCACGGCGGCAATGGCTATGCCGAGGAGTACGACATTAGTCGGGTTTTATGTGATGCCCGAATTTTGAACATCTTCGAGGGCGCGGCCGAAATCCAGGCCGGTATTATTGCGCGCGGCCTGCTGGGCCGACCGAACCGCCCCGCCGAACACCCGATATTCCAAGAAAATTAACGCGTTTACGACGCGTATTTTAAATCAATACTCTACTTATACATTTCTATTCATCTTCTATTACACGCAATGGCATGTATTATATTGCCGACTTACCGCAGACTAAGTCACGGAGAACAAACAGCTTCTGTATTGTCCGTCAAACACTAAACGGTCAGTGTTGTTTCATTAACCATTTTTTAAGCACCTGGGGTGCTCCATCCGAGGAGCAATAAGGAACCAGAACATGAACGATTCAGAGATTCTTGTTTTGGACTCTGCAACCAAGTTCGGGCAGGATTCGCCGGGTAAGATCGCCATCGCCGCCTCCCATGGTGCAATTTATGCCGGTTATCTTGCCGCATGCGCCCGCCTTCGGGGCATCATTCTGCACGATGCCGGGATCGGACGAGATGCCGCGGGAATCAGTTCGTTACCCTATCTCGATGCGTTTTCTGTCGCGGCGGCGACGGTCGACCATCACAGCGCAACAATAGGCGATGGCGCCTCCATGGCGGCGACCGGCCGCATCAGCCATGTCAATGTAACCGCGCACGCCGCAGGCTGCACAACAGGCCAAACAAGCATGGCGTGCGCCCGCGCAATGCTATCCGCACCGGGCTTGACAGGCACACCGCCGCCTCTCGACGAAGCCCGATTTTACATTCGCGACACGGCTGAGAAACCGCGCATTATTGGCTGTGATTCGGTATCCCTCGTCGGCTCGGACGACGCCGACGACATTGTCATTACTGCCTCCCACGGCGCACTGCTGAAGGAAGCGCCGAGCTGGGGCAAGCGACCCGACGTGCTGGCGGCCGTGTTCAATGACGCCGGCTCGGATTTTCCGACCCGCCTGCCCGATCTCGACGAAAGAGACATCGCTGGTGCCACCGTCACGGCTGAGAGCGCGCGCATTGGTGATGCTCGATCGACCTATGAAGACGGCGTCATTTCCCATGTGAACGAGACGGCCAGGAATTGCGGCGCCGCGCCCGGGATATCCTGCCGGGAATTTGTCGAGATGATGCTCGCCTCGAAAACCTAGGCGAGCATCTCCTTGACCCGGCCGACGATCCGGTCGGCCTTGATCTTGTAGGCTTCTTCCAGTGGGACCGAGAACGGGATGGGAATTCGCTCACCCCCGAGACGCGCGACGGGCACGCCCAGTGTTTCGGCAACTTCTGCCGCAACCTCACCGCCAAATCCACCGACCCGGACGGCCTCATGCACAACCAGCAATTTACCTGTCCGTGCCGCCGAATTCATTACCGCGTCCCGGTCCCATGGATAGAGGGTGCGCAAATCGATAACCTCCACGGATATCCCATCGGCAGACAGCGCGTCGGCGGCCTCAACAGCGACGCCGACTTGCGCCGACCAGCTAACGATCGTGATGTCTTTTCCCGGGCGTATGATCGCTGCGACACCCAGGGGCATCGGTTCCTGATCGTTCTCATCGACCTCGCCGAGCACGCCCCAGAGGCCCTTATGTTCCATGTACACCACCGGGTCATCACTCCGGATAGACGCCTTCAGGAGCCCGCGATTGTTGGCCGGTGTCGACGGTGTGACCACGACCAGCCCGGGTGTATGGGCGTACCAGGCCTCCGGAGATTGGGAATGCTGAGCCGCAATCCCGCCGCGTATGCCGATCGGCATACGCGCAACCATAGGCACTCGCGCCTGACCACCAAACATGTACCGCGCCTTCGCCGCCTGATTGACGAGCTCAGAGACCGAGCACATGGCGAAGTCGGAGAAACGCATCTCAGCAATCGGCCGCGTGCCCGCCAGCGCTGCACCAACCGCCGCGCCCATGATCGTCGATTCCGATATTGGCGTGTCGACGATCCGGTCCGGCCCGAATTCGGCCTGAAGATCGTTGTATTGCCCGGCCATCCCGCCCTCGTAACCGAGGTCCTCGCCGAGTGCCCAGACATTGGGATCACGGGCCATTTCTTCCTGGAGGCCGAGGCGCGCGGCCTGCGCATAGGTCATTTCGGTCATTGACCGGCTCCCGGATAGTTCGGCGCACCAAGGTCCTGGACATCGGTGAAAGCGAGGCTTCCATCCGGCCAGGCCGCACTCATCGCCTCGTCCACATAACCGGCAATTTCGCTATCGACTTCGGTCTTCAGAGTTACGATTTCCTCTGCGCCGACACCGTTCTCGAGCAACCATGACTCGGTCCGCGCGACCGGCTCGCGTCCGAGTGCAGCCTCGACCTCGGCGGGATCACGGTAGCCTGCGGGGTCATGGGCGAAATGTCCGCGCAGACGATAGGTCATCGCCTGGATCAGCTGCGGACCACAGCCATTTCGAATTTCCGCGACCGCCCGTGCGACCTCCCGGTCGACCTCGAACAGGTCATTACCGTCGATAGTCTTTGCAGGAATATCGAAACTCTCCGCCCGCTTGGCGATACCCTCGCCCGCCGTGACGAGCCGCGTGGTCGTGGTTGCCGCGATCTGGTTGTTTTCGCACATGAACAGAACCGGCAGCTCATACACCTTGGCCCAGTTCAGGGCTTCCATGAAAGGGCCCCGGTTGATGCCGCCGTCACCGATGAAGTTCACGACGATGCGGTCGTCACCAAGCAGGCGGATGGCCTGTGCAGCCCCCACCGACATGGTGCAGCCATCTGCGATGACACCATTCGCCCCTAGCATGCCGACCGAGAAGTCCGCGATATGCATCGAGCCGCCCTTGCCGTCGCTGGTGCCACCCACACGCCCGAAAAGCTCAAGCATCATGGCGCGCGGATCCGCGCCCTTGGCGATTGAATGGCCGTGACCGCGATGGTTGCTCGTCAGATAGTCGTCATCGCGCAGATTCTCGCAGACACCGACGGCGATCGACTCCTCGCCGATATACTGATGCACCGAGCCACGTACATGGCCCGCGTGAAATGCCTCGCCCGCCGCCTCCTCGAAGGCACGGATGATGAGCATCTTGCGGAACATCTCAAACACACGCGCCGGCTCATTCGCCAGATTGCTGGACATGGATTCCCCCTCGCTCCCTTACAGACGTGTTCATGCGCAAGCCCGTTTGACGAAGTATCACCCGTCCGCATATGCACGGTAAAGCATCCGTGCGATCAGGCACCGATGGCCTTGTTGACACGCGGCATGACCTCGGTGGCCATCAACTCCATCGAGCGTTTGCCGAGTTTTGCATCCACCCAATCATGGCCGGCATAGACCAGTGTTCCGAAATCACCGACTTCCTCATGGAAGGCCAAAATCTCGTCGACGACCTTGTCGACGGTGCCCGCGATGACAAGCGAATTTACCATGAAATCGTCCGTGATCTCCTCATCCGGCTGATCCCGGTCTGTTTTGAAGAGCCCGAGTTTGCCGCCGTTTCTGAGCTTGCTGCCGAGTTGATAGAAGTAGAACCGGTACGGCGATTGCGGCCCCTTGCCATATTCCTCGGCCACCTTGTCGTCGTCAGCGACGAATATCGAGCGCGCGATACGCCACTTGGACGTATCCGCCTCTCGACCCGCATTCGCACAACCCTCGGCATAGTTCGGCCAATGGGTCGCAACCCATTTCGGCTGCAGGAAGTTGGCCGACACCGGAATCCAGTCTCTTTCGCCGAGCCCGATGATCCCCTTCGAGAATGGCGCGACGACCGTTCCGAAAATCGGCGGGGTCGGTTTCTGGTATGGCTTCAGGATCACACCCTGCCCGAGATGCTCAACATAATTTTGCACCGTGGAGATCGAGTTGTACTTGCCCTTGATGTCGTAGGGCGGGTCGGTCGTCCATATCTCGATGATCTGGTTCAGACACTCGATGAACTTCTCGTTCCGGTCGATGTCGAGTGTCCCGAACACTTCGGAATCGGACGGCAGATTACCCGGGCTGACCCCGAGCATGAAGCGGCCCTCGAGCATGTGATCCAGCATCGCCGCCTCCGCGGCCACGGCAGCGGGATGATGGTTGCCCAGGTTCACAGTCCCCGTCGCCAATGTCATATTCTTTATTTCCCGCGCTACCCAGCACAGGAACATCATCGAGTTGGGAACCGGCTCGAAGCTGTCGGTCACGTGCTCGCCCATATAGGCTTCCGAAAAGCCCAGCTCATCGGCCAGGATGAAGGCCGCTCGATCCTCATGCAGGGTTTCGGTCAACGGCCGGTCCGCCGGATGGAGCGGCATCGTGAAAAATCCGAGTTCCATTTTTGCTGCCTCGTGCCTCTGAATTTTGTGAAACGCCCGCAAGCTTAGGTCTTACCATCGGGCGGGGTTTGAGCGAGGTCAACTCTGTCTCACTTTATAAGCGATGTGCTTGGCGTTGACTGTCCGCCCCGCATGAAGAACATTGGATCAAGCGCGCAACCGGGATACCTCGCGGTCTCGCCAAGTGCGATAAATAAAGGCTGACACCCTTGGGGGGAACATGAACGACACGCCAGCCCCATCGGACACGGGCGATAACCTCACAGTCGAAATGTCCGGCGGCGAAGCGCTCGCGAAAATGCTGCAACTGCACGAAGTCGGGCCGATGTTCGGCATGGCCGGGTTTCAATTGCTGCCCTTCTACGCCGCCATCCGGGAGCTCGAGCTGGCGCACACCTTGATCAACGACGAGCGCAGCGGTGCCTTCATGGCCGATGCCTGGTCACGCGTAACCGGCCGACCCGGTGTATGCGATGCGACCCTCGGTCCGGGTGCAACCAACCTGCTTACCTCGCTGACCGAATCCCTCAACGCCGGAATTCCCATCATCGCCATCGCCGGTGACGCGAACCGGACCCACGCCTGGAAAAACATGACTCAGGAGACCCGGCAGGTCGAAATGCTGCGCCCCGCGGTCAAGGAAGTGGTCCGTGTCGAGGTCGGCGAGCGCATTCCCGAACATGTGCGCCGAGCCTATGCCGTCGCCACCTCCGGCCGCCCGGGCCCGGTCCTGATCGACGTGCCCGAGGACATCAGCCACGGTGTGTTCGAGTTCGCCGCCAACGAACTCTATGCTGACCCGGCGACGACCCACGCACCGTCACGGCGCAGTCGGCCGGCGCGCGCGGACATCCAGCGGGCTGCTGCTCTCTTGGCCGGTGCCAAGCGCCCGGTAATCTTGGCCGGCGGCGGCGTTCACATCTCCGGGGCACAGGATGTGCTAACCGCATTTGCAGAAGATCAGGCCATCCCGGTCGGTCACACGCTATCGGGTAAAGGTGCGATCGCCTGCACTCACGATCTGTCGCTGGGCCTGTTCGGGCGATACGACCGCACGGCCAACGGCCTGTTAGAAACCGCCGACGCGATCCTCGTTGTCGGCTGCAAGCTGGGGGAGATCGCCACCAAGCGCTACACCATCCCGCGCCCGGGCATTCCGATTATCCATCTGGACATCCTGCCCGAAGAGATCGGCCGCTGGGCCCAGACCGACGTCGCCCTGTGCGGCGATGCGCGCGAGGGGCTAGCCGACCTGCGCGACGCACTTGCCGAGGGTGCCGAGGCGCGGCGCACCGCTCGCGTAGAATACCTCGCCGAGATCGACACCGGGAAAGCCAAGTGGCGCGCCGACGTCGAGGCGCGTCTCACCTCCGACGAGGTGCCGGTCAACATGGCGCGCATGGTCCACGAGCTGAACAACGTCCTGCCCGAGGACGCAATCCTGGTCGCCGACGGCGGCTTCGCAGCCCATTGGACCGGACTCCTCTATGACACGAAGCGCGCCGGGCGCGGCTTCATTGTCGATCGGGGTATGGCCTCGATCGGGTATGGCGTATCCGGGGGCATCGGCGCGCAGCTGGCCGCCCCCGACCGACCGGTCTTCACCCTCACCGGCGACGGCGGGCTGAACATGACCCTCGGAGACCTGGAGACCGCGGCACGCCTCGGCGTCCCGGTGACCGTCCTCGTCGTCAACAATGCGGCGTCGGGCTACATCAAGGCGCTCCAGCACGCGATGTTCGGCGGCCAGTATCAGTCGGCCGACCTGTCCGATCTCAACTACGCCGCGATCGCCGAGAACCTGGGTTGCCGCGGCATCCGGGTAAAGCATCCTGAGCAACTCGCCGATGCCTTCCGCACGGCGCTCGAGAACCGCGACAAGCCGAACGTTATCGACATCGTCGTGACCCGCGATGCGGGCAAAATGCTGCCGGGTGTCGACAACCGGACCGCCCCCATCAAGAAAGGCGATCGTATCGCCTGACACTTTTACATTCATCGGGTGCCATTGCGCACCGCAAGGATTGGAAAACCCATGAAGCTCCTCACCTATGACGCAGGATCCGGCGCCCATGTCGGCCTCGCCGCCAATGACGGTATTGTCGACCTGACCAGCCGCGCCGGCGTGACATCCCTTCGCGAACTCATCGCCGCGGAGCGGGTCGCAGAGATGGCCGAGTTCGGCGGCGAGACGCCCGACCATGCGCTTGATGGCGTGACCTATCTGCCGGTCATTCCCGACCCGGATCACATCTGGTGCGTCGGTGTGAACTATATGGATCATCTGCAGGAGGCGATCGACGCCGGGCTGCCGCGCTCCAAGACCGAGCATCCGATGATCTTCGGCCGTTACGCCGACACGCTCGTCGGGCACAACCAGCCCATTCTGAAGTCGCCGGTGGTCAACAAGCTCGACTATGAGTGCGAGCTGGCGGTCATCATCAGCAAGCCGGGCCGCTACATCAGCAAGGAAGACGCGCTCGGCTATGTGGCGGGCTATTCCTGCTTCAACGAGGGTAGCGCGCGGGACTGGCAATACCACACGGCCCAAGTTGTGCCGGGCAAAAACTTCCAGGGTACTGGCGGCTTCGGTCCCTGGATGGTGACCGCCGACGAAATCCCCGACCCGCAGGTGCTGGACATCTCGACGATACTGAACGGCGAGACCCTGCAATCGGCCAACACCCGCGACATGATCTTCGACGTAGCGACGACGATTTCCTATGTCTCGCACATCTCGGAGCTGCAACCGGGCGACGTGATCGCATCCGGCACGCCGTCGGGTGTGGGACAGTCACGCGATCCGCAGATCTTCATGCAGGTCGGCGACAGCTGCGAAATCCACATCGAGAATGTCGGCATCCTGGTCAACGGGATCGCCGATGGCTAACCGACTTTCGCTTTTCTACCCTGAAACAGCCGTCCATCGATGAGCGCGAGGCCCAGGGCAATGCAGCCCATGCCAACGATCTGTTCGGTCGTCAGCACCTCACCCAGCAGGAACATGCCCAACAGGATCGCGCTGACGGGCACGATGAAGTTCACCAGCAGGATGTTCACCGCCCCCGCCCGCGCGAGGATACGGAAGAAGATCAAGTAGGCGACGGACGTGGACAGTACGGCGAGACCGACGACCGCCCCCCAGGCCTCGAGGCTCGCATCCATAAACTCCCAAGGCTGATCGACCAGCAACGTAATCGGCAACAGAATGAATGTCGCCATCGTCATCTGGCCGGTCGCGACCATCATCGGCGGCATCTCACGTTTCGCGAATGTGCGGCCGTAGATCGCCGAGACTGCATAACAGATCGCCGCGCCCAGCACCGAGAGCTGACCCAGCAGGCCCTTGCCGATCTCGTCCAGAAACTGCGGTCCGATCAACACCACAACACCGACCAGCCCTGCGAGCACGCCCAGCACCTTGCCCGGGGTCATACGCTCGTCGCTGGTCCAGAAGTGAGCCGCGACCACAGCAAACAACGGCGTTGTGGCGATCATGATCGATGCCAACCCGCTGGGGATGTGCACCTGACCCCAGGCGATCAGGAAGAACGGCAGCGCCGAATTCAGCGCTGCCATGATCAGCAACGCCACCCAGCTTGAGCGATCGCGCGGCACCATAATGCTGCCGGCGAGCACGAAGAACCACAGGATCACCGTCGCCAGCGCGACACGGCACAGGATCACAACCAGCGGCGGTAGCTCGGGAATGGCGATGGCGTTGAAGAAGAATGTCCCGCCCCACAGCCCGCCAAGGATGAAAAGCAGAACCCACTCAACGGCGGTCATGCGCAGGGCGACGGGCGCGTTCATCCGGCGATCCTAGCGTTTCACGCCGCGAGAAGTTCGCGCATTTTCGCAACGGCGGTATGCGGTGCCGTCAGCACGGGGCGACCCGCAACGGGCGTGATTTTCTGCGGTACAAGGCCCATGGAGAACTGGCCAAGCAGCAAGCTGTCGAAGTCGGTGATGGTTTCGGCCGCCGCGACGACGATGTCGTCATGGCCGAGTCTGTCGCCGCCGATAAGTGTCTCGAACGCGCCCTCTGCCACTTTTCCAGAGATGCTGTAGTCGAGCCCGCGTTCGCCGGCATAGCGTTCGATGTCGCCGGACAGGCAGTCAACAGTGCCCTGGGTCGTCGCCAGGATGCCCATACGCGGGCCGTTGGCGAAGGCCGCCTCGATCATTCCCTCGTAGGAAGTCAGCACCGGCACGTCGAGCGCCTCACGCCCCGCCTCCACCAATCGGCCGAACACCGACCCGCAGAAGATGATGCCGTCGACCCGGCAATCGCGGGCATAGCGCAGAACGGCGGCGATCCGGTCATAGGCCGCCTCGGGCATCGGGTCGGGGACGGTCATGTCGTCGTTGATGAAATCCAGATACAGCGACTGGTCGAGCTGGCAGGCGATTTCCGCCTCGGGCCAGAGCCCGGCAAACGCCGCGCGCACGGTGGGAAACGCTACCTCGGTGGGCGACACGACGCCGATGCGACGGGCGGTCATGGACGGCTCGTTTTGGGCAGCTTCAACATTCCTCTCCACCCTACATTCGTCATGCTCGGACTTGATACGGGCATCTCTGGCAACAGCGCATGAGATACGCGGGTTAAGCCCGCGTATGACGCTTTGAGATCACACCTCATTTTTTGTTCCCTACCCCAGCAGCCGCTGCAGCTTGCGTACGGCGGTGTGGGCCGAGGTGAGCACCGGCCGATCGGGCATGTCCGTGAAGAGTTTCATGGCACCGGTCATGGAGAACTGGCCAAGCATCAGGCAGTCGCAGTCGGTAATCTTGTCTGCGGCCGCCGCAACCATCCGGTCATGGGTCTCGATGTCGCCGGCCAGGATGATCGGCCGGGCCGCATCCTCGATATGGTCGGTGATGGTGACCGACTTGCCCTGTTCCTTCGAGTAACGGTCGATGTCCTCGACCAGGCATTTGAGCGATCCGGGCGCGGTCGTCAGGATGCCGAGGCGCGAACCCAGCGCCACCGCCTCCTCGATCATCGCCTCGTGGGACGTCAGGCAAGGGATCGACATGTCGGCCTGCGCCGCCTTGACCCAGCGGCCGAAGACGGAGCCCGTGAACAGCAACCCGTCGGCATGGCAGTCGGCGGCGTAGTGCAGCAGCTTCGAGACCCGCTCGCCGGTCTCGTCGGTCTGGGGCTTGCCACCCGCAAAATCGAGATAGAGGGATTCGTCGAGCACATGGAACAACTCAGCCTCCGGCCACAATTCGGCAAACGCCTCGCTGATCGCGTCCATCGCGTTGTCCATGGGCGACACCGCCCCGATACGAACTGGCATGATAACGTCCCCCCTCTTCGCGACATTATAAGAGTTGCGGCGTGGGCGCGGTAGAGAAGCACGCACCTGTCTTACGCAGCGAACAATTGCCCGCCAGATGTGGCCTGGCCTGCCGGAACCGGGCAGTATTCAGGATCTACAACAAGGACCACGACCATGACGGACATCTACATCATCGGTATCGGCATGACGCCGCTCGGCAAGTTTCCCGATAAATCCGTGAAGCAGCTCACCGACGACGCGGTGAACACCGCACTGACCGACGCGGGCGCGAAGCTCGAGGATGTCGAGGCCGCCTGGTTCTCCAACACCCGCCAGGGAATGATGGAGGGGCAGAACACCGTGCGCGGGCAATGCGCGTTGCGCTCCATGGGTTTCCAGTCGATCCCCATCGTGAATGTCGAGAACGCCTGCTGTTCGTCCTCCACCGGGCTCAACCAGGCGTTCGCCTATCTCAAGGCGGGCATGGCCGGGGTGGCGCTGGTCGCGGGCTCAGAGAAGATGTTCTACCCGGAGAAGCGCGAACTGATGTTCCAGGCGTTCCGCGGCGGCTGGGACGTGCACACCCAGGAGGAGACCGAGGCGCGCTTGCTGTCACTCGGCGAAGGCCTAGCGCTGCCGCCCGAGGCAGGTGAGGACACCGGCGAACGCAGCGTATTCATGGATATATACGCCGCACTTGCGCGCCAGCACATGAAGCATTTCGGCACGACCCAGCGGCAGATCGCCGCCGCCGCGGCCAAGAGCCACTTCCACTCCACACTGAACCCGCTGGCCCAGTACCAGAAGGACTTCTCCGTCGACGAGGTGATGGCCGACCGGCTGATCTCCTGGCCCCTCACCCGCTCCATGTGTGCGCCGCTCTCCGACGGCGCCGGGACCTTGGTGCTGTGCACCGGCGAAACGCTCGACCGGTTCGACAAGTCCCGCGCGGTGAAGGTGCTGGGCACGGCTGTGGTCAGCGGCATGGACCGGGACCCTGACGATTTCGAGCACCATATCGGCCGCATGGCCGCCGAACGGGCCTACGAGCAGGCCGGGGTCGACCCGAAGGACGTGGACGTGGCCGAAGTGCATGACGCGTCGGCCTATGCCGAGATCGTACAGGTTGAGAACATGGGCTTCTGCGAACGCGGCGAAGGCGGCGCGCTGGCCGAAAGCGGCGAAACGAAGCTCGGCGGACGCATCCCTGTAAATACATCCGGCGGACTGCTTTCCAAGGGCCACCCGATCGGTGCCACCGGCGCCATCCAGATCCACGAACTGGTGACACAGCTGCGCGGCGAAGCCGGCGATCGACAGGTCGAGGGCGCGCGCATCGCAGCGGCGGAAAACGGCGGTGGTTTCTTCGGCATCGAGGAAGCGGCAACCGTGGTGACCGTGTTGGGGCGGTAGCGCCGTCTCGTTGCATCGGCGTCGTTTGCAGGGACTCACGCACGCTCGGCTAAATTCATTCCATGTCCGATGCCGAGAAAATAGCCGATCTCGAATCCCGCCTCGCACAGCAGGAGCATACGCTCGATGAGATGTCGGGTGTGGTGGCGGAACAGGCCCAGGTGATCGATCTGTTCCGCGAGCATCTCCGCCGGCTGACCGACCGGGTGCTGCATGTCGAGGAAACGGTCCCCGGCAAAGGGCCGGACGAGCCGCTCCCTCCCCACTACTAGAAATGCCCGACGGGAGCGCCCAGGCCGAATTCTTCGTCTATGTACTGCGCAACGACGCCGGCACTACCTACACCGGCATCGCCAAGGACGTCGCGGCACGGCTAGCCACCCACAATAACGGCAACGGGGCGAAATTCACCCGCGGGCGCGGCCCCTGGGCGGTGATCCACACCGAGGGACCCCTGCCCCATGGCGACGCGCTGCGGCGCGAGACCGCCATCAAGCGCGACCGGGCGTTCAAGGCGAAACTGAAAGCGAACATTCACGTCTAAACGTCATGCCCAGACTTGACCCGGGCATCTCCAGCCATGGACCTAGCTAAGATACTCGGGTCAAGCCCGCGTATGACGCATTGTAGGGATTGGGTGCCGGAGCGTATCCTCTAACCAAGGGAGCAACACCAATGCATGACAAGAGCTATCTGCGCACGCTGATTGATTTCAACGCTTGGGCCAATGAGGAGATGTACCAGAAGGTCTCCGAGCTGCCGCCCGAAGAGGTCAAGAAGGAGCGGCCGACGCCGCTGGTCTCGATCTTCGTCTCGATGCACCACCTGCTGAACGTGGACCGCATCTGGATGGGCCACATGCAGGGGGAAAGCCACAAGTACCAGACACTCCGAGACGTGGAGATCGAGGAGTTGGACGACCTCTGGGTCGCCCGGCGCGAGATGGACCGGACCCTCGGCGAATATGTTGATGGCCTGAGCGCCGAGGAGCTGGAAGAGGTCATCGACTATGAACTGATCGGCGGCAAGACCGGTTCGATGTCGCGCACTATGTGTATCACCCACCTGGCGATCCACGGCGCCTATCACCGGGGCTGGATCTCCGACATGTTCGGCCAGGCGGGCGCCTCCCAGCCGATCATCGACATCCCGGTCTATGAACGCGCCTTACGCGAAGGCGGCCTACCACCCATGCCCGTCTAGGTTGCCGGTCCGGGATTTCTCATTAGGATATCACCCAGCGAACCGACCGAGGAGAATCGCATGCCCATCGAGCCCGTTAGACAAGCCGATCCGAGTGAAATTCCGGTGATCGATCTCTCTCCCCTGATACACGGCGACGCGGAGGCAAAACGCCGGGTATCGGCCGAGATCGTCCACGCGGCCGAAAATAACGGCTTCTTCTATGCCGCCAATCACGGCGTCCCCCAGGAACTCATCGACGGTGTGTTCGAAACCGCCGCCGCGTTCTTCGCCCAGCCGACAAAAGAAAAATTGAAGATCGGGCTGGAGACCTCGACCTGCTATCGAGGCTATCTACCGCTCGATTCCAAGGGCTCCGATCCACGCCAGCGCAACTACCTCGAGGCTTTCCAGATGGGCGAGGAACGCCCCGAGGGTGACCCGGAAGCGCCCGCCGGCAAGACACTTGCGGGGCCCAACCAGTGGCCGGCGCAGCCCTCGGAGACCAAGGACGTCATGCTCGCCTACCACGCCGCGATGGGCGCGTTGGCAGAGCGATTGCACCGTGCTTTCGCGATCGGCATCGATTTCCCCGAAGACTATTTCCTGCGCTACTACAAGAACGCACTCAACCAGCTGCGCCTGCTCCACTATCCGCCACCTCCGGCCAATCTCGACGACGGGGTCATGGGGGCACGCATCCACACGGACACCGGTTCATTCACGATCCTGCTGCAGGACACGAATGGCGGTCTAGAGGTCGAGGCGCGATCAGGCGAATGGGTCGCGGCCACGCCGATCGAAGGCACCTTCGTCATCAATATCGGCGACATGCTCGAGAACTGGACTAACGGCCGCTTCATCTCGATCAAGCACCGGGTTGTGAACCGTTCGGGTACCGAACGCTATTCCATTCCCTATTTCCTGAACCCGGACTATGACGCGGTCGTCGAGCCGTTCCCGGAGTTCGTCAGCGACGATAACCCGCCGCGCTTCGACCCAGTCCATGTCGGGGACTTTCTGTCCCACAGGTTCGATTCCATCTGGCCACGCAAGGCCATCTGAACAGCATTTTCCCGGAGTTTTCCCATGCGTTGTGAAGTCGTCGCGGTCGGCACCGAGCTGCTGCTCGGCCAGATCGTGGACACCAACTCATCCTGGATCGGCGAGAACCTCGCCCTGATCGGGATCGACTCCCTGTTCCAGGTGAAGGTGGGCGATAATTTCGACCGCATGGAGGCGACGATCCGCCAGGCGCTGGATCGCTCCGACGCGGTGATCTGTTGCGGCGGGCTGGGACCCACCCAGGATGACATCACCCGCGATGTGATTGCCAAGATCATGGGTGTCGAGATGGTCCGAGACGACGCGATCGCCGACCATATCCGCGACATCTTCGAGGGTCGAGGCAGGCCCATGCCGGAGAACAATCTGCGCCAAGCCGACGTGCCCGCGGGTGCTGCAACCATCGAACAGATGCCCGGCACCGCCCCGGGACTGGTCTGCCCGGTCGGCGACAAAGTCATCTACGCCGTGCCGGGTGTGCCCCACGAGATGCGCGAGATGATGGAAGGCACCGTGCTCGACGATCTTCGCCGCCGCTCGGGCGAGACGTCGGTCATCTATTCCCGGGTCATCCGTACCTGGGGTTATGGCGAGTCCGCGCTGGCCGAGACCTTGGCCGACCATGTGGACGCGCTCGACGAGAGCGGCCATGCGACTATCGCCTTCCAGGCGAGCGGCATCGAGGGCATCAAGGTCAGGGTCACGGCGAAGGCCGAAAACCATAACGCGGCAGAAGAAATCATTGCGGCCGAGGTTGCGCTGATCAATGAGGCGATCGGCGACTATATTTTCGGCTATGACGACGAGACCATGGAATCCGTCGTCCTCGACATGCTGCGCGAACGCGGGCTGACCGTGGCGGCGGGCGAAAGCCTGACCGGCGGCATCCTGTCTACCCGGATCACGGCACTCGACACCAATATGGAAGTGTTCAAGGGTGCCGTCGTGTACCCCTGCAAAACCGGTGAAGATGGCGAGGACGGGGCAATCGAGGCCGCGCGGCACGCACGCGAGAAGATCGGTGCGGATATCGGCATCGCCGTGATCGGCCCCGCGGACCCAGATGCGCACCCGCCCGGTACCGTCTTCGCCGGCGTGGTGCTGCCTGACGGCGACCACGCCAAAACCGTCGCCCTGCCCGGCGTGTTGAGCCGCATGCGTTCCTACGCGGTGATCACGCTCCTGGACTTGTTGCGCAAGCGGCTTGCATGAACGCGGAAGCCTCCCCCAGAAACAGAACGCCCGAGAGCCTCTTCGACCACGAGGCGACGGCCTACGCAATCATTGTCGGCGCGGCGCTTATCTTTGCGTCGAACCACATCCTTGCCCGTTATCTGGGCGGGGTCATCCCGCCCATGGGCTTCGTATTCTGGCGCATGGCCATCGGCGCAGCGGTCATCCTGCCCTTTGCCGGCTGCGGGCTATTTACCCAGCGCCACCTAATCCGCCGGCACTGGAAGCTGTTCGCCCTTATGGGTTTGTTGTTCGTGCCCATTGGCAACGGCGGTATCTATGCGGCCTACACTTTCACCACCGCGCTCAACGGCGGGGTCGTGTCGGCGGCCCAGCCGGCAATCACCGTGTTGCTGTCGGCCTTGCTGTGGCGGGACCTGATCAACCGCAAGCAGGGCGTGGGCATCGTCATCGCGGCGGTCGGCGTGCTGGCGATCATCGCGCGTGGCGACCCCCAGGCCATCCTCGCGCTGGAGTTCAACATCGGCGACCTGATGATGCTCGGCGCGACGGGCGCGGTCGCGCTGCACAACGTGCTGGTCCGCCGGGTCCCGAAGGAAATCTCGGTCCCCCAGCTGCTGGTAACGATCCAGCTGTTCGGGCTGCTGGTCGCAACACCGCTCTACATCATCGAGACCATTTACGTCAGGCCCGTCCCTGTCTCGGGCGAAGCCATCGTCTCGCTGCTGTGGGTCGGCATCGTCGTGACCGCCATCGCAGTGGGCCTGACCAACGCCTCGATCCGCCGGTTGGGGCCCAACAAGGCGAGCATTTCGAACTACATGCGGGTGCTGTTCACCGCCGCGCTGGCGATCCTCCTGCTCGGCGAGGATTTGCAGGGCTATCACCTGTTCGGCCTCGTTGCCGTGATGGGCGGGGTCTACCTGATGACCCGCGGCCGCTCAGTGCCGGCGAAGTAGGCTGGCGACGCTGCCACACGCCAGTTAATCCGCGAAAAAAGGCCGAACGGCTGCGACGATCGCGTCGGGGTTTTCCTCAGGGCCGAAGTTACCCGAATCCAGCTCGGTACCGGTCACATCGTCCGACCAGTTGCGCCAGAGACCCAAAGGATCTCCGGTCTGCGCGGGGAAGCCCTGGGCACCCCACAGGAAATGCACCGGCATTGAGAGCCTGCGCCCGGCTCCGCGGTCCGCTGCGTCGAGCGCCCGGTCGCAGGTCGCGCCCGCCCGGTAGCCCTCGCACATGGCGTGCAGGCGTGCCGGCTGCGCATACGCATCCCGGCAGAGCGCCAGCGCATCGGGATGGAAGGCGTCGAGGGATTTGCCCTTTGTCCAGGACCTCAGCGTATACTCCAGGTACCAGATCGGGTCTGCGGAGATCAGCGTCTCGGGGACCGGTTCCGGCTGGGCCAGCATCGGCCAGTGATAGGCCTTGATCGCCATGTCGGCAGAAGATATCCACTCATCCCCCGCGACGGTGACGGCGTCAAAACCGGGAAAGAGATCCGCCATGGCGTGCCCTACTGCATCGGCGAGAACGGCACCGGGCGGAGGATCTTGTTTTCCATCCGCACCATCAAGCCGGAATCCTTCAGTTCCTTCACATATTCGAGCCAGCCCGGATCCTGATACATGGCGTCCCGACGGCGTTCCCGGTCGCCCTGATCTTCGTATTGCCACATGTGCAGGACCTGACTGAGATCGCCCACATCACAGGTGAACATGCCAACGAAATTCTCCAGATACTTCATCTGGTAGGGCAGCGCCATGCGCTCCCATAATTCGAGGAAGTCGCCGGTGCGCGCGGCTTGGGTGTAGTAGGTGCGATGGTCGATGATCATGAATTCTCTCCTCCGAATTGCGCTGTCATGGTTTTGGTCATGGGTGCACGAATGTCCCCGCGTGACTCACTGATCCATGACGCGACCGCAATGGCGATGGCGGCGAGGATCACGAGCCGGATCAGGCGAAACATCGACGAACTTCTATCTAGTGCTTGTAGGACGGGTCTATCCGGTCGAGGCGGCGCAGGAAGGCCGGTCAGTCTGCGGTGCCGCGACCCGAGTTATGGGTCTTGCGGTGCTCCGCATAGTGATCGAGCACCTCTTTCGATGGCATGGTGAACTCTGCCCCCGCCGCCTGTTGGCACAGTTGCAACTTGCAGGCGACCTCGAGCTCGCGCATCAGCATGAAGGCGTCGCGCATGGACTTGCTCACCGTAACCGGGCCGCGGTTGCGCATCATCAGCGTGTGCTTATCGCCAAAGGCTTCGGCGATCGCCCTGCGTTCGTCGAGATTCTCGGTCATGCCCTGATAGTCGTAATAGGCGGTATTGCCCCAGAACTGCATCCCCGACTGGGACAGCGGCAATACCCCGTCGGGCTGGTTGGTGACGGCGATGCATTCGGGAATATGGGTGTGATAGGCCACGTTAATGTCCGGCCGCGTCACCACGAGCCCGCCATGGAGTGCGAAACCCGGCTTGTTCACATGCCGGGATTCATCGACATCGACCCAGCGCGAGTCCACCTTCACCAGGTTCGACGCCGTCACCTCGTCATAGAGGAGTTCATGAGCCTTGATGAGGAAATAGTCCGGCTCGCTGGGCACCCGGATCGAGATGTGATTATAGATGCTGTCGGCCCAGTTATAGAGATCGGTGAGCCGGTATGCGGCGGCGAGGTCGACCCGCGCCTGCCACTCCTCGGGGCTGACCTGCTCACGAACGGACAGGACGTCGCGCAACTGCACAACATTCGATGACATTGTCATCTCCTAGACCCGGACCATCTTGCCAGGGTTCATGATGTTGTCGGGATCGTAGGCCCGCTTCAGAGTGCGCATCAGCTTGACGGCATCGTCGCCGTGTTCGAGGGGCAAATAGTCCATCTTGCCCACGCCGATGCCATGTTCCCCGGTAGAGGTCCCGCCCATGGCAATCGCACGCTCGACGATACGCCGGTTGCAGTCCTTCACCCGGGCGACCTCGTCTTCGTCGTCAGGATCGAGCATGAACAGGACATGGAAGTTACCGTCGCCCACGTGGCCGACGATGGGGCACTGGAACCCGGAGCCCTTGGTGTCCTGCTCCGTCTCGAGGATGCATTCCGCCAGCCGCGAGATCGGCACACAGACATCCGTCGACATGCCGAGCTTCGTCGGCTCCAGCGCGATCCCGGCATAGTAGGCATCGTGGCGAGCCTGCCACAGGCGGTTCCGTTCCTCATTATCAACCGTCCACTGGAAGGCCGAGCCGCCGAAATCATCGGCGATCTCACGGACCAAATTCGCTTGCTCCTCGACCCCGGATTCTGTGCCATGAAATTCGTAGAACAGTGTCGGTTTCGCCTCATAGCCCTTGAGATCGGAATAGTCGATCGAGCATTGCATCATAAGGGAATCGAGCAGCTCGATCCGGGCAATGGGTACGCCGGCCTGGATCGTCAAGATGACGCTGTTTACTGCGTCCTCCAGGGACGGGTACTGACAGACCGCAGACGCGATCTTCTCGGGAATGCCGTAGAGCTTTAGATGAACCTCGGTGATCACGCCCAGCGTGCCTTCCGAGCCCACAAAGATGCGCGTGAGGTCATAGCCCGCCGCCGACTTCTTGGCTCGGCCACCTGTCTTGATGATCCGGCCATCAGACGTCACCACGGTGAGCCCGAGGACGTTTTCCTTCATCGTCCCGTAACGCACCGCGTTGGTGCCGCTGGCGCGGGTCGCGGCCATGCCGCCGATGGAGGCATCCGCACCCGGATCGATCGGGAAGAACATGCCCGTGTCGCGGAGATACTCGTTGACCTGCTTGCGGGTCACACCGGCCTGGACGCGGCAATCCATGTCTTCCGGGTGCACTTCCAGCACATTGTTCATCTGCATCAAGTCTATGGTGATGCCGCCATGTGGGGCGGTGACATGGCCTTCCAGAGACGTGCCCGTGCCGAACGGAATGACCGCGACCTTGTGGGTAGCGCAGAGCTTGACGATCTCCGCGACTTCTTCGGTCGTATGCGGAAAACACACGGCATCGGACGGGACAGGTTTGAAGTAATCCTCACCGCGCCCGTGGTGCTCGCGTACCGCCTGTGACGTCGTCACCCGGTCACCGAGCAATTCTTCCAGCGCGCCGATCACATCCGTAATGGCATCACCCTGCACAATTTCCTGTTCAGTCATTTGCATGTTCCCGAGGGTCTTTTGGTCGGCAATATCATAACATCACGGCCAATCATGGCCTAGCCAGCGCGCCGAGCAGAGCGCTGAAGACATAACGCGGGAGATCACCATGAACAACGCTCTGGACGGGATACTGGTCGTCAGCATCGAGAACGCTGTGGCCGCGCCCTACGCCGCATCGCGGCTCGCCGACGCGGGTGCGCGGGTCATCAAGATCGAGCGCCCCGACGGCGACTTTGCCCGCGGCTACGACCGAGCAGCATTGAACCAGAGCGCGTATTTCGTCTGGCTCAACCGGGGCAAGGAATCCATCGCGCTGGACTTCAAGGTGCCCGATGATCGGGCCCTGTTGCACCGTTTGATCGCCGAGGCCGATGTGTTCATCCAGAATCTCGCGCCCGGTGCCGCCGAGCGCGCCGGGTTCGGCTCGGCCGAACTCCGCAAAAAACACCCGCGCCTGATTACATGCGACATCTCCGGCTATGGCGAGCACGGCCCCTACCGCGACATGCGCGCCTATGATCTTCTGGTACAGGCTGAGAGCGGATTGTGCGAAGTGACCGGTACACCCGACGGCCCCGGTCGGGTGGGGGTTTCGGTCTGCGACATCGCCTGCGGTATGGCCGCACATGCGTCGATCCTCGAGGCGCTCTATCACCGTGAACGCACTGGCGAAGGCCGCGCGATCTCGGCGTCATTGTTCGCCGGCATGGCCGACTGGATGAACGTGCCCTACCTGCAGGCGGTCTATGGCGGCGTGGCACCAACCCGACAAGGCCTGCACCACCCCTCGATCGCCCCCTATGGCGCTTATGTTACCGGAGACGGCAAGCAGGTGGTGATCGCCATCCAGAACCAGCGCGAGTGGCGGCGTCTGTGTGAAGACGTCTTAAGGTTGCCCGACCTGGCCGATCAACCCGACTTCCATGAGAACGTCGCGCGAGTCGAAAACCGCCATGCGCTCGACCACGAGATCGAAGTGGTATTCGGCGCCCTCAACCGGGACGAGATCGTCCGACGCCTGCTGAACGCGAAGATCGCCCACGGCGCGGTCAACGATGTGGCAGACTTCGCCGCGCACCCGCAGTTGCAGAAGGTCGAAGTGGAAACCCCGGAAGGCACGGTTGTGTTGATCGCACCGCCGACCCGGATCGACGATACGGACCCCCAACTGGGTCCGGTACCGGCGCTCGACACGAACGGGGCTGCGATCCGGGCGGAATTCCCCGCCTAACCCGCCATAAGTGCCAGAACCACAGCCTGGATCGGGGAAACGCCCAGCCAATGCGCCCCGTCAATGATGGTGTGGGACCAGCTCGACTGCTGGGAGCGGTGGTTGATGGTCATCGTCGAAACCACGAGGGCGAGCCATATCGGCAGCGCGATCGACAGTGCGCCCGCGACCGTGCCCGTGGCGAGGGTCACCATCAACACCGACAGCATATAGGCGATCAGCACCTGCCCGATAATCGCGATGACATAGGCCACGCGACTGGCACCCGCCCTGACTTCGGCCTCGGTCTTGCCGATGGCCGCCTGTCAGGGCGTCACCAACGTTATGTAGTACACCGCGCCGAAGACATGGCTCACCACCACGGAAGCGATCAGTGCGATCCAGTCGATTTCTCCGAATGCCATGTCCGTCTCCTCAGTCGAGTGTCGGGTCCAAAACCACCTTGCCGGTGCCGGCACGTGATTCCACGCGACGATGTGCGTCCGCCGCCTGGCTGAGTGGCATTACCTGGTCGATCAACACCTTCACCCCGCCCTTGCCCGCGCGCACGAAGGCCTCCTCCAGTCCGCCCGGCGCCTCGCGAGGCTCACCGACGATGTGCAGCATGTAGAGGTAGAGCCGGCGCACGCTCAGCGGCACGTCCGACGTGCCCGACGCGTTGCCCGCCGTCACGAGCGTCGCGCCGCGGGCCATCGAATAGATCACCTGGTTGAATGTCCCCGGGTCGGCGACACTATCGCACACCCCGGTCACACCCTGCCCGTCCGTCAGCTTGAGGATCTCTTCCGTCAGGTCCTGGGTCCGGTAGTTGATGGCGTGATCCGCACCGAGCCCGAGGGTCGCCTCGACCCGCGCGTCGGAGCCTGCGGCGGCGATAACCGTCGCACCGGCCCACTTGGCGACCTGGATGCAGGCCGCGCCGAGGCCGCCGGTCGCCCCCATCACGAGCACGGTGTCGTCGCCCCCCACCTGGAGGACATTCTCGACCTGGTTGACGGCTGTTCCCAGATGGCGGCCGATCACGGTCGCCTCATGGAACGTCAGATTGTCGGGAATCGGGACGGTGCGCGAAGCGACGGTGCGCACATACTGGGCGTTGCCGCCCCAGATGGTGACGCCGAGGAAATCCACCGGCCCGAGCCCCGGGATCGCCATATACGGGTCCGGTCGGATCGTCGGCACGAAGAGCGAACAAAACACCCTATCGCCGACCTTGCGATCGGTCACGTTTTCGCCCACCTCGACGATCGTGCCGGACGGATCCACGCCCAGTATATGCGGCAGTTCCGGCGTATAGGCGTAGGTGTTTTCGCGCAGATAGATATCGAAGGTCCGGTTAATGGAGACCGCATTCACCTCGACCAGCACGTCATCGGGTCCAACTTCCGGCGTATTGACATCCTCATAGGAGAGCACATCCGCCCCCCCGAAATCCTTCATCACAACGGCTTTCATATTCTCAACCCCCCTGTTTGCGGGTCGGGCTGTGCAGTAGCTCAGCCGACCTTTTCTTTGACGCCGCTCTCGGCGGACTTGATAATGGCCTCCAGTACGTCCACCACATGGATGATTTCCTCGCGCGAGACCGGATAGTCTTCCTGGCCCATGGCCGCTGCGCCGAAGGCATCCAACTCCGCCGTCAACGCATCTGTGTCACGGCCAAAATCATAGTTGAACTGCTCCGGCTCCCCGCCCTCGCGCGGGGCGAACTCGAAACTGTCATACATGCGCCCGATCATGCGTGCCGTGGCTTCACGGCCGTAAATCGCGGCATGAAAGTCCGGCTTTGCCGTGACCATGACCGCCAGGTAGCCGGTCATGCCGCTCGAAAACTTCAACAGCACCGATGTGGTGTCGTCGATGTCCGCCTCCGCGGCTCGGTGAACAGCCTGGGCCGTCACGCTTTCCACGGTACCGAAGAGATCGACCATGTTGTCTATCAGGTGTACGCCCATAGGGGTCATGCCGCCGGCCGGCCATTCGGAGCGCTGGAACCGCCAGCTGTCCTGGGGCATCACTATCGCCGCGGGTCCGGTTTCGGTCATCTCGACATGCAGTAGCGTCCCGAACGCCTCATCCGCGATCTTGCGGCGAAGCTCGGCCATCGATGGGACAAAGCGCCGGTTGTGGCCCACGACAACGGTCACGCCCGCCGCGTCGGCGGCGTCGAGCACCCGTTCGGCATCGGCCTTCGACATGGTGAATGGCTTCTCAGAGAGGACATGCTTGCCGGCCTCGATCGCCGTCAGCATCTGTTCCACATGCAGCGAGTGCGGGGTGGCGAGCACGACCGCGTCCAGGTCGGCCTCGTCGAGCATCGCCTCGAGGCTGGTGTGGAGGGTCATCCCCTTCTCGTCCGCGAAATCCGCAACCTTGTCCGGGTTGCGGACCGCGCCTGCGATGAACTCGATATTCTCGGCCGCGCCCGATGCGTTGACCAGGTTCTGGCCCCACCAACCTACGCCGACTATTCCTGCTGCAAGCATCTGATTTTCTTCTGTTTGGGTTCAGCCGACTTTCTGCGGTGTGCCGCTTTCGGCCGATTTGACGATGGCCTCCAGTACCGCAATGCCGTGAATCACGTCTGCGTCGGGCACGGGGTATGCGTCGCCGCCCGCACAGGCTGCCGCGAAGGCTTCTAGCTCGGCGCTGACCATGTCGAAGTCGGTAAAGTCCTTGGTCACCGCCTTGTTCTCGCCAGTTGCCCCGGTGATCGGACCGTCACCGTTCGGCACGAACTCGAACGACGACAGATCCGGATTACGAATCTCGAATGATCCGCCGAGCCCGTAGCCCTGTATCCGGAAGCTCGGTGCCGTCGCCAGCATGTTGGCCATATAGCCCGACATGCCGTTCTTGAACATGAACAGGATCGACGATGTGTCGTCTGTGTCGTTGGGCACCGCCCGGCGGAAGGACTGGCAATAGACCTCGTCGACCTCGCCGAACAGATTGATATAGGCGTCGATGACATGGACACCCATGGGCGTCAGCCCCCCGACGGGCGTCTCGTTCTTGTCGGCGCGCCACGCATCCGCCGCGAGGAACATGCCGTTGGGCGCGCACATCGTCCCCTCGACGTGCATCAGTGCCTGAAGCGTGCCGTCGCCTATAAGCTTCTTTGCTTCAGCGATCGCAGGGTGGAACCGCCGGTTGAAACCGACCGCACAAATGACCCCCGCGTCTCGACACGCCGCAATCGCCGCCTCCGCGTCGGCCTTGGTCAGCGTGATCGGCTTCTCGACGAAAACATGCTTTCCGGCCGCAGCCGCCGCCTGAATCTGTTCAAGATGCTTCGAGTGCGGCGTGGCCAGCACGACTGCGTCGAGTTCGTCGTGGGCCAGAAGCTCGTCATAGGTCTCGACAAGTTCGAAACCCTGCTCGTCGGCATAGTCCTCTGCCTTCGCGCGTGTGCGCGTCACCCCATGCGAGAAACGGATATTGTCCGATTTGCCCTGCACCGAACCAACCAGCACCCGGCCCCACCAGCCGAGGCCCACAATTCCTGCATTGATCATGAAAATCCCCCTGATCGGCGCATCAACACCAAGCACGCGCGCGCCGCAGCCACAATATTACGGTCTGGCCGGGGACTTGTCTGCTCCGTATCGACGTTTTTAGTGGGTCAATCGGCCTTGGTTTCGCGTCGGTACCAGGGGAAGAACCGGGGGGGGGGTGACCCAGTTCATCGTGATCTCGAACATCAGACCGAACGCCACCAGCGCCACGACCCCAACGACGGCGACGTCATGGTTGAAGTTTCGCGCGTTGAACAGGACGAACATGCCGACCCCGTCCTGCAGCGATACGAAAAACTCAGCGATAACGGCCGCCACGAGCGCTCGTCCGGCCGCCAGACGGAATCCGGCGGAGGTAGGGCAGGGACGAGAAGACGGTGATATCGAACCAGACGTAACGGGCCGGCGACACGGGTCATCTATAGGAATTTTGCATGCGACCGCGAAACGAGATCACTCTCGCGTGATCGTCAAAACCACTACCTGCCCTTCCATTCGGGTGGTCGCTTCTCGAGAAACGCAGCAATACCCTCCTTCGTATCATCGGTCTCGAAGGCTTCGGGAATAACACCCTCCACATGCGCATACGCGTCTGCGCGGTCGAGGTCGTACTGCGCATGAAAAGATCGCTTGCCCCGCGATACAGCCGCCGAGGATTTCGAGGCGATCTTCGCAGCCAGTTCACCGACGGCCGCATCGAGTTCGTCGTCAGGCACGACCCGGTTCACGAGGCCCATTCGCAACGCTTCATCGGACGGATACAAATCACCGGTGAGCAGCATCTCCAGCGCGTGCTTTCGCGACACGGCCCGGCTCAACGCCACCTGCGGCGTGTAACACCAGAAACCGATGTTTACGCCCGGGGTCGCGAAGCGCGCCGAGCGCGCGGCGACGGCCAGGTCGCAACTCGCCATGAGTTCGCAACCCGATGCGGTGGCCGTACCATGCACCTTGGCGATAACCGGCTGTGGCAGGGCGACAATCGCCTGCATCATCGCGTTACACGCCGCGTTCGATGCGCGTTTCTCGTCTCCAGTTTCGGTCGCAATGGATTCCTGCAGGTCGTGACCGGTGCAGAAATGTTTTCCCGCCGCGGCCAGCACCACCACCCGCACATCGGGGTCGGTCGCGATCTCCCGCAGTATCGCCAAGAGTTCGCCGACCAGCGCATGGGAAAGGCTGTTGCCGGAACCCGGCCGGTTCAGGGTCAGGGTGGCAATGCCGTCGGCATCGTCGCGCGACAGAATTTCTGCATCACCTGCGGATTGAGCTTGTGCCATGGCCTTTGTCTCCTAGTTCCTTCGCCGCTGAAGTGTAGGCGGCCTTCTGCCCAGCCGCTATAGTCGTCGCAACGACAATACAAACTCGGGGAGAATGAACATGGCATTGCGCGTCGGCGTGGTCGGTCTGGGAATCATGGGAGGCGCGTTCGCCGCCAACATCGCCAAGGCCGGATTCACGGTCACCGGATACGATCCGGTCAAATCCAAGGTGAATGCGCTGGTGAAGGCAGGCGGCTTAGTAGGCAAGAGCGCTGCCGACGTGGCACGTAAGTCCGACGTCGTAATCACCTCCCTCACCTCGGCAGCCATTCTCGATGCTGTGGTCACGGGCAAGGCCGGGATCCTTGCGGGCGCGCATAAGGGCATGATCCTGATCGAGACCTCGACCCTCGATATCACCGACAAGGAACGCGCCCAGGCAGCCCTCGCCAAAAAGGGTGCCAGCATGGTGGACTGCCCCGTCTCCGGCGCCGGCCAGCAGGCCGCCTCCGGACAGATCACGACCATGGCAAGCGGCACGAAGAAAGATTTCAAGACCGTCCATGAGATCCTCGAAGCTTTCTCGATGGTCCAGTATTACGTCGGACCGTTCGGCAACGGCATGCGGCTCAAGCTACTGATCAACATGCTGATCAGCGTGCACGGCGCGGCCTTCGCCGAAGCGATCACGCTCGCTCGCGCCTCGGATATCGATCTCGATGTGTTTGCCGAGGCGCTGACCCGCTCGGCCGGCAACTCCCGAGTGATCGAGTATCGCGGCCCCTTGATGCTGGCCGACGACTACAACAACCCGAAGACCAAGACCGCCGACCTGACGGTCCTGATCAAGGACAACAATTTGATCGAGAATTACGCCAAGGACTTCAGCGTCCCGGTGCCCGTGTTCCAGGCGAGCATGTTCAGCGCCTACGCCGCCCTCGCCCAGGGTTACGGAAAGGAAGACCCCGGTGTGGTCACCCGCGTCTATGAGCAAATGGCCGGAATCCCGCGCAAGAAACCCGCGGCCGCAAAGCGAAAGAAGAAGTAATGGCGCTCACGGTCGGCGTCATCGGTCTGGGAAATATCGGCAGCGGTGTGGCGAAGAACCTCGCCGCCACCGGACACTCGATCATCGGCTATGACCTCGACCCAGACCGGATCAGCATTGTAGGCGCAGAAGCCGGCGCAGATGCGGCGGAGGTGGCGGCGCGGGCCGATCTGGTCGTGCTCGCCGTCGCCACCCTGACGGCCTGGCGCGCCACCCTCGCAGCCATTTCCGCGAGCGGCCGGCGCGGGCTCGTGGTTGCCGACCTATGTACCTTCCCGATCGACGAGAAGGAAGCCGCCCACGAGGAACTCGCGCGAGCAGGCATCGATCTCCTCGACTGTCCGGTCAGCGGCGCGCGGCCCCAGGCGCAGGCGGGCGAACTCGCCATGATGGTCAGCGGCAGCCAAGACGCGTTCGGCCGCGTGCGCCCCGCACTCGAAAGCTTTTGCCGCAGCGTCGTTCATGTCGGCAAATTCGGTGAATCGGCGAAGATCAAATACATCCTCAACCTAATCATCTCGATCCACAACATGGCTTGCGCCGAAGCCTTCCTGCTGGCGCGCAAGGCAGGGGTCGACCTGCAGACCATGGTCGATGTGGTGATGGAGGGTGCTGCAGCCTCGAAGGTTTTCGAAATTCGGGGCGACAAGTGGATCAGCGGTGAATATGAAGAGCCCACGGCGGAACTGGCGATCCAGCTCAAGGACAAGGATGTGATCCGCGACTTCGCCGCTGCACTAAATTGCCCCACCCCAATGTTCGACGCGGCCCAGCCCTATTACATCGCTGCGGCCTCCCAGGGCCGCGAACAGCAGGATGCGGCGTCAATTCTGGCGGTGCTGGAGCATATGGCGGGCATCCCGCGGGACCAACCGCCGGGTTCCGGCGACTAGTACCCGCAGCCGCAGCGCCTACTTCGTCAGCGCCGCGTGCATCACCCGAAGGAAGCGCTCGGGGTTCAGGAACCCACCGCCCCATTCGTCATCGAGATTGGCCAGGAGCTTCGCCGCGATAATATCCTCGACCGATTTGCCATCGGCAATCAGGAGCATGATGCCGTCGCGCGCCTTGATCAGCGTGTCGCGGTAGACGATCAGATCGGCACGATTGGCGACCGGACCGTGACCGGGAATGATCACCGTGTCGTCATCGGCGAGTGCCAACACGGTGTCGATCGTGCGGAACACGTCCTCCACGGAGCTACCGGAGCGTGCGTCGATGAACGGGTAAAAGCAGTTGAAGAAGGTGTCGCCCATGCGGATGACGTCGGCTTCCTGGAAATGGATCATCGCGTCGCCGTCGGTGTAGGCGTTCGCGGTATGGAACACGCGCACCGTCTGTCCGTTCATTTGGAACGTGGTCGCATCGTTGAAGGTGACGACCGGCAACGCGGCTTTCGGTGGGTCTCCGGCGAGCAACCGTGCGCGGACATTATCGTGGGCAAAGATGAGCACACCGGCCTTGCCGAGATTTTCGTTACCGCCGGTATGGTCCCGGTGGAAATGGGCGTTCACGAGGAAACGCACCGGCTGATCGGTGACGGTCATGATCTGGCCGAGGATGGCTTGCGTGGCAGGGGCGAACTGAACATCGATCATGAAGACGCCGTCCTCACCAACTGAGACACCAATATTGCCGCCGCGGCCCATGATCCGGTGAATGCCGTCGGCCACGGCCGAAATCTGCTGGTCGCCTGCAACGCCCGGCATCGCCATGGCGGAAACCGAGGCTGCGCCGATGAGTGCAAGTTTCAGGCTCTTGTGCATGATCTTCTCCCGCAGGTTCGAGTTCCCGCAAAACCACCGGTGGCATGAGCTGTGAACAATCAATTGGCCGCTCACACCATCGTCAGTGTTCATGAGGCGACGCACCGACGATTTTTGACCCTCGTCGACTGGGGGCCTATGATTTGGGCCTCTTTCAAGGGGGAATTTATGACCGTCAAATATCACCTGATCAGCTCGTTCACCTGACCATGGGTCCAGCGCGCCGTGATCCTTTTGCGCGCCAAAGACGTCGAGTTCGATGTCACCTATGTGAATCTCCGCGAGAAGCCCGACTGGTTCCTCGAAATCTCGCCCCACGGCAAGGTCCCCGTCCTCAAGGTCGATGACGAAATCCTGTTCGAGTCCAGCGCCATCGCCGAATATCTCGACGAGGTGGTCTCGCCGCGCCTGCACCCGGAAGACCCGATCGCGCGGGCCAAGAACCGCGCCTGGACGGACTTCACGCCGACCTTCGCGGGCGCGCTCAGCAAGATCCACTACGCCAAGACCCGCGAAGACATGGAGGCGTCCGTCGCGGCCGCGCCGGACGTGTTGCAAAAGGTCGAAAATGCCCTCGCCGGGCGCGGCAATGACGGCCCGTATTTCAACGGGCTGGAAATTTCGCTCGTGGATGCCGCCTATGCGCCTTTCCTGCAGCGTTACTTGCTGATCGACGACGGGCTCAAGAACGATGTGCTCAAGGACTTCCCCTTGATCCGGGGCTGGGCCGAGACGCTTATGGCCGACGAACGTGTGACCGGCGCGGTGCCGGACAATTTCGAAGCGGAATTCATCGGTAATCTGCACCGACGTGAACTCTACGCACGGGAATTCTTCGAGAATACGGTCGCCGCCGAATAGGATGGTTGGTGACCCCGCCAACCCGGGTGGCTACCGGCCCGACGACCCCCGTTACGGGCTGTCGGGCCAGGCGCTCCAGGACTATTACCTAGCGCAACCGCCCCAGTGGTTAATCCGCTCCATGTACGCCCCCGGTGCGGCAGAAAAGCGCGAGGCGGCGATGGAAGCGCATCTCTCCCACCAGGCCGGGTATCGCGATCATGTTCATTTCGCCGGGCCGATCCTGAGCGACGACGGGTCAACGCCGCTGGGCACCATGTGCATCATCGAGCTGCCCGACCGGGCCGCGGCGGAAGACTATGTCTCCGGCGACGGCTTCGCGAAGGCTGGCATGCTGGAGCCGCCGACGATCACCAGGTTCGTCAGTTCAAAGCGCCTGAAATATTTCGACCGCGACCCCGACCCAAATTTGCAGCTGTTCGTGTGCGAGTGTCTCGACGGGCCCGACGCCGCAACGCTGCGACCGAAGACCGCCGCCGACCACCACGACTATCAGGGCTCACTCATCGACAACTATTTCGCCCACGGCCCGCTGCGCAGCAATGACGGAACCAGCCTGCTGGGGAGCCTGTTCCTCATCGAGGTCGCCGACCGGAACACCGCGGAGCTGCTGGTGGCCAACGAGCCCATGACCGTGGGGGGCGTGTTCAGCGAGATCAACATCCACCGCTGGCGTTTCGGGAAGACACTGGCATAGGCAAATGACCAAACGCATCGCCATTCTCGGTTCCGGGGCCAACGGAGCCGCCATCGGGGCGGACCTCGTCCGCGCGGGGCTCGACGTGAAGCTGATCGACCAGTGGCCCGAGCATGTCGAGGCAATGCGCGCCAACGGCGTGACGGTCAAGATGCCCGACGAGACGATCCACGCAGATGTCGATGCCCATCACCTGTGCGACATCGCCACCTTCACCGAACCCTTCGACGTGGTGTTGATGCTGTTCAAGGCCTACGATTCTCGCTGGGCGGCCGAGCTCATTAAGCCCCATCTGGCCGAAGACGGCCTTTTGGTCGGCGTTCAGAACGGCATGACGGCGGAGACCATCTCCGATGTTGTCGGGCCCGAACGCTCCCTGCCCTGTGTCATCGAGCTGGCGGGTGAGCTGGAGGGCCCCGGCGTCGTGATACGGCGTTCACCCCCGGACAACGGATCCTGGTTCGCACTGGGTAGCGTCCATCCGGCAACGGACGGTCGCGAGGAAGAAGTCTCGGCACTGTTACGCCATGTCGGCGAGGTCGAGATCGTCGACGACATCCTGTCGGCCAAGTGGATGAAGCTGGTGATGAATTCCATGACCCTGGCGACCGCCGCGTTGCTGGGGTCAGGCTTGAACGAGTCCTACGAGATCCCCGGCATGCGCGGCCTGATGCTCAAGGCCGGTGCCGAGGCGTTGGCAGCCGGTGCGGAGCGCGGCCACAAGCCGGTCCCCATCGTCGGGCTGAAACAATCCGAGATCGAGAACGCCAACAATCTGCTCGAACTGCTGGTCGAGAAGCTCGAATCCTTCACCCTGCCCGGCACGCCGACGACCATCCTTCAGGATCATTCGAAGGGCCGAATGAGCGAGACCGATGGCATCAACGGGATCGTGGCGGAGACGCTTGTCTCGGCCGGCCAAGCGGCCCCGGCCAGCCAGGCGATCGTCGAGGTGACCCGCCGGATACATGCCGGCGAGATCGACCCTAGCGCGTCCAATATGGATCTGATCCGCGAGTTGGTCGCGATCTGACAATATGCCGTCATGCCCGGGCTTAACCCTGGCATCTTCTCGACCGGTGCACTAGATGCGCGGATCAAGTCCGCGCATGACGTGCTGAAAGTACTACCCGAATGTCGTGCGGCCCTTCATCGCCAGATGCCCGTCGCCATTGGCGACCCAGACATCGATGGACTGATCGCCGTCCGCCTTGCCGCAGACGGTGAAAGTCTCCGTGTCGAAGACCGGCCGCATGCCGCGGAACTCAAACCCCGCGACCGGACGGTCGGACCATGAATGGCCTGCCAGCCCGCACATGTAGGTGGCGAGCAACGGTCCGTGGACGACGAGCCCGCCGTAACCTTCCACGCCCGTCGCGTAGTCGCGGTCATAATGGATGCGGTGCCCGTTGAAGGTGATCGCCGAATAACGGAACAGCAGGGTCGAGTCCGGGTCCACGGATTCGGTCCAGTCGGCATCGTCGGGAGCCGGCTCGCCCGGACGGGCCGAGGCACCGGCCTCGCCGGTGTCCTCGCGATATACGATGTCATGCTCGTCGACGATGGCGAGCCCCGCACCGCCGGAGACTTCGTGGCGCACCGTGACGAAGACCAGGCGACCGCTGCGGCCTTCTTTCTCCGCAATCTTGTCGATGGTCGAGACCCGCGTGGCCGGTTCACCGAGCTTCAGGGTGCCGGGAAACGTGACCCGGCTGCCGGCCCACATGCGCCGGGCGGGGCCCACTGGCGGCAGAAAATCACCCGACAGGGCCGGATGGCCGTCGCGGCCGAGACCCGACCGTGCTGCGATATCCCAGAAAAAGAGCCAGTGCCAGAGTGGCGGCAATGCGTTGCCTGCCACAAGCCGCGCTGCGCCCCCGAACACGGACGAATCCAGCGCCGCCTGCATGGCGACACAGCGTTCGACGCCGATAATGTCCTCGCGGGTCTCGCTGCGCCCGACCCAGGCCTGCAAGTCGTCCGACATTCCGCCGCCTCCGCTAGGCCTCGAGGCCTTCCATCAGCTCGTCCGGCGAGATCGGAAGCTTGATCTCCTTGCCGGTCTTCGCCGACAGGTCCATCGCCATGGTCAGCATCAGGTTGCGATGGCCTTCTGCCGCCGTGGCGTGGGGCGTGTCCTTGTTGTTGTAAATGCGCTGGAACCAGTTGTTGGTCTCTTCGCGCATTGGCCCCCACAGCTCGCCGCGATGGGTATCGCCCGGCGGAAAACTGGTCAGAAAATCGACGGGACGCTCCGCCTCGATGACCAGCCCGTCCGGCTGGTAGGCCGGGCCTTGCGGGTTTTCCGATGCGAGGATGACATCACGATGGGTGTCCTCAATATCGATCACGCCCTCGGTGCCGACGATCCCGATCTCAAGGCCATAGACCGCACCCGGCCAGACCTTGGGCAGCGCCCAGCAGATGTTCATGGAGAACATCGATCCATCGGCCATGTGGAACAGGCCGAAAGTGGCGTCCTTGACACCGAGGTCGTCATTCAGAATCTTGTCGGTCGATTTGGCATAGACCGAAACGGGATTGCCCGCTTCACCCATGAGCCAGAAGGCCATGTCGAGCGAGTGGGTACCGGATACGACCATCGGTGACAGGAAACGTCGGTCCTGGGTCAGCCGGGTCTCGCCCGTCGGGGCCATGCGGTTCATGAAGGCGCGCACGACGGCCGCCGTGAAGTCACCGATCTGGCCCGTCTGGATACGCTCCTTGACCACGAGGAAACGCCGGCGGAACCGCTGGGTATAGCCGACGACGGCGTCGACACCTGCCGCCTCGATTGCCGCGAGCACTTGCGCGGATTCACGCGCATCGGTCGCCAGCGGCTTTTCGATGAACAGCATATGCCCCTGCTCCACCGCGGCCAGCGTGGGCTCAACATGGGCCCAGGTGGACGTGGCAATGATCACGGCATCCACCTCCGGGCGCTTGATCAGCTCGCGGAAATCGTTGGTGACGAAATCGGCGTCGATGTCCTTACCGAGCTTGTTCATGACCTTCTCGTTGACATCGCTCAGGCCGATCCAGCCGATCCCCGGGAAATCCCGCGCCAGTTCCGCGCGCATGCGCCCGACGACGCCACACCCCACGACCGCCAGGCCCAGCTGCTTCTTATCCGCCATTCAAAATTCTCCTAAAACCTGAATTGTTATCGATCGCGCGCTCAGAAAGTGGATTTACTAGCCTCGCGTGACAGACTGTCGACGATCACCTTCGAGACAAACTCCTTCAGGAGCCTGCGGTCGGTTGTCAGTGGTTAACAACTGACGGTCGCCAGCCATGTGACCCGGCCTGTCGCTGGGCCAATGCCGAATGGGCGCCAGGCATGGCGATGGAAGCACTCACCACCAGCGCCGCCCCCAACAATCCATTGTTCCACTTACCGATTGTGTGACCTTTTCGTTCCGCCCCTGAACGCACCCACTTTACAGGGATTTTTCCGTGCGCCCAATCAATCACCCGGGCTTGGATCGACTGTCGAGGCGTTGGGGTCGGCGCGGCGCGGTTCGCGCCGGGCCTCCTTGCGCGCAAGCAACGTCGTGCCGACGACAATAACCCCCGCGCCGGCCCAGGTCCACGGCGTGGGAAACTCCGCAAACAGGACCAGGCTGATCAGTGCCGCCCAGATCATGCGGGTGAACATCGCCGGCTCGACGAGGCTCATATCCGCCAACTTGTAGGCCTGAACGAACAGGAGATGCCCGAGGGTTCCAAATACCCCGATCAGGGCCATGAAGCCCAGTTGCTCCAGGGTCGGCGTCTGCCAGACGAAAATGGCTGGTACGAAAGTGATCGGGATCATCAGGATGGTCATATAGGCGACAATCGTTGTCGGGCTTTCGATCCCGGTCAGGACCTTGGCGATCAGTTTGGAAAAAGAGACCGCGACCGCCGAGAACAGCACCAGCCAGACCCCCGAACTGATGTCCACAAAGCCGGGCCTCACCACAATCAGGCCGCCGACGACCGCCAAAAGGATTCCCAGCCAACGCATCGGTCCCACATGCTCGCCTAAGAACAACATCGCGAGGATCGCGACGAACACCGGACCGATCAAACTGACAGCGGTTGCATCGCCAACTGGCATAAGGCTGAGGGCGGTGAACCATGACAGCATCGAGGCTGCGTTGAGGAAGGCGCGGCCAAAATGCCATGAAAATTTGTGCGTCCGGAGAATGCCGATCCCCGAACGCAGAAAGAAGGGAATGAACACGATCAGGCCGAACGCGACCCGGAAGAACGCCACCTCGAATGGGTGTATATCCTCGGTCTGAGCGATGAATCGGATCGTGTTGTGCATGCTGGCGAAGAACGCGCTCGCCAGAACAATCAACAAGAGACCGCGGACCGGGGCCGGAATGGCCGCGATGCTTTGGTTCAGAGCCGCCAGCGTCATCGCGCCGGACCGAATCTAGCCATGAATGGCGCGCCAGACCTTCTCGGGTGTCGCGGGCATATCGATGTTATCGACACCATACTCGGCAAGTACGTCCGCTATCGCGTTCATGATCGCCGGCAACGCACCGCTCACGCCGGCCTCTCCCGCGCCCTTGGCGCCCAGCACGTTGGTTTTCGTAGGCACGGGATGCTCATCGAAGGCGATGTCCGGAACCTGATCGGCGCGCGGCAGGGCATAATCCATGTAGGAGCCGGTGATGAGCTGGCCGTCATCGTCATAGACAACATCCTCCATCAGTGCCTGGCCGATCCCCTGCACCACCCCGCCATGTACCTGCCCGGCGGCCAGCAACGGATTGATGACGTTCCCGAAATCATCAACAACCGTGTACTTCATGACCTCGGTCTCGCCGGTTTGCGGATCGATCTCGATCTCTGCCACATGCACCCCGTTCGGGAAGGATGACGGTGCCGTGTCATGGATCAGATCGACGTCGAGGCTATCCGGCAGGCCGTCGGCACCGCCCAACTCGCGGGTTTTGCCTGCCAGTTCCAGAAGACCGATCGAACGATCGGTGCCGGAGATGCGGAATTCTCCCTCCGCGAACTCAATATCCTCGGTCGCCGCTTCGAGCACATGGCTGGCGACAGTCTTGCCCTTTTCGATAACCGCCGCGGCGGCCTCATAAAAGGCGCCCCCGGCCGCGATGACCGAACGCGAGCCGCCGGTGCCCCCACCGACCAGCAATTCATCTGAATCGCCTTGCAACAGGTCGAACTTGTCGAATGGAATGCCGAGCCGCGCGCTGACGATCTGCGCGTAGGTGGCGCGATGACCCTGGCCATAATCCAACGTGCCCGACACCATCATGACTCGGCCATCGTCGCCGAAGCGTAGGCCGCCATTTTCCTTGCCCGGGGGTGCGGTCACCTCAAGATAGGAACAGACACCGAGGCCGCGCTTCATGCCGCGGGATTCGGACTCCGCCTTGCGGGCGGCGAAGCCGGACCAGTCGGATGCCGCGACCGCCTTGTCGAGCATGGGCTCGAAATCGCCGCTGTCATAGATCTGACCGCTCGCGGCCGTGAACGGCATGGCCGACGGCGGCACGAGGTTCCGACGCCGCAGTTCGATCCGGTCGATCCCCATCTCGCGCGCGGCCGTATCGACCAGCCGTTCCATGATGAAGTTGCCTTCCGGGCGACCGGCACCGCGGTAGGCACCGACATAGACGGTATTCGTAAACACACATTTCATGTTCACATCGATCGAGGCCGTTTCGTACATGCATGGCAGGTTCTTGCCGATGTTGACCGACTGGGCGAGCGGACCGGTGCCGGTCAGATAACCGCCCATGTCCGCGAGGCCGTGGACACGGGATGCGAGAAACTTTCCGTCGGCATCCAGCGCGAGTTCTGCATCGAACTGGCTGGCGCGCCCCTGATGATCGGAGATACAACTCTCGCTGCGGTCTGCTGTCCATTTCACCGGGCGACCGAGTTGCTGAGCGGCAAGCATGATCACCGGGTATTCGTGGTACGGCATCGCCTTCATGCCGAAGGAGCCGCCGACGTCGCCGGTGATCACGCGGATTTTCTCGGGCTCGCAGTTGAAAATGGCGTTTGCCAGGATGTTGCGCATCCCCATCACGCCCTGGCAGCAGACATAAAGCAGGTGCCGATCCGCATCACCGTCATAGTCTGCAACCGCCGCGCGCGGCTCCATCGCGGAGACGAAACAGCGATTGTTTACCAGATGCAATCGGGTGACGTGGGCCGCCCCATCGAATGCCGCCGCCGTCGCATCGGCATCGCCCATCTGAAAATCCAGACACACATTGCCGGCCGCTTCATCATGAAGTTGTGGCGCTCCGCCGGACACGGCCGCGTCGAGGCCCGTCACCACCGGCAGGGCCTTGATGTCAAGTTCGACAAGTTCCGCCGCATCACGCGCCTGGGCGAGGGTTTCCGCGATCACCGCGACGACCGGCTGGCCTACATGGCGTACGCGGTCCGTCGCGAGGATCGGGCGGGCCGGCTTGATCAGCGCTCTGCCGTCACGGCTCTTGACCGGGAGGTTGTTCGGCAAGGTCCCGAGCCCCGCCGCCTCGATATCCTCATGGGTAAAGACCGCAAGCACCCCCGGCGCGGATTTAGCGGCCGTGGCGTCCAGATTGACGATCTCGCCGTGGGCAACCGGAGAACGCAGGAAAGCTGCATAGGCCTGACCATCGAGGTTCCGGTCGTCGGTATAGACGCCGTCACCACGCAGCAGTCGCGGGTCTTCGGTGCGGGATACCGGCTGGCTGACGGCATAAGGGCCGGTGCCAAAGATCGTATCTTCCACGGGACGTACTCCCCCTCAACGAATAAGGCCTGCAGTCGCAAACGACTGTAGGCTGATGATAACGCCCCCGATTGCGAGCGTCCCGCGCAAACTCTGGCTTGCCCGCTTAAACTGCGCGTTTCGAAAGCGAATGTCCTACTGTGCGGCCTCGGCACTGTCGTCGTCGCGACCGGCGAAGTGAGGCATCACCTCTTCGGCAAACTGCGCGAGCGCATCGAAGTTGCCGCTCAGATCGTGCAGCGCCACGTCGCGCACACCGATCTCGTAGAGCCGTTCAATCCGCTCGACCATTTCCTCGGAATTGCCCAGGATCGCACCGGCCTCGGACGTCTCGGTCGGATCACCGCGATTCTTGTGGCGCGCGGCGGGCACAAAGGATTTGGACTGGAACCGCGGATCCGTCGCAAGCACCTGGACTTCCGTCAGGAACTTTCCGCGCAGGACATGGGCCTCGGCGCGCGCGTTATCGTCATTCGCAACCATGAGACCTCGGGTCACGGCAATCCGGTAAGGATCAAATTCCTCACCCATCTTGTCGAGCTCGTCGCGGTAATAGTTCACGCTCTCGGCGATCGCCTCGAACGATGGGACCTGGGCGAGCAGCAGATTGTAGCCGTTACGCGCCGCCCCGCGGATGGAACCCTCACTGGCAGCACCCACCCACATGGGCGGATGGGGCTTCTGGACCACCGGCGGCTCGACGATGATGTCGTTGAAGGTGTAGCGGTCGGATTTGTAGGACCAGCGCTCGGTTTCGGTAAAAGCGCGCCGCATGAAGTTGATCGATTCCTCGAAGATATCCTGGCCATCCGCCATCTCGAGGCCGAACCCGTGATACTCGTTCGCCCGATAACCCCGGCCCACGCCAAAGTCATAGCGCCCCTTCGACAACTGATCGATGGTCGCGACCTGCTCGGCGAGCAACACCGGATTGTGCCATGGCACCACCACGACCGCGCTGCCAAGTCGTATTTTGGATGTAATACCAGACAGATAGGCGATGTAGCTAAGAGTTGCAGAGAGCTGCGAAAAGCCGGTGAAATGATGCTCGACCAGCCATGCGCTGCTGTACCCCAACCGCTCTGCGGCCTGAATATATTCGCCATATTCGTGATAGCCGAGTGCGGCCTCGGTAATCACTTCACCCGGCACCGCCTGCGCGCCGCCAAACAATCCAAACTTCATCATACCCCTCCGCTGCCCGCCGGTCCGGCAGTCCTCTATTCCGCTGCAGCGACCACCGGGTCGTTCTTGTCGACAAAGTGCGGCATCACCTCTTCCGCGAACTGATGCAGCGCCTCGAAGTTGCCACTCAGATCGTGCAAGAGGATGTTCCGCACGCCGAGATCATATAGCTTCTGCACGCGTTCACACATTTCTTCCGAGTTGCCAAGCACGGCGCCATTCTCGGAAACCGAATCCGTGCCGGTGCCTTCGGCGTCATTAACATCGACGGGATTGAAGGCCTTTGCCTGGTATTTCTTGTCGGTCGACAGGACCTGCACCTCGGTAATGAACTTGCCGCGCAGGATATGCGCCTCTTTGCGCTGATTGTCGTTGTTGGCCACCATCAGCCCGCGCGTGACGCCGATCCTGTAGGGATCGAATTCCCTATCCATTTTCTCCAGTTCGTCGCGATACTGCTGAACCCGATCTCCGATACCCTCGAACGGCGTCATCTGATCGAGCAAAAGGTTGAACCCATTGCGCGCCGCCGCGCGAATGGATTTTTCGCTGCCCGCCCCGACCCACATGGGCGGATGGGGCTTCTGGACCACCGGCGGCTCGACGATGATGTCGTTGAAGGTGTAGCGGTCGGATTTGTAGGACCAGCGCTCGGTTTCGGTAAAAGCGCGCCGCATGAAAGCGATCGATTCCTGAAAGATGTCCTCGGCGTCAGACATGTCGATCCCGAAACCGTTGAATTCGTTCGCCCGATAACCCCGGCCCACGCCAAAGTCATAGCGCCCCTTCGACAACTGATCGATGGTCGCGACCTGCTCGGCGAGCAACACCGGATTGTGCCATGGCACCACCACGACCGCGCTGCCAAGTCGTATTTTGGATGTAATACCAGACAGATAGGCGATGTAGTTAAGAGTTGCAGAGAGCTGCGAAAAGCCGGTGAAATGATGCTCGACCAGCCATGCGCTGCTGTACCCCAACCGCTCTGCGGCCTGAATATATTCGCCATATTCGTGATAGCCGAGTGCGGCCTCGGTAATCACTTCACCCGGCACCGCCTGCGCGCCGCCAAACAATCCAAACTTCAT
>JBMYRB010000003.1:477893-537903 GCA_049601915.1 Alphaproteobacteria bacterium
TCGGTAATCACTTCACCCGGCACCGCCTGCGCGCCGCCAAACAATCCAAACTTCATTGCAATCTCTCTGGCTCGTTCTTCGGCCGAAACCTATCGCAATAGAACCTCTACCAGAACCCTTTGAGGCCGTCAGCGATCACTGTTTGAGACAGGAAACGTCATCATCGTCAGCGCCACACGAAACCGAAACTCAAGCCACGGACCAGATGCTTGCGGATCAGCAAACCGATCACCAGGAGCGGAAGGGTTGCACCCACGGACAACGCCGCCTGAAAGCCGTTCGCACCACCATTCCCCACCCAGCGGTTGAGGTGCACCGGCAGGGTCGAAACATCGGTCTTGGACAGGATCAGGGCGAAATAATATTCGCTCCAGTTCAGAATAAAGAGGAACAGGAACGTCGCAGCCAGACCCGGGCGCAACAATGGAAAAACGATCTCCCAGATTATTCGCCAGCGCCCGGCGCCGAGAATCTCTGCAGCCTGTTCGAATTCACGCGGCACCTCGTCGACAAAGCTCTTCATGACCAGCATGGCGTACGGCACGGTGATCAGCGTGTAGAGCATGATCAGGCCGATGATCGTGTCCTCGATCCCCAACGCCGAGAACCACAGAAACACGGGAGCTGCGACGACGAAAGGCGGCACCATGCGCAGCATCAGGAAGTACAGGAGCTGTGAATCGGTCAGGATCCTGAACCGGGACGCGCCATAAGCGACGACAGCGCCGAACACCGTGGCCACGGTTGAGGAGATCAGCGCGATGGTGAAAGTGTTGATCAGTGCACCCCATGGCCCGATCACTTCTGTGCCGCCACTGGGGGTCCCTATTCCCGTCGCGAAATCATTCACCCAGACCTGGACATAGTTGAACAAGGTGGGTTCCAAAGGCCACCAGACCGCCGGGCGTACGTTCCAGTCCTGCGGCGGTTTGAACGAGGTCGCGACAATCCAGAACAGCGGGAACACGACGATGGCCAGCCATGTCAAAAGCAGTCCATGGCGCAGCACGGGATGCACCCCGTGTCGTCTCCCTCTCCTAGTGATCGGCAAGGTTCGGCTGAATCAGGGGTTCAGACCGTTGTACCGAACGACATAAATCCCGTGATTCTTGTCGGACACGAAGATATTGCCGCGCGCATCGACGATCACATCTTCACTTTGGGCAACGAGCTTCGAGGCCGGCAGCAACCCGCGCCGCTCGAGCGGGTCGGGCGGCAGAAAATAGCCGACTTCGCGCGGCTGCTCGGCATTAGAGATGTCATAGACCCGCAGACCTGCGTTGAAATAGGTGAGGAAGCAAAGATCCTCGCCCTGATACAGGATGTCCTGATACTGAGGTTGATGCTGATTGTGCGGCCCGAACCGCCCGCCGCGGGCACAGAAGGTCGGATACGGCGCATCCTCGGGCGGCACCGGCAACGGGAAGAGCGACATCAAGCGCGGGTTCGCGTTGTTGCTGACATCAACGATGCCCGCATAGCCCAGCGGCTCCTCGCAATTCTCCTTGATCGCTTCCGAATTGACAATCACCACGTCTCGCCCTTGTAAGGGAACAGCCGTATGTACCGCGATGAAGGTTTGGAACGGCGGTGAGAACGGCAAATCTCCAACGAGGGTCGGATTGGTCTTGTCGGAAATGTCGAGGACGACGAACCCGCCGGCGCTATAGGGCAGATAGGCCAGATCGCCTTTCACATAGGCGCCGCCATGAAGCATCGTGCCCGGGGCCGCCCCCGCTTCACCGCCGCCGACGTGCTGGCCTTCCATCCACCAGCGCCCGACTTCAACCGGATTTCGGGGGTCGTCTATATCCACGATCTGGAGAATATTTCCTTCGTATCCCTCGGGCAGGCCTGTCGCATATACGTATCGACCGCCATCATAGTAATTCCGATGGGTGCCATAGCCGCCAGTCTTCCAATGGCTCAGCTGCTCGGGATTCTCCGGATTGGTCAAATCCCACAGCAGGAATCCCTCGCCCCAGGGCTGTCCGTCGATATGGCCCCATCCGTCCATGATCTTTTCTTGCGACGTGACGAGCATGTTGTCGGCGACCTGGACCTGCAGTGTCCAGGTGTTCGGTGGCCCCTCAATGTAACGCACGAAACGCGGATTGGCAGGGTCGGTGACCTCGATGATCGAAAAACCGGAGCACCAAAACTGGCCCGTGTACAAGAACCAACGGTCGCCGGACTTGTGCAATGCCAACTTGAATGCCGGGCGCCCGCCGACATCGTCATATCCGATGACATCGATGTTCGATGTGTATGTATCACCTGGTGGAAAACTCATCCCGCTCCCCTCGCCACGCCGGTTCTGGCGTTGTCATTGTTTAATCATTTGTTGGTCACGAAGCTTAGGGACTTTGGCAATTCGCTGTAAAGCGATGCGATCAACCTAACGAGATGGTCGGTTCGCCATTCAGACCGGCGATGGCGCATAGCAGAGCGAGTTGCAGATCACGCAGCCTTCCTCCCAGTTGCACGCTGCCGCGCACATCGAGGCCAAGAGACTTCACCTTCGCTCTCAGCACCCGGTCCAAGCCGATATACACATCGCCGGCGACAAGAACAGGTATTCGTGGCCCGGCAACGGATATGACCGCGAAGACACGGAGCGCCTGCAGATCGCCAAGGCGCAACAACACCAGGACAGCTGGGGCCTGAACATACGGCATAGGTCATGCAAGGCTTTGGGATGGGACGCGGCCTGGATCTAAAGCCGCAAGTCCTCGGCCGCATCGATCGCACGCATACATGAGACCGGCTCCTCGTCAAAGTAGAGCGGTCGTGCGTCAGGTTGCCCGAAATTTCTATCTGACATTCAAGGGCTCGCGACATCAGAACAGCTATCTTAACAAGAAAATGAGTATAATACTTACTATTTTAACGAGTATATTGAAATGCCTGACGTTTCTCCGGCTCGCACGGATTGGTGTGCCATGCGGTCAGAACGTCTATAATTTTACCAAGCATGACGGATCTCAAACCCATCGACACGCGGCCGCTTTACCAGGTCATCGCCGACGAGCTGCGTTCGCAGATCGTACGCGGCGAATATCCGCTCGGGACAATGTTACCCACGGAGAAAGAACTGCTCACCTTGCATAGTGTCAGCCGGCACACCGTGCGAGCCGCGTTGCAGCAGCTGCGCGAGCAGGGGTTCGTGACGATGCGGCGTGGATCGGGGACACGCGTCGTGTCGGCGTCACCCGGCTCGACCTATGTACAATCCATCACGGCACTGTCCGAATTGATGCAATATCCGGAAACAAGCTTTGAGCTTGTCGAAACGGGCAAGGTGACACTTGCCCATGCGCAGGCCACCCGGCTTTCGCTGGCTGCCGGGAGCACCTGGTTTCGCATCGCCGGTCTTCGCCGCTCGGTATCCGACGACGGACCGATCTGCTGGCAGGAAATTTACGTTTTACCCGAGTTCGAACATACCGCACGGCGCGTGCTCACCGAGCATGGTCCCGTACACAAAATCATCGAAAGCGCCCACAGCCAAGTCATCGCGAACGCCCATGTCGAAATGTTCGCCAGCCGCATCGACCCGCGCCTTGCCGAATGCCTGGAAGTGAGACCCGACACAGCCGCCATGACGATCAACCGCCGGTACAAGAGCCAGGACGGGCGCGTGTTCGAGATGACCGTGAGCGTTCACCCCGAAGACAGGTTCGTGTATTCGCTTGAACTTTCGCGGGACTGGAATGCCCAGTAAGGCGCAGACCTAGCGGGCAAACTCGGACAAAGCGTCCTCATCAACATCGATGCCGAGGCCGGCCCCGGTGGGCACGCGCGCGGTCCCGTCAATAACCTGCACGGGGTTACGTGCGATATCGGCTTTTAGGAACTGGCAGGTGCAGCTGGTGCCCCACTCGATTGACGGAGCCGCGGCTCCAAGATGAAGCACCGCTGCACTTGAGACACTGGTTTCGGCGATCTTTCCGGCCAGATTGACGTGCATGCCCAATTCATCAAACAGTTTCGTCGCCTCATGGGCACGTGTTACGCCGCCCAGCTTGATCATCTTGATGCTGCCACCCTGTGCGGCACCCATTTCGTTGTGTTTGCGGACATCATCAAAGCTGTGAAGACCTTCATCGGCGCCGATCGGGCACGCCGATGCAGCGGCTATCGCCGCCATGCTTTCGACGTCATGCCCCATGACCGGCTGCTCTAGGAAATCGAGCGCCTCGCTCGCCCCGGCGGCAAATTCGAGGGCCTCTGCGCGGGTCCAGCCCTGATTACAATCTGCCGAAAGCTGAACCCCGCCGTTCACGGCCTTGCGGATGGCCAGGGTGCGTTCGATATCCTCTTCGACCGGTTTGCCGCCGACCTTGATCTTCATGTGGCTGACACCCGCGGCTGCACGCTCGCCGGCCTCGGTCACGTCCACTTCGATATTGCCCGTCGCCAGCATGGACAAAACCGGTACTTCGGTGCGCCGAACGCCTCCCAGAAGTTCCGCGACGGTTTTCTGCTGCGCCTTGCCGGCCAGATCGTAACAGGCCATTTCGATCACGGTCTTGGCGCTGGCATTGCCATACATCCGCCAGTCCATTTCCGCGAGATTCTCGGCAAATGCGGAGGGGTCGCGTCCTTCGATAAACGGGGCCAGAAAATTAACTGCCGCCACCATGCTCTCGACGGTCTCGCCCGTCATCGAGGGAGAGGATGATGCCTCTCCCCAACCGACCAGCCCATCATCGGTCTCGATGCGGGCAAATACGTTCTCCGAAACAGAAATTTCGACACCCGACATCTTGAATGGGCGGACAAGCGGCAGATCCGCAGCGATGGCTTCGATTTTGGTGATCTTCATCTTCAATCTCCGTTCCGTTCTTTGACCGGTCCCGATCGAGCCTAGCGCCCGCGTTTGAGCTCGCGCGCCTTCGGCTTCGTGCCCGGTGCGTATTCCGAGACTTCATCATCAAGGAATGTCGAGAGTTTACGCAAGCGTTCTGATGATTGCTTGCGAACGAGATCAACGTCACAGCCGTCCCAATCATAGAACCCCTTGCCGGCCGATAGGCCCACTTCACCGCGCGCGACCATGTCCTGAATCAGCGGGTTGGGTGTATCCACCGGGTGCAGTTTCGGCACGATTGAGCTTTGCGCCAGCGCATGAATCTCGAGGCCTGAAGTATCTTTCTGTTCAATCAAGCCGTTCAGGCACATCCGCGGGGCCAGCATCTTGCGGGCCGCCATATCGATGTCCGCCGGGGTCGCTACCCCTTCCTCGACGAGATAGTAAGCCTCGTGAAGAATGATGTGCTGTAGCCGGTTGATCAGGAAACCGACAATCGGCTTGTAGAGGGTCACGATCTCCTTGCCCGTGCGGCGCACGGCGTCGGCGACAGCATCCACGACCTGCTCGCGCGCACCCGGTCCGGCCATCACCTCGGCAACGGCCGTGGTATCCGCCGGCATAAAATAGTGAATGCCCGTGAAGAGTTCCGGTTTCGCAAGCGTTTCAGCCAGCGTTTCCAGGGACATACCCGACGTGCCGGTCGCGATGATGACATCATCGTTCGGCCAGGCCGCCTCGATCCCGGCGAAGACCTGTTGCTTGATCGCTACATCCTCGGGCACGAACTCGATCACCAGATCCGGCGCGTCGGCCGGGAAATCGACACTCGCCGTCACGCCCGGCGGCAGATCGCCGAGTTCCGCGGCGCGGCTGCTCTTGATGATGGTATCGAAACCCGCGGCTGCAAAGGTCGCCGAAACTCCTTTACCCATCACGCCATAGCCGACGATCAATACCGTTTGAATAGGTGCCTTGTCGCTCATAATGTTCCGTTTCGCAGTGCCGTTTTCGTTCGACAAATCAATCTGTTCGCAGAGACGACTGTTGTGTTTGTCGATATTAGCGCGACTGTATATATGTCCGGACAAATCGGCCAGTGCTGCATCTGTGGACGCTTCGTTCGTTGCGTGCTTGGTTCAGACCGATTAGGTAAACAAGAACCGATATAGAGAGGATCCAACCATGTCCAATATGCCCACATCGGATGACTTCGAAGACATCCTCTTCGAAGTCAAAGACAACGTCGCCTGGGTCACGATCAACCGTCCCAATTCACGCAACGCCTTTCGCGAGCAGACGCTGGATGAACTGATCTATGCCTTCAAGTCGACCCGCAACGACGCTTCGATCGCGTGCGCGGTCGTCACGGGCGCGGGCGATAAGTCATTCTCTGCCGGCGGCGATTTCGGCGCGATGATGAAACTGAACTTCACCAACGCCTATCACTGGAACGACCGGATGCTCGGCACAGCAATGACCATCCGCGGCCTACCCATCCCCGTCATCGCTATGGTCAACGGCTGGTGCATGGGCGGTGGACATGAACTGGCCTTGTGGTGCGACCTGGTGATCGCGTCGGATCGCGCCCACTTCGGACAGTCCGGCGCCAAGGTTGCCGCCTGCCCGACCGTCGGCGCGACCCAGTACATACCCCGCATCATCGGCGAACGGCTGGCTCGTGAGATGATCTTCCTGGCCCGCACCTTCACAGCCGATGAAGCCGTCAATATCGGCCTGATCAACAAGGTGGTCCCCCATGACCACCTTCTTGAGGAAACGATCAAGTGGTGCGAGACGATCAAGGGCCATAGCGGCCAGACGATCCGCATGACCAAGAAGTCGCTGAACCACGAGTCCGATCAGCTCTACGCGTCATGGCAGCACGGCATGGAGCTGCTTGCACATGTGTGGGGCAGCGAGGAATCGCTCGAGGGCATGCAGGCCTTCCTCGACAAGCGCAAACCGGACTTCATGCAGTTCCGCATGCGCAACAAGGAAATCGTCGATCAGTATCTCGACGACCTGAACAACGATCGCAACCAGCTCAAGAAGGGCTGAGCTGCAACATGACCGCGAAAGCCGCCCCCGGTGCGCTCGACGGGATCCGGGTCATCGATCTGACCCGGGTCCTCGCCGGGCCCTTCTGCGCCATGTCGCTGGGCGATATGGGTGCCGACGTGATCAAGGTGGAGCAGCCCGGGCGCGGCGACGATACTCGCGCCTGGGGCCCTCCCTTTGTGGGTGAGGAATCCGCCTACTATCTGGGCGTAAACCGCAACAAGCGCGGCATCACGCTCAACCTGAAAGAGCCCGCGGCGCGCGAGGTCCTGGCCGAACTGCTGTCGGACGCCGATGTCGTGATCGATAACTTCAAGCTCGGTACCCTGGCCCGGTTCGGGTTCGAGGATGCCTGGTTCGACGCGAATGCGCCCCAGATCGTGCGTGCGTCGATCCTCGGTTATGGCTCGACCGGCCCGCGCGCGGGCCTGCCCGGCTACGACTTCCTCCTCCAGGCCGAGAGCGGGCTCATGAGCATCACCGGTGAAGCCAATGGCGACCCCATGAAGCTTGGGGTGGCCATCGTCGACATCGGCACGGGCATGTATGCCCTGTCCTCTATCCTAGCAGCACTGCAGGCACGCCACCGCACCGGCAAGGGCCAGTATGTCGAGGTCTCGCTCTACGATACCGGTGTATCCCTGCTGGCCAATGTGGCGGCGAATTTCCTGGCTTCGGGAAACCCCGCGGGACGATACGGCAACGGTCATCCCAACATCGTGCCGTATAACGCCTACCCGACACGCGACGGCATGATCGCGTTATCGGTCGGAAATGACGGTCAGTTCCGAACCTTCTGCGAGGCGGTGGACAAGCCCGAATGGGCCGATGATGAGAAGTTCGCCCGCAATCGCGACCGGGTCGAAAATCGTGGCGTGTGCGACGGCATGATTTCGGATCTTTTCCGCACCGACGATACCGAGAAGTGGATCGAGAAACTGCTGGCCGCCAAGGTCTCCTGTGCCCCGATCAACACGGTGGAACAGGCGCTGACGGCCGAACACACGATCGCGCGCGAACTGGTGACCGAGGCCGAACATTCTACCGAGGGCCGCATTACCCTGCCGGGCATCCCCTTCCGGTTTTCGGATACGGCCGCCGCCATCCGGCGCGCGCCGCCCACCCTGGGTGAACACACGCACGAGGTGCTGACGGCCTTGGGTAAATCAGAAGACGAAATCGCCGCCCTGCGCGACGCGGGAGCGATCTAGCGGCCAATCGTAAATTTTTGTCGCAAGTGCCATTCACTCTGAACACGTGTGTGACCTGACGCCGTGTGGGAAACTCCGCGCGTAATCGTCGTACCCGAGCAAAACAGATTCCTGCGCCAGGTAAACACAAGGGAATTTGAGAATGACGGCCTGCGCGTTCAGCGCACCGCGAGACGGCGTCATTACCACTGGAATATGAGCCCGCCGACCATTTTCTTGTTGAGCTTGAGGACTTCGCCGACGCTGTCGCCGAGGCTCGAAAACCCGAGATTGACGGCCGGGATGGGCTGGTGCCGCTCGCTGTGGTTCTCGCGGCGGCGAAATCGTCGAACGAACGCCGTTCGATACTCCTGACCGAAATCCTGGGCGACGGCTATGCCAGCCCGGCGATCTCCAGCGCCGCGGAACGGTCGAGGCCGAGCTTCTCACCGGCCTCGAGCAGCAATACCCATGTCCCTTCGGGTATGAAGATGCCGTTGGCATCGCGCTCCTTGCGCGCAATACGCTCCGGGTCACCCGGAACCAGAACCGGTTTTTCAGGATCGGCCGGCCTGGCACTCTTGGTGTAGTCCACCATCGCGTCGACTTCCTGTGCGATCAAATTCGCGTCGCCGAGCCGATGAGGGTCCATGACGATCATGGTCATCGTGTTGATGATCCCGTCGAGCCGTTCATTGCCAGGCTGGATCGTCCCGCCACCCGACAGCGCACCGGACATCAGCTCGGCCATGAGACACAAAGCATAACCCTTGTGCTCGGCAAACGGCTGCAAAGCGCCCAGCGGATCGTTGAACATGACACCCGGGTCGCTGCTCGGCTGACCATCTGCGTCGATCAACCATTCTTCGGGAACGGTTTTGCCGGAATCATGGGCGACCCTGATCTTGCCCATGGCGACAACGCTGGTCGCCATATCCAGAATGATGGGCTCCTCGGGGTTGGTTGTCGGCATGGCCATCGTGATCGGGTTTGTCCCAAAGCGTGATTCGGCGCCACGGAACGGCGCCACCATCGTGTGGTGATCCGTGACATTCGTGAAATGAATGGAGACGAAGCCTGCATCGGCAATCATCTCGGCATAAGTCCCCACGCGCCCGATATGATGTGAGTTTTTGAGTGTCGCGACACAAATACCGATCGCGCGCGCGCGCGTGATTGCGTGTTCCGTGACCTCGGCCGCAACGGTTTGTCCGTACCCTTTAAGCCCATCGAACTGCAGGAAAACGCCCTCATCAAGATAACGGTTCGCCTTCACGTTCGGCACCAAAAGCTCGCGCTCAAGGTTGTTCACGTAAGCCTGAAAAATTCCCACGCCATGGCTGTCATGGCCTGCTAGGTTCGCGCCCACAAGATGCTCGGATACGATCCGGCATTCGTCTTCGTCGCTGCCGCCCAGACGGACCATTTCATGGATCAGCGCCGTCAATTCCGCGGCGCGCACAGTTACATCACCGGACACAGAATTCCTCTCAGAAATAAATTCGCGCGGAAGCTAACCGATCAGGCCTCGCCGGTCATCACCCCAAACCGAAATGCTGGCAGAAACTGGCAACCGCGGCCTAGACGACTGGCGAACGCCCACCATCCACATTGATCGCACAACCGGTCACGTAGGACCCCGCGTCGGAGGCAAGGAAGCAGGCCATGTTGTCGAATTCTTCCGCCTCACCAACCCGGCCGAACGGAATGCCGACGCCCCGGCCTTCCATATACTCCTCGTAGGTCTTCTCCGGCGCCTGGTGCTGGTGCCGTCGCTCATGCTGGCCCGACTTGATCAACCCCACGAGCAGCGCGTTGACCAAGATATTCTCGGGTGCTCCCTCACCTGCCATGACCTTGGTCAACGCCATGCCCACCGCGCGGGATACCGAGGTCGGCGCGCTACCTGGCCCCGGTGCCTTGGCGCTCCCGGCAAGAACATTGATGATTCGGCCCCATTTACGCGCTGCCATCCCGGGCAAGGCGAGGCGGCCCAACCGAATCGCCGCAAATAATTTGAGGTCGAGATCCGCCTGCCAGCGTTCGTCGTCGCAATCCAGAAATGGCCCGTTCGCCGTTGCGCCGGCATTGTTTACGAGAATGTCTACATCACCAAAACTCTTAGACACCGCCTGCCACATCGTCTCAATCTGGTCCGTGTCGGTCACATCACAGGAAACTATCTCGACCTTCACCTTGTTCCAGCCAATAGCCGACATAATCTCCTGGCGCCCGGCCTCAAATGTTTCGGCCGAACGCGAAACCATCGCGACATTGGCGTCCGATTCCGCGAACCTGCGTGCCATCGCCAGCCTCATGCCTTCGCTTGCACCGGTTATCAACGCGGTCCGTCCATCCAGCCGTGCACCCATAACTCTCTCCAATCCGATTTTAGTGCGATTGTCCGCAAACTCACACGCTTTGACAGGCCTGCACTTCCGTGGGCAATCTCACGGGATATAGAGGACGAGAACATGACCAATAACCTGCGCAGGCATTCCTCCCACTGGGGTGCGTTCACGGCTGAAATCGACGAAGGACGGATTGTCGGTGTGCGGCCATTCGAAAAAGACCCCGACCCATCTCCGCTCATAGAATCCATGCCCGACGCGGTTTACGACGAGAGCCGGGTGGCCCGCCCGATGATTCGGAAAGGCTGGCTCGACCATGGGCCCGGCGGCAACCGCCAACAACGCGGTGCCGAACCCTTCGTCCCGGTCCCGTGGGACGAAGCGCTCGACATGGTCGCCGCGGAGGTCGATCGCGTCCGTCATGAGCACGGCAACAGTGCGATATTCGGTGGCTCTTATGGCTGGTCCAGCGCCGGCCGTTTCCATCATGCAAAGACGCAATTGCAACGCTATCTGAACACTGTGGGTGGCTACACCACGCAAAAACATACCTATTCGATCGCGGCCGGCTACGCGATCCTGCCGCATATTCTCGGTTCCGCGCGCGCGGCGATGACCGACTATACGAGCTGGGATTCAATCGCCGCGAACACCGAGTTGATGGTCGCATTCGGCGGCCTGCCTTTGAAAAACATGCAAGTGTTGTCAGGAGGGCCGGCGGAGCACATATCCGGACCGTCGCTCAAGGCCGCGGTCGACGCCGGCGTGGAAATCGTCAACGTATCCCCGGTCCGCAATGATGTCGCCGCACATCTGGGCGCCACATGGCTGTCGTTGCGCCCGAACACCGACGTTGCTCTGATGCTCGCACTGGCACATACCTTGGAAACGGAGGGACTGGCCGACGCGCAATTCCTGGACCGGTACTGCGTTGGATACGAAAAATTCCGTCCTTACTTGCTGGGTACGGATGATGGCATCGCCAAAGACGCCGACTGGGCAGCACCGATATGTGACATCGACGCCGATACCATCAGGCAACTCGCCAGACGCATGGCCGCGAAGCGAACCTTCATCAATACCAACTGGTCCTTGCAACGCGGCGAGTATGGAGAACAGCCTTTTTGGATGACCGTGACCCTCGCCGCGATGCTCGGCGGGATCGGCCTGCCCGGACGCGGCTTCGGGTTCGGGTATGGCAGCATGGGCAACACGGGCAATCCGAGGCGGCCAGCTCCCACGCCCTCTCTGCCCACGGGCGACAATCCATGCGCGGAATGGATCCCCGTCGCACGCATTTCGGACATGCTGCTGAATCCCGGGAGCAAGTATGAATTCGACGGGGAAAACCGCACCTACCCCGATATCCGCCTCGTCTATTGGTGCGGCGGCAACCCCTTCCACCATCACCAGGATCTGAACCGCCTCGTTCGCGCATGGCGCCAGCCCGAGACCATTATTGTCAACGAGCCGTGGTGGACCGCCACCGCGAAGTTCTCCGACATCGTTCTGCCGTCAACGACGACGCTCGAACGCAACGATATCGGCGCAACGTCAAAAGACCGTTTCATCATGGCGATGGATCAAACCATCGAACCCGTTGGTGATGCCCGGAACGATTTCGATATTTTCAGTGCGCTGGCACGCCGTGCAGGCACCGAAGCCAGCTTCACCGAAGGGCGCGGTGAGGCCGAATGGCTGCGCCACCTTTATGACCGCGCCCGACAACAGGCCGCAGAACAGGACCTGACTCTCCCCTCTTTTGACGACTTCTGGCAGGCCGGACATGTGGAGACACCGCGGGCCGAAAAACCAATCGTCATGATGGAAGCATTTCGGGCCGACCCCGCGGCGGCACCGTTGGCGTCACCATCGGGGAAAATTCAAATCTTCTCCGACGTCGTCGACGGGTTCGGGTATGACGATTGCCCCGGTCATGCGGTATGGCGCGAGCCGACCGAGTGGCTGGGTTCGCAAACGGCGAAATCCTATCCGTTGCACATGATCTCTAATCAGCCGCGCACACGACTGCATGGGCAATTGGATAACGGGCGGGTCAGTCGAGATAGCAAGATTCAGCAGCGCGAGCCGGTTTGGATTCATCCTGATGATGCGGCAGCACGCAACATCGACGACGGCGACATCGTCCGCGTCTTCAATTCCCGCGGCGCGACCCTGGCAGGGGTCATGATCTCGGAAGAGGTCCGTCCCGGCGTGATTCAGCTATCCACCGGCGCCTGGTATGACCCCGCAGAGCCCGAGGTCGAAAACAGCCTCGACAAACACGGCAATCCCAATGTGCTCACACGCGATGTCGGAACATCGCGGCTCGGCCAGGGCCCCAGTGCCCATAGCGCGCTTGTCGAAATAGAACGTTTCGACGGTGAACTGCCGCCGGTCACTGCACATAAACCACCGCCTACTGTATCGAGCTGAAACGCCTCGACACCGTTTCCCGCCTAGTTAATCACGACATCCAGGTCGGACAGACAATAAACTAATTGATTGCGTTAGAGTTCCTTGTCATCGACGATCAGGATGGCACGTCGACGCAATGTCTCTGGAGGGCTGTTTTCGTACAACAAGGCCATGCCGTTCAGCTCCTGCAGTGTTATCGAACTTACGCTCAACCCCCATAGATAGAACTACAGAATCATTGCATATCAGATAAAGAGAATTGTGAAGCTTCCGAAGAAAGTCATCCTTAAAACCCTCAAAATGGTATAATTACATTCAATAACAGTCAGTTAAACGGTATCATCGCGCCCGGGATGAACAGTACCGCAGACGCTGCAAGTGCGCGATTCTTCCGACTGATAGAACGCTTCGAATAGCGGCGGCAGATCTTTCACGATATTTCCCACATGTAATTCGACGCGATGGACCAGCGCATGGCACGCACCGCAGAACCACTCGAAACCATCGAGTTCGCTATCCGGTCGACGTCGCTCGACCACCAGGCCGACACTCCCTTCTTCGGGTCGTTGCGGTGAGTGACGCACATGTGGCGGCAGCAACAGGATTTCGCCTTCATTGATCGGCACATCGCGCGGCCGGCCGTCTTCCATGACCCTGAGGAACATATTGCCCTCGAGCTGATAGAAGAACTCTTCATAGGGATCATCATGAAAATCCGTTCGGCGGTTCGGTCCACCAACGACCATCACGATGAAGTCGGTATCTCGCCACACCACGGCATTTCCGACCGGGGGCTTCAACAGGTCGCGATGTTCGTCGATCCAGGTCTGGAAGTTAAACGCCTTCAATGGCGACATGTTTCGACTACTCCGGTACGGCCTCGAGTTCCCGGAAATCGTAACCTGTGTCCCCCGCGAATGCATCTATCAGACGGGTCGTAATTGGCCCTGGAACATCGAACTTGGGCGTAAAACCGTCAACGGACGCCACCGGTGTCGCGCAGATCGCACTTGAGGTGATGAAACATTCTTCCGCCTGGGCGACGTCGTACATGGTGAAGAGCTTCTCTACGATGGGAATATCCAGACGCTCGCACAACTCGAATAGAACCTTCCGCGTCACCCCTTCGAGAATATTGCGCTCGGGCGCCGTCCAGACAACGCCACCTCGCACGAGGAAGAAATTAGCAACCGAGGTCTCGGCGATGTTCCCGCTCAAATCCAGCATCAGCGGTAGGGACTCTCGGGTCGCCGCGTCCAGTTCGGCGAGAATCTGGTTCATCTTGCTCGTCACCTTGGCACGGGTCTCCACACATTCCGGCGGATTGCGCCGCACGGATGAAACCGTGAATTTCAGCCCATTCGCATAGTTGCGTGCGATCGCGGCAGTATCGACCGGCCGGAAGAAGATCATCACCGTCGCCGGACCGGCCGCCAGCGCACCCATCGAAGCTGTATCCTTGCCACGCGTGACCCAGTGGCCCACGCGATACATCGCCTTCGACCCCAGCCGGCCTGCATTGGCCGCGAGCAGCTTCTTGGTCGCCGCAGTCATTTCCGCGGGTGTCAGGCCCGGGTCAATTCGCACATAGCGAAGCGAGCGATAGAGGCGATCGACGTGGTCATCCAATCTGTACATTTGATCGCCGAAACAGGGCGTAACCTCATACACGCCGTCGCCCCACAGAAACCCACGATCGAATGGCGAGATGCGCGCATCGGCCGCCTCGACAATGTCGCCGTTGAGATAGATCAGTGGATCGTCGGTCATCGGAACCTCTTCGTTTCTGCAGCCTTGGGATATTGCACAACACGGAAGCATAATTCCCACTGCGACTCCATGGCCGCCCCCCTATGCTGTCGCCCGCAATCATCGGAGAAAAGCTGTTGCGCCGCGAGGTTCTGGGTATATTCGTCGTGTTGGGCGTTGGCGTTTGTTTCGCGCTTTCCAACACTCTCGCAGGTCTCGCCTACACTGGCGGCGCGAACCCGCTATCCGTCTCGACCGTGCGCTATTTCTTGCCCGCCATCATTCTAGTCATTTTCCTCACTTCGATTGGAAAACCGATCTTTCTGCCAAGGCGCGAAGGGCTGGTCGCTTGCGCACTTGGTTTTATAACCGCGGTTTATTCCTGGTCGGTCTTAGCGGCCATCGAGGTCCTTCCCGTCTCGCTGGCCGTGCTGATCTTCTATTTGTTCCCGCTGATCACGTCGTTCCTTGTCGTGATGATGGGCTGGGAGCGGTTGCGCATGTCGACGATCGTTTCGGCGATCGTGGCCTTCGCCGGTCTCGCCCTAGCACTGGGCATCAGCGCGGACACGCTTGATCCCATCGGTATCGCGCTGGCTGGTGTCGGCGCGCTCGGGTTGGCCATCGTTTCTGTTGTGAGCAGCCGGGTGATACGCACCGGAGACGCACGGCAGGTCACGCTGTACATCGCGACAACCGCCGCAATTACCTTTCTCCTGGTAACGCTCTTCCGCGGTCAGTTCCTGCTGCCCAGCACCACGGCCGCCTGGTGGGGCTTTGTCGCCAACAACCTGTTCTTTGCCGCCGCACTAATAGGGTTCTTCGTGGGAATCCAGATGATCGGCCCGGTCAAGACCACCCTCTTTTCCTACATCGAGCCTATCGTGACGATCGGGGCAGCACTGGTCCTCCTCGACCAACACCTGGTCCCGGTTCAGATTCTCGGCGTGCTAATCGTGGTGGGGGCCCTGATCGTTGCCGGACGCGCCAGTGCACACCGACGAGCCACGGACTAGCCGATATGCGCGGTCGACGAAATTTCGACCAGGAACTCCGGCTTCACCAATTCTGCCTTGATGCAATATCGCGCCGGCGGATTGTCCCCGAAATATTCGCGATACACCTCATTCATGCCGGCATAGTCGGCCAAGTCAGCCAGAAAGATCTGGTTGAATGCGACGTCGGCAAGTGTGCCGCCACCAGCTTCGACGACGCTGCGGATGGCCTCAATCACGTGTTGGGTCTGGGCCTTGATGTCACCGACGCCGACGCTGTTGCCCTCAGAATCCATCGCGAGAATGCCTGACACATAGATGGTGTTGCCGACCTTCACGCCCGGTGAATAAGGAGCAAGCGGCGGTGCCGAACCGGGTGGGATAATCGCTTCATGGGCCATGACATCTGTCTCCTCAAATAGAACGGGGTTAGCGCGCGAAATACTCCGCGACGATTTTATTGAACTCGGCCGGCACGGTCCGGGAACAGGCATGCCCACCATACTCAAGCAGTTTGTATTCGGCGTCCGGGATTACGGAAGCCAATGCCGCCGAAAAATAGGATGGTGTCTGTTGATCGTCGCGCGCACACAGCACCAGTGTCGGGACCACGATATCCGAAAGCTGGTCGCGGCGATCAAATGCCTGGACCGCCTCTATCCGGCTTGTCATGACCGCGGTGGGGGCCAGCATGGCGACCTGCGCCGCCTGCTGCGCCTCGAGCATCTCGGAATTCTCCGCAATCCATGCCGGCGGATAGAGCATCAGGCTCGTCATGTCGCCGTAGAGTTCCGGCCCCTGATTCTCCAGAATTGAACGCCGGACACGCCACACTTTGGACCGGTAGGCATCACCATGGGTCGTGCTGGCGTAGATCACCAGTTTGCGCAGACGTTCGGGATTCTCAATCGCGATGATTTGACCGATGTTGCCACCCGTCGAATGGCCGAGATAGTCGACCTGCTCAAGCCCTAGCGCGTCGAGCAAAGCGAGAAGATCGTCGCGCAACTGCTCAACTCCGGTGACCGGCTCATGGCTGGTCCGACCGGTTCCACGTTGATCGTAGGAGATGACCCTATGGGTGCGCGAGAAAAACGCCACCTGTTCGGCCCAGTAGTTTGCGGTTCCTCCCATGCCCGCCACGAGCAGAAGCGGCGGGCCCTCACCCTGGATATCGTAATACTGGGTGATCCCGTTGGCTTCGATCTGGGCCATTACAGGTTTCCGCCCCCGGCAGGCTTACACATTCAGATCAGGACTTCGGCGGGTCGAACGGCATGATCTCGCCAAAGGCGTCGGCGACCTCCGCGCCATACGCCTCGGTCACGCGTTCCTTGACCGAATGGGGCATTGTTACGTCGTCACGTTCGATGGGGCCGGTCAGGATCGTGAGCTGGACCGCATCTCCCTCACCGACATTGTTGAACTCCCGATAAACTCCCGGTGGACAGGAAAACACGTCCCACTGATTAAGCACGCGCTTATGCTCTATGGGATCGCCGACCCGGTATTCGATCGAGCCCTGTAGAACCATGAACGTCTCATAGGTTTCGTTATGGTCGTGCAGACAGGGACCCTGTCCTGGCGGCATCACGGAGATGAACATGGTGGTCCCGTTGGCCCCGATAATTGGCGCACGATTGCCGAACGGGCTTTTCGTGTCTTCAAGGATCACTGCCATGATCTTGCGGGCAAAGAATATTTCCCACGCATCCTGAGGCACCCAGGCCAAGTCATCGGTCGTCGACATTGGTTCAAGTTTGTCGAACCGCGCGATCCGCGCATCCATTTCCTCAGCCGTCGGCGTAAATATCTCGGTCGGCATGCTGCCGCTCCCTCTTCACGTTCCAGACAAGGAAAGCCTAACGTATATACCCGGGCGCCTCTAGACCGGGAAGTACAGGTCCAGCCAGCCCTTCACTGCGTCACGCGCGCGCGTGCTATCGACGGAGAATGGGAAATGGTCCACGTCGGATGCAAGGATCAAATCGCAAGGCTGCTTCGAGCGGGCGAAGAGCTGCAAAGACTGATCCGTCGGCGTGACGGAATCGTCCGCGGCGTGAAACAGGAGCACCGGCCGAGGCGAGATGTCCGCGATCACGTCATTCGCACGGAAGTCATACATGCTCTGAGCCGTCTCGGCCGGGAATTCCATCAGCACATTCTTACCCATATGGCCCCGCAGATGTTCGGGAATGGGCACGATGTCCCAACGGCCAACCATCAGCGATTTCCCGGTCCTCTCCCGATGGGCCTTACCCTCGGTCAGAATATTCTGGAAACGCGCCCATTCCTCATCTGACTTGTGCTGCAGGCGGAACTTGCTCTCCCCATCGCCCCAGCCACAGGATGAAATGACCGCCGCAATCCGCTTGTCGACACCCCCGGCATAGACGGCGACGGCCGCCCCGAAGCTATGGCCGATCACGCCGATCCGGTCGCCATCCACATAGGTTTGCTCGGCAAACCAGGTGACCGCGTTTTTCACGTCCTCCACCTGGTCCTCACACATAACCCAACCGGTCCCACCCTCGCTGTCACCGCAGCTGCGGAAATCAAACCGCATTACGACATATCCCCAGTCGCACAGCATCTTCGCCAGGATTTCCGGCGTGGAACCGTCCTTGCCGGTCCCAAAACCGTGCAAAACCAGAAATGCCGGCCGCGAATCTCCCGGCGCCAGGTCCGCAGGTGTGTGGACAACGCCCGCGAGCGTGAGCCCGTCAGACTTGAATGAGACACTCTGTTCCAATGGATGTTCCCCTTAGACTCCGCGCTTTCTCTGATGCGCGTGGCAATTTTTCAGATGTCGATATCGACCGACTTTTTATAGCAAGCGATCGCAGCAATGAAAAACCTGCCCCGAGGATGGCCGCGCCGGTAAACAGCATCGCGTGTATCCGCATGCCTTCGTCCGCCGCGCCTCCCGTAACGCCCAATCCCAGCATAGCTGCCAGCCCGAGCCCAAAGAGTGCTAGTCCGTTCATTGTGTCGTCCCCAGATAAAACAGCGTCATTCCGAACAACGGCCCGGCCTTCACACTGCTTGTTGCAGGTGCGAAACCCGGTCGTGTTGACCTGGATCAATCAAAAAGAGAAGACCGGACACAGCTAGAATGCGGACGGCGACATCCGGGATGCGCGCCGACGGTATCTCGGTCAATCAGACTCGTGTAGAGATCGACATTTCATTGCTGCCGGAACCCCGTCCCATGAAAGCCGTCATCATCCCCGTCACCGCGTTCCAGCAGAACTGCTCTGTTTTGTGGTGCACCGAAACCAACAAGGCGGCGGTGGTCGACCCCGGCGGCGAGATCGAGCGGATTCAGACAGCGATCGATGAGCAAGGCGTCGAGGTCGAGAAAATACTTCTGACCCACGGTCATATCGATCATGCAGGCGCTGCTGCCGACCTGTCTGAGCAGCTCAGCGTTCCCATCGAGGGCCCGCATATCGAGGACAAGTTCTGGATCGAACAGCTCGCCGAACAAGGCGCACGATTTGGCGTCGAGGCCGGCCGGCCCTTCACGCCGTCACGCTGGCTCGATCAGGGTGACAGCGTCACCGTCGGGAACCTGAATTTCGAGGTGCGCTTCTGCCCGGGCCATACGCCGGGGCACATCATCTTCTTCGAACCTGTCTCGCGCATCGCCTTCGTCGGCGACGTGCTGTTTCAGGGCTCGATCGGCCGGACGGACTTCCCCGGCGGCGACCATGACACGCTGATCGCGTCTATCCGCGAACAGCTCTGGCCGCTGGGCGACGATGTGACCTTTGTGCCCGGCCATGGCGGCGCTTCGACACTCGGTCACGAGCGGGAAACCAACCTCTTTGTTCGTGAAGCATGACATGCGCGAAGCCTGATCGCGGCTAGCGGTTCTGGGTGATCGGCTCTGTCCGGGGCGTGAAGAAGTCGGGTAACTCGCTCTCCTTCAGCCCTTCATAAAGGCAATGTTTCTTCGGATGGGCCTCATACTGTTCGTCGGGTGACGCGTCCATGGCCGGCGTGGTCGGGATGCAGCCCTCGCAATAGGCCTTGATCGTGCGCAGCGGCGGCTCACCCTTGATTGATTCATAGAGTTCGACCGCGGCGTCGATCTTGTCTTTTCCGGCCTCGGCGACAAGAACGATCGAACCCTCGGACCCCATCGCCCCGCCGCCGCCGACATGGGTGACATTCTCGATCCCGAACAAAATCTGCAGGGCCTGGACCTCGGTGATCACCGTCCCGTTGGTCACCGGCATCATGCCGGTGCGCTGGCCAGCATGATAGTAGAACGTGTCCTGTCCCATATGCCGGGCGGCTTCCGTCACCGACGGGATCAACTTCTCGAGGCCAATCGGGATGATCAGGTTCCCGCCACGTGCCGCCATGATCCCCATCGCAAACCCGATCGTGCCGCAGCCCGGATGGGCGCAGAAGACGCCGGCGTTGAACGCGGTATCGACGGCGTTGCCGCCCTTGATGAAGACGCTCGTGTCGTCGAAATTTCTGAGCATCTCGTCCATGCGCGGCGCGGGTGGCGTGAGCTTCCCTTTCACCAGGTAGATGATCGGCGGCTTTTCCTCGGGCTGGGTCTGGCAAAGCACGTTGTTGATCACCTGACCCGACAGGTAGAATTGCTTGTTCGGCACTTCACCCATTACCTCTTCCGCGACGAAAACATTCGTCGAGCCATGCGCGATGATCATCTCGCCGTTCTTGTGGGCGTTCTGCACGACCGGCATGGCGGCGACGGCCTTGCCGATGATGCGGCGGCCTTCCCAGGGAGTGAATACAAACGACGCGCGAACTTTGCTCATTTCGAAATTCCTGCAGGCGGGTGATGCGGCCGATTTCGGCCATCCAATGACCGCGGATATTATCATGATTTGGCGGCGGCAATCTGCGCCAAACACTTCCCTCTCATTCCCCGAGCGCGTAACGTCGTCATCTCATCATCACAGGAGACTTCAGGTCTTCGGCACGGAGAACTTGCAATGAGAATCGGTCTTTGCGGCACCGGCAATATGGGTACGGCCATGGGCGCGCGGCTCATGGAAAAGAAACACAAGCTTACGGTCTGGAACCGGACCACACGCAGAACCAAGCCGCTGGTGGATGCGGGTGCCAACCACGCCGAAACCCCTGCCGATCTTTTCGAGAACAATGATGTGGTGATCAGCATCACCATCGACGACAAGGCCGCGAAGGCGGTCTATGAGGGCCGCGGCGGTCTGCTGTCGGGTAATCTCAAGGGGAAGCTCATTATCGAAATGAGCACGCTTATGCCCGAGACCACGCGCCGGTTGGAAAAGCAGGTGAAGGCGGCCGGGGGCACGTTCGTCGAGGCGCCGGTCGGCGGCTCGACGGCGCCCGCACGCTCGGGCAACCTGATCGGCATGATCGGCAGTACGCCTGCCGCGTTCAAGCGCGCAAAGCCGATCCTCGATCAGCTCTGCCGCCGGGTCGACCGGGTCGGCACTGTTGGTGCCGGCACCACCATGAAGCTCGCCATCAACCTCCCGCTGCTGGCCTATTGGGAGGCGCTGGGCGAAGCGCTGTCTCTGACACAGAGCGCCGGCATCAAGCGCGAACTTGCTGCGGACATTCTGGCGGATTCGAGTGGCGCGGCGAAAGTCGCCCCGGCGCGCCTGCCCTGGATCGTGGACGCGATTGGAGGAAAGTTTCCCAAGGCTGCGCCTTTCGAGATGAGCGGCGGCGCAAAGGATGCCACCCAGATGGTCGCGCTGGCCCGCGCCAACGGCTTCGACGTGCCGGTGATCGACGCCACCCGCAAGGCCTATAAGCAGGCGGCGACCGGCGCTTGGAGTTCCCGGGATTTCGCACTTCTGTCTGCCTGGCGCGTGGCACAGAGCAAGAAGCGCAAACCGGTAATAAAGAAGTCCGGGTAACGACGTTGATTTAGCGGCCAGGGTGCATACCTCAAGGGCGAACCCTGGTCGAAGCGAGAACGAACATGACGGATGCCGCCAACAACGTAATCGAACATGTGATCGAACCACGCGCGCGTGATCTCGGCGGTTTCACCGTGGCGCGTGTCCTGCCATACGCCAAGCGGCGCACGGTGGGCCCGTTCATCTTCTTCGACCAGATGAGCCCGGCAGAATTATCCTCGGGCAAAGGCATCGACGCCCGTCCCCACCCGCATATCGGCCAGGCCACCGTGACCTATCTGTTCGACGGTGAAATCATGCATCGCGACGACCTGGGCTATGAACAACCGATCCGACCCGGCGACGTCAACTGGATGATCTCCGGCCGCGGCATCGTCCACTCCGAGCGCACCCGCGACGAAATCTGCGACGCGCACACCACCATGTTCGGAATTCAATCCTGGATCGCCCTGCCGAAAGATCAGGAGGCGAACGACCCGGGATTTTTCCATCACCCCGCTGCAACCGTGCCGGAAATATCACGCGACGGGGTCGAGATGCGGTTGATCGCCGGCACCGCATATGGCGAGACCTCGCCGGTCGTGACAGCGTCGCCGATGTTCTATCTCGACGTCCAGATGGATGCCGGGGCCAGCCTGGCAGTCACCGACGAGCATGAAGAACGCGCGGTCTATGTTGTCGAGGGCACCGTATCGGTCAACGGTGAACCCCATAACGCCGGTGCGATGCTGGTACTCGCACCCGACGCAGATGTATCAGTCCGCGCCGATGCTCGGGCACGCGCGATGCTACTCGGCGGCGCCCCCATCGACGGCGAGCGGCACCTCTGGTGGAATTTAGTCTCCAGCTCGAAGGAACGCATCGAACAAGCCAAGGCGGACTGGAAGGAAGGCCGCTTCGGCAAGACCGCGGGTGATGCCGAGTTCATCCCCTTGCCCGAGAAATAGCCGCATGTCGGTTTCGCCCATTGTCATCACTATGGGTGACCCTGCCGGGGTCGGGCCCGAGGTGATCTGCAAGGCGCTCGCCGCACTGCCGGAGAACACGCGCGGCGATATCGCGGTGATCGGATCACGCGTCGTTCTGGAACGCGCCGATGCGCTGTGTGACACGGGTCTTAGCTTTGGAGATGATGGCAATATCCGGCTGATCGACCTACCGACCGACGGCGCCGAGGCCGCACCGGCCGGCGAAATTTCCGCCGCCGGGGGCGAGGCCGCCTACACCTACATCGTCCGCGCCGCCGAGATGGCCAGGGCGGGCGATGCGGGCTGCATCGTCACCGCGCCTATCAACAAGGCATCCCTGAACGCCGCCGGGCATCACTATGACGGGCACACCGGCCTACTCAGCCACCTGGCGGGCGACATCAAGCCCTTCATGCTGCTGTCGTCACCCACGCTCTCGACGATCCATGTCTCGGCCCATGTTTCCATGGCCGACGCCATCCGCCGCTGCACCAGAGACAACGTCCTCGATGTGATCCGTGCCGGCGACGGCCACTTCAAGCGGCTGGGAATCGCCAAGCCGCGCATCGCCGTAGCCGGGCTCAATCCCCATTGCGGTGAGGACGGGTTGTTCGGCGAGGAAGACGACCGGGAGGTCGCACCTGCCGTCGCAGCCGCCCGGGCCGAAGGCATCGACGCCACGGGTCCGCTGTCCGGCGATACCGTCTTCGCCCGCGCGAACCAGGGCGAATTCGACCTGGTGGTTGCCCAGTATCACGACCAGGGTCATGCGACGGTCAAACTCATTGCCTTCGACACCGCAATCAACGTGACGGTGGGGCTACCCTTCGATCGTTGCTCCGTCGATCACGGTACCGCCTTCGACATCGCCTGGACCGGCAAGGCCGACCACACGAACATGCTGGCCGCGATCGAATATGGAAGGCAGCTGTCGGAGGCCAAAGGGCGGAACTAGGCGCCCTCAACCCACAGACCGGTTGACCGGGAAGTCCTTGGCTGTGAACCCGGTGCAGAACGGCCCCACATGAACCGTGAGGCTCTCGACCCGTTCCCGGGCGGCGGCGCGGGCAGACGCCCACCGCGGATGATTTGATACTCGTCGGCCATTTGTGATGCCCCCGTTTAACGGTCAGGGACACAACTTAGCGCGAAATCACCCGCCGATAATCCCCGCCGGGCCCTTCTGTGCGTCGGACAACCCGTTCGGCTTACCGATGCGCTCCGGCAATTCGAACCCGCCCTGCATCTGCTCGACATAGGGGCCAACGCCGCCATGTTCGGGCACCAGGATTTCGCGCTGGTGGTCGTCGGCGATCTTCCCGGCGAACACGTCGTTGATCCAGTCGGCGAGATAGCCATAGAAGTCGATCCCACCGAAGTTCGGGCGGTTGCGCGGGTTATGGAAGTCATTCTCGATGACCCACAGCTCCTTGGGCGCCGGCACCTTCTCGTAGATCGGCAGCACGGTTTCCAGTGGCGCCAGCGGGTCGTATTCGCCGGTCACCTGCAGGGCCGGGCATGTCACGTCGCCGGCCACGTCATCGAGTACCATCTGGGAGGCGAATTCGTCGAACTCGTCCTCGTCATGGATGCCCGCCATATACATGAACACCTGCTTGAAGCGGGGCGATGCCTGCTCAAAGATTGCAGTCTTGGGGCCGTAGCACGCAGCCGCCGTGGCGACGGCTTTCACGCGATTGTCCAGCGCGGCCATACGCATGCCCCAGTAGGAACCCATGGAAAAGCCTGACACGGCGATCCGGTCAGGGTCGACCTCGGGGCGTTCACACAGATAGTCGATGGCTGCCGACCCGGCACGTTCGTAATTGTCCAGCGTGACTCTGATCTTGCGAATGTTCGACGTCCCCTGCCCCGGCCCGTCCAGGTGCAAGCAGTTCAGACCGCGCTCGACGAAGGGATGGCGCAACGGATCGACAAAAGCTTCCTTGGTCATGTCCATACCGGGACAGAACACTACGGTCGGGGCCTTCTCCGCGCCGGGCACCATGTGCAGTACGCCCTGGATGAAGTTCCCCTCGAACGGGATCTCGACCCGTTCGATCGGGTGAGAAGAATACTCCATCACCTTGTCAAAGCATTTCAGCAGCATGTCGTGCAGGTAGATTTTCTCGGTGTTGTCGTCCTCGAAAATCGTGTGCTGGGCCTCTCGGTAATGCTCGCTGGCGACCCAATAGAGCTCTGCGGCGGTTTTGGTATGACCCGCTTTCTCGGCCTCTTCGGCGATCGCCACGACATGACGAGCATGCTTGTCAACGACACGGTGAATCTGCGCGTAGGACTTTACCTCCGGCGGCACGACCCGGTTGTCATAGGCAAAGTTCTGGACCCGGCCGGTGGTCTTGATGATCCAGTCCAGCATCCATTGCTGATTGTCGCGACGGCGTTCTGTTTGTTTCGACATTTCATTTCCCCCAAATATTTGCCCGCCGACGGCACTTGTGCGGCGGTTTCTCGCATGCCTCAATGGTTACGTGGTTCGGACCCGTAAGGCCCGATGCCACGGCGCACTGTTCCCGCCATCCAATCCGGTTTCAAGACTGAATGTCCAGCCCTCGCCAAATAAAACTGGTCCTTATCCTGGCCCTGGTTTCGGGGCTCGGGCCGATCACGATTCACGTCATCCTGCCGGTCCTGCCGACAATCCAGCAGGTGTTCACCGCAAGTAGCGCCATCACCCAGCTCACCTTGACCCTCGGAGTCCTTGCGATGGCGGTTTCCACCATCGGTTATGGCCCTGCCGCGGACAGGTTCGGACGCAAGCCGGTACTCATGTTCGGCCTGGTGCTCTTCATCCTAGGCAGTGGTATCTGCATCTGGTCGCCGAACATCGAGACGTTGATTTTCGGGCGCGTCGTGCAGGCCGTCGGCGGAGCGTCAGGCATGGTGGTCGCGCGGGCAACGATCCGCGATATGTTCGGCCGCGAGGATTCAGCCCGCATGATCGGTCAGGTCATGTCGATAGTGGTAATCTCACCCATCATCTCCCCCGTGATCGGCGGTTTCATCGTACAGTTCGCCGGTTGGCAGTATGTGTTCATCCTGACCGCAATCATGGGTTTGGTGACACTTACTTTCGCCCTGCCCAACATCCGCGAAACCCGCGTCGCGAATGCGCAAACAAGTAGTCTCGTGCAGACATTCCGCGCATTCCCGTCGTTGCTTCGCGACCCGGCCTTCCTCGCCTATGCCAGCTACGCCGGGTGCGGCATGGGCGTATTCATGGTGGTCGCCGGTGGCGTGCCCTTTCTAATGGCAGACGTATTCCAGCGCTCCCCGACTGCATTCGGCCTGTTCTTCATGACGATGAGCGGCAGTTTCCTGGTGGGCACGGTTATAAGTTCGCGCATTACCCTGCGGGTCGGGCTCGACCGCATGGTTCGCATCGGCAGTACCGGCTCAATGGCAGCGGCGTTACTTGTCCCCGCTTTTTTCCTCGCCGATTTACAAACACCATGGGCCATTTTCCTGCCGGGCATCGTCATGGGTGTTTTCCACGGGTTGGCGATGCCGAACGCACAGGCCGGCGCGGTCAGCGTCAATCCTCAGGTCGCGGGCTCCGCATCCGGTCTCACGATGTTTCTTCAAATGACCATCGGTGCCGCATTCGGGCAGGCGGCGGGCATGCTGCCCCATGACTCGGCACTTCCTGTCGCGATTTTGCTCGCACTCGCCGGACTGGGCGGATTCCTCGCATATAATGGGACCTTGTTTCTCGCGCGCAGGACGACCACCCCATGAAGATATTTCTCATCGCCTTCACCGGCCTTCTATTCGTGTTCGCAACACCGGCCAACGCCCAAGTTCCCCCGGGAACGGACGAACTCGCTGCCTATGACGGTTTGTTCCGGGCCGCCGCGGACGGCGATGTAGATACCATCAAGCGCCTCACCGCAGCGGGTGCCAAACTAAACGCCCGGGACGGGCGTAATCGCACACCGCTGATGGTGGCGGCGCATCAACGCCAATATGACGCCGCGCGGGCATTGATCGCGGCCGGCGCCACCACAACCCTGGTCACAAGCATCTGCGATGGCACCGCGCTGATCGCGGCGGCCCATCTGGGCCATGACGAGGTCGTGCGCACCCTCATTCATTTCGACGCGCCGCTGGACCACATCAATGACCTGGACTGGACGGCACTGATCGAGGCAATCGTGTTGGGTGATGGCGGTCCCCGCCATGTCGCGACGGTCGGGGCGCTGGTCGATGCCGGTGCCGATCTAGAGGACGCGGTGTCCGGCCGCTCAGCCTCGCGCGCCAACGCGGCTATACCTAGATTGTTGAAATACTGGAGGCGGCAGATGCCAAACCCTGATGCTCTCCCGGGCGCGTACTCATAAAAGGACTGCACCATGAGCACCGATCTCGAAGACCGGCTTACCATCCGCGCCCTCGTTGAGAACTGGGTGGTGTGGCGCGACGCGGGCATGTGGGACCGGTTCCGCTCGGTCTGGCATGACGACGGGGTGATGGTCGCCACCTGGACGCAAGGCACCGCCGACGAGTTCATCGCCATGAGCCGCGCCGGCTTCGAGAACGGCATCAACGTCCATCATTTCCTGGGCGGGAATTCCATCGAGCTTTCGGGCGACCGGGCCGTCTCCATGACCAAGATGACCATCGCGCAACGCGCGGAGGTGCATGATGTGCTGGTCGACGTGGTCTGCACCGGGCGTTTCTATGATTTTCTCGAGCGCCGCGCCGGGCGATGGGGCTTCGTCCTGCGCCAGCCGATCTATGAGAAAGACCGGATGGACCCGGTCGACCCGGCAGCCGAACTGAAACTCGACAAGGACGTTCTCGATTCCTATCCCGAGGGCTACCGGCACCTAGCCTATCTTCAATCGCGCAACAGCATGGACGTGAAACGCGACCTACCGGGCGTACGCGGCTCCGAGGTCGAGGCCTTGTACAAAAGAGGCCAAGCCTGGCTCGAAGGTGCGGACTCGCCGTTTTGAACAACACCCATTAGTCTGTCGGCATATTCCTGGAGGAGAATGAGTATGCAGTTCGGTATTGGCCAATCGGTCCGTCGCAAAGAAGATCCTAAATTCCTGACCGGCCGTGGTCGTTATGTATCCGACATGGTGTTGCCGCGGCAAACCTATGCTGTTTTTGTCTATTCACCGCACGCTCATGCGGACATCAAATCCATCGACACATCCGAAGCCGAAGCTGCTCCCGGCGTCGTCACCGTTTTGATTGGCGCCGATTATGCAGGCGACGGCATGGGCCCGACCGGCGGCGTCATGCCCGAGGACATGGGCGGACCGCCGGGACATCGGACCATGCATATGCCGCTTGCGGTCGATCGGGTCCGGTTCGTGGGCGAGCGGGTTGCCGTAGTGATCGCAGAGACCGAAGCACAGGCACGTGATGCGAGCGACCTCATCATCATCGACTATACCGAGTTGCCGGCCGTCGTCATGGCCTCAGATGCGGTCAAGGATGGGGCCGCACTTGTTCATGAAGAAGCAGAAAACAACGTCAGCTTCACCCTCCGCCTCGGCAACGGTGACGAGACCGATGCGGCGATAAAGAGTGCCCACCATGTGACGAGCATCAAGCTCCACAATAATCGCCTCGACGCGATGACCATGGAACCTCGCGGCTGCCTGGGTGAGTTCGACACCAGCAACGGTCGCCTCACCTTCTACACCAGCACCCAGAATGTGCACGGCATCCGGCAGGGTCTCGCGGCCCAGAACCTGAATGTGCCCGAAAGCATGATCCGCGTGGTCGCGAAAGATGTCGGCGGCGGGTTCGGTATGAAAGGCCACGTGTATCCCGAGGAGGCCATCGTCGCCTGGGCCTGCAAGCGTGTTGAAAGACCGGTCAAGTGGATCGCGACACGAAGTGAATCGCTGATGGGTGACGATCATGGGCGCGACCAGACGGTCGAGGCAGAGCTGGCGCTCGACGAGAACGGCAAGTTCGTCGCGCTGCGCTGGCACGCGTTACACAATGTCGGCGCCTATATCGAGGGTGCCGGCGCGATCCCCGTGCTGTTCGCCGTCAAACTGGCGCCGACCGTCTACAACATTCCCAATGTGGACGTGATCAACAAGGCAGTCTTCTCCAACACCTCTCCGACGGTTCCTTATCGCGGCGCGGGACGCCCGGAAGCGGTCTACATCATGGAGCGGATCATCGACGCCGCGGCGCGCGAAACCGGTATCGACCGGGCGGAGCTGCGGCGGATCAACTTCATCACGCCGGATGAAATGCCACATTCGACCCTCACCGGCTGGACCTACGATACCGGCGACTATGCGACCGCCCTCGACAAGGCGCGCGGTATCGCGGACTGGGACGGCTACGAAGCGCGCAAGGCCGAAACCGAGGCAAAGGGCCTGAAACGCGGCCTGGGCGTTGTCTACTATGTGGACAACACCGGCATTTTCAACGAGCGGATGGAAATCAGGTTCGACCCGAGCGGCACCGTGACCATCGTGTCGGGTGTGCTGTCACACGGCCAAGGCCACGAGACGTCCTTCTCCCAGATGCTGGCGGAATGGTTGGATGTTCCGCTGGAGGATGTCAGGCTAGCCCAGGCGGACACGGATGAAGTCGCCATCGGCCGCGGCACCTATGCCTCGCGCTCCATGATGGTTGGCGGTAGCGCCCTGCGAGCTGCTGCTGACGAGGTCATTGAGCGCGGCAAGAAATTTGCGGCACACTTCATGGAATCCGATGCCGCCGACATCGAATTCAGCGAAGGCAAGTTCACAATCGCCGGCACCGACAAGGAAATGCCCCTCAAGCAGGTGGCACAGATGTCGTTCATGCCCGTCCACGTTCCCAGCGAGCTCGGGGTTGGACTGCAGGGATCGGGTGCCTTCGCAGCTGAAGTCCCCAGCTTCCCGAACGGGTGTCACATCGCCGAGGTCGAGATTGACCCCGACACGGGTGCAGTACGTATCGACCGTTATACGGTCGTCGACGATATCGGCACGGTGATCAATCCCCTGCTCGCACAAGCCCAAATCCATGGTGGCGTGGTCCAGGGTGTCGGTCAGGCGCTGCTGGAGGATGTCGCTTATGACTCCGACAGCGGCCAGCTCATCGCCGGCTCGTTGATGGACTATGGTGTGCCACGCGCGGACCTGATGCCCGAAATCAATGTCGATTTCAGCCCCGTGTTCAGCAAGTCGAACCCGCTCGGTGCCAAGGGTGTCGGCGAAGGCGGCACGGTTGCTGGCACGCCGACGATCGTCAACGCGATTCTCGACGGACTGGCTGAATACAACGTGCGGGAAATCGACACCCCGGTGACACCGCAGCGGGTATGGCAGGCGATTCAAAACTCCGGCGGTTAAGCAACCTCGCGCGATTGATGCGCCGCGGACACATGATACGTGCTTGGCGGAAACATCAGGCGGAATTTTGTTCGCTGCGAGCGCCTGAAAGCCTTATCCACGCAGGGTTTCAGTCTAACGCCAAAGTGAACGGTACATCGGGGAAGAATCATGACCTCCTGCCCTGACCCGCGATGAAAAGGTTGATATTGAGGATCAACCTCAAGATATTACCAACACAATAAATGACTTAATAAAACTAAGCTCATCAGGGAGGGTACCTTGTTCAAATCATTAAAATATCTTGCCATCGCAGCAGCGGCTTTGCCGTTTGTGGCGCTCGGCAATCCTGCTTCCGCGCAGGATCTCGTCGTCGGCGCCGCCGGCAACCCGGGCGGTCTTGCCGTCTTCGTCGCACAGGAGAAGGGCTTCTTCGCCAAGAACGGCGTCGACGTGAAGGTCGAAATCCGCAACACTGGTTCGGAACTTTCCAAGGGCCTGCGCGCGGGCGAGTTTGACTTCGCCCCGGCCGCGTTCACCAACCTGCCGGCCGCTCTCGAGCGTGGCCTCAATGTTCGTGGCGTTGTCGGTTATGTCGGCGCTGGCTTCGAGAAACCTACTTCTGACGCGGTTGTCGCGCTGGTTGCTTCAGGCAATTCCGGCATCAACTCCGTTGCCGATCTCAAGGGTAAGAAAGTTGGCGTGACCTTCGGTTCCACGGGCGATGTTTGGCTTCTCCAGGCACTCAAGGAAGCCGGTCTCGGCATCAACGACGTCGAGCGTGTGAACACGCGTCCGCCCGGACTCGTTTCCGTGCTCGACACCGGCGGTGTTGACGCCATCTCTGCCTGGGAGCCGTTCGTGTTCCGCGCAACGCAGAAAGTTGCCGGTGCCAAGATCGTGAAGCGTGGCGGCGACCTCGTCTGCTTCTGCGCCTATCTGCACGGCAACCCGGACCGGGTCTACAAGGACGAAGCGGCAACGCAGAAGTTCGTGGACGCAATCTCCGAAGCAGCAGCCTATGTTCGCAACCCTGCCAACAAGCAGGAAGTCGCGGAAATCGGCACTCGTTTCGTCAACATGACCAAGGAAGAGGTCCTCGCGGGTCTCGATTTCTGGACCTATGATCCGCGGATCGGTGACAACACCGCCAAGGCCTTCAGCTCCGCTGTCGATCTCCTAATCGAGCAGAAGAAGATGAAGAAGCCGTTTGACCCGGCCAACTACTTGGATTCCAAGTTCATCGAGTCGACGATGAAACGGCATCCGGAATGGTTCGCCGATCTGGGCGGCGCAAGCTAAGCCTTTCGGATCATTGGTAATACATCAAAATTGATGACATGACGGGCGCGGAACAGGTTTTCGCGCCCGTCAAACCTTCAGGAATATCATGACCACCGAAGCAAAACTTATCGTCCAGGGCCTTGCCCACCACTACCCCGACGAATACACCGGTGAATCCGTTCACGCGCTGCAGGACATCAATCTGCAGATCCATGAGAACGAGTTCGTCGCCATCGTGGGTCCCAGTGGATGCGGAAAAACGACTTTCCTGAATATCATTGCGGGCCTGCTCCCCTATAGGGAAGGCCGCGCCATGGTCGATGGCGTTGAGATCAAGGGTCCTGGACCCGATCGCGGCGTCGTTTTCCAGGAGCACGCGATCCTGCCGTGGCGGACCGTAAACCGAAACATCGGGCATGGGCTTGAATTACGCAAAGTACCAAAAGCGGAACGTGAACGCCGTGTGCAGGAGTATGTAGACTTGGTCGGCCTGTCTGGTTTCGAGGACCGCTATCCGCACGAATTGTCTGGCGGCATGAAACAGCGTGTCGCAGTGGCGCGCACATTGTGCGCCGACCCCGTAATCATGCTGATGGATGAGCCGTTCGCCGCCGTCGATGCACAAACTCGCATCACGCTGCAGGACGAACTGAACCGCGTGGTCATGGCCACGAAAAAAACCATCCTTTTCATCACCCACTCGGTCGAGGAAGCGGCATTCCTTGGTGACCGTTGCATTGTCTTTTCCCGCCGTCCCGGCATGGTCAAATCCGAGATCAAGATCGATATTCCCCGCGAAGAACGGCAGTGGAAAACCATGAGTGGCGATTCCCGGTTCACCAACGCACGCGACGAGATTTTGAGTTTGGTTCGCTCCGAGGTCACGAGCGATGACGACGGTTGATAGCGCGCCGATCCGGCGCAAATCATTCAAGAAGACCATCACCGACAGTCGGGCGATCCAGCTGGTCATCCTATTGATCGGCATGCTGATCCTCTGGACCATCATTTCGGCGGTCATCGAGCGGCCGGACCGCTACCTGCCGTCACCGCTTACGACACTCTTCTCGTCAGTCGATCTGCTCCAGAAAGGCGTGTTGACCAGTTTCTACTCCGACACACTCACCCGCCTGGTTTTGGGCAGTATTCTCGGGATTGCCGTTGGCATCCCGTTTGGTTTGCTTCTGGGATTGAACCGCACAATCGCGGATATGTTCTATCCGCTGATGAACTTCTTCCAGTCCGTATCGGGCATCGCCATTTTCCCGGTGATCGTGATCTGGTTCGGGAACAGCAACACGACCGTGATGATCGTGATCCTGTACACGGCCTTCTTCCCAATCGCGTTCAACGTCCTGTCCGGCGTGAGGTCGGTACCGATGCGCTACATAAGTGCCGCGCGCACCATGGGGGCATCCCGGTTCCAGATCGTGAAGGACGTGCTCCTTCCCGGCGCGATGCCTTCCGTCGCGATTGGATCGCGCTTGTCCATCGGTTTTGCGTGGCGTGCGGTGATTGCAGGCGAGATGCTCGCCGGTCAGGCAGGCCTCGGCAACATGATCTTTGCCGGGCAAGAGCTCGATAATACTGCACAAATCTTACTCGGCATGATGCTCATCGGGCTGACCTGGATCATGCTGGACCATTATCTTTTGCGTCCGCTGGAATCCGATACTATCGAGCGCTGGGGCCTCGTACAACGATGACCGCCATTACCGAGTTCTCAGTTACCGTCCAACGCAGGTTTGGCCGTCAGAACCTGCGCAAATTCGGCCTCGGCCTCATCCCGTTTATGGTTCTGATAGCCCTTTGGCATATGAACTCGATATTTCTTTGGTTCGAGCCGGTTGAAATACCGCCAATCGCCGACGTTTGGGGGGCCATCTTCTGGCTGCAAAGCGACTGCCCCAGCGTTTTGGCTGCCATTGAAGGCCATAACAGCTGCCAGTTGACGAACAACATATCGTCATCGATCGCCCGCGTGATCCTCGCGATGGTAGTTGGCGTGCCTCTGGGCATTGCATTCGGGATCATTGCCGGTATGAACCGCGTGGCCTCGGCCTATCTCGAGCCGATCGGTGTGTTCATGAACTCCGTTTCCGGTATCGCCTGGATACCGCTGGCCATTGTCTGGTTCGGTGTTGGCTGGGAGACCACCCTATTCATCATGTTGAACACAATCTTCTGGTTGCTGTTTTTCAACACGATGATGGGCGTGCGTGCGGTCCCGAAGGTTTTGGTCCAGGGTGTGCAGACCCTTGGCGGCTCGCGCCTCGATGCAATCCTGCAAGTCTATCTGCCGGGGGCGATGACCTCGATCATCACCGGCCTGCGCATGTCCATGGGCTTCGGCTGGCGTGCGCTGATCGCAGCCGAGATGATTGGCGGCGACAGCGGTCTCGGTTTCATGATCTTCGTCTCCGCGCAGGAATTCAAAACCGAGGAAGTCTTCCTCGGCGTGATCCTGATCTCAATTATTTTCCTCTCCACTGACCGATGGATCCTCGTACCGCTTGAGAAGTGGACCATCGAGCGGTGGGGCCTAGTCTGGAAACCTACTTGATATGACGTCACAAGAAATGGATGAAGTCCGCTCGGTACGACGCCGGCGGGCTTGGTATAAACGACGCGATATCCTGTTCATCGCGGTTGTCGCCGCAATCTGGCTTACTTGGGAGGGCTACGGGCGTTTGACCGGCCCTGGGCGCATCTCGGATAATCTGTCTGCCGAACTGGACAAGAACCCGAAGACCGTCGATCTGCTCGTCACCGCAAAGTTCAGGCCGGAGCGTTTTCATTCGAACGTCTACAACGAATATGGCGTACAACGTGGCACCGAAGACAGGGTGACCAAACTGTTTCGGGTTCGCCCTTCGGGTGTTAACTGGTTATCGCGCCAATACTGGATTCAAAACATAGACCTCGCTCCACCTGCCGACCGGTAGAGATGGTTTCCCCTGTTCATCAGTCCTCCGACGGACTAAAACCCGGCTCGCACTCAATTCTGACGAGCCGGTGGTTCCGCAAACATGAACGATACTAACGTTTCCGACGCGACCCAGCATTTTGATCGACGCTATATCCTGAAACTATCCTGCCCCGACCAACGGGGCATCGTTGCGGCTGTCGCGAGCTTTCTGGCCGAGCAGGACTGCAATATCCTGGAATCGGCACAGTTTGACGACGAGATGTCCGGGCAATTCTTCATGCGGACCGTTTTCGGTGCCGGTTCCGCGACCCCGAATATCGAAAACATCTCGGCAGCATTCGGCCCCATTGCATCGCGCTTCCAGATGGAATGTTCGATTCATGACCCCCAGGTGAAGCCGAAGGCGTTGATACTCGTTTCCAAGCCGGGGCATTGCCTGAATGACCTTCTCTACCGAACCAGCTCAGGTTCGCTGGGTCTGGAGGTCTCGGGCATCGTTTCCAACCATCCCGACCAGCAGCCCCTCGCCGACTTCTACAAGCTCGACTATCACCATCTTCCCGTCACGCCCGAGACCAAAGCGGATCAAGAAGCAAAGATTCGTTCTCTGATCGAGGAAACCGGGACCGAACTGGTCATTCTTGCCCGCTACATGCAAATCTTGACCCCGGCGATGTGCGCTTTCCTGAGCGGCCGCTGCATCAACATTCACCACTCGTTCCTGCCGGGTTTCAAAGGGGCCAAGCCCTATCACCAGGCTCATGCCCGCGGGGTGAAGATTATTGGGGCCACGGCGCACTATGTGACACCCGATCTGGACGAAGGCCCGATCATCGAGCAGGAAACCAGCCGCGTGAGCCATGCTCACACGCCTGAAGACATGGAACGGATCGGACGCGACCTGGAAAGCGTCGTTCTCGCACGTGCCGTGCGCTACCACATCGAGCAGCGGGTACTGTTGCGCGGCGACCGAACAGTCGTCTTTTCCTAGAACCCCTCGCCTAGCATTCACGGAAGACCTCCGAGCGGGTCTTCAGGACCGGCTGTACAACACGCGCTTTTCGCCTGTGTGGATATCGATCGTGGCTTGCATACCCGGAATAATTGGCAGGGATTCGTCCACCCCCAACACACTCTCCGTGGTCTCCTGATCCACTCCCATTGAACTGGCCCGGCAGTACGTCCGTTACGGGTATCGGCGGATCGCGGCGATGCTGAGAGAGGCAGGCTGGCAACTGAACGACAAGCGGGTCGAGCGCCTGTGGCGTCGTTAGGGGCTGAAGGTTCCCATGAAGCAGCCGAGGAAAAGCCGGCTCTGGCTCAATGACGGATCGTGCATCCGTCTCAGGCCCCGGCATGTTGACCATGTCTGGTCCTACGACTTCGTTCATGACCGGGCAGATGATGGGCGCGTCTATCGAACGCTGAACATCATTGATGAGTTCAGCCGCGAGTGCCTGGCGATCAGGGTGAAGCGGAGGCTCAACTCGACGGATGTGATTGATACTTTGACCGACCTGTTCATCATTCGGGGTGTTCCGGCCTACATCCGATCGGATAACGGGCCGGAGTTCATCGCGGAAGCGGTCAGGCAATGGATCAAGGCTGTCGGTGCCCAAACCGCCTACATCGAACCGGGATCACCTTGGGAGAACGGGTGCTGCGAGAGCTTTAATGCCTGGTTCCGCGACTAGCTCCTGAACGGAGAAATCTTCTACAGCCTGAAAGCAGGCCCAGATCGTCATCAACCAGTGGCTCAGGCAGTACAACACGAAACGCCCAAACTCAGCCCTCGGATACAGGCCACCAGCACCGGAAAGCATCATCTCCATGGAGGAAAAGCGGATGATGCACTAACATTCCAAACGGACCAGTCAGTGGAGGCAGGTCAGGGGTGCGGGAAGAATTACAGTTCCGAGATTTGCGCCGAACTGCCGCGAGTGAAATTAGCGCCGGCGGTGCGCAAATCCATTCCGTGACAGGCCACACGCCGGGTTCAAGCATGGCCCGAGTCTATGTGGTACCCGACAAGGACGCGGCCCGCGCAGCCCAAGCCGCACGGAACCAGAACAAAAATTAAAATAGTTTGTGGCGTAAGATAAAAGTTGGTATCCCCAACGGGGTTCGAACCCGTGTCTCCACCTTGAAAGGGTGGTGTCCTAGGCCTCTAGACGATGGGGACGCCGGCCCGGTGTGCAGAGCAGTCGAGATAACGACTGGGCGCGTTGAAATCAACCCCGCACCGTACAATTCGACAGATGCGCTGACCTCGCGCGGGTGGTATCGAATTTTGTCAACGACCCGGCGCGCACAAACATTGTCAGATACCCCATGGCCCAACACGAATCAGAACGTCTCAGCGAACGACTTCGCGACGCCCATCGACTGGCCTGGGATGCGGCGGTGGAGCATCGTTTCGTGCAAGAGCTCGTGGATGACACGATCGACGACACGGTCTACGCCCGCTACCTGACCCTGGACTATGGCTTCATCAACGACCTGACCGGGGCCGTGGGCCACACGGTCGCCATGGCGCCGGGCATGCCGGAGAAGACCCGCTTCGCCCGGTTCCTCGGGGTCCTGACCGACGAGGAGAACGACTATTTCCTTCGCAGCTTCGCCGCCTTCGGCCAGCCCGCGCCGAGTTTCGATAACCCGCTCCAGCACCCCGTGCTGGACGATTTCGCGGCCCTGATGGACCGCCAGCGCGCGACGGTCAGCTATCTCGACATCCTCGCGGTGTTGGTGCCGGTGGAATGGGTCTATCTGAGCTGGGCGTCGGACGCGGTCGCGCGCGGAGCTGCGATGCCCGAGCGCTTCTATCTGTCCGAATGGGTCACCCTGCACGCTCTGCCCGACTTCAGGGATTTCGTCGAATGGATGCGTGCGGAGTTTGATCGCGAGGCCGCCGCAGCGGACGGTGCCGCACGACAACGGGCAGCAGCGGCGTTTCTGGACACGCTGCTTCTGGAGGCGCGGTTCTTCGACGCGGCGTTCGAGGTTTAGACTGAACTCAGACCCAAGCTGCGTCGTCGATGATCATCTGCACATCGTTGCGGCCCTGCCAGTTATCCGGCCGCAGCTTACCGGCGAGTTGAAGCGCCAGGCCGTCTGTCTGGAGCAGCATGCCGCCCAGGGGCTCCCCCGCTGCGCGGAACGCGATCGCTTTCAGGCGGCCACCATCGGGGCCCGATAGAAAACAACGCACATGCCCCGCGCCGACCACGTCGGCCTTGGCGACCCGTACCGACGGCAGCATAAACCGCGGCTCGGAATTGCCCGCCCCAAACGGCGCAAGCCGTTGCAGAGACTCGACAAATTCCGGCTGCACGCCGTTCACCGCGACCGACCCGTCGATACGCAGGGTCGGGACGACGGCGTTGCGCGCCAGATCGTTGGCCACACGTTCGTCGAGGAAGCGTTGCAGCTCGGGGAGCTTTTCCCGCGCGACCGTCAGCCCCGCGGCCATCTTATGACCGCCGCCATTTTCCAGCAGGCCCGCCTGCCGCGCGGCGATGACCGCACTGCCCAGATCCACCCCCTCGACCGAACGGCCGGAACCCTTGCCGGTGTCGCCCTCGAAGCCGATCACGAAGGCCGGGCGGTTGAAACGCTCCTTGAGGCGGCCCGAGACGATGCCGATCACGCCGGCGTGCCAGCCATCTCCCGACGCGACGATCAATGCCGCATCCGAACCGAGCTCTTCGGCCTGCGCCATGGCCTCATCGAGAACCTGGGCCTCTATCTCGCGGCGCTCGGTATTCCATTGATCCAGCTGCCCGGCGAGCTTCGCTGCCTCCGCCGGGTCTTGCGTCATCAACAGACGCGAGCCCATGGGCGCCTCGCCGACCCGGCCGCCGGCATTGACCCGCGGGCCCAGCAGGAAACCGGCGTGATACTCGGTCAGGCGGGAATCCACCCGCGCCACGTCTGCCAACGCCACCAAGCCCGGGTTTTGACGCTTCGCCATGACCTTCAGGCCCTGGGTGACGAAGGCCCGGTTGAGGCCCACCAGCGGCACCACGTCGCACACGGTCCCAAGTGCTACGAGATCCAGCAGGCCCAGTAGGTCAGGCTCCTTGCGGTCGTTCGCGCCATACCAGCCCATGTCGCGCAGCATCCGGTTGATGGCGATCGCGAACAGGAAAGAGACACCCACGGCGGCGAGCGTGCCCAGCCCGCTCGTATCATCGAGCCGGTTGGGATTGATCACAGAGACCGCGCGGGGCAGCGCCGGCTCGGCGACGTGATGATCGACCACGATGACGTCGAGACCGGCCTCCCCTGCCGCCTCCAGCGGATCGAAGGCGGTGGTGCCACAATCGACCGTGACGACGAGGCTGATCCCCTCGGCGCGCAGGCGGAGCATGGCCGGAGTCGTGGGGCCGTAGCCCTCTTTCATGCGATCGGGGATGTAGACGCGCGCCGGCACACCCAGGGCGGACAGGAAACGCGCGAGAAGTGCGGATGATGTGGCGCCGTCCACGTCATAATCGCCGAAGATACCGATGCTCTCGCCGTCGATGATCGCCTTGACCAGCCGTGCAGCAGCTTCTTCCATGCCAACCAGGCTCGCCGGATCGGGCAATGCGTCACGCAGGGTCGGGTCGAGGAAAGCCTCGGCCGTATCGAGGTCGATTCCCCGCGCGGCCATCACCCGGCCCACCACTTCGGGCAAGCCGAGGCGCTGGGAAAGCGCCACGCCGGCGCGGTCATCCGCATCCCGCATCACCCAACGGCGGCCGGTGACCGATTTCGCAACGACGACGTCTGCCGCCTCACTCGAAACCGGTGCCCCCGCCGTGCTCATATTCGGATCAGTCGTTCCAGCCGGGCTTGCGGGTGAAATTATGCTTGGTGATGACCTCGCGCACGGTCCCCGTGACCGATCGCATGACAATCGAGTGGGTCTCGCAACCGCCCGGGAACTTCCGCACGCCCTTCACCATCGCGCCATCGGTCACACCTGTCGCCGCGAAAATGACGTCGCCCGAGGCGAGATCATCACGGCAGTAGACCCGGTCGAGATCCTCGATGCCGAGCTTGCGAGCACGGCCGATCTCATCGTCGTTGCGGAACAGGAGCTTGCCCTGAATCTGGCCGCCGATGCTCTGCAGCGCCGCCGCCGCAAGCACGCCTTCCGGGGCACCGCCGCTGCCGAGATACATGTCGATGCCGCTGTCGGGATCGGAGGTCGCCATGACGCCGAAGATATCGCCATCCGAGATCAGGAAAATGCGCGCGCCCGCGTCACGGACCGCACCGATCAACTCCTCATGACGGGGCCGGTCCAGGATGCAGACTGTCAGATCGCCGACATCGCAGTCACGCGCGACCGCCAACCGATTGAGGTTGTCCGCCGGCGGCGCCGAAATATCGATGATGCCTTCCTCGTAACCGCCGCCAACAGCAATTTTCTCCATATACACGTCGGGGGCGTTCAGGAAATCGCCGTCCGGCGCCAGGGCAAGAACCGCCAGTGCATTTTCGTTGGCCTTGGCCGTGATCGTGGTGCCTTCGAGCGGATCGAGCGCGATATCGATCTTCGGGCCGCCCACGCCGACCTTCTCGCCGATATACAGCATCGGAGCTTCGTCGCGCTCACCCTCACCGATAACCACGGTGCCGTCGATGTTGAGGCGGTTGAGTGCGGTCCGCATCGCGTCGACCGCCGCGGCATCCGCCTCGCGCTCGTCGCCGCGTCCGACCCATTTCTCTGCGGCAATGGCGGCGGCTTCAGTCACCCGGACCGCCTCGATTGCCATGTTGCGGTCCATCACCGCCTCTGATTGGCTGGTCATGAAACCCCCCTCTTTCGTGTTCGTTCAGCTGGCCTGAAAACCCGCCCTGTTTAGTCCAATGATTCGATTCTGATCATTGTCGGCTCTTCGACAACGGAATCCAATGCCTCAATGCGCACGAGGGTGCGCCGCATGGCCGCCTCCTCGCATTCGTGGGTGGTCAAAACGACCGGCACCGCCTCGGTCTGGGAACGCCCGCGCTGGAGCATCGATCCGATCGATACCCCTTCATCACGGAACACCGCCGTCACAGCGGCAATCACGCCAGGCTCATCGGAAACCATCAGGCGGATGTAATAGGCACCGCGATGGCGTTCGATCTGGGCGGCTTCCGCATCCGTCAAGGTTGCGGCCGTCACGCCGAACGTCGGCACCGCGAAACCGCGCGCCACATCGATGACATCGGCCACCACGGCTGACGCGGTTGGCCCCGCACCCGCGCCGCGGCCCTGATAGAGAGTGTCGTCGACGAAATCGCCATGGGCCACAACTGCGTTGTAGGCCCCCTCGACATGGGCGATCGGCGCGTCCTTGCTGACCATGCAGGGATAGACACGCTGCTCGAGCCCGTGCCCGGTCATGCGTGCGCTGCCCAGCAGCTTGATCCGGTAGCCGAATTCTTCGGCATAATCGATATCCTCGAGCGCGACCTTACGGATGCCCTCGGTATACACACCAGCGAAATTAACCTTGGTGCCGAAGGCCAGGCTGGCAAGCAGTGCCAGCTTGTGTGCCGCGTCGATCCCGTCCACGTCCACGCTCGGCTCGGCTTCGGCGTAGCCGAGCTTCTGCGCGGCGGCCAGCACCGTCTCGTAAGACAGGCGTTCTTCGCGCATCTCGGTCAGGATGTAATTGCAGGTGCCGTTGAGGATGCCGTAGACCCGGGTCACCGCGTTACCCGCGAGCCCCTCGCGCAACGCCTTGACGATCGGGATGCCCCCGGCGATCGCCGCTTCATAATTGAGAGACACGCCGGCCGATTCTGCCGCCGCCGCCAGCGCGCCGCCATGCACCGCCACCAAGGCCTTGTTCGCCGTCACGACATGACGCTCCGCGGCGATCGCCGCCTCGCAAACGGCCTTGGCCGGCCCGTCCTCGCCACCGATCAGCTCAAGGACCATGTCCACGTCCGCGTCGCGGGCCATCGCGACTGGGTCGTCATACCAGTCATAGACGTCGAGGCTGACCCCGCGATCCTTGGTCCGGCTCTTCGCGGATACCGCAACGATTTCGACCGGCCGTCCGCCACGTTGGGCGATCAGGTCGCGGTGCTCGGTTAGGACCTGGACGGTCCCCGCACCGACCGTCCCCAGACCCGCAATCGCGATACGCAGTGAATTTGACATGATTGACCTCAGTTGCTTCGCGGCGGCTACTTGGCGGCGACGGACATTTGCGCGGCATCACCCGCCTCGGCAAGCGCCTTGTCGGGATCGGCGAAGAGCTGACGAATACTACGGGTGGCCTGGCGTATCCGCTGTGTGTTCTCGACCAGCGCAATCCGGACATGGCTGTCGCCATACTCACCGAAGCCGAGCCCCGGCGAGACCGCGACATGGGCATGTTTTAACAGCAACTTCGAAAAGGCGATGCTGCCGAGCGACGTGAAGGGTTCGGGGATCGGCGCCCAGATATACATGCTGGCACTCGGGGTCGGCACGTCCCACCCGGCGCGCGTCAGCCCCTCGACCAAAACATCACGGCGTTCGCGATAGATGGCACGGGTTTCCTCGACACAATCCTGGGGGCCGTTCAAGGCCGTGGTCGCCGCCACCTGGATCGGCGTGAACGCGCCGTAATCGAGATAGCTTTTGACCCGTGCCAGCGCGGCGATGAGTTCCGGGTTGCCGGCGGCAAAGCCGATCCGCCAGCCCGGCATCGAGTAGGTCTTGCTGAGTGACGTAAATTCGACTGCCACCTCCTTAGCGCCGGGCACCTGCAGGATCGACGGCGGCGGATTATCGTCGAAGTAGATCTCGGCATAGGCCAGATCCGACAGCACGATGATTTCATGGGTACGGCAGAAGTCGACGACCCGCGCGTAGAAATCCAGATCCGCCGTCACCGATGTCGGATTGGCCGGGTAACACAGGACAAGCGCGACGGGCTTGGGTTGCGAATGCAGCACCGCGCGTTCCAGCGCGACCAGAAACTCGTCATCCGGCGTTACCGGCAGGTAGCGCACGGTGCCGTCGGCGATGATGAACCCGAATTGATGGATCGGATAGGACGGGTTCGGCACCAGCATGACGTCGCCCGGGCCGCTGATGGCCTGCGCCAGGTTGGCGAGGCCTTCCTTGGAGCCGATGGTGACGATGGCCTCGCGCTCGGCGTCGATATCGACACCGAAACGGCGCGCGTAATAGCCCGAAAGCGCCTTGCGCAACCCCGGGATACCCCGTGAATTGGAGTAACGGTGGGTGCGCGGATCCTGCACCGCCTCCACCAGTTTCTCGACGATATGCGGCGGAGTCGGTAAATCGGGGTTGCCCATTCCGAAATCGATAATGTCGGCACCAGCCGCACGAGCAGCCGCCTTCATCGCATTCACTTCGGCAAATACGTAGGGCGGCAGCCGCTTGATGCGGTGGAATTCCGTTTGCATGGGTCCAGTCCGGGTTCGGGTTTCGGATCAACAAATATCTACGCCGCCAAAGGCAACGCCGCGCGTTCTTTTACAGTTCTCGGGGCGGGCGTGCGAGGCCCTTTTCAACCGAATTAGCGGGTGAAGTAAATCTCGGTACGGCGATTACCGGCTTCACCGTTCAGCATGGATTCCGAATAGATCGGCTGATCATCCGAAACGGCCTCAACTGTCACCCGGTTCGACGGCACACCGGACTGGATGAGCGCCTGAGCTACGGCGTTGGCACGCTTGAAGGAAATCTGGAAATTCACCAGCTCGTGGCGATCCTTCGACAACTGCTGTGTGCGGCTGCTGGCATGGCCGACGATCAGCACATTCGAGCCGTCGATGCGCTGCGCCGATGCAACCGTTGAAAGAAGCTGCCGATCGCGGGCACTGAGGTTGGCCGAACTGCGGTTAAACTGGATTGTCGCAACCTGGGTCTCCCGGCCAACACGCGCCGATGCCAGCACATATCCGCCACCACCGATAGCGCTGGTATCCACGATGACCGAGGGGCTATTAGCCGCTGCCAACCGAGGGGCCGGCGCTGCGGGCGCAGCCGGACGAGGCTGAATGACCGGTTGCACCGCGGGTGCCGGCGGGATTGGCGACCGCACGACTGGGGCCGGCGGCACGGCCGGTACGGTGCCTTGCGGAGCTGGAATAACCGGCGGCTGCGGCGGCGGGCTGGCCGTCGGGGTCGTCGGAGCGGGTGCTACAACGACGGCACCAAGTGCCGGTGTGGCCGGGCGCGAAGCGCTCCGGGTCGCGGCCGGTGCGCGGGTCGGTCCCTGAAGGCGGATCGCCTCGTCGGTGTAGCGCGCATTCACGCGATCGGAGATCAGGCCCTCGACCACACGCTCACGGTTGGTCGGCACCGGTATCTCGGGGCGGCTGGGGACAGTCGTCAGCGACGGGGTATCGGTATTCTCGGCCGCCGCACGGTCAGAGTCACTTCGGGCGCGCACGCCCCCATCGGACGCGGTCTGGGTCGCTGGCTCATCGTCGTCAAAAATGCTCGTCACATCGTCTAAGAAGGAACAACTTGCCAGCGCAAATACGAAAACGAGCGGCAGCGCCTGACGCGCATACTTACATGGTCCGGACTTCATCTGCTTGCACCCCTTATGGCACTCATCCGCGGCTTTGCACGAATAGCGCGCGCCGCGACTACTCGCTTGATATTTTGTGCAGTGCAACATATTTTCGGGTTTGACTGCACAAAACACGATCGAACGAGAATCGTTTACCCCGTTCAACGGCGTTGGATCAAGCGTCTCGCAACGACCGTGAGTCGCAAAAAACATTGAAGTTATAGAGGATTGGCGGATGGCTGATCAACAAAATGCGGACAATGCCGACAATCAGGCGTCGGACCCCGATGCCCTTGCCGCCTCGATGGCGAGCATCGCCGAGCGCAGCCAAACGCTCGTGAAGGCGTTCCTTTCGCACCAATCCGGCAGCATGGGAATGGCAGATCCGCTGAATGTCGGGTCGGCATTTATCGAACTTACCCAGCGCATGATGGCCAATCCCGCGCAGCTCATGCAGGCCCAGTTCCAACTTTGGCAGGACTATATGAGCCTGTGGCAGACCACGGCCCAGAAGATGATGGGCGCCGAGGTCGACCCCATGCACACCCCGGAACGCGAAGACCGCCGTTTCCGCGATTCCGAATGGGACGAAAGCGTCGTCTTTGACTACATCAAGCAATCCTACCTACTGTCGTCGCGCTGGCTGACCAACACCGTGCGCGAGGTCGATGGCCTCGACGACAAGACCGCCAAGAAGGTGGACTTCTATACCCGCCAGTTCGTCGACGCGCTGGCACCGACCAATTTCCTGATGACCAACCCTGAAGTTATCCGGGCAACTATCGAATCCGGCGGGGAAAACCTGCTCAAGGGTCTGGAAAACCTGCTCGAGGACATGGAGCGCGGCGACGGCCAGCTGAAAATCCGCCAGACCGATGAGACCGCCTTCACGATGGGTGAGAACATCGCGGTCACGCCGGGCAAGGTGGTCTATCAGAACGACCTGATGCAGCTGATCCAGTTCGAACCGACCACCAAGAAGGTCGACCGGCGCCCATTGCTGATCATCCCGCCCTGGATCAACAAATATTACATCCTCGATCTGCAACCGAAGAACTCGTTCATCAGCTGGTGCGTGCATCAGGGGCTGACGGTGTTCGTCGTCTCCTGGATCAACCCCGACAGCAAGCTGGCGGAGAAATCCTTCGAGGATTACATGCTCGAAGGCCCAATGGCCTCACTCGACGCGATCGAGTCGGCGACAGGCGAGAAAGAAACGAACGTCATTGGTTATTGCCTGGGCGGCACCCTGACCGCCAGCACGCTGGCCTATATGGCCGAGAAGAAGGACAAGCGTTTCACGACGGCCACCTTTTTCAGCGCGCTGACCGATTTCACCGAGCCGGGCGAGCTGGGCGTGTTCATCGACGAGGAACAGCTCGATTCCCTCGAGGACCGGATGGAAGACGAAGGCGGCGTGCTCGAAGGTTCGTCCATGGCGACCACCTTCAACATGCTGCGTGCGAACGACCTGATCTGGTCCTTCGTCGTGCACAACTACCTGCTCGGCAAGGAACCCTTCCCCTTCGATCTGCTCTACTGGAACTCGGACTCGACGCGCATGCCCGCCGAGATGCACAGCTTCTACCTGCGCAAGATGTACCAGGAGAACAAGCTGATCGAGCCGGGCGGCATCGAGCTCGACGGCGTGCCTATCGATTTGTCGAAGGTGGATCTGCCGGTGTTCATGCTGTCGACCAAGGAAGACCATATAGCACCCTGGAAATCGACCTATGCCGCCACCCAGATCTACAAGGGCCCGGTGCAGTTCTGCCTCGCGGGCTCGGGCCATATCGCCGGCGTGGTCAACCCGCCGACCGTCGAGAAATACGGCTACTGGACGGCCGCCAAGAACCCGGCCAACCCGGATGAATGGTTCGAGAGTGCGAAGGAAAATCCGGGCTCATGGTGGCCCGAATGGCGCAAATGGCTGGCGAAGAATGCCGGCGGCCAGGTCGACGCCCGCACGCCGGGCGACGGCAAGCTCAAAGTGATCGAGGCCGCGCCGGGGAGTTATGCCTCTCTGCGGCTGAATGCGGAGGAAAAGTAGCGTCTCCGCCGACCGATCCACCGAAAAGAGACGCCCGGATCAAGTCCGGGCATGACGGGGATGCATTTTTTGATTACCCAACCACCTTGGTCATACGCGGACTTGATCCGCGCATCTCGTCACCACGGTGGATTACTTGACGCCGTTGCCCGACTTGATGTGGTTCTGGGCCAGTTGGCAGTAGGTGGCGACGCTCTCCGGCCAATAGTCGAGCTCCGCTTGGCGGAGTTCGCGCAGCGGCTTGGCCGGAATGCCCGCCCACAGCTCACCCGCCTTCACGACCTTGCCCGGTGACACGACCGCGCCGGCCGCAACCATCGCGCCGGTTTCCACCACCGCGCCATCGAGCACGACTGAGCGCATTCCGATGAAGCATCGCGACTGCAGGGTGCAGGCATGGATGAGTGCGGAATGACCGATGGTGATCTCGTCACCGATGATCGTCGGCATGTGGTCCGAGCCATCTTCGCGCGGGCCGTTCAGGTGAATCACCGTCCCGTCTTGCACATTCACCCGCTCGCCGATCCGGATGTGGCTCCCGGCATCGCCGCGGATGACGCAAGAATACCAGACGCTCGAACCTGCACCGATATGCACGTCGCCGATGACGGCGGCGTTGTCGGCGATGAACACGTCATCGGCGATGGTCGGCGTGACGCCAAGATAGGGTTTGACGGGGTTGGTCATGGTTCTGTTCCTTAAAGTCCTTCGGCCTCATCTGCGCCGATCAGCAGGTTGAGTGTCTGGACGGCCTGCCCGGACGCCCCTTTTCCCAAATTATCGATCACGCCTGCAACCACCGCCTGTCCGGTCTGGTCGTTGTGGAACACATGGAGGCGTAGTTCGTTGGTGCCATTCAGTTCTTCCGGATCGAGCGTGGCTACGCCTTCTTCCAGCCTGGCCACGGTGACGAAGCGCTCGCCCGCATAATGGTCCACCAGTGCCGCGTGCAGATCTTCCGCGCTCGGCGTACCCGGCAGATGCCAGAGCGCGAGCGGCACCTGCACCAGCATGCCCTTGTAGTAGTTCGCAACCGTCGGCACGAAGATCGGTGCGTGCGCGAGCCCGCCCCAACGGGTGATCTCGGGAATATGCTTGTGCTGGAGGCCCAACGCGTAGGCATAGAGCGACACCTCGGTGTGATTCTCCGCCTCCGGATCCTCGAAGGCTGCGATGAGGGACTTGCCGCCGCCTGAATAGCCCGACACGGCGTTGATGGTCACCGGATAGTCCGCCGGAACCAGGCCACCCGCGACCAGCGGGTGCAGCATCGCCACGGCGGTCAGCGCGTAACAACCCGGGTTGCTGATGCGGGCCGAGGCTCGCATCACGTCGCGATGTTCCTTGTCATACTCGGGGAAGCCATAAGCCCAGCCATCGACGGCCCGGTGCGCGGTCGACGCGTCGATCACCACCGTATCGCCATCGATCAGCGAGACAGACTCCCGCGCCGCATCGTCGGGTAGGCACAGGATCGCCACGTCGGCGTCATTCAATGCCTGTTTACGCGCAACCGCATCCTTGCGCGCGTCCTCGCCCAGGTGAATGAGCGAAATGTCGCCGCGCAGCGAGAGCCGCTCGTTGATCTGCAGGCCGGTGGTCCCGACCTCACCATCGATGAAGACTTGTGTTGCCATAGTGCACAGGATGTACCGCCTCCCGGCACAAACGAAAAGGGGTGTTGCGCTTCCGCGCCCGGAATTCATCTCTGTTTTCAGAGCGCGCCTTGAGAGTCCCTCCCGGGTTGCGTAAGCTGCTGTTTGTTCCAAACAATTTTCGAAGATCGGCGAAAGCTGCGGTGTGTGGCTTTCGAATAGCTGATTTTTGTAATGCGATAACCGGGAGAGAGTGAACCATGAACGGATTGATTACAGGAGCATTGAAAGCATCGACCATCGCGGCCGTGATGTCCTTTGCTGTCAGCGCAGGCGGATCCGATGCCCATGCGGATTGCGGCGAGGTCTCGATTACCGAGATGAACTGGGCCTCCGCCTCGGTCGTCACGAATGTCGCAAAATTCGTCATGGAACAGGGCTATGGCTGCAAGGTGACGGTTGTACCGTCCGACACGGTCCCTGCCGCGACGTCACTGGCGGAGAATGGAGAGCCCGACATCGCGACCGAAATGTGGATTAATTCCGCCCCGGTCTATCAGAAGCTGGAAGCCGAAGGAAAAGTGAAGACCGTCTCCAATGTCCTGTCCGACGGTGGCGCAGAGCATTGGCTGATCCCGAAATATCTGGCGGACAAGCACCCGGAACTGAAGACGATCGAAGGCGTCCTCGCCAACCCCGAACTGGTCGGCGGACGCTTCCACAACTGCCCCGAAGGCTGGGGCTGCCGGATCGTGAACGACAGCCTCAAGCAGGCCTTCGACCTGGAGGGTAACGGGATCGAGGTCTTCAACCACGGTTCCGGCGAGACGCTCGCGGGTTCCATCGCATCCGCCTATTCCGACGAGAAGCCCTGGTTTGGCTACTACTGGGCACCGACAGCCCTGCTCGGCAAGTACGAGATGGTCCCCGTCGATCTGGGCCCCTACAACGACGAGGTTCACCAGTGCAACCGGAACACCGAGTGTAATCGGGTCGGCAAGTCGCCCTACCCGGCCGCGCGGGTCGTCACCGGCGTGACCACCACCTTCGCGGACCGCGAGCCCGAGGTCGTGGCGATGCTGTCGAAGCTGAGCTTCACGAACAAGCAAATGGGGTCTGTCCTCGCATGGAAGGAAGACAACAACGCCTCCTCCGAGGAAGCCGCCGTACATTTCCTGACGACCTATAAGGATGCTTGGGGCAGCTGGCTGAACGCAGATGCCAAGGCGAAGCTTGCGGGACTGCTCAAGTAGCAGCGACCGAAAACCAACCAGTAACTGTGCGGCCGGAAATTCAGATTTCCGGCCGCGCTTCTACGCCCGACGGGCAAAACTGACGGAAACGAATGATGGGGATATATGACCAGGTCTTCTCAACTCTCGGACTTGAGAGCTGGTGCGAGAGCGGCGAGAAATCCGACGGCGGCCCCGTCTCCATGGCCGATCTGCTGGCGCAAAATGCCGGGACGGACGCGCCGCCCCCGTCGATCTGGGAGCTGCCCTTCCCGTCGATGGACCAGCTCCACGAGTCCTGTGCCGCCTTTCCCCAGTCACGCGCGCTGACCAAGGGCATCGAGGATGGGTTCCTCTCGATCAAGGACGGGCTGAGGCTGGTGCTCGACCCGTTGACCCAGCCGCTCAGCTGGTTCCTCGAAGGCTCGCTGTGGCTGTTCGAGACCACGCCCTGGTGGCTCATGATCCCGGTCCTCCTGGCGATCGTTATGGCCGTCAGCCGATCGCGGAAGCTCGTCGTGTTCGTTGGCGTGTGCCTGCTGACCTTCGCCTTCATCGACTACTACAGCTTCGCGGCCCAGACTCTCGCCGTGATCTTCGTGTGTGCGATCATTTGCGTGCTGTTGGGTGTACCCATCGGGATCGCGATGGCCCGGAGCGACCGGCTGCAGCGGATGATCATCCCGATCCTCGATATGCTGCAAACCCTGCCGGCGTTCGTCTACCTGATCCCGCTAATCTTCCTGTTCTCGGTCACCGAACCGAAGCTCTACGGGATCGCGATTATTCTTTACGCGATCGTGCCGGTGATCCGGCTGACGGACCTTGGTATCCGGCTGGTCGACCGCGACGTCATCGAGGCCGCGGACGCGTTCGGCATGACCGAGCGGCAGAAACTGATCAAGGTCCAGGTCCCGCTGGCCCTGCCGAACATTATGGCCGGGGTAAATCAGACCATCATGATGAGCCTGTCGATGGTCGTGATCGCATCGCTCGTCTCCGCGCCGGGCCTGGGCGTGCTGGTACTGCGCGGCATCCGTAACTTGGAACTCGGCGTCGGTCTTGTCTCCGGCCTCGGGATCGTCGTTTTGGCCGTGATCCTCGACCGGACCACCAAACTCGCGCTCGCGCGCATCAATGCGGGGCAGGATCAATGAGCGAACCCGAAACAAAGATCGCGATACGCGACCTCTACAAGGTCTTCGGGCCCGATCCCATGACCGCGCTGAAGGCCGTGCGGGAAGATGGCCTCGGCAAGCCTGAGCTGCTTGAACAATATGGCCACGTGCTCGGCCTCGAGAACATCAACGTCGATGCGAAGGCCGAGAAGATCACGGTGATCATGGGTCTGTCGGGCTCGGGGAAGTCGACGCTGATCCGCCACGTCAACCGGCTGATCGACCCGACCGTGGGTGAAATTATCTTCGAGGGCCGCGACATACTCGAATGTTCGGCCGAGGAGCTCCGCACGATCCGTCGCGAGCAGATGTCGATGGTCTTTCAGAAGTTCGCTCTGCTTCCCCACAAGACCGTGGCGGAGAACGCGGCGCTGGCGCTCGAAGTCCGCGGGATCTCGCGCGACGCGCACCTTGCCGAAGCCGAGAAGTGGCTGGATCGCGTCGGCCTGCAGGGCTACGCCGACAGCTACCCGCACCAGCTGTCGGGCGGCATGCAGCAACGCGTCGGTATCGCGCGCGCGCTCACCTCAAATGCCGACGTGATGCTGATGGACGAGGCCTTTTCCGCCCTAGATCCGCTGATCCGCACGGATATGCAGGACTTGCTCCTTGAGCTTCAGCAGGAGCTGCAGAAGACCATCTTGTTTATCACCCATGACCTGGACGAAGCCCTGAAGCTCGCCGACCATCTGGTGATCCTCAAGGACGGGCGCATCGTGCAGCAGGACGAACCCCAGACGATCCTGCTGGAGCCGAGCGATCCCTACATTGTCGACTTCGTGAGCGACATCAATCGCGCGCGGGTCTTGCGCGTGCGCACGGTGATGGACAAGACCACGACCACCGACGGCCTGAATATTGCCGGCGAGATCGACCAGGAAGAAAATCTCGAAACCGTCATCACCATGGCCGAGGGCGACACGCGCAGAACCTATCTGGTGAAGGATGGCGACAAAAAGGTCGGGGTCCTGCGCATGGAAACGCTGATCAAGTCGCTTGTACCCACCGAAGCCCTGAAGACGGCATGCGGGTGCGCTAAAGGCCCCCGAGGCTTGCAAGCTCGTCTATCCCAAAGACGTTAATCTGTCGCAATTCCGGGATCAGGAATCCAGGCCAGATTCCACCGCAGAACGAATCTCCGCGAGTTTGGAGGTTCGGTTCAGCTCCAAATCAACACCGTCGATCATGACGAAGGGAATCGACTTTCGCTCCGAGGTCATGAATTCGTATGCGTCACCACGCAATTCGGTAATTCGGGATGGAATGAAATCATTCTTCTCGAAACAGGCTTCGGCGCCTGCCTGTCCACGAGGACGTCATCGGTGTGGTGACCGGATCGGGAACACCGGTGGCATTCCCGCGCCGCCAGGCGATCGTCGCCCTGAAGCAGGGCACCGAGATCAGTTTCGAGGATGTGCGCCTCCAGCTCGAGACCGGCGGCATCAAGGCCGTCAAAACGGACGGTACCGACCTTGGCAGCCACGAGGCCTTCTGGTTCGCCTGATCCCAGTTTCACCCCGAGACCGGGCTCTGGGAAGGCTAACAGCGGTCGTCATCCACAAAGAAAACGGCGTCCCCGGAAACGGGGACGCCGCTTTTACGAATTAATGTCGGCTAAGACAGGCGATGGCCAACCCTGCCATCCCCATCGCCCTGCAGATCCGCCTAACGCTTAGAGAACTGGAAGCTCCGGCGGGCCTTGGCGCGGCCGTATTTCTTACGCTCGACGACGCGGCTGTCGCGAGTGAGCATGCCGACCTTCTTGAGAATCGGCCGCAGCTCCGGCTCGCGCAGCATCAGCGCCTTGGAGATGCCGTGGCGCACGGCGCCGGCCTGGCCCGAAAGCCCGCCGCCCGTCACTGTGCAGACGATGTCGTACTGGCCGAGGCGGTCGGTAACCTGGAACGGCTGGGACAGGACCATCCGCAGCACGGGGCGCGCGAAATACACCTCACCCGAGCGACCATTCACGGTCAGCTGACCGGAGCCCGGCTTGATCCAGACGCGGGCAACCGCGTCCTTACGCTTGCCGGTCGCATAGGTGCGGCCTTGCTCGTCGATCTGGGGTTCGGCCTGGACCTGGCCCGTTGCCTCGGCAAGTGCTGCGGCAGCGGCCGCAATGGTGGAATCGCCCGCGGCGGTTTCTTCGGTGTTCTGGGTTTCGTCGGTCATGCCGCGCCACCCCTCTTGTTTTTGTCGTTCATGGAAGCGAGATCGAGCACCTCGGGCTGCTGAGCCTCGTGGGGGTGTTCGGCCCCGGCGTATACCTTGAGCTTGCGATACTGTTCGCGGCCCATCTTGGTCTTCGGCAACATCCGCTCGATCGCCTTGCGGACGACCACGTCGGATTGCGGGCTGTCGAGATACTTCTCGGCCGTGCGGCCCTTGATACCGCCCGGATAGCCGGTGTGCCAGTAATAGGTTTTGTCTTCGCGCTTGTTGCCCGTCAGCCGCACCTTGTCGGCATTGATCACGACGACGTGGTCACCACAATCGATATTGGGCGTGTACATCGGCTTATGCTTGCCGCGCAGCCGCATCGCTACGATCGACGCCATACGGCCGAGCACGACGCCTTCGGCATCGATGATCCACCACTTGGCTTCAACCTCGCTGGGTTTCGCTGAGTATGTCTTCATGGCGCTGGCCACCTTCTCCTGATATTTCTATCTCGCGCGTTTCGGCGCGTCATTTGCCGCGAACGAGACGCCGCCACCAGAACCACAATGGTTCGGGCAGCGGCGTCAGGTTTCTATGGCACCAGATAATGGATGTCAAACCGAATTATGTGTTTTTCTGCATAGGCTTACATGAACGGTATTATAATACCTATCAACTGACAGACTCTTGAACAAACCGGTCACGGGAGGCACATTGCCTTCGATTGCGAACCGGCCCATGTTCCGCACACAACACCCAACGGACCCGCCATGAGCGACAGCCAAACAATGGAAAAACAGGCCACCGACACGGCCCCCTTGGTCTTGCGCACCGATAATGACGGCGCAGAAGGCGTCACAAGCCTGACCCTGAACCGGCCCGACGAGCTCAATGCGCTGTCCGAAAGCATGCTCGCGGCCCTTCAGAACGAACTCGATGACATCGCCGCAGACAGAAGCGTGCGCGTAGTCGTTCTGGCCGGCGCCGGCCGGGCCTTCTGCGCCGGGCACAATCTGAAGCAGATGCGTGCCAACTACAGCCTCGAGTACCAGCAGAAGCTGTTCGAGACCTGCTCGACCATGATGCATTCGGTGCTGCGCCTGCCCCAGCCGGTCATCGCCAAGGTGCGGGGGCTGGCCACCGCAGCGGGTTGCCAACTGGTGGCGACCTGCGACCTGGCCATCGCCGCGGATACGTCGCGGCTGGCCACATCCGGCATCAATGTCGGCCTGTTCTGCTCCACCCCCGGTGTCGCCGTGGGGCGCGCCTTGCCCCGCAAGCATGCGATGGATCTGCTGCTGACGGGAGACTTCCTCGAAGCCCATCGTGCAGCCGAAATCGGCCTGATCAACCGTGCCGTCCCCGAAGGCCTGCTCGATGAACAGGTCGCGGAGCTTGCCGCCAAGCTCGCGCGCAAGAGCGCTCACGCGCTAGCACTCGGCAAGCAGGCGTTCTACCGCCAGCTCGAGATGCCTATCACGGATGCCTATGCGTTTGCAGGCGACGAGATGGCGCGCAACATGATGGATCGGGACGCCGCCGAGGGTATCGACGCCTTCATCGAGAAGCGCGATCCGAAATGGGATCAGGGTCCCCGCAAACAGGACGATTGAGCCATGAGCGATTTCACCTACTCCGACGCGTTGCTGCGCAAATTGTTCCACGATGTGAAGACCATCGGCCTGGTGGGTGCGAGCCCCCGCGGTGAGACCCGGGCCAGCTGGCGGGTCATGCGCTACCTGCAGAATGAGGGCTACAAGGTCTATCCGGTGAACCCCGACGCGCTGGGGCAGGAGATTCATGGCGAGAAGGTCTATGCCTCGCTCCTCGACCTGCCCGAGAAGGTGGATATGGTCGATATCTTCCGCCTGCCCTGGAAGGTCGCGCCCGCCGTGGATGAAGCGATCGAGATGGGCGCGCCGTATATCTGGATGCAGCTGAAGGTGATCAACGAGATGGCGGCGGCCAAGGCCGAAGCCACAGGCGCGACCGTCATCATGGACCGCTGCCCGGCCATCGAACTACCCCGCCTGCAGGCGGCGGCATAGGAATTAGCATGAGCGAATTGTATTACCCCGACTGGCAGGTCCGCCGCATCCTGCGCGACACGGACGTGATCGCCATGGTCGGCGCCAGCACCAACTGGAACCGGCCTAGCTACTTCGCGATGAAGTATCTACAGGAAAAAGGCTACCGGGTGATCCCCGTGAATCCCCGTGCGGCGGGCGAAACCCTGCTGTGCGAAGAGGTCTATGCCAGCCTCAAGGATATCCCCGTCGACATCGACATGGTCGACATCTTCCAGCGTTCCGACCGCGTGCCGCCGGTCGTCGATGAAGCCATCGAGGTCGGCGCGAAGGTGATCTGGATGCAGCTCACGGTGCGCCATGACGAATCCGCGAAGAAGGCCGAGGACGCGGGCATGACGGTCGTCATGGACCGCTGCCCGAAGATCGAGTTCGGCCGGCTCACCGGCGAGCTCGGCTGGAGCGGTATCAACACCAAGGTGATCACCTCGCGGCGCTCGCGCCAAATCAGGGCGTAGAATCCAACCAACGCCCTTCGAGACGCGATCTCCGATCGCTCCTCAGGGTGAGGGTAAAAGATCACCTCATGCTGAGGAACGAGCCAAGCGAGCGTCTCGATGCAGGAGCCTGGAAGGACAAAACAAATGACAGACAACACAAACGACCCCCGCCCGCCGGGTTTCGAAACACTCGCCATCCATGCCGGTGCATCCCCCGACGAGAAGACCGGCGCGCGCAACGTGCCGATCTATCAAACTACGGCCTATGTGTTCGACGACGCCGACCACGCGGCCTCCCTCTTCAACCTGCAGACCTTCGGCTACATATATTCGCGACTAACCAACCCGACGGTCTCGGCGCTGGAAGAAAAAGTCGCAGCCCTGGAAGACGGCCGGGGTGCTGTCGCCTGCGCGAGCGGGCATGCCGCCCAGATGCTCGCGATGTTCGTGCTGATGAACCCGGGCGACAATTTCGTCGCCTCGCGCAATCTCTACGGCGGCTCGGTCACGCAGTTCTCCCACACCTTCAAGAAGTTCGACTGGCATGTGAACTTCGTCGACCCGGCCGACCCAGAGAATTTCCGCAATGCCATCGATGAGAAGACCAAGGCGATCTTCCTTGAAGTACTTGCCAACCCCGGCGGCATCATCGTCGACCTGGAGCCGATCGCCGAGATCGCCAAGGAAGCCGGCATCCCGTTGATCGTCGACAACACCATGGCCACGCCCTATCTGTGCCGCCCGTTCGAATGGGGGGCGGACATCTCGATCCACTCGATGACCAAGTTCCTGGGCGGCCATGGCACGTCCATGGGCGGGGTCGTCGTCGAGAGCGGGCAGTTCGACTGGGCCCAGAACGACAAGTTCCCGTCCATGACCGAGCCTGATCCGGCCTATCACGGCCTCACCTTCTACGAAACGTTCGGCGACTTCGGCTTTTCGACCAAGGCCAAGGCGGTCGCATTGCGCGACCTCGGCCCCACCTTGGCGCCCCAGAACGCCTTCAACATCCTGACCGGGATCGAAAGCCTGCCCATGCGCATGGACCGGCACCTGCAGAACGCTCAGGCGGTTGCGGAGTTCCTCGAGGGCCACGACGCCGTGGCCTGGGTGTCCTATGCGGGGCTCAAATCGAGCCCGTATCACGAGCTGGCCAAGAAATACCTGCCCAAGGGCCCGGGCTCGGTCTTCACATTCGGATTGAAGGGCGGCTATGAGGCAGGCGTACGCGCCGTGGAGAGCGTTGAACTGCTGTCACATCTCGCCAACCTGGGAGATACGCGATCCCTGATCATCCACCCAGCCTCGACGACCCACCGCCAGCTGACCGAGGAGCAACAAATTGACTCGGGCGCGGGCCCGGACGTGGTGCGGCTGTCGATCGGGCTGGAGACGGTGGACGACATCATCGCCGACCTGAACCAGGCGCTCAGCTACGCGCAGGCGAAGGCGGCGGAGTAAAACTCGCTCCCTACAACGAAAAACCGCGCCACCCAACGGTGACGCGGTTCTTGAAACGTCAGCTATAGATCGGGACGCCTACTCGGCCGCTTCCGCCTTGTACCACTGGCCGGGCATGCCTCCGTTGATGGCGTAGGCCAGGGCCTGGACAACCTGGAAAGGCTCGCGGGCCACGCCCTTGGCGGCCGCATCCACTTCCTTCAGCGCGTGGTCATGCTCGGGCGGGTGCAGGGTGATGATGGGCTTGCCCAGCGCGGACGCGTAGCCCGCGTCGAAGGCGGCGTTCCACTGCTTGTATTTCTCGCCGAAACGCACGACGACCACGTCAGCCTGCTCGATCAGGGTCGAGGTCCGCACGGAGTTGAGCAGTGCGCCCTTATGGTCGTGCCAGAACTTGTCGGGCTCGGAGCCGAAAACGGCCACGCCGCAATCGTCGGAATCGTCATGCTCAGTGATCGGGGCCGCGAAGGTGACCGGCAGGCCCGCCTCGGCGCAGCCATTTTCGATCTGCTCGCGCCAGTCGGAATGAATTTCACCCGACAGATATATCTTCCAAACCTTTTCATTCATGGGTCTTTCCCCGCATATTCAGTAAATGTGATGGCTTGCCCCGGTTATAGCAAAGCCGTGCCGGGCTCGCGACTCCCGCATGGTCGCTATGAGAAGGCCGGGACGAGCCCGGACATGACGAGATGCCAAGGTTATCAGAATCCCGCACACGTCATGCGCGGACCTGATCGGCGCGTCTCAGCTCAGCCGACGCCGCTCTCCGCCACAATCCAGTCGAAATAGTCGGTGTTGCCGTCGCCGAGAGAGATTTCGGCCACATACGGGACGTCGCAGCTATGATGCGCCTTCACGCGTTCGCTCAATGCCGCAACGTTCACGGTTGCCGTCTTCAGGATCAGGACGTCTCCGCCGTTTCCTCGACCTCGCCTTCCCACCAGTAGATCGATTGCATGCCGTCGATAATGTTGGCGCAGGCGGCCAGCCGCTCGCGCACGACCGTGTCACCGATCTGCCGTGCCTCGTCAACCGAACCGCAAGTTACGTAGATCATGCTAACCGCAGGACCCGAGCTCGTTTTATCTGACATTTCCGACCCATATAGCGAGACTCTTGGCGTGGGCGACATAGTACACTACGATCCGCAGCTTCCGCAGCCGGACAAAAAGGCTGCATCGGAGGGTGGTCCCATGCCGGCCAGCAAGAAATTCGCGACCCAGAGTAACGTCGTCGCGCTTCAACCGCATCGCCCGCGCGGCGACCGCAAGACCGTCGCGCATGGCAGTCTGAGCGGCGCCCAACGTGCCTGGCTCGCGCGCGGCCTGGAACAGCCGGGCGGCAAACTGCCCCTGTTTGACCGCGACGGCCAGAAATTCAGCGAACGCACGGTGCGGAGCTGCATCCGTCATGGCTTCGCAGAGCCCTGGTTCAACAACCCGATCAAGCCCGACTGGCTGGTCTGCCGCCTAACGGACAAGGGCCGCATCGCCCTCGACGGTTAAACTAGGACCACAAAAAAGCCCCGCCGAAGCGGGGCTTTTCGTTGTTCGTGGTGGATGGCCTAGGCGGTCTTGATCCGGTCTCAGATTGATCGACTTTGAAACTGCCATTCACAGAGTTTGCTCCACACAAGACTGATGCCCTATTCGATGCCCGGCACATAAGACACATTGGAGTACTTGGAATTGGACGAGTGTTTGACGCTGACGTTGCAGTACCCGCAGTCAGGTTTCTAGCCACAAACGACGGATGACATGATGATCAGAAAAGTTGGTAGCCTAATAATTTTCTTAGCACTTTGTCTCATCGTGTCCTCGCTTGGAGGTTGGATTACTCAAACATCGGTAAACGACTGGTACCAGAATCTCGCGAAGCCACCGTTGAGTCCACCGGACTGGGTGTTCGCCCCTACGTGGATCACTCTTTACGTGATCATGGCCGTATCCGCTTGGCGTATTTGGTCGCGCTCTGCTGGCAGCCTACGGCAACTGGCGATGCTAGTCTTCGCTATTAAATTGGCACTTAACCTAGCGTGGCCTTTTATATTTTTTGGAGCGCAATCACCTGGCTTTGCAGCAATCGAGATAGTCGCTCTCTGGATGGCCATCTTTGCAACGCTATTAACGTTTTGGCGTATCGACCGTGTCGCTGGCTGGTTAATGTGCCCTTACCTCCTTTGGGTTTCTTTTGCGATTTATCTGAACGTGTCGATATTCTTTATGAATTAGTAATATTTTAATAATAGATAGATATAATCATCGATTTGAAATGAATTATATAGTCTTTTTAAAAAAGTTTTCTATCTTAACATTATCGCACTTAAAAGAATTATTTTTTTGAAGTCCGATGATTTTCAAAAAATTCTATAGTCTGCTTAATAGCATCATCAAGAAGCTCCCGACCTTTCCCCTTACCCCCCTCTTGAGTGAGACACTTTGACAAATCCTCTCTCTTAATCTCTGTGCCGTCAAAATGACGAAGTATCCTTCTATCAATAAATATTGGATTTTTTGAACATCCATTAAAGGCGGCACCATTGAAAAGGATCTCACCATTTAAACTAAAGAAATGGTTCCCGCCATCTAGCAAGCTAATATCAACAGGGTTTCCAATTTTCTTGTGCCGCTCAACAACCAACTTACAAGCAATCGGGTAGTAGTGGCTTTCTGTTCCTTTAAGGATCAGCAGCGGGTAAGGAATAGCTATTGTTGGTTCCACGCTTACGTTGCAGCCTGGTTCCGCCGCCACTATCGCCTTCCAGTCGCTATTTTTGGGAGGAAGTAGCTGCCGCATAGCTGCATTATCCGCTCCATAACTAAACCCGGTTAAAAAGACATTTGACCCGTCTAGGATTGGATATTTTTCTAGAAGTTGCGATCTGAAATGCGAGACATATTGGTCTGCTCTGGGAAACTTACGTTTACTAGATGGTGAAAGCCCCTTGCCCTCAAAAGCATCCAACACCGCAAATGCATAACCATTTTTTAGAGCAGCTCTTCTAAGCCGTGTCCCGTGCTCATCGGTTTGCCCAATGCCGCCTTCAAACTGAAAACCGTCTCGACTACTGCCATGTTGATGGATAATTAGGGGATACGGGGCCTGCCCCTTTTTAGGAAGGTAGATTTGTGTTGGAACAGATTGTCGGCCGAATTTTCTTTCGCTCATCTGAAATATTTCAGATTTCGAAAAAGCTACATGTTTTTTGTACTGATCAGAGAGCGAGTTGTTGTCGGTCGCAACACATCCGGAGAGAAGCATCGCTCCGACCACTGTCAGAAATCCGCTAGCCGGAGAAAACTCGAAGAAACAACGGAAAGACATATTAAGCTACATTTTACCTGCAAGTTGCAAAAAGTACTAATTATTAAAGTCAAAACAGGGATCGGAAACGTCGTTCACGAGAAGGACGATTATATCGAGCGGCTGCGTCGCGTGGAACAGTTCTTCCGTCAGTTGATCAAGGGTGAGATGAATCGGTCCGTGACCCGACCGGCAAAAATCAACACGGCCGCCAAGGGCTGGCGCTTGCCGGCGCACCCCGGCTACGAGGTTATCACGCCGCCATATCTAAGTTCGTGGGCCCCGTCGTCCTCCGAGAACATCAGCACCCAGTCATCCACCGGCAGATAACGCGCCGCCAGGAACCGGTAAAGTTCGCGCGTACGGTCGACGAGATTGACCGTCTCGAGGTGCCGTGGAACGATGCCGCCCCAGAAATCGATGAAGTCGTCCCATGTCGAGATGCGGCGATACAAGTCACTGTGTCTAGCCCCCAAGTTCTGGATTATTCCTGATTAGAGTTTCTAGAACAGGAGGTCGCATGTTGAGGGCTAGACAGATGAAACCCCGACAAACATATGCCTGTTTGCGGAAGATTGGTGATCGTCACATTTTTGTATCGCCCCTTAAGCCGTTCAGCGTATGGCTGTTTCGGTTGAGGGGAACTTCGGTTGGACCGAGAGGGTAACTTCGGCTTCTGTACGGCGGTTGCGAATATCCTGAACGCCGTCAACGGTCGTAAATGCTGGAGTGGTCTCGCCGAGCCCCTCGATGCTGAAGGTATATTCACCCGGCCAGGTCGACTTGATGGTAGCAACAACAGCTAGGGCACGGTCTAAAGAGAGCTTTTGGTTGTGTACCTCGGATCCGGAGCGATCTGTGTGGCCCGCCACATGAACATGTATCTGCAGGTCCTCCCAGCCCTTGGAGGCAAAAGATTGGATAAGAACAAGGTCATCTGCACGGGGATGTGACTGATCGAGGTCATGGTGAACGACCAAGCGGACCTTCGCTTCACCGGCAT
>JBMYRB010000004.1:0-219994 GCA_049601915.1 Alphaproteobacteria bacterium
GACGTATGCGGGTTGGGTTGTGCCAAGCCCGTCCGCGCCTGTCAATCCGGCTGCGACGGGGCGGGATACGAATAGTCGGGCCGTGATCCAATCTAGACAGCTCTCCAGCGCTGGTAGGCGTCTTTTATGGCTTCGAGCGAAGTTTCGACCATCGCGGAATCCGTCCCCGGCTTGCCGCAGGCCGTGCGGTAGTCGTTGCGCGCTTCGACGAATTCGATCCACAGATCGGCCTGGCAGAGCGCGATGGCCCCGTCACGTCGCTGTCCCTTACCTTCCGGCACCGCGTCGTCCAGGCGGGCTAGAACTTCGCGAATACCCGAGGCAATCTCGATCTCGCCCATGGCATAGGCATGATTGAAAGCTGCGAGAATCTTGTCGCTCAGCCGTCGGTTGTAGCGGGGAATACCCGTGTCCGATGCGATCGCGGCGACATTGCCGACGGTACCGGCGGTTTCGCGTTCGACATCCAGTTCGGTGGAGGCGGCCTTAGTCAGCACTCCCGGGTTGTACAACATGGTGGTATCACAACGGTGACGGATCGGGAAAGCCTATGCAGACAGCATTGCCGAATGGTAAATGCCAGATGAAATACGGCGGCACCCAACTTCACCAAATTTAAATCAAATGCGCCCTATCGTATTCGCCGTAACCGCAAACCAAGGAGTTGGGTTATGGCAAGTCTGACCAAACGATCCGTCGAAACGCTGATTGATCTCGTGGAAATCAAACTGTCCTGCATTCAGGTATTCGACCGGGATGACGCCAAGGAGCTGGCAGCGCTCGAACAGGCGCGGCGCGAACTCGTGGCGCTGGTGCCGGGCCGCGCAGGCACGGTCGTCCCGTTCCCCGAAACCGAGGCGCAGCGCGTCGCAGGCTAACGGTTTTTAAGTCGTCGTTGATCAGGCAGACGCGGCCAGCGCCTGCTCGAGGTCGGCGATCAGATCGTCGGCATCCTCGATGCCGATCGACAAACGCAGCAGATCGTCGGGGATCGGGCTTTCGTCGCCTTCCACGGTGGCGCGATGCTCGACCAGGCTCTCGACGCCACCCAGAGAGGTGGCACGCACAAAGAGCTTCACATGCCGCGTGACCTTCAGCGCCGCGGCCCCACCCCCCTTCACACGAATAGACATCATCCCCCCAAAGCCGCCATCCATCTGGCGCGCGGCCACCGCGTGCCCGGGGTGGGTCGGGAGGCCGGGGTACAAGACTTCGATAACGCCGGCATGTTGCACGAAATGTTCGGCGATCCGCTGCGCGGAGACAGATGCCCGCTCGACGCGCAGATATAACGTCCGCAAGCCGCGCATCAGCAGCCAAGACTCGAACGGGCCGAGCATGCCGCCATTCTCGAAGCGCAGATAGTTCATCCGCTCCCAATGCGCATCCTCGCGGGCCGTTACCAGCACACCGGCCAGCACGTCGCCATGTCCGTTCAGATATTTAGTGCCGGAATGCATGACGATATCAGCACCATGGGCCAGCGGACGCGACAGAACCGGCGTAGCAACGGTCGAGTCGACCGCCAGCCGGGCCCCGGCATCGTGCGCGATACGTGCGGCCGCCTCGATATCGGTGACATCCCATGTCGGGTTGCACGGGGTCTCGACCCAGACGAGCTTGGTCTTGCCCGGGCGGATCGCCGCAGCGATCGCGGCGGTGTCGCCCGGCGTCACGAAATCGACCTCCAGCCCCCAGTGCCGGCCGACATGCACCAGCCAGTTCCGCAAACCGAAATACATGATCGACGGGGCGATCACATGGTCACCGGGCGCCAGCGACAACATCACCGTCGTGGCCGCGGCCATGCCGGAACCGAAGACCATCGCATCCGCGCCCTCTTCCAGCGCGGCAAGCAACGCCTCGACCTGCTCATAGGTGGGGTTCTCGTCGCGGGTATAGCCACGATCGCCGACCTTCTCGTAATTCTCGTCCCGGGCATAGTTGGTCGACGTATGGATCGGCGGCGCGACCCCGTTCGTGGACGGGTCGAGCCAGCCGAGCGCCTGCGCGGCCAGGGTGGAGGGTTTCCGGGATTTATCGTCGTTTTTTGTCATGGGGGCCGGGTTTTACGCCAATCCCCCGTGTTTTGAAACAATCATCCGAACTAGAACGTGGAATAAGACCTTAGAGAGCCTCGACTCCGAGTTCATCCGCGACCTTCTTGAGGTTCTCGAGCAGCGGCGCGGTAATCGGAATGCCATTGGCGACCCGGTCCTGATAGATCCGCCAGCTGTTGGTCCCGGGCATGCGGATTTCGGACACGCCGGGCAACTTCGCGGACCCGGTCATCTCGCGCGAGATTCGGTCGACATTGCTCTTGAACACGCCCGTATCCAGGAAATGGCCGACATCGATTGCCATGATGAACTGGCCGGTGTTGGTCACACTGTGGGGGTCCTCTCCGATATGCACGACGTCCGAGCCGAACGCTGCGCCATTCAAGGTGCCGGCCAGGAAACCGATCACCATCGACAGGCCGAAGCCCTTGGCGCCGCCGATATGGGTCAGGATGCCGTCATCGGCCTTCGCCGAATCCGTCATCGCCTCGCCCAGCGCGTCGATCACCCAGCCCTCGGGCATGGGCTCGCCATGCATCGCCTTGACCATGATCTTGCCGAGAGATGAATTTGTCGTTGCCATGTCGATAACCACTGGCGGCTCCTCGTGCGCCGGGATCGCGACGGCGATCGGGTTTGTGCCGACCAGGATGTCGGTGCCGCCATAGGGCGCGGCGTGGTTTGCGCTGCCGACGCAGGCGATGATGCCGATCTGGTCGCGCTCCAGCGCCATCGACGCGTACACTGCCGCCGCACCCGCATGGTTGGAATTCTGCAAACCGATCCAGGCGATACCGCTCTTCGCGGCCATGTCCATCGCCAGCTCCATCGAATAGCGCGCCACCAGATGGCCCATCCCGTTGTCGCCATTGACCAGCGCCATCGCCGGCGTCTGTTTCACGACACGAATATCCGGCGTGAGATTGATCGCACCACCCTTCATGCGCCGCACATACAACGGGACACGAATGCAGCCGTGACTGTCCTTGCCCAGGAGGTCACCATCTGCCATGGCCGTTGCCAGTCCTTCGGCATCCGCATCCGGCAGGCCAACCGCCTTGAACACCGACGTCATGTAGGCCTTTAAACGATCGTACGGAACGCGGCGGGCGTTTTTATCGACGGGAAACTCGGGTGAAATCTCGTAACCATCGGCCATGGTCGATCTCCTTGGTTTGATACTTGCTGTCAGGTTGACGGCGACACGCTAGCATAACGCTTCCTGATGAACTGCCGAACCTTGGACACGACACAATGACCGCATACCTGTTCGCCACTGTCGAGTTGCACGACGCCGACGGCTACGAGGCATATAAAACAACCGCACCCGCGGTGATCGAGAAACATGGCGGACGCTATATCGTGCGCGGCGGTGACAATGAGGTGGTCGAGGGCACCTGGCCTGCGGGGCGCATCGTCGTCTTGGAATTTCCCGATTTCGCCAGCGCCAACGCCTTCGTCGACGACCCGGAGTATGCGCCGATCGCCGCGATCCGCCATACCACCGCCACGTCCCATATCTGGATTGTCGAGGGCCCCGAGGGCGGTGCCAACGCGGACGGCAAGCAAGCCTACATCCTGGGGAACATCAGGATGACGGACCCGGAGGGCTACAAGCCTTATGCCGACCAGGTGCCAGCCGTCATGGAAGCCGCGCAAGGCGTGTATCTCGCGCGCGGTGGCATGTCACGGTCGGTCGAAGGCGGGATGGAACTCGACCGGCTCGTGATCGTCGCGTTCGAAGGCATCGCGGCCGCCCGTGCGTTCTACGACGGCGAGGATTACAGCGCGATCAAGCCCATCCGCATCGCCGCGTCGGAATCAAACATCGTAATTGTCGAGGGGCTGTAGCGCGACCGCTACCACGGGCTCGGCGGCTTGTGCCAGAGCGGCACCCGCGGGTTTCGCATAATAACCACCAGCACCGCGCCGGCGATAAACCCGCCTGTATGAGCCCACACCGCCGTGCCCAAAGCCGCCGGGGCGTCGGTCAGGCCCCACAGCAGATCCTGCGCAAAGAAAGTGCCGATCACCAGCAGTGCGGGCAGGCGGATCGGGATCATCAGGAACGCCAGCACCAGCAGCCGCGCGCGCGGGTACAGCAACAGATAGCCGCCGAGCACGCCGGAGATCGCGCCGCTGGCACCGATCACCGGGGTCACGGAATCCGGCTCCACGATGCTTTGCGCCAAGCCGCCGGCGACGCCACACATCAGGAAAAAAGCGACAAACCGTACATGCCCCAGCGCATCCTCGACATTGTCGCCGAACACCCAGAGAAACAGCATGTTGAAGGCGAGGTGCGCCCAGTCGGCATGCAGAAACTGATAGGTCAGGAGGGTCAACGGAGATGAGACCCCTGCCACTCCCGTCGGCACCTCCAACCCGTCGAAGAACCGCGCCGGAATCACGGCATAACCCGCCACCGCATCGAACCGCTGTCCGTCACCGACCCCCAGTTGGCTGACGAATATCAATGCGTTGATGAAAATCAGGGCGATTGTGACGTAATGCGCCCGGATATAGAGGCGCGGGTTGGCATCATACAGGGGAATCAGCGGCATACAGGGTTCCTACAATCCCTAGCGACGCTTGAACTGTTCATTGCCGAACATCACATCCCACGCCTTGCCCTTGGGCGGGCCGGAGCTGCGGTGCTCGATGAGGACCTCGAGGCCGGATTTCACGGCCGAACGCGCGCCAACCTCCTCGAGCCAGCACTTGGTGTTGGGATACTCTTCGAGCGGCACTTCCTGGCCCTTCCAGTTGCGCATCCACGGGAAGGCCGCAATGTCCGCGATCGTGTATTCGTCGCCGGCCAAGTAGCGCGTCTTGCCCAGGCGAGTATCTGCGACGCCGAACAGGCGCTTCGTCTCATTGGCATACCGGTTGGTAGCATACTCGATCCGGTCGGGCGCGTAGCGGCGGAAATGGTTCGCCTGCCCCATCATCGGGCCGATGCCGCCCATCTGCCACATCAGCCATTCCATCACCGCGTAGTGCCCCGCCGGGTCGCTCGCCGCGTCGGGCATGAGCTGGCCGGTCTTCCGGGCCAGGTAGTAGAGGATAGCGCCGGTCTCGAAGATGGCGATTTCCTGTCCGTCCGGGCCATCCGTATCGATGATCGCGGGAATCCGGTTGTTCGGGCTGATGGCCAAAAACTCGGACTTGAACTGGTCGCCCTCGCCGATGTTCACCGGGATGACCTCATGCTCGAGGCTACACTCATGCAACATGATGTGGACCTTGTGCCCGTTCGGGGTCGGCCAGGAATAGGTGCGGATCATATTCGTCTCCTGCGGTTGCTTCAGTCGAAAACGGCGACGCCGCGCTGCACAGCCGGCCGTGCCTCGATCTCGCCGAGCCAGCGCTTTACATTGTCCAGCCCGTCGAGACTCCGCCCCTGGCGTTCATGGGTGCGCAACCATCCGAAGGTCGCGATATCGGCGATCGAATAGTCATCGCCCGCAAGATACTCGGTCTCGGCGAGACGTCGGTCGGCGACATTGAACAAGCGGTCCATCTCTTCCGCGTAGCGTTTCAGCGCGTGCGGGACCTTCTCCTTGGCGAACATATGGAAGTGGCCGTTCTGGCCGAGCATGGGACCAACCCCGCCCATCAGCCACATCAGCCAATCCGGCACCGCCAGACGGCCGCGTGGATCACTCACCCCTTCGGGCAGGAACTGGCCGTTTTTCTCCGCCAGATAGATCAGGATGGCAACGGATTCGAACACGCTGACCGGTTCGCCACCGGGGCCGTCCTCATCGAGGATCGCGGGAATCTTGTTGTTCGGGCTGATCTTCAGAAAGTCCGGCTTGAACTGGTCCCCGTCGCCGAAACTGATCCGATGCAGATCATAATCGAGGCCGCACTCCTCGAGCATGATGTGCAGCTTGTGTCCGTTCGGCGTCGGCGCTGAATAGGCTTGAATCATATGAATTCTTCTCAGGTAAAAGCTGTTTGTCTGAATGCGGGAGATAGTCGGATCGAGGCGAACGGCAACCTCGGTTCAGCCATCGATCAGGAGCGCATGCAAACGGTCGAACATCGCGGCGAAGCGAATGAACATCACCGAAATCGTCAGAACAGCAAAAAGCGTTATCGCGGCAACCATGGCGCCTCTCGCGAGTTATAGGTGCGAACCCGGCCAACTTAATTCATGCGCGACGCGTCGGCCGGCAACATTTCGGGGGCCACGAACAACCCACCCGTCGGTGACGGGTGCCATATGGACCGCCAACCAGACGGTCGGCCCCGCGGGATCCGTCCATTCGACACGATGGTGGCAATGTGCGGGCAAAAACACATAGCCGCCCGGCGCAAGCGTTCGGACGTCGCTTTCGCCCTCTATCCGCAAGCCGGCCCGCCCCGTCATGACAACGACCCATTCATCGTCATTCTGATCGAACCACTCACCGGGCGGGCTCGCCTGGCCGTCGGAGACGATCCGCACGATCCGAAGCCCCGATCGCCCCACCAGGGTTTCGAATTGTTCACCACGAGCCGCGTCCGGCAGGGCGCCCAACAGGTCACCGAGATTCGGTTTTGGATTTTCTGCCACCGGCCTAGCGAACCGAAACCTCTTCGCCACTCTCGGCCGAGCGGACAATCGCCTGCAATATCTCGACATTGTGCAGCAGGTGATCGCGCGTGAAACGATACGTCCCGCTGCCCTCGGCCGCATCGGCCCACTGGTCAAGGTTCGCCCGAACAACGTTCTGGGTCTGGTGGGTCTGGACCGTGAGCTCTTCATCGAGCCAGCGGGTGGTCAAGGTTGCGGGCTCGGGGATGTCCACGTTCGAGTTTTCCCGCGCCTCGCCCCAGCCCTTGTCGCCGAACACCTTGATGGCGCTGTGAAACGGCGTCGTGGCGATGTTGCACGTATAGCCCGTCACGCCGCTCTCGAAAGTAAACTGGACCGCGACCATATCGTTGCCCGGAAACAGGGGAGAACGGTCGGCGGTGGTCGCCCTGAGTCTCGACACCGGTCCGGCCATCGACTGGAAATAGTCCGTGATATGCACGCCCAGAGCGGTCAGTGTGCCGAGTGGGGCTTGTTTGGAATCCTTGCGCCAGCCCGAGGCCACGGCCTTGGTGAAGTTGTTGTGGGACCAGTTGCACTCGATGTGGATGAGCGTCCCGAAGTCACCCGCATCCAAGTGGGTTTTCATCGCCTCCAGTGCGGGCTCGAACCGACGCTCATGACCGATGCCGATAGTCTTAAGGCCGGCCTTGTCGCATGCCTCGAGCATCCGCTGCGCCGATTCCGCCGACAGCGAGAACGGCTTCTCGCAGAAAATCTGTTTGCCCGCCGCTGCGGCGGCCAGCACCTGTTCTTCATGCAGCGCGTGGGGCGTCACAAGGATCACCGCATCGATAGCGTCATCAGCAAGAACGGATTCGTAGCTGTCACCAGCCGAGAGCCCGTGCATATCCGCGAATTCGCGAACCCCGTCGAGGTTCACATCGACCCCGCGGGTGACATTGATCTTCTTGCTGTCGGCGAGGCTGGTGACGATTTGCTTGCCCCACCAGCCCAGCCCGACCACGGCCGCATTTAACATGGCACTTCCCCCGACATCATTCGCTGTTCATCGGCAGGATTGAAGCAGGGTTGGGAGCGCGACGCCAGCCACGCTCCCAACCCTGCTTTGCACGCCAATCAGTCGGCGTCGCGATATTCGCCGTCGATGAGCAGCTTGTGGTTGACCGGGATGGGGTCCGCCAACGTTGCCTCCACGAAGCAGCCCTTCTGCGCCGCGTCGAGCAAACGCTTCTGATCCTCGAACGGCGCGTCGGAATCAAGGTCGATATCGAGTTCAAATGCCACTGCACGGCTGGTATAGGGGTCGCGTCCCTCGACGATCGCCTGCCACTCGATGCGCGCCTTCACGGTCATATCGCCGACCGGCACACGCATACGCTTGGCGAATGCACGCACCTGGGTCATCAGACAGGTTACGAGCCCGGTACAGAAATAGGCGAGCGGCGGCGGCGCGGTTTCGTCACCGCCATGGGCCGGGCCTTCGTCCGTGGCGAACTCGAACACCGCGTCCTTGACCGGGCTCGTCATCTGGCCGCGCACTTCGTTGCGCATCTTACCGACGGCCTTGGCCTCGATATCGAACACCACGTCAAAAGTTTTCTTCGTACCCGGCTCGGCCATCGAGCCCGTGACTTCGATATCGCTCATGAATTGCTCCTGATGTCAGTCTCGAATGCACCGGGTAGTCCGGTAATTCCTCGTCTTATTCTTGAGTTGGCGAGACTCGTATCTCCCGCACCGAAAGATCGTTTAAGAACCATTGCTCATCAATAGGATTGTGATCATTATATTCATGAGATATTTTCAACACTTATGAGCCATCCCTCGACCCGGTCCCTGGAGATGTTCGACGCGGTCGCGAATACCGGAAGCTTCCGGGCCGCCGCAGAGCGCCTCGCTGTCTCGCCTTCGGCCGTCAGCAAGGCCATATCCGAGCTTGAAACCAGGCTGGGCGCGCGCCTGATCGCACGCACGACGCGAAGCCTTGCCCTCACAGAAGCCGGCACGGCCTACCATGCGAGCGTGTCGTCCGCGCTGGCCACGCTTGATGAAGGTGCGGAAACAGTGAACGCCGTCACCGCCGCGCCGCGCGGCGTTCTGCGCCTTGCGATGCCAGTGACGTTTGGACACATGTATATCGCTCCGTTGCTCCCGCTGTTCGCGGCAAAATACCCTGAAGTCCGCCTCGACGTCACGGCAACTGATGCGTTTGTCGATGTGGTCGGCGAAGGCTTCGACGCGGTGATCCGTGGCGCGGGCACATTGCCGGATTCGGCACTCATCGCCCGCAAGATCATGGAGACCCCTACGGTCGTGTGCGCCAGCCCCGCCTATATCGAGAAACACGGTGCCCCCGCCCATCCCGATGAACTGGACGATCACGCCTGCCTGGTCACCACCGCGACTCAGAGCATTTCCGAATGGGTGTTCGACCGAGACGGTACCGCCTATTCCGTGCCGGTCACGGGACCGCTGCGCAGCACCAGCCTTATCGTCGCGCGCGAAGGTGCGCTGGCCGGGCTGGGGATTGCTCAGGTGCCCTATCATTTCGCGGCACCGGAGCTAGACTCCGGCCGCCTCGTTCGCCTGTTGCGTGACTATGAGCGCCAGGAAGCCGCGGTCTATGCGATCTTCCCCGCCCAGCGCGAGATGGCACTGAAAACCCGCGCCTTCATCAACTTCCTGGTCGCCGAAGTCGGGAGCGTGCGGCTGTAACCGCCCGCCCCCGATATTCGTGCGTCAGGCGCGGCCTACAGGCCCGTCTGGGTAATGAACTTGGTGTTCAGATAAGCGTCGATCGCCTCTGAACCGCCTTCCGACCCGTAGCCAGAATCCTTGACGCCACCGAAATGTGTCTCGATCAAACCGATACCGTGATGGTTGATCGACACCATACCGCTCTCGAACGCGGAACCGATCTCCTGCGCCGTCTTGGCCGACTTGGTGTAGGCGTAGGCCGCGAGCCCGTAATCGAGACGGTTGGCCTCGGCGATGACCTCGTCGAAGTCGGTGAACGGCATGATCGGCGCGACCGGGCCGAACGGCTCCTCATTCATGATGCGCGCGTCCATCGGCACATCGGTCAGCACCGTCGGCTCGAAGAAGTAGCCCTCGTTGCCCTTGCGGCCGCCACCGGTGTGCACAGTGGCGCCCTTGCCCACCGCGTCCGACACGAAGCCGTCGATCGCATCGACACGCCGGTCGTGAGCCAGCGGGCCCATCTTGGTATCGGGGTCCAGACCATCACCCACTGGCAGAGTCGAGGCAAACTCGGTGAAGCCTTCCACGAAACGGCCATAGTGCTTCTCATGCACCAGGAAGCGCGTTGGCGACACGCAGACCTGGCCCGCATTGCGGAACTTGTTGGCCGTCAGCACCTTGAGCGCGACCTCCACATCGGCGTCCTCGAAGACGACCGCCGGCGAATGCCCGCCCAGTTCCATGGTCACACGCTTCATATGCGCACCGGCTATCGCGGCAAGATGTTTACCCACCGCAGTCGAGCCGGTGAAGGTGACCTTGCGGATCGTGCGATGGGGGATGAGATATTCGGAAATCTCCGCGGGAATGCCGTAGACGAGATTAACGACACCATCCGGCAGACCGGCATCCACGAAGCAACGCACCAGCTCCGCGCAACTCGCCGGAGTTTCCTCCGGCCCCTTCAGTATGATCGAGCAGCCCGCGCCGACGGCGCCGGACAGCTTGCGCACCGCCTGGTTGATCGGGAAGTTCCAAGGCGTGAAGGCCGCCACGGGGCCCACCGGCTCCTTGACGATTGATTGGGTTACACCGCCCATGCGCGCGGGGATCACGCTGCCATAGGTGCGGCGCGCCTCTTCGGCGAACCAGTCGATGATGTCAGCGCCGAACAGCGTCTCGATCTTCGCCTCACCGATCGGCTTGCCCTGCTCCATGGTCATCAGAGTCGCGATCGCATCGGCGCGCTCGCGCACCAGATCGGAGGCCTTGCGCATCAGCTTGTAGCGATCGAAGGCAGAGACCTCTTTCCACGCGCGGAAACCCTTCTCGGCAGCTTCGAGAGCCACATCTAGGTCGGCTACGCACGCATGGGCGACATTGCCGATCGGATCGCCGGTAGCGGGATTGATCACATCGATCGTCTCCCCACCCGCCGCCGGCATCCACTTGCCGTCTATATGGAGTTCAATATTCGGATAAGCGTCGGTCATCGTAATGGTTCCCACATGGTCTGGTTGGTTCGAAAGCTCGGGGCCATGTCCGGCCAAAAAATACCGAGAAGTTCGTAGCAGCGTTTCGGCGGCAAGAAAACTCAACCCTTTGCAGCGGACTCCGCAATACGAACAAGCAAACGCGCTGCGGCGCTCATACCGGCCGCGTCGGGGTGCGAAAGATATCCAACGCCATCAGGCCGCGAGGAAGTTCTCGAGGCGCTGGCGGATCAGCATCTCGGCCTCGGCCATGATCCGGTCGATCAGCTCCTGGCAGCTCGGGATGTCGTTGATCAGTCCGGCAACCATGCCGCAGGACCACGCGCCGGCATCCATGTCACCATCGAGCATCACCTTCGGATACACCCCCGCGACCTCCGCCGCGATGTCCTCGAACGCGATATTGGACCCGAGCGTCCGCTCCTTCTCGAGCAGGCGTTCGACCGCATCATTGGTCAGCACCCGCTCGGTATTGCGCAAGGGCCGCATCACCAGCCGGGTGTCGAGCTCGCTCGCGGCCACGATCGCGGCCTTCACATTGTCATGCACCGGCGCCTCCTTCGTGACGATGAAGCGCGTGCCCATATTCATGCCGTCCGCGCCCATGGCCAGCGCGGCGACCAGCGAACGCGCGTCCGCCATGCCGCCCGAGGCGACGAACGGAATCTCTAGTTCGTCGGCCGCGCGGGGCAGCAGGATCATGTTGGGGATGTCGTCCTCGCCGGGATGGCCGCCGCATTCGAACCCGTCGACCGAGACCGCATCGCAGCCGATCTCCTGGGCCTTCAGGGAGTGGCGCACCGTGGTGCATTTGTGGATCACGGTGATGCCGTTGTCCTTCAGCAGCGGCAGCCACTTGGCAGGGTTGTTGCCCGCCGTCTCGACGATCTTCACCCCGCCATCGATTATCGCCTGGACGTACCCCGGATAATCCGGCGCGTTGACGATCGGCAGGAATGTCAGGTTCACCCCGATCGGCTTGTCGGTCATGTCGCGGCAACGCGCGATCTCGTTCGCAAGGTCGGCGGGGGATTTCTGGGTAAGCCCTGTGATGATCCCTAGGCCGCCCGCGTTCGACACGGCGGCCGCGAGCTCGGCGAAGCCCACATAGTGCATGCCGCCCTGGACGATCGGATGCTCGATACCGAACATCTCGGTGATGCGTGTCTTCATGATTGGCTCCTGGCGATGTCGCGTGCGTGTTCGAATTCGGGGGATAGACGCGGCTCGGCGTCATGGGCGTGCATCCGCTCGCCGCAATCGGGGCAGGTCATCCGCGGGGCCACTTTCGCACCGCAACCCTTGTGGCGGATCTCGACCGGGGTCCCGCCTTCCTCGAACCAGCAGTCACCCCAGTTTTTCATGGCGATAATCACAGGCCAGAGGTCGCGCCCCTTGGCGGTCAGGCGATACTCGTGGCGTGGCGGGCGGGTGCTGTAGGTCTCGCGGCGCAGGATGCCTTCGCGCTCGAGCCGCTTCAGGCGCTGGCTCAGCGTGTGGGGCGACGCCCCTGTCTGGCTCTGCATCTCATCGAACCGGCGGCTGCCCAGGAAAAGCTCGCGCAAGACCATCAGGGTCCACTCATTGCCGAGCAGCTCGATGGTGCGGGCGCAGGTACAAATCTGGGTGGCGAGATCGGACCGGCTCATATCACTTACTTCAATTATTGAAGTAAGTGATAGTAAACCCACCGTCACCGGTCAACGCGGGACCCAGCACCCTGCCTCACGGGATGAGACAGTTTCTGGCCTCAGACGAGGATCTTGTGCGGCATCCGCTTGGGGTGATCTTCCATAAAGGTGATGCCCGAGGCGTTCACGCCCAGGTCGATCATCAGCTTGGCCAACGCGATGGACGGGGAGCAACCCTCCAGCACCGGCACTTCCCAGCCCCGCTCGGCGAGTTCCTTCTCGATGAAAGGCTTGAGCCAGAGCGCGCCCGAGCAGCCGAGCGTGATCGCTTCCGCGCCGTCTTCCATGAGGGCCAGCTCAGCCTGCTCGACGGCGTTGTCGACGGCGAGCGACTTCTCACCGGCCAATCGCCATAGGTCGCCTCGGCGCCCGGATGCAGGTCCCTGTCGATGCCGTCGAGATAGGGCATGACCATCTCGCCGTTCATCAGCCGCTGAACGCGCCCGCGTGATCCCGGGCGAAGTCCGCCGGGGTGCGCGGCGCGTGGCCGGCCAACTGCTCGATCAGGTCGTTGCCGTAGGACGCCATGTTGCCCTCGGCAGCCATGCCCATGAGCGTCGACTGATGGTCGATCAGCCAGTCGGGCATGCCGCGCTCCTTCATCGCACCGACAGCACCCTCCATGGGCACCTGGACGAACGCGACCTCCTTGCCGATGGCATCACCGATAGCCGCAATGGCCTCCGACGGGCTGACATTCGGGCCGGAGAGCTCGTAAGTCTGGCCCGCATGGCCGTCAGTCGTCAGGACACCCGCGGCCACGTCGGCGCTATCGCGCACGTCGATCATGCCCATCGGCACATCGCCCGGCAACGGCATCATCAATTTGCCCATGCCCTTGATCATTTCAGCCATGTTCAGGAAGTTCTGCATGAAGAAGCCCGGGCGCAGAAATGTCCATTCCAGGCCGCTGGCCTTGATCGCTTCCTCGATTTCCCAATGGCCGCGGCCGATCTTGGCCGGTGTGTCTTCCTTGATGATGAAGCTGACACCCGAGAGCTTCACGATGCTCTTGGCACCCACGGCCTTGGCCGCGTTCACCGCGTTCATCTGCTGTTCGACCATCACCGGGCTGTGGCCCGACAGCAGAAACACCTTGTCGCAACCCTGGAGGCCCGCCTCGACGCTGGCCGCATCGGCCAGGTCGGCCTGCACCAGCTCGACATCAACGCCGAGTTTCTCGGCAGCGGCTGCCGGATCACGCACGAGGCAACGGAACTCTGCGCCCTTTTCCTTGAGGGCCGCGACTAGCGCGCGGCCGGTGGAGCCAGTGGCCCCGATGACACCGATCATGATTTCTGTCCCCTGTTCATTTGTTCTTATTCATAGACGCCAAACGAGCAACCTTCCGACCGTATGACAACGTATGGAGCTAATTTGGTTCGCATATCACATACACGTGGGCTCAAGAACAGGGGATGCACATTTATTCGCTATGCGAACCAGGCGAGCAGAACAGACACGGTAATCAACGCCCCTGCAGTACCGATCACCAGGGACGACGCGGCCCTCGCCACGTAGACCCCATAGGACTGGGCGATCAGGAACACCATCATCCCGCCCGGCAGGGCGGCGGTGATGGTCACCACCGCCAGCTCCAGGTCCGACAGGCCGAACAGGTAGCGAGCCGCGACGAACACGACCAACGGGTGCGCAATCAGCTTGGCCGTGGCCATGGTCGCGGCCTGGGGAATGTTGCCCGCTACCTTGAAACCGGCCAGCACCGCGCCGAGCGCGAACAGCGCGGCGGGGATCGTCGCCTCGGCCAGCATGTCGATAATGGTGGAGACGGGCCCCGGCAGGCCGAGGCCGAGCACCGACCAGACGAAACCGACGAAGATCGCGATGATCACCGGGTTGGTGACGATCGAGCGTCCGGCGAGCCGCGCCGTCCCGGCCCACCCAACGGAGCCGGCCTTGCCATCTCCTGCTTTTCCAAGGTCATGCAGGGTGAAAAAGATCGTCGAGAAGACCAGCGAGTGGAAGGTGATGATGACCATCAACGGCACCAGCCCCGCCTCGCCGAAGGTGGCGAAGACAATCGGAATGCCCAGCAGCGACGTATTGGCGAACATCGTGCCCATGGCGAACGACGCCTGCTCCCCGTCGCGCAGTTTGAACACGCCGCGCCCGAACAGCAGGGCCGCCCCGAGCACCGCAAACGACCCCAGATAATAGGCGTAGGCCACATCGAGGTTGAGGTTCTCCAGCGGCTGGGCCCGCACGATGGTGCGAAACAGCAGCGCCGGTACGGCGACATAGAGTACGAAGTTGTTCAGCCCGTCGACCGCGCTCTCGGGAAACAGCCGCGACTTGCCGCCGATCACCCCGAGGGCAATCAGCCCGAAGATGGGCAGGACGATGGCGAAGACGGTAGTCATGAACTAGCTTCGAATACCTCTAATCACGTCATGCCCGGACTTGATCCGGGCATCCCGCATAGGTCCTCGAAGGAGATGCGCGGGTCAAGCCCGCGCATGACAATAATCGGGAACTGAATACATTCGGTTGGGCTAACCGCCCAGCTTCTCGCGCAGCAGCTCGTTGACCATCTGCGGGTTGGCCTTACCTTGGGTCGCCTTCATCACCTGGCCGGTAAACCAGCCCGCGACCTTGATGTTGCCGCCGCGATACTCGTTGGCCTGGTCGGGGTTGTCGGCGATAATCTGGTCGACGATGGCGGAAATCTCGCCTGAGTCCGAAATCTGCTTCAGGCCCTTCTCCTCGACGATGTCCGCGGCGTCCTTGCCCGTGTCGAACATCTCGTCGAACACGTCCTTGGCGATCTTGCCCGAGATGGTCCCGTCGGCGATCAGGTCGAGCAGCCCGCCGAGCTGGGCGGCGGACACCGGGCTGTCGGCGATCTCGAGATCGCCGGCGTTGAGGCGCCGGAAGAAATCACCGGCCATCCAGTTGGCCGCGATCTTGGGATCGCGCTCGGCGCCGTCCGGGTCGACCACGGCCTCGTAGAATTCCGCCGTCTCCCGCTCGGCGACCAACACGCCCGCGTCATAGGCGTTCAGGCCGAACTCCGATGCAAACCGGGCCGCCTTGGCGTCGGGCAGCTCCGGTAGGCTTTCCTTGATCTCATCCACGAAGGATTGCTCAAGCACGACCGGCAACAGATCAGGGTCGGGGAAGTAGCGATAGTCATGGGCCTCTTCCTTGGAACGCATGGAGCGCGTCTCACCCCGGTCGGCGTCGAACAGACGCGTCTCCTGGTCGATCTCGCCGCCGTCCTCCAGAATCTCGACTTGGCGGCGCGCCTCGTAATCCACTGCCTCGCGCACCGAACGCAGGGAGTTGATGTTCTTGATCTCGCAGCGCGTGCCCAGCTCGTCCCCGGGCTTGCGCACCGAGACGTTCACATCCGCGCGCAGGGAGCCTTCCTGCATGTTGCCGTCGCAGGTGCCCAGGTAGCGCAGAATCGAGCGCAACTTCGCCAGATAGGCCGCGGCCTCCTCGCCCGAACGGATATCGGGCTTGGAGACGATCTCCATCAGCGCCACGCCGGAGCGGTTCAAGTCGATATAGGTCTGGGTCGGGTGGCGATCATGGATCGACTTGCCCGCATCCTGCTCCAGATGGATGCGCGCGATGCCCACCTCGAAGCTCTCGCCATCCTCAAGGTCCACGCTCACACGCCCCTCCCCCACGATGGGGTCGGAGAACTGGCTGATCTGATAGCCCTGGGGCAGGTCGGCATAGAAATAGTTCTTCCGGTCGAAGACGGACCGAAGATTAATCGCGGCCTCGAGCCCCAGCCCCGTGCGCACGGCCTGGCGGATGGCAGCGATATTCAGCACCGGCAGCATGCCGGGCATGGCCGCATCGACGAGGCTCACCTGGCTGTTGGGCTCACCGCCGAACGCGGTAGACGCGCCGGAGAAGAGCTTGGATTCCGAGATCACCTGGGCATGGACCTCCATGCCAATGACGATCTCCCACGATCCGGTCTCTCCCTCGATCAGGTCGGCGGAATTGTGGCCGATGCGCGAGGTGAAATGCCCGGCCAGATGGTCGGGGACGTACTCGTCGGCGGTGTCGGTCGCGTCGCTCATATCAATTCTCTGCTCTTTTCCTCATCCTGAGAAGGGCCGCAGGCCCGTCTCGAAGGATGGTCGCCCATCGAAGGCGGCGGCATCTTCCAGCACGCCCGCGGCGCGGAACAGCGTCTCTTCATCGAAGGCCGGCGCGATCAGATGCAAGCCCAGGGGCAGCCCATCAGACGAGAGGCCTGCGGGGACAGATATTGCCGGCAGCCCCGCCATGGAGGCCGGGACCGTGAAGATATCGTTCAGATACATGGCGATCGGGTCGTCCATCTTCTCGCCGATGGCGAACGCTGCGCTCGGCGTCGTCGGTGTGAGGATCACGTCGCAGCCCGCCCAGGCCGCGCGGAAATCGTCCGCGATGCGCGTACGCACCCGCTGGGCCTTCAGGTAGTAGGCGTCGTAGTAACCGGCCGAGAGCACATAAGTGCCGATCATCACCCGGCGCTGCACTTCCGCACCGAAACCCTCGGCCCGAGTCCGCTCGTAGGTGTCGGCGAGGTCTTCTCCCTCGACGCGTAATCCGTAACGAACCCCGTCATAGCGGGCCAGGTTCGAGGAGGCTTCCGCCGGTGCCACGATGTAATAGGCCGGCAGCGCGTACTTCGTGTGGGGCAGCGAGATATCGACGATCTCCGCACCCGCATCGCGCAGCCAGTCGATCCCCTGTTGCCAGAGCGCCTCGATCTCGGGCGGGGTGCCATCCATCCGGTACTCCGCCGGCACGCCAACGCGCAGCCCCCGGATGTCCCCGGTCATGGCAGTCGCAAAATCCGGCACCGGCTGGTCGATGCTGGTCGAATCCTTCGGGTCGTAACCGGCCATAGCCTGCAGCATGAGGGCTGAATCCTCGACCGTGCGGGCGAGCGGCCCGGCCTGATCGAGCGAGCTGGCAAAGGCAATCACGCCCCAGCGCGAGCAGCGGCCGTAGGTGGGTTTCATGCCGACGATGCCGCATAAGGCACCCGGCTGGCGAATCGACCCGCCGGTATCGGTGCCGGTCGCCCCCGCCGCGATCCGCGCGGCGACGGCCGCCGCCGAACCGCCCGAAGATCCGCCGGGCACCAAGTCCTTGCCTGCGGCGTCGCCAGTCTTGGCTTTCCACGGATTGATCGTCGGCCCGTAATGGCTGGTAATGTTCGCCGAGCCCATGGCGAACTCGTCCATGTTCACCTTGCCGAGCATGATCGCGCCTGCGTCCCACAGGTTTTGGGTCACGGTCGATTCATAGCGCGGCTCAAAGCCGTCGAGGATGTGGCTACCGGCCGTGGACAGCACCCCTTCGGTGCAGAACAGATCCTTGATCGCCAGGGGAATACCGTCCAGCTGCCCCGCAGCGTCACCTTTCGCGCGGCGCGTGTCCGACGCGTCGGCCATGTATTGCGCCCGGTCGGGCGTCTCGGCGGTATAGGCGTTGAGTGCTTTCGCGTCAGCCATCGCCGACAGATAGGCGTCGGTAAGCTCGCGCGCGGTGAAGTCACCCTTGTCGAGTCCCGCGCCCGCCTGGGCAATGGTGAGGTCGGTCAGCGCGCTCATTACTCGACCACCTTGGGCACGGTGAAGAAGCCGTCAGCCGGGTCCGGCGCGTTGGCCAGCACGTCTTCCTGGAGGTCGCCGTCATTCATCTCGTCGGCGCGCAGGCGCTGCACCATCTCGACCGCACTGGTCATGGGTGCGACACCTTCCGTGTCGACCTCCTCGAGCTGTTCGATCCAGCCGAGGATGTTGTTGAGCTCGTCGGCGAGCGACACCAGTTCCGCGTCATCGACGTGGATTCTGGCGAGCCGCGCAATGCGACGAACGGTGTCGGTATCGAGCGCCATGAAAGACCGGTGCGTTGCAGTTCGGAAACGGCGCGGAAGCTATCACTGTCGAATTTATTCTACAAACCCGGGATTTGACCCGCGGTACCAGCATTGATCGCCGGACAAACCCGTAATGTCGCCATGGACAGCCCGGTGCAGGCGCGCCTAAACAGGGGCTATGGCCATTCTCGAACCCAGCGACATGAAAGCCGCCCTGGCGCCCCGCGGGCGCCTGCTCGGCTTCGACCTCGGGACCAAGACCATCGGGCTGGCGGTATCGGATTCCATGCTCATGGTCTCCTCGCCGCTGGAGACCCTGCGCCGCACCAAGTTCACCGCCGATGCCGAGAAGCTCCTGACGCTGATCACGGAGAAAGAAGTCGGCGGGCTGGTCCTCGGCCTGCCCCGCAACATGGACGGCTCGGAGGGCCCACGCGCCCAGTCGACGCGCGCGTTTGCCAACAACATGGCGGGCAAGGTCGACCTGCCCATCACCTTCTGGGACGAACGCCTGACCACCGCGGAGGCCGAGCGGGTGCTGATCGACCAGGCGGACATGAACCGCAAGCGCCGCGGCGAGGTCATCGACAAGATGGCCGCCTCGATCATTCTCCAGAACTACCTCGACTTCCTGCGGAACAGCTGATGAGCAACGCGCCGGACAAAAACGAATTCCCCGAGATCACGATCGGCCCGTCGGGGTCGAAGTTCGCTACCACCATGCTATTCATGGCCGCCATGACCGGTGGGGCCTACTGGGTGGTGTTCCGCATTCTCAGCGGGGAGACCGCGCAGGATGTAACCGCCCTGCCGCTGGTAATCTGCGGCGGCGGCGGGATCGTCGCGACGATCTGGATCTTGCTGGGCCTGCACGCACGGACCTACGGCCAACCGCAGTTCAGGATCGACGAGACGGGCATTTCGGACCCGTCTGACCGTTTCTCCATGGGTGCGATCAGCTGGGACGAGATTCGCGACGTGCGCGGCATGCCCCACAAGCAGGTGGTCTGGGTGCTGGTGGACGACAAGAAGGCGATCATGGCGCGTATGCACCCCCTGCGCCGCACGATCATCTGGTTCGATTCCGCCTTTGCGAAGAACATCATCAAGCTCAACACCTGGCGCCTGGACATCAACCGCGATCACCTGCTGGGGATACTGGCGCATTATCACCGCCGGTTCGGAAACCCGCGGCCATGAGCGCGAAGAAGAACGATTCCCCCGAAATCATCATCTACCCGACCCGGTCGAAGACTTTGGCGACTGTCTTCGGCTCGCTCATGTTCGCGGTGGCGGCGGTGTTCTTCCTGCTGACTCCGGACATCTATGCACGTCTGGTCGGGGCCGGCGGCCTCGTCGCCTGCGGGGCAAGCACCGTCTACGCCGCCTACCGGCTGGTCTCGAATGCGCCGGTGGTGGTGCTCAACCGGACGGCCTGTTCGACAAAGCCTCGCCGTTCTCCGTGGGCTGGATGGACTGGTCGGAGATCGAACGGATCGCGCCGCGGCGCACCTATCTGGCGCGGCTCATCGGCGTGGTGCCCAATAATGCGCGTGCAGTGTTCGCCCGCGTGCCGCCGCACCGGCGCTGGCTCGTCCGCATGCAGGCCAGCGCATTAGTGTCGACCAGCACGCGTTGGGAGAAATTGGCATTCACTTCCATTGGCAAAACTCCTGTCAGGAACCTATGACCGAACTGCCAGAATTCATTCCCAGACTTTCCAGGGCGCGTCTCCGGCTTCCCACATCGCCTCGAGCTGGTTTTTCTCGCGCAGGGTGTCCATGGGTTGCCAGAAGCCCTCATGCTGCCAAGCCGCGAGTTCCCCGGCCTCCGCCATGCCGTTGAGGGGCGCCTGCTCCCAAACGGTGGCGTCGCCCTCGATCAGGTCGAGTACGCTTGCCTCGCAGACGAAGAACCCGCCATTGATGGTGCCGCCATCGCCGCGCGGTTTCTCGGCAAAGCGCGTCACGCGCTCGCCCTCGATCTCCGCCGCCCCGAAACGCCCAGGCGGTTGTACCGCGGTCATGGTGCAGCGTGCGCTCTGTTCCTTGTGAAAGGCCACGCTGGCCGCCACGTCGACGTCCGCGACGCCGTCCCCGTAGGTCAGGCAGAACGGCGCGTCGTCCAGATGGTCGGCCACCCGCGCGATGCGCCCGCCGGTCTGGGAGTCCGCCCCGGTATCGACCAGGGTGACCGTCCAGGGTTCTGCGGCCATGTTGTGATAGCGAATTTCATTGGTCGCGAGATCGACCGTCACATCGGAGGAATGCAGCACGTAGTTAGCGAAATATTCCTTGATCAGGTAGCCCTTGTAGCCGAGACAGATCACGAAATCCGTGATCCCGTGATGCCCGTAAATCTTCATGATGTGCCACAGGATCGGCCGCCCGCCGATTTCGATCATCGGCTTGGGTCTGACCTCCGTTTCCTCGGCAATGCGCGTCCCGCGCCCGCCCGCCAGTATTACCGCTTTCATCATCCGGTCTCCCATTCGGCAGCCACATTGTTTTCTCATCGCCGCCCGGTTCCGTTATCGCCTTCTAGCAGAGCAGCGGGTGCGTCGCCAGAAATCGACGCCTCTCCGGGGCCGGTGCATAACAACGCCTTGCAATTTTCTGAGTCCCGTCCCTATATTCCCGCTTTAATGACTGCAGCCACCACAGGCCTCTCCGCTCCCGATCAGCCAGCGGAATTCCCATTTCCACATCGTCATCTATTGGGCATCCAGGATCTATCTCCGGACGAGATCACCTACCTGCTCGATTTATCGAACAGCTACGCGGAACATAACCGCGCGCGGGGGCCAAAATTCGACCTGATGCGCGACAAGACGCTGATCAATTTGTTCTTTGAAGATTCCACGCGCACCCGCACCAGTTTCGAACTGGCGGGCATGCGGCTGGGCGCGGATGTTATAAACATCGCGGTCGCCAACTCCTCCATCAAGAAGGGGGAGACGATCGTCGACACGGCGATGACCCTGAACGCCATGCATGCCGACGCGCTGGTTGTCCGGCACTCCAACGCGGGCGCGGTGAAACTCCTGTCGGAGAAAGTGAACTGCGCGGTCATCAACGGCGGCGACGGCAGCCACGAGCACCCCACTCAGGCGCTGCTCGACGCGCTGACGATCCGGCGCCACAAGGGAGACCTGCAGGGGCTTCTGGTGGCACTGTGCGGCGATGTCGCCCACAGCCGAGTCGCGCGATCGAACATCTACCTGCTGCAGACCATAGGCGCGCGGGTGCGGGTCATCGCCCCGCCAACCCTGATCCCGGCGGCGATGGAACGGCTCGGCGTCGAGGTGTTCCACGACATGCGCGCCGGCCTTGAAGGCTGCGACATCGTGATGATGCTGCGTCTCCAGCGCGAGCGTATGGAAGGGTCCTTCGTGCCGTCTGTGCATGAGTATTTCCAATTCTACGGTCTCGACTACGACAAGCTGAGCCATGCCAAGCCGGATGCCCTGATCATGCATCCAGGCCCCATGAACCGCGGTGTGGAGATTGACTCCGACGTGGCCGATGACCTCGATCGCTCCCTGATCCGCGAACAGGTTGAAATGGGCGTCGCCGTGCGCATGGCCTGCCTCGACCTCCTCACACGCAAAAGTCTTGTGGGCACCCCATGACCGGCAAGGTCGCCTATATCAACGCCAGGGTGATTGACCCGGCGTCGGGCCTTGATGCGCCCGCCACCGCCAAGGGCGGGGTCCTGACCGACGGCACCCGTATTGTGGCGATCGGGGCTGACATATGCGCGACCGGCACGGAGATCGTCGATTGCGAGGGCGCAATCCTGACCCCTGGCCTGGTGGATATGCGCGTCGATTTCTGCGAACCCGGCAACGAGCATAAGGAAGACATCGAGAGCGGCAGCCACGCCGCTGCGGCCGGCGGTGTCACCGCGGTCGTCACCCTGCCCGACACCGACCCGGCGATCGATGATGCCTCGGTCCTCGAATTCGTGGCCCGACGCGCGCGCGATGTCAAGCTGGTCAAGGTGTTCGCCTATGCAACGGTGACGCGCAACGCCGACAGCAACGAGATCGTCGAGATGGGGCTGATGAAGCAGGCCGGCGCCGTCGCATTCACCAATGGCCGCAGTGCCGTTGCCAACGCCAAGACCCTGTCACGCGCACTCAAATACGCGCAGGCCTTCGACGCGCTGATCGTCCAGCACCCGGAAGAAGCGAGCCTTTCTAATGGCGGCGTAATGCAGTCCGGCGAGCTCGCCACGCGACTCGGCCTTCCCGGCATACCGCGCGAGGCGGAAACGATCATGATCGACCGGGACCTCGCGCTGGTGAAAATGACCGGCGGGCGCTACCACGCCGCCCACATCTCCACGGCGGAATCCGTGGCGAAGATCAGGGCGGCCAAGGCCGACGGCTTGCGGGTAACCTGCGATACAGCGCCACCTTATTTCGCGCTCAACGAGCTGGCGGTCGGCGAATACCGGACCTTCTCCAAGCTTTCGCCACCACTGCGCACGGAAGACGACCGGCAGGCGATCGTGCAGGGACTTGCCGACGGCACCGTCGACTGCATTGCCTCCGACCATCTGCCCCAGGACCAGGAATCCAAACGGCTGCCGTTCGAGCAGGCGGAATTCGGTGCCGCGGGCCTCGAGAGCCTGCTCGCCCTTACCCTGGAGCTGGTCCACAACGGCCATCTCGAAATGTCAGCAGCACTGGCCAAGGTGACCGCCCGTCCGGCCGAGCTCCTGAACCTGCCGGTCGGACGGCTGCATGTCGGCGGGGCCGCCGATATCGCAATATTCGACCCCGAGCGCCCCAGCCGCATCGAGCCGGACAACTTCGTTTCCAAGTCAAAAAACTCGCCCTTCGACGGCAGGCTCGTTCAAGGCCGCGTGATCCGCACCATCGTCGACGGGCGAACCATCTATACTGACGCGTCTTAAACCCAGCCGGGGGAAACACGCATGGTCGAGGACGGCGCCAGTCCGATCATCTTCTACTGGAGTATTTTCCAGGCGACCTTCTCGGTCCCCGACTGGAAGAACCTGATTTATGGCTGGCAGGTTTTTCTGCCGCCGGTCCTGGCCTCCTACATACTCGGTAGTATTCCGTTTGGCCTGATCCTGGCCAAGCTGGCCGGCAAGGGTGACCTCCGCCAGATCGGCTCAGGCAATATCGGTGCAACCAATGTCCTGCGCACAGGTAGCAGGAAACTCGCCGCCGCGACGCTGCTTCTGGATGGTGCGAAGGGCTATATCGCCGTTTTCGTGCCCTACCTCTTTTTCGGCCCCGACGTCACCTTCTTCACCGCGCTGGCGGTCGTCCTCGGCCATCTCTTTCCTGTCTGGCTGTGGTTTCGCGGCGGTAAGGGTGTCGCCACAACACTCGGTGTCCTCCTCGGCCTGGCTTGGCCGCTGGGGCTGGCCGCGCTCGGCACCTGGATTCTCGTGGCGCTGATTTTCCGCTACTCCTCGCTTTCGGCCCTGTTCGCCGTCGCGCTCGCCCCGGCCTATGCCTGGTGGCTCGGCGAACCACAGGCCGGCGGGATCGCCATCTTCCTGGCCCTGCTGGTCTGGGTGCGCCATGCCGGCAACATCCGGCGGCTCGTGAAAGGCGAGGAATCGCGCATCAAATTCAAGCGCTCCGGCACAGCGAGTTGACCGTCCTGCGTCGCGGAGGTCATCCTCGCGGGCGTGGACGAGAAACCGATATCAAAACCGAACGCCGCGACCGGCTGCGCCTGATCCGGACCGAGAGCATCGGACCCGTGACCTAGCGAGAGTTGATGGATCATTTCGAGTCCGCCGGCGATGCGATTGACGCCCTGCCCGATTTCGCAGGCCGCGCGGGCAAACAAAACATTAACATCGGCAGCGCCGATGATGCCGACGCGGAATTGGCACGGCTCGCCGAACTCGACGCGCGGAACGTCACCCTGGGAGAACCGGACTACCCGAGCGCGCCTGCAGCCATCGACGACGCGTCACATGTCATCTCCGTACGCGGCGATATTTCGGCGCTCACCAGAACCGGTATCGCGATCGTCGGCGCGCGAAACGCATCGGCGAACGGCCGCATGCTCGCCGAAATTCTAGCATCCGAATTATCGGGCGATCGAGATGTCGTCATCGTTTCCGGCCTGGCGCGGGGGATCGATGCGGCGGCTCATGCCGGCTCTATCGACAGCGACGGTGCGACCATCGCCGTCATGGCGGGCGGGGTCGATATCGTCTATCCGCCGGAAAACGAAGAACTGTATCGAAATATTATCGAGACCGGGGCCATCGTCAGCGAGATGCCGCCCGGCCTGAAACCCCTGGCGCGTCATTTTCCCCGCCGCAATCGCATTGTGTCTGGCCTTTCGCTGGCCATTATCGTCGTGGAAGCTGCACAACGATCCGGCTCGCTGATCACGGCGCGGCTGGCCGGCGAGCAAGGCCGCGTGGTGCTCTCAGTCCCCGGCTCTCCGCTTGATCCACGTTCTTTCGGTGCGAACCATCTGATCCGCAATGCCGAAGACGTGTTCAAGGCGGTTCGTCCAATATTGACAGCGTCAACCGGGCGCACAGAAACACCGTCGTCGACGCCCCCAACACCGGTCTTCGATCTGAATTTACCGAGTACCGAAAGCCGCGAAACGGTGATTTCATGTTTGTCGCCTAAGCCCGTCGCGGTTGACGAAATCGTTCGGCGGTGCCAATTAACCGCCCCTGTCGTCCGGATAATCCTGCTCGAACTCGAATTGGCGGGACGTTTGGAACGGCATCCGGGCAACCGTGTCGCAGCCTGCTGACGAAATTCGGAGCGCGCATAAACGCCCTTGTGAGCAAACGTAGATTAAGCGGAATCCTCTCTGCATGAACGTCGTCGTCGTCGAATCGCCCTCCAAGGCCAAGACCATCAACAAGTATCTTGGTGATGCGTACACCGTGCTGGCCTCCTACGGACATGTGCGCGACCTGCCACCGAAAGACGGCTCGGTCCGGCCAGATGAAGATTTCGATATGGACTGGACGATCGATGCCCGCTCCGAAAAACAGGTCAGTGCCATTGTCGACGCCCTTGACGGCGCCGAGACCCTCTATCTCGCGACCGATCCGGATCGCGAGGGCGAGGCGATCTCCTGGCATATCGAGCAACTCCTGCGTGACCGGGGACTGCTGCATGACATCGACGTCAAACGCGTGGTGTTCAACGAGATCACGAAGGGCGCGGTTCAGGATGCATTCAACCATCCACGCAGCCTGAACAACGAACTCGTTGAGGCCTATCTCGCGCGGCGTGCACTCGATTATCTCGTCGGCTTCAACCTTTCGCCGGTGCTCTGGCGCAAATTGCCGGGCTCCCGCTCCGCCGGTCGCGTGCAGTCGGTGGCACTACGCCTCATCTGCGAGCGCGAGGCCGAGATCGAGGCCTTCAAGGCGCGCGAATACTGGTCCATCGAGGTCGGTTTGAACAGCGCCCAGGGTTCGCCCTACCAAGCGCGCCTCGTCGAACGAAACGGCCAGAAGCTGGAGCGTTTCGACATCGCCGATGAAGGTGCTGCCAACGCCGCCAAGAGTGACGTCGAGGCTGCCAGTTTCAAGATCGCCTCGATCGAGAAGAAACGTACCCGGCGCAATCCCCAGCCGCCATTCACGACATCGACCTTGCAACAGGAAGCCTCGCGCAAGCTCGGCTTCGGCACATCCCAGACCATGCGGGTGGCCCAACGTCTTTATGAAGGTGTCGAGATTGACGGCGAGACCGTCGGCCTTATCACTTACATGCGAACCGATAGCGTCACGCTGAGCCAGGAAGCCATCGCATCCTGTCGAAACATAATTGATCAGGATTTCGGCGGCGACTACCTACCGGAAAAACCGCGTGTTTACCGAACCAAAGCGAAAAATGCCCAGGAAGCCCATGAAGCGGTGCGCCCCACCGATCTGTCCCGCCGCCCGGCAAACCTGAAAAACACGCTCGATAGCGACCTGTTCCGCCTCTACGAACTGATCTGGCGCCGTACAATGGCCTCGGAAATGGCCGAAGCCCAGATTGACCGAGTCGCTGTGGAGCTGCGCTCGGCAGAATCACAACTGGCGCTGCGGGCCAACGGTCAAACCATTGCCTTCGACGGTTTCCTGAAGCTCTACCGCGAGGAAAAGGACGATCCGGCAACCGGCGAGGGCGAGAACAGCGACAGCGACGACGAACGCCGGCTGCCGCCACTCGACGAAGGCGAAGCCGCCGCCGTCCGCGAGGTCTCGCCCGAACAGCATTTCACTCAGCCGCCCCCGCGTTATTCCGAGGCGAGCCTCGTCAAGACGATGGAAGAGCTGGGGATCGGCCGCCCCTCGACCTACGCGTCGATCATCCAGGTCCTGCAGGACCGGAAATACGTCCAGCTCGACCGCAAGAGGTTCATGCCGGAAGATCAGGGCCGCCTCGTCACGACTTTCCTGAGCAGCTTCTTCGAACGCTACGTGCAATATGATTTCACGGCACAGATGGAAGAACGCCTGGATGATATCTCCGGCGGGCGCATCGACTGGAAAGCAGTCCTGCGCGAGTTCTGGCAGGATTTCTCGAGTGCCATCGATGGGACCGCAGAACTGCGGGTACGATCCGTTCTGGACACGCTCGACGAAGAACTCGGACCACATTTTTTCCCGACCCGCGAAGACGGCACTGATGCTCGTGTCTGCCCGGCTTGCAGCGAGGGTCGGCTTGGGTTGCGTCTGGGCAAGCATGGTCCGTTCGTGGGTTGCTCCAATTATCCCGAGTGCACATACACCCGCAAACTCGCCGTCGACGGCGGTGACGATGAAACAGCCGATCTGGCCAACGGCCCGCGCGAACTTGGCAAGGACCCGGAGACGGGCAAGGATGTGTCCCTGCGCAAGGGGCCCTATGGCCTGTATGTGCAGCTGGGCGAGCCCGAAGGCGAAGGCAAAAAAGCGACCAAGCCAAAACGCACCTCGATACCCGACGGCTACACGCTGGATGAAATCGAGCTCGAGCTCGCGCTGGGCCTGCTGGCACTGCCGCGCGATATCGGCCCTCACCCCGAGGATGCTGTGGTCATCCAGGCCGGGATCGGCCGGTACGGCCCGTATGTAAAACACGGCACCGTCTACGCCTCGCTACCCGATCCGCGGGAAGTTCTGACCGTCGGCCTCAATCGTGCCGTCACGGTCCTCGCAGAAAAGGGCAAGGGACGTCGCGGCCGCGCAGCACCGCTCAAGGAGCTGGGCAACCATCCCGACGACGAAAAGCCGGTCACCGTGCATGACGGCCGTTACGGCCCCTATGTGAAACATGGCAAGATCAACGCCACGATCCCCAAGGCGGTCGATCCACAGGATGTGACCCTCGAAGTGGCGGTCGAGTTGATTGCGGCCCGGGCGGCAAAAGCCAAGGCGGCACCGGCCAAGAAGAAGCCGGCGAAGAAACCCGCCAAGAAAAAGGCGGCCGCGAAGAAGAAGAGCACGGCGAAAAAGCCTGCCGCCAAGAAAGCTGCCGCCACAAAGGCAGACCCCGCGCCGAGCGCGGACTAGCCAACCGGCTTGGCCAAACGCAAATCAAGCGAGGCGGAAGCGGGCAGCTTGCCCGACAAGCAGGCGATTCTGGAGTTTCTTCGTGCCGGCGTCGACGCCCAGCCCACCCGCGAAATCGCGCGCCATTTTGCGCTAAAGGGTGCCCAACGCACCGAACTGCGCCACCGCCTTCGTGAACTAAAGGATTCCGGTCGCATTGAACGGGTTCAGGGTCGACGCTGGAGGCTCGCCGACGCCCTGCCTCCGGTCGCGCTACTTGAGGTCGTGGCTATAGATTCCGACGGCGAGTTGCAGGTCAAACCCGTCGATCACCGCGCAGACACAGCGCTGCTCGAGATCGAGGTCCTTCGCGCGCCACGCAGCATGGCCGCGCCCGGGCCCGGTGACCGCTTTCTCGCACGGATGTCGCCCCGTGGCGACAACCGCTACACCGCACAACCCCTGCGCGCCGCCCAGAGCGAAGCCGAGACAATCGTCGGCCAGCATCGGATCGGTCAGGGCGGCGGCCGCATTCTACCTCTCGAACGCGGCCGGCGCGATGAGTTCGCTGTGGCCCCCACGAACGACGTCGCGGCACAGGACGGGGATCTGGTGGTATTCGAAATTCTACCGGCCCGCCGCCAGGGCATGACCCAGGCGCGTATCATTGAAAACCTCGGCGCCGGCGATGCACCCGGTGCGATCAGCCGGATCGCCATCCATCGGGCGGGTATTCCGGTGCAGTTCCCCGACGCCGTCATCGCCGACGCCGGGGCGGCCCTGCCGCCGGTTCTGGGCGAGCGCGTGGACCTGCGCGATTTGCCGTTGGTCACGATCGACGGCGCCGATGCGCGGGATTTAGACGACGCCGTTTTCGCCGAGCCGGATACAACCCGAAGCTCGGATGGCGGCTGGCACATCGTCGTCGCAATCGCGGATGTCGCCGCCTATGTCACGCCGGACAGCGCGCTCGACCGCGAGGCATACAAACGCGGCAACTCCGCCTACTTTCCCGATCTCGTCGTTCCCATGTTGCCGGAGACGCTCTCGAACGGCCTGTGTTCGCTCCGCCCCGACGAAGACCGTGCCTGCCTGGCGGCCGACCTGTGGATCGGTCCCGACGGCGATCTGCGATCTTTCAAGTTTAGCCGCGGCCTCATGCGATCCGCCGCACGCCTGACCTACGAAGAGGTACAAGCCGCACGTGATGCCAACACGGACCCGGTCGCGCCGGGTCATTTCGCCAATCTGTACGGCGCCTACAAAGCATTGTCGGAAGCGCGGCGCGTCCGCGGCGCACTGAATCTCGAATTGCCCGAACGCCGGGTTATCCTCGACGACGCGGGTCGGGTAGCGGACATCGTGCCGGTCATCCGGCTCGACAGTCACCGGCTGATCGAGGAATTCATGATCGCGGCGAACGTCGCTGCAGCGCGTGAACTCAAAAAGCGCGGGCAGCCGGTGATGTTCCGTATTCATGACGAATCGTCACTGGAAAAACTCGAAGATCTGCGTGACGCCCTAGCGGGATTCGGGATCAAGATGACCCGCGGCGGTATATCTCGGCCAGGTGATTTCAATGGTATTCTCGCCCGGGTCCGAGGCGAGGCGCATGAAGGTTCCGTCAACGAGCTCATTCTCCGGGCCCAGATGCAGGCGGCCTACAGCCCCGACAATGTCGGTCATTTCGGGCTCGGTTTGCGTGACTACGCCCATTTTACCTCACCAATCCGCCGCTACGCCGACCTGCTGGTACACCGCGCTTTGATTCGGGGATTGGGGCTTGGTGATGGCGGTCTGGACGACAATCAGGCCAATCGCTTCGAGGAACTTGGTGACCATATTTCAAAAACCGAGCGTCGCGCGGTGGTCGCGGAACGCGATGCCAACGACCGCTTCACCGCCGCCTACCTCGCCGGGCATATTGGATCCAATTTCACCGGCACCATTCGTGGGATTACACGGTCCGGACTGTTCGTTGCGATCGACGATAAGGGTGCGGAGGGTTTCGTTCCCGCATCGCGGCTTCCGGGCGGGCGGCCTCGCTTCCATGCGCGCACACAAACGATCGAATCCCCCGGTGGCGGCACCTATCGACTGGGCGATGCCGTCGAAATTCGGGTATCCGAAGCCGATGGACTGCGCGGCGCATCCATCTTTGACCTGATGGACAGCGGCGTGTCTTCCAACGAGAAAAACAGGCATGCCGCGCGCAAGGGCCGGTCCGGGCGCAAGCGTCCCGACAAACGCCACAAGAAGCGGCAGCGACGGCGTTAACCGATTGGTGCCGGTTTCCGTTACGATATAGCCCGCCGACATCCACCCTTTACCCGAACACCGCGCGCGCGATATGTGAAGCATATGAACGACTTGAAGAAAAAATTCGCGTTGACCCGAAGGACTGTCTTGCTGGTCGTCGCGCTCGTTCTCGCGGCCTGTGTCCGGACCGGACCGGATGTCGATGCCGGATATTCGGACAGTTATAGCCGCGAAATGTTCGACACGGGCTACAGCTTCATCAACGACCGATACATCGCGGACGTGTCTCTACGGGACCTGAGCATGAGCGGGTTGGCAGGGTTGCATCAGATCGATTCCAATCTCGATATACGCCGCACAGATCAGAACATCGAAGTCCTCTATCGCAACCTGGCGGTCGGCCGTCTCGCCACGCCCCGAAGTGACGACCCGGAGGTCTGGAGTCAGACGACCGTCGAAGCAATATCGATCGCCCGCGAAGCCTCTCCCTCACTTGCCGACGCGCGTGCCGAGACTGTCTTCAAGGCCGTCTTCGATGGCGTGTTATCTCCGCTGGATAAGTTTTCACGATATGACGATGCGGAGACCGCCAACGAAAAACGCGCCTTTCGTGACGGGTTCGGCGGGATCGGCGTGACGATCGCCAAGAAAGAAAGCGACGCGTTGATCCTGTCTGTCACCCCCGGAGGCCCGGCGGCAAAGGCCGGCATACGCGATCAGGACCGGATCACCCATGTCGGGGGAGAGTCGATCGCGGGCTGGAAACAGCGTCAACTCATCGAGACCCTTCGCGGACCGGCCAACAGCCCCGTAAGCTTCACGATCGCGCGCAAAGGAAGTCCCGCACCGATACCGGTCATGGTCGTCCGACAGCATGTGGTGCCCGAGACCGTCGAAACCCGGCGCGAAAACGGCATCGCGATCATTCGTCTGATCGGCTTCAACGTCGGTTCCGCCAAGGACCTTCGTCGCCTTGTACAACAGGAGATGCGCAGCCCTAACGGCCCGCCGACGGGTTTTGTTCTCGACCTTCGCTCGAACCCGGGAGGCCGGCTGGATGTATCTATCGACGTGGCGGACATCTTCCTTGAAAACGGCAACATCATCGCCACCCGCGGTCGGCATCCCAACAGCCAGCAGGCGTTCTCCGCTTCCCAGGGAGACGCGGCCGGCCAACGACCGATCGTGGTTCTGATCAATGGCAATTCGGCCTCTGCGGCGGAGGTCGTCGCCGCGGCAATGCAGGACCACGGCCGCGCGGTCGTTATCGGCACCAACTCCTTCGGCAAGGGAACGGTGCAGTCCGTGCTGCGCCTGCCCAACAACGGCGAAATCACCCTCACATGGTCACGAATCCTCGCACCATCCGGGTACAGAATTCATGAACTAGGCGTCCTGCCGACCGTCTGCACCCACGGCGGCGGCGACCTGAAATCCGTCGATGCGCTGGTGCCGGCCGTTCGCGATGAACAAAATGTTCTCGCCGGGCAGTTCGGAAACTGGCGCGCAACCGGCAACGCCGATACCGCCGACCGGGCCGGCCTGCGGCGAATTTGCCCGTCCGACGGGGGCGCACCCGATGTCGATGTCTCCCTGGCAACGGCAATAATCGGCGATCCCGGCCTTTACGCCTCCCTTTTGCACCAGGGCGATACGTCTGTCGCGCACCGCTAATTCCCTTCACCGCTTGACTTGAGCGGGTTGCAAGGTATCTTCCCGGCCAGATTTAAAGCCTCAGGACAAAAACCATGGCGAAACCCGCTACCATCCTTGTAAAACTCGTCAGTTCGGCGGACACCGGTTACTATTATGTCACGAAGAAGAATCCGCGACAGAAGCCGGAGAAGCTTGAGATGCGCAAGTACGACCCGGTCGTGCGCAAGCATGTGACATTCAAGGAAGAGAAGATGAAATAGCAAGTTGGGACACCCGGCCATCCGGATGGCCACGATGCAAAAGCCGTCCATTGGGCGGCTTTTTTTCATGGCGCGATGGTAGACGCGGCACGCGGTCATTGATTTAGGCGTCGATAAATTTCTGTACCGTTTCGAGGAACTCGGAAACCGAGATCGGCTTGGCAATATAGGCCTCGCAACCACCCTGCCGGATCTTTACCTAATCGCCCTTCATGGCAAAGGCGGTCACGGCGATCACAGGGATATCTCGAAGCTTATCATCTTCTTTGATCCACTTCGTGACCTCCAGCCCCGAGACTTCCGGCAACTGGATATCCATCAAGATAAGATCGGGATGATGTTCGCGGGCCAGCTGGAGCGCTTCGCGGCCGTCCTTGGTCTGGAGGGTATTATATCCCTGCGCTTCCAGCAGATCGTGGAAGAGCTTCATGTTCAATTCATTGTCTTCGACGATGAGTACGGTCTTGGACATGACCAGCCTGACATAGTTCAAAAAATGCCTAGCTTTCCCTCACAATTTTCTCCATGAGCCGTCTGTTCCCCCGACGTGGCGCGGACTCGCTATGAAAAATGGATAATAATGCTGCAAAAGTCCAAAGCTAGCCTCGACCCCCATCGACATGCGCATCGGAATTGATCTCGGCGGCACAAAAATTGAGGGAATCGTGCTCGACGCTTCCGGTGTCGAGATCGCACGCGCACGCCGCAGTGCCCCGCGCGGCGACTACGCTGCGACCCTGGATGCGATCGCTCAACTGGTCGCGCAGATCGACCCAACGCCGGATTCTGCCACGCCCGTTGGGATCGGCATTCCCGGGACCATCTCTCCCGCCACCGGATTGATCAAGAATGCGAACTCGACCTGGCTCATCGGCCATCCCTTCGATCGCGATCTCTCAACCCATATGGATCGCAAGGTAAGGATCGCGAACGACGCCAACTGTTTTGCCATTTCCGAAGCGACCGACGGCGCAGCACAGGGCGCGCAAACGGTCTTCGGTGTGATCATCGGAACCGGCGTGGGCGGCGGCCTCGTCAATGAGGGCCGTATCCTGACCGGTGGGAACGCCATCGCCGGCGAATGGGGACACACACCCCTGCCCTGGATGACGGCGGATGAATATCCCGGACGCGATTGCTTCTGCGGGCGGCGGGGCTGTATCGAGACCTTTGTCTCAGGGCCCGCGTTCGAACGCGATCACAAAGAGCACACAGGGGTGGCAATTTCGGCCGAAGACATCGCTGTCGCATCCGGAGCCGGCGATCCCGCCGCCATCGCGTCTCTCGCACGGCTTGAGACCCGGCTGGCGCGCAGCCTCGCCATGATCATCAACATCATCGATCCCGATGTGATCGTCCTCGGCGGTGGGTTATCGAATATCGATCGCCTCTACGCGCATCTACCCGGTCTCATCGACAACCATATCTTCTCGGACATAATCTCAACCCCCATCCGCAAGGCTAAACACGGCGATTCAAGCGGCGTGCGAGGTGCTGCATGGCTCTGGCCCGCGGTCGACACCCCGACATGAGAAAAGGCAGCCAGGACGCACACACGGGCCTGTGTCGCGATTGCGCGGCCGAGGTTCCTCATGGGTCACGACACTGCCCTGCCTGCGCCGCGCCCCGGATTTTGTCTCACCGTGAACTCGACGCATTGTCGATCGCCCATATCGACTGCGATGCGTTCTATGCCAGCGTCGAGAAGCGCGACGACCCCTCCCTGCTAAACAAACCGGTGATTGTCGGAGGCGGGCAGCGCGGTGTCGTCTCGGCGGCCTGTTACATCGCCCGGATCAAGGGGGTGCGCTCGGCGATGCCCATGTTCAAGGCCCTCAAACTCTGCCCCGATGCGACTGTGATCCGGCCGGATATGGAAAAATACGGTGCTGTGGGACGACAAATCCGCGAGCTGATGCGCGAGATCACGCCGCTTGTCGAACCCCTGTCGATCGATGAAGCCTTCCTCGACCTCACAGGAACCGAACGGCTGCACCATGCGAGCCCGGCAAAGTCGCTGATCCGCCTCGTCAATCAAATCGCGCGCGAAATCGGAGTCACCGCGTCGGTCGGCCTTAGCTACAACAAGTTCCTTGCGAAGCTGGCCTCCGACATCGACAAACCGAGGGGGTTCGCCGTTATCGGCCGTGGTGAGGCGCTGGCTTATCTCGATACGCTGCCGGTGACGCGCATATGGGGGGTGGGCAAGTCCCTTCATCGCAAACTGACCACCGACGGACTGCACACCATCGGCCAGATACGCGCCCATGACGAAGCGCGCCTGATCAAGCGCTACGGCGCCATCGGTCAACGCCTGGCGCGGTTCAGCAATGGCGAGGATTCAAGGGTCGTGACACCTCACTCGTTGCCCAAGAACCTGTCGGCCGAAACCACCTTCTCGGAAGACATTGGCGACCCCGACGCACTCCGAAAACGCCTTTGGCCACTCTGTGAGAAGGTCACGGACCGCATGAAGACGCGCGATCTCGCCGGGCGAACTGCCACGCTCAAACTGAAATCCTCTCAATTCAAAACCCTGACCCGGTCTCGGGCGCTACCGGCGCCGACCCAACTGGCCGAAACCCTCTATCGCGCGGCCGTGCCCTTGCTCGACCGCGCACTCGCCGCAGCGCCGACAGACAGCAAGTTTCGGCTCATCGGTATCGGCCTCTCGAACTTCACCGACCCGCTCGAGGCCGATCCGCCGGACCTCGCCGACCCGGACGCCGATCATCGTAAACGTATCGAAGCCGTCATCGATGAAGTTCGCGACAAGCTGGGGCATGATGCGATCGGCAAGGGACGGTCCATTCGCGGCAACAAGAAAGCAAAGCCCGGCGTCAAACGCTGACAAGCGCCAATCAGGTTTGAAGTCCTAGTCGCAGCGGGGCGGCGCGATTTCCTCGATCTCGACAAGCGCGGCAACCAGGGAAAACTCGCCATAATCGAACTCGAACCGGCGCACGATACCATTGTCCTGCAGGATCTGGGTCATCTCGAATTCCGGTTCTTCGTTGAGCCCTCTGCCGGCACTGCTTGCGAACATCGCCAGGCGTACCGGCCACCATTTATGTGCGCTCAGTTCACCAAAGCCATTCTCGCTGCCGTCCGTGGCGTCCCGCGCCTTGCCGAGAATGAGTGAGTTGGCCGCCATCGGCGCATTCTCCGGCTGGGAACCATCGAAGTAATGACTGAAGGCTCGCTTCTCGCCCCGCTCCGCGGCCTCGATCACGGCAATCGTGTGCTCGAAGGGGAATACTGTATCCGGGGGTAAATCCAGCGCGACACCGCGTGGCTCCTTGTAGGTCGCGCGCCCCGCCTTCCCGGGCCCCGCCCGCTCTGCGGCCCCTTTAACCGCCTCAACCGTCTCGCCGCCGATCCGGGTTTCGGAATCAAAACTGAAAAGGGTCCCGTCGAGTGCCTCGAAGCTTGTCATCACAACTTCCGAGTTAATCGGTTCCCCCTCACCCGGAGCCATGCTGACGACGAGACGCTGGCTGGACGTCCAGCCGTCGCAAGCGCGGTTCCACTCCGCCACCATACGGCCGCGCGCATCGACGATCTGAGAGCCGGTCTCCACGTGACCGATGCTGATTTCATAGAAGGCGCGATGTGACGCATGGGTCACGACCGCCCCGGCGCTATCGGGAACAAGCAATGCAGCCAACAACCCGCCGGCGAGCGCATTTCGAACGGTCTTGATATGAAGGGCCACCATGAACCCATTGTAACCGGAAAATTACGGCGGATTCACGTCACACAGTGAGTTGATTGCGGTTAGTCAACCCGCACAGCCCAGGCGTCCACGGCACCCATTTGCCGAACTGTCAATAATGGGGCATCGACCATGACCCGGTGCCAGGTGCGGCCATCAACGCGCATCGAACGCACCTCCGCGCCCAGCGACGCATACCGGCCAGCCTGTTTTCTGGCATTGCCGATGGAACCGAAACTGCCGACAACAGACATCATCTGGAATTGGCCGGACGATGCGGGCTCGTCGGGCCGCTGCACCGCCGTCTGTACCTGGGATGGCGCCTGCGGCCGGGATAACGCGATATCGTATATCGGCGTATTCAAATACGCCGGGCGGGCCTTCGGGGCGGCATCATCGAAACGCCCCGGGGAAATATCTGCCTCGACCAATGGCGCGATCGCCACAGGTGCAAACGTTGCCACCAGTTGGCGGTCTTCCACGGCCACCGTTCCGGGGCCAAACCCTTCGACGATTCCCGCGACTTCAACCGGAACAACGAGCGGGTCATCAAACAGCGCGATATCGCTGCTGTCCTGCCGTATTTCCTCAACGGTCAAAGCGGCATCGGCGACCTGCGGGCCTTTGGCAGTCTGGGTATCGTCGATGTTCGCCTCACAGAGCTCACGTCCCTGGACCACCCGAAACAAGGCGCAATCCTGTTGCGCGACTTCCGAGATTGCGTGGTCCGTAACGCTTTTGCCCGAGGCCAGATAACTGATCCCGTCCAGCGCCCAGGACGCCACCGAAACCGCCGGCGGCAGCCCACATCCGCCCAGGAAAAGCGGTATTCCAATCATTGCCAGGTTTTTTCGCATCGCAAGCCTCCCAAAGCTCGACCGGATACTGCCCCGGTGCGACTCGCGTTGCATAGAAAAAAAATTAAGAGACGCCCATAAAATACTAAATTTATTGAATTTTTCGTCTTTAGTGGGAAACCTCATTCAATTTATTAAGCTATTTTTCATAATACTTTCATGGGCTTATGTATTTTTTCGGTGGGTCAATATACCAATATTTTCTTCATAAAAACCAGACAGTTATGGACCTTTCTATCGAGACTACGCGGCGACCGCCACAGCAAGGGCCCCGGGATCACCGGCTAGCCTATATCGAGCACCACGTTGCCGATATGCTTGGCGGCCTCGACCATCTCGTGCGCGGCCACGATCTCCTCGAGCGGAAAACGCGCAGCGATGGTCGTGTTCAATGTCCCGTCGGCGAGCATTTTATTGAGGGCCGCAACCCCTTCGTCGCGCTCGGCATCGGTGATCGAATAGACGATGAACCATTTGAGGTTCGCGCCCTTCACGATGAAATCCTGGGCCGGAACGCTCGCCATGGCGTCGACCGTTCCATAGATGATGACAGTCCCGCGCGGCGCGAGAATCTGACCGTAACTCGGCGCGTTTGCCGACAGGTTCAACTCAACGATCCGGTCCACACCCTTGCCGTCGGTCATCTCGAGGAGCTTCACCGCAACATCCTCGGTTCGATAGTTCACCACTTCGTCGGCCCCGGCCTGACGCACATAGTCGGCCTTTTCATCGGAGCTCACGGTGGTGATGACCCGGGCGCCATTCGCCTTGGCGACTTGTACCGCATGGTCGCCGACCGCGCCCGCACCGCCCTGGACCAGGATCGTCTGGCCCGACACGTCGCCGTCAAACATCACGGCACGGTGGGCGGTGAGGAACGGGATGCCGAAGCAGGCCGCCTCGGCCATGTCGGTTCCCGCCGGCAGGTCGATGACATATTTCTCGGGTATGCAGATATATTCCGCCGCCGTCCCGAAAGGCCGCTGCCACTGGCCGTTCATCAGCCACACATCCCGTCCCACGCGGCCCCCGTCCACGCCATCGCCAACGGCATCGATCGTGCCCGCACCATCGCTTTGCGGGATGATCAGCGGGAATGGAATCGCGCCACCGCGTCCGCGCAACCGCGCCTTCCAATCGGAAGGATTGACGCCCGACGTCGCGAGACGCACCCGCACCTCTCCGGAACCGGGTTCAGGCGTTGGCTGCTCGCCGACTGTCAGAACATCTTCGGCCGAACCCAATCGATCATAGAACGCTGCACGCATGTTACTTCCCCCCGAAAACCGTGATTTGCAGTGCATGATACAGGTGTCGTTTGGCCCAAAGCCAGCACCGCGGCGACAGTCCTTCACTTCCGACACGCCTCTAACAGCGCTGCGGTGTCGCAGATCACGCTGGACCGCTGCCAACAAACTCCGGAACGACGATATCCACATCGACCAATGATGACAGCCCGGCCGGCAAACGTATCCCCGACCACGAGCCGGTGCCCCGATCGGTCATGAACCTGTCTCCCCTGTGCCATTCGAGCGCGGAAACTCCAGGCGGAATCACCACGCGGCATCGCAGGGCACAGCCTCACGCAGGCAGCCTTAGAGGAGCGTTAACAATTCGGAAAGTTTTAGACGATTGGGGTTGCGGGTGGCAGACAACCACCAACACCGTCATGCCCGGACTTGATCCGGGCATGCCGAAAAGGATTGGTGTCCTTAGTGCGCACCCATCTTCGCGGCCATCTTCTTCTCCCAGTCTGCCGCCATCATGAAGCCCGCATCCTCGCGGCAATGGGCCTCGGTGATTTCCATGATCTCCTCGTTCGTCTGGGACAGATCGAACGGGTGGCCGTGGGGCTGGGTCACGTACCAGGGGGTGTGGACGTAGCACTCGACCTGGTTGTCGCCCGGATCCTCGAAATAGATCGACCAAGCGTTGCCATGAGTGATCATCCGGGTGATCTCGATGCCCGCCGCCACGACCTTGTCATGGAGCGCGCGCAACTGGTCGAGATCATCGAGCAGGAAGGAGATCTGCTGCACATGGACCGTCTCGCGCTCGCCCGCCGGCGGGTCGGCCAGGACGAATTCATGATGCTCGGTCGGGTCACTGGACAGGAAGATGATCCGCTGGATCGGGTCGCCATACTCGCCCCGGTCGGTCACCGTCAGGCCCATGACGCCGGTATAGAATCCCAGCATCGCATCCATATCGTTGGTGTACAGGCCCATATGACGGAGCCGGGGTGCACTGGCCATAAGTGTCTCTTTTGGCGGTAGGTCGCTACGTTTCCCGAACCATACACCGCATGTTGGGGCTGTCGAAACATGTGGCCGCCGCGAATTTATCAATCCCCGTCATGCCTGGACTTACAGGACTACGTCATGCCCGGACTTGATCCGGGCATCTCAGTTCGATCATCGACGAGATACGCGGGTCAAACCCGCGTATGACGGGTGGGTGGGTCTAAAACCCGCCTCTACGGCCCTCTGGAGCGGAACAGAGATGTCCGATGACCCGATATTCAACGTAGCGGTGGGTTTCAAACCCGCCCGTCAGACGCCCGCCGCCTCGATATGGGCAAACAGCGCCGCGTCGAATGCCGCCGGGTTTTCCAGGTTCGAGATGTGCGAGGCCGGGTCCAGGATCACGCATTGGGAGCCCGGAACAGCTTTATGCATCTGCCGGGAGGCCTCCGGCGGCGTGCTGCCGTCGGACTCGCCGGTCATGAACAGGCTCCGTACGGAAATCTCGCCCAGCCGGGGCAGATAGTTGAGGCCCTGCAGCGCCCCCGCGCAACCGGTATAGCCCTCGACCGAGGTCTCGCGGATCATCCGGCGCACATGGTCCAGCACCGGCGCGTTGGCCGGATCGGCCTGGAAATCTTCCGTGAACCAGCGGGCCACCGTGGGCTCCACCAGCGCCTCCATGCCCTTGTCCCGGGCCAGCGCGATACGGTCGACCCAGGGTGCTGCCCATTCCGGGTCCGCGAAGGGCCGCGCGTCGCACGCCGCCAGGCTCAACAAACGCTCGCCATGCTCGATGGCCATGCCCAGCCCCGCCATACCGCCCAGCGAAAGCCCCACATAGTGGGCCTTGTCCACGCCGACGGCGTCCATCAGCGCGACGATGTCGGAGACCAGCAAATCAAAACTGTACGGCCCTTTCGGAGCCGAGCTCTGGCCATGGCCGCGGGTGTCGTAGCGCAGGATGCGGTAGCGATCGGCCAGGTGCGCCACCTCCGTGTCCCACATGGTCACGTCGGTTGTCAGCGAGTTGGAAAACACGATCCACGGCGCGCCTTCCGGGCCGTCGAGCTCGTAGCGGAAATCAACGTTGTTGAGGGTGATGTTCATGGACTATTTCTCGGCCTTCTCGCCCTTCGGCTGCACCTTCTTCAGGTGCAGCTCACGCAGGCGCGTGTCGTCCACCTCGGCCGGCGCGCCCATCATCAGGTCTTCGGCGCGCTGGTTCATCGGGAAGGCGATGACCTCGCGGATGTTGGGCTCGTCGGCGATCAGCATGACGATTCGATCTATGCCCGGTGCCGACCCGCCATGGGGCGGGGCGCCGTAGCGGAAGGCGTTGAACATGCCCGCGAACTCGCGCTCCACGGTCTCGCGGTCATAGCCCGCGATCTTGAAGGCCTTGAGCATGATGTCCGGGCGGTGGTTCCGGATCGCGCCCGACGACAGCTCCACGCCGTTGCACACGATGTCGTACTGGTAGGCGAGCACATCCAGCGGGTCGTCGGCGTCGAGTGCCGCCATCTCGCCCTGGGGCATGGAGAACGGGTTGTGGGAGAACTCGATCTTCCCCGTATCCTTGTCCTTCTCATACATCGGGTAATCGACGATCCAGCAGAAGTCATAGCGGCCGGTCGGGATCAGGTCGAGATCCTCGCCGATCCGGGTGCGCGCCTTGCCCGCCAGGTCGGCGGCCTCATCGGCGCTGCCGGCGGAAAAGAAAACCGCGTCGCCGTCCTTCAGGCCCGCCAGTTCCTTGAGCTTCTCGAGGCGCTCGCCGGCGACGAACTTGGCGATCGGGCCCTTGCCCTCGCCGTCTTCCAGGATGATGTAGCCCAGCCCCGGCGCGCCTTCCTCGCGGGCCCAGTCGTTGAGCTTGTCGAACCAGCTGCGCGGCTGCGACCCGCCACTCGGCGCGGGAATGGCTCGCACGGTGCCGCCCTTCTCCACCAGGCCGGCGAAGATCTTGAAGTCCGAGCCCGCGAACACCTCGGCCACGTCGGCGATCTCGATGGGGTTGCGTAGGTCGGGCTTGTCGTTGCCGTATTTCAGCATGGATTCTGCATAAGGAATGCGCGGGAACGGCGTGGGCGTGACCGACCAGGACTCCTCCCGGTTGTGCCCGGCGAATTCCTCAAACACGCCGGCGATCACCGGCTCGATGGCGTTGAACACGTCTTCCTGGGTGGCATAAGCCATCTCGAAATCGAGCTGGTAGAACTCACCCGGCGAGCGGTCAGCCCGCGCGTCCTCGTCTCTGAAACACGGCGCGATCTGGAAATACTTGTCGAATCCCGCAACCATTAAAAGCTGCTTGAACTGCTGGGGGGCCTGGGGCAACGCGTAGAACTTTCCCGGATGCAGGCGCGACGGCACCAGATAGTCGCGCGCGCCCTCGGGGGACGAAGCGGTCAGGATCGGCGTCTGGAATTCCTTGAAGTCGGCCTCGATCATGCGCCGGCGGATCGACGCGATGACGTCATTGCGCAGCAGGATGTTCCGCGCCACCTTCTCCCGGCGCAGGTCCAGATAGCGGTAGCGCAGGCGGATATCCTCGCCGGTATCCTCATCAGAATTCACCTGCAGGGGCAGCTGATCGGCGCCGTTCTCGACATTCACCTCATCGATGCCTACCTCAACCGAACCGGTCGGGATGGTCGCGTTGACGGTCTCCTCGGAGCGCGCCACCACGGAGCCAGTCACGGTGATCACCGATTCCAGCCGCGCGCTCTCGACGGTCGCGAAGATGGGGCTGGAGGTGTCGATCACGCACTGGGTGATGCCGTACTGGTCGCGCAGGTCGACGAACAGCAGATTGCCGTGGTCGCGTTTGCGGTGAATCCAGCCCGACAGGCGCACGGTATCGCCCGCATTCTCGTCGCGCAGTTCACCGCATGTATGGGTTCGGTAGGGATGCATGTTTCGTCCCGGGGGAGCTGTTTAAAGGCTGGAAATCGGCCCTTTTGAGGTCGCGGGCCTCCTGTCGCGCCAATGGCCACGGATCGCCCGCGCCTGTCAAGGCCACAGCGGGTTTTCGGTGCGGCACCGGGCGGGTTTCAAACCCTCAAGAATCCCTGTAGAACCGCCCTCCATGAACGTAATCTCAGACACAGACGCGCTGGTCGCCTTCTGCGACGCGGTGTCCACCGCCGAATACATCACCGTCGACACCGAGTTCATGCGCGAGAGCACTTTCTGGCCGATCCTGTGCCTGGTACAGGTCGCGGGGCCGGACGACGAGGCCATCATCGACCCCATGGCCGACGGCATGGACATGTCACCGCTGTACGATTTGATCGCCAACGAAAACGTGCTCAAGGTGATGCACGCTGCCAAGCAGGACATCGAGATCTTCCATCACGAGGGCGGCGTCACGCCCGTGCCGCTGTTCGACACCCAGATCGCGGCCATGGTTGCAGGCTTCGGCGACCAGGTCGGCTACGAGACACTGATCTCCAAGCTCACGAAAGTCCGCCCCGACAAGGGCAGCCGCTTCACCGACTGGTCTCACCGGCCCCTGACCGACGCCCAGATGGACTATGCGCTCGCCGACGTGACCCATCTGCGCCCGGCCTACGAAAAACTACGTCGCCGGATTGAAGAAAACGGCCGCCTCGCCTGGGTCGAGGAGGAAATGGTCAAGCTCGCCGACCCGGCCCTTTATGAAGTGGTACCCGAGGAGGGCTGGCGACGGCTCAAGCCCAAGCGCAACCAGCCGAAACATCTGGCCATGCTGCAGGCCGTCGCCGCTTGGCGCGACCGCGAGGCAATGGCTCGGGACCTGCCCCGCAACCGGCTGATGCGCGACGACGTGTTGGCCCAGATCGCGGCCCGCCCGCCCGAGGACGAGCAATCTCTGCAGCGCATGCGCGGCATCCCTAAAAACTTTGCCAGCGGCCGTCTTGGCCAGGGCCTGCTGGCCGCAGTCGAAGAAGGCCGTGCATTGCCCCACGACCAGGCACCGACAATCCCCGAGCCGGTGGAGCTGCCGCCGGGTGCCGGAGCTTTGATGGACCTGCTGAAGGTGCTGCTCAAGTTCAAATGCGACACCAACAAGGTGGCGCAGAAACTCGTCGCGACCGTACCGGACCTTGAGGCGATCGCCGCCGACGACAATGCCGATGTGGCCGCCCTGAAAGGCTGGCGCCGGGACATCTTCGGCGACGACGCACTGCGCCTGAAGGCCGGGGAAATCGCGCTGGCGGCGGGCCATGGCAAGGTGCGAGTCGTCGAGGTCGGCCCAGCTATCGAAGGCAACGAAGAAGCAGCCGAATAACCACGATAATTCGCGCCGATCTAGCCGATCACCTCTCGCAGGCCCTCGCCTTCGATCACGCCCGATACCCCGAATTGCTTGGCCAGGGCACCAAACCGGGTGCGCACCAGATCACCAAAGAGATCGGCCTGACCCTTATTGAGCCTCAGCACAAGCTGTTCGCTGTCGAGTTTCAGCCCCGCCCCATTGAGCAACGCGGTATTGCCGCCGGTAAACGTCTCGGCCAGCCTCAGGGCCGTGCCCAGGCGCCGCGACCAATCGGTCTCCTCGGGCCCGAGCAATGCATTCGCGACCCGTAATGTCGAACCACGCTTGGCGCCGCTGTAGCGCCGGAACACCGCCAGCGCGATCATGGTCTTGTCGACATGGCTGAGCGCCACCAACGGCAGACGCAGGATCCGGAAATAGACCTGCTCGGCCCTGTAGTCCGGGTGTTCATGCCAGCCGATATCGGCAAGCAGGCAGGCCGCGCGCCGCAGGCGGCGCAGGTTTTTATCTTCACCCTCAAACAGAGGTGACACCCAGTCGAACAGCGCCGTGCCCGTGCCGAGCGCACGGCTTTCGCGCGCGGCAAGATGTTCACACGCGACGATCAACGGGTCGGCGTCGCGGGTGTCCGCATCAAGCACATCGAACTGGGAGCCTTCGCGGATGCCGTTGGCCGAAAACACGACCGTCTCGGCCTTGGAGGCCTGGATCAGGCGTTCGAGCACCAGCGCGGCCGTCGACAAGGTTGGCACACGCGCACGGGGCACGACGCTGATCCGCGACAGGCTCTCGGCACCAAGCCCGGCGACGACACGGCAAAAATCCGCGGTATCTCTGCCCGATATTTGATAATTGTGAATCACACGCAGGGGATATTTCGTCTGCACCATGTGCAGCCGGGCCAGGGCGCGCCAGGCGCCGCCGACTGCATAAATCGCACCCCCGTCCAGTGCCTGACCAACCCATGAAAAGCCCGCCAATACCTCGTCGATATAGTCCGACAATTCGTCGCCATCGCCGCCGGTCGCGGCGAGACGCAGGGGCCCCAGAGGCAGGCTGCCATGGTCGCCCACCTTGCCGGCCGATATGCCCGCGAGTTCAAGGCTACCGCCACCCAGATCGGCTGCCATGCCATGGGCATCGGGAATCCCGCTGATCACGCCGCAGGCCGCGAGACGGGCTTCCTGATTGCCATCGAGCTGGGCCACCGTACACCCGAATATGCCTTCGACCTGGGTGAGGAAATCCGCACCGTCTGCGGCCTCGCGGGTTGCCGCTGTCGCCACCAGCATCGTGTCCTCGATGCCCATGGTGCGCACGATCGCCGCAAAACGAGGCAAGTTCGCAAGGGCCTGAGCAACCCCGTCGGGGTGAAGGCGTCCCGTCGCGGCGAGCTCGCGGCCGATGCCGCAGGTCACGCGTTCATTGAAAACCACAGGTGCGGCGCGCGAACGGTCACGGAACACGACAAGCCGGATCGAGTTCGACCCGATGTCGACAACTGCCGCCGGCCCGCCGACAGATGGCGAGCGGTCAGGCATCAAAAGCACATGAATGTGGGGAGCCGGAGGACCCTAGTCGGGATGCGCGAGCAACTGGGGCGCGCTGCCGGGTTTCTTCAACGCGCTGCCACGCCCAGACAGGCTGGGATTGGTCATAAAATATTTGTGTGAGTTGAATGGGTCCTGCTCGCCATTATTGTCGATCCGGGTGTAGGCGCCATCGGGCTCCATTAGCCAGCTTTGGGCGCGATCCAGAAGATTCGCAACCATGATCTGGTCGAGGATCTGCTGGTGCACCGTGCCGCTCTCGATGGGTACGAGAAGCTCTACCCGACGGTCCAGGTTGCGCGGCATCCAGTCGGCCGACGAGATGTACAGCTTGGCTTGGGGTGACGGCAGTTCTGCCCCCGAACCGAAGGCCATGATCCGGGAATGTTCCAGGAAACGCCCGACGATACTCTTGACCTCGATATTCTCGCTAAGTCCCGGTATTCCGGGCCGCAGGCAGCAAATCCCACGGATAATCAGGTAGATGTTCACCCCCGCCTGGGACGCACGGTACAACGCATCGATGATGTCGCCGTCGACAAGGCTGTTGAACTTGGCCCAAATCTCGGCCGGACGGCCGGCGCGCGCGTGCTCGATCTCTTCCTCGATGCAATCCATCAACGTCTCGCGAAGGTTCGAGGGCGCAACAGCCACCTTTTCTAGGCCCTCGGGCCGGGCGTAACCGGTCATGTAGTTGAACACCCGCGAGGCGTCCTGACAGAGCTTCGGGTCCTGGGTCAGATAGCTGATGTCGGTATAAATGCGCGCCGTGATCGGGTGATAGTTTCCGGTCCCGAAATGGGCGTAGGTCCGTAGATCACTGCCCTCGCGGCGATGCACGAGACTGATCTTAGCGTGGGTCTTGAGATCAATGAAACCGTAGACGATCTGCACGCCCGCGCGTTCCAGCTCACGCGCCCACCGGATGTTGGCCTCCTCGTCGAACCGCGCCTTCAACTCCACCAGCGCCGTCACCGATTTGCCAGCCTCCGCTGCCTCGATCAGGGCGCTGACGATGGGAGAGTCTTCCGACGTGCGATAGAGCGTCTGCTTGATGGCGACCACCTGGGGATCACGCGCGGCCTGGCGCAGGAACTGAACCACCACATCGAAGGATTCGAACGGGTGGTGGACAACGATATCCTTGGCCCGGATCGCCGCGAAGCAGTCCCCGGCAAAATCCCGAATACGCTCGGGGAACCTGGCGTTGAAGGGTTCGAACGATAGATCCCGCCGGTCATCAACGATGAGCTCCTTTGTCCGGTCGAGGCCGGGCATGCCATCGAGGACGAAGACATCCTCCTCGTCAACGCCGATTTCCTCGGTCACGAAGCGCCGCAGTTCCGCCGGCATCTCGGCATCGACGGTCAGGCGGATGACCGTGCCGCGGCGCCGACGCTTGAGGGCGGATTCGAACAGCCGGACCAGATCCTCCGCCTCTTCCAGGACCTCGATGTCGCTATCGCGAATGACGCGGAATGTGCCCATGCCGCGCAACTCGAACCCCGGAAAGATCCGGTCGAGGAACATCGAGACGCATTTCTCGAGCAGGATGAATCTCAGATTTCTGCCAGGCAGGCGAATAAAGCGTTCGATCTGACCCGGCAGGGGCAGGAGCCCGATCATCAACCGGTTGTCGCTGGGCCGGTAAAGCTCCATCGCCTCGGCGAGCCCGAAATTCGGGATGAACGGGAACGGATGTGCGGGGTCGACAGCCAGCGGGGTCAGGACGGGGAAGATCGTCGTCATGAACCGGTCTTCGAGCCAGTCCGCCTCATCCGCCGTCAGCTCGTCGGGCTCTACCACGGCGATATCGCTCGCCCTTAATGCCTCCACCAGCGCCAGCCACGTCTTCTGTTGCGCCGACATGAGGGCGCCCGCGCGCGCGTTGATCGCCGCGAGCTGTTCGCCCGGGGTCAACCCTTCCTGGCTGGCCGTCGTGATTCCGGCCTCGACCTGTCCCTTAAGACCGGCCACGCGCACCATGTAGAACTCGTCCAGGTTCGACGCGGAGATCGACAGGAAACGCAGGCGTTCGAGCAGGGGATGGTTGGGATTCTCCGCCTCTTCAAGGACGCGCTCGTTGAACGCCAGCCAGGAGAGCTCGCGGTTGATGAACCGATCGGGTGACTCGGGCCCGATACCTGCGGCGGCATCGGGCGAAATATGAGTGTTTTGCGCGACCACGGAGACCATTTTTTCTAAGGATTACAGGCGCATGCGCACCTTCAGGAAGCAGATGCTATCGAAATCGCACCATGTCCGCAAATTGTGACAAGGCGATGACAATCAGCTTTCAGGCGAAATCGCTGAGAATTTCCCGCGCGAGCGGCACCGTGACCGGTCGCCGGCGCTCGAGCGCGGCCGAATCGATCGCCGCGACGATATCCGCCACGGCACCAAACGAACGTTCCATGCGCGCCATCAGGTAAAGCACCACATCCTCGCCCACCAGCAACTGGCGGTCGCGAAACAACTTGACCATCAACGCGGCCAGCAAATCATCGTCCGGCGCCGATATACCCGCCCCCGACAAGGCCTTCAGCCGCGACGCCAGGTCTGCCAGCCCGACGTTCCAGCGCGCGGGCGCCTCGCGCCCTGCGAACAGCACCGCGCCATCGGTTTCCAGCATGTAGTTGTAGAGATGAAGCAGCTCCTCCTCACCATCCCGATCGCCGGCAAGCTGGTCGGCACCGTCAACGAACAGATATCTGTTCCGCGCGCGCAGTTCCGATCCGTCGGACCGGCGCACGTCGTCGGGTCCGATCCGGCTTCCCCCGCTCACTTCGCACCAGACATGCCCCAGATGGGTCTTTCCCGACGCAGCCGGACCCCAGATCGCAAGCGCGCGCGCCGGCCATTCCGGCCAGCGATCGATCCACTCCACCGCTTCGGCATTGCTGCTGGAGACCAGGAAGTCCGACCGTCCCCGCGCGGTTCGATGCCCCAGATCCAAGACGAGTTGCCGGCTCACCGATCGACCCGCTCAGTTGACCGCGAGACGCACGACATGGGTGACCAGCGCCCCAAGGCCTGTTTGCAAGCTCCCTTGCGGGCGCGGGACGTCCTCGCCAGGAGTGTTGCCCTCAAGAATCAGATCGAACCGCTCGAAGGCCCGCGTCAGTCGCGCCTCATCGCCCCGGTGGCTGATTACGATCTCCGCCGCGTTGGCCGTAAGCACGATAACCTGAATATTGGTCACCGCAGGAACCCGTCTGATGCGCGCGCGAATATCGATCCAGTTCTTCAGGTCAGCGATGGGAACCGCGGCCCGCAATTGGGCAATGTCTCCCGCCGCGAGCGCGCTCGCCGCCTTCCATTCGTCATCGATAATCTCACGAACATCGCCGACCGCACGCGCGAAGATGCTCCGCTCGTCTTCGCCCGCCTGTCCGATAACCGAAATACTGAAGGGGCTCATTTCCTGCAAACCAACCGGCACGCTGACGATGTCGGAGCGCAGGATGCCCGGCTCCGTCTCGAACATATTTGCGATTGTGATAACCACACCGCGCGCGCCGTAACGTTCGGCAAAGCGCGCCAGAATGTCCGGGTCGCCGTCGACCGCCTGATCGACCGTGAGACCCGACAGGTCCTCCAGGTCCCCGATGGGTGCCAGCATCGGCACGAGACCCGCTCCCTCGGGATGGTTTCGCCACGCCTCACGCCATGGGTTGGGATCGTCCCACAGCAGGTAACGCACCGGGGTCGCCAAAACGGGCACGACCGTCAATGGACGGCTGCGCAATTCGGCAAACGGCACGCCGGACTGACGGAACAAGTTCCGCACCGCGTCGGGCTTGAAGGTGACCGTCAAATTCGCGAGATAGCGCACATCCGAGGTCTTCTCACCGTCGATCTGGATGGCATCGACGAGAAACCGCAACGTCGCGGGGTCGACATTCGCCGCCAGGCCGCGATGAACGCTGCGTGTCAAGCGCGCCTCGAGCTGCGCAAATGCCTGCAACTGACCCTTCGCGAGAGCCTGCGCGCGCGCTGCCGCAGCGGTCTGGGCGGTCTCGTCAAGCGTCACATCCCGCACGACAAATATGTCCTCGAGCGCAGATTTCTGCGCCGAAAGCGTCGACGATCCCACGACGGAAACGGTGCCCGCGGCAAGCAACCACATGGCGAGAACGAGACTAGATTTTTGCAGCGCGCGACACATTGCAAATGACCTTGAAACACCTATTCTGACGAGCCAACAGGGCGTGATTCGCAGTGTACAAGAACACTGCGCCGCGAATGTGGCAATGCCATAGCACGAATAATGCGCACTGCGCGCGAGGAGACGGACACTGGGGCTTTCCTACAAAGATGCCGGCGTGGATATTGCGGCCGGCAACGCCCTCGTCGAGACTATCAAACCGTTGGCGGCGGCGACCCAGCGCGCCGGTTCCGTCGACGGCCTGGGAGGCTTCGGCGCCTTGTTCGACCCCAAGGCGGCAGGTTTCAAAGACCCCATTCTCGTCGCGGCAACCGATGGTGTCGGCACCAAGCTCAAGCTCGCTTTCGAAACAGGCCGGTTTGACACACTCGGCATCGATCTGGTCGCCATGTGCGTCAACGACCTCGTCGTGCAGGGCGCCGAACCGCTCTTCTTTCTGGATTATTTCGCCACCGGTGGGCTCGACCCCGAGGTAGCAGCCGCGGTCGTGACGGGCATCGCGGAGGGCTGCAAACAGGCCGGATGTGCATTGATCGGCGGCGAGACGGCCGAGATGCCGGGGCTCTATGCCAGCGGCGAGTTTGACCTGGCCGGATTCTCGGTCGGCGCCATGGAACGTGGCACGGCATTTCCGCGACCCGACCGCCCGATCGAGGCCGGCGACCTTGTCATTGGTCTTGCCTCCAGCGGAGTCCACTCGAACGGCTACTCCCTGGTGCGAAAGATCGTCGACCGGGCAGGATGCGAACTGACGGCACGCGCACCTTTTGACGGGGACCAGGAGCTCGGGGCCGCACTTCTCACGCCGACACGCATTTATGTGCGCGCGTGCCTGGCCGCAGCCGATCTTCCGACGCTCAAAGGCTATGCCCATATCACCGGCGGCGGTCTGCTTGAAAACATTCCCCGCGCCCTTCCCAAGGGCCTCGGCGCGTCGCTCGACGGCAACTGCTGGACGGCGCCCCCGGTGTTCGACTGGCTGCGCCAGGTCGGCGAGATCAACGAAATGGAAATGGCCAGGACATTCAATTGCGGCGTCGGCATGATCGCACTTGCCGGCAAGGATAGCGCGGAGGCTGTTGTCAACACCCTCAACGACGCGGGCGAGAATGCTTGCGTCATTGGCGAAATCATGACATCCGCCGATGGCGAGATTGAGATTTCGGACTTGTCGGTCGCCCTGGGTGGGGCCGCATGAACCGCCTGAAAGTCGGTGTCCTGATTTCCGGCCGGGGCTCCAACCTGCAGGCATTGATCGCCGCCTGCGCCGCACCGGACTTCCCGGCGGAAATCGTGCTCGTCGTGTCGAACAAGCCGGATGCGCTGGGGCTCGACCATGCCAGGGCCGCGGGCATAGAAACCACCGTGGTTGCCCATGGTGATTTCCCGGACCGCGAAAATTTCGACCGGGAAATCGACAAACATCTCAAATCCTCGGGGGCAGAACTGGTCTGCCTGGCGGGTTTCATGCGGCTTTTGTCGAGCTGGTTTGTGGAGAACTGGCGCGACCGGGTGGTCAATATTCACCCGTCACTCCTGCCGGCCTTCAAGGGTATCGATGCCCATGCTCAAGCCATCGCAGCCGGTGTGCGGCTCAGCGGCTGTACCGTGCACATCGTGCGCCCGGAAATGGATGCAGGGCCGATCCTGCTGCAAGCCGTCGTCCCGGTGATGCCCCAGGATGACGAGGACACCCTCGCCGCGCGCATCCTCGAAGCCGAACATGAATGCTATCCGCTCGCGGTGCGGCTTCTGGCGGAAAACCGGGTGGAAATCGTCGACGAACGCGCGGTCATCACCACGCTCGAGCGCCGGCATCGCCCGCTTATCTTCCCGCCAACGGAATAAACCGCACACGGCCCCGCCAAAGGGCTTTGACGCCCCCGGCGGTCGCGTATAAAACTCATGCCAAGGCTCAACCGGAAACATGCGAGTGCACATGTCCGACGAAATTATGGATCTCGACCGACGCTGGAAAACCTGGGGTGGTTTTCTGAAGCTGATGGGTTACTCGGGGGCCGCCGTCGCGATTGCCCTTATCATCATGTGGTGGACGATCGTTTGATGGCCTGCCGCGGCGCCTGATCGGGCGTTGCGATCAGCCGACGATCTCATTCTCGTCAAAGAAGAAGGCGATTTCTTCAGCTGCCGTCTCGGGCGCATCCGAGCCGTGCACGGAGTTTGCCTCGATCGATTCCGCGAATTCCTTGCGGATGGTGCCTTCGTCAGCCTCGGCCGGGTTCGTAGCCCCCATAATTTCGCGGTTCATGGCAATCGCATTCTCACCTTCCAGCACCTGCACGACCACCGGACCAGAGGTCATGAAGGCCACGAGGTCGTTGAAGAACGGGCGTTCGCGATGAACCCCGTAAAAGGATTCCGCCTCCTCGCGACTGAGGTGAATGCGGCGCTGCGCCACAACACGCAGTCCGGCGTCCTCGAACTTGGCAATGATCTTGCCGGTGATGTTCCGCTTCGTGGCGTCGGGTTTAATGATCGAGAACGTGCGCTCGAGGGCCATGAATTTGCTCCGGTCTGGAATGGAAATGTGCGCGCGTTATATCCAGCACAGGCGGCGGCGACAAGCCAACGTTCGTCACACCGGCGTTTCAGTCATCAAACAAGCCACTAACCGGCGGCCTTTTGCTCCCAGCCGCCGCGTTCTGTTTGCTGCCAATAGGTGAGATCGTGCCCGGCGTCCTTGTAGACCTGCCAACGCGCGCGCGCGGCACTGACGACCGCATCGTCGCGCCCGTCGAACAGTTCACAAACGAGATCGAAGCTCCCGGGATCCGCAGATTGCGCGCCGTCAGCCAGAAACAGGACCCGCGCGTCATTGGGGTTTTCGTCCTGATCCGTCAGCCAAACCGGCTGCAACGCGGCGTGGCCATCGGCCTTGCTACCATGGGGCAGGAAGACACGGTCGTTGTAGGTCCACAGATGCGCGTTCAGGTCTTCGATCCGCTCGGGCGAACCGGCAATGACGATCGCGCGGCGTCCGTCTCGGATGACGGTCCGCTCAAGCATGACCGGCAACACCTCTTCAAGGGTGCGGCGTGTCAGGTGATAGAAGCGAATCTCCGTCACATCGCGACCTGTTTTATTTTTCGTAGTGGTCGCGAACGAACTGATCGAGCGTGCGCACGGCGAAGCCGGTCGCCCCCCGCGCCATCAGTGGCTGTTCCTTGTCCGACCAGGCAACACCCGCAATATCCATATGCGCCCAAGGCACATCGTTGGCGTAACGCTGGAGGAACTGCGCAGCGGTGATGCTGCCGCCCCAGCGCGGCCCGACATTCTTCATATCGGCGCGTGGCGTGTTGATTTGCCGGTCGAAGGCATCGTCAAGCGGCATGCGCCAGACTTTCTCACCCACATCCTGGCTGGAAGACACGATGCGTTTCGCAAGGTCTTCATCATTGGCGTACAGGCCCGCATACTCACGCCCCAGCGCCACCATGATTGCGCCGGTGAGAGTGGCGAAGTCGATCATCGCATCGGGTTTGAAGCGCTTCTGCGTGTACCAGAGCGCATCGGCCAGAACGAGGCGGCCTTCCGCATCGGTGTTGATCACCTCAACCGTCTGACCCGACATCGTCGTCACGATGTCACCGGGCCGTTGTGCATTGCCGTCGGGCATATTCTCGACCAGGCCCACCACACCGATGACATTCGCCTTGGCTTTCCGGCCCGCGATGGCGCGCATTGTGCCAATCACGGTACCCGCGCCGCCCATATCCCAGATCATGTCTTCCATGCCACCGGCCGGCTTGATGGAGATGCCGCCGGTGTCAAAGGTCACACCCTTGCCGATGAAGGACACTGTCTTGGCATCCTTGCCGCCACCGTTCCAGCGCATCACCACGAGTTGGGACTCGCGCACACTGCCTTGCCCCACGGCCAGCAATGCGTTCATGCCCAGCTTGCGCATCTGCGCCTCGCCCAGCACCTCCACCTTGACGCCGAGCTTGGTCAGCTTGCGGCACTGGGCTGCCATCCATTTGGGGGATTTCACGTTGCTGGGTTCGGACACGAGATCTCGCGCCATATCGACACCATCGGCCACCGGGGCCAACACCCCGTAGCGGCGACGCGCGTCCGCCGCCCCCCTCACCATGATTTGAACGCGCGTCAGCTTGTTGGGCGTGGGTTGTCCCTTCGCGTCGGTCAGGTACTTGTCATATTTGTAAGAGCGCAAGCGCGTGCCAATCGCAATACTCGCCGCCAGTTCGCCGCCGAACACCTTGGCACCGGTCATCTCCGCGACAATGGTTGCCGCGTTCGCCGAGACCGCGCCGAGCGCCTTGTAAATCTGAGCGCCGATCTCCTGGGCCCGCAGCGCGTCGAGGTCTTTGGCATTGCCGGCGCCGATCAGCAAAATCGTCGCCTTTTCACGTCCCTGCGGCGCGAGGATGGACAATTTTTCGCCCCTCTTTCCCGCGAAAATCCCGGCTTTCAGGGCGCGCGAGAGTGCGCCTTTGGTCGCCTTGTCGACCGCCTTGGCGCTGCTTCCCAGCCGCGCATTGGCATCAACCAGAAAAACCAGCACGCCACTCGTGGGTAGCTTCGGTTCGGCAAACGAAATTTTCATGACGTTACATTCCATAAATATGCGGGACACAGGCTGCGACACGCCGTCGAAAGCCTATCGAGATTTAGAGTACGCACGAAGCGGGCGCAAGACATGCGCCGCGTCAGCGGCAAGTGTTTTTCCCGGCCGGACGATCTGTTACAAACAATCCGACAGACAGGTCTTTGTTTTACGAATCAGCAACTTGAGGGACGTTTCCAAGGAAACGTCAAACTGGGAGCATCCATGACGTCGATCAGCGGATACATATTCCGGCAACTGGCATTTGCCTCGCTGTTCGTCGCCGGCACGCTCATCCTGCTGATTTCGTTGTTCGGCTCCCTCAGGCTGATTGACTTCATCGTCAATCGAGGCCTGCCGATCACCGTGTTGTTCGAGATGACGGCCCTCAACCTGCCGAAATTCATCGCCGTGGTGCTCCCGATCGCGATTTTCGCGGCCATCCTCGTAGTCTACAACAAACTCAAAAACGACAGCGAGTTGGTCGTGATGCGCGCCGCCGGGATCGGCCAGATGTCCCTAGCACGCCCTGGCCTGATGCTGGGCGTCCTCGGGGTCCTCATCGGATACGCGCTGCAGCTTTACTTGGTGCCCGCATCGACGCACGCCTTCAAGCTGCAGCAATTCAATTACCGCAACAGTTACGGGAGTGTTCTGCTCCAAGAGCAACGCTTCAACACGCCGGTCAGTGGCCTAACCATCTATGTTCGCGAACGGTCCGGAGAAGGTGAGCTGCGCGGCATATTTGCCCATGATTCACGCGAGCCCGAACGCCCCGTGACCTACACCGCGGAGCGCGGCACTACGAGCCAGACAAGCCAGGAAACCCGGGTCATTCTGTTCAATGGCAGTCAGCAGGAGGTTGACCGGGATTCCGGGCGCCTGACGCTGTTCAATTTCGACCAGTATTCGCTCGACCTTAGCTTCCTTAGCCCGGATGTCTCGACCCGGTGGCGAGAGCCGGAGGAACGCTTCCTGGACTCGCTCCTATGGCCCGGAGAGAGTCTCCACGACCGCACTTATTCTAGCCAGTTGATAGCAGAAGGCCATCGACGCCTGACCAGTCCACTTCACATTCTGGCCTTCGCCGCCGTGGCCATGGCCGTCCTTTTGTCCGGAGACCTGAACCGCCGCGGGCAGACCGGTCGTATTTTGCTCGCGATTGCGCTGATTTTTACCATTCAGGTCGCGGCACTCGGATTGTTCAACATGTCGCGACGATCGCTGGCGATCGTTCCCTTCAGCTACGGCCTGCCACTCGGGGCAATCGCGCTCTCGGTGTATTGGCTATTGCGCAATCCGCGCCACAGGTCCGCCGCCCCCGCGGCAGCGGATGCCTAGGACGTCAAGCCCGTGACCGCCTCCCGCACTATATCGTTCTATATCTTGCGACAGTTCCTAATCTGGTTCGTGATCATGTTCGCCACGATCGTCGCGGTGATCTTGCTTATCGACGCCGTCGAGTTATTGCGCCGCGGCAGCGGACGCGACGAGGCAACATTCAGCGTCATCACCAGCATGGCGCTGCTACGAACACCTTTCCTCGCCCAGGAAGCCGTGCCTTTCGCGGTCATGTTTGGCGGGATATTCACGTTTCTGCGCCTCACGCGGAACCACGAGCTTGTTGTCTTGCGCGCCGCCGGCGTTTCGGTTTGGCAATTTCTGACACCGGCCCTGATCGCCGCCGTAGCACTCGGCATCGTCAATATCTCGGTGGTGAACCCCCTTTCCGCAGTATTTCTGTCTCAGTTCGAAGAACTTGAGGGCAGATATCTCACTGGTCGGTCTTCCCTGCTCGCCGTCTCCGCAGAAGGCATTTGGCTTCGCCAGAACAGCGGTGACGGTTCCGGTCAGACGGTCATTCACGCCGAACGGGTCCAGCCCGACGAACTTAAACTGGAGCGTGTCATCGTCTTCCAGTTCGCTGGCGATGACAAGTTTACAGGCCGGATAGACGCCGAGAGCGCCTTGTTGCTGAATGGGCAGTGGGAATTGTCGGAGGCGTGGCTCACCTCCCCCGGCCGGGCAGGCGTTTTCGTTGCCAAGCAGGAACTTGCAACCGACCTGACGCCCGACAAAATCCAGGAGAGCTTCGCGAGCCCGGACACTGTTGCGTTGTGGAATCTCCCCCGGTTCATCAAAGTTCTGGAAGAAACTGGATTTTCGCCGGTCGCGCACAAGCTACAGCTGCATTCGCTTTTGGCGGAACCGGTCTTGCTGGCCGCAATGGTTCTGATTGCTGCCGTATTCTCGCTCCGCCTCACCCGGCGTGGCGGGACGATCATTCTCGTCGGGGCCGGCGTCCTGGCCGGGTTTTTCCTCTTCCTGCTCACCAACGTCATTCAGGCGCTCGGCCTCGGCGCCAGCGTGCCCGTGATTCTCGCGGCCTGGACACCGGCTGGCGTCAGTATGCTGGTCGGCATTACGTTCCTCCTCCATCTGGAGGACGGATGATGTCGCTGCGTGCTCTTGCGATCGTAATGACGATGCTCGTGGGATCGTTGGGCGCATCGGCTGCGTTAGGGCAGCAAGTAGATTCAGAGCAACCGGTTTTAATGACGGCCGACGACCTGTCTTTCGATGAAGACCTCGGCACCGCAACCGCCCGCGGCAATGTGGAAATCGTCCAGGGTGAACGGATCCTCAATGCCGACGCCGTCACCTACAATCAGCGTGACGATATCGTCACCGCGACGGGAAATGTTGTGCTCCTAGAGCCCACGGGCGAGGTTCTGTTCGCGGAATTTGCGGAACTGACGGCCGACATGCGCGAAGGCTTTCTGCGCGGATTCCGGATGCTCTTGAATGACGACTCCCGCCTCGCGGCCGTCAGCGCACAGCGCCGCGGCGGCATAGAGACCGAGCTGACCCGCGCCGTCTATTCGCCATGCCGCAACTGCCTCGGGTTCGATGAGGAACCCCTATGGCAGATCAAGGCGCGCCGTGTTTTGCACGACGCGGAGGCCCAGGAGGTCGTCTATCGCGATGCCACACTGGAACTGCTGGGTGTTCCCGTCGCATACACGCCGTATCTGAGCCACCCGGACCCGACAGTTGAACGTAAATCGGGTGTCATGGTTCCAATTTTCGGTGTTTCCAACATTGCGGGATCATCAATCCAGGTTCCGTATTTCTGGGCCATCTCGAACGAATCCGATCTCACATTCGATCCCATTATTGCGACCGAGCAACTCCCGGTGGTGACGGGCGAATACCGGCAACGGTTCGCCAGCGGCGAGAACCGCACACGGTTGTCATTCACGCAAGACGACGCCCAGACCGGCGAAGAACGATTACGCGGCCATATCGATTCCGAAACGCGATTTTCGATCGATGAGTTATGGCGCTGGGGCGCCGACATCCGCCTCGCCAGCGACGACACCTATCTTGGACGATATGGGTTCAGAAGCCGCGATACGCTCACCAATCGCCTGTTTGTAGAAGGGTTCGGTTCGCGCTCTTACGCGGTGGCCGAGAGCTTGTATTTCCAAGGGCTGCGTGAGGAAGATATTCAGAAACAAACGCCGATCGTCGCGCCGAACCTAGAATATCGATATATCAGCTCGCCCGGCACCTACGGCAATATGACGACACTCGACGCGAACATACGCGCGCTTACACGCGAAGAAGGTGTGTCGAGCCAACGGTTAAGTCTCACCCCCGGCTGGCAAATTTCCCATACCGACAGTTTGGGCTCGATCACCAGTTTACGAACCTCGGTGCAGGGCGATCTTTACAACGTCGACGATATTGCAACGACCAGCGGTCGCGAAGACGCCGTGATCGGCCGAATTTTCCCGCAAGCTGTCTTGAGCTGGCGATATCCCTGGGTGAGACGCTCAGGCCCGAACAGCCAGATATTCGAACCCCTCCTGGCACTCGTTGCCGCACCAAATGGCGCCAACAACGAACGCATTCCCGATGAGGACAGCCAGAGCATCGCGTTTGACGAAACGAACCTGTTTGATGCCAATCGGTTTTCCGGCACGGACCGGGTCGAAGGCGGGCAGCGCGTCGTATACGGGTTCCGAACCGGGGTCTTTGGTGAATTGGGCGGGGCCTCCACGCTCACCGTCGGCCAATCCTTCCGGTTCCGAGATTCGAACCCCTACCCGCTGGGTACGGGACTTGAAGATAAACTCTCGGATATCGTCGCCAACCTGAAAATCACGCCCAACCGGTTTTGGAACCTGCTCTACAAAACCCGTTTTGATCACGATTCACTGCGCGCCCGGCGAACAGAAATCTCTGCAAATGTCGGCCCGCCTGCTCTGAATGCCGATCTGAATTATGTGTTCTTCGACCGCACGAGTGGATTTGCCGACCGCGAAGAGATCACGGCATCACTGAAATCGAAACTGACCGATCAATGGTCGGCCCGGATGCAAACCCGGCGCGACCTCACAGCAGAGGGCGGGACGCTTTCCTACGGTGCGTCGCTTGCCTACGAGTGCGATTGCATGAACTTCGAGCTAGTATACAACCGCAATTTCACATCCGACCGGGATATCCCGCGGGTTGAATCCCTGACGTTCCGAATTACGTTCAAAAGCCTTGGACAGATTGGCTCTTCGGTCTTCTAGATGAAACAGGCAGACAACCAGTCCTCCGCGACCACGCGACCAAACACCAGCAAGGCCCGGCAGCGTCTTCTGACGACAGCCTTCGTGGCAATAACCTGCATATTGGCAGGCCTCACGGTCTCGCCACCCGCTACGGCGCAAGACGTCCAACGCATCGCCGCGGTGGTGAATGAGAAGGTCATTTCGGTCTTTGACGTGCAGCAGCGCATGCGGTTGCTCATTTCCTCATCAGGGCTACCCAACAATGCGGAAACTCAACGTCGAATAGCTCCCCAGGTGTTGCGCGAATTGATCGACGAGGCGCTGCAGAACCAGGAAGCAGAGCGATTGAACATCCGCGTCACGCAACGCGAAATCGACAGCGCGCTGGAGCAGATCGAATCAACAAACAATCTTCCGGCGGGCGGGTTTGAATCCTTTATCAACCGGCAGGGTATATCGCTCGAGGCCGCCCTCAGTCAGATCAGGTCCAACGTGGCTTGGCAAAAATTACTCGTGCGAACGGTGCTCCCGACCATCGAAATCGGCGACGAAGAAATCAACGATGTCATATCGCGCATCAAGGCTACCGCCGGGATTACGGAGTACCGGGTTGGCGAAATCCTTCTGCCCATCGACAACCCGTCCGACGCGGCTGACATCGATATCCTGGCGAACCGGCTCGTAAAGCAGCTGCGCGACGGGGCGGACTTTCGGTCCGTGGCCCAGCAATTCTCCAAAAGCGCGACAGCCGCGACTGGCGGAGATATTGGCTGGGTCCAACAGGGCGAGCTTGGCCCCACGGTCGATGATGTGATCACGAAGCTTGAACGCCTGGAGATTTCAGACCCGATCAAAGTGCCCGAGGGCATGCAAATTATCATCCTGATCGACCAGCGCACGAACGAGCCACCCGACCCGAATGATCGAACGGTCGCGTTGCGCCAAATGCTATTGTCGGTGGCGCCAGACGCACCGCCCGGCTTCATCGAAGCTCAGCTCCAGACCGCGCGCGCGATCTCGTCCAGCGTGCGGGGTTGTGCGGATTTCGCGGCCGCGGCCACGGAGGCGGGCAGCCCGCAACCCGCGGCACCGGCCACGTTCAAACTCAAAGACCTGAATGCCGAATTGCGAACACTCGCAGCCCAGTTGGACGTCGACCAGGCCAGCGCCCCCATCCGCGTTCCATCTGGGGTTCAGGTTCTGATGATCTGCGATCGGCAGGAAGATATCGGACCCGATCGGGACGTGATCCGCCGTACGCTTAAGCGTGAACGCATCGACATGCTCTCGCGACGCTATCTGCGTGACTTGCGACGCTCTGCATTCGTCGACCTGCGTGTTTAACGCCGACGCACTGCCGCCCCTGCGAGAGATCGTCGGGCGTTTCGAAATCGCCGCACAGAAATCCCTCGGACAGCATTTCCTGTTCGACCTGAACCTGACGCGGCGCATTGCATACGTGGCGGGAGATCTGTCCGGGATCAACGTGATCGAGATAGGGGCCGGCCCCGGGGGGTTGACGCGCGCGCTGCTCGAATCTAACGCCCGGCACGTCTATGCCGTCGAACGCGACCCGCGTGCGGTTGCGGCACTGAACGAATTGGCGGAACACGCCATGGGTCGCCTGACAGTCATATCCGCCGACGCGCTTGAAACGGACCTGGCCGATTTAACACCCTATCCGCGCCGGATCGTCGCCAATCTTCCCTACAATGTCGGCACGCAGTTACTGGTCAACTGGCTCATGCAGGCGGAGAACTTTCTCGGTTTCACGTTGATGTTCCAGAAGGAGGTCGCGGCGCGGATCGTTGCCGACCAAGGCGGAAAATCCTATGGCCGGCTCTCCGTTCTCTCGCGCTGGCTGACCGAACCGAGAATCCAATTCGATATCCCGGCGTCAGCATTCGTGCCGCCGCCGAATGTAACCTCGAGCGTCGTCAACCTCCAGGTTCGGCCCACCCCCCTGGCCCCCGCCAGCCGGGAACAGCTGGAAATCGTCACACGCGCGGCCTTCGGTCAACGGCGCAAGATGCTTCGGCGCGCGCTGGCACCGATCGGCGGATCCGATATCCTCTTGGCCGCCAACGTGCCCGAAGATGTTCGCGCCGAAGATCTGAGTGTTGAACAATTCTGCGCGATTGCCCGCGTGCTTGCCGAACAACCACTTGCGTACCAGTCCCGTCGGTGACACCGTCTCGGGATGCTGAAACTCCTGAAGAACCGGAAACCTTCTGTGGGCACCGCGATCAAACGGGGTCCCGACGCCTCCATCCCCGGATTCCGCCATCGGGTGCATGAACCGGAATATGCACGCCTGGGACTTCCTTTCTGTCGGCAGGATTCAATCCGCAAGCTCGCGGTATTGCTGGATAAGGAAGTCGAGCGGCGTAACGCCGAATAGCGCCGGCGCGGTGACGTATCGCGCTATTGCCGGCTATTGCCCCTGCCGCAGCAGGCGCACGAGGTCTGACAGGCCCTCTTGTCGCGCTCTTCGAAGGCGCTCGGCGTCCAGAATAGCCGTCACCTTGGCGACGCTGTCTTCGAAGCTTTCATTGACCACCACATAGTCATATTCCGACCAATGTGTGATCTCGTCTGCGGCCTTGGCCATGCGATCGGCAATAACCTCATGACTGTCCTGGGCGCGGCTTTGCAACCGCCGTTCAAGCTCGGCCGTCGAGGGCGGCAGGATGAAGACACTCACCAGGTCATCACGGGCGCGTTCGGCCACCTGCTGCGTGCCTTGCCAATCGAGGTCGAACAGAACATCACGGCCCGCACCCAGCGCCTCATCAACAGGCGCACGCGGGGTCCCATAGTAATTGTTGAAGACCTTCGCGTATTCGAGCAAGTCCTGGCGATTCACCATCAGGTCGAACTCGGTCCGGTCCACGAAAACATAATGCTCGCCATCCACCTCGCCCGGGCGCCGCGGGCGGGTCGTCACGGAGATCGACAGAGATATATTTGGGTCACGCTCCAGGACCGCGCGCGAAATTGACGTTTTGCCCGCACCGGAGGGCGACGACAGCACGAGCATTAACCCGCGCCGCTTGATCTCCAGCCCGCTGGCCGCATCATCGACCATGTCGTGTCCTACTCCACATTTTGCACCTGTTCGCGAAACTGCTCGATCGTCGCCTTCATCGCCAGACCGATCCGGGTCAATTCAACATCCGCCGATTTGGAGCACAGCGTATTCGCTTCCCGGTTCAACTCCTGACACAGGAAGTCGAGCCGGCGCCCGACGGCCTCACCTTCGTCCAACAGCTCCCGCACGGCCGCGACATGCACGGTGAGGCGGTCGAGCTCTTCACGTACGTCGGCCTTACCCACCAACACGGCCGCCTCTTGGGCCAATCGCTCTTCGGGTAACTTTGGTTCCGCTCCCAACAATTGCTCGACGAGTACCACGAGGCGTTCGCGGATCGCTTCGGGTTGGGTCGCCGCAGCGTCGGCCGCCTCCTGCGTCAGGCTCTGAAGGATGTCCAGATGGCCCGCCATGATATCATCCAGGCGCTGCCCCTCGCCGGTCCGCGCGGTCGCCAAAGCCGATAGCATCTCCTCGCCCGACACGATCATCGCCGTCTCGCGCGCCGCGCGTTTATCCTCGTCTTCCGTCGTGTCGACCGTCTCGAGCATCCCCCGAATCGAAAGCAGCCCCTCGATTGTCAGCGGCGTTTCGGCAATCGCATCACCCAGTTCCGCGCGCAGCGCCTGAACCTGATCGAGGAGATCGCGATTAATTTGATACTGCGTACTTGCCTGATCTACCCGTTCGAGAGACACCCCCACGGTGATATTGCCGCGCTGGAACTTTTTCGCCGCCGACACGCGAATCGCCCGCTCGACGGCTTCATAGCCGTTCGGAACGCGACAACGAACATCCAGCCCGCGCGCGTTCACGCTGCGGGCTTCCCAGGTCCATGCAAAGAGGTCGTCCTGCCCCGCTGTGCAGGCAAAACCGGTCATGCTTTGGAGGGTCATGGCGCAGAGAAAGCCACAGTAAAGCCGCTCCACACGGTGGGACGAAGTGCTGCTATCATGCTTTGCCTTATAGCTTGGCGCCGGATCACCAACAACCCGGCGCGCAACCGCGGAAATTCCGGTGCCATCATTCGATAATCCCGGTCATATCCTGATTACCGGTGCCTCCAGCGGGATCGGCGCGGCTCTAGCCATCGCCTACGCCGCACCAAAGCGGCGGCTATCACTCGGTGGGCGCGACGATGCGCGCCTCAATGCGGTCGCCGAGGCCTGCCGGGCCAACGGCGCTGCGTGCGAAACACATAAGGTAGACGTCACAGACCGGGACGGCATGGCCACATGGCTTGAGGCGGCCGATTCGGAACGCGCGCTTGATCTGGTCATCGCGAATGCAGGCATCTCTGGCGGCACGATCAAGCTGGGCAACGCACCCAACGCCAGCGACGCGGAAATTTTCGCCACCAACGTCGACGGGGTGGTCTATTCGGTTGAACCGGCCCTGGCGCGCATGCTGGCGCACAACGCGGGGCAAATCGCCATTGTTTCGAGCCTCGCCAGCTTTCACGCTTTCGGTGAAGCCCCTGCCTATTGTGCCAGCAAGGCGGCCGTGCGCTATTACGGAGAAGGATTGCAGCGTGCACATCGAGGTAGCGCGGTGGGCATCAGTGTAATTTGCCCGGGTTTCGTGCGGTCTCCGATGACAGACGCCAATAATTTTCGCATGCCGATGCTGATGGAGGCCGATAAAGCCGCACAGCGGATCATCCGCGGACTGGCTGCAGGGAAATCACGTGTCGCATTTCCGCTGCCACTTTATCTGGGCATTCGCATGCTCTCACTCATCTGAACGGGGAATGAACTTATGGATCAGAAACTGGCGGGAAAAACGGCGCTGGTAACCGGTGCGAGCAGCGGACAGGGTGCCGCGGAAGCCAGCCTGTTTGCGCAGGCCGGCGCGACGGTTATCCTGACCGATATCGCCGACGATGCCGGCGAAGCCCAGGCTCAGGCCATCCGCGACAACGGCGGCGAGGCGCATTACAAGCATCTCGATGTCGCCAGCGAAGACGAATGGGTCTCTGTGATCGACAGCGTCGCTAAGGACCTCGGCGCGCTGAATATTCTCGTCAACAATGCGGGCATTCCCCTACGCGGCGGTTCGGTGACCAACACCGATCTGGATGACTGGAACCGCCTGTTGTCGATCAATCTCACGGGGCCGTTTCTCGGTATTCGTACCGCCGCCCCCCTGATCCGCGACAGCGGCGGCGGTGCCATCGTGAACACCGGCTCCATTGCCGGTCTGACAGGGCATTTCGCGACAGCCTACAGCGCCAGCAAATGGGGAATCCGCGGCATCACGAAGAGTGCGGCGATGGAACTGGTGGATTGGGGCATTCGCGTGAACGCCGTCCATCCCGGGCTCGTGCATACGCCGTTGGTGGAAAAATCCGTCGACTTCGTGGACGCGCTGTCCGAACAAACGCCGATGGAACGGGGTGCGAGCTCAGAGGAAATCGCCAAGGTGGTGCTGTTTCTCGTTTGCGATGATTCGAGCTACATCACCGGCCACGACATCGCCGTCGACGGCGGCTTCACCGATGTCGGCGGCTATTGGCGAGTCCTCAAACAGGTCATGGCGCAACCCGATCAGAACATCTGAAACACCAGAATACCTCACCCGGTTGCTGCTGTTATCGTGCCCGTAGCTCGCGCTGTATGCGCCGCCAACGCGCCACATTACGGTTATGCTCCGCCAGGGTGCGTGCAAAGGCATGCCCACCTGTTCCGTCGGCGACAAAGTAGAGATCTTTCGTTTCGGCCGGATTTAGAACCGCCTCGATACTCGCGAGCCCGGGATTGGCGATCGGTCCCGGCGGCAGGCCGCGGTGGACATAGGTGTTATAGGGATGGTCCACAGCCAGATCGGCGCGTCGTAGCGGCCGATCCAGCGGGGTACCATCCTTGGTCAGGCCATACGCGACCGTCGGGTCCGACTGCAGGCGCATGCCTCTATTGAGTCGGTTGATAAATACGCCCGCGACCCTCGCACGTTCGTCCGGAACGGCTGTTTCGCGTTCCACGATCGAGGCGAGAACGAGCGCCTCCGCGGGTGAGGGCAGGGGAAGTCCGTCCTTGCGTGCCGCCCAGAGGCGGGCGAGACCCGTATCTCTGGCCGCGCGCATGCGGGCGATCAGCGCCGCACGCGTATCGCCCAGACTGAAATGATACGTCTCCGGAAGCACCGCCCCCTCACCGACCTCCGACAGTGCCGGCGTCGGGCCTGCAAGCCCGCCTGTGCTCTCGATCAGTGCCAGGATTTCGCGGGTCGTCAGACCTTCGGCAACCGTCACACGCCGGACCACCGTATCACCCGCCTGCAGCTTGGCCACCACGTCACGAAGACTGACCCCGGCCGAAAACGCATACTCACCGGCGCGCAACGGCCGTTCCGGCGCGAGAAATCGCACGGCGATCGTAAACAGGCGCGTATCGGCGGCGATACCGGCATTCACGAGGGTCGACGCGATGGCTTGCCCCGATGCGCCGCGCAGTATGACGACAGATCTATCTTCCGTCAGCGGTCCGGGATCGCTATAGGCCCGGTGCAGCATCACCGTGCTACCGCCGGCCAAGGTGGCACCGGCAATCAGCACGAAAAGAATGATCGAGATCAGCCACCCGAGACCACGGTGCGATCGACGCGTGGGCCGGCCGCCGGGCTGTCCAGCGTTTTGCCCATCGGCGGGTGTTTCGGGTGGAGTTTCGTCGTTCATCGCGCCGGCATGATAAACGCGCTGGCGAGATTCGCAGGGACCGGTATTGCAGGCGTCAGACTTCGGTGAATACCAGGCTCGCGTTGGTGCCGCCAAACCCGAAGGAGTTGCTCAACACGTTTCGCACCGGCCGCTCCTTGGCCACATGGGGTACCAGATCAATATCGCATGCATCCGAAGGGTCATCGAGATTAATCGTCGGGGGCACGGCATTGTTGTTGATCGCCATGATCGAGTAGATCGCCTCGACGGCACCGGCCGCACCAAGCAGATGGCCAATCGCCGACTTCGTCGACGACATGGACAGTTCATATGCATGATCACCAAACAGGCGTTTCACCGCCCCCAGTTCGATTTCATCGCCCAGCGGCGTTGAGGTGCCGTGAGCGTTCACATAGTCGATGTCATCGGGATTGAGCTTCGCCCGCTTGATGGCGGCCTGCATGGACCGGAACCCGCCATTGCCGTCTTCCGCCGGCGCGGTGATGTGATGTGCATCGCCGGACATGCCGTATCCAATGATTTCGGCATAAATCTTCGCACCGCGGGCCTTGGCATGCTCGTATTCCTCGAGCACGACCACACCGGCCCCCTCGCCCATCACAAACCCATCACGCCCCTTGTCGTAGGGCCGGGAGGCCGCCTCGGGTGTGTCGTTGTAGCCGGTAGAAAGCGCACGGCATGCCGCAAACCCGGCGATCCCGATACGACAGATCGCCGCCTCGGCACCACCCGCCACCATGACATCCGCATCGTCCCACATAATCAGACGCGCCGCGTCCCCGATCGCATGGGCACCGGTCGAACAGGCCGTGACGACGGCATGGTTCGGCCCCTTGAACCCGTATCGGATCGACACCTGGCCTGACGCGAGATTGATCAGCGCCGAGGGGATAAAGAAAGGCCCCACCTTGCGAGGACTTTGGGCATTCAGAAGGGTCGACCCCTCGTAGATCGTCTGCAACCCGCCGATGCCAGACCCGATCATGACGCCCGTGCGTTCCTGATCCTCGATATCGTCCGGCTTCCAGCCCGAATCCTCAACCGCCTCAACGGCAGCCGAAACGCCGTAGATGATGAATTCATCAATCCGGCGCTGGTCCTTGGCCGAAACATAGTCATCCGCGTTGAACGTTCCGTTCGAGCCATCGCCGCGCGGCACCTGCGCAGCGACCTTGGCCGGCAAATCCGAGACGTCGAATTTCTCGATTCCCACAGCACCGGATTCGCCGTTTGTGAGACGGCTCCAATTATGGTCGAGGCCCAAACCTAACGGCGTTACCAAACCCATTCCAGTTACGACGACACGTCTCATGGGATTCCGATGTGCTGTTGCACGGTCAGGGGAAATTCACAAAAGAACAGCATGCGCGGCATGCGCAGGATCCGTTCGTTCGGTTCAACCGGAGGCGGATTCGAGAAACTTGACTGCGTCCCCAACCGTGAGAATTTTCTCAGCGGCATCGTCGGGAATTTCACATCCGAACTCTTCTTCGAACGCCATCACAAGCTCGACGGTGTCGAGACTGTCGGCACCGAGGTCGTCGATGAAGCTCGCGCCCTCCAAAACTTTGCCCTCGTCGACACCCAGATGTTCGACAACAATTTTCTGCACGCGCTCAGCAATATCGCTCATGTCTGCCTGCCCTTGCTTCCTTGGTTTCTCGGTTTCTCGGTGCCGGTTCCGACACCCTTGGTACGGGATTGATTTAAGACGATTCGGCGTCCGAGTGCCCCCGAAATCAACCGTTCATCCCTATAATAGCGCCGCACGTCTCGCCATAGGCGACAATGCCGACGCAACACTGTGGCGGCGTTTACCGGCGTTCGCCCGTAACGTCAAGCGCACGCTGATCCACAGCGCCCATTCTTGTGGTCAAAGCATCGCCATGCCGCCGTTCACATGCAGCGTCTGCCCGGTGAGATAACCCGCCTCATCGCTCGCCAGATACACGGCGCCGGCCGCAATATCTTCGGGCGAACCAAGGCGACCGGCAGGAATACGCTCGAGCAATGTCGACTTCTGATCTTCGGACAGGACATCGGTCATCGGCGTTTCGATAAAACCCGGCGCGATGCAATTGACCGTGATGCCACGGCTGGCGACTTCCTGTGCCAACGCCTTCGTCATGCCCGTCAACCCCGCCTTCGACGCGGCATAATTTACCTGACCGGGATTACCTGTCGCGCCGACCACGGATGTGATCGTCACGATCCGCCCCCAACGAGCCTTCATCATTGAGCGCAAGACCGCGCGACTTAAACGAAACGCGGCCGTAAGATTAACGTCGAGGACCTGTTGCCACTCTTCGTCTTTCATGCGCATGGCAAGGGCGTCGCGGGTCGATCCCGCATTGTTGATCAGGATGTCGACCCCGCCAGCGGCCTCCGTGGCCGCCGCGATCAAGGCGTCCGGCGCGGCCGGATCCGACAGATCCGCTGCCGCGATGTGACAATTCGCTCCCAGCTTGGCCGCCAGCGCCTCCAGCCGTTCGGCGCGGGTGCCGCTGATCACCACATTCGCGCCGCACGCATGCAAGGTCCGAGCAATCGCGTCCCCGATGCCACCGGTCGCGCCGGTAACGAGTGCCGTCTTGTCATTCAGGTCAAACATATCGCCCCCTCAAAGCGCGCCGATAAAGGCTTCGATATCTTCCGGTGTTCCGATTGCACGGCTCGACATGTCCCGGTCGATCCGCCGGGTCAGGCCCGACAGGACCTTGCCGGCACCGAGCTCGCACAGTTCCTCGACCCCGAGATCGCGCATCGCAAGCACACCCTCGCGCCAGCGCACGCGGCTGCTTACCTGTTCAATCAGGAGGTTGCGAATTTCATCGGGGTTCGTGACCGGAGCCGCCGTAACATTCGCGATCACCGCCGGGCTCGGCACGGAAATTTTCGCGCTGGCCAGCGCATAGGTCATCACATCCGCGGCAGGGTCCAGCAACGCGCAATGGAACGGCGCACTTACCGGCAACAAAATGGCGCGACGGGCACCGCGCTCCTTGGCGATCTCCACGGCACGCTCAACAGCCTCGGTATTGCCGCTGACAACAACCTGTCCTTCCGAGTTGTCGTTGGCCACGTCACACACCTGCTCTTCGGCCGCGTCGGATGCGATCGCCTCGACGTCTTCGAGGCTCGGCCCGAGGATCGCCGCCATGGCGCCGACACCGACGGGCACCGCGGCCTGCATGGCCTCACCGCGGATCCGCAACAACCGCGCCGTGTCGGCGACACTCAACGCACCGGACGCCGCCAGCGCGGAATATTCGCCCAGGCTGTGCCCGGCAACATATGACGCCGCCTCCGAAACCTTGATCCCGCCCTCTTCCTCGAGAACACGCACAACGGCCATGCTCACGGTCATAAGCGCCGGCTGTGCGTTCTGGGTCAGGGTAAGTTCGTCTTGCGGGCCTTCGAAAATGATCCGGCTGAGCCTCGTTTCAAGCGCGTCATCGACTTCTTCAAATACGAGCCGCGCGGCCGGAAAAGCCTCCGCGAGGCTCTGCCCCATACCCACTTCCTGGCTTCCCTGTCCGGGAAAGACGAATGCGCGGTTCATATTTGTAACTTTCCTTATTCTACGGTGCTCAACCTTCATATCGCCGCCACCGCTGAGCCGCAAGGCGCGGGCCGTTTATAAGGACGCGCAACAGATTGATGTATTCCTTGCACCGGTCCGGTGCTTGTGGTGTATTCCCGCGCCTCAAGCGGCGCCGGGAGACATCCGGCGTCAACTCCTTGCCGGTTCTGCCATTGCGGGCCGGCTATGACCATGCGGACGCGGCCCGAAAGGGGCGATCGTCGGTGGCCAGTTAACAGCCAAGGGGAGTCGCAGAATATGCCACTCTATGAACACGTCTTTATTGCGCGTCAGGATATTTCCGGCACGCAAGTCGACCAATTGGTCGAAACCTTTACCGGGGTCGTCGAATCCGGTGGCGGCAAGGTCGTGCGCTCCGAATCATGGGGCCTTCGCAACCTTGCCTACCGGATCAAGAAGAACCGCAAAGGCCATTACGTCATGATGAATCTCGATGTCCCGTCGGACGTCGTTCTCGAGCTGGAGCGTCAGCAGCGCATCCATGACGACGTTCTTCGGTATCTCACCCTTCGGGTGGACGAGCATGAAGAAGCCCCGTCGATCATGATGCAGGGCCGCAAGGAACCCGGATCGCGACGCGACGATGTAGAGGATGACGATAGCAGTCCGGCCGAAGAGGCAGCGTCTGCCGAGGCCGCACCTGCGGCTGACGCACCGGAAGCCGATGCACCTGCAACCGAAGCGCCGGCTGAAGAAGCGCCAGCTGCTGAGAGCGAAGAGGAGAAAGAATAATGGCTATGGGACCCCGCACCGGTGGTGGCGGTGGCGGCGGCAGTGGCCGACGCCCCTTCTTCCGCCGTCGCAAGACATGCCCGTTCTCGGGCGCGAACGCACCGCGGATCGACTACAAGGACACCAAGTTGCTGTCCCGGTACATTTCCGAACGCGGCAAGATCGTGCCGAGCCGCATTACCGCCGTCTCGGCCAAGAAGCAGCGTGAACTGTCGCGTGCCATCAAGCGCGCACGGTTCATGGCTTTGATGCCCTACGTTGTCGACTGACGACTGACAGACCGGATGCCAATCGGGCATCCGTTCGGAACATGGCAATGATCAACACCGTCCGTCCCTATGCCCTAACGCTCAGCGCCGGTGCGCTGGCGGCGCTGCTGTTTGCGGTTCCGTTCGCGTTCGGCATCGGCGCGGCCGCACCCCTGACCCTGACAGGCATCCCCTTGATGGCTGCCGGCCTGGGCATTGGTGTGATCGCGGCGGCGGGGGCAGGCCTCACTGGGCTGGCGGTCGGAACGGGGATCGTTCTGGCGCTCGCGCTGGGGCCGGAGCCGTCGTTTCTGTTCGCGATATTGTTTGCGGCACCGATTGTGTTCGCCGTGCATATGCTGGGGCGTTCGCGCACCTCGTCGCTGGGTTACATCGATTGGCAGCCGCCGCTGACGGTCATGGCCTGGCTTCTCGCGGCGGCCATCGCCGTGATGATCATCTTCGGCTTGATCGTGATCAAGGGCGACACGGACCTCTTGGTTCTAACGCGGACATTTCTCCAGGCGACACTCACGGGGATTTTCCCCGAGATGGGCTTGTTCCGTATCCGGTCGATGGTCACCACGCTGTCGCCGGTTTTCCCGGGCGCGGTTTTGGCGGTTTGGATGTTGTTGCTCGCGGTTTCCACCGCGGGTGCCATCGCCCTGCTCCATAATCGCGGCGCACTGGGGCGGCCAACGCCGCACATGGAAGACCTCCGGACGCCGCTTTGGGTGCCGGTCGTCTTCATTGTCGCATTGCTGATCGCCTGGTTGGGAGACGGCAACTACGCCTATCTCGGTCAGAACGCGGCGATTGCCATTTTTGTTCCGCTATTCCTCGTCGGTGTCGGCACGTTCCATGCGATCGCACGGCGCACGCCAATCACCATCGAAATCCTTGCCGTTTTTTACGGCTTTCTAATCGTCTTCCCGCCGTTGAGCGTGCCTGTTGCGCTGATCGGTGTGGCGGACAAGATACTCGGTCTTCGCCGGCGCACCGGACTGGTGCGATCCGGCCAGGAGGTATGACATGGATGTAATTCTTCTCGAACGTATCGAAAAACTCGGCCAGATGGGTGACATCGTCACTGTAAAGTCCGGCTATGCCCGAAATTTTCTGCTACCGCAGAAAAAGGCGCTACGCGCGACCGATGGAAATCGGCAGCAGTTTGAAGCCCAGCGAACCCAGCTCGAGGCCGATAATCTCAAGCGGCGCCAGGAAGCCGAAGCGGTTGCCGAAAAGATCGAGGTCCTCGATGTGACGTTGATCCGCCAGGCCGGCGACAGCGGTCAGCTCTATGGCTCTGTCAGCGCGCGCGACATTGCAGACGTCGTCACGGAAAACGGTGTCACGGTCGGTCGCGGGCAGATCCTGCTCGACCGGGCCATCAAGGAGCTGGGTCTTCACCCGATCCGTATATCCCTGCACCCGGAAGTTTCCGTGGAACTGACGGTCAACATCGCCCGCACTGAGGATGAAGCCACCACCCAACGCGCGCATGGCCAGTCCATCACCCAGATCGCGGAGGACGCCGAGGCAGCCGAAAACGCCGTGGCGCTGGCCGATGAGGCCCTGGCCGTCGCCGACGACAAGGCTGCCGAAGCCGAGGCCGTCGAAGGCATGGTTGAAGAAGAAGTTGCCGAGCGCGTCGCGGGCGAAGCCACGGAAGGCGAGGAAACTGCCGACGAAGAAGAAGTCGCGGAAGCTGACAGCGAGAGCGAAGAGGTCACGTCCTAGACGCAAATCCGTGTTTTGCCCCTCGCTGCCTGTTTTGCTAGATTTTCACTGCGTTGTAATTTTTTTGTAAAACGGGGGATGCGATGCTTCTAGCACGGTTTCTCGACGGGATTATCAAAGAGGGCGATTTCGGCCTGATTGATGCAGGAGGAAAGACGCACCGTTTCGGCAACGGTGCGGCTCCCTGCGTCACCATTCGTCTGCAAGATCGTGCGACCGAGCGACGGTTGCTGATGAACCCGCGCCTCGCGGCCGGCGAAGCCTATATGGACGGCACGCTGACGATCGAAGAGGGCGCCCTCTATGACCTGATCGATATCATCGGCCGCAACATCGAGACCTTCGAGGACCACTGGTTCTCGGATTTGTCTGCTGCCCTCAGCCGAATGTTCCGCCGCGTCCAGCAATACAATCCGGTCGGTAAGGCGCAGAAAAACGTCGCCCATCATTACGACCTGTCGGACGACCTCTACGACCTGTTTCTGGATTCGGACCGGCAATATTCCTGCGCCTACTTCGACGGATCACATAACGACCTCGAGCGCGCCCAGCACGACAAGAAACGCCACATAGCCGCCAAGCTGCTGCTCGACAAACCGGGCATGAAGGTCCTCGACATCGGATCGGGCTGGGGCGGCATGGCGCTTTACCTGGCCCAGGCCACGGGGGCCGACGTCACGGGCGTGACCCTGTCCAAGGAACAGTACAAGGTCAGCCAGCAACGCGCCGCCGATGCCGGGCTGGCCGATCAGGTCCGGTTCAAGCTCCAGGATTATCGCGACGAGCCGGAAACATTTGACCGGATTGTCTCAGTCGGCATGTTCGAGCATGTCGGCGCCGGTCACTATGCGGAGTATTTCCGCAAAACCAAGCAGCTGCTCTCCGATGACGGCGTCTTTCTGCTTCATTCGATCGGGCGCATGGAGCCGCCGGGCACCACCAACCCGTGGCTGCGCAAGTATATTTTCCCCGGCGGGTACACACCCGCCCTGTCCGAAACTCTCGCGGCCATCGAGAAAGCCGGCCTGTGGGTCACGGATATCGAGATCCTGCGTCTGCATTACGCCGACACACTGCACCACTGGTACGACCGCTTCATGGCCCAGCGCGAGAAGGCGCTGGAACTGTATGACGAGCGTTTTTGCAGGATGTGGGAGTTCTATCTGATCGGTTGCGAGATCGCCTTCCGGCGGATGGGCCAGATGGTCTTCCAGGTCCAGATCGCGAAGAAGCAGGACGCTGTGCCCCTCACCCGGGACTACATCACCGATTGGGAGCGCGCGGACGGTGCCGATAAGTACAAGGACACCGAGGCAGCGGAATAGCTGACCCCGTCTACCCTCGCTCATGCTCGAAATCTATGTCGATGCCGACGCCTGCCCGGTCAAGGAGGAGATCGTTCGCGTCGCAGAACGCCATCATCTCCAGGTTCATCTGGTCTCGAACAGCGGCATGTTCGGGTTCCACGGACACCCGCTCGTCACCCAGACGGTCGTGGCTGAAGGCGCGGATGTGGCGGACGACTGGATCGCCGCGCGGATCGGCCCCGGGGACATTGTCATCACCCAGGACATCCCGCTCGCCGACCGCTGCATCAAGCGGGACGCCCGCGCGCTTCGCCCCAACGGCAAGGCCCTCGACAAGGCCTCGATCGGCATGGCGCTCGCCACCCGCGACCTGATGACGGAATTAAGGTCCGCCGGAGAGACCACCCGTGGCCCCAGGGCCTTTGCGAAGCAGGACCGGTCGAACTTCCTACAAGCCCTGGAAACGACGATCCAGGCCGTAAAGAACGCCGGATAGCGGGCGTTAGTCGATCGTCACGACAACGCCGCCCACCTGGCGGCCACCCTCGACCATTTCATGGGCTGCGGCGATCTCCGTCAGCGGGAATTCACTCGCGACACGGCTGGTGAGTTTGCCTTCCGCCATCCAGCGCGAGATGTCCGCGACGGACTGCGCCTTGAAGTCCTCGGGCATGGTGAAGCAGCCGACGATTCGTATTGTCGGCGACTTCATGAGAAACCCATAGAAAGAGAACGGCACGACAGGCTGGGCCATAGATGCATAAGCCGCGATCGTGCCGCCGGTCTTGATGATCTTCATCGTGGTCTCGATATTGCCGCCCAGCTCGACCTCGACCACCCGGTCGACACCCTTGCCGTCGGTGAGCTCCATCACGCGTTCGGCGACATCCTCGGTCTTGTAGTTGATCGTGTGGGTCGCTCCGTCCTCCTGTGCCCGGGCAGCCTTCTCGTCCGAGCTCACGGTGCCGATGACGGTCGCACCGCCGTTGCGCGCCATCTGGACGGCATAGTTGCCCACCGCACCGGCTGCACCGGTCACCACGATCGTCTGCCCGTCCACCGGGCCGTCGGTATAAACCAGCGGATGGGCGGTCATCGCCGGAATGCCCAGGCACGCACCTTCGGCAAAACTCTGGCCTTCTGCCAGGATATTGGCGCGCGAGGCGGGCAGGTTGATGTACTCCGCGGCCGTTCCGTCGCCACGTTTCCAATGTCCCTCATAGAGCCAGACCCGCTCACCGATCCGCGCCGGGTCGACACCGGCCCCCACCGCCTCGATGATCCCGGCGCCGTCAAAATGCGGGATCATCTGATCCCCGATCATCGGCCCCCGCTCGCCGGCGCGGCGCTTCACGTCCAGCGGGTTGATGCCCGAGGCATGTACCCGCACGAGCACCTCCCCGTCACCCGCCGTCGGCGCATCCTGCTCTCCGATCTGAAATATGTCATTAGCCGCGCCGAATTCGGCATACCAAGTTGCACGCATCTTCTTTCCCCATTGGTTGTGTCCGGAACAATATAGTCTGTGTGGATCATCCGGCCAGCCGCATTGCCGAGGCGGTTCCTCAGAAATCGGAATGTCGCAAGCGGAAATACAGCCGGGACGAATCAGCTTATCCTCGTGTTCCACCGAACTCACCGATGATGAGTCCAGTGTGGGAACGCCAGCATCAGTAGGGTGCAGCGCTATGACCACGAGCGACATGACAGATCCGATGGCCGATGAAGCCGCCAACATAACGCCCCTGCACGGAGATGAGGGTGGCATCGGATTCCGCTCTCCGCCGCATAACTTCGAGGCAGAAATGGCGCTTCTGGGCGCGATTCTGGTCAACAACCGCGCGTTTGAACGGGTCCAGGAATTTCTCTTCCCAGAGCATTTCGCCGACCCGGCCCATGCCAGTGTGTATGGCGCCTGCGCGCATCTGATCGAGCATGGCCAGATCGCCGACCCGGTGACCTTGAAGAATTATTTCAAGGATGATGCCGATTTGCAGGCGATCGGCGGCCAGGCCTATATCGCGGAACTGGCAAATTCAGTCATCACCATCCAGAACGCGCTCGATCTCGGCCGCGAGATCTATGACTGCTTCCTGCGGCGCGCGCTGATCGATATCGGCGGCCAGGTCGTCAACGGTGCCTATGAATACGAGCTTGAAACCCCGGCACCTCAGCAGATCGAGCGGGCCGAGGAAATGCTCTTCCAGCTCGCAGAAGAAGGCTCCACCGAGACCGGTTTCCGGGACTTCAAGAGTGCCGTCACCGGCGCCATCGACATGGCGGCGGCGGCCTACAAGCGCGACGGCCAGCTGGTCGGCGTGCCGACGGGGTTCACCGACCTCGACAAGCTGCTCGGCGGGTTGCACGAATCCGATCTGGTGATCGTCGCCGCACGCCCCTCGATGGGCAAAACCGCGCTGGCCACCAACGTGGCCTACCACGCCGCCTCGACGAAGCAGCGCAAGGATGGTCCCGACGGCACGGAAATCGAGGAATCCGAAAGCGTCGCCTTCTTCTCGCTGGAAATGTCGGCGGAACAGCTCGCCACGCGCATCATCTCGGAACAGGCACATGTGCGCTCGGACTCGATCCGCCGCGGCGACGTGCGCGAGGAAGAATACAACCGGGTCTTCGCCGTTTCCCAGGCACTGCATGGTCTGAAACTGTTCATCGACGACACGCCGGCGCTGACCATGTCACAGATCCGGACCCGCGCGCGACGCCTCAAGCGCCAGCACGGGCTCAGCCTCATTATCATCGACTATCTCCAGCTCATCAATCCGCCGGCCAACAACCGCGGCGACAACCGTGTCCAGGAAGTGTCCCAGATCACCCGCGGTCTGAAGGCGCTGGCGAAGGAACTGAATGTTCCGGTGATCGCATTGAGCCAGCTCTCCCGCGCCGTCGAACAGCGCGAAGACAAGCGCCCGCAACTGTCAGATCTGCGTGAATCTGGATCGATCGAGCAGGACGCCGACGTGGTCACCTTCATCTATCGCGAGGAATATTACCGTGAGCGCGAGAAGCCGACGCCGCGCGATAGCGAGAAACAGGAAACCTATCTGGAACGCGAGCAGCGTTACATGGAACTGATGGAGAAATGCCGGGGCAAGGCGGAGGTGATTGTCGCCAAACAGCGCCATGGTCCCATCGGGACGGTGGTGTTGCAGTTCAACGGCGATTACACGCAGTTTGCGGACCTGTCGCCGGACGACCACCTGCCCGAGGACCGGTACTAGAGCCTTGGTGGCGCACGAAATCGTCATCCCGGCGGATGCCGGTGCGACCGTCATCGTGGACCTGGACGCACTTACCAAAAATTACCGCCTGATTCAGGCCACCTGCCCGGACGCTACCGTCGGCGCCGCTGTGAAGGCGAATGCCTATGGACTGGGTATCGGCCCCGTTACCCGCACGCTGGCTAAAGCCGGTTGCGACACTTTCTTTGTCGCCACACCTGCCGAGGGCGCAAATCTGCGCAAAACCAACACGACGGCCGATATCGTTGTCCTCAACGGGCCGGAGACCGGAAGTATCACGGCCTTCATCGATGGCCGCCTGACCCCGACACTCAACAGCCTGCTCCAGATCGATGCATGGTCTGCGGCGTGCAATACGGCCGCATCGGATGTTCCGGATGCGTGGCTGCATATCGACACCGGCATGAACCGATTGGGGCTGAGGACCGAGGAGTTCGCGGCCCTTATTGCAGACCCTTCTCCATTGGACGGGATCCGGATTTCGACGGTCCTGAGCCATCTCGCCTGCGCCGACACGCCGGATCACCCGATGAACCCGGCTCAACGCGACCGCTTCGCGGCCATTTGCGAAAGCCTCACACCGATCATCGGGCCGTTCCGCGCTAGCCTGGCGAATTCGCCTGGCGCCTTTCTCGGCCCTGAGTATCATTTCGATTTGGTCCGGCCCGGCGCATCGCTCTACGGGATTCGGCCTAACATCAATGACCCCAACCCCATGTCACAAGTTGTTGATATTTATACAAAAATTCTGCAAGTGCGTGACATTGACACCCCCATGACCGTTGGATACGGTGCCGCCCATCAGGTCACCGGAACCCGTCGGATTGCGACCCTCGCGGCAGGCTATGCAGACGGATACCCCCGCGCCGCCGGAAACACAGCCGGTCATACGGAGGGCAAACGCATGTGCGCTTATATCGACGGGCATCCCGCCCCTCTCGCGGGACGGATTTCCATGGACCTGATCACCATCGATGTCACTAATCTCCCCGCGGCGCTCTGCCGCCCAGGGCAAACGGTCGAATTGCTGGGGCCGAATATCACCGCGGACGAACTTGCGGACGCCGCCGGGACCATCGCCTACGAAGTTCTCACAAGGCTGGGGCCGCGTTTGCACGTTGAGTATCGTGGTGGAGAAAACTGATCATGCGTTTCCTGGCATCCATCGGCCGCGGCACGATTTCAACATTCGCCACGATTGGCCAAATCGGCGCCTTCGCAGGGATCGGCCTGTATCACTGCGTGCGCCCGCCCTTCTATCCGCGGTTGATCGTCCAGCAGATGATCGAGATCGGCTACTACTCCCTTCCCGTCGTCGGCCTGACCGCGATTTTCACCGGTGCGGTCCTCGCACTGCAGAGTTTCAGCGGCTTCGGATTTGCCGGCGAAGCCACGATCGCCAACGTGGTCGTCTGGGGTATCACGCGCGAACTGGGGCCAGTTCTCGCCGGCCTGATGGTCGCCGGGCGCATCGGTGCGGCCATGGCAGCGGAAATCGGTACCATGCGCGTCACCGAGCAGATCGACGCCCTGACCACCCTGTCGACCAATCCCTACAAATATCTCGTCGCGCCGCGCCTGATCGCTGCCATCGCCATGCTGCCGTTGCTGGTGCTGGTGGCGGATATTATCGGTGTTCTCGGCGGGTTTCTGGTCTCCATCTATGATTTCGGCTTCAACCCGACCACCTATCTGAAGAGCACTTGGGACAGTCTCGACGGCACGGGCTTTCTCTCCGGCCTAGTCAAGGCCGCCGTCTTCGGTTTCCTCGTCGCCCTGATGGGGACGTATCACGGCTACCACTCCAAGGGGGGTGCGCAGGGTGTGGGTCAGGCGACGACCAATGCGGTGGTTTCGGCCTCGATCCTTCTCCTGCTGTTCAATTTCATCATCACCGCCATGTTCTTTGCCTCATGACCGCCCCCGGCGATGCGCCGAAAATTGCGGTCCGCGACCTGCACAAGGCGTTCGGCGCGAACGAGGTCCTGCGCGGTGTCGACCTGGATTTGCCCACGGGCAGCTCGCTTGCCGTGATCGGCGGGTCGGGGACGGGTAAATCGGTACTCATCAAATCCATAATCGGCCTGCTGGAACCGGATTTAGGCTCCATTCTGATTGACGACGAGGAAACCCTCGGCCTGGCGCCGCGCGAACGCGAGCGGATCACCCGGAAATTCGGCATGCTGTTCCAGGGTGCAGCCCTGTTCGACAGCCTGCCCGTCTGGGAGAACGTCGCTTTCGGGTTAATCCAGGGTCAGGGCGTCCGGCGCCGGGATGCGCGTGAGGCGGCGCTGGAAGCGATGAACATGGTTGGTCTCGACGCCGATATTGCCGACCGGTCGCCCGCCGAACTTTCGGGCGGCATGCAGAAACGCGCCGGCTTGGCGCGGGCCATCGCGACACGGCCGGAAATACTATTCTTCGACGAACCGACGACCGGCCTCGACCCGATCATGGGCAGCGTCATCGACAGCCTGATTGTAAAGACCGTTCGCGAACTGGGCGCGACGGCGCTGACGATTACACATGACATGGCGAGCGCACGGCGAATCGCCGACAATGTCGCCATGATCTACCAAGGTCGTATCGTGTGGCACGGTCCGGTCTCAGAGATCGATCGCTCTGGAAATGATATGGTCGACCAGTTCATCAACGGACGCTCCATCGGGCCCATCCAGCTTCAGGTTGCGGTCTAGACGATGGCGCGCGCCACAAGCAACTTCGTGTGCCAGTCCTGCGGTGCGGTTCACCGCAAGTGGAGCGGCAAGTGCGACAGCTGCGGTGAGTGGAACTCGATCGTCGAGGAGTCCGGGGAAACCAACGTCCCCAAGGGCGTCTCGAAGGCCGGCGGCAAGGCCGTCGCGTTCACCTCTCTGGACGGCGCGCCCGACGAGCGTACACGGCGTATGACCGGCATGGCGGAACTCGACCGGGTTTGCGGCGGCGGCATGGTTCCGGGTTCCGCGCTGCTGGTTGGCGGTGACCCAGGAATCGGCAAATCGACGCTCCTGCTGCAGGCGGCTGCGATGCTCGCCAAGTCCGGCGTCTCCGTCGCCTATATCTCGGGCGAGGAAGCCGTCGATCAAATCCGTCTGCGGGCCGCGCGCCTCGGGCTGGCAGATGCGCCGGTCGACTTGGCATCCGCCACCAATGTTCGCGATATCCTCGCAGCGCTCGACACCGTCGGCGGCGCCGACGTGGCGATCATCGATTCCATCCAGACCATGTATGCCGATAACCTCGATTCAGCTCCCGGCACCGTGGCGCAGGTGCGCACTTGCGCGCAGGAACTGATCCGCGTCGCCAAGCGGCGCGGTGTGACCATGATCCTGGTCGGGCATGTCACCAAGGAAGGGGCGATCGCCGGCCCCCGGGTGCTCGAGCATATGGTCGATGCCGTACTGTATTTCGAAGGCGAGCGCGCCAACCAGTTTCGCCTGTTGCGGGCGGTCAAGAACCGCTTCGGCGCCACGGACGAGATCGGCGTCTTCGAAATGACCGATGCAGGGCTGACGGAAGTCGAAAACCCTTCGGAGCTGTTCATCGCCGGGCATAGCGATACCACCAGCGGCTCCGCCGTATTTGCCGGTATCGAGGGGACCCGTCCGCTGCTGGTCGAAATTCAGGCCCTCGTGGCAACAACCCCGCTGGGCACACCGCGCCGCGCCGTGGTCGGCTGGGATTCGAGCCGCCTCGCAATGATTATCGCGGTCCTGCAAACCCGCTGCGGGATGAATCTAGGCTCTCACGACGTCTATCTGAATGTCGCCGGCGGCCTGCGTGTGGGTGAACCGGCGGCCGACCTGGCCGTGGCGGCCGCGCTCGTGTCGGCACATCTGGAACAGCACCTGCCGCCGCGTACGGTGGTCTTTGGCGAAATCGGGCTCGGCGGCGAAGTGCGCGGGGTCGGACAGGCCGACGCCCGCATGCGGGAAGCAGAGAAACTGGGGTTTGAGCACGCCTGGACACCGCCACTGGGCAGCGGGCGCAAGCAAAGCAGAAAAAAGACCCAGACCAGTCTCAATGTCGGCGAGATCGCCAAACTGCGAGACCTCTTCGACCGCTTCGATACCACGCCGCAACGCGGCAACCTGGCGACGGTCTAGGCCATGGAATTCGGCGGCTTCAGTATCTTCGATATTGCGGTACTCGCGACCATCTTCCTGGGCGCCCTCTTCGGGCTGGTCACGGGTTTCGTGCGCGGCGGCCTGTTCGTCTCGTCATGGATCGGCGCCGGCCTGATCACGATATTCGGGCTCCAGAATGTCTCGCCCATTGCCAACCAGTATATCAACCCGGAATGGCTGGCCGGTCTGGTTGCCGGCGCGGCACTGTTCATTGTAGCGCTGATTGTGCTTCATCTGTTGAGCCACATGCTCAGCGGGTGGGTCCGTGCCGGACGACTCAACGCACTCGATCGCTCGCTTGGCCTTCTGGCCGGGCTCGCCACTGCGGGAATTGTGATTTCCGTCGCGTTCCTTTTCCTGAGCGACGTCTTCGGCGACGATCCACCCCCCTGGGTAGAGACCGCCCGCACCCTTCCGGTGGTCGAGCGCGGTGCGCTTCTGGTCAAGGAATTGCTGCCTGCGAAGATCATCGGCGATACGGGCAATGCGCTGGAGCGCGCCCAGCAGCGTGCCAACGACATCGATGCGGCGCGCGAGGCCCTCGACCGGCTCACCCGACCTCCCGAAACCTCTGCGCCACAGACGCAAGAAGGGTATAACGAGCGCGAGCGCGATGGCCTCGAAGATCTGATCCGGCGGAACCAGTGACCAATATGTTTATAACCCACCCGTTCCAGGCCGGCCACGACCCGGACAAATTCCACGAAGAGTGCGGCGTCTTCGGCGTCTTCGGCACCGAGGATGCGGCCGCTTTTACCGCACTCGGCCTGCACGCCCTGCAACATCGCGGACAGGAGGCCGCCGGCATCGTCTCCTATGACGGCAAGCGTTTTCATCCCCATCGTTCTATGGGTCTCGTCGGCGATATCTTCAGTGACCGGGAGGTCATCGACCGGATGCCCGGCGACTCTGCGATCGGGCACAACCGCTATTCCACCGCCGGCGAGACGGTGTTGCGCAATGTGCAGCCGCTCTATGCGGACTACAGCTTTGGCGGGCTGGCGCTGGCGCATAACGGAAACCTGACCAACGCGCGCCAATTGCGCCGCGAGCTCGTCCAGGCGGGCTCCCTCTTCCAATCAACGATGGACACGGAGGTGATCCAGCATCTGATCGCCACCAGCCAGAAGGCACGCCTTCTCGACAGGGTCATCGAAGCGCTGCGCGCCATCGACGGCGCCTATTCGCTCGTCGCGCTATCGCGCCGCAAACTGATCGGCGCGCGGGACCCGCTCGGCGTCCGTCCGCTGGTGCTGGGGAAAGTTGGCGACGCCTGGGTCTTGGCCTCGGAAACCTGTGCGCTCGACATCATCGGCGCGGATTTCGTGCGCGACGTCGAGCCGGGAGAGATCATCATCATCGACGATGACGGCCTCCACTTACATAAACCAGCCCCGCCGATGCGCAAGCGCTTCTGCATCTTCGAATACATCTATTTCGCCCGGCCGGATTCCAATGTCGACGGCAAGAACGTCTATGAAGCCCGCAAGGCGATCGGCGCCGAGATCGCACGGGAAACACCCGTCAAAGCCGATCTGGTTATCCCCGTCCCCGACAGCGGTGTGCCGGCGGCGATCGGTTATGCGGCGGAAGCGGGCATCCCCTTCGAACTGGGCCTGATCCGCAATCATTATGTCGGGCGCACATTCATCGAACCGACAGACGAAATTCGCCATCTCGGCGTCCGGTTGAAGCACAATGCCAACCGCGGCCAGCTCGACGGCCAGCGCGTTATTCTCGTCGACGACAGTATCGTGCGGGGCACCACATCCCAGAAGATTGTCGAGATGGTTCGCAACGCCGGTGCGGCCGAAGTGCATGTCCGGATTTCGAGCCCGCCCACGCGAAGCCCCTGTTTCTACGGCATCGACACGCCGCAGGCGTCCGAACTCCTGGCCGCAAACAACGATGTCGAGGAAATTCGAAAACTCATCGGTGCCGACAGCCTCGCCTACGTGTCGATGGACGGTCTCTACCGCGCCATGGGTGAAGCCCGCCGCAACGCCGAATCGCCGCAATATTGCGATGCCTGCTTCAGCGGCGAGTATCCGATCACACTCACCGACATGAACGACACCGACAACACATCGCAGATGTCGCTCCTCGCCGAACTGGCCTAGATAACAGGAATGTCAGAAACGAACCCAATCATAGGCGCACTCGCAGGCCGTGTGGCCCTCATCACGGGTGCGTCGCGTGGGGTCGGCGCAGCGGTCGCCAAGCGGTTTGCCGCCGAGGGCGCACATGTGATTCTGCTCGCGCGCACAGTGGGTGGCCTCGAAGAAATCGACGATGCGATCCAGGCCACGGGGGGTCAGGCCACGCTCGTGCCGTGCGACCTCACGGAGTTCGAGGCGATCGACACACTGGGCCCCGCGCTCCTGGAACGTTTCGACAAGCTGGATATCCTGGTCGGCAATGCCGGCTTGCTCGGTGAGATGACGCCCCTCACCCATTATGACGCCAAGGCTTGGCACGAGGTATTCGACGTCAACGTGCATGCAAACTGGCGTCTGATCCGCACGTTGGACCCGCTGTTGCGCCGTTCGGATGCCGGGCGCGCGATCATGGTCACCAGCGGTGCGGCATCCAATCCACGCGCCTTTTGGGGTGCCTATGCGGTAACCAAGGCGGCCCTAGAGACGCTTGTCCATGTCTGGGCATCGGAACTTGCGGACACGAATGTGCGGGTCAATCTGCTTAACCCCGGCGCCACACGGACCGGCATGCGCGCCGTCGCCTTCCCCGGTGAAGACCCGGAGACCCTTAAGACACCCGAGGATATCACCAGCACCTTCGTGGAATTGGCATCTACGAGCTGCACCCGGCATGACGAACTGATCGACCTCGCCTAAACGCGCCACATCTCCGCTGGGACCTAGTTCTTGTCGTAATACGGGTTATCGCCTTTGCGGGTGTGCACCCGGATCGGCGTGCCCTCGAGGTTAAAGCGCGCGCGGAAGCTGTTTTCCAGGTAGCGAATGTAGCTGGTCGGCAGATCTTCCGGCCGATTGCCGAACAGAACAACCGTCGGGGGTCGCGCCTTCGGCTGGGTCGCGTAGCGCAGGCGGATCGGGCGCTTGTTCGCCGCCAGCGGCGGCGGATGACGCTCGATCGAGTCATTCAGCCACGCATTCAGCTCCGAGGTTGTAACGCGCAGGTTCCAGTCCTTATAGGCCCCAAGCACCGCCGGCATCAGCTTGCCGAGACCGCGGCCGGTTGTGGCCGAAAGGGTCACGATGGGCGTTCCGGCACCCTGAGGCAGCGACACCTGCATGCGGTCATGCAGCAGGCTTAGAGCTTCCTTGTGGTCTGTGACCAGGTCCCATTTGTTGACGACGATCACGAAGGCACGGCCTTCCTCGATCACGTGCCGGGCAATCGCCAGGTCTTGACGTTCAAGCATCTGCTCGCTGTCGAGCACGAGCGCCACCACATGTGCGTACTGGATGGCATGAAGCGAGTTCCCGACCGAAAGTTTCTCGAGTTTCTCATCGATCCGCGCCTTGCGGCGCATACCCGCGGTGTCGACCAGCGCGATGCGCTGATCCTCGAACATCCACTCCACCGAGATCGCATCGCGGGTAATCCCGGCCTCGGGGCCGGTCAGTAGCCGGTCCTGACCGAGTATGGTGTTGATCAGGGTCGACTTGCCGACATTCGGCCGGCCCACGATCGCCAGCCGAAGGACGGATCTATCGCCTTCCGGATCAGCGTCGGTGTCGTCCCAGTCCGCATCATCATCTGAGGGCGCCGCCGCGGCGATCGGGTCGAAAAGGAGATGAATGCCCTCGCCATGTTCGGCCGAGATTGCGATCGGATCACCCAGACCCAGCGCATAGGATTCGAGCACACCGCTTTCACCGGCGCGACCCTCGCACTTGTTCGCGACCAGGAAGACATTTGCGTCGCGGCTGCGCAGCCAGGTGGCGAATTTTTCATCGAGCGGCGTGATTCCCGCGCGCGCGTCGAAAACCAAGAAAACCACGTCGGCTTCATCCAGCGCCAGCTCGGTCTGGCGTCGCATGCGCGCCGGGAGGCTATCGTCGAAAGCCTCTTCCAGCCCCGCTGTATCGACGATCCGGAACTCCAGATCTCCCATGGAGCCCTGTCCTTCGCGACGATCTCGCGTGACTCCGGGCCTGTCGTCGACCAGCGCCTCGCGCCGTCCGACCAGACGGTTGAACAGGGTCGATTTTCCGACGTTGGGACGCCCGACAATAACAACGGTCGGTATCATGACAGGTATCCGCGCGACCTATCGGTACGCGATCAAGCGCGCGCCGTCGGTCTGGAAGTAAAGGGTCTCGTTTGCCAAAATCGGCGGCAACGAAACATCGCCCGGCATTTCAATCTCGCCGATGATTTCGCCGGTATAGGGCGACAACGCGACAGCCACACCGTGGCTGCCGGTCACAATCAGGCGGTCGCTGGCGAGCACCGGGCCGGACCAGTTGATCAAACCGTCACGGTCTTCCGGGTCTTCGAAACGGCCCAACGGTGTGACCCACCGAACGAGGCCGTTTTCGGCAACCATCGCCACAACATCGCCTTCTGTGCTGACCACATAGAGGAAATTGCCCGCGATCCAGGGCTGGTTCACACCGCCGACTTCCGCCTCCCAGACACGCCGTCCGCTGGCTAGGTCAATCGCAACCATGCGGCCGGAATGACTGATGGCATAGACGCGCCCCCGGTCGACGACCGGACGCCCGCGAATATCGGCCAGGGCGGAAACTGCGTCAACACGCCGGATTGCAGCCAGGTTGTCGCTCCAGAGCTGACGACCATTCTCGGCCCGGAGCGCGAAAATCTCACCCGACGAATAGGGAACGATAACGATATCGCCATCAACCGCAGCGCTCGACGACCCGATCAGGCCCGCGCCTTCCTCGATCCCGGTATGGGTCCAGTCGATTTCCCCCAGCTCGGCATCGATAGCAAACAGTTGGTTGTCCTTCGTGATGGCATAGACCTTCCCGCCGAACGCCGTCGGCGCGGAGCGCATCGGACCCGACACGGCTGTGCGCCATAACTCGCGACCCGTCGCGGCGTCGAGCGCCACAACCTGAGCAAAGCCGGTCCCCGCATAAACCTGGCCCAGGTCGTAGGCAACACCGCCGCCCCAGCTGCCATCGTCCTCGTCTTCCGGCTCGATGTCGGCAGACCAGACGGTCTCCCCGTTATCGGCGCGCCGCGCGGTCACAACCGCGTCTGAATCCATCGCATAAACAAAGCCATTGGCAACGACGGGGCCCGACAGGATCGGGGCGTCATCATCACCGCCCGAGCCTAGGCTACGCGACCAAGCTTCCTGGGGTGCGCCCGCCAGGGCGAGATGGTGCATGGCATGGTTCGCGAAACCACCCTGCTGGGGCCAATCCTCATTGATCTGCGGGCGCGGTAGGCGAATGGACAAATGGGCGATACGCGGCGATGCAGAGATTCGGTCTTGCGCCTGCAATACCGCGATACGCTCCCCGGGCAGGGGCGCATCGTCACTGGTACCTAGGAAATCTAACGTATCGCACGCGGCCAGCGTGACCAGCATTACCGGCAGAAGCCAAAATCTCCGAGCGGACCCGTACATGTTCGCAAACATCATCAAAGCCCGATTACCGTGAGCAGTTCAGTGGCACGCGCGCGCGATGCAACCGGTGCCGACGGATCGGTTTGGTTCGCGCGCAGCAATTCCGCGGCCCGCTCGCGTTCACCGGCCTGAATCGCCGCAACAGCGAGAAATTCGCGGGCGGTCACCCGGAAGGGATTGTCCGCGGTATTCAGGGAACCAATTCGTTCTTCGACCTCGCTTTGCGACAAGACATCCAGCCCATTCGCGACGGCTAGAAGGCGCGCGAGGTCACGGTAGGTGCCACGCAAATCGGAATCCGCAGCGACAGAGTCGAAGATGGCGAGAGCTTGAGCCTTGTCGCCCTGTGTCGCCAGCAGCCGCGCTTCGCGCAATTGTGCCAAGAACCGGTAAGCCGGCGTGCCATCCTGCGCCAGGGTGCGGAGTTCCTGCAGCGCTTTATCGGCCTGTACACTCTCCTGCAACACCGCGTCCAGAAATCGTGTGCTGTCCGCGTCGCGCGCACTCACTTGGGCATCACGCCAGAGGACGAAGGCGATCGTTCCACCGACGATCAGCACTGCGGCAATTACCGCATAGGTGCCATAGGTCTTCCAGAGCTGCTGATAGCGGTCCTGGCGGACTTCTTCGTCGACTTCGCGGAATAACTGCTCATCAGACACGAAAACAATTCCTTTTCAAGAACTTCGCGAGATTGTCTCACGCCGGTATATCGCCGGACAACGCTACTAAATCAACCGTTTAACGGCGTTTTGATCGAAGCCGGTATGGCGTCATACCATTTTTTAACCCGTCGCTGACACAATCACACCCCAACACGGGAAAAACCGACCATGCGACCGGGCGTTCAAACCATACTGGCCATCGCAGCACCTCTCGCCTTGTCGAGGTGCGCGGACCCGGCCTCGCTCGCGCTCGGCGGCGCAAGCGTTGTCTTCGTGATCGATTCTGGCAAAACCGTTTCGGATCACGTGATGTCCTACGCGACCGGTGACGAATGTGCGTTTTGTCATTCGTTGCGCGGCCAGGCCTGGTGTCAGCCCCGACCCAATGCGGTTTCGGGCGAACAACCGAACCTCGTTTGCTATCAATCGATCGCGCGCACGACCTCCTACGAGGTCGCCAATCGTTTCGAAACGGAAACCCGCCGTACTCCGTGACCGGCGATTGCTGGACAGGCCCCTGAAAATCAGGAAAAATTGCGCTGTCAGTCACGCAACGATCACCGGTGAGCGTTCCACTCATGAGTACCCATCAGACCCTGCACAAATCCAATCGCAAGGCGGGCCAGGTTACGTTCAACCGAAACGAACTTCGAATTCTCCTTAATGAATATAGCCGGCGTGTCGCGGCCGGCGAGTGGCGGGATTACGCGATGGATTTTACCCGAGACCGCGCTGTTTTTTCGGTCTTCCGGCACACCGCCGAGCATCCACTTTATTCGATAGAGAAATCCCCAGGCAAAAGCGGCCGCCCGCCGCTCTATGCGGTCTCGCGTGGGCCTCAGCGCTTGAGACAAAGCGAAAGCCTCGACACGGTCCTCGACGCGATCAAAAGCAAACCGCGGCTACGGACCGTCGGCTAGCCTCATATCCGAAGAATTTTCCTGAATTCCGGCTGAAATTCTCCTCGATAACGGCCAAAATTCAGCATTCTAAAACTCGATACGATCCTGTTTGCGCTTTGCCGCCAACCAGCCCAAACCAGTGACGCGAAGAGGCAGCGGCATTAATTTCGCCGCGGCCGGGGTGAGGATGCCAGATGGTTCCGTGGTGCGGCGAATAAACGCGAGCGAACACATTCCAGGCCTGCCCGAACCACGCGCCGGGGTGATAGCCCCGACCCGCGAAACGGCGGCGGCCCGAACCGGCTAGCCATCTGAAAAGCCCAGGATACCTGAGCCCATAAGGCCCGTAGAGCCCATTCAACGGAAGTTTCAGGCACGCTTGAACTACGACCCACTAGAAGCTGAAGTATTCCTTGAGATAATCGATCCTGAGACGGGCGAGATGCTCCGGCGATTCCCCGGCGAGAAGGCGTCGGAAGACGAGACAACGAAACAGGCCGGCATAATCTTCAACCGGCTGGCCCGATTCGATGGCGGGGTGCGTTGTCCCCTGTTCACCACGCCGCTAGGCTGTTCACATGAACAGCACGGACCGCCACGCAGACATCCGAAAACGCGCACTGTCCGGTCTCGATAGATTGCTACACGACGAGACGATGGTCCGACGCCTTGCCGCCCGGCAGGTCGGCCTGCTCACCAATCATGCCTGCACCACGGTGGATCAGATCCCCGCAACCCAGGCGATAAAGCAAAGCTTGGACATCCATGGGGCCGGCAGCCTGCGCCTGTTCACGCCCGAGCACGGAATTCAACTGTCCGCAGGTGCCGGCGAGGCCGTAACCAACTGCGAGGACCCCCTGACCGGGCTTCCGGTTTACAGCCTCTATGAGGGTACTGAAAACAATGCGGACGTGGTCTTGGAGGGGCTGGATGTATTGATCATCGATCTGCGTGACGTGGGTGTGCGTTGCTACACCTATGCAGCGACGGCGGCCCGTTTTGCGACAGCAGCGCTCGAGCGCCACATCGAAATCATCGTCTGTGATCGCGTCAACCCGCTCGGTCCAAAAACAGAAGGGCCGCGGCCCGAACCGGAACGAAAATCACTCCTCGCCTATTTTGACGTCCCTTTTGTCCATGGCCGCACCATCGGTGAACTCATCGCACTTGCCATCGCGCCGGTCATCACCCAAGCGCCGTTCGCCGTGTATCCGGCGGACGTTTTCCTGCAACCGCCGCTGGGCTGGATACCGCCGTCGCCGGCCTTGTCGCATCCCGATGCGGTAGCGGCATATGCCGGATTGGTGTTGCTTGAGGCCACCAATATCAGCGAGGGACGGGGCACGTCCGTCTCCTTTCGCTCGGTCGCCGCACCGGGACTGGATGCCATCGGGCTCGCGCGTGCCGTGAACGAATGGCCGACAGGCTTTGGTGCCGCGTCCGGCGAAATATTCTTCACTCGCCCGCCCAGCGCGGGTCAGCCGGTCCCCGGCATCGGTCTCTGGCCCCGGCGCGCGCCACGTCACGAACCGCTCGCACTCGGCATATATCTACTTTCCTGGCTTATGAAAAATTACGAGGATTTTGCGTGGCTGCCCGCAGCCGGATCGGAATCCGACATGGCGATCGACGTGCTGTTTGGGCGTTCTGATCTACGAACCCAACTCGAGGCCGGAAGATCCGCCGAGGCCATATTGCGAGACTGGCGGTAGGAATGCCCACCGGAAATCAGTCGACTGTCTCACCTTCAATGATGACCTCGACCAGCCGATACCTACCGTCCAGCAGCACAAGATCGGCCCAGGCTCCCGATTGAACGCGCCCGCGATCCACACGGCCGATAAAATCGGCCGGATAAGTCGAGGTACGTCGGCTCGCTTCATCCAGCGGCAAGCCCAGTTCGAGCAAGTTCAACAAGGCCTGGTCCATTGTCAGGGCGCTGCCGGCCAGCGTGCCATCCTCCAGGAAAACTCCGCCATCGCGCTTGGTCACGGTGTGAGAACCCAGCGGGTATTCGCCGTCGGGCATGCCGGCAGCCGCCGTTGCGTCGGACACGGCAAACAACTTTGGAATGGCCCGCAACGCAGCCTTGATCGCACCAGGTGCAACATGAAAACCATCGGGGATGAGCGCGGCATACTCGCCATGGGCCAACGCCGCCCCCGCGACACCCGGCGCGCGATGATGCAGCGGCGACATCGCATTGAACAGGTGCGTGAAACCACGCGCGCCCGCCTCCAGTGCCGCGCACGCCATTCCATATTCGGCATCGGAATGCCCAACCTGGACCACCACGCCCGCCGATACCAATTGTCCGATTATCTCCAGACCACCGGGGATTTCGGGTGCTAGGGTCACAAGTTTCACGACCCCTTCACTGGTGACGGCCTCGACGAATGCCGGATCGGGATAGCGGGCAAATGGCGGCTGGGCGCCGAGCCGATCCTCGTTGATGTAGGGACCTTCCATGTGAGCGCCCAATACCCGGGCTTCACCGGGTTGGCGTTCCGTCTGCACCTTGCCGATACCAGCCAGTGCCGCGATCAGTTCGTCTTCGGGCGCAGTAATCGTCGACGGCAGGAACGAGGTGGTGCCGTGCTGCGCATGCAGCAGCGCTGCGGTTCGCACCGCCGCCTCACCCTGCATGATGTCGGCGCCGCCGCCCCCCGGCACGTGCAGATCGACGAGGCCGGGAATGACATAAGGCGCATCCGCCGGTACGTCCTCCTCTTCGATCGCCACAATATGGCTGTCGAATTCGACACGGCCATCGACCCACCCCTCGGGTGTCAGGATATGTCCGGCCCGTTGTAATTCACTCATCGGTTCTGCCACATGATTGTTTCGTCCGGTGCGCGTCCCTGGGCCAGCATCAACGCGCCGCTCACGGGGTCTTCCTGCGGCGCGCGCGCCCAGATTCGCAGGCGATCGGGTAGGAACGCATCGAGAGGTTCGGCCAACCCGCCGACCAGCGCTAGCGGAATCTTGCGGCCGGAATCCAGCGCTTCCGCCAGCGCGTCGATTTCGCGTCCCGCTTCGTTGACGATCTCGAGTGCGGCCGTGTCGCCCCAGCCTGCATGTTCAACAACCAGGGGAGCAAGCTCGGCGAACTGTGCCGGTGGTGCGGCCAGCAGCCAGTCCAGCAGCGCATCGCGCGACTGACCGGTTTGCGCCATGACGGCGTGATGCATATCGGTGACCCGTTTTCGGAACCGCGTGTCGACGATTTGCGCGACCTGGGCGACCGCGCGCCGACCGATCCAAGCGCCGCTGCCCTCATCCCCGGTCATGAAACCCCAGCCGCCAACAAGGCGGCAACGCCCCGCCGCCTCGATGCGGTATCCAACACTCCCGGTACCGACGATGATCACGGCGCCAGGTGCGCCCCCATGCGCACCCAAAGCCGCGATATAGCCGTCGGTCGAGACCCGCATTCCCCCCGCCTGCGGACCCGCATCCAAGAACTTCTGTCGTTGAGCATTGTTGTTCGCCCCGGCGAGACCGATCCCGAAATGGGTATGGGACAGGTATTCACCATTCAGCGAGACGGCGCGGGACAGGTTTTCCAGCGCGCCCAGGATTTCATCCCACGCTTCCGTACCGCGCACGGTCAGGCTCGTCGGCCCGGTCATGGTTAGGCCAAGCCTGTTGCCGGACTCGTCGTAAAGGGCCACCCGCGTGTTGCTGGCGCCGCCGTCAACGCAACAATATAACCGTTCGCTCATCGTCAGACGCAGCCATACCCTTCCATTGCGCCATCCTACACGAGACCCCGCGGTCTCATGTTTGGGAAATGGTCGGCGCGGTTGCATATGCTATGGAGGATTCGGGATCTCAGGCAAAGTGGCACATGCGTAAAACCGAAGAATTCGCAGAAGCATTTCGCGACCTGGAAACGCGCAGCGACGAGGACATCGCCGCCGCGATCCTGGACGCCCAATCCAGCGGGCTTGCCGCGGTCCGCGATTCCGTCCCAGATTTGACAGCCGCCGCACGCGCGGCGGCGGTGCGGTTGCGCGAAAATCCGTCCGGTCGCCTCATATACGGCGGTGCAGGAACATCGATCCGGCTCGGGGTTCAGGACGGTGTCGAACTCGTGCCGACCTTCGGCTGGCCACATGCGCGGCTCGGCTATCTGATCGCCGGCGGCCGGGGGGCCCTCACCCAGACTGCCGAGGGTGCGGAAGACGATTCCGAACAGGCACGCCGCGACGTGGATACCCTCGAAGTCGGTACGGCGGATGTGTGCGTGACCTTGTCGGCCAGCGGCGTCACCCCCTATGCGCTGGCGGCGTGTGCGGCAGCGCGTGAGGCTGGCGCCGTGACCATCGCCGTCGCCAACAATGGCGGCGCGCCCCTGCTGGAGGCCGCCGCCCATCCGATCCTGCTTGAGACCGGCGCCGAGCCGATCGGCGGGTCGACTCGCATGACCGCGGGCACCGCACAGAAAGTCACGCTCAATCTCCTCTCGACCCTGATCATGATCCGCCTCGGCCGCGTCTATCGCGGCATGATGGTCGACGTCATCGCGTCGAGCGACAAACTGCGCGACAGGGCCGCGCGGATCGTCATGGCGGCGGCGGGTGTCGAAGAAAACGCCGCACGCGCGGCACTCGCGGCGAGCGAGAATGCGGTCAAACCCGCCGTGCTGATCGCACATGGAATGTCTCTTGCCGAGGCAGAGGCATTGCTCGATGTCCATGGCGGCGATCTCCGCCTCGCGCTGGGCGACACCGCGGTAAGTTCAGGCTGATCCTGCATATCAAGCGACCTCAACCCGTTCCGGATCATCTGGAAGCGCCATGGCCGCGACCAGTGGGACACGATGCTCGCCGCATGCAAGCGCCCGACCCTCACCCAGACCGCAAACTATGCTCTGGCGCTGCACGAAGTGCAGGGCGCCAAGGCCGATTTCGGCCTGATCCGCTTCAACAAACAACCCATCGGGCTGGTGGTCGCCCACGGCAAGCCGATCTTGCGCACCCCCGGCAGCCAAACGATCTACCGCGGCCCGCTCTGGATCCATGACGAAATTCCCGGGCAGATGCAGAAACTGGCTCTCGAACTGCTGCGCAAGCGCTTCCGCCTGCGCCGCGGGCGGCCGGTCACCTTCCACCCCGAACTCGAAGACACGCTCGAGCATCGCGTACAGATGCTGGCGCCGGCTTAAAGCGAGTTGCGGAAGGCTATCGGACCATCTGGCTAGACCTGACAAAACCGCTCGATGCGCTGCGCGGGGAGCAGAAACAGAATTGGCGCAATGCGCTTGTTCAGGGCGAGCGGAACGACCTCACGATCATTGACGACCGGGACTGCACCCGCCTCGGCTGACTCATGGCACAACATACGGAATATATGGAACTGGGCGGTTATCGCGGCCCCTCGGGCGAATTGATCGACGCCCTGTACCGCCACGGCAACGCGACCGCGGGTCTGCGGCTGCTGATCGCCGAACATGCCGGCACCCCGGTCGCCGGGGTCCTGCTGGCCAATCAGGGCAAGGCTGCCACCTATCTGATGGGCTGGACCGGCGACGACGGACGCGACCTGCGCGCCACGCATCTGCCGCTCTGGCGCGCCATCGAGCTTCTGAAGGGTGACGGTTTCGAGGGGTTCGATCTGGGCGGTATCAGTGCCAAGGCACCCGGTGTCGAGCGCTTCAAATCGGGGCTGGGCGGCACTGAAGCCTGGCTGATCGGCGGTTACGTCTAGGCAGAAACGCCTAGGCGGCAACGCGTTGCTCATCCTCGACGAAGCTGGCCGCCTCGCGAACAAGGCCGGCTGCCTCGGCCGGTGATCCGTCGAATCCGGGCGCATTCTCCGAGAGATAGCGTCGCCAGGCCCGTGCACCGCGTAGCCCGTTGAACAGACCCAGGATATGCCGCGTCATGCCCATAAGATGGCGACCCTCGGCGATTTCGCGCTCAATATAGGGGCAGTAGGCCTCGATCACCGCGTGGCGGCTCTCTGCGTCGGTCGCTGCGTCAAAAAATCGCTGGTCCGCCTCTGCCAGCACATAGGGGTTCTGGTAGGCCGCGCGGCCCAGCATCACACCGTCTACATGACGAAGATGCGCGGCGGCCGCGTCGAGGTCGTCGATCCCGCCATTGATCGTCACATGCAAATCCGGGCGTTCCGCCTTCAGGCGATGGACCAGGTCATAATGCAGTGGCGGTATCTCCCGATTTTCCCGGGGGCTCAGCCCCTCGAGCCACGCCTTGCGGGCATGAACAATGAAATGTTCGCAGCCCGCCGCCGCCACTCGGTCCACGAAGTCGATGAGTGTCTCCCATTCGGGCTGATCGTCGATGGCGATGCGGTGTTTGACCGTCACCGGGACATCCACGGCCTGGCGCATCGCCGCCACACTTTCGGCCACCAGGTCGGGCTCCGCCATCAAACAGGCACCGAACCGGCCGGACTGCACCCGGTCCGACGGGCAGCCGACATTTAGATTGACCTCGTCGTAGCCGAGATCGGCACCGATCTTTGCGCATTCCGCCAGCGCCGCGGGTTCCGACCCGCCGAGCTGCAGCGCGACGGGATGTTCGGCCGGGTCGAAGGCCAGCAGCCGGTAGCGCGGACCATGCAGGATCGCACCGGTGGTGACCATTTCCGTGTACAGCCGCACATGGGCACTGATCAGGCGCAGAAAGAACCGCTCATGCCGATCCGTCCAGTCCATCATCGGCGCCACGGACAACGGCGCGGCCGAAGAGTTTTCGATCTCTGGCATCATGCGCAACTCATACGCCAATTGCACGTGGACGTTAAGGGTATCCTTGCCGGCCCGCCGGAGCGCGTCAGGCCTGCCGTTTCCGGCGCATGTCGGTCGTCCACACCCGCAGATCCACCAGCACCTTCATCGTCGCAGCGATGACGATCGTGCAGAGTATGACCTCCGAGGTCGTCTCCATGGTCCCCTGAATGAGCAGGGCATGCACAACGCTACCGATCACGGTGATAAGAGCCAGCGAGGTATGCCCCAGCCGCCAGACCCACCAGCGCAGGCGGAAAAGAATGTCGGTGCCCGGAACAGGAACGCGTCCAGGGCATCCGGCGGGCTGGTAATCCATAAGCCGACGACGTGGGCTACGACGGCCGTCACGCGGCCAGTGCCGACCCAGCGATAAATTCGGCGGCTCTGATGAACGGACAAGTCCGGAAGGTAACCGCCGGCCAGCAAGGGTTGCAGCAGCAGGAGAGACATCGCGACAACACCGGCGAACCTGCCGGACAGTGAGAAACAGGCCCGGATCGACGCCGTCGATCGTCACGCCGAAGCATTCATTCGCGACGCCGACTAGAAGTCCCACGCCGTCGGGTGGCGATGGCCCAGTTCGCGGGCGGCCGCGAGATCACGCGCGCCGACCTGGCGCAGCGCCTCGCGCAGTTCCTCGATAAAAAAATCGGCGACGAAGTCCGGCCCCTCGTCACCCAGCGCAGCCAGCCCGTACATGAATGCGCGGCCGATCAGGTTGAACCGCGCACCCAGTGCGGTGGTCCGCACGAGGTCAACCCCGCTGCGTAGACCGCCGTCGAACAAAATCTCCGTCTGCCCGCCGGCTGCTGCAACGATGCCCGGCAACATATCTACAGAGGCCGGCGCGGCCTCGAGCTGACGGCCGCCGTGATTAGAGACCACGATGCCGTCCGCCCCCAGCGCGACCGACTTCTCCGCGTCACCGGGGTGCAGGATGCCCTTGATGATCAGCGGCCCCTTCCAAGCGTCACGGAACCGCGCGATCTCGTCCCAGGTGAACGAGCCCCCGCCCTCCCCGCGGGCAAACTCTGCGGCCTCCGCGGGCGTCGGATTGTCGCCGACATATTTCTGCATGTTGGCAAACAGGTTCTGACCGTTGCGGAAATAGGCCCGCAACCAGGCCGGGCGGGTCACCACATCGGCGATCGTGCGCGGGCCGATCCGGTAGGGCAGTACCAAGCGGTTGCGCAGTTCGCGTGGGCGCTTGGTACGGGCCGGAACGTCGATCGTGACCACCAGTGCGGCGACCCCGGCGGCCGTCGCCCGGGCGATCCAGTCCATGTTGATCGCGAGGTCATCATGCGGCATCCGGTAAATCTGGAACCAGGCAAAGCCCCCCGCCAGTTCGGCTACCTCTTCGACCGTGGCCAGCGCCGAACTGCCAAGCGTGAACGGAATCTCGTTCGCGGCAGCGGCGCGGGCGAAGACCTTCTCGCCACCCGGCAGCACAAGACCCGGCAGACCCATGGGCGCAATTGCGAACGGTCCGGCGTAGCGCTTGCCAAACAGCTCGACCGAGGTATCCGCACGGAAGTTCTCCACCCCGTAGCGCGGCAGGATCTCGATCCCGTCGAGTGCCGCGGCATTGCTCTTACGATTCGGCTCATCCGCCCCTGCGGCACCGTCGACATAGTCGAAGGCGAAACGCGGCACCCGCTTGCGTGCCTTCGCACGCAAATCGCCGATCGTCGGGTAGAACATTTTGAGCCGGCCCGCACGCGTCGTTGTGTCGGGTCGGCCGGCCGTGACCTTGTAGTCGGGTTCTTCGGTCATGGAGAGATCTCCGGATCAATGGCCACCAGGATGGGCTTTGTCAGCGCCGACAGATGTTGCTTCTGGCTGCCGTCCGCGCGGAAATTTTCCGGATGGAGCCAACACTCATAGGCGGCTCTCAGCTCCGGCCATTCCGACACGACACAGGCATACCAGGCCGTATCGCGCGAGCGCCCGCGATGAATCAGATGGTCGCGAAACACGCCCTCAAAGGAAAACCCCAGCCGTTGGGCCGCCACCCGTGAGGGGCGGTTGAAGCTGTGGCATTTCCATTCATAGCGCCGGTAGCCTGCCTCGAAGGCCCACTGCATCATCAGATACATGGCCTCGCTCGTCACCCGGCCGCGCTGTATCGCTGGGGCGTAATGCACATGCCCCACCTCGATCGAACCATGCTCGGGGTTGATTCGCATGTAACTCACCATCCCCGCCGCGCGCCCGGTTGTGGTATCGATGATGGCATAGAAGAACGGGTCCGCATAGAAGCAGCTCCCGGCCATCCATGCTTCGAAGTCGCTCAGGCTATCGAACGGCCCATAGGGCAGATACGACCAGTCGCGCCCGTCCTTGTCTTCGCTGAAGTGCTCATGCAGGTCGGCACCATGGGCCGCAATATCCAGCGGCTCCAGCCGGCAGAAACGCCCCGCCAAGGCCTCACGCGGCGGGCGTGGCGGCGGCGTCCAGTCGGGCAAGGCCGGGCCGACCGGCAGGCCTAGTGCATTCGTCTCGGTCATCCTGCTTCGCGCGCTATTCCCACTCGATCGTGCCGGGCGGCTTCGATGTTACATCGTAGACCACACGGTTGATCCCGCGCACCTCGTTGATGATGCGTGTCGCCACGCCCGCCACGAAGGCATGCTCGAAGGGATAGCTGTCGGCCGTCATGCCGTCGGTCGAGGTCACGGCCCGCAGGGCGCAGACATGGTCATAGGTCCGCGCATCCCCCATCACGCCGACGGTCCGCACGGGCAGCAGCACGGCGAAGGCCTGCCAGATCGCGTCATACAGGCCCGCCTTGCGGATCTCGTCGAGATAGATCGCGTCCGCCTGGCGCAGAATTTCAAGCTTCTCACGGTCGAAGTCGCCCGGCATCCGAATCGCCAGCCCCGGTCCCGGGAACGGGTGGCGCCCCACGATCTCATGGGGCATTCCCAGCTCGCGGCCCAGATCGCGCACTTCGTCCTTGAACAGTTCGCGCAGCGGTTCGACCAGCTCCATGTTCATGCGCTCGGGCAGGCCGCCAACGTTATGGTGGGACTTGATGGTCGCGCTTGGACCACCGAAAGGACTGACGGATTCGATGACGTCGGGATAGAGCGTTCCCTGGGCGAGGAAGTCCGCCCCGCCGACCTTCGCCGCCTCCTCCTCGAACACATCAATGAAGGTGCCGCCGATGATCTTGCGCTTCGTCTCCGGGTCCGAGACGCCCTGGAGCTTGTCGAGGAACATGTCCTTCGCATCGCGCACCACCAGCGAAATGTTGAAGCGGTCGCGAAACACCTGCTCCACCTCTTCCACCTCACCGGCCCGCAACAGGCCGTGATCGACGAAGATGCAATTCAGCTGATCGCCAATCGCCTCGTGGATCAGCACCGCGGCAACGGAGCTGTCCACGCCGCCGGACAGTCCGCAGATCACGGTACCGTCGCCAACCTGGTCGCGGATTTTCTTGATCTCGGCGGCGCGGAACGCGGCCATGGTCCAGTCGCCGCGGCAGCCGGCCACATGATGGACGAAATTCGACAGCAGCCGTGCGCCATCCTTGGTGTGGACGACCTCGGGGTGGAACTGAACACCGTAGAATTTTCGATCATCGTCCGCGATGGCCGCGAACGGTGCGCCGGGGCTGGTCGCAACGGGGCGAAACCCCTCCGGCAGCCCGGTCACCCGGTCACCATGGGACATCCAGACCTCGGGCACGGTGCCCGGCAGCCAGACCCGGTGAAACAGGCCGCAATGGTCGGTCACTTCGAGGAGCGCGCGGCCGAATTCCTGATGATCGGAATCTTCGACCACACCACCCAGCGCATGACACATTAACTGCTGGCCGTAGCAGATGCCGAGCACCGGTACGCCACGTTCGAAGACAATCGGATCGACCTTCGGGGCCTCGTCCGCCATCACGCTGGCAGGGCCGCCCGACAGGATGATCGCATCGGGAGCAAAATCCTCGACGAACGCCTTGTCGATCCGGAAACAGGGGTGAATTTCGCTGTACACACCGGATTCACGCACGCGCCGCGCGATCAGCTGGGTGACTTGCGAACCAAAGTCGACGATGAGGATTTTTTCGGAGACGGGAATCGATGTAGCCATAGGGATATTTAGCCGATTCGAATTGGCCCCGCACTAGCGCTAATCGGCTTCATCCACAGGCGAGCGCGTGTACACCAAAACAATCACGACCGACGCGCCAACACTGCCGCATACATGCCATCGGTATCATGCCGGCTGGGGGTCAAAACAAGGTCGGTTTCACACCCCAATTCGGCGACCAACGAAGGTGCCAGGATGTCCGCTATGGGAAGACGCCGGAAGTCCGGATGACGGGCCAGGAACTCATCGACACGCGCGCGGCCTTCGCGCTCAAGCACCGAACAGACCGCGTAGATGATTTGCCCGCCTTCACGCAGCATGGTCGTGGCGGTCTCAAGAAGGCTGTCTTGCGTGCGCGCGTAGTCGTCGATCGTGCCCGGGCTTGTACGCCAACGCATATCCGGGCTGCGCCGCCATGTGCCCGTGCCCGAACAGGGTGCATCGATCAGCACCCGGTCCGCCCAGCCCTTTAACTCAGCGGGTGCTGCGTCGACCGGGACAGCGAGACTTCGCAAACCCTCGACACCCAGCCGCTCTGCCCGAGGGGCCGTGTGCGCAAGGCGTGACTGCGACACGTCGCAGGCCACAATTTCGGCCGCGTTTCCAGCCCCCGCCGCCAGCGCCAGCGCCTTGCCGCCCGCGCCGGCACAATAGTCGACAATTCGCAGGCCCTGCGCCGCGCCCACCATGGCTGTGACCAGCTGGCTGGATTCGTCCTGCGGCTCGACCATGCCTTCGCGATAGGCGCCGAGCTGTTGAAAATTCCCGCGCGTCGCGCTGCGCAAGCCCGTCGGGCTGTACGGTGTCGGTTCCGCATCATATCCATCAGCCGCGAGCCGCGCCCGTGCCACTTCGCGGGTGGCGCGCAGAGTGTTGACCCGCAAATCCACCGATGCTGTCCGATTCAGCGCCGCGAGCTCGTCCGCCGCGCCGTCGCTCCACTGATCGAGAAACAACGGATAGAGAGCCTCGGGGCAATTGACCGCCACATGGGGTGGGGCGGATGCTGCGTCCAGGTCGCCGATCGCGGCCACCAATGTCGTTTCGTCATCGCTCAGTGGTGGCGGACCATAGCCGGAGCCGCCGAAATGCGCGCCGACCTCACTGAGTACGTTCAGGCCTAGGTCAGCGATGACCCGTAAACGTGGGTTCTCCGGATCGCCGGCGGCGGATTGTACCAGCCAACGGCGAAGCGCGCCTGTGCGAAAATCCGTGTAGACTCCTTCCCGGATAGCGCGCCGGTCGCCCGATCCGGCGAACCGATGACCGCGAAACCAATCGGCCAGCACAGCGTCTGCGGGCGCATCACCGCGGGCAATCTCGGTCAGGATTTCGATGGTGGCGGCTGTGCGCGCAGCGGGGGTCATATATGCTTCCGCCGAACGATGAACCGGGTGGCGGCCGGGTTAGGCATTCTGCCGATAATTCGGCGCCTCGCGGGTGATCGTCACGTCATGCACATGGCTTTCCCGCAGACCCGCATTGGTCAGGCGCAGGAAGCGGCAGTTCTTCTGCATCTCCTCGACCGATCCGTTGCCGGTGTAGCCCATGGAAGCCCGCAGGCCGCCGACCAGCTGATGCACGACATTGAGTGCCGGTCCCTTGTAGGCGACCTGACCCTCGATACCCTCGGGGACCAGCTTGTGGGTCTCGGACACTTCGGCCTGGAAATAACGATCGGCCGAACCGCGTGCCATCGCACCCAGCGAGCCCATCCCGCGATAGGATTTGTAGGACCGCCCTTCATAGAGGAACACTTCGCCCGGGGCCTCGTCGGTGCCCGCCAGCAAGGAGCCGATCATCGCGCAGTCCGCACCCGCGGCGACCGCCTTGGCCAGATCACCTGAATATTTGATGCCGCCATCGGCAATCACAGGCACGCCGGTCTTGTGGGCAACACCCGCCACCTGCTCGATCGCGGTCAGCTGAGGTACACCAACGCCGGCCACCACGCGGGTCGTGCAGATCGATCCCGGCCCGATCCCGACCTTGAGGGCATCGGCACCCGCATCGATCAGCGCGGCGGCGGCCTCGGATGTGGCGATATTGCCGCCGATAATCTGCGCCTGATTGCTGAGGCGCTTGATGCGGGAGATTTCATCGAGAACGCCGCGCGAATGGCCATGTGCGGTGTCGACGACGATCACATCGACCCCGGCATCCAACAGCGCTTCGGCGCGCTCATAACCGGCGTCGCCCGTGCCCGTGGCGGCGGCGACGCGCAGGCGTCCCTGCTCATCCTTGCAGGCATCGGGGTAGGCGCGCGCCTTTTCGATATCCTTGACCGTAATCAGGCCTACGCAATGACCATCGGCGTCGACCACGAGAAGTTTCTCGATGCGATGCTGATGCAGCAGCTGCTTGGCCGCTTCCATATCCACACCTTCGCCGACCGTGACCAGTTGCTCGGTCATCAGCTCCGAGATCGGCTGGGACGGCTCGCTGGCAAACCGAACGTCGCGGTTCGTGACGATCCCGACCAGCTGGCCGCCGTCGCGGGACACCACGGGAATTCCGGAAATCGATTCCCGGTCCATGATCGTCAGCGCATCGGCCAATGGTTGATCGGGGTGGATCGTGATCGGATTGACCACCATGCCGGATTCGAAGCGTTTGACCTTGCGGACTTCGTTGGCCTGCTCTTCGGGTTCCAGATTCTTGTGAACCACGCCCAGGCCGCCGGCCTGTGCCAGCGCGATTGCCATCTCCGCCTCGGTGACGGTATCCATCGCCGCCGAGAGCAGCGGGATGCCGAGCCGGATGTTCTTGGTCAATTGTGTGGAGGTGTTCGCATCGGAGGGCAGAATCCGTGATTCCGCCGGTTCGAGCAGAACATCATCAAACGTAAGCGCGTCGCGGATTTCCATGCCAACCCAACCTTAGCCGAATCGAGAGTTGACGCGGCTTATATACACAAGCGGCACGCATGGACAAGCGTTCGTCTATCGGACGGCAAAAACCCGGTTATTCGGCGTCCTTGAACCCGGTCCCGACGAGGAACATTTCGACCGAGTCGCTCCGGCTCGCCTTCGGCTTGAACCGGCGAACGGACTCAAACTTCGTCGTCATGGCCTCGAACAAGGCCGGCTCATCGGCCCCCTGAAAGACCTTGGTCACGAAACCACCCCCGGGTCGCAGCACTTCGCAGGCGAACAAGAAAGCCGCCTCGGCCAAAGCCAGCGTGCGCAGATGGTCGGTGGACGCGTGCCCGGTCGTCGCGGTCGCCATATCCGACAGGACCAGATCCACCCGTTCGCCGATCGCTGTCCGCAACCGCGCGACCGCCGCTTCGTCCTCGATATCGCCGACGAGGATCTCGGCGCCGGCCAAGGGTTCCATTTCGAGGATATCGATGGCGACGACAGACTTCACGCCGTCGTCAGATTCTACCCGCTCGACCGCGATCTGAGTCCAGCCGCCCGGCGCAGCGCCCAGATCGACCACGCGTTTGCTCGGCGTCAGAAGCTCAAACCGTTCGTCGATCTGCAACAGCTTGTAGGCGGCCCGCGAACGATAACCGTCGCGTTTGGCCGCCTGTACATAGGGATCGTTCAGCTGACGCTGCAGCCAGAGCGTCGAGGACAACCGCCGGCCACGCGCGGAACGTACCCGCTCAAAGCGCATGCGCGAACCGCCGTCGCCCGATGACTTGCGCCCCCGCGCCATTTTCCGGTCAGGCTCCGGCCTGTGCCGCTTCGCGGTCTGCCGATCGCATCAATCCGTGGAGAATGCCTTCGCGCAGCCCGCGGTCGGCCACGCGCAACCGGCCAACAGGCCAGAGCCCGCAGATGGCATCGAGCACCGCACAGCCCGACACCACAAGGTCGGCGCGCTCGGGCCCGATACAGGGGTGTGCCGCGCGGTCCTGGCGATCGAGCCCGAGAAGATGATCGCGCGCGCTACCCAGCTCGGCAAAATCGAGATGCCGGCCGTCGACGCGGTCCCGGTTGTAACGGGGTAAGCCCAGATGCACGCCGGTGAGAGTCGTCACCGTACCCGAGGTACCGACCATCTGGACCGCGCCGCCGGCCACGAGCCTTGAGATATGGTGCTGCGCATCGAACGCGACCAGCAGCTCGCGGACATGCTCACAGATCTGGCCGTAGAGTTTCGGCGACGCCCGACCATCCGCACCCTCACCGTAGCCAAACCGCTCGCTGAGGGTCACCACGCCGCAAGGCACCGAAATACAGTCGATGATCTCGGTGTCCACCTGACCAGGTACCGCGCTCGCATGATGGAGTTTGAGCCATGTGATCTGTGTGCTGCCGCCGCCAATATCGAACAACAGCGCATAGGCATTTTCGCCCCGGGGCGCATCGTAGAGCGGTGAACAGCCGATCAGCGCCAGTTCCGCCTCCTCGTCTGGCGCAATCACTTCAAGCTCGATGTTGGTTTCAGCCCGCGCCCTTTCGATAAAGGCCACGCCATTGTCCGCCCTGCGGCACGCCTCGGTCGCCACAGCGCGCAGCCGGGTCACCCCGTTGCTTTCGACCTTCGACTGGCACACACGCAACGCCTCGATCGCACGATCCATGGCTTGTTCGGAAAGTATGCTCGAATTCCCCAGCCCCTCGCCCAACCGCACGATCCGCGAAAACGCATCGACCACACGAAAGCCGTCCCGGTTGGGTTTGGCCACGAGAAGACGACAATTATTCGTCCCCAGATCGAGTGCCGCATAGACATGCTGCCAGCGTCCGTCGCGACGTTGCCGGGTTTCATTCTGTGCGTTTCTGGCGCGTCTCGATGCCACGGAACTCTCCAGGGGCGAGGCAGGTTCGATCCCAAGTCCCAGAAACTACACGGGCTGCGCGCGATCAGGAAGCCTTCCCGGACTGTCCCCGCTTCCACGCGCGGTGGCGTCGGGCAAGCAGATCGCGCAAGCCCGGTATCCCGCGCCACGTGCAGCTTCTTCATCGCGGAAGAACACCCGTTGGGGTGCGTAATGGCCCTTTGCCAGCCAGCGCAAGGCGTTCGGGCAATCGAGCCGCCCGTATATCCGCGTCCGCCGGTGGCAGCCCAGGGCGCCCGGTGTCGGGCTTTCGTAAACACGACCCGTTTCGTCAATCAGTCGATAATTTTTAGCTGCCATGCTGTTCATCTACACACGCTGGCGCAGGTATGCTAAAGACCGCGCCCAGTAGGGCATTGGGGGATCGTCTAATGGTAGGACAGCGGACTCTGACTCCGCTAGTGAGGGTTCGAATCCTTCTCCCCCAGCCAGCTCTCCCCCAGCACAAATCGCGATAGAATCCGAATTCCGGCGGCCGTGTTCATAATTTCGCGACACGCCGCAATCCTGTTTGAGAACGCGCGATCTCAGGCCAAACTGTCCGGTGATAGCCGCCGGATCGACCCACGAAAAGTATGCGTGATGACACGACTGACAGCAAAAGACTTCGACCAGGGACTGCTCGATCTCTAAGATTTCTACGTCCATGGCGACCTCACTAAACGCGAATTCCTCGATCGTGCCGGCAAGTATGCGGTCGGCGGTGTTACCGCACTGGGCCTGTTCAACATGCTCAAACCCGACTATGCGCTCGCCGAACAGGTATCGTTCAACGACCCGGATATCACCGCCAGCTACGAGATGTATGATTCGCCCAAGGGCAACGGCGACGTCCGCGGCTATGTGGTCAGACCGAGTAAGGCTAGCGGGAAACTGCCTGCCGTGCTGGTGACCCACGAGAATCGTGGCCTCAATCCCTACATCGAGGATGTGGCACGGCGGGTCGCCACGGCCGGATTCACGGCGCTCGCGCCCGACGGCCTGACCTTGGTCGGCTGCGTGGGATTCTGTTACGGCGGCGGCGTGTGCAACGCGCTGGCGGTCGCCTATCCGGAGCTGAATGCGTCGGTGCCGTTTTGTAGCCGCCAGGCGAAGGCGGAGGATGTCTCGAAGATCCAGGCGCCGTTGTTCATTCACTATGGCGAACTCGACAAGCGCATCAACGCCGGGGCCGCGGCTTACGATGCTGCCCTGAAAGCAAACGGAAAGACCTTCGAGACTCATTTCTACGCGAATGCAAATCACGGCTTCCACAACGATTCCACGCTACGTTCCGACGAGGCGAATGCGGAACTGGCTTGGACCCGCACCGTCGACTGGTTCAACAAGCATCTGACCTAGTCCGGCGGCGGTTTTTCCTGGCCAATCCGCTTACAGAACGCGCGACCCCGAGAGGATTTCGATCTTCGAGGGATTTTTCTTTCTGGGCACCCGTCAGATTGCTCGGCAACCAACAGTATATTACTTTTCGATATATATTGTTCTGATGTATATCATATGAGATTGTCCCGCTTGGCATAAGTGACAATCTGAGAGTGATAATGGACGCAAAGACCGTTTGTTTGGCTGTGCTGAGCCAGGGCGAGGCTTCGGGCTATGAAATCCGAAAATCCGTGGAAGAAGGCCCATTCGGCCACATTCAGGATATCGGGTTCAGTTCGATCTATCCCGCGTTGTCTCAATTGCACGATCACGGCCTGGTGTCAGTAACCGAGCTCGCCCAGGAAGGCCGCCCCGACAAGAAGATCTACAAACTGACATCCGATGGCCGTCTCGCATTGCTTAACGCGCTGCAGGACCCAACGGATTCAGACCGGGTCAGGTCCGACTTCCTCTTTCGAATGCTATTCGCCGATATTCTGCCGCCATCGATTATCAACTCCATGATCGATGCGCGCATGGACGAAGTACAGGCCAGCCTCAAACGGCTGGAGTTTCGTGCATCGGCCGGTTTTGAAAGCGTCGGCGAAGAATTCGTCAACGGCTTTGCCGCCACCGTCCAACGCGCCATGGCGACGTATATCGAAGACAACCGCCACCGACTTGTCGCCACCGCACTGGCGCCCTCACGCGCCGTCGCAGAGTAAGCCGGGAACAACATGATGCGAAAATCCATCATTACCGCCCTTATCCTTGCCGTTATCGGCGTCGGCTGGATCGCGTCAGGCCAGTTTGGCAGCGACGACGTCACAGCGGTCAACGACGCGAACACCGCAGCCGCGCCGAGCGGAGAGAGCACAAAACCGCCAATGCAGGTCCGTGTGGTGGACCTCGAAGCCGTCATGCGCGTAGAGCGCGTCGACGTCACCGGCCGCACGGAGGCTTCGCGCAAAGTGCAAATACGCGCCGAGACTTACGGACAGGTCCGCGATTTGCTGCGCAGGCGCGGGGACAATGTCGAGAAAGGCTCCCCGATCGCGCGTCTGCGCCTCGATGACCGGCCGGCGAAACTCGCCGAAGCCAAGGCAACGCTGCGCCAACGCGAGATCGAGTTCAAGGCCGCGCAGTCACTCAAGGAAAAGGGGTTTCGTTCCGAGACCGAGGAAGCCGCCGCACAGGCCCGTCTCGATGGTGCGCGCGCCGTCGTCGAGCAGATGGAAATCGACATCGCACGAACGACGTTCCGTGCACCCTTCACCGGGATGATTAATGCCGGGCATATCGAACTCGGTGACTATGTACAGGTCGGCGATATCGCGGCAACGCTGGTGGACCTCGATCCGATCCTCGTGGTCGGCAATGTCAGCGAGCGTCAGGTCAACCATCTGCACAAAGGCATGCCCGGCATGATCCGGCTGATCGACGGGACAGAACGCGACGGCATTATCCGCTTCGTCGCACCAATCGCCGACCCTGCCACGCGCACCTACCGCGTCGAGCTGGAAATCCCCAACGCAGATGTCTCAATCCGCGGCGGCCTGACGGCTGAAATGGAAATCCCGGTCAGCGAAGCTGACGCACATTTCGTGACCCCGTCCACACTGACCCTGAACGATGACGGCGTCGTGGGCGTCAAAGTGGTCACACCCGAGAATATCGTAGCATTCCGGCCCGTCGAAATCATCGCCGACGAGCCGGACGGCATCTGGCTCGGCGGTCTGCCCCGGAAGATCCGCCTGATCACGGTCGGTCAGGAGTTCGTCCTTGATGGCGAACGCGTTGAACCCGTCGCAGGCAGCCCTCGAATTGTCGGAGCAGACAGCATATGAGCCTGATCGACGCCGGGCTCAACCGGTCGCGCACGGTCCTCGCCACACTCGTCCTCCTGCTCGTCGCCGGCGCGTTTTCCTTTGTCGCTATCCCCAAGGAAGCCGAACCCGACGTCAACATCCCGATCATCTATGTGTCTATGCATCATGAGGGCATTTCGCCCGAAGATTCCGAACGTCTGCTCGTCCGTCCGATGGAAGCGGAGATGCGCTCTATAGAGGGAATCAAGGAACTGCGCGCCACATCCTATCTTGGCGGCGGAAATGTGGTGCTCGAATTCGAGGCCGGGTTCAACCCGGACACGGCCATCGACGATGTGCGCGAGAAAGTCGATCTCGTTCGCCCCGACCTGCCCGACGATACTGACGAACCCAGCGTCAACGAAGTCAATCTCAGTCTGTTCCCCGTCCTCGTCGTGACTCTTTCGGGCGATGTGCCGGAGCGCACGTTGATGCGCCTAGCGCGTGATCTTCAGGATTCGGTCGAGGTAATCCCCGAAGTCCTCGAGGCGACGATCGGTGGCGACCGCGACGAACTGGTCGAAATCGTGGTCGAGCCCCAACTCCTCCAAAGCTACAATATCGACCCCGCAGCCTTGGTGGAACTCCTATCCAGGTCGAACCAACTCGTCGCCGCCGGCGCGATCGATACCGGGCAGGGCCGTTTCGCCGTCAAGGTCCCAGGGCTGATCGAGAGTGTGAACGACATTCTGAACTTGCCGGCGAAGGTGAACGACAACGCCAAGGTGACGTTCCGCGACCTGACGTCCGTGCGGCGGACGTTCCGCGACCGCGATACGGTCGCTCGGGTGAACGGCCAACCCGCTGTCTCTCTGGAAATCTCCAAACGGACAGGTTCGAACATCATCGAGACCATCGAACAGGTCCGCGACATCGTGCTCACCGAAAGTGCGGAATGGCCGGAATCGGTCGCGATCAACTTCTCGCAAGACAAGTCGGTGCAGGTGCGAACCATGCTGTCCGACCTTCAGAACAACGTGCTGAGCGCGGTCTTGCTGGTCATGATCGCGGTTGTCGGCGCGCTGGGTTTGCGCTCGGGTATTCTTGTCGCGGTTGCCATTCCCGGCTCGTTCCTGACCGCGATTCTCGTGATCAACGCGCTGGGCCTGACCGTCAACATCGTCGTGCTGTTTTCTCTGATCCTGGCCGTCGGAATGCTGGTGGATGGGGCCATTGTCGTGACCGAGTATGCTGACCGAAAAATGCGCGAGGGCGAACGACCCGATCGGGCCTATGGCATGGCTACCAAACGCATGGCATGGCCGATCATCGCCTCCACCGCAACGACCCTGGCCGCCTTCGCCCCCCTGCTGTTCTGGCCCGGTATCGTCGGCGAGTTCATGAAGTTCCTCCCCATCACCCTCGTCGCCACGCTGACCGCATCGCTGGCGATGGCATTGCTCTTTGTCCCGGTGCTGGGCGCCAATTTCGCGACCGTCTCGCGCTACTTCACACTGATTGGTGCCACCGCGCTGGGTGCCGTCATCGGTTCGGCCATCGGGAAAGGCATATTCACATCGATCTTCAGCAACAACACCGAAGCCTCCACGCTAACGATGGCCAGCCTTCTGTTCGGACTTGCCGGCGCCCTGGGCGGCGTTTGGCTCGGCTGGCGCCTCGCCGCCTTCATCGATCGCAACCTCGACCAGCCCATGGCGGCATCTGGCACCGGCATCGCGAAGCAGGAAACCGACGGTTCGGATGAGGTCGACCGCATCGACCTCAGCGCGTTGCAAGGTATCACGGCCGCCTATGTCCGGATACTCCGTGGCGCGCTCAAGTGCCCCGCCATCATTCTATCCCTGGCCTTCGCAACCCTGATTAGCTCTTGGGTGCTGTACGGCGCGCTCGGCAAGGGCGTCGAGTTTTTCCCTGATGTCGAGCCCGAACAGGCTGCGGTCCAGATTCACGCCCGTGGTAATCTCTCTGTTTCGGAAAAGGCATCCCTGGTCGGGGAGGTCGAGAGACGCATCCTCGAACTCCAGGACGAGAGAGGCGAATTCGATTCGGTCTATTCCCTGTCCGGCAACCCCGATCAACAACACGAAGACGTCGCCGAAGACGTGATCGGCACCATCAGCGTCGAGTTCGCAGACTGGGATCAGCGCCGACCGGCCGACATCATCCTCGCGGACATCATTGAACGCTCCAGCGACTTGGCCGGGATCCTTGTCGAAACCCGCAAACAGGAATCCGGCCCACCGGTGGGCAAACCGGTCCAGGTGCAGTTGAGCTCCCGCAACCCCGATCTTCTCGAAAGCGAAGTCGCAAAGGTCCGTGCTTTCGTTGATACGCTCACGGGCCTGAAAGACGTGGAAGACAGCCGCCCCCTGCCCGGTATCGAGTGGGAAATCAGTGTGGACCGTGCCGAAGCAGCCAAATTCGGTGCCGATGTCATAATGGTCGGCAATGCCATCAAATTCGTCACCAACGGCATGAAGATCACCGACTACCGGCCGGATGACAGCGACGACGAGATCGATATCGTGGCACGCTATCCCTACAACGACCGGACGATCGATCAGCTCGATGAAATTCGCCTGCAAACAGCCGAAGGCCTGGTGCCGATCAGCAATTTCGTCGAACGGGTCGCCAAGCCACTCACCAGCCAGCTCAGCCGGGTGGACGCTGTTCGGGTGATGACGGTGCGGGCCGACATTCTCCCCGGCATCCTCGCCGACGATATGGTCCGGCTGATCCGCGCATGGCTGCCGGATGCGGGCATCGACCCGCGCGTCGAGGTCGAATTCCGGGGCGAAGATGAGGAGCAAAAGGCCGCACAGGCATTCCTGCAGAAGGCTTTCGCTGTCGCATTGTTCTTGATGACGATCATTCTCGTAACCCAGTTCAACAGCTTCTATTCGGCCTTCCTTATTCTCTCCGCGGTCATCATGTCCACCGTCGGCGTGATGCTCGGCCTGCTGATCGTTGGCCAGCCCTTCGGCATCGTCATGAGCGGCATCGGGGTGATCGCACTCGCCGGCATTGTGGTGAATAACAACATCGTTCTCATCGATACATTCGACCGACTACGAAAACAGGTCTCTGATCCGCTCGACGCGATCCTGATGACCGGCGCGCAGCGTCTGCGGCCCGTCTTGTTGACGACGGTGACCACGGTCCTCGGCCTGCTACCCATGGTGCTTCAGATCAACATCGATTTCGTCACGCGTGAGATCAGTCAGGGCGCGCCATCGACCCAGTGGTGGGTCCAGCTCTCAACCGCGATTGTCGCAGGCCTCACCTTTGCCACGGTCCTGACCCTGGTGATCACGCCGAGCGCGTTGATGCTTCGAGAGAATATCGTTGCCCGCCGCCATGCGCGCAAGGACGCCATGTCTCGCGCGTAACCGGCCTATTTTTCGGCCGGGATTTCGAACACCTGGCCGGGATAGATCAGGTCCGGATCACGAATCTGATCTTTGTTCGCCTCATAAATGAGCGTGAACTGGAAGCCCGAGCCATACCGCTGGCGCGCAATGCCCCACAGATGGTCTCCCGGCTGGATGATGATGACACGCCCGGGCGACAAATCCTCGGGCGGTTCGGCACGTGCGAACGGCAATTCGGAGCGCGCCAGCACGGTCCCGTCGGGATGCACCTGGTCTATCCGCAGCGTGTAGATTCCAGGCGCGACATCCCGCTCGAGCGTCAATGACCAATTCCCGTCACCATCGGCCTGGGTTGTGCCGACCAAAGAATTGTCGAGATAAATTCGCACCGTGGCGTTCGGCGCCGCCGTACCCGAAAGGGTGGTCCGGCCGGTTTCGTCAAAGTCGATCTTGCCCACTGCGGCCGGCGGGGCACGCCGCTGCAAGACCTCTGCTTCGCCCTCGCTCGGGACCGCAACGGCCAACGCGTTTCCGGCGCGCCCAGGTACAACCAGCGCCACCACACGATCCGCGGTCAGGGGCTCTGCGCCCTCGCATTCGGCCACCAGCGTCAGCTCGCGCGCACCGGCGCTCAACGCATCGTCCGGGACCAATACCCATTCACCGGCCCGGTCCACCGTCGTGCGCCCGACTTCGGTTTCCCCGTCGAGAACGACAATTGTGCAGCCCGGCGTCGCACGGCCGGCGATCACAACATTCCCGTCCTTGTCCACGCGCACGACATCGAAATCGGGCCGAATGGGATTGACTGTCGCGTCCGCAGTGCTTGCGGGCGTCTCTTCTGTGGTCGCCGCCGCAGGTTCTGCCACGGGTGCAACCGGTTCCGGGATACGGAAAAAGAGCCACGCGCCGACAATAATTGCCAATGCGAGTACACCAATTCCACCAAAGAGAAGTGAACGGTTCAGTAGCCCAGTCCTGCAAGATTCCTGTTATATGATCAACGTATTACGGCACCTGATTCAACGCAAACGACAGCCCACAGGATCATTCAACAGTGAGCGACAATTCTCTTCTCAAATCTATATGCGTTTACTGCGGATCCTCGGACAACGGCCCTGTTGCGCACCGTGACCTCGCCGCTGATCTCGGCCGACAAATGGCCGATAACGCGATTCAGCTTGTCTACGGGGGCGGTCGCGTCGGCGTCATGGGCGCCGTCGCCAACGCTGTGCTCGATGCTGGTGGCACCGTGACGGGTGTCATCCCCGACTTCCTGATACAGCGCGAACACGGCCATCATGACGTCACGAAGTTGGAGGTTGTCGACAGCATGCACGCGCGCAAGGCGCGCATGGCCGAGTTGTCCGATGCGTTCATCATTTTACCCGGTGGACTGGGCACGCTCGAGGAATTGTTCGAGATAATGACCTGGCGTCAGTTGGGGCTGCACGACAAACCCATCGTGGTGATCAACCCCGATGGCCATTGGGACCATCTGCAAGGTCTGATCGATGATCTGGTTAGCGCGGGTTACGCACGACCGGAAAATGTCGGACTGGTTCACTTCGCGGCGAATCCCGCCAGCGCCCTGTCTGCTCTCCACAACCAGCTCACAGCCGGGACCCACATAGAAACGGGGCGTCTCTAAAAACACCCCGTTCCCTCTTATCGGATAATTCCGCCTGATGGCGGTGCATCTCTGATATGCCGGTCTAAGCACCCCAGGGTGTGATGGCTTCCTTGAGTTTCGCATAACCATCGAGGAAGCCCGGCCGGTCACCGGCATAGACTTCATCAAACTTCACCAGCACGTCGTCGAGCCAGGCCCTCAACTTATCGTTGCCAGGGTTGGCATCGATATAGGCGTCCCGGATCAGCACGAAATGAATGCGCGGATCGTAGGGCTGCTTGGTGCCGCCGACCCATTCATCACCATCCAAAAGACGCAGCAGCATCGCGTCGGCCGAGCCCAGGGTTTGTTCGTGGATCGGCGGACCGGACATGCGGTGCATCACAGACGTCATGTCGCGGCCGTTGCCGGTCGTGTAACCCATGTCGCTCCACAGCGCGCCGGTATCCACATCCTGGCCAAGCTGCTCGCCAACCCGTTTGCTGTAGGCACGCAGGGGATCGGAAACATCGGCCAACAGGTCGGTCAGGCGATCGCCGTCGAGATCCGTGGCCAACACGATACAATCGCGCTGTTCGATCAGGTCCCAGAGCAACAAGCCATAATTCGTATCGGCGATATGCTGCTCGATCCGTCCGCCCCAGTTCTCCATGCCGTCCTTGAAGTCGTCGGGAAGCAGGGCAACGATACGGTCGATGTTCTCCTTGTGCTCCTCGTAAGGGTCCACGGCGTATTTCCGCCCGACCTCGAACTTCGTGCCTTTCAGCAACCAGGCATGCAGGCCCGCATTGATACCGTCTTCCATCGCCTGCGTCGGCTTCATCGCGACACGGCCAAGCTTGCCACTTTCATGAACCATCTGCAGGAACAGACGATTGGCATAGGCCATCTGGACACCCGGCGAGTTCATTTCCGAATGTACGAGGCCGGTTTCCGGGTCGACGTTGAACAACGGACGGTTCTGGGAATACGGCAGGCACGGCATGCAACGCACGACCGTAATCGGGCCGTAGGGACGCACGTTACAGAACACGCCAGCCTGGGTACGCAACGGGGCATTGCCCGACTTGCCCATGACGACGACTTTCGAGCCGTCACCGTCATTCACATAGGCATCACCAGCCGTTGACCATTTGATCGAGGTAGCCGGCAGATTGCCGAACCAGCCCAGGCATTCGAGTTTCGTGTCATGTCGATACTGGGACCACATTGGCACCGCATAGAAGGGGAGGCTAAGAATATCGATGGCTGCGATCGTGCCGAGCAGCGCATAGGCGTCGGTCATCGAATGGCCGACCGGGTTCACACCTGTGTCGAAACTGCCACCCTGCCAGACCACCGCGTCGGGAAAGCCCTCAGGGCGTACATCGGTCGGCTCATAAAGCCCCTGCAGGATTCCGAACAGATCGCCACCGTCGGCTTCGGTTCGCGCAATGGACATGAGATCGATCATTTTCGCCTCTTTATTTCGGTGATTATCAAATTGGATCAGTCGACCCTGCCGGTTTCGATGAATACGAGGTTGGCATGGCCGTTCGCGGGCCTCTGTATGCTGCGAACAGACGGCTCTGTAAAGAGGCTGAACCGGTCAGACCCTGACGATCTGTTGAAAAGTGGAAACGCCGCGGAACGGCCTGAAAAGGCCGGCGACGGCGAAGTTCTACTGGCTGAGTTGTCGATGGGCCGCTTTTGCGGCGGTCAGCAAGGCTTCGCGCCCCGCATCGTCATCCATCCGGGCCACCAGCGCATAGGAGCGATCGGAATCGTTCCAGTAGAGCATCGACAGGTCATCGGCCAGTGCCTAGGTGATATCCACCCCATTGGCAGGCTCGCTGCGAACATCGAGCAAAGCCACCGTAATGGCCGGCAAATCCTCGTTCAGAATATCATCATACAAGGCGTGTAGCCTCGCGCTTTGCGCCCGGTAACGCGCCACACGCTGTGCAGCTTCCGGATTGTCGGCCAGCCAAGCCTCGACCTCGGCCTGACGCGCGGGATCCAGCTCGTCGTCAACGAGGGCGTTGAGTTCGCTGTTGGATACGCGATCGTCGCCCATCACTTGATCCTCCGAATTGTCGAGACCTGCGAACCTTCATCGATGCGCCGACGCAAACCCTCACGCGCATGGGACAGGCGCGACATGACGGTCCCGACGGGCACTTCTAGAACCCCGGCGGCTTCGGCATAGGTCATGCCTTCGAGGCCGACGAGCAGAATCACCTGGCGACGCACCACCGACAGGCCGGACATGGCGTTGGACAGTTCCGACCAGTCAACAGCCGCTTCCTGGCCCGCCGGTTCGGCGCGCGGTGGTGCGGCGTCGAGCGGGACGGAATCGAGCGCCCGGCTGCGCCGGCGCATCTCGGTGGCATAAAGATTGTGCATGATCGTGAACAACCAGGTCCGCATGTTGGCCCCTTCGCTCCAAAGGTGGAGCTTGTCCAACGCCCGGACGACCACGACATTGACGGGGTCATCCGCCTCGACGCTGTCGCGCATCAGCGCGATCGCGTACCGACGGATCCGCGGCAGTTCCGCGGTCACCGCCTGGCGTTTGGATTCTGTGCTCACCGGAGACCAGCGCGAAGGGGCCTGAACGAAACGACGCTATTTCTTCATCGCGTCCTTTTTCATTTCGTTCTTCTTCATCATGGCGTCTTTCTTCATCGCCTATTACTTGACCATCTGGTCCTTGGCGGACTGCTACGAGTTGGTGTTGCCCTGGGCCAGAGCGGCGCCGGTGAAGGTGATCGAGGCAATGCCGGAGGCGGAGAGAATACGGGTGATGGACATAGTTTTGCCTCCTATCGGGACGTTGGTGAACACAGGTAGTTACATGGAGATAAACACCCTATGTACGGAAACCATTCCATTTTTTTAACATATTGTTTTTGTTGTTTATTTTCGGCTCAAACCGCGCATCGCATCGTCCAGTCCCTCGATCGTGAGCGGGTACATGCGCCCTTCGAGGATTTCGCTGACCATGCCAATCGACGGGAAATAACGCCATCGGTCCTGCGGCATCGGGTTCAGCCAGGCGACCTGCGGATAGGTTCGAACGAGGCGACGTAGCCAGGTCTCGCCTGCCTCTTCGTTCCAGTGTTCCACGCTGCCGCCGGGGTGAGAAATCTCGTAAGGGCTCATGGTCGCGTCACCGACAAGCACCAGCTTGTAGTCCGCAGGATAGGTGTGCAGCACGTCCCAGGTGCCCGTCCCGCCCGCGCGGCGGCGGCGATTTTCCCGCCACAGGGATTCATAGACGCAATTATGAAAGTAGAAATATTCGAGATGCTTGAACTCGGTCCGCGCGGCCGAAAACAGCTCCTCACACATCCGGATATGCGGATCCATCGAACCGCCGATATCAAACATCAACAGCACCTTCACTGCGTTATGACGTTCGGGCACCATCTTGATGTCCAGCCAGCCGCCGTTGCGCGCCGTGGAGTTGATTGTGTCGTCAAGGTCGAGCTCGTCGGCCGCACCTTCCCGGGCAAACTTCCGAAGACGGCGCAACGCCACCTTGATATTGCGGGTGCCTATTTCAACGCCGCCATCCAGGTCCTTGAACTCCCGACGGTCCCAGACCTTCACCGCAGAATTATTCCGGTTTCCCTCCTGGCCAATCCGCACCCCTTCCGGGTTGTAGCCGTTCGCGCCATAGGGCGACGTGCCCTGGGTACCGATCCACTTCTTGCCGCCCTGATGCCGCCCCTCCTGTTCCGCGAGCCGCTCGCGCAGGGTTTCCATCAGTTTTTCCCAGCCGCCCAAGGCCTCGATCTGGGCCTTTTCTTCGTCCGTCAGCTCCAGCTCGCCCATCTTGCGCAGCCACTCCTCGGGAATTTCACCGTCCAGATCGTCTAATTCGGGTGGCTCGAGCCCCCGGAACACGTGGCCGAAGACCTGGTCGAACTTGTCGATATGTCGCTCGTCCTTCACCAGGAGCGCGCGCGACAAGTAGTAAAAGTCATCGACCCTATACTCTGCGATCCCGCGATCCATCGCCGCCAGGAGATCGAGATATTCACGCATGGACACCGGGATCTCGGCTTTTCGCAGGGTCTGGAAGAAATCTGCGAACATGCGCGCGACCTAGCTTCCGGCGCGTTCGCGACGGTTGAGGAAGGCCAGCCGTTCGAACAGCTGCACATCCTGTTCTGATTTCAAGAGCGCGCCATACAAAGGCGGGATCAGTTTCGCCGGGTCATTGGTACGCAGCTCCTCGGAGTCGATATCTTCGGCCATCAGGAGCTTCAACCAGTCGAGCAACTCGGACGTCGACGGCTTCTTCTTGAGACCCGGCACCTCTCGCAGATCGTAAAAAGAGGTGAGCGCCTCGCGCAGCAAGCGCTTCTTGATGTCGGGATGATGCACATCGACGATCCGAGTCATCGTCTCGGCATCCGGGAACGCGATGTAGTGGAAGAAACAACGGCGCAGAAACGCGTCAGGCAGCTCTTTCTCGTTGTTCGACGTGATGATTACAATCGGGCGGTGCTTGGCGACGACCGTCTGCTTGGTCTCGTAGACGTGAAACTCCATCCGGTCGATCTCAAGCAGCAGATCGTTGGGAAACTCGATGTCCGCCTTGTCGATCTCATCGATCAGCAGGACGGGGCGCTGCTCACTCTCGAACGCCTCCCAGAGTTTGCCCTGAACAATATAGTTCAAGATATCCTGGACGCGCTCATCGCCCAACTGTCCATCGCGCAACCGCGCGACCGCGTCATATTCGTACAGACCGTGCTGGGCCTTGGTCGTGGATTTGACATGCCACTCGATCAAGGGCGCACCGAGCGCCTCGGCGATCTCATGTGCCAGGACGGTCTTGCCGGTACCCGGCTCCCCCTTCACAAGTAGCGGCCGCTCGAGGGTGATGGCGGCGTTGACCGCGATCTGCAGATCGTCGGTCGCAACATAATTGTCGGTGCCTTCGAAGCGCATGCTCACTCCTTGTTGCCGTCGATCAAACGGCCAGTTCGTTCTTCAGGGCCGCCTCGATGGCGGCCAGTGCAGCCTCGGTCATCGAGGGGTCAGGCCCGCCGCCCTGGGCCATGTCCGGGCGCCCGCCACCACCCTTGCCGCCCAGCTCCGTCACACCGATGCGCACGAGATCGACCGCGCTGAAACGCTTAATCAGGTCGGATGTCACCCCAACCACGATCGAGCCCTTGTCATCAAACGCGCCGGCCACAGCGACGATGCCGGAGCCGATGTTGTCCTTCATGTCGTCGACCAGGCTTTTGAGTTCGCGCGGCGGCACGTCCGTCAGGGCCCGTGCGGTGAACGTCACCCCGCCGATATCCTGGGAGGCGTCGTCCGTGGCTGACGACCCACCACCGCCGGCGGCAAGCTTACGCCTTGTTTCGGTCAGTTCACGTTCGAGCTTCTTGCGCTCCTCAAGAAGCTGGACCACGCGCTCGGGCACGGCATCCGGTGTGGTCCGCAGGCTGTCCGCCACTTCGCGAAGCAAGCGGTCCTGGGTTTCCATATAGGCGCGCGCGTCGGGGCCCGTGAGCGCCTCGATCCGGCGAACGCCAGCCGATACGGCACTTTCCGAGACGATCTTGACCAGCCCGATATCGCCCGTCCGGCGCACATGGGTGCCGCCGCACAGCTCCACAGAATAGGCCACACGGTCATTGTCAGCATCGGCGGGGTCACCGCCCATCGCCACGACCCGCACCTCATCGCCATATTTCTCACCAAACAGTGCCAGCGCCCCGGCGTCGATCGCCTCGTCGGGTGTCATCAGGGTCGTGTTGACGGATGCATTGACCGCAACCCGGTCATTGACCGCGGCCTCGACGGCCGAAATTTCCGCCACGTCCATCGGTTTGGTGTGGGAGATATCGAACCGCAAACGGTCGGGTGCAACCAATGAGCCCTTCTGGGCGACATGGGCGCCCAGTTCGCCGCGCAGTGCCTCGTGCAGCAGATGGGTCGCGGAATGGTTGGCGCGCAGCCGGTTGCGACGCATAACATCGATACGCAACTCGACTACATCGCCGACGGTCAACGGCTCGCGGTCGACGGCACCGAGATGAACGTGCAAATCGCCGAGCTTCTTCTGGGTATCGTGGATGGTGATCTCGGCGCCATCCGGGCTGAACATCACGCCGGCGTCGCCCATCTGACCGCCGGATTCCCCGTAAAACGGCGTTTGATTAACAATCACCGCGACGTCCTGGCCCGGTGCAGCCGTCCCGACCCGCTCGCCATCGACGACGATCCCAACAACCTTGCCCTCGGCGGTGTCGGTATCGTAGCCGAGGAACTCGCTAGCCCCGGTTTCCTCACGAATATCGAACCAGACTTCCTCGGTCGCAGCATCCCCCGACCCCGACCAGGCCCGGCGCGCGGCGGCGCGCTGCGCATCCATCGCGGCTTCGAAGGCGGCGTTGTCGACCGCACGTCCCCGCCCGCGCAGGATGTCCTCTGTCAGATCGAGCGGGAAGCCAAACGTGTCGTACAACCGGAATGCCACCTCACCGGACAGGTCTGCCCCATCGGCCAGTTTACCGGTTTCCTCTTCGAGCAGTTTCAGGCCGCGATCCAGGGTCTGCTTGAACCGCTCCTCCTCCAATCTAAATGTCTCCGTGATCAGCGGCTGGGCCCGGCGCAACTCCGGGAAGGCGTCGCCCATCGCCGAGACAAGCGACGGTACCAGGCGGTGCATCAGCGGTTCGCGACAACCGAGAAGATGCGCATGGCGCATGCCGCGCCGCATGATACGCCGCAGCACATAGCCCCGCCCTTCGTTCGAAGGCAGCACGCCGTCGGCCATCAGGAAAGAACAGGCGCGCAGATGATCAGCGATTACCCGGTGGCTGACGGCACCTTCGCCGTCGGGATCGACATTGGCCGCATGCGCCGACGCCTCGATCAGGCCGCGCATCAGATCGATATCGTAATTGTCGTGCTTGCCCTGGAGGACGGCCGCGATCCGCTCCAGGCCCATGCCGGTGTCGATCGACGGCTTCGGCAAGTCTTCGCGCAATTCCGCGTTACGTTGCTCATACTGCATGAACACGAGGTTCCAGACCTCGATGAACCGATCACCATCCTCGTCCGGGCTGCCCGGGGGGCCGCCGGGGATCTTGTCGCCGTGATCGAAGAAGATTTCCGAACATGGCCCGCAGGGCCCCGTATCGCCCATCGCCCAGAAATTATCGTGGGTGGCGATGCGGATAATCTTGTCTTCCGACAGGCCGGCGATCTTCTTCCACAGATCAAAAGCTTCGTCGTCTTCGGCATAGACGGTCGCGATAAGCCTGTCGGCCGGGAGGCCGTATTCCTTGGTGATCAGGTTCCAGGCCAGCTCGATCGCATGTTCCTTGAAATAGTCACCGAACGAAAAGTTGCCGAGCATCTCGAAGAAGGTGTGGTGGCGTGCCGTGTAACCGACATTCTCGAGGTCGTTATGCTTACCCCCCGCGCGCACGCATTTCTGCGATGTGGTGGCGCGGCTGTAAGGCCGGTTCTCCGCGCCGGTAAAAACATTCTTGAACTGCACCATGCCCGCATTGGTAAACAGCAGGGTCGGATCATTGTGGGGGACGAGCGGAGACGATTCGACGATCTCATGCCCGTCCTGGGCAAAATAATCGAGAAACGCTGAACGGATATCACTGGTGGTCGCCATATCTGCCGGCCGGTCAAAACGAAGATGCTGGGCGGTTTTAACCCGCGCCCGAGTGCCTGTCGAGGCTACCACATGGCCCTTTAAAAGCATGGGAATGTTCATGAAAGGCGGTCAGCGCAAATCCCGTGAAATGCAAACGGCAGCAGGGACAAGCTTGGCCGCCGAACATGCATGCATAAAAAGGCCCCACCCATTGCCGGGAGGGGCCTTCTTTATGTCCTCACCGGAGATGGTTAATCCCGGTGAAAGTCTCGCTTAGTCGCCCTCGGCTGCATTCTGGGCGGCATCCTGTGAGCCGTTCGGCCTGCCTTCCGATTCGGAATCGCCGTCCTTGAAATCCTCGGGGTTGCTCAACATGGCGTCGGCGATCAGGCCCGCATTGGCGCGGATCTTATTCTCAATCTCCGAAGCAATCTCGGGGTTTTCCTTAAAGAATGTCTTGGCGTTCTCCCGGCCCTGGCCGACCCGCTCATCGCCGTAGGAGAACCAGGCGCCTGACTTGTCGATAATACCGGCCTGGACCCCGAGATCGAGCAGTTCGCCCATCTTGGAAACACCCTCGCCATACATAATGTCGAACTCGACGATCTTGAACGGTGGCGCCAGCTTGTTCTTGACCACCTTGATCCGGGTTTGGTTGCCGACGACCTCGTCGCGGTCCTTGATCGAACCGATGCGGCGGATGTCGAGGCGGACCGAGGCATAGAATTTCAGCGCATTGCCGCCCGTCGTGGTCTCGGGACTGCCGAACATGACGCCGATCTTGTGGCGAATCTGGTTGATGAAGATCACGGTCGTGTCCGAACGTGCGATCGAGCCGGTCAGCTTGCGCAGGGCCTGGCTCATCAGCCGGGCGTGCAGGCCGGGCAGTGAGTCCCCCATCTCGCCCTCGAGTTCGGCGCGCGGCACCAGGGCCGCGACACTGTCGACCACCAGAATATCGACCGCACCGGAACGGACCAGCGTATCGGCGATTTCGAGCGCCTGCTCGCCCGCGTCTGGCTGCGAGATCAGGAGATCGTCGAGGTTGACGCCCAGCTTGCGGGCGTAGGTCGGGTCGAGCGCGTGCTCGGCATCAACAAAGGCACATGTGCCACCCGTCTTCTGGGCCTCCGCGATGATGTGGAGGGCCATCGTGGTCTTGCCCGAGCTCTCGGGGCCATAAATCTCTACGACCCGGCCGCGCGGCACACCGCCGATACCAAGCGCAATATCGAGGCCGAGTGAACCGGTGGAAACGGAGGCAATCTCAACGGCATTGTCGTCGCCAAGCCGCATAATCGAGCCTTTGCCATAGGCCTTCTCAATCTGGCTCAACGCGGCATCAAGGGCCTTGTTGCGTTCTTCGGGTTTCATGCTGTCCTCGACGACGCGAAGCTGTGTGCTGCTCATGGATCGCTCCTCCATTTCCTCTGGAGATCCCACCCGGGATCCCTCTGGTTCCTGCGGCCCCGCGAAGGTCGAAAAACCCATCATCGCGGTTCAGAGCGTCAATGTACTTGCTTTGTTCTCGTTGTAAAGTTCTTTTTTTGTTCTCATACGGAAATGCCGGAATTGCGGCTGAATTGCACAATATGGAACAGGTCCGGACGAAAAATAGACTATAGAGCAAATGCCGGAGTCGTCACACTAGGCGGGCACCCGGTCCATCACTTCTTTCACCTTGCCCGCCAGCTGGGCAAGCGAGAACGGCTTGGGCAGGAAATGGATATCCTGGTCTTCGCCGAGCCGATTACGGAATGTTTCCTCGGCATAGCCCGAGATGCAGATGACCGGCATTTCCGGCTTTTCTTCACGCACATTCTTGATCAGCGTCGGGCCGTCCATTTCCGGCATTACCGCATCCGTGACAAGCAGGTCGATCGGCTCCTCGACGACCCCCATCAGCTCCATCGCCTCCTCGCCGGTGCGTGCCTCCAGCACCTTGTAGTCCTTGGCGCGCAGCGCGCACGGAGAACAGCCGCACCGCATCCTCGTCCTCGACCACCAGCGCCGTCTCGGCGCCCGTCGTGTCTGCTGCACTGGGGGAATCCGCCGCCTCGGCCTTCTCCGCCGCACCGGCCTCCTGGGCGTGCGCAGGCAGAGAGATCGTGAAGGACGTGCCCGAACCCGTGTCGGATTCGACCAGCACATACCCGCCCGTCTGCTTGACGATGCCGTAAACCGTCGACAGGCCGAGGCCCGTACCCGCACCGACTTCCTTGGTCGTGAAGAACGGCTCGAAAACATGCTCGAGATTTTACTTCGGAATCCCGACCCCGCTGTCGGCGACATTGATCACCACATAGTCACCCGGCAGGATCGTCTTGCCACCGCGGCGCGCGACGAGGACATCGAACTTCGCATCGCGGCCGTCGTCACCCAGTTGCTGCCGAACGGCAACATGGCGATCCACGGCCGACAGGAAATTCGCTTGAATGTCGAGGCTCGCCAGCTCCAGGTCGCCGGTGTGATCCGGCCAGAGGATGTGACCTCGACCAACACGATTTCCTACGACCAGATTGCCGAAGCACGCGTGTCCTAAGGCGGTCGCGGACAGATTTCCGATCTCCAGCAGCCGCGTTACGGCCAGCAGGTGCTCGACATCATCTTCCCGTACTAGGCGGCATAGGCAGCATACCTAGTTACGGAAGACAGGCCAGGTAGGCCACCCGGGCAGGCAGCCCGGGGACGTCAAAAAGGGTCGGTTCCAGGCAGGAACCGACCCTTTTCACATGCGCGAACGCTCGTATTCGATGATAATGGCAGGAAGGATACAGGAGCTTCACGAATGTCCGTCGCCGTTCTGACGTCTCGGCTGTCGCTTGCCGAACAAATCAAGACGCATCTCGTTGCGCAGATAACGAGCGGTGTTCTCGCCCCCGGCGACAGGCTGGTCGAGCTCAAGATTGCCGCCGAGATGCAGACGAGCCAGGCGCCGGTCCGGGAAGCCTTGCGGGAACTCGAAGCGATTGGCGCCGTCGAGACCCGTCGCAACCGCGGATCGCGCGTGCGGATCATCTCGGATGCCGAACATCAGGAAATGTATGAGGTTCGCGCGCAACTAGAGGTGTTCGCCGCACGGCGTGTCGCAGAAGCAAAAGCACCGGTGAAAGAAGAGCTGATGCAATGTATTCAAAAAATGCGAAAGGCCGCACATGCGCAGGATTTCCTGGAGTACGCCAAGCATAATTTCATGTTTCATCGGCATGTCGTCACAGCGGCCGGCAACAGCGTTTTGCTGGAGGTCTGGGAGAATTTGAACATCCCTCTTCGTTCCGTTTTCAACCTGTCACGCGCCGACCGAGACCTTGAGCTTCTCGCCGAATCCCATCTTCTCATCGTCGACGCTATCGCTGCCGGAGACCCGGAGTTGGCGGCGAAGGTCACCGACGCGCACGTCCTCGACAACTCCCCGCAGGGCAACATCTGAGGCAAGAGACGTATCCTCAGAAAGATCGGACGTTGAAAAGCAAGATCCCAGAACGGCTGCATGAACGTCGGCCGACACTCACATTCGGGCCCTACTAGCCATGACCACCGCCCGAAACACCCTCGACACCCTCCGCGACCCGGCCCGCAAGACCGCCACGCCGTGCGGAAGCGGAGACATGGCCTGGCGCGCCTGGGGAGATTCTGCTGCCCCCCCGCTGGTCCTGCTGCATGGTGGCTTCGGCGCGTGGAACCACTGGGTACGCAACATCCCGATACTGGCCGAGACGTACCATGTGATAGCACCCGACCTGCCGGGCTGCGGCGATTCCGCCGACCCGCCCGAGCGCCCCGACGCCGAGAGCCTCGCGATCATCCTGTCGACGGGGCTGGACCTTATGATCTCCGACAACGCCACTTTCGATCTTGTGGGGTTCTCATTCGGCGGGCTGCTGGCCGGACCCATTGCGCGATTTCAGCGGCACCGCGTGCGCAGCGTGACCATCGTCGGCACGCCTATTCTGGGGCTCACCACCACCGGCCCGGCCAATGCGCTGGTGCCGGTGCCGCCAGAATTGAGTGCCGAGGAGGCGGAGCCCATCTATCGCGGTAATCTCGAGAAGCTGATGGTGCACGACCCGGCTGCGGTCGACGAACTTGCAATGACCCTGCATATCGAGAACATGACAAAAAATCGTCTGCGCTCACGCGGCATCGCGCGCCGGACGATTGCAGCCGACAGCCTGGCGGGCTTGTCGTGCCAGCTTGGTTTCGTTTTCGGCGACAAGGACCCGACACTGGATCCGGATCTGGACGGCATCCGCGCTGCAGCTGCCGAGATTCAGCCCGACGCGCCATTTCATGTGTTTCCCGATACCGGACACTGGGTTCAGTTTGAGGCGGCGGACCGCTTCAACGCGCTACTACCGGGCCTGCTCTCAGACCTGACCTAGGCCTTATCAATCGGCGAGAAGATTACCGTCGTCGTCAACCGAAAGGCCGGTCTCGCGGGCTACCTCGAGAACCGATGGGTGCCAATTCGGCTTGCCGGGATCGGGCCCGCCGATGACCGCCAGCAACAACGCGTCAGGATCGTCGCAGGCGCAGCGGAATCCGCGATAAATACCCAGTGGCACATTGACCACGTCGCCCACGTCCAGCGTGACCGATTGCTCGTCATCACCTGCAAGCCAGTAAATTTCCCACTTACCACGAACCGGGATGAAGACCTCCTCGGTCTCGTGAGCGTGCAAAGCCGCCCCGCAGCCATCCTTGGCACGGATATATCCCACGCTGAAACCATGGGCAGGCGCCTTGATGATCGGCGCCAGTGCAGGGTCATCAACATTCTCGGTCACGTTGAGGCCGATGATGTTGATGTTCTCGCGCTCATGCGCGGGCATGCGCATGTCGAGGAACGCGAGGGGTGATCCCTTCATCTCGTTCGCGCGGGAGACGTTGTTCGCCAACATCTCCTCGCGGGTCACGAATGGCACATCCATTCCGTTTGTCTCCGTCTGTGTCTTAAATCTTCGCTCAGCGGCCCCTGGCAGCCAGCTCCACCCGGCGGCTATAGCGCGGATCGCCGCGCTTGATTTCGTCGAGCAACCGCGACGCCTTGAGCAGCAACACATCGTTGGTGCCGTCGGAATGAACGAAGCTAAGCCCGTCGCGAAGCAGCTTCTCGATCGGGTTTTTCTTCATGTAGCCCGTGGCGGCCCACAGCTCGAAGGCCTCCATCAGCACCTTCACGGAGTTCTCCGCGGCGTTGACCTTGCACAGGGACGCCGCCGCGGCATCGGGGTTGCCGCTGTTGGCCGTCCAGCCCGAATACCAGAGATAGAAACGGGCGGATTCGATCAGCATATGCATGCGCGCGAGCCGCTGGGACTGGATCTGGTGCTCGAAGATCGGCTTGCCGCCCTGCACGCGCTGCTTGGCGTATTGCAGGGTCACGTCATAGGCCCGCTGGGCGACGCCGAGAACTGTCGCACCGGCCTGAATATTGGACCCGAAGCGTGTCAGGAGCGCGCCAAGTTCACCGAGGGCGCCGTTGGGGGTGCCCATCACATCGGCCTGCGGAATCTCGACATTGTCGAAGATCATCGTGCCATTGGCGACGTTACGCTGGCCGAGCTTATCCCAGATTTCGGTCACGGAATAACCAGGCGTGTCCGATGTCAGCAGGAAGCCGGTCATGCTCTTGAGCGGCGGTTTGCGCATATCCGTGCGGGCCATCACATAGATGACCTTCGCCAACCCGCCATTGGAGATGTAACGCTTCTCGCCGTTGAGAATCCATTTGTCTCCCCGCTTCTTGGCGGTCATGCGCACGCCGCCATCGGGCTTGTTGTACGGCAGGATGGAATCGCTGCCCGACAGGGGCTCCGTTGCCGCCGCCGCCAGCAGGCAGGTCGGATCGTCCATCACCCGGGGCAGCCATTTCCTGCGCTGTCGGGCGGTCGTCAGATGGCTGATCATCGTCATGATCTTCCAGGTCTGATCGAAGGCCACCGCGATCCCGAGGTCGCCATAGGCGAGATTCTCACCGATCATGGACAGGGTCATCACGTCGGCACCGCCGCCGCCATACTCCTTGGGTACGGACAAGGTGCGCAAGCCAAGCTTGTCGGCCTTGCGGATGACGTTCCAGTTGAAGGACTTGGCCGGATCAGGCTCACGATCACCGGCTTCGGCGACGGGGATGATCTCCTCGATCGCAAATTTTCGGGCCTTTTCGCACAGCGCGATCTGACGTTTCGTCAGGGCAAAATCGACCATCTGTCTCTCCGTGATTTAATTTTGTTAGTCTTCGTAAGTCAGCGCACCGCGCCCGAGCAGGGTCTCGGCCTGCAAATCCTCGAACAGTGTTTCGCCTTCCGTAAAATGTACCCGCTTGCCGACCGCGGACTTGATCGTACCCTTGGCCATGACGTCCATGGTTTCCAAGAGTTCGCTCCGGGTCGAATGGCGCGAGCCGGTGACGATCTTCTCACCGATCAACAAATCGATCGGGTTGACTTCGACATTGCCGGGCTTGGCGCCGATCACCACCGCGCGTCCCGCCGTCGTCAGCGCCGCGATCGCCGCGGTGAAGGTCTCCGACGCACCCACATAGTCGACAGACGCGTCGACCCCCTTGCCGTCGGTCAGCTTGCGGGTCGCTTCGGCGATATCGTCGACCGCACGCACGTTGATCACCTCATCCGCCCCCCATTGCCTCGCATAATCGAGCTTCTCGTCGGAGATGTCGGCAGCAATGACCCGCGCGCCGAACGCCTTGGCAACCTGGATACCATGGACACCCACGCCGCCGCCCGCACCGATCAGCAGCACATCGTCATGGGGCGCGATCTGCGCGCGCTCGCGCATGCAGTGCCAGTTGGTGTTGACCGCATCGGCGGCTATGGCGGCACCTTCATAGTCGAGCCCCTCGGGGATCGGCAGGAAGTTGACCGCGGGCAGGACCACATAGTCGGCGTAGCCGCCATCGACATGGACGCCGACATAGCCACCATGGTTCTCGCACAGGGTCTCGCGACCGCCGTGACACCAACGGCAATATCCGCAGTTCAAATAGAAATAGACCGCACAGCGGTCGCCCAGTTTTACGTTGGTCACGCCCTCACCGACCGCGACGATATCGCCGCCGAGCTCGTGGCCCATGACCCGCGGCGCCTCGCCGCCAAACACCCCGGTGCGCATGGTCACCAGCGTCAGCCCGACCCCAGCCGCGCGGACCTTGAGCATCGCCTCACCCGGACCCGGTTCCGGGTCAGGTCGCTCCTCCAGCGTGAAGGGTTGCCCCCACTCTTTCACGACCATTGCACGCATCGCGCCACCTCTCCCGTGACATTCGGATTGTGACTTTGTCACCCAAGCCTCTGACCGGGCCCGCTTTAGCAAACGCTAGCAGGTTTTCACGGGGCATGCACAAGCCGCGGACGCGGGACACATCCCGCGCTTCGGTGGTTTTCAGATGTGTGAATTTAAGCCTGCCGAAAGGCAGCCGGACGCCGCCTGCAGCGCGGCGGCATCTACTCGTCGCGGTGGGTCTTTTCCATCCGCTCGTGGCGCTCCTGCGCCTCGATGCTCATGGTCGCGATTGGCCGCGCGATCAGTCTTCCGACACCAATGGGCTCACCGGTATCCTCGCAATAGCCGTATTCCCCGGTCTCGATGCGGCGCAGCGCGGCGTCGATTTTGGAGATCAACTTGCGTTCCCGGTCGCGAGTGCGCAGTTCGAGCGTACGCTCACTCTCCTGCGAGGCACGATCGGCGATGTCCGGCTCCTGGACACTCGTCGTTTGCATGTTCTGGAGGGTCACACCCGATTCCCGGAGCAACTCCTCCCGCCAAGCGGTCAGACGCTGACGAAAGAATTCCTCCATCATCGGATTCATGAAGTCTTCTTTATCGGTCGGCGTGTAGTCCGGTGAAAGCATATTCGACGACATGAGTTCTCCTCCCCTGCAACGCTGATTTTGATCATCAGGTCATTTTGCGCGCGGAATATATGCGCGAGACCGGGTTGCGGCAAGTACCGCTGCGTGACGAATTTGTGACGATTTGACCACCGGGTGGACCGGCGTTGGTAGGAGCGTCGACGGTCCGCGGTATCTGCCGGTTTCGGTGCGGGAAAAATGGCGGCCGGGAACGGGAACGGACCCGTTCACGGAACTAATTTACCGAGAGTTTGGCCAGCTCGACGCGCGCGCGCAGCACGAGCGAGTTCTCGAAACCGTTGTTGCAGCCCGGCATTGTTCACGAGATCGAGCGCAAGATATTTACCGCCGGATACCGCCCGCGTTCGGCAATGGCGCGTCCCACCACTGGTCCTCGATATTCCGCCAAGTCCACCGCCGGTTGACCCCGGCCACGGGGGGCAATCTAATGCGATTCGCCCACCTCGCCCCATTCACCCGATCAACTTCGAGCAACTTGCCGACCATGAGTGAGCAGACGCCACAGGACTTTCACCATCCGGGCAGCGGGCGCCGCAAGGCGCCGTCTTGTCCCAAAGGCCGACAGGTCGACCCCGACGCAGTCGCGGAAGTCCAGACGCTGCTCGGCGACGCACCGATGCGCCGCGATCTCCTGATCGAACATCTGCATGTGATCCAGGATGCCCGCCGCGGCCTGTCGCCGCGCCATCTGGCGGCCCTGGCCGATCTGATGAAATTGTCCCTGGTCGAAGTCTACGAGGTCGCGACCTTCTATGCCCATTTCGACGTTGCGACCGACGATGGCGTGGACATGCCCGCACTGACCATCCGGGTGTGCGACAGCCTGCCGTGCATGCAGGCCGGCGCGGACAATTTGCAGGCCGCAGTTGAGGCCGGAACGGCAGACAATGTGCGCGTCGTGCGCGCGCCTTGCATGGGCCGCTGCGATCACGCGCCCGTTGCCGAAGTGGGTCATCGGCATATCGACTTCGCCACGCAGGAAAACGTGTCCGCAGCCGTTTCCGCAGGTGAAATCAAGGCCCGTATCGAGCCCTACCAGACCCTCGATGTCGCCCTGAAGCGCGGCGCCTATGGCATTTTCCAGTCATGCGTCTCGGACCACCGAACCTACGAGACGGTGCATGCGGCCCTCGCACAAGCCGACCTGCGCGGCATGGGCGGTGCAGGGTTTCCCGTCGCGCGAAAATGGGATTCCGTGCGCGCCGAAGACGGTACGCGCACCGTCGTGATCAATGCCGACGAAGGCGAACCGGGCACCTTCAAGGACCGGCAGTTCCTCGAGCGCTCGCCGCATTCGATTCTCGAAGGTGCCCTGATCGCCGCATGGGCGGTCGACGCGGAATCCCTCTGGATATATGTGCGCGACGAGTATCCCGCTGCACGGGAAATTCTGAGTCGCGAGATCGCGGCCATCGAGGAAGCGGGCATCATCGGGCCGGGCTACATCCAGCTGCGGCGCGGCGCGGGGGCGTATATTTGCGGTGAAGAAAGCGCGCTGATTGAATCCGTCGAGGGCAAACGCGGCCTGCCGCGCCACCGCCCCCCCTACGTGGCCCAGAACGGCGTCTTCGGTCAGCCGACCCTGATGCACAATGTGGAAACCGTTTTCTGGATTCGTGAAATCCTGGAAACCGGGGTCGACTGGTACAAGGATCAGGGCCGCCGGGGGCATGCCGGCGTGCGGGCCTATTCCGTCTCGGGCCGCGTGAAGACACCAGGCGTCAAAATCGCGCCCAACGGCATCACGGTGACAGAGCTGATCGAGGAATATTGCGACGGCATGGCCAACGGCCACGAACTGCGCGCCTACCTGCCCGGCGGCGCGTCGGGCGGTATTCTACCCGCATCCATGGCCGACCTGCCGCTGGCCTTCGGGTCGCTCGAGGAACATGGGGCCTTCGTCGGATCAGGTGCGGTCGTCGTGCTCTCGCAGGAAGACGATGTCCGCGCCGCCGCGCTCAACCTCACACAGTTCTTCGAGGACGAGAGCTGCGGCCAGTGCACACCCTGCCGGGTTGGCTGCGAGAAGGCCGTCAAGCTGATGCAGGCCGACAACTGGGACGCGAAACTGCTCGGTGAGTTGTCACAGACCATGCGCGACGCCTCGATCTGCGGGCTCGGACAGGCTGCGCCCAACCCCATGGAAAGCGTGCTGAAATACTTCCCTGACTAGCGATGCCGGCCAAATCCTAGTCGCCGAATACCCAATGGTAGATCTTGAAGTCGTCTTGGCAGCCGCCGTTCGCCGAGAACGGCTCGGTTGCCCAGAATTCGTTGGCCGCCGCGCGGTCCGGCAACTTGATCATCAGCGTAGAACCCACATTCTCGGTGCCGTCAGGTGAGCGCAGGGCCCCGCGGAAAATGAAGCGGTCCTCATGGGCCTTAAAGAAATCCTCAAAGGCCTTCAGAAGGATCGTTATAAACGGCGCGGCGTTCGGAATCTTCCAGCCGAAATACAGGAACTGCTGCTCGCCCTTTCGCGCATAGTCTACCTGGCGCTTGATGAAGCTGTTGGACCAGCGGCGGATGTTCGTACGCGCGTAGACGCCCGCCTTCGCGAGCGGGGAACGAACCATGCAAAGCGAATACATATTGAGCGACGAACTATGGACCATCGACTGGTGGCGGCTGGCCAACATCATGGCCGCAGCGAACCTGTTCGACCGCAAGGCGTTCGATATCGCGCGCGTCTTTAACGGCAGCTATGCATCGGTATTCGTCCATAAGGGCGACGAACTCGTCGCCGCCGCACATGTCACATCCGACGGGGTCTACTACGCGACGGTATTCGACGTGGTGGTCGCCCCAGAGCATCAGGGCTGTGGCGTCGGCCGGATGCTGGTGGAGGACCTGCTGGCGAAGCTTCCGTTCGAGCGTATCTTCCTGACGTCGGTTTTCGGCAAGGAGGATTTCTGCGCCAAATTCGGTTCCCTGCCGCAGACCAACGCGATAGGACTTTATAAAGGACCGGCGCTGACGAGCGCGGTGCAAAGGGGTATTCTCCAGGCCAATGCGTGATGTCTGCACGCGCTGTTTATTTCGATCGACCGCAGGACCGGGCTAGTGCTGGTCCGGTCTTGCACTTTCCTATTCAGAGGTATCCCATGGCACGCCTAAATCGTCTCCAACACTTGCTGACCGCGATGCTTCTGGCCGCGGCAATGGTTTTCATCATGCCCAACGATTCAAATGCCCAAGACACCGTCACCACCTCCAGCGGCCTCCGCTATATAGACAACGCGCCCGGCGCCGGCGAGAAGGCCAAGGCCGGCGACAATGTCGTCGTCCACTACACCGGCTGGCTCTATGTCGATGGCGAGAAGGGCAGCAAGTTCGACAGCTCGGTCGACCGCAACCAGCCCTTCAACTTCCCCCTGGGCGCCAGTCGCGTGATCAGCGGATGGGACGAAGGCGTGGCCGGCATGCGCCCGGGCGGCAAGCGCACGCTAATCATCCCGCCTGCACTCGGCTATGGCGCACGTGGTGCAGGCGGCGTCATCCCGCCGAACGCCACGCTGATGTTCGATGTCGAGCTGATCGAGATCCGCTAGCTCGATAGTCGTCCGCGCGGGTCGTTCTCGCGTGATATAAACGAAATATGAGCAACACGATCCGTTTCACCCTCAACGGGCGCGAGGTCACCGCCGCGCCCGACGAGACCATCTGGCTGGTCGCGGCCCGCGAGGGTACGGAGATTCCGCATCTCTGTTATGCCCCCGAGCCGGGGTACCGGCCCGACGGCAATTGCCGTGCCTGCATGGTCCATATCGAGGGCGAACGGGTGCTGGCGGCATCCTGCCTGCGTCAGCCAACGGACGGCATGGTGGTGGACACCGAGGCCGAGCGTGCCCGCAATGCCCGCGAAACGGTCATTGAGATGCTCGCCGCCGATCAGCCGGACCGCACCACGGCCCATGACGGGGATTCCAAATTCTGGCAATGGGCCGACAGGGTGAATGTGACATCCAGCCGGTTTCCGGCGCGCGATACCGCACCCGAGGCAGATTCAAGCCATGCCGCCATGGCGGTCAATCTCGACGCCTGCATCCATTGCAATCTGTGCGTGCGGGCGTGCCGCGAGGTCCAGTCGAACGACGTAATCGGCATGGCCGCGCGCGGCGCGGAGTCGAAGATCGTGTTCGACTTCGACGACCCCATGGGTCAGTCGACCTGCGTGGCCTGCGGCGAATGCGTGCAGGCCTGCCCGACCGGCGCCCTGTTGCCGTCGACCATGGTCGATGAAGACGGCGTCGGCGTGGCGAAGGCCGACGAGACCGTCAACAGCGTGTGCCCCTTCTGCGGCGTCGGCTGCCAGATCACCTATCATTTGAAAGACGGCAAGATTCAGAAGGTCGAGGGCCGCGACGGCCCGGCCAACGAGAAACGCCTTTGTGTGAAGGGCCGCTTCGGGCTCGACTATGTCCACCACCCCCACCGGCTGACCACGCCGCTGATCCGCAAGGACGGTGTGGGCAAGCGCTGGGACGATCAGGTCGACCCGGCCGATCCCTCGACGCATTTCCGTGAGGCGAGCTGGGACGAGGCCCTCGAAGTGGCCGCATCGGGTCTGAACCGGGTGCGTGACGCCCACGGCGGTAACGCGGTCGCAGGCTTTGGCTCGGCCAAGGGCTCCAACGAAGAGGCCTATCTGTTTCAGAAGCTGATCCGCGCCGGGTTCCGCACCAATAATGTCGATCACTGCACGCGCTTGTGCCACGCAAGTTCCGTGGCGGCCCTGATGGAGACCATTGGCTCCGGCGCGGTCACCGCGCCGTTCACGGCAGCCGAGGATACCGACTGCATCATCGTCATCGGTGCGCGGCCCACGGAAAACCATCCAGTTGCCGCGACCTATATCAAGGATGCGGCCAGGCGTGGCGCCAAGCTGATCATCATGGACCCGCGCGGCTACGCGCTGACCCGCCACGCCGACCACTTTCTGCAGTTCAAGCCGGGGACCGACGTCGCGCTGCTCAACGCGATCATGCACACGATCGTCGCCGAGGAGCTCACCGACGAGCAGTATATCGCCGGCCACACCGAAGATTACGAGGCGCTGCGCGCCTCCCTCACCGACTTCACGCCAGAAGCCATGTCCGAGGTCTGCGGCATCGACGCCGAGACCATCAAGACCATCGCGCGCACCTACGCCACCGCCGAACGGGCGATCATCTTCTGGGGCATGGGCATCTCCCAGCATGTCCACGGCACCGACAATGCGCGCTGCCTGATCTCCCTAGCGCTGATGACCGGCCAGGTCGGCCGCCCCGGCACCGGCCTGCACCCGCTGCGCGGCCAGAATAACGTCCAGGGTGCGTCCGACGCCGGCCTGATCCCGATGGTCTATCCCGACTACCAGAGCGTGGCCGACCCGGACACGAAGGCGAAGTTCGAAAAGCTGTGGGACGTCGAGGACCTCAATCCCGAACCGGGGCTAACCGTGGTCGAGATCGTGGACGCCGCACGCGCGGGCGACATCCGGGCCATGTATGTCATGGGCGAGAACCCGGCCATGTCGGACCCGGACCAGCACCATGCCCGCCAGGGCCTGGCCGCGCTCGAGCATCTGGTGGTGCAGGAAATCTTCCTGACCGAGACGGCCTTTCATGCCGACGTGATTTTGCCCGCGTCGGCCTGGCCGGAGAAATCCGGCACGGTCACCAACACCAACCGCCAGGTCCAGCTAGGCCGCCCGGCCCTCGATGCGCCCGGTGAGGCCAAGCAGGATTGGTGGATCATCCAGGAACTTGCGCACCGCGTCGGACTTGACTGGAAATACGACGGACCGGCCAATGTTTACGCCGAGCTGCGCGAGGCCATGCATTCGATCGACGGAATCAGCTGGGAGCGGCTCGAGCGCGAGGATGCGGTAACCTACCCCTGCGACCATGAGGACGGGCCCGGCACGGAGATCATGTTCGCCACCGGATTCCCAACGAAATCCGGCCGTGGCAAGTTCGTTCCCACCGAGGTCCTGCCGCCCGACGAACTGCCGGATCCGGACTACCCGATGGTGCTATCAACCGGGCGCCTGCTCGAACATTGGCACACCGGCGCGATCACACGGCGTGCGACCATACTCGACCATCTCGAACCCGCAGCGGTCGCCTCGCTGCATCCGCGCGAGATGAAGCGGCTCGATGTGTGGCCGGGGGACCCGATCCAGGTCTCGACCCGGCGTGGCACGATTGAAATCGCCGTGCGCGCGGACCGCGACGTGCCCGAAGGCATGGTCTTCATCCCCTTCTGTTTCGCCGAGGCGGCGGCCAACCTGCTGACCAACCCGCAGCTGGACCCGTTCGGCAAGATTCCCGAGTTCAAGTTCTGCGCGGCGAAGGTGGAAGCCGGCACGAAGGCCGCAAAATAACTCACTTCTGACGTCATACGCGGACTTGATCCGCGTATCTCTGCCTCGACACCCAGACAAGATGCCCGGGTCAAGCCCGGACATCACGGGTTGGGTGCCGAATTGACTTCCCCGGGATGTCGCCCGAGACTTTCCTGCTCGCAAACGAGAGGACGCCCCATGGACACGCCGAAAATTTCCACCACCGACATGGAAAAGAACCATGTCGTGCGCTACGCCGACTGCAACGGCTCCGAACTCGCCTATCTCGACCAGCGTATGCCCGGACATGAGCGCGAGATCGTCAACGTCATCGGCATGAACGTGACGGAGAATCGCGACGACCCCGACCTCGTCCCGAAGTTGGGCAACGCCGTGGGCTTCTCCCTCGTCTACAACAAGCGCACAAACGACGGCGGCGCGGGCCCGGCGTTCCACGTCCACCAGACCGAAGAGGTGTTCGTGCCCATGAAGGGCACCTGGGAAGTGGTCTGGCTGGAGGACGACGAGGAACGCGCCATCTCACTGGAACCGCTGGACGTGGTCAGCGTTCCGGTCGGCGTCTATCGCGGCTTCCGCTGCATCACCGATGAAGACGACGCGATGATGCTGGCGATCGTCGGTGGGCCCGATGCCGGCAACGTCGCCTGGCACCCCAGCGTGATCGACCGCGCACGGAAGACCGGCCTCGAGGTGGATGACGAGGGCAATCTGAAAGAAGTCGCGGGAGAATAGCTCGCCAGCGCCCGATGCTTCGAGACACCCGCCGCCGGCGGGCTCCTCAGCATGAGGTTATCCAACTACCCAAGTATAGGATATTCAACTGCCTCATCCTGAGGAGCGAGCCATGCGAACGTCTCGAAGGATGGTGTCTCGGATCCCGGGCGGTCAGCCCCAAAAAGAAAAGGTCCGGCGCGTATCCGCACCGGACCCCTCAGATCTAAGCAAGAGCATTTTCCACGGGTACGTCTATTTTTGTTCCATTCCCGCTGGTTGAGCGCCAGGCGCTCGTCCGTCGTTGCTCTCCTCTCCTCCCCTCCCTCGGGCCGTCTTGCGCACCGCCAAAATTTGCTTCCGACTGGTGCGCGACACCTCGGCTTTGCCAGAGTGTTTTATTTTGCGGACGCGATTTAAGTGAGTCCGGAGACAAGAGTCAATTCACGTCTCAACCCTTTGGGGCATTTCAAGCTTGTGAAATAACTCCGCCGCCGCAGCGACATCCTCGGGCCTGTTGATATTGAAGAACGGGTCGACCACCGGAGCGGGAAACGAAACCACCGCCAACCGGTGCCGCGCGGTCCAGAGGTCGACCTTGCGGATGTCCTCATCGACCAGCGCATGACGCAAATCCTCGCGCAGCGCGGCCGGCCAGAGACCGAACACGGGGTGCGTCCGTCCCCCGGATTCCACGCATGCAAGGTCCGCGTCCTCTGATTCCCGCACCGTAACAAGGCGCGCGACCAGGTCTTCAGGAAAGAAAGGCGCGTCCGTCGCGACCGTCACCACCCACGCACAATCAGGCGCATTCGACGCCGCCCAGTCGAGCCCCGCCAACACGCCCGCGAGGGGCCCCACAAAACCCTCCACCGTATCGGCGATCACCGGCAACTCGAATGCCTCGAAACGCGACGCATCGCCGTTGGCGTTGATGGCGATTCGCGAAACCTGCGGCGCGAGCCGCTCAATCGCGTGGGCCAGCAGCGGTCGGCCCGCGACCTCCTGCAGCGCCTTGTCGCCGCCGCCAAGACGCCGCGCCTGCCCGCCCGCGAGGATGACGCCGAGGATGGAGGGCGAACCGGTCACCGCCCGAAGATCCGCCCCGGCGCGATGTAGCCGAACAGCAGCACGCAGAGGAACGCGATCGGCGTTCCCAGCAGCCACATCAGGAAGGACCCGACGAGCCAAATCGACATGATCGTACCGGGGACATCACCGTCGTCGGCCATGACCACAAACCAGATGAGGATCGCGAAATCGGCGATCAGGATGGCCATCAGCGCGCGGCCAAACGCAGGCGCGATCAGCCAGAAGGCCAGCAGCACCGCGAAGATCGCCGTCGTGATCACGAACATGGCCGCCCCGAACCAGGGCAGGACCGGCAGCCCGACCATCAGGAGACCAACGGACGCGGCGGCGATAGAGAGCGGCGCCAGGGCGGTGATCGCGATACAGAGCATGCGGGGACGCCGGAATTCCCAGTCGTCTTCGGACAGGCTATTGAGTTCAAAAGTCATTCCGCGACCTCCGCCACATCCACATCGAACGTGATCCGCTCCTCCCCCGCCAGCGCCATGAAGCGCTTGCCCCGGGCGCGGCCGATCAGGGTGAGGTTCGCCTCGCGGGCCAGGTCCACGCCCCAGGCCGTGAAGCCGGAACGGGACACTAGAATGGGGATGCCCATATGCACGGTCTTGATCACCATCTCCGAGGTCAGCCGGCCTGTGGTGTAGAAGATCTTGTCGTCCGCCGCGATGCCCTTGAGCCTCAAGTAGCCGGCGATCTTGTCCACCGCGTTGTGGCGCCCGACGTCTTCCATGTAGATCAGCGGTCGGTCCTGCGCGCACAGCACGCAGCCATGAATGGCACCCGCGGCGAGATAGAGGCTCGGCATGGTGTTGATGGATTTGGTGAGCGCATACAACCAAGACGTCCGCAGCTCCGCGTCCGGCTTCAGGACCACGCCCTCGAGGCTCTCCATCAGATCGCCGAACACCGTTCCCTGGGCACAGCCGCTGGTCAACGTCTTCTTCTTGAGCCGCGCTTCATAGTCGGTCTCCCGGTCCGTGCGGACCACCACGACGCCCAGGTCGTCGTCATGGTCGATATCGGTGATCTCGTCTCCGGGCAGCAGCATGTTCTGGTTCGCCAGATACCCCACGGCGAGATAGTCGGGATAATCGCCGATGGTCATCATGGTGACGATCTCCTGCCCGTTCAGGAACAGGGTCAGCGGCCGCTCGACCACGACCCGGGCATCGATGGGGTTGCCGTCCTGGTCGATACCGGTAACCGGCTCGGTCAGGCGCGGATCGTCCGGGTTGGGCTGAATGCTATCGTCGGCTGCCATGATGGGCCGAGCATATCAAAAACACCGCGTGATTGGACATGCGCGGTCAGCCTGCATAGATAATGGGCCTCAAACCCTAATCAGCGGAATCACCCGGTTACCAGATGGAGACCTTCGTCACAGCCTTCGCCGAAGCAGGTGCGCTTCTGGTCAGCTTCGACACCGACTTCATGTCGATCGTCGGGCTGTCGCTGCGCGTCAGCCTGACGGCCGTCGCGCTGGCCTGTCTGATCGGCTTTCCCCTGGGCGCCGTTGTCGCACTGACGCGCTTCCCGGGCCGCGGTTTCGTGATCCTGCTGCTCAACACCTTCATGGGTCTGCCGCCGGTCGTGGTCGGCCTGATCGTGTTCCTTATCCTGTCCCGCGCGGGCCCGCTCGGCGTGCTCGGGCTACTTTTCACCCCGACGGCCATGATCATCGCCCAGACGATCCTGGTCACCCCCATCGTGGCGGCGCTGACCCGGCAGATCGTCGCCGATCTGTGGGTCGAGTATGGCGATCACCTGCGATCGCTCGACGCGGGGCCGATGACGACAATGACGACCCTGATCATCGATGCGCGCTACTCCCTGGCCACGGTCGTGCTCGCCGGGTTCGGGCGGGCCATCGCCGAGGTGGGCGCGGTCATGATTGTCGGCGGCAATATCGACCATGTGACCCGGGTGATGACCAGCGCCATCGCGCTGGAGACCAGCAAGGGCAACCTCTCGACCGCACTCGGGCTCGGGATCGTGCTCCTGTTCCTGGCGCTCACGGTCAACGCCGCCGTGCAGATCATCAATACATCGGCGGGAAAACGTGCGGCGCTGGCATGAACAAGCTTCCATGAGCGGCTCCGCGTCGATCCTACCCCTGCAGGTCCACCGCCTCGCCTTCGAAGCCGGCGGCACGCGTTTGCTTGATGATGTGTCCTTCAGTTTGCAGGCCGGGCGGCGCACCGTCCTGCTGGGCCCGAACGGTGCGGGCAAGAGCCTCCTGCTTCGCCTGTGCCACGGGCTCCTCCGGCCCACATCGGGCGAGGTTCGCTGGGCCATCGACGGGCGACGATCCGCGCGACGGCAGGCGATGGTCTTCCAGCAACCGGTGATGCTGCGCCGGTCGGCCGTCGGAAACATCACCCACGTGCTGGCCGCCCATGATGTGCCGCGCGGCGACCGGTTGGCCCGCGCCAACGCCGCGCTCGCCCTGGCGGGGCTTTCCCATGCCGCGCGACGGCCGGCCCGGGTGCTTTCCGGCGGCGAACAGCAACGCCTGGCGCTGGCCCGGGCATGGGCGACCGAGCCGGAGATATTGTTTCTCGACGAACCGACGGCGAGCCTCGACCCGGCCGCTACCCGTGCCGTCGAAACCCTGATCGAGGGGTTCCACGCCGCCGACACCAAGATCGTCATGGCGACCCATGACCTAGGCCAAGCACGGCGGATTGCCGATGACATCCTGTTCCTGCACAAGGGCCGCCTGCTGGAGGTGTCGGACGCCACGACGTTTTTTGAGAAACCCAGAACCGAGGAAGGCCGCGCCTTTATCGCCGGGGAGCTCCTGTGGTAGCGCGGCTGGCCCTCAGAATTCTGTTTGCAGTCATGCTGTTGGTGCCGTCTCCGGCCGCCGCGGCGGACGATAACCACACTTTGTTGCTCGGCACCACCACGTCGGTAGATAACTCCGGTCTGCTGAGTCCCTTGCTCGATGCGTTCCACGACGAGGCCGGGATCGAGGTCCGGACCGTCGTACGCGGCACCGGTGCAATCCTGCAACTCGGGCGCAGCGGAGATTTCGACGTGGTTCTCGTCCATCACCCCGCGGCGGAGGCGGCCTTCATTGCGGGCGGAGATGGCGTCGCCCGCTACCCGGTGATGACCAGCCGGTTCCTGATCGTCGGTCCCAGGAGCGACCCGGCAAAAGTTCGCACCGCGCCGGACGCCGCAACAGCCCTGGCCCGGATTGCCGACGACGAGTTCGGGTTTATTTCGCGCGGAGACGAGAGCGGAACCAACGCCGCGGAACGGGGGCTCTGGGACCTCGCGAAGCGTTCACCGTGGAGGGATCGTGCCCGCTGGTACCGTGAGACCGGCTCTGGCATGGGCGCCACCCTGAACATGGCAAGCGTGCTGTCCGCCTACACCTTCACCGAAAGTGGATCCTGGACCAATTTTGCCAATCGCGGCGAGCTCGATGTCCTGTTCGAGGGCGGCCCGCATCTGGCCAATCCCTACGCCATCATCCCAATCAACCCCGAACGACACCCCCACATTGCCGCGGCCGAAGCCCAGAAACTTGTGGACTGGCTGACCGGACCGGTGGGGCAATCCTTTATCGGCAATTTCCGGGTCGACGGCGAACCCCCGTTCGCGCCCGTTCGCTAGCCGGCGAAAGGCCATGATTGACGCGCCAAACCTACGACGCCACGCTGTCGTCATGGTCAGATGCAAGACTTTCATGGGCACAGTTTCCGCGCTTGCACTCGCGCTCATCGCCCTGCTCGCGACCGGCAACGTTGGTCACGCGCAAGACCGCGGAGCGGAAAAAGAAATACCGTTCGTCGCGGTGATAACCATTACCAACAGCGCAGACACACAAGCGATCGTCGATGGCATGCGCGACCAGCTGGCCCAACGCGATCGCTGGCCCGGCGAAACGATCACCATCGAAATCGCCGATGCCGGCGCCGATGCCGCCCGCGCTACGGAACAGGTGCGCGCGTTTGCCCGGCGCGGCGCCGATATACTGGTCGCCATTTCCGGCCCGTCGATCGAAGCGGTGGTGGCGGCGAATTCGCGCCTCCCGCTCGTGGTCGCCGGGGTCTCGCTGGAAATGGCGGAGGCCCATAAACGTAGCCGTCGACGGCACACGGTTACCGGTATCGTTTACGGCGACACCCATAACGAACAGTTCGATCTGATCCGGAAACTGGCACCCGAAACCAAGACCGTCGCCGTGCCGATCGACCCGATTGACGGGAACATGCAATCCCGTCTGCGGACCCTAACCGCAACCGCCCGACGCCATGGACTAACAATCATGCCGCTCCCGGTTTCGGTATTGCAGAACGCGGTCAGCAACCGGATCTCTGAGCTCGACCCTGAAACGGGTGTCATCCTTCTGGACCGGGACCTGTTGTCGGCTGCCCCGGTCGAGGCGCTCGCCGCGGCAGCCGAAATGCGAAAGCTGCCATTGTTTGCAAACGACGAGGACAGCGTGATCCGGGGCGCCCTCGCGGCCATGGTCGTGGAACCATTCGGGATCGGCGTTCAGCTGGGCAATCTGGTGGCACGAATTCTGGAGGAGCAGGCCGCTTCACCCGCGCCGTTCGAAAGGGCCCGGGCGGCACACCTGCTGGTCAACCAGGATGCGCGCGCCATCATCGATATCGCAGCGGTTGAGCGCGACACCTCACCCGGACAACGATCGGTTGTGGATTGGGCCGATATCGCGGGGCCGCGGCCGCGAATCAAGCCGAGCGTGCCGGATCAACCGCCGCCACTGGGGGTGGCACAGGGGATCGACGTCCCCACGCCCCGCGCCAGGCCGGACCCGCCTAGGCGCTAATTGAATAGTTGATCTTCCGGCCCCTGACATGGCACGAAACATGCTTCGTTAGAGACGAGGAATAGTGTCAAATAGACGCCGAGAACGCCGGAATTATGGCCTTTTTCCCCGAAACGGCCGAAATGACACGGATCGCGCCCTTCATACCGTTCGCGAAATCTACTACATACACACGCATGAGAACTGAACTGTCCAAAAACGCGAAAACCCGGATGACCCCAACCGAACCGGCATTGATCGATCCGTTTGCCCGGCCGATCGACTATTTGCGGGTCTCGGTCACCGACCGTTGTGACCTTCGCTGCGTGTATTGCATGGCGGAAGATATGACTTTCCTGCCCAAGGCCGAGATCCTTTCCCTGGAAGAACTGGACCGGCTGTGCAGCACATTTGTCGATCTCGGTGTGCGGAAATTGCGTCTGACGGGCGGCGAGCCGCTCGTGCGTAAAAACATCATGTGGCTGATCCGGCGGCTTGGCCGGCATCTGGACACGGGCGCGCTGGATGAACTGACCCTGACTTCGAACGGCACCCAGCTGGCGCGTTATGCCGATGAGCTCGCCGATGCCGGTGTTCGCCGAATAAACATCTCCCTGGACACACTCGACCCGTCGAAGTTCAAGGCGATCACGCGCTGGGGCGACCTCGACCAGGTGCTCGACGGCGTTGCCGCCGCCCGCAGGGCCGGATTGGAGATCAAGATCAACACGGTGGCGCTGCGCGGCGTCAACGACGACGAAATCGATCGTTTGATCAACTGGTGCGGCGAGTGCGATTTCGACCTGACCTTCATCGAGGTCATGCCGATGGGCGAGATCGGCGAGCAGCGGCTCGACCAGTATCTCCCCCTCTCGATGGTCCGGAGCGATCTTGCCGAACGCTGGACCCTGACAGAATCAAATCACTCGACCGGCGGTCCGGCGCGTTATTTCGATCTGGCCGAAACCGGCCAGCGATTGGGCTTCATCACCCCGCTGACCCACAATTTCTGCGAATCCTGCAACCGGGTACGCCTGACCTGCACCGGCACGCTGTTCATGTGCCTCGGGCAGGACGATGCCGCGGATCTGCGCGCGCCTCTAAGGGCCAGCGAAGACGATGACATCCTCACAGAGGCCATCCATGAAGCCATCGGCCGCAAACCCAAGGGCCATGACTTCGTCATCGATCGACGCCACAACGTCCCGGCGGTCGGCCGTCACATGAGCGTGACGGGCGGTTAGCCACGGCAGCACCACGGCCAGCATACGATAGAGTTTCATTCCTGTTCGTCCTTCGGAAGCTGGAGCGGAACGCCTGTCCGCAACACTCTGACCTGACGTAGATACCCCCAACGTCGTTCGCGTGACTACGGCTGGTTTGTCACCATATCCCTGGGATATACTGACCCCCCCGGCCCGGCGGCCAAACCCTGATATCCGTGTGCAAAACCGTGTCCCAAGCAGCATCCGACAAGGCGAGCGAAATCAGAGCTGATCGCATTGCGTTCGTTGCCGCGAATTTCGACGCCGCACAGGAGGCTCTGAACAGCCTCACCTCGACCTATGACAAAGTCGCGCCGGAAGATGCCGACGTGGTCGTGGCGCTGGGGGGTGACGGTTACATGCTGCAGACCCTGCGCCGCTTCATCGACAGCAGCGTGCCCGTGTTTGGCCTCAACCGCGGTTCGGTTGGCTTCCTCATGAATGAATTCAGGCCCGAGGATCTGCCCGACCGCCTGAAGAACTCCCAGGCCGTCACGCTCTATCCGTTGCAAATGATCGCCAAGACGGTCAGCGGCAGCACCCAGGAATCCGTCGCGATCAACGAAGTCTCCCTCCTGCGCGAGACCTATCAGGCGGCCAAACTGGAAATCCTGGTCGACGGGGTCGTGCGCATGCCGGAGTTGATCTGCGACGGTGCGCTGGTCTCCACGCCGGCGGGCAGTACCGCCTACAATCTCTCGGCGCACGGCCCAATCATCCCGCTGAGCGCCGAGATATTGGCACTCACGCCGATCAGCGCGTTTCGGCCCCGGCGCTGGCGCGGAGCATTACTGCCGCACGATGCGGATGTCGTCTTTCGCATTCTCGAAGCCGAGAAGCGGCCGGTCAGTGCGACGGCAGACGATTTCGAGGTACGCAACGTCGCCGAGGTAACCATCCGGGAGGACCGTACCCGCAGTTTCGAAATTCTGTTCGACCCCGAAACCAACCTCGAGGAGCGCATCCTCAAGGAACAGTTCGCAACGTGATGACGGCCGGCCGTACGTCGATGCTCGCCGGCAAAGCCGAAAAGGTGGAACTCGAACCACCGGATATTACGGCCTATGGTGCGGGAAACATCGGCATCCCCTACGTGACCAGCTTCCGCAGCGGACGCACAGGCCCCCATGCCGCGATCGTGGCGCTTACCCATGGCAATGAGATATCCGGTGCCGTGGCGCTAGATCACCTCTTGCGCACGGACTTGCGTCCGACGCGCGGCACCCTCTCGCTGGTCTTCGCCAACGTGGCCGCTTATGAAACGTTTGATCCGCGCAACCCCGCCGCTTCGCGGTTTATCGACCATGACCTGAACCGGCTCTGGGTAGCGAACGGCAATGATATAGACAGCAACAAATCCATCGAAGCAGTGCGTGTGCAGGGGCTTCGTCCGTTCTTTGAAACCGTCGACCTGTTGCTCGACCTGCATTCGATGCAGTCGGAAAGCCCGGCCTTGTTACTCGCAGGGCCAAGCGCCAAGGGACGGAATTTCGCCCGCGGCTTCTCAAGCAATGGCGTCATCGTTTGTGATCATGGCCATGCCGACGGCACGCGACTGCGCGACTTCGGCGCGTTCAACACCCCGGAACAACCGCAGAAATCAGTGCTCGCGGAATGCGGGCAGCATTGGAAATCCGAAACCGCGACAATGGCCATCGATACCGCCTACCGCTTCCTGATGGCGATAGAGATGACCGCCCGGCACACGGCCGCCGAACATTTGCTGGTGGGCAAGCCGCCGGCACATTGGATCGAAGTAACCGGAAGCTTCGTGCCACGCCACGACAACGCACGGTTTACGAGACCTTTCGTGGGCATGGAAATTATCGCGGACCGCGGAACGATCATCGCCCATGACGGCACGGACCCGATACACACGCCCTATGACGATTGCGTCCTGATCATGCCGTCCCGGCGACTGATTGCCGGCCAAACCGCGGTTCGTCTGGGTCGCCGGCATTTATTCGACGATCCTGCCGATGTCTGACTCGTCGCCATTGCCGGAAATCAACCCGGTCCGGCGTCTGACACGCGCCGATTTGCCGGTTTTCGCCCGGACGGTAGTCATCGCCTTCATCGGCGGCGCCATATTCAACGCCTTCAATCTGCCGCTGCCATGGATGCTGGGGGCCATGATGGCCACCGGGTCTGTGACCCTCATGCGGGTCGAGACGAACATGGATGTGCGCCTGCGCACGCTGATGATCATCATTCTGGGAGTGTTGCTCGGCAGCGCCTTTTCGCCCGAGATCCTGGACCGGGCCACGCTTTGGCCGATCACGCTCGTCTCGCTGGCAGGCTATGTCCTGCTCAGCACCGTGATGGGTTACTTCTATTTCCGCCTGGCCGGGTTCGAGCCCAAGACCGCCTTCTTCTCGGGGGTGCCGGGCGGGCTGAACGAGATGGTCACGCTCACCGGCACGATGGGCGGCGACGAACGCCAGGTCAGCGTCGCGCACACAACGCGCATCTTCCTCGTGGTGATGGTTCTGCCATTTCTGTTTCGCGTGATCGAGGATTTCGACCCGGCCCTGCGCAGCTTTTCGGGCGACGGCGCACCCCTCACCATCGTCGATTTCGTGATGCTCGCCGGAAGTGCCGTGATCGGGCTCTACGTCGCGCGTTTCCTTCGCCTGCCCGCCCCCCACCTGGCCGGTCCGATGGTCGCGAGCGCCGCGGTACATCTGCTGGGGCTGACCCATGCCTCACCACCGGTCATCCTGGTGGCCGCGGCACAGATACTGCTCGGGGCCTCCGTCGGCGCGCGATTCGCAGGGCTGACCTACCGCGATCTCGGCCGCGTCCTGCGGCTCGGCGGCATCGCGACGGGGATCCTGCTCCTGATCACGGGTTTCTTCGCCGTCGGACTGAATGCGCTGACGGGGATCCCGATCGAATCGCTCGTCCTCGCATTCTCGCCCGGCGGATTGACTGAAATGAGCCTCGTCGCGCTGGCGCTCAACGTCGATACCGCGTTCGTTGCGACCCACCATATCGTGCGCATCACCGTGGTGGTGATGCTGGTCCCACTCTTGTTCAAGCTTATGCGCCGGCACGGGATGATCGGCTGAATGCCAAACGCCGGAAACTGGCGAACGCGCCTTTGGCGGCGTATGTTTGAACCAACAGAACAAATCACGGGATAGAGACATGATCGTCGAACAGATCTGGACCGGAAATTCGGGCCGCAACTTTTTCTACATGGTCGCATGCTCTGAGACGGGTGAGGCCGTTGCGATCGATCCAATTGATCCGCCCAAATGCCTGGCCGTCGCCAAGCATAAGGGCTGGGACATCACCCGGGTCTTCAACACCCACGAACATGCCGACCACATCGCCGGCAACGACGACGTGGTCGCGGCCACGGGCGCCCGGCTGATCGCGCCTTACAACTCCGGAGACCGGATCCCCCGGATCGACGAGGGCGTGCGCGAGGGCGATCATGTGAAACTTGGCAAGACGGTCGATCTCGAAGTCATCGAGACCCCCGGCCACACGCCGATCCACATCTCGCTGTTTGGCGAGAATGACGAGCCGCACCTGCTGTGCGGCGACACCGTGTTCAACGCAGGCGTGGGCCATTGCCATTCGGGCGACCCGAACGTGCTCTACGCCACCTTCCGGGACAAAATCTCGAAACTGCCCGACGGGACACGCATCTATCCCGGCCATGATTACATCGCGAACAATCTGCAGTTCACCCTCGACCGTGAGCCTGACAACGCCGATGCCAAGGCGCTTCTGGCCGACGTCGAGGGTCAGGATCCCGACGACGCGCTGGTGACAACGCTGGAGCTGGAGCGGAAGGTGAACACCTTCATGCGCCTCGACAGCGCGGGCGTCGTCGCGGGCGTGAAGGACAAGTTCCCGGACCTGCCCGACACGCCGAGCGAGGAGGATGTGTTCCTCAGCCTGCGCCTGCTGCGCAACGACTGGTAGGCGGCAGCCGGCGCGCGGTCAGACCAGAACGCGCAGGATCATCGACGCGCCAAGCGCACCCAGTCCGATCAGCACCCAGCGCTGAAAAACCGCGAGGGAGAGGCGCCCGCGTACGCATTGGCCAACCGTCATCCCGGCGATAGCGGCGACGAGGGCGACGAGGACGGCCGGCCACAATTCGAGCTCGAACGGGCGGTTCAGCCCGAAACCAAGGGCCAGGGCCAACGGCGCCACCAGGCCGACCAATCCCAACGCCTGAATGAGTTCACCTTTCTCGAGATCCAGCGCCTGCATATAGGGGGCCCCCGGCAGAACGAAGATCGCCGTCGCGCCGTTGATCAGGCCGGTTGTCATCCCCGCGACCGGGCCGGCGACAATCTCGGCCTTCTGCGGGACGCGAAAACGCGGCCTCGACAGTCCGAACACGGCATAGGTGACAAGCATTGTGCCGATCAGCGGCACGGCGATGCGCGGGTCGGCGTCCGTGATGACACCAGCGGTCGCCAGCGTGCCGATGAAGACGCCCGCAAGCATTGGCCAGAAACGCTTCAGAACCGCTTTCACATGCGGTCCGACAAAGGACTGCCAGACATTGGTCAGGAACGTCGGGATGATGAGGATCGCGGCGGCAACGTCCGGCGCGATCAGCGCACCGAGAACGCCCATGGAAATGGTCGGCAGCCCGAACCCTATGACACCCTTCACAATCCCCGCGACACCGAACACGGCGGCCACGAGTGCCAGTCCGGCAACATCAAACGCCACCGCGCGAACCTAGCCGATGGCCTTCAGCCAGTCGGCGAGCGCCTGGCCGATCTCGTCGGGTGAATCTTCCTGGATGAAGTGGGATCCCTTGACCTGCACCTCTGACTGGTTGGCCCATGTCCGGCAGAAATCCCGGCTCGGGCCATCACAGAGAATCGCACCCGGGCTGGCATCAACGAAAAGTTTCGGAAACGGTGAGGTCGGGAGCCAATCCGCATAGTCTTCCATGATCTGCGTGACGTCGGCCGGCTCGCCATCGATGGGAATCTGGCGCGGCCAGGTCAGAGTGGGACGACGGGCTTCACCGGCCTCAAGGAACGGCCGGCGATACTCGTCATGTTCCGCCTGGGTCAGATCTCCCAGGATCGACCCCGGCAGCATCGTCTCCACGAAGAAGTTGTTCTTGAGCACCATCTCTTCGCCCTTGGGTGACCGCATCGCCTGGAACGCCGGCCGCGCACGCTCAGGGAAATCCTTCCAACTACGCGGCTTCACCAATGCCTCCATGTAGGCGATACCCTTGACGGCAGCACGATTGCGGTTCGCCCAATCGAAGCCGAGCCCGCTCCCCCAGTCATGGATTACCAGGGTGACATTGGCATTCACCCCGAGCTGGTCGAGCAGCGCGTCGAGATATTCACGATGCTCGACGAAACGGTACCGGTCCGGCCCGCTGTCGGGCAGCTTATCGGAATCCCCCATACCGATGAGATCGGGCGCGATGCAGCGCCCGAGGCCTTCGGCATAGGGGATGATGTTGCGCCAGAGGTAACTGGACGTGGGATTCCCGTGCAGGAAAACGATGGGATCACCATTGAGATCTCCAGTTTCCACATAAGCCATGCGACGGCCGTTTATCTCGGCGAACTTCTTCTCTGTCCAAGTCATCTGGCGTCCTTCGCATGATCTTGGTTAGGGGATCAGGATCGTCTGTCCGGTGGTCCGCCGAGCCTCGATATCCCGGTGCGCCTTGGCAGCGTCCTTCAGGGGATAGCGCTGGTTCACGCGGATTCTGACATGGCCCTTCTTGATCGCCTTGAATAGATCATCAGCACGCGCCAGCGTTTCCTTGCGACTGGTCGTGTAGTTCACCAGCGCGCAGCGCGCGATGTAGGGCGAGCCCATGGGGCCCGTCGCGGCGAGGTCCGTCAGCGGCGGATTGCCCGACGCGCTGCCGAAATTGATCACCGAACCGCGCAGACCCACGCTGGCCAAGGATTCTTCCCATGTTTCCTTGCCGACAGAGTCATACACGCAGTTCACACCCTTGCCGTCCGTCAGCTCGCGGACCTTCTTGGCAAATTTCGGCCCCTTGCGCTTGACCACGATGGGGTGATGGCAGCCATTGCGTTTGGCGATTTTTGCCTTCTCCTCGGTACTGACGGTACCGATCACGGTCGCGCCGATGGCCTTGGCCCACTGGCACATGATGAGACCGACGCCACCCGCGGCGGCGTGTACCAGGATCGTGTCGCCGCGCCTCACCCTGTACGCGTCACGCAGAAGATATTGTGCCGTGATGCCCTTCAGCAACGCGGCCGCAGCGGTGCGATCATTGATGAACTTCGGCAGCGGAATCAGGTTCGCCACCTTTACCACGCGCCGTTTTGAGTAGGCGTCGAATGTCTGGCCACCGATATAACCTACCCGGTCGCCGACCTTCAGTGCGCGCACACCCGGGCCCGCCGCCTCGACCACGCCGACGGCCTCGTTGCCCATGCCGTTGGGCAAGGGCATCGGATAGAGCCCGGTGCGCCGATATGTATCCGCCAGATTAAGTCCGACCACGGTGTGCCGCAACAAGACCTCGCCGCGCCCCGGCTTTGGGACCTCGACGGTTTCCCATTTCATCTGGTCCGTGCCGCCAAATTTGTAGATGCGGAATGCGTTGGTCTCCATAACTGTCTCCTCGAACTCGTGATTGACTTGTTTGATATCAGGATGCGCGCTGGAAAAGCTGCACGAGATTTCCGTCGGGGTCGCGGAACGTAAGCGTTTTTCCATGGTCATCCATGTCGCGTTCTCCGAGAATTTCGCCGCCTGCTTCTGCGATGGCGGCACCCGCCGCCGCCGCATCAGGCACCTCGAACACCACCGTCGCGCCGACCGCGCCGTCAGGTGCTTCTTCAACAGAACTCAGAGCGAAATTCGCGCCGCCCGCCTTGAGCTGGGCCCATTTGCCGCCATCCTGAAAGGCCAGGTCGAGCCCCAGCGCGTCACGGTAGAACGCGATCGCTCGATCCATGTTCGAGGTGACGTAATAGGCATTCTGAAGTTTCTCAACGGTCATCATGGTCTCCCCAGGCTGGGCCATCATTCTATCTTGCGGCGCGAAACACCACGGACAAGTTGTTGACCGGCATTTCGACAACCCGGTCCAGTGAAAGGCCTGCCGCCACTGAGGCGTCGCACACCTCTGCCAAGTCTCGCAAACCCCATTCGGCATTTTGTGCACGCAGTGAGCGGTCGAATTTTGCGTTTCCTTCTGACGTGTGGACACCGTCGCGGTTGAAGGGCCCGTAGATAAACAACACGCCATCATCACGAAGAATTCGCGCTGCCCCGGCAAGAAGGCCCAGGCAGACGAACCAGGGCGAGATGTGAATCATGTTCACGTTGTAGATCATGCCAATCGGCGGATCGGCCCACCCCGACTCGACGGGCCAGCTGTCGGCAGCCGCGTCGAGCAGAACGGGGTCGCGCAGGTTCGGCAGGTCGAGACCTGAGAACCGCGCGCGCATGGCGTCGATTCGATCGGGGTCATATTCACTCGATTGCCAGACCCGCGGGGCAAACTCTGCGGCGAAATGTTCGGCATGCTTTCCCGAGCCGCTTGCAATCTCCAGAATACTCCCCGTTTCCGGAACGAACTCCCGCAGCACGAAGAGAATGTCATCGCGATTACGATCTGCCGATGTCTGTTCTCCGGTCATGTGGCGGCGGCCAGCTCACGCTGGACATGCACGTACAGCTCGCGTGTCTCTTGGTCCTCGAGACCGTGGCGATCCAGCGCCTCGACCAGCAGCGAGAGATATTCGTGACAGGTCCCACGCGTCCCCAGCGCCGCCGCGATGATCCGCGCCGACGTCTCGACCGGCAATTGCCCCGCATAGTTCTGATGGCCCCGGTTCGCGACGAACCCGAGCGCCCAGACATCACCTGCCTCAGTATCCGCCTTCGCCCAGGTTGGGACATAAACCCCGCCACTCATCTCGCGCCGCCACAGGGCGTCGAGTATCTCCGCGCGGCCGGCCTCGGGCACGCGAAACACCATACCGGTGCAGGTGCCGCCCGGTTCCAGGGCCAGGCCGAGGCCCGGGCGCTCGAAGGACCCCCGCGCGCGAATGGTCCAGAAACTGAAGGCGCGGCGATAGTCCGACAGCGTGGCCGTGCGGGTTTCATCGGGTTCGAACCGCGGGTCCCAGATCAGGGACCCGGCCGCAAACACCCAGAGTGATTCCGGGTCGGGAGACGCGGCAATGGTCTCGTGCAGATTGGCGTTGCGCGCTGCATCGCTCCATTCGACGAACGACGTGGGTGGCGGATTGACGGGTTCATCTGGCATTTGAAATCCGTACGCGGTGCAAACCGTTCGAGAGAAAGTCGGGGCGGTATAGCGCGGCACCTGCTATTCTTCCATCCAAAGAAGAATCCTCAGGGAGAGAGAAATCATGTCTGGCGAAAATCTGAAGTCACACACAGTCGGTTGGGTCGGCACCGGCAAGATGGGTTATCCGATGGCCGGGCTCTTGATCGCGGCGGGCGCCGACGTGAAGGTCTACAACCGCACCGCCGCCAAAGCGGAGCCGCTGGGCGTCGAAGTGGTCGCCAAACCGTCTGACCTGGCAGACCGGGATATCGTCTTCACGATCGTCACCGACGACACGGCAATCCGGGAAATGATCAACGGCCCCGACGGCGTGCTGTCCGGTACAGCGCTGCCAAAGATCATCAGCGACAGTTCGACGATTTCGATCGAAACATCTATGGAAATGCGCGCCGCCTGCGAAGCCAAGGGTGTCATGTTCCTGGCCACGCCGATCAGCGGTAACGGCCATGCGGTCGCCGCGGGCAAGGCGACCCTGGGTGTATCTGGTCCGCGCGAGGCCTACGACATCGCGCGGCCTTATATCGCCGCCCTCGGTCGCGCCGAAACATATATCGGCGAGGGAGATTCCTCCCGTCTCGCAAAGCTCGCGCACAACGTCATGCTCGGCGTTGTTGCCCAATGCATGGCCGAGATCACGGTGCTTTGCGAGAAGGGCGGGATCGAGCGTCATGCCTTCCTGAACTATTTCAACAACAGCGCGATGTCGTCGATCTTCACGAACTACAAGGCCCCGGCCCTGGTGAACCTCGACTACACAGCGACTCATACGTCGAAGATGCTGCGCAAGGATCTCGACCTTGCACTCGCCGAGGCGCGCGACCTTGAGGTGCCGATGCCCATCACCAACCTGACCCGGGAGCTGGTCCAGGCGCTGATCGGTGCGGGCCACGGCGAAGACGATTTCGCCGCGCTGATCGAGATGCAAGCGAAGGCCGCGGGCTATGAAATCAAGGCCGAGCATGTCGAGGTCGATGACGGCCTGAAAGACGCCGCCGAGTAACACCTCAAGGAACCCTGCAATGACCAAGACCCTGATCAAGGGCGGCACCATCATTTCGATGGACCGCAAGACCGGCGACTTCGCCAAGGGCGATATTCTCGTTAACGGCAGCGAGATCGAGAAAATCGGCAAGTCGATCCGCTCGCCGGGCGCCAAGGTCATCGATGCGGCCGGCATGATCGTCATGCCGGGCTTCGTGAACGCCCATCTTCACACCTGGCAGACCGGCATTCGCGGTGTCGCGGGCAATTGGTCTATCCCGGAATATCTGCACCAGATGCACGCCACGATCGCGCCGCGCTACACGGCGAACGATACCTATCTGGGCAATCTCGTTGGCGCCCTGAACCAGATCAATCTGGGTGCCACCACAATATTTGACTGGTGTCACAACAACGCGACCCCTGCCCATTCCGATGCTGGTGTTTGCGGACTACAGGAAGCGGGTATCCGGGCTCTGTTTGGGCACGGTTCGCCCAAGCCAGATGCGGCGGCAGGGGCCAAGCATTTCAGCGAAATCCCGCACCCGCGCAAAGAGCTGGAGCGTCTGCGCAATGGCGCGCTGTCCGACGACGATGCACTCGTCACGCTGGCCATGTCCGCGCTCGGTGTCGATTTCTCTACCTGGGAGGTCGTCGAGCATGATTTCCGGCTGGCGAAGGAACTCGACCTGATCATCAGCACGCATGTGTGGGGTGCGCCAAATCGTTTGAACCCGGACGGCTACAAGAAGCTGGCGAAGCTCAAACTGCTTGACCGCCGGCACAACATGGTCCACGGCAACTACCTGTCAGATGACGAACTCAAGCTCGTCATTGACAGCGGCGCATCAACAACGATCACCCCGGAAGTCGAGATCCAGATGGGCCATGGCAGCCCGCTGATCGGACGGGTGCGCGCGTTGGGAGGAAAGCCGAGCATCGGCATCGACGTTGAGTGCAACATCTCCGGCGATATGTTCACGGTCATGCGCATGGCCATGCAGCCACAGCGCCTGGCGGACAATCAGGCAACATTCCGCAAAACGAAGGCCATGGTGGACAGCCTCTCGATCAAGCCGCGTGAGGCACTCGAGTGGGCGACAATCAACGCCGCGAAGGCGATGGGACTGGATCGGAAAGTCGGGTCGCTGAAACCCGGAAAACAGGCCGATATCATCCTGATCAACGGGAATGATCTGAACCTGTTCCCGGTTCACAACCCGGTCGAAAGCGTTGTCTTCCACGCCCATGGCGGCAACGTGGATACGGTCATGATCGCGGGCAAGATCCGCAAGCAGAACGGCAAGCTCAAATATCGCGGTCTGCGCGGCAAGATGGACGAGCTCGCCAAATCCGGCCGGCGCATCCTCAAAGGCATCAGGCTGGCTGCCTAGCGCGGGATATACCGTCCGATCACCTGTTGATGTATCATGGCGTCTTCTGAATTGGAGACGACCATGCCCGATGATTCTGCCCCGCGCCCGAATTCACCCGAGGCGCGCGACGCCGCATCGATCATCCATCCCCTCACCAACCTGAAGTCGCATCTGGACAAGGGTCCGGTCGTCGTTGAGGAAGGCAAGGGTGTTTGGGTCACCGACACCCATGGGAAGAAATACATCGAAGGCATGGCCGGCCTGTGGTGCATTTCGCTGGGCTATGGGCAGGACCGGCTGGTCAAGGCCGCCGCCGACCAGATGGCACGCCTGCCCTACTATCACCTGACAAATCACAAGAGCCATTCACCGGTGATCGACCTGGCGGAGAAGCTGCTCGAGATCGCCCCCGTGCCGATGTCGAAAATCTGGTTCGCCAATTCTGGCTCCGAGGGCAACGACAGCGCCGCGCGGATCGTCTGGTACTACTGGCACGGGATGGGCAAGCCCGGGAAACGCAAGATCATCGCCCATCAACGGGCCTATCACGGAAACACCATCGCCTCGGCCAGCCTCTCGGGCATGCACTACAACCATGCGTCGTTCGGCCTGCCGCTCGACGGCTTCCTGCATGTCACGCCGCCGCATCACTATCGCTACGCGCAACCGGGGGAGAATGAGGAGGATTTCGCAACCCGCCTCGCCGACGAGCTCGACACCCTGATCGAGACAGAGGGCCCCGAGACGGTCGGTGCGTTTTTTACAGAGCCGATCATGGGCTCGGGCGGCGTGATCGTGCCGCCGCCGACTTACTACGAAAAGATCCAGGCGGTCATCCGCAAGCATGACATATTGCTGATTGCCGACGAGGTGATTACGGCGTTTGGACGAACCGGCAACATGTTCGGCAGCACAACGATGGGTCTGGAACCAGACATGCTTGTCTGCGCAAAAGGGCTGTCGAGCGCCTATATCCCGATTTCCGCGCTGATGGTGAATGCCCGAGTGTTCGACGTGATCGCGGAAGAAAGCGACCGGGTTGGCGTATTCGGGTTGAGTTTCACCTATTCCGGACACCCGGTGTCGGCGGCCGTGGCCCGCGAAACGCTGCGTATCTATGAAGAAAAAGACATCGTCGGCCATGTTCGGGCCATGGAGCCCCATTTTATGGGTGGGCTCGAAGCGCTGCTCGACCATCCGCTGGTCGGCGAAGTGCGCGGCAGGGGTCTCGTGGCAGGCGTGGAGCTGGTCCGAGACAAGGCCACGGGCGAGGCATTCGGCCCGTCACTCGGCGTCGGCCCCTACTGCAATGATCGCGCCGAGGAGCATGGTCTGATTGTGCGCGCTATCGGCGACACGATCTCATTCTGTCCGCCGCTGATAATCAACCAGGACGAAATCGCGGAGATGATCACACGTTTCAGGCACGCGCTCGACGACACGCTTGTGATGCTGCGTGACCAGGGGAAGATGAATGACTGACAATCTTGCCACACTAACCGCCACCCAGTTGAGTGATCTGTACGCCAGTGGCGAGGTATCACCTATCGATTCAACTCGGGTCGTACTCGACCAGATCGAGGCCCACAACCCGACCCTGAACTGCTTTTGCCTGGTCGACCCGGATTCCGCGCTCGAGAGCGCGCGCGCATCAGAAGCGCGCTGGCAGAAGGGTGAACCTCTTTCAGCCATCGATGGCGTTCCTGTTTCGATCAAGGACCTGACCCTCACAAAGGGTTGGCCCACCATGCGCGGTTCGCGCACGAGCAATCCGGATGCACCACAGGACGAGGATGCGCCGGCAACCGCACGCCTGCGCGAGGCAGGGGCGGTGCTTACCGGTAAAACCACAACGCCAGAATTCGGCTGGAAGGGTGTCACCGACAACCCGCTCACCGGCATCACACGCAACCCGTGGAATCCCGAACGTACCCCGGGTGGATCTTCCGGTGGTGCATCTTCGGCATGCGCGTCCTTCATGGGACCGCTGCACCAGGGCTCGGACGCGGCCGGATCGATCCGCATACCCGCGGCCTTCGCCGGCATCTTCGGCCACAAGCCGACCTTCGGCCTGGTCCCCAACTATCCCCTGCCCGGCCATATCGGCAATCTGGCCAACATGGGACCCATGACCCGGACCGTGACTGACGCGGCAATGATGCTGAATATTCTCGCCAGCCCGGACTCGCGCGATTCCATGGCAGCGCCGGCATCGGCCCAGAACGAGAACTATCTGAACGCGCTCGACGCCGGCATCGAAGGCGTGCGAATCGCCTACAGCCCGACCCTGGGCGAGCATGGCTGGGCGGATGACGATGTCGCTGCCGCCGTGGCAACCGCAGCCAAGACCCTTGGAGAACTGGGCGCCGTCGTAGAAGAGATCGATCCGGACATTCCACCTGTGCGGCCCATCATCGAAGTTATCTGGGCCGCGGCGGATGCGTGGCTGGTCGACCAGATACCGGCGGACAAGCATGAACTGATGGATCCCGGTCTGCTGGCTATCGCCGAGGAAGGCCGCAAGCTGAGCGTTACTGATCTCGTCGGCGCCCATGCCGCGCGCGTCGAGCTCGGCAACCGAATGGCTGTTTTCCACGAAAACTACGATTTGTTGCTGACCCCGCAGATGCCGCTGGAGGCGATCGAGGCGGGCAAGACCATTCCCGACGGGCGGGACATGGATCAGTGGGTCGACTGGTGCCCCTTCACCTATCCATTCAACCTGACGATGCAGCCGGCCTGTTCTGTACCCTGCGGGCTAGGGAGCGAGCACCTTCCCGTTGCGTTCCAGCTCGTCGGTCGCCACTGGGAAGACGCGCTGGTGCTCAGGGCCGCACGGGCCTACGAGAAAGCGCATCCGTTCGCCGCCGCGCCGGGCTACGTCTAGGATCTCAGATTGTCGGAAGCCCCGGGGGTTTGCGGTCACGCCACGGCATCTCCGCCTCGAGCTGCGCCGAAAGCCGGAACAACGTCGCCTCGTCGGCAAAACGCCCAACGGCCTGGACCGAGACCGGGAACCCCTCATCTGTCGCACCAACAGGCAGGCTGATCGCCGGCTGGCCGGTCAGGTTGAACCAGACCGTGAACGGGGAGAACGCCGCCACCCGATCCCAATACTCGTCGGCGTCGTCCATCATCATGTCGAGCCAACCGAGTTTCGGCGGCATGTGACCGAGACCCGGGGTCAACAGAACGTCGTAGTCGTCATGGAACGCCGCCATGCGCCGCCCGGCCTGATGCATTCGGCCTTGCGCCAGAAACACGTCATACCCGGTAACGCTCTCGCCCTTCTCGGCCGTCGCCGCGACGACATTCTCGACCTCACCCGGTTCTGGCAAGCGCCCCTTGGTGGGATGCAGCCGAATGGTCTGCGCCGCGTTCGACGCCATCAGGGTGCGAAAAATATCCTGCATTTCGTTGTTGTCGATCGGCGGGTCTGCCTCGACCACGTCATGGCCTAGCCCTTCTAGCACCGACAGGGTCTCGTCGAGCACACGCGTGTGTTCGCCATCGGCGCGGGCACCGGTTGCACCGCCATAGCTGAACCCGATCCGCAGCTTCCCGGGGTCGGCACCCACCTCATCCAGGAACGGGCGTGCCGGCGGCAGGGCGAAATAAGGATCGCCCGGCGCCGGCCCCGCCGTTGCATCGAGGATCGCGGCGTGATCGCGCACCGAAATCGAGACCGTGTGTTCGGCCACGATCCCGCCCATGCGTTCGCCGAGGCCGGGTGAGAAGCTGTTGCGGCCGCGTGTCGGCTTCATCCCGACCAGTCCGCAGCATGACGCCGGCACCCGGATGGACCCGAACCCATCGCTGGCATGGGCCGCAGGCAGAATGCGCGCGGCGACCGCCGATGCCGCCCCACCTGAAGAGCCGCCCGGCGTGACCGCATCGTCCCACGGATTTCGCGTCGGGCCGTAGAGCTGCGGCTCACAGGTGATCGACATGCCGAATTCGCAGGTGTTCGTCTTGCCGAAGATTGCCATACCGGCCGCTTTCAGGCGTGTGACGGTCTCGCTGTCTGCATCCGGCACGACATCGGCCATGAATTTGCTGCCGCCGGTCGTCGGCGTCCCGGCCAGGGCCGCTCCGAGATCCTTGATCAGATACGGGACACCCGCCAGGGGACCGTCAGGAAGATCGCCTGCAACCGCCGTTCGGCCGTGGTCGTAGAGCTCCATAACAACGGCGTTGAGCGCCGGATTACGGGCTTCACAACGCGCGATCGCCGCCTCCATGATCTCGCCGGCGGTCACCTCGCCTTCGCGAATCAGTGTCGCCAAACCTACTGCGTCATGGTCTTCAAATTCATCAAACGCCGTCACCACGCTCTCCCGCTCTATACATGTCCAGACTGCCCGTCGAACCTGATGTGTTGATCGACGCGCCTTAAATGTCCAATGTCACGTTAACCCATGGTCCATTGAAACGACACACGATGTCACGTCCCAACATGTTGCTCGGCGCCGCGCTGGCGGGTGCCGCAGGAATAGGATTCGCCACGAATTCCACCGCGGCCAAAGTGGCCTATGAAGGTGGAACGAACCCGCTAACATTCCTGGTACTGCGCTCGGCACTCGCAGCCATCCTCGTTCTGATCATCATCATGATGGTGAATCGGCAAAGCCTGCGCATGCCGATGCGACGCCGGATGGCCGCCTTTGCCATCGGCGGACTGCTCGCGGTTTATTCTTACGGCACGCTGGCATCGATCCAGTTCATTCCCGTCGCCCTCGCCATCCTTATTCTCTACACCTTCCCCCTGCTCACCAGCATCTACACCTGGGTGAGCGGCCAGGAACGACCGACATTCTGGTCTGTCGGCGCATTGCTCGTGGCGTTCTTCGGGCTCGTCCTGGCGCTCGACATCCAGGGCGCCGCGGCACTCGATCTTCGGGGTGTCGGCCTCGCCGCGATGGCCGCGCTGGGGCTGACGACCGTAATCATCCTCAACAACCGGCTGGTGGGCGATGGGGATTCCCAGCCAGTAACGTTCCACATGATGCTGTCCGCCTCCATCATATTCGCGGTTGTCACCTGGATCGCCGGTGACTACGCCCTGCCCGAAACGCTGGCAGGATGGGCAGGTTTCCTCATCGGGCCGAGCGCCTACGCCTTCGCCATCGTGACCGTCTTCGTTGCAATCTCTCTTGCAGGGCCCGCCCCGGCCGCGATGTCGATGAACGTGGAACCGGTGGCGAGCCTGACTTTCGGATTTCTGATCCTCGGCCAGGCGTTGAGTAGCTTACAAATATTCGGCGCCGGTCTGGTCATCGCGGCCGTCGTGTCGCTACGCTTCACCGACATGCGCATCCCCAGCGCCAATATGGAGAAAAAGCCATGACTGATCTGCTTGAACACACCGGCGCCATCGCCGAATTGTTGAAGGATCGCGGCGAGACCGTCGCGGTCGCCGAGACATCTGCCGGCGGTCTGGTCTCAGCCCAGCTTCTCGCGGTACCAGGCGCATCAGCATATTTTCTGGGTGGTGGTGTGCTCTACACCGGCGAATCCCGCCTGGGATTGGCGGGTATCACCGATGAGGACATGGCGGGTATTCGCTCCAGCAGCGAGCCTTTCGCGCAGCTTTTGGCAGAGACATTACGCGTGCGCCTGGGGGCAACATGGGGGCTTGCAGAGACCGGAGCGGCCGGTCCCACCGGCAATCGATATGGCGATGATGCGGGGCATACGTGCGTCGCCGTCTCCGGGCCTTTGTCCAAAGTAGCGACGATTGAAACGGAAAATGGCGACCGAAGCGCCAATATGTGGCGGTTTTCTGCGGAAGCGCTCGCTTTGTTTATGCTATGTCTGAATGAATCTTAATCTGCATATCTTGGTACCTAACGGGTTGGATTAATTTTCTACTTTGGTAAAATCTCCGCGATCGGGCAAAACTGGTCGGGGGAGCATGTGAGCGGGGGCCGTGTAAAGGCGTTCCCTAACATCGACCGGAATGAAATTCACAAGGGGATCCTTAGGATGACCAAAAAGGCATTACTCGCTGCCGCGGCAATGATCGCACTTACAGCGTGTGCGGGGCAGGAACTGAGCAAGGCGCAGAAGACAGCGGCTGACAGTACAGAATTCGACAACGCGCTGGCGTCAGGCTATCTGCGGCTGGCTCAGGCGGAATACGCCGAAGGCGACTATACGGACTCGGACTACTTCGCACTCCAGTCCATGGCCGCGGCGAATCCCCTTAAGGTTGTTGACCTTCCGAAGGTCAATGCGCGCAAACTGCCCAAAGCCGACGCGATCTATGTCGCCGTGGCACGTCAGGAACTCGCCGATGTTCTGGAGGCCGGCGCCCGTGTGAAGGCGCCGCAGCTCGCAGCGACAGCCCAGGTGGCATACGAGTGCTGGACCCAAGAACTCGAAGAGAACAACCATCCGCCGCACATCGAAGCATGTCGCGACCAGCTCGACGGGCTGATCCCGGCGCTGCGCAACGCCACCGCCGTTGCCGAAGCCGCACCGGCGAAGAAGGCCAAACCGCCGAAGAAGTCCAAGCCGCCGAAGGGCAAAACCTTCGTCGTGATGTTCCCGACGGGTGGTGCCAAGCTCGATGCGGCGGCGAATGCGGTTCTGACCGACGCGGTTAAGTATTCCGCCAACTTCAGCCCGGTTCAGGTCGTCGTCAGCGGCTACACCGACACCATCGGCAGTGCTGCCAGCAACGACGCGCTGTCGAAACGACGCGCCGCAGTGGTCGCCGCCGCTCTTCGTATCCGCGGAATCTCGCGCAATAACATGAAGATGAACGGCTACGGCGAAGAGTTCCTCGCCAAGCGCACCGCAGACGGTGTTGCCGAAGCCAAGAACCGTCGCGTTGAGGTTTCTGTCGCGCCGTAAGCGACATTGATACCGAATAAAAAAGGGCGTCGGGAGCTGCCGGCGCCCTTTTTCTTTCCTGATACAGAGGCTGGACCGACGTGATGGAACGACTGACGGCACCATGATCACAGCCCCCCCCCGGGCACCCTCCATGCCTCTCTTGTTCGCGATGATGTTCGCGAGCCAGCTTGCCACCACAATCTTCCTGCCCGGCCTCCCCGGAATCGCCGAGGATTTGCACGCGACCCTTTCGGCCGCGCAGATGATGCTTCCCGCCTATCTGGGCGCCTTCGCGATCGCCCAGCTTGCCGTTGGCCCGTTATCCGATGCTTTCGGGCGCCGGCGCGTGATCATCGGCGGGCTTGGATTGTTCAGTCTGACAAGTCTCATGGCAGCATTGGCACCCAATATCGAGATGCTGCTCGCCGCGCGTGCCCTGCAAGCCAGCGGCGCCTGCGCGACCATGGTCGTCGCCCGTGCCATCATCCGCGACACCACCCAGGGGGCCGCAGCGACGCGCGCGATGAGCGCCCTCGCCATCGCCATGGCCGTCGGTCCGTCCGCCGCGCCATTCATAGGCGGACATCTCGTCACCTGGTTCAACTGGCGGGCCACATTCTTTTTCACCGCGTTGATCAGCGCGATCACGACACTGGGTGTACTTCGCTATCTGGAGGAAACGCTCCCTACCGACCGGCGCCGCGCCGTGCGGTTGGGTGGGCAGTTCGTGATCTACCTCAGGCTGTTCGGGAAACCTGTCTTCGTCGGCTACAGCCTGATCGTCTCATTCGCGAGCGGCGCCATGCAGGCCTTTCTGGCTGCCTCGCCCATCATCCTGATTTTGCAGATGGGCATGCCGCCCGCCATATACGGTTTCTGCGTCATGCTGATGCCGCTCATCTACATCGTCGGCAGCTATCTGGCCGGGCGGCTGACCCTGTTGATACCGATCGACAGCATCGTCCTGATCGGCGCGTTCGCAAGCGCCGGGGGCGGCTTGCTGCAACTGGGATTCGGTCTCAGGCTCGCGCCCTTTGACATCTCGCCAATGCATATCCTTTTGGCGTTCGCCATTTCCAACATGGGCACGGGCCTCGTGCTCGCCCCCTGCTATTCACGAGCCCTCGATACAGTCTCGCCCTCCTACGCGGGCGCCGCCTCGGCGCTGAGCGGCTTCATTCATATGGGCTGGGCATTCGCGATCACATTGACCGTGGCGAGCGTCGCGCATGAGACGTCCCTGCCCTTCGGGGTCGCACAGATGACGACGACCGGGCTCAGCCTGACGGCGGCACTAATTCTCATCTTCGTTTACAAGCGCCGCACTCACACAGGTGCGTAGAAGGTGCCTTCAACTTCGAAGATATCGTCTTGGTTCAGGGCCGATACTTCCAGGATCGTGCGCGGCGGATAGGGCCCGTCGGACCACATCTCTTCCTGCACCTTGTTCACGATCGGCCGATAACGGTTCATGTCGGTGACATAAACGGTAAGCCTGACGGCATCGCCCAACCCGGCACCTTCCGATGCCGCGATGTGGGCCATGTTCACGAAGGCCTGGCGGATGCGGTTCTCATCGCCGTCGACCAAGGTGTTGGTGGCGGGGTCGATGCCGCGCATGCCGGCGACAAACACATGATCGCCCGCGCGGCTCGCGAGCGACCAGGTGCCCGTCGGCTCGATGGCACCTTGAGGCGCAAAGTAGCGCACCCGGGGGTCGTGTTCGGTCATGTCTTTTACTCCAGGTCGCGGCGTTCTAGAGGCCGAACACGCGTACGGCGTTATCACCCCGTATCGCGGTAACTTCATCCGCCGGGCGGCCGTCGACCAGCTCATACAGCTTGGTCATGTCCGCCGGCATCGGCAGGTCGGTGCCGAACATAACCTTTTCCGGCCCCGCGATATCGATCACCAGCTGCAGCGCCGCCGGGTCATAGACGATCGCGTCGTAGTAGAGCTGGCTGAAATAATCACTCGGCAGCTTAGGGATATCGAACTTCGCCAGGGTCTCGACGCCGAAGAACATATTCACGCGGCCATTCACGAAGGGGAGGTAGCCGCCGCCATGGCTGGCGATGAGCTTGATGTCCGAATAACGCTCGAAGAACCCGTCGATGGCCATCCGCGCCAGCGCGATGGTGGTGTCGTACATGAACCCTGCCGCCGGCATCAGGATGCGCTCGAAGCCGAAGTTGACGTCCTTGGCTCCTAGGGGCGCGGTCGGATGGACGAGCACCGGGAAGGCGCGCTTGTTCAGCGCCTCCCAGACCGGCGCGAACAGCGGATCAATGAGGTGCCGCTGGCCAATATGGGCCACGCACATGACCCCCACCGCGCCGAGTTCGATGCAGCGTTCGAGTTCCGCCAGCGCGGCATCGGGATACTCCCACGGGAGCGACGCAAACCAGCGGATGCGATCGGGATAGGCCGTCTGCCCGGCCGCCATCTCGTCGTTGGCAATCCGCGCGGTCGCGACGCTGACGGCCTCGTCGCCGAAATGCACATTGGGCGATGTCAGCGAGACGATGGAGATATCGATGCCGAGACGGTCCATCATCTCGACACGCTTGTCATAGTCGAACGCCTCGACCTCGAGCGCGCAGGCCGGAGTGCCGTATTCGACCAGATAGTTACGCTGGTCTTCCATGTCCGCAATCTCGTAGGCGGGCGCGCCATGTTTCTTGATCATGTCGAGCCAGCCGTCGCCGAACATGTGGGTGTGGATATCAATCGTGGGCATGGTGCAAGGATTCCGACTTGGGGTTCAAACGAACAGGTTCAGATGAAAATAGGCTGTCTGGTGACGATTGTCAGGGCCGTGTACGTAACCTGGATCGCGTTCAGGCAATGAGACGCGAAACTTATCGATAAGTCGTTGGTTGCCGCCATTGTTAAGTTCTACCCCAACTTGGGAGAACAGCATGATACCGGCAGACGAGACGTTCGACGGCACATGGCCTCATGCGCCGCATTTCTTCGAAGGCAATGGCTTTTGTCAGCACTATATCGATGTGGACAACGCGCCCGAGGGCACGGATGACGTCATCATCCCCCTCCATGGTGAACCGGCCTAGGGTTATCTCTACCGGAACTTCATTCCCCGGTTGAGCAAGGTCGGCCGGGTCATCGTGCCGGACCATATGGGCTTCAGCAAAAGCAAGACCCCGCAGGACCGCGACTACTCGATCCGCAATCATGCCGACAATCTGGAGCGGCTGCTGCTCGATCTGGATGTGCGGAACATCACCTTCATCATGCAGGATTGGGGCAGCTCGATCGGCATCAGCTTTGCGCTGCGCCACCCCGACCGCGTCAAATGCCTGGCGATCTGCAACACCTACGCGCCCTGGTCCGCCGAGCCGATGGACGCCACCTTCCCGACCGAACATCATAAATGGTTCAACTCGACCCAGACCCACGAGTTCGAGCCCACCCTGTCCCATCTCGGCGCGACCATCCTGTCGGTGATGAAGCGTGTCGGCTTCAAGAACGCCGATCATGTGGACGAAACCTGAGTCCGTGCCTTCTCCGGCCCCTTCCCCACGGCGGAATCCTGCCGCGACGCGCTGGCCTTCCCGCGTGCGATCGCCAACCCGGACAAATTCGGATTCTTCGAGGAGATGGCCGAGAAACACGATATCAATGTGCTCAAGACCATTCCCGCCATGTGAATCATCGGCGAGGAAGACCGGGCCATGCCGCCCCATTGGGTGAAGTTCCGCTTCAAGAGCTTCTGGCCGAACGGACCGCTTATTTCCCTGCGGGTGGTTGAGCACTATCTTCAGGAAGATGCGCCGGAGACCGTATCTGCCCTTGTGGAACAGTTCATACAGATGAACAATCCACCGACCGATTTTACCGAGCCCAAGCGAATCTGGAATCACACCAGACTCTGGGCGGACGACCAAGCATAGAGGGGCAGAAAATGTCGCGTGTACCGAACATCAATCCGGAGAATGCGCCGGATGAGCTCAAGCATTTCTATGACGCCGTGACCGGGCTCGTCGGCCGGGTCCCGAATGCCTATCGCACCATGGCCCACGCGCCCTATCTGGCGATGCTCTACCTGCCCTTCCAGGCCGCTAACCAGCGCGAATGGCCGGGCGTGCACCTGTCGTCGAAGCTCAAGGAAATGGTTATCATCAAGACCAGCCACCTCAATGGCTGTGACTATTGCTACGCCCACAACACCGCGCTGGGCGAGGCTGCCGGCATCTCCCACGACCAGGTGATCGCCATCTCGTCAGACGACTACCTGACGTCGGCACTGTTCGACGAACGCGAGCGCGCCGCGATCGAATGGGCCGAGCACATGACCAAGAACACGGCGGCCACACGCGACGACGTGTTCGAACGGGTCGAGGCACAGTTCGACTCCGCCGAAATCATCGAACTGACTCTGATCTGTGCAATGTTCAACATGATTAACCGCTTCAACGATTCCCTAAAGCTGCCCATCGAGGTTCAGCCCGAGGTGAACAAGATCCGGGGTTCGGTCCGTATCGACCCGGCCAACATCAAGGCCTATCTGCACTGGCTGGCCGACAACTGGCCCGATGAATTCGACGACCTAAACGAACGCGCGCGGGCCGCGGCAGATGCGGCGTGATCCCCCACGGAGTAGCGTATCAGCAGAAGGAAATGGTGCGGGCGGCCGGACTTGAACCGGCAAGGCCGCGAGGCCGAGGAATTTTAAGTCCCTTGTGTTTACCATTTTCACCACGCCCGCAATACTTAAACCCTCGTTTTCCACCGTTTAATAAATTTCACCTATCGATTATACGACCTATTTTTACACTCATTTTTATATTGCACAACAGAAGTTTCATAGACATATGCTGAGAGATTATTTGAACCCTCCAAATGGGCGCTGTGTTAAACCCCTTACACGGATTCGATCAGTCGTTTTTAATCACGTTTTGAACATTTTTTCAATTTTTGTATGCGTCTTATATAAACTTTTCTATTTACATCTGTTTTGTGTCTTCGTTCCTACAACGTAATTTTTTTTCTTCATGTCCAATCCTGTATAATCCCTTATTACTTCTTTTTACAGCTTCATTACTAACTCTTTTTTATATACTTGTTCAGTTTTTGACGGCTTCTTTAAGTCGCACTAATCTCGCAAAATCAACTGCTGCAATATTCTCATTTGCGCTGAAATGATGAGTAGAAATAATGGATTCTTTAAATTCGGCCTCAATATCGGATACTTCATTTTCGACATAATGTTTTCTTGAAAGAACCTCTATATGATTAACCTTAAAGCTCTTTCCATAGTGCCTCTGTCCATGTACTTGATTAATTCTATAAAATTCACCATTGTGTCTAAAAAATCCACCATTGCGCCCCTTGAGTGAATTAATTATTACAGGATTTCCGCTTTCAATCGGGCGCCAATTACCTTTCTTAAAGTCTTCCGAATAAAATATATGTAGCTCCGATTGATGGTCACCAATTTTAGCACTGCAGATATTGGTTAGCATAAACCAAAGATTTTCGTTTTTAATAATCATTGTGTCCGCAGCATCTACATCCGACATTAACTGCTGTTTAAATTCCCATTTAAATGGGAATTCTGTACTTTTATAAAGCCTTATATCACCATTGTTAGACGTTTCCGGAATCATGTAAATATCGCCAGCATCCTTGAATACAAAAGGAAAAGAAAGATGGAATTTTTCCTCTAGAACAACTCCTAATAATTCATACTTTTGTTCATCTACTTTAATTACGGAAATACGGCCCTTCATGTCGTTAAAAAACAAATCTTCAACAAATATAAAGTTATCACCATTATATTCGATAACGAAGGGATCTGCTAGAAATCTTCCTTTTGGATTTTTTATTTCTTTGTACCGACACAAAGACTTACTGAATCGATCATGATAGCAATACGCTACTGACCATCTGGCTACCTTATGTGTTAATATTTTATCTATTATTCTAACAAACACTTTTGATAGTAATATTTTTAGTAAATACCTAAATAGAACAATACTAGAATCTATTTCGTAAAGTTTATTTCCATGTAGCCTCACACCCTCGGACGGAGGTAGAGAACGATTCTTAGCTAGATTTATCAGTAGCTGAATCATAAAAATATTCGATTTAGCGAGCAGTTGAGCATCGTTTTGAAGCCAAGAGTTGCAGGTCATTAAGTTTCCCCTAAAAAGAACTTCTCCACCATCCAACTCTTGTTTTAGCTTTTGAATTATAAATCCGCTGCTAGGTTCTCTGTTTAACACTTCCCAAAACCCACTAGGGCCAGACCGATTTGTTCTGTTATCACCATGATAGAATGAAATTACGCCAAACTTAGATATATCTAATATTTTGCCTCTTAAAATCCCTGAACCACACCCTATTATGCAGTCTAAATAGCAGTCATCGATTAAGGTAATATCGTCTTCTTTCATATCTAAAAAAATCTCTGACTTAGACCATTTTCCATTTACATAAACAACTTTGCAGTCATCCAGGTTTTTTATTTTTTTATTGTTACGGTATCCTGGATATCTTTTTCTCGCGTTTTTTAACTCTAGAGTTGAGATAATTCCGATAAGAATCGATCTAAGCAAGGTGCTAATATTTTTTATAGGGTCTTTGTGAATTTTTGATGCAACCTTTCTTAAAGCGCATCTTTGGTTTTTTTCTTTATACCCAGTGATTAAAATGGGATTATCGAAATATTGGCTTTCATTCACAAAATCAATCAACTCATTGATCTGGTGAGATGGTGATAAGTCGTCAATTAGAAAACCGACACGAAGCTTTTTCATAATTTCTATCTTTCTTCGACAAATGAGATTTCTATAATGATAGAAAAATTCTTATGTCTTATTGCTTAGACTTTATATATTTTGAAATAATTATCTTATAATAAACTTAACTGAACTTTAATTTCTAGAGTTTATTTCGAGTATGGTGTATTGATAATTTATATAAATAAGCTACGTGGTTAGCAAATTTGCGGATTATCTGCGTGACCCAAGTAGATGCCTCGTGTTTAAATCGTCGTTAAGAATACCAAGTAAGGGCCAGCGATGAATATATCCGCAAATCTGACGGAGAAAGACAGCTGTCATATATTTATATATTTGGGTTGGGGCTGTGATTCTTTGGCGGGGGTGGTTCGCTGAAGCAACGGGCAATCCGAGATGCTGGCTTTATGGGTAGCCTTAATCAACACCACTTAGCGGGTGGAAGTATCACAGGGGTATCATAAAATTGTAAATTGGATTATCGAATGCCACCAGAGCCACGATGGTATTGGGATGCAAAAACGAGACCAAGGTCTTTTAAGTCCCTTGTGTTTACCAATTTCAACGCGCCCGCATCGCGTGACTGACTGGGCTATACTTGTTGCGAACGACACGCCGCGCAGACAAACATCAATAGGTGCCCCCGCATGGACGGTTTCGACATCGCTCGACTGATCGCGCTGCTGGGCGCACTGATCATTCTGATCCCGACTATCATTTTCGTGCTGCGCGACCGGAAGGCCGCGACGCAAAATTCCGTCATCTGGATTGCGCTCGGCGGCGTCGGCGTATTGCTATGGACCGCCATCTGGCAGCCCTAAAGGTCCGTCCGGGCACTAGTCCTCGGACTTCGGCACTTCGATCCCGCCCTCGACCGGCTCCTGGCCGAGATTGCGAATTAGGTCCTCCAGACGGCCCGCAGCCTCGTCGAGGCGCGCGTGGTCGGGCCCTCGTAACACCAGGTTCGAACCCGGCTTGCCACCGAAGAAGAACGGATAGCTGCCGATATCGAGGTCCGGGTATGCGTCCTGGAGGAGCGACAGCTCGGTCGCGATCTGGCCCTCGGGCACGTAGCTGCCGACGGTCACCGACAACAGGGTCACGCCACGCCTGAGATGGGGTTTCACACTCTCGAACATCGCCTGCATGATCCTCGGAACACCCGCCATCACAAAGACATTCTCGACCCGGAACCCCGGCGCACCGCTGACGGGATTGTCGACCAGCTCGGCAAATTCCGGCGTCTCGGCCATCTTCAGCCGGGCCTCGGTCGCCTCGACCTCCATCTGTTTCATCCGTTCGCGCAGGATGCGTTCGGCCTCGGGATGGCGGATCAGCTTCTGATCGAACGCCTTGGCGACGCAGGCCGCCGTGATGTCGTCGTGGGTGGGACCGATGCCGCCTGTCGTGAATACATAGTCATATTTCGCACGTAAGGTATCGAGCGCAGCGATGATCTCGACCTCGATATCTGCAACGACCCTTGCCTCGAGGAGCTGAATACCCAGCAAGTTCAGTTCCGTGCCGAGAAACGCGAGGTTGGCGTCCTTGGTGCGGCCCGAGAGAATCTCGTTCCCGATAATCAGGACCGCTGCGGTCACGCGATTGGTATCACTCATATTCCGTCGTTACCCGTTTGCTGGAGTTTGCCTGGTCGGCGTCAGGTTTTCGGATGTACATAGCCGCGCGCCGCCATACAACGGCTGAAGATACTGTCGAAGAATCGGGCGGCACTGCGATCGCGGGATTCAGAGACGATAGAACGCGTATCCTCCCTGCCGCCGCGTGTGGAACCGGTAATATCGCGCGTGAAACTGTCGTTGCGACCGATCGCTGTTTCAGCCTGGCTGCGGCAGGCCGCCTGATCGGCGCGCAATTTTTCCTGGTTGGCACCCTCCTTGACCCAGGTAGCGCTCGTCCCCCCGCACGCCGCGAGCGAAAGAACAAATATCAGGGGCAGAACTGGTTTCACGCGTCTGATTCCTTACAGGACCGGTCCGTCGAACTATCATGCACCCAAAGGACAGTCAAAAAACACAATGACCGGATGGTTGGCTTGATCATCGCCGGCCGGCTTCATACCTTGCCCCCATCATGCAGTTTCCCGACCCGCTTATTCCCGGCCGCCTGACCCAGCGCTATAAGCGCTTTCTGTCCGATATCGAGATCACCGGCGACGACGGGACGCCAACGGAAATAACCGCCCATTGCCCCAATCCCGGTGCGATGCTCGGCCTTAAGGAGCCTGGCTCCGACGTTTGGGTCTCGCCCGCCCGCAATCCGAACCGCAAACTCAAATACACCTGGGAGATCATCCGCGTCGGCAGCCATCATGTGGGAATCAATACGGCGCTTCCCAACACCCTCGTCGACGAGGCGATCGGGGCGGGACGCATATCCAAGCTGACCGGCTACGGGAGCCGTCGCCGCGAGGTACGGTACGGTGAGAATTCCCGCATCGATATCCTGCTCGAAGAGCCGGGCCGGCCGGACTGCTACGTCGAGGTCAAGAATGTGCATCTCAAGCGCGGGGAAACCGATGGTATCGGTGCTGCGGAGTTCCCCGACAGCGTCACCAAGCGCGGCGCCAAGCATTTGCGGGAGATGGCAAACGCCGTCGAGGCCGGCGCCCGGGCGGTCATGTTCTATGTGGTGCAGCGCGATGATTGCGACCATTTTCGCCTCGCCGACGACATCGACCCCGACTATGCGGCTGCATTCGCGGACGCCCGGCATCGAGGGGTTGAGGCGATTTGCTATGCATGCGACGTTTCGCCCGAACGCATCGAGATCACCCGGCCCTTGCCGATTGATATTTGATTCCAGACCCCTACCGACAGCCGATACTCAAGATGACCGACACGCAATCCGCCTCCCTCGATCCTGAAGCGCGCCGCATCCGCATCCATAATGCCGATGCCTTCGAAGGCATGCGCCATGCCGGGAAACTCGCCGCGGAGACCCTCGACCATGTGACACCCCATGTGGTGCCGGGCGTCACGACCGAGGAACTCGACCGGCTTTGCTATGAGTTCATTCTTGATCATGGCGCGATCCCAGCGCCGCTCGGCTACCGCGGTTTCCCGAAATCGATCTGCACCTCGGTGAACCATGTCGTCTGTCACGGCATTCCCGGGGAAAAACGGCTCACCGACGGCGACATAGTCAACATTGACGTCACGGTCATCCTCGATGGCTGGCACGGCGATACGAGTCGCATGTACAATGTCGGCAAGGTGAAACGTCTCGCCGAACGGCTGGTCGACGTGACCCACAAGGCGTTGTGGGAAGGCATCAACATCGTCCGCCCCGGCACGACGGTCGGCGATATCGGCCATGCCATTCAGACCTATGTCGAGTCGGAGCGCTTCTCCGTGGTGCGTGACTTCTGTGGACACGGCCTCGGACAAGTGTTCCACGATGCGCCGTCGATCCTGCATTTCGGCCAGCCTGGGACCGGGCCTGAACTATGCGAAGGCATGTTTTTCACGATCGAGCCGATGGTCAATGTCGGCCGGTTTGACGTGAAAATTTTAGGCGACGGCTGGACCGCCGTAACCAAGGATCGCTCCCTGTCGGCACAGTTCGAGCATTCGATCGGCGTGACCGCCGACGGCTGCGAAGTCTTCACCCACTCGCCCAAGGGCTGGGACAAACCGCCCTACGACTGATGGCGCCGACGACCCTATGGCCAAGCCCCTGAACCAGAATAATCAACAAGACCACCGCAGCCGATCGCGCGAACATCATCCTGGTGGACGGCGCCGGGCCGGGTGTCGCCGGGCTGATCAAAATCGTGCACCAGGCCGGCATTCGCCAGGCGCGCGAAGACCTGCATGAGCGCCAGGTTCTCGATTCTTGGGACAAGGTGCTGGATTATTGCCGCGCGGCCATCGGACATCTGACACGTGAGAGCTTCCATGTCCTGTTTCTGGACCGCAAGAACGGCCTGATCGTCGCCGAGCAGCAAAGCATGGGCACGGTGGACCAGACGTCGGTGTAACCGCGCGAGGTCATCAAGCGCGCGCTTGAGCTCAACACCAGCGCGCTCGTGATGGTTCACAACCATCCCTCGGGCGATCCCACGCCAAGCGACGCCGACATCGAGATCACCCGCGCCGTCGAAACGGCCGGGCAAAGCCTCGGGGTGGCCTTGCATGATCATGTGATTATCGCGCGGGGACGGCATGCGAGCCTGCGCGCATTGGGGTTTGTCTGAGCAGCAGAAACGCCTTACGCCGTGGCGATCACGATGAGGCAAACCACGATCAGCCGACGCACGACGCCAGGCCAGCGGCTCCGCTTTTTGAAGATCGTCCGGCGCGCCGGGATCGTTCCTGAGAAGGTCACAGACATCGTTTTTCTCGCCTCATGCGCGTGCGATAACATCGCTCCGAACACGTTAAAGCTCGGTCAAGATGTATTAACGGTACCCCTGTGTGAGCCCCGATCGAACCTGCACAGTCGGGTCACCAGAAACACCCGTCCACAACCCCCGACTCGCCTGACCGGGGTATCACTCGCTGGTCAGCATTATTGATCGATCAACCCACCCAATTCGCGAAAGCCTGCACGCATGATCCCCCGCTACAGCCGATCCGAAATGACCGATATCTGGGAGCCGGAGAACAAGTTCCGCATCTGGTTCGAGATCGAGGCCCATGCCTGTGACGCGCAGGCGGCACTCGGCGTGATACCGGAGTCCGCGGCCAAGACCGTTTGGGAAAAGGGCGCCTGGGAAATCGACCGGATCGACGAGATCGAACGCGAGACCCGCCACGACGTCATCGCCTTCCTGACAAACCTCGCCGAGTATATCGGCGAGGATGCGCGCTTCGTGCATCAGGGGATGACCTCCTCGGATGTCCTCGACACCTGCCTGTCGGTGCAACTCACCCAGGCAGCCGATCTCCTGCTTGCCGACCTCGACAGATTTCTGACGGCGCTGGAGAAACGCGCGCGCGAACACAAGAACGATGTCTGCATCGGCCGCAGTCACGGCATCCACGCCGAGCCGACAACTTTCGGCGTGAAGCTCGCGGGCCACTATGCGGAGTTCGCGCGCTGTCGTGACCGGCTGGTCGCCGCGCGTGCCGAGATCGCCACCTGCGCGATCTCGGGCGCGGTGGGCACGTTTGCGAATATCGACCCGTCCGTCGAGGCGCATGTTGCCGAAAAAATGGGCCTCACGTCGGAGCCGGTGTCGACGCAAGTCATCCCGCGCGACCGGCACGCCATGTTCTTCGCCGTCCTCGGCGTGATCGCCAGTGCGGTCGAGCGGCTGTCTGTCGAGGTCCGGCACCTACAACGCACAGAAGTACGCGAGGTCGAGGAATTCTTCGCCGCAGGCCAGAAGGGCTCCAGCGCGATGCCTCACAAGCGCAACCCGATCCTGACCGAGAACCTCACCGGCTTGGCCCGGGTGGTTCGCTCAGCAGTTGTGCCCGCGATGGAAAATGTCGCGCTTTGGCACGAGCGCGATATTTCGCATTCATCTGTGGAGCGTATGATTGGGCCGGACGCCACGGTCACTCTGGACTTCGCCCTGGTTCGCCTGACCGGTGTGGTCGAGAAATTGCTGGTCTATCCCGACACCATGATGGCGAACATGGAAAAGCTGGGCGGGTTGATTCATTCCCAGCGCGTCCTTCTCGCCCTCACCCAGGCAGGCATGAGCCGCGAGGACGCCTATCAGGCCGTCCAGCGCAATGCGATGCAGGTCTGGGGGCTGCCCGAGGCCGAGCGCGAAGGCGCATTCCTCTCGTTCTTGCAGAGCGACAAGGCCGTCAACAAGATCATCTCCGACGAAGACCTCGCCGAGAACTTCGATCTCGCCTACCACACCAAGCACGTGGACACGATTTTCGAACGCGTGTTCGGCGCGGCCTGATCCGGCCGAAAGACCGACCGAATAATGAGCGACAACCGGCTGCCAACCGACCTCTGGGTCAGCGCCGGGCTGCGCCAAGCCTCCGACAAGAATGTTCCCATTGCCGTTTTACGCAAGGGCGAACGCCAGTCAGGAACCGTGATCTTGAAGCTCAACCAGCTCGATCGCGGCTGTCGCATCCTGACCCAGACGCGCGATTTGGACGGGAACCTGGCCTGGTTTCCCGCCCTCGATGGCGCCGCCATCCCAGAGACCGAAGCAGATGCCTATATCGAGCGCGCGGTCGCACGCGACCGGGATATCTGGGTGATCGAGATCGAGCATCGCGAGGGCTGGCACCCCTACGACATCTTCTAGCCTGTGCCAACGCGGTGGTGAGGAACCCTATTCAAGGCCCTCGGCGAACCGTAAATCGCGGGTCACACCATCACCGAGAAGCTTCAGCGCGTCCTGATAGGCCGGACTATCATGGGTCGCCAAAGCCGCGTCGAGAGACGGGAATTCGATGACCGTCGTACGTTCCTTGATACCCGCCTCGTAGACCCGAGCTGCGAGTCCGCGGGCGAGAAACTTCCCGCCACCCGCGACAATGGCCGGGCCGGCGAGCTTGAGATAGGCCGCGAGTTTGTCCGGGTCATGAACTTCCCGGTAAGCCGCTATCCAATAGGCCTTGGCCATTGCGCTGACTCCCAATCGATTGGTCTGAATTAGACCGTCTTCTCGGCCTCGGCAAGAAATTCGCCGATCATCGCGTTCCACTTTTCGGGGTGGCGCCGATACGAGTAGTGACCGCCATCATCGAACAACACCATTTTCGAACCCGGAATCGCCGCACTCAGGTCTTCCGCGAAATAATAAGGGATTGTCGCATCGTCGACGGTTCCGACCACGAGGGACGGCTTGTCGATATGTCCGATCTCGTCCGTACGGTCATGGGCCAGCATCATATCCAGGCGCGCAGTCAGAATTTCGACCGGTCCAACCGTCTCCAGCGCCCGGCGTTCGAGCTTCATGACGGCATCGAGATTGTGCCGGAACTGATCCGCGCCCGAGGTGAACATGGAGGAGACCTTCACATACTCCTCGGGGCCATAAGACTCGGCGATCCGCTTGCGGGTCACGGCCACGCGGGTAATGAACTCGTCGGCCGTTACCCAGGTGTTGTTGAAGATGCACCCACGCACCCGATCAGGATGGTCGAGCGCGAGATTTTGTAGGATACAGCCGCCGGTCGAGGTACCCGCGATGTGCGCCTTATCGATGCCCAGGGTGTCCATCAGGGCAATCACGTCATCGGCGATGGCCTGGGTCGAATACGCCCCCGGCCCCGTCGGCTTGTCGCTCTCGCCCGTCCCGCGATGATCGAAGGTCACGCAGCGGTAACGCTTGGCAAAATGTTCAAACTGAAACGACCAAGCGTCATGCAGCCCGACTAGGCCGGGAATGAAGACGAACGCCGGCCCCTCGCCCTCGTCTGCGCAGTTCAGCGTGATATGACCGATATCGATACGCGCCATGTCCGCAGCCCTATTTAGGATCGAAGGAGATGCCCTTGGCGATCTCCAGCATCGGCTCTTCAAGAGGCACGCGCAGGCCGTCGTTCAGGCGGTTCAGCAAACCCATCGCCGCGGCCACGATCGTCACCTCGGTGCGTTCCTGCACGGTCGTGTGCGCGACGAAATTCGCGACGACCTCTTCGGGAATGGCACCGGCATCAAGGGTCAACGCTTCGCTATAGGCCAGAATCGCGCGTTCCTTTTCCGAGAAGGCCGGGTGCTGGAGATAATCGTACATATTGTCGATCTTCTCCTGCTCGACACCCTGGCTCAGCATCACCCGCACCTGGTGAGCCGAGCAGTAGAGACAGGCATTTATGTTCGAGACCTTGCTTCGGATCAGCGCCTTCATCGGCTTGGGCAGGTTGCCCTGGTCCCACACATCGTCCAAAAACTGACGCATGGTCGCGCCCAGTTCAGGTGAATTCGCCATGGCGCGCACATTGTTGGCCACCATGCCGACGCGGCCGGAGACCCTTTCGGCCGATTTCCGGAACGGTGCGGAAAAATCCTCGTCTTCCACGAGCGGCACGAGACAGGTATGTCCGCCCCCCGGTGTCAGATCATCCATCTTTAGAACCCCAGTTTTTTTGGAGGCGCGCCTGGACCGCGCCACCAAATGGCTATGCCAGCCTCTTCCGAGGCCGGCACCTGTTTCTTGCCTTCTACGCCCTGATCTCTGGGACGCTAGACGCCATCGTGGACCTGTTGCATGGCCTCAGCGAGGAGATCATCCATATGCTTGCGCAGGATATGCTCGGAAGTCTCCACATTCTTGGCCTGCAAGTCGCCGAGAACCTTCTCGAGGACATCGTCATCACCCGGCCGCTCGAAATCGGATTTCACGACTTCCTGCGCATATGCCTGCGCCTCGGCGTCGTTCAGACCCATCAGGTCGGCGGCCCATAGACCCAGCAGCTTGTTGCGTCGCGCGGACGCCTTGAACTTGAACTCCTCGTCGTGCTTGAACTTGTTTTCGAAGCCCTGCTCGCGCTCGTCAAAAGTCGACATATCTAATCTGCTCTCCGTTGCTTTCTTGCCGGTCGTTCTTAGAAAATAGATATAGTGTTCCATCGCCCCGGTTTGAATTGAAATCTCATGTGCACACTCGTCATTCTACGCCGCCCCGGCCATGCCTGGCCGCTTCTTGTCGCGGCCAATCGCGATGAAATGGTCGACCGGGCCTGGAAATCGCCGGCGCGGCACTGGCCCGATCGTGATGATGTGGTGGCCGGGATTGACGAATTGGCGGGCGGCACCTGGTTGGCGCTCAACGATAATGGCGTTACCGCAGCGATCCTGAATCGCGAGGGGTCACTCGGCCCCACGGTCGACAAGCGTTCGCGCGGCGAACTCGTGCTCGAGGCGGTCGATCACCCGGACGCCGCAATGGCCGCCGAGGCGATGACCGAACTGGATGGCAGCGCGTATCGCTCCTTCAACCTCATCATCGCCGACAACCGCGACGCCTTCTGGATCAGGGGCACCGAACAGTCGAAGGTCGAGATCTTCGAGATTCCGCCCGGCCTGCATATGATCACCTCGCGCGAGCTCGATGATGTGGATAGCGTGCGGATCGGCCGATTTCTCCGGCGGTTCCGGGCTGCCGACGAACCGGATATTGAGGCGGGCGACTGGGCGGCCTGGGAAAGGCTTCTGGCCACACGGCTCCATGCCAGCGAAGAAGACCCGCGTGAAACCATGTGTATCGTCACCGACAGGGGCTATGGGACGGTCTCCAGCAGCCTAGTCGCCCTGCCGTCGGCGGAACGACCGGGTGCGGAAGCCGTCTGGCGTTTCGCGCCGGGACGCCCCGACACTAACCCCTACGAAAATGTGATCCTGTCTTTGGGTGCCCAATAAAAGTCCGGTCACTCGACCATCTGGTGCTAACCGTCGCCTCCATCGAGGCGACCTGCGTGTTCTACACGTGTGCGCTGGGCATGGATGTCGTGACATTCGCCGAGGGGCGCCATGCGCTGCGGTTCGGCGATCAGAAAATCAACCTGCACGAGGCGGGAAACGAGTTCGCGCCGAAGGCCGACCGGGCAACGCCCGGCAGCGGTGATCTGTGTTTTCTGACAGATACGCCCGTCGAACAATTCGTCTCGCATCTCGCGGCGCTCGACATCGAGGTCATTCAGGGGCCGGCACCGCGCACCGGCGCAACGGGCCCGCTTACCTCGGAATATTTCCGGGATCCCCACGGCAATCTCATGGAGGTTGCCAACGCGGATGCGTAGTATACGCCGACCAACGTCAGGGATTGGATAAACCATGGAAAACGACCGCTTCGACGTGAGTGATCGCATCGTTGTCATCACGGGGGCCGGACAGGGGCTCGGCCGCGAATATGCAATCGCCTTCGCCGCCGAGGGCGCCATACCGGTCCTAGCCGAGCTCAACGGCGAAAATCTGCGCGCCGTCGCCGCCGAGATCGAGGCCGCGGGCGGCCAATGCCTGTCCGTTGAAACTGATGTCGGTGACCCGGACTCCGTAGACGCGATGGTCGCGGCCGCGCTAGATGCCTATGACCGAATCGATGTGCTCATAAATAACGCGGCGATCTTCGCCACCCTGCCCCAACGGCCTTTCTACGACATCCCCTTCGAGGAATGGAACAAGGTGATCCATGTGAACATCACCGGCTCCTACCTCTGCGCCAGTGCGGTCGCGAAGCCGATGAAGACCGCCGGACAGGGCCGGATCATCAACATCTCCTCCGGCACCGTGCCCCAGGGGGTGCCCGGCTTCATGCACTATGTCACCTCCAAATCGGCGATCATCGGGATGACCCGGGTGATGGCGCGTGAGCTCAGCGACGACAACATCAACGTCAATACGCTGATGCCCGGCTACACCACCACCGAGGTCGAGCATGCAAGCATGGATGACGACCTGCATGAGTTCATTCAGAATAAGCGTCTCGTGAAACGCGCCGGCACCCCCGATGACTTGATTGGAGCGGCCATGTTCTTGGCGTCGCCAGCGAGTTCGTTTATCTCCGGCCAGACCCTCGCCGTGTGCGGCGGCGAGGTCATGCTCTAGCCTTATCTATTTCCAAGTGGAGTATTTGCATCATGAGTGAAGTCCTGCGCGCCGACTGGTTCGACCTGGCAGACGAGAATCGCGAACCGCATTGGGCGTGGCTGCACGACGAGTTTCTGCCGGCATTGAAAGCCACCCAGGGGGTCGCCTGGGTCGGCCATTACGACATCATCGCCCATCCCGACCGGCCCTACATCGAGGGCGCGCCGATGAGGAAGGAGACCGACGACCCCGATATCGCCAAGGGCTGGCAAAATGTGGTGCTGACGGCCGGGCTGTCGACCGACACCTTCCTCGGCCCGGACAACGGGGTCGATGCTTTGCATGGGGCAAACGAAGCCGCGCTCGGCGCGTGGCGCAATCACCGCATCTGCGTCTTCGTCGAGGAGAAACGGGTCGACGGCCCGGAGGAGCACGTGATGCCCTATGGCGCGGGCCCGCCGCCGGCGATGCAGATCGGCTCGTTCAACCCCGACACGACCGCCCATAACGAGATGCTGGCGCGCTGGTACAGGGCAGAGCGTTTCCCGCGCATCGCGGTGTCCCAGGGGATTATCCGCGGCCGCAAGATGCTTTCGGTGACCGGCTGGGCCAAGCACGGCGTGCTGTGGGAGGGCGTCGAGCTCGGGGCGGAAGACTATTCGTTTGAAAAGCGCTTCGTCGAAGCCGACCGCGGCGAAAATTGGTCCGGCCCGCATGTCTTAGACTATGTGACCCATACGCCGGGCAGTCCCCATGCGGGCCGCCGCGTCTGGCCGAAGGTCTGATCACCCCTCCCTCTAACCCGGTATCGGAGAAAACATGGCGCGGGTAAGCCTTATCGACGCGAGCAACGCGCCCGATCATCTGAAAGCGGACATCGAAACCAACTATGCCGCCAACGACGCGTTGTTTGGCGAACGCGCTTCGACGATCAACTCCCTGAAGCTGATCGCCCATGTGCCGCTGGTCGGGCGCTGGCTGGCGCCGCTGATCGCGGCCATGCAGCGCAACGGTGCGGGCAGCGTCTTGCCGGGCAAGCTCAAGACCCTCGTCGACATCAAGACGAGCACGATCAACGACTGCTTCTACTGAACCCATCACAATGTGTCGCTCGGTCGGGTGGCGGGGGTAACGGATGAAGAACTCGAGATCATTCAGGGAAACGAATATATGAATTCCGACCTGCTGACGGCGCGCGAGAAGGCGACGCTGCTGTGGACGGAGCATGTCACGCTGAACACGGCGAAGAACCGGGACGACGTCTACAACGAGGTCGCGGCGGTCTTCTCCGAGGCGGAGATCGTCGAGATGACGACCGTATGCGCGTTCCGAAACATGCGAAACCGGATGCATGATTCCCTGCATCTCGACCCCGACCCGCCCGCCGGCGCAGACGCGGTCGGTGCGGGCTCACAGGTCAGCCCGGACGCGCTGAAGGCGTATCTGCAGCACCTGCTCGACAACTGGCCGGATGAATTTCCGACCGCCCCGAAAGAGTAGCGCCGGCCTCAGAGATACTTTTCGAACCAAGCAACGACCTCGGTCATGCCGATCTCGTGCATTTCGGGATTGCAGAAGTAATAGCTCTCGTAATGCTGCGCACCCGGCAACTTGACTAATTTCTTGGGCTCGCCAAGCTGTTCGTAACAGCCGAACTGCTCCTCGGGCGGGACCGTGCAGTCGTCCTCCGCATAGACCACGAGGACCGGTCGCGGCGAGATCAAATGCGCCACTGCCTCGGGCTTGAACCGTAGGCATGTCTCCGCGCTCTCGAGGTCATAATCCGACACATAGTGACCATGCTTCTGATGATGCTGCTGGATCACGTCGAGCGTGTGCGGGTCGGTCAGCATTATGTCGAGCAGCGGCCAGTAGGTGTGCTCACCGGTTGTCACGCGCTTGCGCGCCGCATCCGCGACCTTGTGCTTGAAATCGAGCCATTCATGGGGCCGGCGCGCCTGCCTCATCCAGCGCTCGCCGTCCGACACGCCGACCGAATTGACAATCACCTTGATGCGCTCATCGAAGGCGGCACACCATATGACCGAGGCCCCGCCCCAGCTCGTGCCGTAGCAGCCCATCCGGTCACGGTCGACGCCATCAACCGTCTCCATGTAGGTGAACGCATCATACACGTCCTGGGCCTGCTCCAGGGGCCGGTGACGACCACGTTCACCGCCGCTCTCGCCGAACCCGCGATGATCGGGCGCCAGCACAAAGTAGCCCTCCTCCCAGAGCCGCCGCGGCACGTCCATGCCGTAGACCTCTTTCATGCCAGAATAGCCGTGCAGGCAGACAATGGCGGGCCGCGCCGTATCGCCGGGCTTCCAGCCCTTGGGTGTGTAGAGGTGCGCGGCGATCTCGATCCCGTCGCTGAAGTAGGTTATCTCGTCCCAGAACTTTTCGCGTTGGGTCATATCGTTTCCCCTTGTTATCCTTGGGGGAAAGTCTGTCAAACAAGTGAGAAAACGGCAATGAATGGTGTTGGGCGTTGAGAGTTATCAGGTTCCATTCCTTTGGCGGCCCGGAGGTCCTGAGCGTCGACGATGTCTCCCATCCCGAACCGGGGCCGGGCGAAATACGCGTCCGCGCCGAGGCGATTGGAGTGGGTGTCCCGGATATCCTGATGCGGCGAGGCAACTATGAATGGATCCCGCCGCTACCGGTAACCCCCGGGAACGAGTTGGCCGGGACAATCGATGCCGTTGGTGACGGCGTGGAGACAGTCGCTGTCGGAGACCGCGTGTACGTCAATTCGCGTGAGCTCCCGGAACGCGGGGGCGGTTATGCCGAGGCCATGATCGTGCCGGCCGGGGCGGTGTTCGCCATGCCGGAGAATGTCGATGCCGCGCAGGCGGTCGCGCTCGGCAATTACCAATTGGCCTGGCTGCTCCTTAACTACGCCAGCACGCCACGGGCCAGTGACCGAATTCTCGTCCATGCGGCAGCAGGCGGTGTCGGCAGCGCACTCATACAGGTCGCCAAGAGCATGGGCCTGACGGTGATTGGAATCGTGGGGTCAAAGGCCAAGGCTGACTATGTCACGGACCAAGGCGCCGACGCGATTATCGATCGCAACGCCGAGGATGTCGGCGCGCGGGTTGCCGCGCTCAGTGAAGGCGAAGGTATTGATTTTATTTACGATTCTGTCGCCGGACCGGGGCTGTCGAATGATTTTGCCATGCTCGCCCCCATGGGGATGGTGGTGATGTACGGCTATCTCGGCGGCGACCCGGACCCGGACGTGTTCAAGCATATGCGCGCGAAATTCGGCGACAGCGTCGGTTTTCGCCTGTTCAGCATCCATGTCCTCGACGACAAGCCTGCCATTCGCCGCGGCGCGATGAAGTCCGCGATAGCGGCGCTTGCCGCGGGAGAGATATCGCCTCACATCCATGCGACGATGCCGCTCGATAAGGCGGCGGACGCACATCGTCTCATAGAAGATGGCGGCGTCACCGGCAAAATCGTCCTAACCCCGTGAAATTGAGGCCAGCATGAACCAGATCGATCTCAACGACCGCCACGCCATCGTCACCGGCGGGGCCAAGGGCATCGGGCAGGCTATCGCGGCCCGCGCGCTGGCGTCCGGCGCGCGCATGACCATCTGGGATATCGATGTCGCGCGAACGGATCAGACCATCAAGGAACTCGGCGGGGGCGGCGGTCTGCGCGCCGACATGGTCGACGTCACCGACCCGGACGCGATCACACGCGGGCTTGAGGACGCCATCGCCGCTTTCGGCAAGGTGGATATCCTAGTCAACAATGCCGGCTCCGTCGGCACCGTGGCCAACCTCTGGGAGCAGCCGGTCGAGAATTGGCAGCGGATGCTTACCCTCAACCTGACCAGCGCGTTCCTGTGTTGCCGCGCCGTTGCGCCGCACATGATCGAGAATGGCTACGGGCGGATCGTCAACATCGCCTCGAATGCCGGCAAGATGGCCACGCTGCAGAATTCGCCCTACGCCGCCGCCAAGGCGGGGCTGATCAGTATTACGAAGACGCTCGCCAAGGAATCCGCGGGAACAGGTCTCCTGGTCAACGCAGTGGCACCAGGTGGGGCCAACACGGAGTTGTTTGACGGCCTACCGGAGGCGTATGCCCAGCAAATCGCCTCTGCAATGCCACTGAACCGCCTGATCGAGCCTGAAGAAATCGCCGCACTGGCCGTCTGGGCAGCTTCGGAAGACTGCTCGGGCACCACCGGCTTCGTGTTCGATATTTCCGGCGGTCGCGCAGATTATTGATCTGCAAATTACCGACGATCTATCCACCGTTCGGCCCCTGACGCGATTGTTCACGTGGGCCGCGCTTGGTATACCTCGGCAACGCGCAGACATGATGCGAAGCGCGCCAACACCGCGGATTTCAAGACCATGACGCGACGCAGAAAGATTTATGAAGGCAAGGCGAAGGTCCTCTTCGAGGGCCCCGAACCCGGCACGCTCGTGCAGTATTTCAAGGACGACGCGACCGCCTTCAACAACGAGAAAAAGGGTGTGATCACCGGCAAGGGCGTCCTCAACAACCGGATTTCTGAGTATCTCATGCTGCGCCTGGCGGAGGTCGGCATCCCGACCCATTTCGTGCGGCGCCTCAACATGCGCGAGCAACTGGTCAAGGAGGTCGAGATCGTCCCGGTCGAAGTGGTCGTGCGCAATATCGCGGCGGGCTCGATCTGCAAGCGCTTCAACATCGAGGAAGGCACTCCCCTGCCCCGTTCGATCGTCGAGTATTACTACAAGAATGACGAACTGGGCGATCCGCTGATCTCGGAAGAACACATCACGGCGTTTGGCTGGGCCGCCCCGCTGGAAATCGACGACATGCTGTCGCTCAGCCTGCGAATTAATGACTTCCTAATGGGGTTGTTCCTAGGGATAGGCCTTCGCCTGATCGACTTTAAGCTCGAATATGGTCGCCTTTACGACGAGAACGACCAGATGCGCATCGTGCTGGCCGACGAAATCACACCCGACGGCTGCCGGCTTTGGGACGTCGAGACCAACGAGAAGATGGACAAGGACCGGTTCCGCCGCGACATGGGCGGCGTCGCCGAGGCCTATCAGGAAGTAGCACGGCGCCTAGGTATCACACCCGAATCAGGGCAACAGGATATCAAGGGTCCCTCGACCATCCAGTAACTCAACCTGTCGGCGGTTCCGTTGAAAGCACGCGTACATATTACCCTCAAGAACGGCGTCCTGGACCCTCAGGGCAACGCAATCCACAACTCCCTCGAAGGGCTCGGATTCGACGGTGTCGAGGATGTGCGTCAGGGCAAATTCATCGAGCTTGAACTCGCCGATGGCGACGTCCAGATCGCGAAGGCCCGAGTGGCAGAGATGTGTGAAAAACTGCTCGCCAACACGGTTATCGAGAATTACACAATCGAGATCGGCGAGCCGTGAACGAAGCGGAGTTCCGCGCAGCCGCTACTGAAGCATTCCAACGCCATCGCGCCGGACGCTTGGACGAGGCCGAAATCGGCTATCGCGGGATTCTCGAGGCCCGGCCCGACACACCCGAAATCCTGCAGCTTCTCGGCACTTTGCTCGGCCAAGCCGGGCGGCTAGATGACGCCCACACCACTCTCAAACATGCAACCCGGCTGCAGCCCGAGAACGCCGAGGCGCAGTATAATCTGGCCGAATGCCTGTTCCAGCTGGACGAGTTGGCCGCGGCCGGCAACGCATATCGAGCGGCACTTGCCGCCCGCCCCGACCATGTCGAAGCCGCGATCGGGCTTTCGGGACTGTTGCTCGGCGACGGCGAGGCCACGGAAGCCGCCGACGTTACCCACAACGCGCTGACGCATACGCCCAATCACCCATTGCTGCTCGCACAGCTGGGCGCGGCGCTACTCGATGCTGATGACCCGGCCACTGCGCGTACGCATCTCGAAACGGCTGTCCGGCAGGTGCCCGACCATAAGCTCGCGCGGCGCAATCTTGCGGCAGCCCTGATCAAGCTCGAGGAGTTCGCACCCGCGCTCGAGCTGCTTCGCCCCCTCGTGAATGCCGAACCGCGATCGGTCGACCTGCTGTTGCTCGCCGGTGTCGCACTGCACAAAAGCGGTCAACACGCGCGCGCAAAACCCGCGGCCGGACGCGCGCTCGAGATCGATGCCGACAATGTCGCCGCGATCAACCTGCTCGGGGATATCGCGGTTAGTCTCGGGGACGGCGACCTTGCGCTCGACTGCGCGCGCCGCGCGGCCGCGCTTGTGCCCAACGGTGCCGACGAGGCCGCCGCGCTGGCCGAGCGTCTGGAGCGGTTGTCATTGTTGGATGAAGCCGACGAATGGGCTGCCCGCGCCCGCACATTGGCACCCGAAAATACACTCGCTCGCATGATCGAAGCACGCCTGCTCCGCAGAGCCGGCGACGCAGCCGGTTCGCTGGCGCTGCTGGACCAGATCGACACATCAGTCGAAGAAAACGGACTCGCGGCAAATATCCTATTCGAACGCGGACAATTGCTGGAGGCAATCGACCGACATGGCGAGGCCTTCGAGGCGTTCGAGAACGCCCATGCCAAACGCGCGATGACATGGCATGCGCGTGCACGCGACCCGGGTAAGCATGCCGACACCCAGGAGACGCTTCTGGCGCTGTTCGAATCCGACGATGCGGCTGACCGAACCGCCAGCTGGTCGAACGACATCGCCGCAGACACACTGACGGCGCCGAGTTTTCTCGTCGGTCACCCCCGGTCGGGCACCACCCTGGTCGAACGACTACTCGATGCCCATGATCGCGTCACCGCGACACCCGAGCTCCCCATGGTCGACGCCATGCGCAATGCGCTCGACACCGCGAAGCCTGCCGGTTTCGGCTACCCGGAAGCGTTGACGCACATCGGTACGGAGGATGTCGGGCGACTACGTTCCCTCTATTGGGAAACCCTGAAAGACAGCCATGCCGAGACCCTGGGCGAACGGCACGTTGTCGATAAACACCCTCTCAATCTCGACCATCTCGGGCTGATCGCCCGCACCTTCCCACACGCCAAGGTCGTGGTCTCACTGCGCGACCCGCGTGACGTATGTATCAGTTGCTTCACCACGGATTTTGCAGCCAACAACGTGACGGTGCGATTCCGGGACCTGCAGGAAACCGCACGGGCATATGCCGCCACGATGCGCCTGTGGCTCCGGTATCGCGACATCCTGCCGCTTGAGACCTTCACCTATCGCTATGAGGATCTCGTGGACGATCCTCGCGCGGTTCTCACCCAGGTCGTCACCTTCCTCGAACTCGACTGGCATGATGAGTTGCTCAATTCCGCCGGCACCAATGTCGGACGTTACATTTCCACACCCAGCTACACCGGCGTGACGGAAGGCGTGAATGCGCGCGCCGTGGGCCGCTGGAAAGGCTATGCCAAACAGCTGGAACCGGTCATGCCGCTGCTCCAGCCCTATATCGAGGCGTTCGGCTATGACAACCCCGATCAGAGGTGAGCGAATGACCACGCCGGTTTTCCCCAGCGGCAATTGCGACTCGGCCCGCAATGGCTATAGCTGAACCGGGAGTTTTCACATGTCAGCAGCCGTAATCGTATTCCCCGGATCGAACTGTGACCGCGACATGGCCGTCGCGCTCGAGGCAACGCTGGGTCGCGCCCCGCAGATGGTGTGGCACGGCGATAGCGAACTGCCAAATGTCGATCTGATCGCCGTCCCGGGCGGCTTTTCATATGGTGATTATCTGCGCTCGGGCGCCATGGCGGCAAACAGCCCGATCATGCGTGAAGTCGTCGCGCAGGCCGGTCGCGGCGTGCCGGTGCTCGGCATCTGCAACGGGTTCCAGGTCCTGACAGAATGCGGCCTCTTGCCAGGTATTCTGATGCGCAACGCCAGCCTCAAATTCATCTGTCGCGACGTCGATTTGCGAGTCGAACGAAACGACACGATCTTCACTCGCGACTATGGCGCGGGCGACGTGATCCGGGTGCCGGTCGCACATCACGACGGCAACTATTTTGCCGATCCCGACACGCTGAAATCCCTCGAAGACGATGGCCGGGTGGCCTTCCGCTACTGCACGCCCGAAGGCGCGGTGACCGACGCCGCCAGCCCCAATGGCTCCCTGAACAACATTGCCGGTATTTTAAGTGAGGCCGGCAACGTGCTCGGCATGATGCCGCACCCGGAACGGCTGGCCGATCCCTTGCTCGGCGGCACCGATGGCGCCCCGATGTTTACCGCCCTAGCAGAGGCCATCGCAGCATGAGTGACACCGCCGCACGCCCCAAAGACCTGATGGGTCTGAGCGACGAGGAATATGACACGATTCTCGAAATCCTCGGCCGCACGCCGAATTTCACCGAACTCGGTATTTTCTCCGTGATGTGGTCGGAGCATTGCTCCTACAAATCCTCCAAATTCTGGCTTAAGACCCTTCCGACCGAGGGTCCGCAGGTCATCCAGGGACCCGGTGAGAACGCAGGGGTCATCGATATCGGCGACGGGCTGGCGGCGATCTTCAAGATCGAGAGCCACAACCATCCGAGCTTCATCGAACCCTATCAGGGTGCGGCCACCGGCGTCGGCGGCATCATGCGCGACGTGTTCACCATGGGCGCGCGCCCCGTCGCCAACATGAACGCGCTGCGTTTCGGCGCACCCGATCACCCCAGGACACGGCACCTGGTGGATGGCGTCATCGCGGGGATCGGCGGCTACGGCAATTGCATGGGGGTGCCCACCGTCGGCGGCGAGGTGAACTTCGATCCCGCCTATAACGGCAATATCCTGGTCAACGCCATGACCGTTGGGCTCGCGGCGACCGATAAGATTTTCTACTCCGCCGCGGCGGGGGTCGGCCTGCCGGTGGTTTATGTCGGCGCCAAAACCGGGCGCGACGGCATCCATGGCGCCACCATGGCGTCGGCCGAGTTCGACGATGATTCCGACGAAAAACGCCCCACCGTGCAGGTCGGCGATCCGTTTACCGAGAAGCTGCTGCTCGAAGCCTGCCTGGAACTGATGGCAACCGATGCGATCATCGCGATCCAGGACATGGGGGCCGCGGGCCTGACATCCTCATCGGTCGAGATGGCGAGCAAGGGCGAGGTCGGCATCACCCTGACCCTCGACAACGTCCCCCAGCGCGAAACCGAGATGACGCCCTATGAGATGATGCTTTCGGAGAGTCAGGAGCGGATGCTCATGGTGCTGAAGCCCGGGCGCGAGGAGATGGCGCGCGCCATTTTCGATAAATGGGAACTCGACCTCGCTGTGATCGGCGAGACGAACGACAGCCAGCGGCTCGTCTTGAACTGGCGGGGCGAGGTTGCTGCCGACATCCCGGTACCACCGCTGGTGGCCGCCGCGCCAGAATATGAACGCCCGTGGACGGCGACCCCGCCCCGCGCGGTTCTCGGCCCCGATGAAGTGGCGGCACCGGACGACCTCGCGGATGCTCTGCTGGAACTGGTCGCAAGCCCCGATCTGTGCTCTCGGCGCTGGGTCTGGGAGCAATATGATCACATGGTGATGGGCGACACGGTCGGCCGGCCGGGCGGCGATGCCGCGCTCGTGCGGGTCCACGGTACCGGCAAGGCACTCGCGATCAGCACCGACTGCACCCCGCGCTATGTGGTCGCCAACCCGGTCGAGGGCGGCAAGCAAGCGGTCGCGGAATCCTGGCGTAATGTGACGGCGGTTGGTGCGACCCCGCTGGCAGTGACCAACAATCTGAATTTCGGCAACCCCGAACGGCCCGAAATCATGGGCCAGCTGGTCGGTGCCGTGCAGGGCATCGGGGCCGCCTGCGAGGCGCTCGACGCGCCCATCGTGTCGGGCAATGTTTCGCTCTACAACGAAACGAATGGCGAGGCGATCCTGCCGACCCCGGTGATCGGCTGCGTCGGCCTGATTGATGACCTGACCAACGCCCTGGGCACCGCATTTGTCGATGAAGGCGATGCGGTATTCGTCGTCGGCGAGACATCGGGTTGGCTCGGTGGCTCGATATATCAGCGCGATCAGGCTGGCGGCTTGGCCGGTGCGCCGCCGCCAGTTGACCTAGAAATCGAACGACGCAACGGCGATTTCGTGCGCCAGGCGATCCTTGCGGGCCGGATCAACGCCTGCCATGACGTCAGCGACGGTGGAATCGCCGTCGCCCTGGCAGAGATGGCGGTCGCCGGCGATATCGGCGTCGAGATCACCGCAAAACCCGAGATTCCAGCCCACGCCTGGGCCTTCGGCGAGGATCAGGCACGTTACGTCGCCACCTGTGCCGACGCCGCGAAATTCGCCACCGCCGCCGCAGATGCGGGCGTGCCTATCGAGCGCATCGGCAGCGTCGGTGGGGCCGCGTTGACACTCCCGGAAGCGAAGCCTATATCCGTCGCGGCGCTACGCGATGCACATTCGCGCTGGTTGCCGGCGTATATGGCATCGCGCGAGAGCTGATCTGGCGAGATACCGCAATCACCCGGGGAGTTGCCCAAATGCCGATGGCCGCCAGCGAGATCAAGAGCTTGATCAAGGAAGCGTTGCCGGATGCCGAAATCCGGATCGATGATCTGCGCGGCGATGGCGACCATTACCTGGCAAATGTCGTCTCGTCGGCATTCGCGGGAAAATCCCGTGTCCAGCAACATCAGATGGTTTACGAGGCTCTCCAGGGCCGCATGGGCGGCGAGCTACATGCACTCGCGCTTCAAACCTCTGCCCCCGAGAACGGCTAACCAAATTATTCGGAGTCCGATATGACCGACAGCCCTGTGCAAGAACGCATCAAGACCGACATCGACCAGAATGAAGTGATGCTCTTCATGAAAGGGACCCCGGTGTTCCCGCAGTGCGGTTTCTCCGCCGCCGTGGTCCAGATCCTGAACCATATGGGCGTTAAGTTCGGCAGCGCCGACGTGCTGGTCGACCCGGCCATCCGGGACGGCATCAAGGAATTCACCAATTGGCCGACCGTCCCCCAGCTGTATGTGAAGGGCGAGTTCGTCGGCGGTTGCGATATCATCCGCGAAATGTTCGAGACCGGCGAGCTTGAGCAGATGTTCGAGGAAAAGGGCATCGCGCTCGAAGCTGCCTGATCCACGACCTTCAGCTAATGTAAACGGGCCGCGAATTTCGCGGCCCGTTTTGTTTGCACCCTCCCAATGGAGCGCCTCCCCTGCCGCAGCTTCCCACATTCCAGAATGACCGCCGCCAGTTCTCTGGCGCGGAATCCGCCGGGTTGGCTATGGGCGTCGGCGCATTTCTGATCTGGAGCTTCACACCCTTCTATTTCGAGGCGGTCCAGTCGCTCAGCGTGATCGAGATCGTCGCCCATCGGTTCCTCTGGTGCATTCCGTTCATGGCCCTGGTCCTCACGTTCGCACGCCAGTGGCCCGGCCTGTTCGCCGCGTTGCGCAACCGGCGGGTCCTGGCAACCCTGTTGCTGACGGCCGCGCTGATCAGTGTGAACTGGAGCATGTTTATCTTCACGGTGGTCACCGACCAGCTCCTTGCTTCGAGCCTCGGCTACTTCCTGAGCCCGCTGTTCAACGTGCTGCTGGGCTTCGTCGTATTGCGTGAACGCCTGTCGAGCGGCCAGCGCATCGCCGTGGCACTAGCGGCCATCGGCGTCGGCATCCAGGTCGTGGCGTTCGGCCAGGTGCCGTGGATCGCGCTCGTCATTGCCTTCTCCTTCGGCAGCTACGGCCTGCTGCGCAAGACCGTCGCGGCCGGACCCGCGGTCGGCCTGTTCGTCGAATGCACAGTCATCGCGCCCATCGCCGCGGCCACGCTCATCTGGTTCTCGGTCCAGGGTACGGGCGCGTTCGGACAATCCGGGCTCGGGTTCGATGCGCTGATCGCCTTTTCCGGTGTGGTCACCGGATTGCCGCTACTCATGTTCGCCGCGGCGGCGCGCCGGGTTCAGCTGGCGACGATCGGGCTCATGCAATACATCGCGCCATCCTTCTACCTTATCTTCGCGCTGACCTTCTTTCCCCAGCCCTTCGGCACAGCCGAAATCGTCACCTTTGCTTTCATTTGGCTGGCGCTGATCATCTACACCGTCGAGATTTTCCGAACGCGCGTTGTCTGACGCCGGATGTGGCGGCCTGACGCGTTGAATCCCGCGGTGACAGGGCGCAATATGCCTCAACGATGACAAATTAACCGGAGACGACACGATGGCTATGTACTGGCTTGACCATGTGAATATCCGCACGGCGAAACTCGACGAGATGTCCGCCTTCTACGAGAATGTCCTCGGGCTGAAGCGCGGCAAACGGCCGCTGAGTTTCGATTTCGGTGGCGCATGGCACTATTGCGGCAGCAACGCAATTGTTCACCTCGTGGAATCGGTCAAGAAGATCAAGCCGGGCGAAGCCCAGGTCGAGCATTTCGCCCTGCGCGCCGGCGGCAGCATGAAATCGTTCCAGCGCAAAATGCGCGACCATGACGCGCCCTACAACGTGGTGCCGTTGCTCGAGATCAATATGGTTCAGGTCAACGTGTTCGACCCGGACGGCAACAAGATCGAAGTCCAGTTCGCCGCCACCGGGGACGAAGACATGGAACCCTTCCCGGGCAACAGCGCCGCCTCAAAGCGCCGCTTCAAGAAGGGTGCAGAGCTGAACAAAACGGGCATCATGGCGCTCAAGAAGTCCAAGTCGAAGACATCCAAGACTAACAAGAAACTGGGCGGACCGAAACCCATCCGCGCGCCGAAACGGCGCCCGCGCAATGCCTAAAACCGCGCCAACGATGACGTGAATATAAGAATATTTAAATGTAATGGAATAATACGCTACCCAAGGTGTTAAACAGGTAGCGATTCACGTCGGAGTACCCATTTATGTTAGGTATGAAAGACCTCCCCTCGAAACTCGCCCGTACGCTGACGATCACGGCTCTGATTGCCGCCGCCGGCCTCGCCCATCCGGGCAGCGTTGCGGCAGAGACCGTCGCGGCCGGCAAGACCATCCCCAGCATGCTGGCTGTGCCTGATCAGAGCTAACAGGTGCGCGGGTTCGAAAACCTGCGAGGCACGAAGGGCCTGGTCATGTTGTTCTCACGCCCGATGACATCGCGACGGTTCAGCGCTTAGCCAAACTGCGCAAGATCGACTATCCGCTTCTCTCGGACAAAAACCGCGACGTGATCAACGCTTTCGGGCTGTTCAACGACCGGTTCCCGGAAGGCAGCTTTTATTATGGCGTGCCCCACCCGGTGATCGTGGTCCTCGACGCAGACGGCCGGGTCAACCACCGCTTTTCGGAGCGCCACTATTCGACCCGCCCCCAGGTCGATGATGTGCTGACGGTCCTGCGCGGAAACGCTTCCGGCTAGACGGCGCACCACGCGCACTAAAAAGGCCGCCCCAGGGGCGGCCTTTTTGTATGGGTTCGGCTGAAACGACCGATCAGAGCGAGTAATACTCGACGACCAGGTTCGGCTCCATCTTCACCGGATAAGGCACATCGGCCAGCTTTGGGCCACGCAGATAGGTGCCCTTCAGGCTGTTCAGGTCAACGTCCATGTAATCGGCGAGATCCCGCTCGGTGGAAGCAATCGCCTCGAGCACCAGCGGCAGTTCGCGGGACTTATCCTTGACTTCAATCACGTCGCCATCCTGGACCGCGTAGGACGGGATGTTCACCTTCTTGCCATTCACCCGGATATGGCCGTGATTGACGAACTGGCGGGCGGCGAAAATCGTCGGCACGAATTTCATCCGGTACACGACCGCGTCGAGGCGGCGCTCCAGGAGTTCGATCAGATTCTCACCGGTGTCGCCGCGACGGCGCACCGCTTCATCGTAATACCGGCGGAACTGGCGTTCCCCGACATCACCGTAATATTTGCGGAGCTTCTGCTTGGCCATCAGGTGGAGGCCGTAATCGGACGGCTTCTTGCGGCGGCGACCATGCTCGCCCGGGCCGTGCTCACGTCGGTTGACTGGGCTCTTGGGCCGGCCCCAGAGATTCTCGCCGAGACGGCGATCAATCTTGTACTTCGCGGAATGCCGCTTAGACATATGTCAGTTCCATTCTTATCTTTGTTGTCCCGATCGGCACCGCGCTATAATTCACGCCATACGGGGATCCGGTCGTTGCCGGTCCACATACACGGGAATGGCGCGCACTATAGGGATCGGCGGCGCTATGTCAAACGCGTTTGGCGTGTTGGAACACCCGATTTTTTGCGGTTCCCAGGTGCATCGATACATGGCGTCCAGTTCCCGATCCGGCAATCATCTCAAGGGCATAGCCATAACGGCCGCGGGCGTGGTGATCCTGTCGCCGGACGGGCTGATTACCTCCCTCATCGCCGCGGACATCCGAACCTCGCTATTCTGGCGCGGCCTCCTACTGGGCATCGCCATGACGCTGTTCCTGCTGGTCCGCTACCGCGGCGATGTCAAACGAATCGTCGGCCGATTGCGCCGGCGCGCCGACCTGGCCGTTGCGGTGCTGTTCGCTGCCTCTTCGGTCGGCTGGGTCACCGCCATTACGCTGACCAGCGTCGCCAACACCCTGTTTATCGTCGCCTGCACGCCTTTGTTCGCGGCCATGCTCGCACGCATCTTTCTGGGCGAGCGCGTGCCCCGGCGTACGCTCCTGACGATCATCATCGCGATCGGCGCCATGGCCGTTATTTTCGCCGAGGGCCTGGGTCGGGGGGACCTGGGCGGCAATCTCGCGGCGGTGGCGACGGCGTTCGTCTGGGCCGGGATGGTGGTGGTGCTCAGCCATGCGCAGATTGAGGACCCGGCCCCCGCCATGGCGCTCAGCGGCTACATGGTCGCCGCCGTGGCCCTCATCGTGGCGCCGACGATCTCGATCATTGCCCTCGATATGCTGTGGCTCGGCCTGCTCGGCTTCGTCGTCCTGCCGATTTCCTTCTTCATGATCATGCTCGGCCCGCGCCACCTGCCGGCGGCCGAGGTCAGCCTGATCATGCTCCTGGAGGCCGTGCTCGGGCCGATCTGGGCGTGGTGGTTCATCGACGAGACGCCGACACCGCTGTCTCTGATCGGCGGCGCGGTGATCGTCGGGACACTCGCAATCCATTTCACGATCGGGCTGGGAAAAGACCGACATGCCTGACGCGCCCGTCATCCAAATCCGGAACGTCGTCGCCCACGTAGGACTTCAGGAGCGACTAATAATTCTCGAGGCGGCGTATCATGACCATCATACCAGTCTATGCGGGCCTGCTGACCCTGTTTTTCGTGTTTCTTAGCACCCGGGTGATTGCGCAACGATGTACCGCCCATGTCGGGCTCGGCGACGGCGGCGACCGATTTTTGCTTCGCCGTTTGCGGGTGCACGGCAACTTCGCCGAATACATCCCCCTGATCCGGCTATTGATGGGTTTAACTGAACTTCAGGGCACGCCAGCGACGGTGTTGCATTCGATCGGCATCATGACGATCGGGGGTCGCCTCGCACATGCCGGGGGCGTCAGCCGTGAACCGGAGATTCCGCGCCTTCGCGTGGCCGGCATGGTGCTCACTTTCGCGGCGATAATCGTCGGGGCCTCACCAACCTGGGGCTGGGGGCAGGCCTTGCGGCATTGCTCGGCTAGTCCTCGGCCTCGCCGCCTTCGAGTTCGCGCCGGCGCTTCGCGTTCTGGGTGTTCTGCCAGCTCCGCGTCAGGGCGCTGATCATTCCCTGGAAGGTCCGGACCTCCTGATCGGTCAGGCGCGCGCGCTGCAGCATGGACATCAGGTTTCGCATCACGGTTGGGCGCAGGTCGGGCGCGCGGAAAAAACCGCCCGCGTCCAGCTCCGTCTCCAAGCGATCAAACAGCGCCGCCAGCTCTCCCTTCTCCGCGAGCCGGGTTCCCGACATCGAGAGCGCGTCCGGCGGCGTCTCATCGCCGGCCGTGTACCATTCGTAAGCGACGAGCAGCACAGCCTGGGCCAGGTTGAGCGAGGAATAGGCGGGGTTCAGCGGTACCGAGATGATCCGGTCGGCCAGCGCCACATGATCATTCGTCAGGCCCGAGCGCTCCGGCCCGAACAACACGCCGATCTCCTCGCCGCGCGCCTGTGCCGCACGCATGTCGGCCGCCGCGTCGCGCGGGGTCATCACCCGCACGGTCAGCTCGCGCGGGCGTGCGGTGGTGGCATACACCGCCGTCAGGTCCGCCACAGCCTCTTCTGCAGTGGCGAAGACCTGCACGCCGTCGAGGACCTGGGTCGCGCCCGCGGCCATCGGCTCGGCCTTGGCATTGGGCCAGCCTTCGCGCGGATCGACCAGGGACATCCGGTCGAGCCCGCAGTTCAGCATGGCGCGCGCCACGGCGCCCACATTCTCGCTGAGTTGCGGCTCGATCAGGACGACGCGCGGCCCGCCCAGCGTCGGCGATTTTGTGCGGTCCGTGCCCGCCATCAGCAAATTCCTTCAAACAGCATTCCAACCCCGATCTACGTCGCGACATTCACCTTCGGCGCAGATGATGCAACAATCTGGTCCGCAAATTACCGCTTCCAGCGCATGTTTCGCACGCAAGAAGGCACGCCGGCACCCCATGGCCAAGAACACGACATCGTCGGGACGCACTGTCGAGCGGGGGCTCGATGTCCTCGAATGCCTGCGCGAAGCCGGTACGCCGCTCTCTTTAGTCGAAATCTGTCGGATGACAAACCTGCATCCGGCCACCGCACATCGAATTCTCGCCGTCCTCGAGCGTCGGAACTATGTCTACCGCAACGCCCGGTCCCGCCGATACGAGCTCGGCTTCCACTCCTACTATCTGGGCCAGACCAGCGACGCGATCCTGGTCACTGCCGAACGGACCCGGCCGGCGCTGCAGCAACTCGCGACCGAGTTCGGCGTCACCGCGTCGTTCGGCGCGCGCGAAGGAACGCGGGTCAACCTGCTTGCCCAGGCGCGGGCCGACGAGAGCGACGATCCCCTGTCCGGCTTCGAGCAGTATGTCGATGCCCACGCCTCATCGATCGGCAAGGTGCTGCTGACCAGATTGCCCGACACCGATATCCGCCGCCTGTATCGCGATGTCCCGCTAAACCGCTACACTCGCCGGACCATCGGATCGATCGACCGGCTGGCGCGGGAGATCGTCACGATACGCGAGCAGGGATACGCCATGGACGATGGCGAGTTGCGGGAAAACCTGTTCGGCCTCGCGGTGCCGCTGATTAATCAGGTGGGCGAGATCAATCTGGCATTCTGGCTGTCTTACAACGGTCGTCGGGAAGAACCACGCAATCTTCGTGCGGCCCTCGCCCGCACCAAGTCGATCAGCGAGAGCATCAGCGCCTATCGGACCATCGGCTGACTAATATTTTCATTGGATGAAAACCATACGGGCTTGGATTAGGTCGCATTTTCCCGGCGCGCCATGATCTTCGGGCGATTTGGGAAACTGCAAACATGTCCGAAGCCCTGAAGAAGTCCTTCACAGCCGTATTCGATTGCGAAGCGCGCGCCGTTGGCAAAATGCGCTCGGAAATGACCGTACACTGGCGCGAGCCCCGGCAGCAGAGCTGGGAGATGGCCGCCGACGAGACCGGATTCCAGGGCGGCGACGGCTCCGCGCCCCTGCCGATGGCCTATTTCATGGCCGGGCTGACCAGCTGCCTGATGACCCAGCTGCGCGCATTCGCCAAGAAAATGCGGATCGATGTGCGCGACGCCGTCGTGAATTGTCACGCCGAGTGGGACGCGACCATCGAGAGGCGCGCGCCCTATGTCGCAGCTCCGAAAGACGTGCGCATGGATATCGAGTTCGACAGCGACGCGCCGGTGGAAGACCGTCTGCGGCTCATCGAGGCCGCTAAAAAGGGATGCTTCATCGAGGCCATCGTGCGCGAGCCGACCTTTGTCGCCCGCCGCCTGAAGACCGAAGGCGGCTGGGTCGACACCTGATCAAGAAACAACGACAAAGTTGAATATTCCGGGAGGAACGGACCATGGCAAAGCCCAAAGTAATCGTTCAGTTGTATCCGATGATTCCCACCGACGGGGAGGAGGACCGCAAGGCCCGTGCGCCCGTGGGTGCCGACAGCGACGCCTATTACAAGGCGGTCCACGAATGGACGGACATCGTCAAGGCCGCCGACGAGATGGGCGTGTGGGGGATGTCAACGATCGAGCATCACCTCCATTCGGAGGGATATGAAGTTGGCCCCAACCCCGGCGTGCTCAACGCCCACTGGGCCGCCCACACCAAGAATATGCATGTGGGCGCGCTGGGCTATGTGCTCGCGACCCAGGACCCCATCCGCGTGGCCGAAGAGACCGCTATCATCGACCATCTGACACACGGCAAATACTTCGTGGGCTTCGCGCGCGGTTACCAGAAGCGCTGGACCGATATTCTGGGCCAGGCGTCCGACGCCCCGGCATCGACCTCCGACGGCAGCGCCGCCGACATCCTGAACCGGCAGATCTTTGAGGAACGCCTCGAGATGATCGTGGATTGCTGGACCAAGGATTCGATCGAGCTCAACGGCCAGTTCTACCAGGCTCCCTATCCGATCGAGACCGGTGTCCAGGGCTATCCCGGCGATGATATCGCGCGGGCCGCCGGTGCCGAGGGCGAGGTCGATGAAGACGGCAACATCCGGCGGATCTGCGTCGTCCCGAAGCCCTTCCAGAAGCCTCATCCGCCGGTGTTCATCGGCGTGCACAAGAGCCCCGAGACCATCGAATACTGCGCCCGGAACGGCTTCCACCCCTGCTACTTCAACCCGACCGACATCGTGATCGATCTGGCGAAGATGTATCTCGAGGAGGCCAACAAGGCCGGCCTCAACCTACAGCTCGGCGAACGGCAAAACATCGTCCGCCAGACGCGCATCGCCCCCAACCGGGACGAGTTCAAACGCCGGGTGATGAAGTACGACATCGACATCTTCAAGAACTTCTACTCGGCCTTCGCCAGCCACAACGTGGAACGGGCGGACCCGAGCGACGAGGCCGCATTCGCGGCCATGCAGAACACCAGCTTCTTGACCGGCGGCACGGTGGACGATGCGATTGCCTACTGGCGCGGCATCTTCGACCAGGCGCCGTTCGAATACATCACCCTGATCTGGCATTTCGCCCAGCAGCCCAAGGACCTGGTGCTGGAGGAAATGCAGCTATTCATGGAAAAAGTTCTGCCCGAGCTCGACGTGCCCGACTACGCCGTCGCGGCGGAGTAGGCCCCAGCCACCCTATTTGTAGAGCGTGCCGTCGGGGTTGAAGGCGTTGAAGGCGAAAGCGAACGTCATGTCGTGGATCGCGTCTCGCAGGCCCACCGGCGTCTTGCGCTGGACCGTGACATAGCCGATGTCGCGGCCCTCCTTGATGTAGGAGATATCCAGCACGGACAGCTGCCCGGTCTGCCAGGTCAGGACCAGATCACCGGCCTCAATGCGCTTTTCAGATTTCAGCCGGTCGAGTGTCCAGGCCTGGTCACCCACGGCGACCACATAGGCCATGGGCGCAATGCCCTCGGGCAACGGGACGTCGGGGAACAGCGGCGCTTCCGACGTGTCATAGCCGTGATACGGGTTCACCGCGTAGTTCCGGGCGAAGAAGGGCGGACGCTCGAGAATATCGGCATCCGGAAACGCCGCGGCGAAGATGCCGAACGGCTCGACCCGGCTGGGCAGGATGGTAAGCTGGGTCCCGGTCAACGCGCCGACAATTCCCTCACCCGTGAATTGCTGCCACCAGCTTCCGGTCTGGCGGTCATACATGACGGGATCCGAGAAACGTAGATTGCCGGTGGTGCCGAAATCGAGCACCCGGTCGTCGACGCGACGGTCGAACACGATGGCCGTGTTGCACAGGGGCAATAGGTCGCGGCGATCGGCACGCCGCCGATCTCATCGTTCACAATCTCATGTCAGATCAGGACCGACAGGAGGCAAACGCGGGTCTGGCCGTTGACGGTGACGCGTATCATTGGCTCGCGCGCATCATGCACCAGCCGGCCTTTTTCCAGACCGCCGATGGTCGGCTTGTCAATCGCCGGGATCACATCCTTCCCGATGCCGCCGGAGAAAATCTCGCCGAGACCGACGCTGTTCTTTGTGAAATCCGTACGCGGCCAGTCCTTCTCCCACTGGTCGAGATCGGCCAACGCGACCGGCATGGCGAACGCCATCGCGGCGATGCCAAACAGGAATGCCAATGCATTGACGCGCAGAAGTACCGGCAAGCGAGCGTTCATGATCTTGTCTCCCTGGCCACGTTTCTGGCCACGCGCCAACCTACCGCGCCTGCCGGCAGTGCGCGCATGACAAGGGCTTCAATTCGGTGTGATCGAAACGGCTAATTTTGCCGCTGAAGCAGCTTGTAGACGATGGCATCGTCGAGGGCTTCGTAGGCCGCATCGATGATGTTGGGCGAGATCCCCACCGTCCCCCAGCGCAAGCCGGTGTCGTCGGAAGATTCGATCATCACCCGGGTCACCGCCGCGGTCGCCTGTTGCGGCGTCAGGATGCGAACCTTAAAGTCCACCAGACGCATCGCTTCCAGCTCGGGATAGGCCGGCAGCAATGACTTGCGCATCGCATCGTCAAGCGCGTTGACCGGGCCGTTGCCTTCGGCTACCTGCATGGAATGGGTATCCCCGACCTGCATCTTCACAACGGCCTGGCTGATCGTGGTCACATCGCCCTTGGCGTTAAACCGCCGCTCGACCTCGGAGCGAAAGCTCTCGACCCGGTAGAATTCCGGCACCTCACCCAGGGCGCGCCGCGCGAGAAGCTCGAAGCTCGCCTCGGCGCCGTCATAGGTGTAACCCTCGAACTCGCGCGCCTTCACGTCCTCGACCAGGTGTGAAATCCGCGGGTCCTTGCTCTCGACCTCGATCCCTGCATCCGACAGACGCGAGAGAATGTTCGAACGCCCGGCCTGGTCCGAGACCACGATATGGCGAGCGTTGCCGACGCTCTCGGGATCGACATGTTCATAGGTCGCCGGGTCTTTCTGTACCGCCGAGACATGCAACCCGCCCTTATGGGTAAACGCCGCCTCGCCCACATAGGGCGCGGTGCGGTCCGGCGCCCGGTTGAGCAGCTCATCGAGCAGTCTCGAGATATGGGTCAGGCGCTGGAGACCGTCATCGTCGAGCCCGGTTTCATAGGCGCCGTCATATTTGAGCATCAGGTTGGGCAGGATGGTGACCAGGTTGGCATTGCCGCAGCGCTCACCCAGCCCGTTGAGTGTTCCCTGCACATGGCGCACCCCCGCCTCGACCGCGGCCAGGGTGTTGGCAACGGCATTGCCGGTGTCGTCATGGGTATGAATGCCGACATGATCCCCGGGGACATGGGTCAGCACCTCGGTGACGATTCTCGTGATCTCGTTGGGCAAGGTGCCGCCATTGGTGTCGCACAGCACCACCCAGCGCGCACCGGCATCATGGGCCGCCTTGATGCAAGACAGGGCATATTCCGGGTTCGCCTTATAACCGTCGAAGAAATGCTCGGCGTCGAACAGCACCTCGTCCTTGCGGGTGGCGGCATAGGCGATGCTCTCTCCGATCATCGCGACATTGTCATCAAGCGGGATGCCGAGAGCGAGATCGACATGGAAATCCCAGGTCTTGCCGACCATGCAGATGCTGTCGGCTGCCGTGGAAATCAGGCCGTTGACACCCGGATCATTGGCCGCGCTGTGATCCGGCCGCCGGGTCATGCCGAAGGCGGTGAAGCGTGCGTTCTTCAGGCCGGGGGAGGTCTCGAAGAAGGCATCGTCGACCGGGTTGGCTCCGGGCCAGCCGCCCTCCACATAGTCGATCCCCACCTCGTCCAGCGCGCGGGCGATCGCGCGCTTGTCATCGACCGAAAAATCCACGCCGCGGGTCTGCGCACCGTCGCGCAGGGTGGTATCGAAGGTATGGATACGCTCGGCCATCGCCTAACCCTCGCGTCGCCAGGTCGTACCGCCGGCGCCATCCTCAAGAACGATCCCCTTGGCGGTGAGTTCGTCGCGGATCTCGTCTGCCCGGGCAAAATCCCTGGCCGCCCGCGCGGCAATGCGTTCCGCGATCAACGCGTCAATCGCAGCATCGCCTTCACCCTGGAACCAGACGTCGGGGTCGGCCTGCAGCAGCCCCAGGAGACGCCCTGCAGCCTTGAGTGAGCCGGTTGCCATCAGCACATCCTCAGGGGACTCCGCCGCGAACGCAGCGTCGGCCTCGACATGCAGGCCGGCGATGGCCAGCGGCGTGTTGAGGTCGTCATACACCGCATCCGAGACAGCGCCGTGCACCTCGTAAGGATGATCGCCTTCGGAAAGGCCGGCGTCAGACAGCGCAGCCTCGCGCAGCGCGAGCGCCCGATAGAAGCGGTTCAACTCCTGACGCGCCTCGCGGACACCGTCCTTGGTGAAATCGAGGGGTTGCCGGTAATGAGACTTCAGCAAGGCGAGACGCAGGGCCTCGCCGGGAAACTCGTCCAGCAGATCGGTGACGGTGTAGAAATTGCCTAGGGACTTGGACATCTTCTCGCCTTCGCTCATCAGGTAACCGTTATGCATCCAGTAGCGCGCGAAGCTCTCGTCGGGACGTGCGCATCGGGACTGGGCGATCTCGTTCTCATGATGGGGGAACACCAGATCGACGCCGCCGCCATGGATATCGAAGGAACGGCCCAGATGCTCCTCGCTCATGGCCGAACATTCTAGGTGCCAGCCCGGGCGGCCTCGCCCCCAGGGGCTCTCCCATCCGGGCTGCGCGTCACTTGAGGGCTTCCACAAGACGAAATCCGCTGGATCGCGCTTGTAGGGTGCCACCTCGACCCGCGCACCGGCGATCATCTCGTCGCGGTTGCGGCCTGAGAGCTGCCCGTAGTCCGGCATCGCCGGGACATGGAACAGCACATGGCCTTCGGCGGCATAGGCATGCTCCGAAGCGATGAGTGTCTCCATGAGCGAGATCATCTGCGGGATGTGGTCGGTTGCGCGCGGTTCCACGTCAGGTATCGCACAGCCCACCGCGGCGGCGGCCGCATGGAAGTTCTCGGTCGTGCGCGCGGTCAGCACATCGATGTCTTCGCCATTTTCCGCCGCACGCTCGATGATCTTGTCGTCCACATCGGTGATGTTGCGCACATAGGTGACGTTCGCGTCGCCATAGGCGTCGCGCAACACGCGGGACAACACGTCGAACACCACCAGCGGGCGCGCGTTGCCGATATGGATGTCGTCATAGACCGTCGGCCCGCACACATACATGCGCACATTGGCCGCATCGATGGGCTTGAAGGCCTCTTTCTGGCGCGTGTAGGTGTTGTGGAGATGAAGGGTCATCTTGGGTTCCCGGAGTTGTATGCGGTGTGCGCGCGGATCATCCGCGCGCGGACAGGACCTGTCAGGCGGTAATTCGCCCGACCCCGCAGTGGGTGCGGCTGCAACATCGATGGGAACAAATTATCATCACGCGCGGTGTATACCCCGCCCGGGAAAGCAAAGCAATTCAGAGGGTTGCCGACTACGCCTTGCCCCGGAACGCGTTGGTGATCGGGTAGCGCCGGTCGCGGCCGAAGGAGCGGCTGGTGAGCTTCACCCCCGGCGGCGCCTGGCGGCGCTTGTATTCCGACAATTCCAGCAGGCGCCAGATGCGCTGCACCGTCGCCGGCTCGAAGCCCTTGGCCTCCAGTTCGGACCCGCCGAGATCTTCCTCGATCAGGCCGTGCAGGATCGCATCGAGCACGTCATAGGGTGGCAGAGAGTCCTCGTCCTTCTGGTCGGGGCGCAGCTCGGCGGACGGCGGCTTGGAAATCATCCGCGCGGGGATCACGGCACCGGCCGGGCCCAGCACGCCGTCCGGGTGATGCTCGTTGCGCCAGCGGCACAGCTTGAATACGTCGGTCTTGTAGACGTCCTTGATGACCGAGTAGCCGCCGGCCATGTCGCCGTAGATGGTGGCGTAGCCGACCGACATCTCCGACTTGTTGCCGGTGGTCACCAGCATCGCGCCGGCGGTGTTGGAGATCGCCATCAGGGTCAGGCCGCGCGCGCGGCTCTGGATGTTCTCCGCCGTGACGCCCTCGGCCGGCGCGTTGAAGGTCTCGGTCAACATCTCGTCGAAGGCCGTCATGGCCGGGCCGATGCCGACGCTGTCGTAACGGACCCCCAGCTGCTCGGCGAGCTCGCGGGCGTCCATCAGGCTGTCTTCGCTGGTATAGGGCGACGGCATCATCACGCAATGCACCCGGTCGGCACCCAGCGCGTCGACGGCGACAACCGCCGTGATCCCGGAATCGATGCCGCCCGAAAGGCCGAGTACCACGCCGGGGAAACCGTTCTTGTTCACATAGTCGCGCAGGCCCAGCACCATCGCCTGATAGAGACGCTCGCTGCCCTCGATCCATTCGGCCACATTGTCGGACGCGCAGGTCCAGCCGTCCGGCGTGCGGCGCCACTCGGTCAGGGTGAGATCCTCGACGAATTGTTTCGAGGCCGCCACCATCCTCCGGTCCGCGCCGAGCACGAACGAACCGCCGTCGAAGACGAGCTCGTCCTGTCCGCCAACCTGATTCACATAGATAAGTGGCAGCTCGGTCTCGGTCACCCGCGCCACGGCGAAGTTCATCCGCACATCGACCTTGTCGCGCTCGTAGGGACTGCCGTTGATCACCACCAGAATTTCCGCGCCCGACTCCATCAGGGTCTCGCAGACATCCGGTGTCCACATATCCTCGCAGACAGCTAAGCCCAGGCGCACACCCCGGAAGTTCACCGGGCCCGGCAGCTCGCCCGCCTTGAAGATGCGCTTCTCGTCGAACACGCCGTAATTCGGCAGATCCCACTTGTAGCGGACGGTCTGCACCTTCCCGTCATCAATCACGATCGCGGCGTTGTAGCGATTGTCGTCATCGTCGAACCAGGGTGCCCCGACGATCAAACCCGGGCCGCCGTCGGCAGTTTCCGCCGCCAGGGCTGCAGCGGCATCCATCGCCGCACGCACAAACGCATTCTTCAGGATCAGGTCTTCCGGCGGGTATCCGGTGATGCAGAGCTCGGTGCCGATCACCAGGTCCGCGCCCTCCCCGGCCGCGGCCAGACGCGCGGTGCGAATCTTGCCCACGTTACCGGCGATATCGCCGACAACCGGATTGAGCTGCGCCATGGAAATTTTCAAACTGTCGGTCATGGTCGAGAGCCGGGACGGGGTGAAACGCGGCGGACGGTATGCACCGCACCAGGATGTGTCAACGCGCTGTGTATGAGATCAATCGTGATATTCGAACAGGATATCTTTGGCCATGCCATCGAGCTTGTTCGTCGTCAGGACACGCCCGATATGTTTGCTGCGGAAACTGGCCTGCATAATTTCCTGCTCGGTCAGGCCGACCCGCGCGACGAGATGCAGGATGGAGCGCTGTCCCTTGTCCTTGCCGGTATCGCGTTCGGCCTTTAGGTGCGCCTCTAGCCGGCGCCGTTTCCCGGCGCGTTCAATGACGTACCAGGCCGAACCGGCGAAGGCGACAAGCGCGGTGACAATCGCGGCGATGTTCGCGATGAAACCCAGCCAATCGTTGGGGTCGTCCATCTGACAAACCTATCGGCGCAGCAGGAACTCGCGGCCGACCTTGACCCGCTTGGTGCCGCCATACTCGACGATATCCGAGGTGGCGTAGGTCTCTTGCCAGTCGCCGGGCAGGAATGATCCGGTCCCGATTGCGTCGATCGGCACGTCGGCGGCTGCCATCACTTTGCATTTCTCTGGCCCGAAACCGGATGACGCAACGATCTTTGCCCCCTCGAAACCGCCCTCGTCGAGCCGCTCGCGCAGATGCCAGATCGCCGCAGCAGACACGCCACCACCGATCAGGTGGCGCAGTTCACCCTCGGTCCGGTAGCCCCGGATAGCGTCGGGCGCATGGCGTTCGAGCACAGCATAGCTCTGTGACGGGTCGATGCCCTCAATATAGCGGCCGCCCGGCGTGTCGAGACGTACGGACAGCCGACCCTCGCGCACCAGATCGGGAAAACGGCGACACACTTCTAGGCTGTCGGTCACCTCGCGACCGAAATAATCGACGAGCACGGTCAGCGGCTCGTCGGGATGGGTCTCCTGGAACATTTCCGCGGCACGCACCGTCGATCCGGCATAGCCGATCAACGCGTGGGGCATGGTGCCGAGCCCGCGTTTCTGGCCGAAGAAATGTGCCGTCGCATCCGTCGCGTTGCCGACGAAGCCAATCGCACCCACCTTGCGGCTGGCCCGGCCCGAGCCGACCGAGGCCGCATAGGCCATCATCTCGGCCATATCCGGGCCCGTGCAGTGACGCGCGTCGAAGGCCATGAAGGAGACATTCGGCAGATCGACACACATCGCCGCCGCGTTGTAGGCGGCAACACAGGCCGCGCCGAGTTTCTGCAGATACAGCGTCTCCAGGTCGACCAGGTCGTGGAATGAACCGGAAATATACAGCAGCGGCTCGCCCGCACCGACCCAGCGGCCTTCATCAAACCGCAGATCGATGTCGAAGCTGGCATTCCGTGCTTCCGCGACGGCATTGAGCCAGTCCAACGCCAGGCGCGGTGCGGAAATTACAGGGCGGCGCATGAACACGGCATAGGTGACCTTGGTGTCGCCGAACTTTCCGACAATGGCGCGGGTCTTGTTGAAGTATGTATCGGTAAGCCCTGTTATCTCGTCGATGTGCGGGCGCGGGGCCGCGACCAAACCTGCAGCAGGTCCGGATTCCGTGGTCGGCATATCTGTGGTTTTCGCGTCACTGGACTTTACGGTGCCCATATCGTCCCCGCTGTTCGTCCCCGGTTATAGGAAAAGAAGTTTGGCGCGTGCTGGCGAATTGCGAAAGCCCGCGATTGGACATCCGCCAAATATTGTCACTTAGCTGGCCGCCGCTACACGATCCGTATTTTCCGCTGCCGTCAGGTCGCGCTGGCGTTTCAGCCGTTCGGCGATCTGGAAGGCCAGCTCGATCGACTGGCTGGCGTTGAGGCGCGGGTCGCAATGGGTGTGGTACCGGTCGCTTAGGCCTTCCTCGGTGATCTCCTGGGCGCCGCCGATGCATTCGGTCACATCCTGGCCGGTCATCTCGAAATGCACGCCGCCGGCATGGGTGCCCTCAGCACGATGGACCTCGAAGAAGGTGTCCACCTCCGACAGGATCGCATCGAAGGCGCGGGTCTTGTAGCCGCTCGACGAGGAGACCGTGTTGCCATGCATGGGATCGCAGGACCAGACGACATTCTTGCCTTCGCTCGCCACCGCCCGCACGAGACCGGGCAAATGCTCTTCGGCCTTGTCTGCACCCATCCGGCAAATCAGCGTCAGCCGGCCGGGATCGTTCTCCGGGTTCAGGATGTCGGTGAGCCGCAGCAGATCATCGATGTCGATCGACGGGCCGCACTTCAAACCCAGCGGGTTTTCCACGCCGGAGAGATATTCCACATGGGCACCGTCGGGCTGACGTGTCCGGTCACCGATCCAGAGCATATGTGCGGAGGTATCGTACCATTTGCCGGTCAGGCTGTCCTGGCGCGTCAGCGCCTGCTCGTAGACGAGCAGCAGTGCTTCGTGGCTGGTGTAGAAATCCGTCTCGGCCATCTGCGGGACGTTGTCGCTGGTCAGGCCGCAGGCGGCCATGAACGCAAGTGTCTCGTCGATCCGGGCGCCGAGCTCCTCGAACTTCGCGCCCTGGGGGCTCGATTTCACGAAATCCAGATTCCAGCGATGCACCTGGTTCAGATCCGCGAACCCGCCCTGGGCGAAGGCGCGGAGCAGGTTCAGGGTCGATGCCGCCTGGTTGTAGGCACGTAGCATACGCTCGGGATCGGGCTCGCGCGTCTCGGCGCTGAACGTCATGTCGTTGATGATGTCGCCGCGATAGCTCGGGAGCGTGACGCCGTCCACCTCTTCCGTCGACGAGGAGCGCGGCTTGGCGAACTGGCCGGCCATGCGCCCAACCTTCACCACCGGGCAGGCTGCGCCATAGGTCAGCACGATTGCCATCTGCAGCAGCACCTTGAAGGTGTCGCGGATGTTGTCGGCATGGAATTCGGCGAAGCTTTCCGCACAGTCGCCGCCCTGGAGCAGAAATGCCTGCCCCTCGGCCACCTTGCCCAGCTGCGCACGCAGCGCGCGGGCCTCGCCGGCAAATACCAACGGGGGTTGCTTACGAAGGTTATCCTCGACACGCGCCAACGCGTCCGCATCCCCATATTCGGGGACCTGCAGAATATCGCGGCTGCGCCAGCTTTCAGGCTGCCAGTTTTTCGACATTTCGCTATCCGGACCGACGCCGTGAAACGTCCGACCCGTCCATTTTCTATTTCTATCAGGTCGCGCTAGTACGCGGGGCCATGCCTATAGGCCGTCAGGGGCGCGAAGGCCAGCAAAAATCGCACGAATTCAACGCGCTACCCTCGCGCCACCTGCCGGTGTGCCGGCTATTCGGCGGCTTCGGCCACCGGCTCGCGCATGGTGACGAATTCTTCCGCCGACGTCGGATGAATTCCGATCGTTGAATCGAACACCGCCTTGGTCGCGCCCGCCTTGAGAGCAATGCCGATGCCCTGGATGATCTCACCTGAATCCGGACCGACCATATGCACGCCGACGACAAGGTCACTCTTCTTGTCTACGATAATCTTCATCAGGGTCTGTTCGGCGCGGCCCGAGAGGGTATTTTTAAGCGCCCGGAAGCTGCTCCTGAAGATCGACACCTCGCCATATTCCGCGCGGGCCTCGGCCTCGGTCAGGCCGACCGTACCGATCGGCGGCTGGCTGAACACGGCGGTCGGGATGTTGTCGTAATTCACCGTCGTCGGCGAGTCGTTGTAGAGGGTCTTCGCCAACGCGGTCCCCTCGGCGAGCGCCACGGGTGTGAGCTGGTAACGGTCGATGATATCGCCGATCGCATAAATCGACGGGACGGAGGTCTGGAAGTGATCGTCCACGACCACCGCGCCGTTTTCCTTGAGTTCGACGCCGGCCTCTTCGAGACCAAGCCCGGTCACCTTGGGTTTCCGGCCGATGGCCGACATCACGCAATCGGTGTCGATCGCGCTGCCGTCAGACAAATGCACGCGATAGCCCGCGTCGGTCTTCTCGACCTTTTCGAAAGTCGTGTTGAACTGCAGGTTGATGCCCTGGGCCTCCATTTCCGCCTTGAGATGGGCGCGGATGTCGTCGTCGAATCCGCGCATAAACATCTCGCCGCGATAGACCAGCGTCACCTCGGCACCCAGGCCATTGAAGATGCCGGCGAACTCGACGGCGATATAGCCGCCGCCCTCGATCACCACATGCTGGGGAAACTCGTCAAGATAGAAAGCCTCGTTCGAGGTGATGACATGCTCGCCTCCCTCATAGGCCTGGTCCGTCGGCCAGCTGCCGGCGGCCACCAGAATACGCTCGGCGGTGTAGGTCTCGTCACCGACGGCCACGGTGTGGGCATCGACGACCGTCGCGCGGCCGTTGATCACGGTGCAGCCGGAATTCTCGAGCAGGCGCTGATAAATGCCGTTCAGCCGCGAAATTTCCTTGTCCTTGTTCTCGATCAGCGTGCGCCAGTTGTGGGCGAGCGGGCCGACGGTCCAGCCGAAGCCGGCCGCGTCGTCGAAATCCTCATGATAGTGCGCGGCATAGACGAAGAGTTTCTTCGGGATGCAGCCGACATTCACACACGTCCCGCCCATATACAGGTCTTCCGCGACCGCCACACTCGCGCCGAAACCGGCCGAAAATCGCGCTGCGCGGACACCGCCGGAACCGGCACCAATGACAAACAGTTCGTAATCGTAATCGCTCACGGGACTTCTCTCTTTGCGTTGTCTCTGAACGTTACTTAGCGTGCGTCCGCGCAAAAGCAAACGCCCGGACCGTCACATCAGTTTGTGTGAAACCGAAGACACCAAACGCGCCATCGCCTGATCAACCCCCGGCTGAATCCTGTGCTGCGTTCACGGTGCCCAACGGATCGGAACCGAAGCGATTGCCCGATTCGTTACCCTTCTGGGTTGCCCAGACGATAAGAATGATCCAGCCGACAAGTGGAACCAGCCAGAGGAACAGCCAGAACCCGGACTTATCGATGTCGTGCAGTCGGCGAACGCCGACTGCCAAGCTGGGCAAGATCGTAGCAAGCGAGAAGACGGTGTTCAGGGGACTCCAGGCGGACGCCGGAAAAACGGCGAGGTCCAGAACGGATACGCAAATGGAACCGACGACAACAAAAAGCGTCCAGAACCAATATTCCGAACGACACGCTCGACCGGAAAAACCGACATAATCCCTGAATCCAGATGAGATCGCTTGTGTAAAGTTCATTGCTTCTCCCAGTTCCCACTTGGCGTGCCGATAGCCTATACCGGCATTCCACTGAGCACGAGCCGCACGCCAACTTTTGTTGGCACACGAAGGAATACGTCGCGTGACCGAGATTGCTGTCATCTACCTCGCCGCGGGCGTGTTCTCCGGCTTCGTGTCCGGTCTGTTCGGGGTCGGCGGGGCCTTTGCACTGGCGCCGGCCCTGATTATCACGCTGACCATCCAGGGCGTGGCCGACGTCCACCTCATGCATCTGACCATCGCGACCTCGCTCGCGACCCAGGTAATCACGGCGATCCTGACGACCTATCTGCGCCACCGGGCAGGCGACCTGCTGCTGCCGCTTGTCTGGCGGCTGGCGCCGTTTGTTGCCGTCGGCGCCCTCACCGGGGCGGCGATCGGCGATGCGTTGCCGGGGATCGTGCTCCAAATCATGTTCATCGGCTTCGTCGCGATCTCGATCGTCCGCGCGCTGATTCTGCAGCATCGCCGAATTGCGGCAGGCACCAACCGTAACCCGTCCGCCGCGCGCGGGCCCGCCGTCTGGTTCTTCGCGACCCTGTCGGGAATGTCGGGTGGGGTGCTGGGTCCGGGCCCGGCGATCCTGCTGGCGCCGCAACTGCGTCGTCTCGACTTTGCAATGCCGGTGATCGCGGCGGCCAACGCGTTCCTCGCCGGGCTGGTCGGAGTCATGGCGGTGGGCGGGTATATCGTCGGCGGGCTCAACGAGATCGGCCTGCCCGCCCACAGCCTTGGCTATCTCTACCTGCCCGGCTTTGCAGCGCTAACCCTGGGGGCGCTGGCGGGTTCCCCCATGGGCATCCGCTTCTCCCACCGGGTCCGCGACCGCACGCAAGCCTGGCTGTTCATCGGCTACCTGTCGGTGGTCCTCGTGATCATGCTCTATCATACTGCCTGACATTACGCCTGATCCCGCCCCTGCCTAGCTCACCAACAACATGCTCTACGAAATCATCCTGATCTATTGCGCCACCGGCGCGCTCGCCGGATTCGTGTCGGGCATGTTCGGCGTGGGTGGCGCCTTCACCATGGCGCCCATCCTGATCATCGGACTGCCGCTCCAGGGCGCGCCAGATCACCATGTGATGCATCTGTCCGTCGGCACCTCGCTGGCCGTGATGTTCACCACCTCGGCCTATGTGGCGATCCTGCGCTACCGGATCGGCGATCTGCAGCTGCCGCTAACTCTCCGCTTCGTGCCCTACATCATCATCGGCGCGGTGGCCGGATCCTTGTTCGGCGACCTGCTAACCGGCGACGTGCTGAAGATTATCTTCATGGGCTTCCTGGTTCTCACGATCGTCCGCGGCGTCTTCTACAAGGGCCACGAGACGGTCGATGGTGGCGGCGACCTGCAGGATGTGCGCGGCCCCGGCCTGTGGTCCCACGGGGTGTTGACCGGGATCACGGGCTCCCTGCTCGGCCCCGGCCCGGCGATCGTGATCGGCCCCTATCTGCGCAAACGCCGCTACTCGATGGCGATGGTCGCGGCCAGCGCCTCGGCGCTCGCCGGGCTACTCGGCCTGTCGGCGACGGGCGGCTATGTCTATGGCGGGTTCGGCGAAATCGGACTGCCGGAATTTTCGCTGGGATACCTCTACCTGCCGGCCGCCGGCGGTCTTGCCGCCGGCGCGCTGATCGGCTCACCCTTCGGCATCCGCGCCTCCCACTGGATCCCGGACCTACTGGTCCACCGGATGTTCGTCGGCTATGTGGCGTTCATTCTCGTCGTGATGCTGGTCTGGGGCCGCTAGGGCGCCTACTCCACCGTAACGAAATAAATTTCACTGGATAACAGGTTATAATATGACTTCATTGTGAGTTGGAGGTGGCAGCGGTTAGACCTTGTTGCTTGCAGTCACTCTTCTATCAATCTTTTTACAGACCCATACAAACGCTGACGAACGCGCACCTTCTCTAAACCGTAATGCAGTTCTCTATGGCAGTTTGGGCAAGCAGCGATCGAGTTGGTAATTGTATCGCTACCGCCATCAGCAAGTCGCCTGAGGTGATGCACCTCTAAGAATGGCGTGCTGTCGTCCCTTATGAAGGGCGCGGGTTTGCCACAGCACTCACAAATTCCATTCGCTGCATCCAAGACCCACGCAACAACTTCGGGATCCCGGACAAATTGGGTGGATGTTGATTTGGCGACTCGTGGTTTTAGATTTCCCGCGGGTGCCGCGCGTTTCTTCTTTCTTCGAATATTTGAGACGCTTGCATGAAACTGAAGAGTCGAGGACGAACTTTGGTCTTCCAAACGATTTATGATTTTCTCGATTTTTTCTGCAACATTCGCACCAACGTTCCTCGCTGGACGCAGACCCCTTACCCATTCTCTTCCTAAGACAGAAAACACATAGGAAATATTTTGCATCCTGTATTCATATGCTTTTTCTGTTCTTCCAAACCTGACCGAGAGTTGACGATAGTATCCCTTCTTGGAGTACGAGGTTCCGTCGAAATCACATTGTCGCATTTCCAAATAAGCAACCACTGACGCCTCAAGTTCTTCCGTACTCCAGTTGTCTGCCATCTCCGTATTCCCTGATATGCACTCTGATCGGACACTCTGATCAATATACTCTAGGGGTCAACCGGGTCTTTGCCAGATCTGAAATTGGAGATACGACATTGTCTCTGGCATTCCTAAATTCTGACAGGATACACACGATCCACTCTAAGGTTTGTATCCTCCAACCGTTCCAGACGGTCCTTAAACTTCTTGAGGGTCACCCAGACTAACTTTGCGGAGTAGGAACCACCTCGAGGAGTCTCGAGTCCTAGACTGTTGAGGTGGTCTGCAATCTCTCGATCATTCATCCCTGCGCAGTGCAGATCGTGAATGAGGTTCAATCTCTCGAGACGTTTTTTTTGGGTAGTTCGGGAAGGGTGAGAGTCCTAGTTCTGACGGTCACTTCAACCATCAGAAAAAACTTCCTTGGATCAGAATTTATCCAGTGAAATCTATTCCACTGTCACACTCTTGGCGAGGTTGCGCGGCTGGTCCACGTCCGTCCGCTTCACCACCGCCGTATGATAGGCTAGCAGCTGGATCGGGATGGCGTAGAGCAGCGGCGCGACGAACGGATCGACCGCGGGCATCTCCACGGCCGCGAAGGCCTTGTCGGCGAGCTTCGCGACCCCCGCCCGGTCGGACATGAAGACCACCTTGCCGCCGCGCGCGATCACCTCTTCAACGTTTGAAAGCGTCTTGTCGAACAGCTCGTCATTGGGCGCCAGCACGATCACCGGAACCGCCTGGTCAATCAGCGCGATCGGGCCGTGCTTCATCTCGCCGGCGGCATAACCTTCGGCGTGGATGTAGGAGATTTCCTTGAGCTTGAGCGCGCCTTCCATGGCAATCGGAAAGGCCGTGCCGCGCCCCAGATAGAGCACGTCGCGGGCCTTCGCCACGTCGCGGGAGATCTCGCGCAGCGCCTCGTCATGGTTGAGGACCTCCGTCATCCGTGACGGTACTTCCGTGAGCGCGCCGGCCAATGCCGCCGCCCCCGCATCATCCGCCACGCCACGCGCGCGGGCCGCCGCGATGGCGAAACAGGCGAGTACGGCCAGCTGGGTGGTAAACGCCTTGGTCGAGGCCACGCCGATCTCGGGGCCTGCAAGGGTGGGTAGCACCACGTCGGATTCCCGGGCGATCGAGCTTTCGCCGACATTCACCACCGAAACAATAAACTGGCTCTGGTCCCGGCAGTGACGCAGCGCCGCCAGGGTGTCGGCGGTCTCGCCGGACTGGCTGACGAACAGCGCGACACCGCCCTGGGGCATCGGCGCCTCGCGATAGCGAAACTCCGAGGCGATATCGATCTCGACGGGGATGCGCGCGACTTTCTCCAGCCAGTATTTCGCGACCCAGCCCGCGTAGCAGGCCGTGCCGCAGGCCACGACCGTAATGCGCGGGACCGTTGCCAGATCGAACGGTAGATCGGGAAGACCGATCTCGCGGGTGGTCGCGTTAATGAAGGATTTCAGCGTGTCGCCGACCACCGCCGGCTGCTCGAAGATTTCCTTCTGCATGAAGTGGTCGTAATTACCCTTGCCGATCAAGGCGCCGGACAATTCCGTCTCGCGGATGGGCCGGTCGACCGCCGTACCGGCTTCGTCGAACACCTGGGCACCGGTGCGGTTGATCACCGCCCAGTCGCCCTCGTCCAGGTAGCAGATACGCTTGGTGAGCGGTGCCAGGGCCAGCGCGTCGGAGCCGATGAACATCTCGCCGTCGCCATAGCCGATCGCCAGCGGACTGCCACGTCGCGCACCGACCATCAAATCATGTTCGCCGGCAAACACGATGGCAAGCGCGAAGGCGCCCTGCAGGCGCGGCAAGGTCTGTTCAACGGCTTCGCGCGGGGAGGCGCCCGCGTCGAGTTGTTGCGTCAGCAACGCCGCGATCGCCTCGGTATCCGTGTCGCTTTCGAAATTGTGCCCGGCGGCGGCCAGTTCGGCGCGCAGCTCCTGGAAATTCTCGATGATCCCGTTATGGACCACCGCGACCCGCGTGGTGGCATGGGGATGGGCGTTGGTCTCGTTGGGAATACCGTGGGTGGCCCAGCGGGTGTGGCCGATTCCAACATCGCCAACGATCGGGTCGTCCTCGAGGATCGCCGCCAGATTGGCTAGCTTGCCCTGAGCGCGGCGGCGATGGATCGAACCATTGACGAGGGTCGCGATTCCGGTGGAATCGTAACCGCGATATTCGAGGCGCTTGAGCCCCTCGATCAGGCGCGGGGCCGCGTCGTCGGAACCCAGGATACCGATGATGCCGCACATGCGTTCTAGCCCTTCGACTTCAGTTTGCGGAACCGGGCGGCCCAGCCGGCCTTGGTGACCTGCTCGGCGCGCTCGATAGATAACGCATCGGCCTCGACATCGCCCGAGATTGTGCTGCCCGCCGCGACGATGGCGCCGTCGCCCACGGTCACTGGCGCGACGAGTGCGGAATTGGAGCCGATAAAAGCCCCCCCGCCGATGTTCGTCGTGTGTTTACCGAAGCCGTCATAGTTGCAAGTGATCGTGCCCGCCCCGATGTTGGCGCCCGCGCCTACATGGGCATCGCCCACATACGAAAGGTGGTTGGCCTTGGCGCCCGCGCCCAGATCGGCATTCTTGATCTCGACGAAGTTGCCGACCCGCGCCCCGGCGCCAATCTTCGCACCCGGCCGCAGCCGCGCGTAGGGGCCGATGACCGCGCCACCTTCGACGCCGGCACCCTCGAGATGGCTGAAGGCGCGTATCTCCGCACCGTCGGCGACCTTCACACCCGGCCCGAACACCACATTGGGCTGCACGACCACATCGCGCCCCAGCTCGGTGTCGTGGTGAAACCAGACCGTACCCGGATCGACTAGGGTCGCCCCGCCATCCATCGCGCCGGCGCGCAGCGCGTCCTGCACCACCGCCTCGGCGATCGCGAGATCCGCACGGGAATTTACGCCGAGGAATTCGTCTTCCTCGCCCTCGACCACGGCAGCCATGTGCCCGTCCGAGCGTGCGAGCGCGACGGTTTCCGTCAGGTAGTACTCGTTCTTGGCGTTGTTGGTGTCGAGACGGTCAAGCAGGCCGGTCAGGTGATGGCCGTCAAACGCCATCACCCCGGAGTTGCAGAGGTTGACCTCCAGCTCTTCCGGTGAGGCGTCCTTGGCCTCGATGATCGCCTCGAGCCCGCCGTCGTCGTTGGTGATCAGACGACCATATTGATGGAAATGGCGCGGCCGGAAGCCCAACACCGACACCGCGGCGCCATCGGAACAGGCCGCCGCCGCCCGGCGCATCGTATCGGCGCTCACCAGCGGCGTGTCGCCGTAGAGCACCAGCACGGTCCCCGTAAAACCTTCCAAAGCCTCCCGCGCAGCCTTCACCGCGCCGCCGGTGCCGTCCCGTTCGGCCTGCACGCAAATCGGATGTGGTGCCACCGCGTCGGCCACCACATCCATATCCGGTCCGACAACGACGACGACCCGCTCGGGCGACAACTCGGCCGCCGTGGCGAGCAGGTGGGTGATCATCGGGCGCCCGGCGAGCGGGTGCATCACCTTGGGCAGGTCGGAACGCATCCGCGTCCCCTTCCCGGCGGCAAGCACCACTATGGCTAAAGCTGTGTCGATCATGATGTCATTCGACGATGGTCATACGCCCGATTTGGGCCGGCAGAGGTGAGGCAAATCCGGTTTGGCGAATCCGCAGAAATCGGCGCAGAACTTGCCACACCGCTGTGAATCGGACCAAGTCACGAATTGTTCCCGATTGTTTCGGGCGCAACGGACGCAGCTAGCGGTCGTCTTCACCCGGCTCGCCGAACACCAGCGCACCATCTACCGTGCGCGCGCGCACCAGATGGGCAAAGCCGTCGCCCCAGGGTGTCGACAATTCGAGGCGCACCGGCACGCGCCCGGGCTCGACACCGATATCGGCCAGCCAGATAGAGACCTCAAGGCCCTGCAACTGCTTGCGGTCGGGCTTGAAGCCGGCAATACGCTCGAAGGTCAGGTGGCAGCCCTCGACGCGCCCCTCAAAAGGTGCCGCATTGCTCTTCTTGAAGCTGCGCGGCGCCAACGGCTCCATATTCGCGTCGTAGCGCCTACGACCGTCATAAACGGCTGTGTTCGGTCGGCAGGAACCCTCCATCGCGCTGGTGAGCACCAGCGCCGTGACGGCGGTCGTTGGATCGACGGCACCCGGGATCAGCGAAGGGTCGACGCGTTTGATGTCATCTTCGCCGTATGGGGGCTCGGCCGTGACGGTCCGCTCGCCATCTTCGGCATAGTCGATCGCGACCGTGCGCTGGCGACTGCGCCAGATGTTCGCCGTCCGGTATTCCTCAGGCGCGATATCGCCGTCGCGCCAGTCGCCGCGGCTCGATGCCTCGAGGCTCCAGTTGAACAACGCCCCGATGATCCCCGACGTCTCGAGCCTGACCCGGGTTTCATAGCCTGGATTGGCCAGATCCACTTCGAAGTTGAAGCGGATGGCGCGCAGGCCCCCGGTATAGACGTCATAGGTGAGCGCAAACCCCTCGGTCACCTCACCCGGCGGGCGATCGGCCATGGCCTGCTCATCGGCAAGGGCATGTGTCACAGCACCTGCCGACACCGCCGCGACGACAGCGAGAGCATGTAATGCGCGCATAGCGGCTATTGCGAAGAGCCCGTCTTTTGCCGGACGACATCGTGGATCACGTCGAGCACCAGGTCGGTGCCCTTCTCGACCAAGACCACGTCATTGTCGACGATCACACGTTCGGTGTTCGTCCGGTCCTGCAATCGGTTTTCCAGATCGGCGGGAAGCGCCTGCCGGTCCAGGCCGGGCGGCAAGCGCCCGTTCCGGTCCAGCTGCTTCTGAAGGCCCGGCGGCAGCTGATCGCGCTTCGCCAGCCCCGGCGGCAACCCGCCCTGCCGGCCCTTGCCGGAACCCTTGCCCGCCTTCTTCGTGTCGGTCTCTTCCTTGTCCGCATCTTCACTCTTCTCGATACCGGTGCCGGCGAGCACCTCACGAATTTTGCGTTTCTCGAGGTCGCTGAAAATTTGCCCGACACGGCCCTCCGCGCGGGTCACGCCGGCCGACTGTGCCTCGACGGTTTGTGGCGCCGGCAGCAGGAGCAAGGCTCCCGCGATCAGGCAAGCAAAGACGGTGGTTCTCATTGGAAACTCCCGATCATCCATAACCCGGATCATAGGGTCCGGCTCAATTGAGGCAAGGATGGGGCAATAATCACGATGAATGCCGGCGGTTCCCGGGCCCGAAACTTGACACCGGCGAACCGGTCGCCCTATAGGTCCGGTCCCCATTCGGGGTCCTTATGGAGGGGCGCGTAGCTCAGCGGGAGAGCACTGCCTTCACACGGCAGGGGTCACAGGTTCAATCCCTGTCGCGCCCACCATTTTCCTTAGCATTCTCAACGTTCTGACGGCCGATCGTTTGCCGGTCGTCCGACATTATGTCGGCTGCCACACCGCTGACACAACGGAAGGAGTGCTAACAGATGGCATCTGTTCGCAAAAGAGGAACAAAGTGGCAGGTTCAGGTTATACGCAAGAATCGACGAGCTCTGATCCGAACTTTTCATACGCACTCCGACGCGACTGCGTGGGGACGACGCATGGAGATCGAACTTGAAGGCCGCGATGTAGGTCGAGACACGCACGTACTCGCGAACATCACGCTGGGCGAATGAGTATGCCCCGACTATCAAGCCGCAGGTCAACCGCGGCCCCGAGCGCAAAACTTGTTGCGCTCGGGATCGAGCAAACGAGTGAGACGGGCCAGACGTTTTTGCCGCCCTACCCCCGAGGCGCGGCTCTACTACCAGGCCACGCCGCCATTCTTCCTGCAGGACAGGTTCTGTTCGGCCGAGGGACCGGACACCGACCGGCTGCACTGGCTGACGGGCCATCTCGACCTGGAAGGGACACCGGCGGAGGGCTGGAAGTTACTGGTCGCCGACAGCGGGACGGTCGAAGTCGGAAAGTGAGCCGTCGGGCATGGAAAAGTCGGTGCCAAATCAATAACCTACCCTCCCTTCAAGAGGACATATTTCATGGGTGAGTTTTCCATCGGCCAACCGGTCACGCGGCTCGAAGACCCGCGTTTGCTCAAGGGCCAGGGCCGCTATCTCGACGACATCAACTACGACCGTCAGCTCTTTGCGGTGATCCTGCGCTCGCCCCATGCCCATGCCGAGATCGTCTCGATCGACAAGTCCGCCGCCGAGGCCGCGCCGGGCGTGCACGGGGTGTTCACGGGTGTGGATTATCGCGCCGACGGGATGGGGGTCGTGCCCTGCATGGGCAGCTACAACCATCGCGACGGCGGGCCCATGTATGTCCCCGACCGGCCCGCGCTGGCCGTCGGCAAGGTGATGCATATCGGCTATCCGGTCGCGCTGGTCGTCGCCAACACCGAGGCCCAGGCGCGTGATGCGAGCGAGCTGATCGAGGTGGACTACAAGCCCCTGCCCGCCGTCGTCTCCTGCTACGACGCCTTCCAGGACGGCGCGCCCCAGCTCTACGATGACTGCCCCAACAACGAATCATATTTCTACGAGGTCGGCGACAAGGACGCGACCGATGCTGCCTTCGCCGCAGCCGATCGCGTGGTCGAGCAGGACATGGTCATCAATAGGGTCACCGCCAACGCGATGGAAAACCGCGCCGTCATCGGCGACTGGGACATCGGCACCGACCGCATCACCATCCGCTGCGGCTTCCAGCGGCCGTGGCTGTTCCGCCAGAGCCTGGCCGAGCAATCCTTCCACGTGCCCGAGCGCCAGATCAGGCTGGTGACCGACGATATCGGCGGCAGCTACGGCCTGCGCGGCTCGATCTATCCCGAGATGGTGCTGATGCCCTGGGCGTCCAAGCATGTCGGCCGCCCGGTCAAATGGGTCGCCGACCGGAGCGAGAGCCACCTTAGCGACGACGACGGACGCGACAATGTGGTGAAGGTGGGTCTGGCCTTCGATGCCGACGACGGCAAATTCCAGGCCGTGCGGGTGCGCAGCTGGGGCAATCTCGGCGCCTTCGTGTCCTATCGCGGCGCGGCGCCGCCCGCCGTCCACATCGGCACGGTGATCGGTCCCTACACCACGCCGGTCGCCTACGCCGCCATCTCGGGCATGCTGACCAACACCCACTGCACCTCGCCCTATCGCGGCGCCGGCCGGCCCGAATCCTCGTTCATGATCGAGCGGCTGGTGGAACGCGCCGCGGACACGCTCGGCATGGACCCGGCGGAGCTGCGGCGCCGGAACATCATCCCGCCCGAAGCGATGCCCTACAAGACGCCGCTCACCTACACCTATGATTGCGGCGAGTTCGAGAAGAACATGGACATGGCCATGGAGACCGCCGACTGGGCGGGCTTCGAGGCGCGGCGCGCGGAGGCCGCCACACGCGGCAAGCTGCGCGGCATCGGCATGTCGAACACGCTGGAATGGGCGGCCGACAACACGACCGAGACGGCAGAGCTGCGTTTCGACCCGTCCGGCGATCTGACTTTCGTGGCTTCCACCATCTCCCACGGCCAGGGACACCGGACGATCCAGACCCAGATCCTCGTCGATCTGCTCGGCGTCGATCCCGAGCGGGTGGCCGTGCTCCAGGGGGACACCGACGTGTCTGCCTTCGGCATGGGCACCGGCGGGTCGCGCTCGACTATCATGACCGGCAGCGCGCTGACCATCGCCGCGCGGAAGATCATCGAGAAGGGAAAGAAGCTCGCAGCCCATCTGCTGGAGGCATCCGAAGCCGACATCGAGTTCGCGGACGGAAACTTCTCCGTCGCGGGCACCGACAAGCTGATCACCGTGCACGAGATCGCAGCGGCGGCCTACAAGAGCAACGACCTGCCGGCCGAGATGGAGCCCGGCCTCTACGAGACCGGCACCTACAACGCCACCACCGGCAACTTCCCCAACGGTTGCCACGTGTGTGAGGTCGAGATCGACACCGACACCGGCGTGACGGAGGTGGTGAACTACACCGTGGTCGACGATGTCGGCACGATCATCAATCCGATGCTGGTGCGCGGCCAGATCATGGGCGGCATCGCCCAGGGCATGGGCCAGGTGCTGATGGAGGACAAGACCTACGACCCCGATACGGGCCAGCTGCTGGCCGGGTCCTTCATGGACTACTGCATGCCGCGGGCCGCCGATTTCTGCGACATCAACTTCGAGGAAAACGAGGTACCCTCACCGACTAACCCGCTGGGGGTCAAAGGCGCGGGCGAAGCGGGCACGGTGGGCTCGCTATCGGCGGGCACCAACGCCATCGTGGACGCGCTGTCCCATCTGGGGATCGAGCATATCGACACGCCGTGTACGCCCCTGAAAGTCTGGCAGGCAATCCGGGACGCAAAAGCCGCCTAGGCGGCGGCTTGCACGACCGGCGCACCGGACCTATCTGCTTATGGAACGAATTCATCAAGGAGACACGCAATGACCGAAACCGCATATCTCGCCGGCGGCTGCTTCTGGGGCATGCAGGACCTGATCCGGCGCCTGCCGGGCGTCGTCTCGACCCGCGTCGGCTACACGGGCGGCGAACTGCCCAACGCGACCTATCAGCATGTACGCACGGGCACGACCGGCCACACGGAGGCGATCGAGGTGGTCTTCGACCCCGACCAGGTCAGCTACCGCGACCTGCTCGAACTGTTCTTCCAGATCCACGACCCGACCACGCCCGACCGCCAGGGCAACGACCGGGGCACCCAATACCGCTCGGCCATCTTCTGGCTGAGCGAGGCACAGCGCGATACAGCAAAAGACACCATCGCCGACGTCGAGGCGTCGGGCCTGTGGCCGGGCAAGGTGGTCACGCAGGTTACGCAGGCCGGCGACTTCTGGCCGGCCGAGCCCGAGCATCAGGATTATCTGGAGCGCGTCCCGCACGGCTACACCTGCCATTTCGTGCGGCCCGACTGGAAACTGCCCAAGCGCGACGCAGCCTAGGAGTTACGACGCAGGCTAGGCGCCACGCGGTTCCAGCATGAGCTCGAGGTTTGCGCCCACCATGGGCCATTCGGCCGCCGTGATCGAGTAAACGGCGGTGTCCCGGATGGTGCCATTCGCCATAATCCGGTGCGCGCGCAGGACGCCGTCGAGCTTCGCCCCGAGGCGCTCGATAGCGCGGCGACTGGGGTGGTTGATGACATGGGTCTGGGACTCGGCCGCAACGCAGTCCAGCACCTCAAAGGCATGGCGTAGAAGCAGCAGCTTGCACTCGGTGTTGAGCGGCGTGCGCTGTACTGACTTGCGGTACCAGGTCGAACCGATCTCGAGACGCCGGTTCGCCGCATCGATATTCATGTAGGTGGTCATGCCCACCGCGCGGCCGCTGGATTTTTTGATCACCGCGAACGGCAGCATGGAGCCTCCCTCGCGCAGAGATAGCCTGCGCGCGATCTCGTCGGCAACCCCCTCGGGCCGGGGTACCGTCGTGTACTAGAGCCGATACAATTCGGCGTCCGCCGCGGCGTCCCGCTGGTTGGGTTCATGTTCGGGGGCCAAGGGGACGACCTGCACATGGTCCCCTTCGGCGGAGAATGATTCGGGCCAGTGGGTCATGGGTCATTGATCCAGAAACGCGGCGGGACAATTGCCGACACCGTTTACGAGCGCAACGCCACCGTGTGCAAACCTAGAACAATTCCCCCTGATCGAGCGGCTCATCGATCAGCGAATGGGGCGTCAGAAGTTCCAGGCCGTCGCTGAGGATATCGTTGACCGCACGGCCCACGGGAACGACCCTTACGGTGTCTTCGGGCGCGGGTCGCAACAGTTCACCCGCCGCCTCCCGGTCGAACCGGTCCTCGGTGCCGTTGCCCAGCCAAGCATCGAATCCGTCTGGATTCAGGATCACCGGCATGCGGTGGTGAAACGGCTGCAGGGTCTCGTTGGCCTCGGTGGTGACGATGGTCGCGGTCTCGAGTTCGGAACCATCCGGCCCGAGCCACGCCTCCCATAATCCCGCGAAGCTGATCAGCCCGCCATCGGGCCGGGAGATCCAGACCGGCTGCTTGGGTCCGCTGCCGGTCGCCTGCCATTCGTAGAAACCGCTCGCCGGAATGATGCAGCGCCGGCGCTGAAACGCGGCCCGGAACGACGGCTTCTCGGCAATAGTCTCGGCGCGCGCGTTAATCATCCGCGCACCCATCCCCGGGTCCTTGGCCCAGGCCGGCACCAGCCCCCAGCGCAGGAGCGCGGGCACGCGGACCAGCGGATCATCGCCCCCTTCACCCGTTGTAACGCCTTCCCGACTCGCAGCGCGGATAATCGCCACAATCTCCTGAGACGGCGCGATGTTGTAACGCTGGGGCAGCACGAACCTGGTCGACACCAGCCCGTAGGCGGCGTGGATCTCTTCCCAGCTGTGAATCAGGCCGAATCGTCCGCACATATGTCTATTTTACACCTGTTGTGACAGCGATCTCGTTTCGTTCGCCGCTAAATTCCCGAGTCGCTTTTGGCCCGACCACTAGATTTTGGGTTTCGGGGTACAAACCGGGCACAAAAGGATTATTTCAATTTGGCGACAGGACGTAACAATCTGGCAAATATCAGGGTTTTCCGGGCCTTCATCAGGCTCCTACATTGACTCTCCCGCCGGAAAGAATACAATGTTCTTTTTTTGTTCACGGTGACAGGTCGCCAACATTTAGTGTTTACTTAATGTTACGGCTCTAGATGTTGTGGGTTATGCAGGTTTTCCATGGAAAACTGCCCACAAGGTGTGGAGCACCTGGATTGTCGCGTGGAGGGGGCCTTTATAAATGGACGGATCAACTGGGATTCCGGCTGAAAACAGCGCTGTGGAAAAGGCGCTTAAACTGGAAGAAAACAAGGAAATGGACCTGTTTGATTCGCTCGATTTGGAACCTTCCGAGGCCGAATCGGAAGAATCCGATGTGCTGTCGGCAGAGCCCGAAGCGCAGCCGGATGTGGATAACGACCTTGTCGGCCAGGACGACGAGACCGCGAACGTCTATCAGACCGATCGCGTCCGCATCCTGATCGACCCGTCGCGCGACGCGAACCTCACGGCCTTCGGCAAGGAAACGCTGGAAGACCGCTACCTTCTCAACGACGAGAAGGGTTCGCCCCAGAAGCTGTTCGCCCGTGTCGCGTGTCATTACGCCGACGATTCGGAACACGCCCAGCGCATCTACGATTACATCTCCAACCTCTGGTTCATGCCGGCCACACCCGTTCTGTCGAACGGCGGCACCGAGCGCGGCCTGCCAATCTCCTGCTTCCTCAACGAGGCCTCCGATTCGCTCGAGGGTATCGTCGATCTGTGGAACGAGAATGTCTGGCTCGCAGCCCGCGGCGGCGGCATCGGCAGCTACTGGGGCAACCTGCGCTCCATCGGCGAGCAGGTCGGCCATAACGGCAAGACCTCTGGCGTCGTCCCGTTCATCCGAGTGATGGATTCGCTCACGCTAGCCATCAGCCAGGGCTCGCTCCGACGCGGCTCGGCGGCGGTCTATCTGCCGATCGACCATCCAGAGATCGAGGAGTTCATCGAGATCCGCCGGCCCACGGGCGGCGATCCGAATCGCAAGGCCCAGAACCTGCACCATGGTGTGCTGGTGTCCGACGCGTTCATGCGCGCGGTCGAGGCCGATGAAGACTGGGCGCTGGTCAGCCCGAAGGACCGCGCGCCGATCGCCACGGTCAAGGCACGCAGCCTGTGGATCCGCCTGCTGACGGCCCGGATCGAGACCGGCGAGCCCTACATCGTCTATTCCGACACCGTGAACAGCAACGTGCCCGAGCATCAGAAGCTCGCGGGCCTGACGGTCAAGACCTCGAACCTGTGCTCCGAGATCACCCTGCCCACGGGCATCGATCATCTCGGCAACGACCGCACCGCCGTGTGCTGCCTGTCGTCACTGAACGTCGAGAACTTCATCGAGTGGAAGGATCATCCGACCTTCATCGAGGACGTCATGCGCTTCCTCGACAATGTG
>JBMYRB010000005.1:0-197303 GCA_049601915.1 Alphaproteobacteria bacterium
CCGAGGGTAGTTATTTATATTTGATAGCTGGGAGCCAGTTTTTACCCTCACCCCCGGTTTTGTCGGTCCAGTCGGGCTGGGTGACCCTCACCCAATGAGGAACGACAACCTTGTTCCAATCCTGTTCCACGCAGATCGGATTCACATTGGATTCGGTGTGTCGCAGAATCTAAGGGTCGTTATTAATCAGGAATATGGAACGAGGAAGACGGGCTAACGAAATCAAAGCCTTGACCGGGGGTGCGGCCTTACATAGGTAAGGCGCGGCCTTTCGGTGCCGCCTTAGCTCAGTTGGTAGAGCATCGCATTCGTAATGCGGGGGTCGCAAGTTCGAGTCTTGCAGGCGGCACCATTTCCTTCCCCCATCATCAGCGTGCCAGGGGCAGCAGGATGGCGCCTGTGAGCGTGATGACGGTCGAGTCGACCTTCGCCAGGTCTGGGCGTTCCTTCAGGAAAAACACCCCGATCAACAAGGCGGCGAACGAGGCGGGCCCGCCGAACAGGAAGGCGCGGCGCCCCTCGGTGATGACCCGCGACAGGAGGCCGGGCTTCATGACCCGCATGATGCCGGCGAACAGGATCGCGTTGACCAGTGACGGCCAGGCGTAGAACCCGACGGCGGTGGCGTCCGCGCGGGCGCCCAGCCCGTCATTCAGGGAGTAACCGGCGATGAAGGCCAGGATTGCCGTGCGTGGGTTGCGCAACCCGTCACGCATTCGCCTGGCGGAATTTCTCGAGCCTGACATCGATTTCCGCCGCGCCGATGGGCGCGAATCTCGATGTAAACGCCACATGTCCTGACAAGGCCGAAGACCAGAGCGCAAGGATCGGGACGAAGAACTTCTTCATGGAGTTCTCGGTCATGTATGACGGGAACGGCAACCTTACACGTACCAAGACCTGTTGGGCCAATGTCGACAGGTTGGGAGAATCGAGTCAGATTTGCGGGATCAACAAGAGCCGATCCGGCGCACAAATGCCGGGCAGAAGGCGAAACGGGATACCGGGGGAAACCAGAATGCTTTTCAAATGTGCCAACCATGCACCGGCGGCCGATCACGGCCACAGCCAGACAGTGACCAACGGGAAGAAGCACCTGACGGTCGATATTCATTGTCACGTCCACATCCCCGAGGTCGATGCCATGACCGAGGGCCAGTGGGGCCCGGAAGACATTCCCGCGATCCATTTCGCCAGCGACCTGACCCGTGGGCTCAACGTCGAGCAGAATGAAATCCTGATGCCGAAGCTGACCCAGCCCGAGCTGCGGATCGCCGACATGGATGCGTCGGGCGTGGATATGCAGGCAATATCGCCCGCACCCTGGCACTATTGCTACTGGGCCGACCCGGATCTGGGCCGCGAGACGGCGGTCTATACAAACGATCACATGGCGGAGCTGGGGACGAAGTATCCCGACCGGCTGATCCCCATGTGCACTGTGCCCCTGCAGGCCCCGGAGCTGGCCGTGGCCGAGCTGGAACGCTGCCACAAGGAGCATGGCATGCGCGGCGTGGAGATCGGTACCAATGTCGCCGGCAAGGAGCTGACGCGTATCGGGCTGGAGAAGTTCTTCGCCAAGGTCGAAGAGCTCGACATGCTGATCTTCATGCACCCCATCGGCACGACCGAGGGTGATCGGATGAAGGATCATTATTTCACCAACCTCATCGGCCACCCGCTGGAATCGGCGCTGGCTGTCGGTCACCTGGTGTTTGACGGGTATCTGGAGCGTCACCCCAACCTGAAAGTCTGCGTCGCCCATGGCGGCGGGTACCTGCCCAGCTACTATGGCCGCTTCGACCATCCCTATCCGACCCGCGCGGATGTTCATGGCGACCTGCCGCACTCGCCGTCCCACTATCTTAAGAAGCTGCATTTCGACACGGTCGTGTTCACCGAGATGCAGCTGCGCCACCTGATCGAGGCCTGGGGGTCGGATCACATCCTCATGGGGACGGACTATCCCTATGACATGGCAGAGACCGATCCGGTGGGACATGTGGACTCGGTCGAAGGCCTGTCGGATGCCGACAAGGCCCTAGTCTGGGGCGGCAATGCGGCCCGGCTGCTCAATCTTGCGGTCTAGGCGAAGTGCTAGACCGTCCTTGCCTTGGGTTCTTTGTGGACCGATTATCTGCGTAAGTTCTCGAAACCAATACACCCGTTCGCGCGGGTCCGATCACATCAGGAATTCAAAAGCCATGGCCGACACGACCACCTACACCCCACCGAAAGTCTGGGCCTGGGACACCAACGAGGAGAGCCAGTGGTCGAGCCTGAACCGGCCCATCGCCGGCGCGACCCATGACAAGGAGCTGCCGCGCGGCAAGCATCCCCATCAGCTCTACTCCCTGGCGACTCCCAACGGCGTCAAGGTGACGGTGTTGTTCGAGGAGCTCCTTGCACTGGGCAAGACCGAGGCCGAGTACGACGCCTGGCTGATCAAGATTGGTGACGGCGACCAGTTCGGCAGCGGATTCGTCGACGTTAACCCCAATTCGAAGATCCCGGCGATGATGGACTACAGCACCAAGACGCCGACGCGGGTGTTCGAGTCCGGTGCGATTCTTCTCTATCTGGCGGAGAAATTCGACGCGTTCGTGCCAACCGAGCAGTCTGCGCGGGCCGAGTGTATGTCCTGGCTGTTCTGGCAGATGGGCAGTGCGCCCTATCTCGGTGGCGGCTTCGGCCATTTCTACCACTATGCTCACGCGAAGTATGAGTATCCCATCGACCGCTTCGCCATGGAGGTGAAGCGCCAGCTCGACGTGCTCGAACGGAACCTGGCCGAGCGGCAGTTTTTGTGTGGCGACGACTACAACATCGCCGATATCGCCACCTACGCCTGGTACGGCAATCTGGTGCTGAACAACCAGTATGAGGCGGCAGAGTTCCTCGACGTGGCCTCATACGAAAACGTGGTGCGCTGGGCCAAGGAAATCGATGCGCGCCCCGCCGTGCAGCGCGGGCGGCGGGTGAACAGGATCCGCGGCCCCGAGGAACTTCAGGTGCCCGAACGCCACGACGCCAGCGACATCGGCTGATCGGCCTGTTTAGGCGGCAAGCACCGCATTTACGCTGTCGCGGGCTCTCATCCGTTCAAGCCAGGCGGTGACGTTGCCGGTCTTCGCCAGCATGGCCTCGCCCTCCGGCGTCATCGACAGATAGTTGACGACGGGCACGTAGAAGCAGTCGGCCAGAGTCAGGTCTTCGCCGGCGAAGTAGGGTGATTGTCCGAGGGCATCGTCGATCACACTGAGGCTTCGTTCGGATTCGGGGATGCCGGCTGCGATCATGTCCTTGTTGGACGGGTCGCGCAGAAGTCGCTGGATCACGACGTGGCGCATCACCGGCGGATCGAAGTAGGAGCTGTAGACCGAGATCCACTGGCTCATCCGCGCCCGACCGGCTGCGTCGGCGGGTTGCAATGCCGGGCCGTCGAACGCTTCGTCGATATAGCGGGTCACAGCCAGCGTTTCGTCAAGCTTGATGTCGCCATGGTTTGGCGCCGGGAGTTTGCCCTGGGGGTGACGGGCCAGCTGTTCGGGGGTTTGTGGTTGTGCGAGGTCGTGGGTGTAGTCGACGCCCTTCTCGACGAGTGCGATGAGCGCCGTGCGCACAAGATTACTGCGAGGTGCGCCATGCAGGATCAATTAGGACATACTCTTCTCCAGATGGGTCGGCCGGGTTGCGCGCGACCGCGCTATGCGGTCTCGAATCTATCATCGGTCGGGCGCCTTGACGAAACCCGATCTAATCCTGACCCTGTCTGGACTGAAGATTGATACGGAATATTGACGCCTCCGATGGTTGAGATGGTGACAGAACGTCTGGAAGGCCCCGATGTCTGGTTGGGCCGGGATTTGCAGGCGAGGGATGACTGGATCGTCCGTCTTGATGATGGCGATATCGCGGAGATTGACGCGGCGCTGGCCATCGCCAAATCGGGTGGCGCGACGATTCCCTTCGGGCGCGATCAGTTCCCGCTGGACCGCCTGCGTGAATCTCTCAAGCGCGTCTTCGATCTGGTCAATCGGGAGTGCGGCGTGGCGTTGCTGCGCGGCTTGCCGCGCGAACGCTATACGCCCGAGGAGTGCGAGCTGATCTACTGGGGAATCGGCTGTCATCTCGGTACGGCGGTTTCCCAAAGCCCGCGCGGGGACATGATCGGATATGTTCGGGACGAGGGCCTGTCGATGGGTGACCCGAATGCCCGTGGTTACAAAACCGCCGGGGGGTTGCAGTTCCATTGTGATCAGTTGCCGACGGATATTCTTGGGTTGTTTTGCGTTAATGATGCACGCCGCGGCGGCGAGAGCCATATCGTCAGCGCATTGGCGATCCATAATGCCATCCGTGAAGAGCGCCCGGATCTGTTGCCGCGCCTGTATGAACACATCAATGTCGACTGGCGCGGAGACGAGCCGGAGGGCCAGCCGCCTTGGTATCGGGTGCCGATGTTCTCGGCGGCCGACGGTCGGATCACGTCGCGCTTTACCAACAAATTCTTCGTCCGTTCGACGACACGCCATGGTGAGGATCTAGCGCCGACGGCGGAACAATGGGCGGCGCTCGAGTTCGCGCACGAGGTCGCCGAACGCCCCGAGATGCGTCTGACCATGACGTTCCAACCTGGCGACATGCAGTTCATCAACAACCACACCACTTTGCATGGTCGGTCGAACTTCGAGGATTGGGCCGAACCTGACCGCAAGCGCTTGCTGCTGCGTCTGTGGCTCGCGGTGGACGATGCGCGCCGGCGACCGCTGTCCCCGCTGCTCGATGAGCGTTATCACTGGGTCAGTGTCGGGGGAATTCCCAAGCGCGACGTTGCCTGACCCACGGGTTGGCGTTGCGGGGCCGGACCCTCTAGGTTTGGCGCTAAAACGGACGAAGCATGTGAGTGATGGAAATGGCAGACAATCTGAATGACCTGGCGATGGCGCCGGAGCGTGTGGTGGTCGTCGGCGCGGGCGGTTTCGTCGGCTCCTCGATCGTCGCCGCGGCACGCGATCGTGGTTTTGATGTCCTGCCGCTGGGCCGGAGCGAGGTCGATTTGCTTGCGGATGGTTCGGGCTAAACGCTGAAGGGACGTCTGGCGCCGGACGACGCGGTGGTTTTCGTGTCGGCGCTGGCGCCGTGCAAGGACTATGTGATGTTCGAGCGGAACATCCGCATGGGCAGGAATGCGCTGGACGGGGTTGTGGGCCAACCGTTGTCGCAGCTGCTCTATATCAGCTCGGATGCGGTCTACAGCGATTTCGACGGACCGCTGACAGAAGTTTCGGTCACGGCACCGGACAATCTCCACGGCCAGATGCATGTGGCCCGCGAGTTGATGTTCTCAGCTACGTTGGCGGAAACCAGTCCCGACACGGTCTTCGCGTCCCTGCGACCGACCTTCATCTATGGCGCGGGCGACCCACATAACAGCTACGGGCCGAACCGGTATCGCCGCCTCGTTCTGACGGGAGAGAATATCACCCTGTTCGGCAACGGTTAGGAACGCCGCTACCATATGAGTGTGCTGGGTGTGGCCGAGCTCGCCGTGCGGATGATCGAGCATCGCACCCGCGGCGCGCTCAATGCGACCACCGGGCATGTTACCTCGTTCCAGGAACTCGCGGAAATGACGATTGGTTTCGGCGACGCTGAAATTGCAATCGAGAATCTTCCGCGATCGGGCCCGATGCCGCACAACGGCTATCGGCCGTTCGACCCGTCGGAGGCTTTCCGGCTGTTTCCGGATTTCGCGTTTACAGGGCTCGAGGAGGGCCTCCGCGCCGCCTTCGATGAAGTGAAAGCCAACATGACCTGAGGCGTTGCCGCGGGATCATCTGCGCCATAGGATCACGTGGACCGTAACCGAGGAAGTTCGCGATGACCCACTTCACCCATATCGACGATGTCACGCCCGAGAATATGGATGCCGGTGACGGCTGGCTGATCACGGAATTCCGGCTGCCCTTCAGTGACCGCCAGGGGCTCGGGACCACCATGTTCCACGCCCGGTTTAATCCCGGTGCTGTGCACAAGAAGCACAAGCACGAGAATTGTGAAGAGATCTATTACATCATCAGCGGCAAGGGCATCGCGGGTGCTGGCGGCGCGACCGAGGAGATCGGTGCCGGCCATTTCCACTATGTACCGGCCGACACCGAGCACTGGCTGGCCAATGAAAGCGACGATGAGCCGATCGTCGTGATCGGCTGGTATCTCGGCGCCGGCAATGTGGCCGCCACCGGCTATGTTTACATGGGCGATGTCACAGACGCCGATCTCAAGGGACCCCACAAGGGCTATGATGTCGGGTCTCTGGTGAACCACGCAGACGTCACACCGTCGGACATGAGCGACATCGCCGGCTGGGGCGGGACCGAGTTCCGTGCTTGCCTGGGGGCGGCGCAGGGAATTGGCCATTCGACCTGGCGGCCGGTGCTCGCCGACGGCCAGGCGCTCAAGGCGCACCGTCACAACAATGCAGATGAGTATTATCTGGTTGTGTCGGGCGCGGGGCGCGCCGGCGTGGGCGAAGAGGTTGCGGCGCTGAGCGTGGGCTCATGTGTGCATGTGCCGGCCGGCACGGCGCACTGGTTCGAATCCAACGGCACCGACCCGCTGATTACCATCGGCCTGCACGAGGGCGCGAATTCTCTCGAGGCCGGCGGGTTCGAGGCGCTGGGCGATATACCTGCGGCGGCGGAGTAGGTCGGTCGACGGCACTCAGGGTTGCGTTTGAGCTGCCAGTTGCTTGTGCGGCGTCAGTTCCGAATTTGGATTGACGGCGAAGTAACGCTCTTCTGCCTGCCCCTTACGAGCCGCCACGGCAAGCAGATAACTTATGAGATTGTCGATTGAGGCGTCGAAACTGACCGCGGTCGCTGTACCGGGTTCTTCCCGGAACGTGACATCATGTTTCTCGGCGAGATCCTGATAGTCTGACCTGAGGTGTTGGAACGCCACAAGGTTCAGTATCCGGCCCCCATGCGTGAGGTAGGCCACCAATTTGCCGCTGTTGTTGGAGCTATTGACCATCTCGACGACATAGGCATTTTTGGTTATGGCTGGGGCAATCCTGAATTTCTACCCTCGCGCTCCGCAGATACCCTTGCTGACAGCGTCTGGGTCGTCCTGCCAGTTGAGCCGGGTGCGCGCCTCGTAGGCTTGCTCGATGGTCCCAGGCATCTTGCTGACATCACGCCGCAGATACCATTCAGCCTGGTGGAGCCGGGTACTGCTGCTGATCAGGTGGGGTCCTGAAACGAAGCAACCGCTCAGCCCGTCGGCGACAGGCAGGCCCGCATGGAGGCCGCCATGTTGCGCATCAAGGTGAAGTAGAGGTCGGGGCCGTTGGGAATACCCGTTCCCAGCGGGTCTAGGACACCCGACTTCGCCGCGGTTCCCTCGGTCACCACATTGACAAGCCTCGGTGTGAACTGGGGTTCGGAGAATACGCATGTGGCACCGAGCTCTTCGACCTTATGCCGAATGTCGGCCACACGCGCCGCACCGGGGATCACCTCGGGACTAACGGTGATGGACCCGGCGGCGTTCAGAGCGAAACGGCGTTCGAAATGCTGGTAGGCGTCATGGAACACGATGAAGGGTCGCTCGTGTACCGGTTCTAGGGTCTGGCGAAGCTCGGCGTTTAGGCCGTCGATTCGTGCCTCCAGTGCCTCGGCATTGGCCTCGTAACGTGCGGCGTTCGCGGGATCGACCGCGCTGAGCGCCTCGGCAATCTCGTGGGCCATCGCCTTGGCATTCACAGGGTCGAGCCAGATGTGCGCGTCGCCGCCGTGATCGTCGTGCCCGGCATGCTCGTCCTTGTGCTTGTCATGGTCATCGTCATGACCGTGCCCGGCGTGTTCGTCCTTGTGCTCGTCCTTGTCATGACCGTGATCGTCATGATCTCCGTCGCCATGGTCATCATGGGCATGGCCTTCGAAGGAGCCGCCCTCACGGAAGGAAACATGAGTGAGGCCATGAGCGTCCATGAGGGAGACGACACGGGCGTCCTTGCCCAGGGAGTCGATTGGCCGGTCCAGGAAAGTCTCCAGACTCGGGCCGATCCAGAAGACGAGGTCCGCTTCCTGTAGCGCGCGGGCGTTCGAGGGATGCAGGCTGTAGGTGTGGGGAGATCCGCCACCCTCCACGATCAATGACGGGGTTCCAACTCCCTGCATGACGCCGGCGACCAGTGCGTGCACCGGTTTGATCGACGCAACAACGGACGGCGGTTCTGCATGAGCACCAGTGCCTAAAAGCGCCAACGCGCCAGCCAGGATATATGTACGATTCAGTTTCATTTCTCTCGTCCCTTGGGCATGTTTACCCGGTTGCCAAGTGCGGTTTCGCAGTTACGAAATGTAATAACATTGCATATCCGCGAGGTCACAAAATTAATAGAAAATGTTACAAGATAACAATCTTGCGTGATGGTATAACGTGTGCGATCACCCGCTTTCAACAAACTTCTCCCAACTGCGGTGCGGCATGCTCGACCGAACGACATCCCTGTTGACCCTTGAGAATGTGGGGCTCAACCGCGGCGGCCGCTGGCTGGTGCGGGGTGTCGACCTGTCAGTGCATCGGGGCGAATCCGTGACCTTGATCGGTCCGAATGGCGCAGGAAAGTCTACGACGGCCAAGATCGCGCTTGGCCTCATGAGCCCTGACGAGGGGCATGCCGCCCAGGCGTCAGGGTTAAAAGTCGGTTATGTGCCGCAACAACTCTCGATCGACTGGACATTGCCGTTAACTGTCCGGCGTTTCATGTCCCTGACCAACCGTGTGAGTGACAAGGATCTGCACGCCGCGCTTGAGACGGTCGGAATCGCCGAGATGGCCGATGCCGAGGTGCGACACCTGTCAGGCGGCGAGTTCCAGCGAACGCTGCTGGCCCGCGCGATCGCCCGAAACCCCGACCTCCTCGTACTCGACGAGCCGGTCCAGGGCGTGGATTTCTCGGGCGAGATCGCACTTTACGAGCTGATCGGCGAAATCCGACGGACCCTGGGCTGCGGCATCCTGATGATCTCCCACGACCTGCATGTGGTGATGGCCGATACGGACAGCGTGGTCTGCATGAACGGTCATGTCTGTTGCCAGGGGCCGCCGCGGATGGTTGCGGAGAATCCGGAGTATCTGGCCCTGTTCGGGGCCCGGGCGGCGGGCGCGCTCGCGGTCTACGAGCACGCCCATGATCACACCCATCTGCCCGATGGTACGGTACGCCACGCCGATGGCAGCGTGACGGACTCGTGTCATCCTGACGATGGGCATCACGATCATGATCCCGCGACCAGTGAGGAAAAGGCAGATCATGCTGGATGACTTCTTCGTCCGCGCGCTCGTCGCAGGCATCGGTGTGGCCGTTGTTGTGGGCCCGCTTGGTTGTCTGATCGTCTGGCGCCGGCTCGCCTATTTCGGCGACACGCTCTCACACTCGGCGTTGCTGGGTGTGGCACTGGCGCTGCTGCTGCAGGTCAATATCACCGCCGCTGTCTTTGTGGTCTCTGCCCTTGTCGCGCTATCCCTGCTCTTGTTGCAGCGGCGGGCCAGCCTGTCATCAGATTCCCTGCTCGGACTTCTCGCCCATTCGTCCCTCGCCCTCGGCCTGGTTGCGCTGGCGTTCCTGCCCAACGTGCGCGTGGATCTTATGGGTTTTCTGTTCGGCGATATCCTCGCGGTCTCGGTGACCGATATTGCCGTGATCTATATCGGCGGCGCGGCGGTCCTGCTCGTGCTTGTGTTCGTCTGGCGGCCACTCTTCGCCGCGACGGTGAACTATGAGCTTGCCGAGGCGGAGGGTATGAAGCCCGCCCGCGCGAACCTGATCTTCATGTTCCTTATGGCGACGGTCATCGCAATTTCCATGAAGATCGTCGGTGTGTTGCTGATCACGGCGTTATTGATCATCCCGGCCGCCACGGCACGCCGGATGGCGTCGGGCCCGGAGGCCATGGCCCTGATCGCGGTCGTGCTAGGGATCATTGCCGTGGTGGCGGGCCTGTATGGATCCCTGGAATGGGATACGCCGTCCGGTCCCTCGATCGTCGTCGCGGCCCTGGTTTTCTTCCTGTTGGCGTTGTTGCCTGCTGCAGGCATAATCTCGAGAGGCTCGTCCAGCCAGGGAAACTAAGTCCATGAATGCCGAGACCGCGACACATACTCAACCTGACTTGACTCGCAACCAAGCGCTTGTGTTCGGCGCGCTTGAGGGGGCCGATGCGCCGCTCAGCGCCTACACGATCCTGGATCAGTTGCGCGATGACGGCCTGCGCGCGCCGTTGCAGGTCTATCGAGCGCTGGACAAGCTGGTCGCGTTTGGCTTGGTGCATCGGCTCGAGAGCCTGAATGCCTTCGTCGCCTGCAACCATCCCGTCGGTGAGGCAGGCGGCGAGTCCCATGGCGCGGCGGCGTTTGCCATCTGCGAGAATTGCGACAGCGTGGCGGAGTTCACTGAGCAGGATGTGGCCGCGCGGCTGCGCAGCTGGGCGAAGGCCGAGGGGTTTGAGCCCCACAGCACGGTGATCGAGCTGCGCGGTTTGTGCGAGACCTGCCGCGCGGCTTAGGCAGCGCGGCCATCCCCAGGGTATTTTCCCAAGTTGTGCTTGACGCAACGTCCGGCGTTTGGGACACCCCCTCTTTCGAATTCCACAAAAGTAAAATCCGGAGGAGCCGCCCATGGCCGGAAATGTTGCAAATATTGATCCCTATGGTTCCAGCGCGGGCCGGGCCCATCCCGACCACTACAAGCGTCCCGACACGCTGATCGTCGATATCCATGGTCACATCATGACGGAGGGTGTGGACGAAGAGGTGCGCAAGCATGTCCCGGCCATGTCCCTCGACGCGGTCAAGTATGCCAGCCCGCTCACCCGCGAGCTGAACAAGAAGCAAAACGAAGATCGCCATGAGGAACTGGTCGGCGTGACCAAGCGCCTCGCCGACATGGACAAGATGTGTGTTGACGTGATGGCGATCTCGCCCCAGCCGCCGCAGATGCATTATGACGCCCCCGACGCGCTGGGCCAGGAGACGGCCCAGAAGGTCAACGACAACATCGCCAATGCCGTCTCACAGGCGCCCGACCGCCTGATCGGCCTCGGCACCGTGCCCCTGCAGAACACCGACATGGCGCTCAAGGAGCTTGACCGGATCATCAACGAGCTCGGCTTCAAGGGCATCCAGATCGGCGCGCAGATCGGCCAGGACGAACTCTCGGCCGAACGCCTCGAGCCCTTCTGGGCCAAGTGCGAGGAACTGGACATTCCGATCCTGCTGCACCCGACGTCGTTTGCCAGCGAGCGTTTCGGCGCCCATTACCTGACCAACATCATCGGCAACCCCCTAGATACGACGGTCGCGATCCACTACCTAATCTTCGACGGCGTGCTGGCCCGCTATCCGGGTCTGAAGATCGTCGCCGTCCACGGCGGCGCCTTCGTTGCGGCCTATTCCGCGCGCATGGACCATGCCTGGGGCCAGCGCGAGGATTGCTGCCTGCATATCGACCAGCCGCCGACAAGCTATCTCAAGAACATGTATTTCGACACGACGGTTTTCTCAACGGATCAGCTCGATTACCTGGCCAAGCAGTACGGTACGGACCGGATCGTACTCGGCACCGACTATCCGTTCGACATGGCCGACTACGACCCGACGGAGCACATCATGGGGCTCGACGACAGCTATTCGGCGGCCGACAAGGAGGCCATGTGCGGTCTGACGTCTGCCGACCTGCTCAAGGTCGACGTCAACGATTTCGCCCGCGCCAACCCCCAAGAGAACTGGAGCTAGCGCACAGCGGAAATGCCACAGCATGATTAAAAGCCGCCGGGGTTTCCGGCGGCTTTTTCGTTTCTGGAACTAACCGTCGTCCCCGAAGATAGCCCGGTGACGTGCGATGGCCACGTCGATCACTTCGTCGGGGTCGCGCTGCCAGCAGTTTCGCTCGGAGAAGAGCTCCAGTTCATCATAGCCGTCGAAGCCCGCGTGGCGGACCTGTTTACCGAGTGCGCGTATAGGGATCACCCCGTCGCCGAGCATGCCCCGGTCCGAGCCGTCGGCCGTCGTGGTGTCGCGCAGCCAGTCGCTGATCTGGAACGAGATAATTCTACCATGTGTGGCCCGAATCGAATCCTCCAGGTCCGGGTCCCACCACACGTGATAGGCGTCGACGATCAGGCCGGTGCCGTCGCCGAGTTCCTAGTAGACCGCATTGGCCTGACCCAGGGTGCTCCAGATGCAGCCGCCGGCAACCTGCATGGGGTGGATCGCCTCCAGCCCCAGGGTCACACCCGCCGCGCGGGCCTCAGGCAAGAGCCGGGCGACCGCGTCGTGGGCGCGGGCCCGGGCCCCGTCCAGATCGGTCGAGCCCGCGGGCAGGCCGCTCGATATCATCGCCAGATTGGTGGCGTCGAGCTCGGCGGCCAGGTCGATGGCGCGGCGATTCTCCTCATGGTTCGCGGCGATCCGTGCCGGATCTTCCTCCGTCAGGGACGCGCAGCGAGAGACACCGAGCATCTTGAGCCCGCCGTTGGAGATCAGCCTCGCCGCCTTGCCGGACCCGTACGCCTCAACCTGGGATCGGCGCACGGTCAGCGCCCGGATACCCTGTCGGGCATAGCCCTCGATCGAGTCGACGAAGCCCCATTGCCGCTCCATCGTTCCCTGATGCATCGCGAATCGTTCGGGTGCCGTCATGTTTTCGTCTTCCGGTAGAGAAAAAGCCGCCGGGACATCCCGACGGCTTTTTCGTGCGAGTCTAGATCGCCGTTGCCGTTACGGGAACAGCAAGTTGGGCAGGTATGTTGCGATCTCCGGGAATCGGACAATGAGCGCCATGGCTACCAGCATAATGATCCAGTAGGGGATCGAGCTCTTGAAGATGGTCATCACGTTCATCTCGGGATCGATATCCTGGATCGCCGATTTGACCGTGTAGACCAGTAACCCGAAGGGTGGCGTCAGCAGTCCGGCCTCGATCGCGATGATCGCGATGATGGCAAACGCGATCGGGTCGAAGCCTAGCTGGATGGCGATGGGCGAGAAGATCGCCGCGGTCAGCAGCATGATCGAGATCGAATCGATGATCATGCCCAGCGCGAACCAGATCAGCACCATCACGGCGATGATCATCCACGGCTCCATGCCCGAGCCGATGAACAGGCTCTCGATGGCGTTCGCCATGCCGGTCATGGCCAGCGTGCGCGAGTAGAGGGAGGCGGCCACCAGCAGCAGCAGGATCGGCGCGGACGTCTTGCCGACGGACAGGACGGCGCCGATGAAGTCCCGGAACTTCATGCCCTTGATGAGCGCCAGGACGAGGCCGATGAAGGCGCCCGCACCCGCACCCTCGGTCGGCGAGAAGACGCCGAACCAGATGCCGCCCAACACGGCGACGATCACGGCGACGATGCCGAACAAGCTGATGAGGAACTGGGTCGTCGAGACCTCTTCCTCGTCGTCGGCGGGCCCGGCGGCGGTAACCGCGGCCGGATTCTGCACCACGCCCACGCCGACGACCGACGGTTTTACGATCGCCATGGTGAAGACATAGATAATGAACATCGAGGTCAGCATCAGACCCGGCAGGACGCCGCCGGCGAAAAGCTGGCCGATAGACTGCTCAGTCAGGATGCCCCAGACGATCATCAGGACACTTGGGGGGATAAGCATCCCTAGGCAGCTGGAGCCGGCGACGGTGCCGAGCGCGAAGCCCGGGTGATAGCCGAACCGTTTCATCTCGGGATAGGCTATACGTGAGAAGGTTGCCGCGGATGCGATGCTGACACCCGTCACAAACGAGAACAGCGCATTGCCGATGACCGTGGCGATGCCGAGGCGGCCGGGCAGTCGGCGCAGCATACGGTTCACGCCGCGATACACGTCGGTGACGGTTCCCGACTTGCTGATGAATTCGCCCATCAGCAGGAACAGGGGTATGACCGCGAAGACGAATTCGCGGATGGCCTCATAGGCGGTTGCGGCCAGCATGCGCTGGACGGTGCCGAAGGCGTAAACGTCGGCCCCGGTCACCAGAAAAATGCCCAGCGCGCTGGTCATGCCTAGGGCGATGGCGATGTGCACGCCGATGGCCACGAGGGCGATCAGGCACACGATCAGCAGGATTGCGATATTGGCTTCGAACACGGCGGTGGTTCCTTCTTCGTCGCGGTGCGGCGCTAGTGCTGCGGCGGCGCGTCCGGATCCACTTCGGAATCCAGCAGTTCGGGTTTGAAGATGTCGATATAGGCCATCACGAGATAGTTCAGCAGGGCCAGCGCGCTGCCGCCGATGACGGTCCAGCGGGCGGGCCAGGAGGGGACGCGGAGCGCCCCTTCGCCTTCATACTCGCCCTCGACGAAGGAGGCGATGCTCTCCTCCCAGCCGCCGGTGATGATCATCAGGAAGAAGGCGGCGCCGAGCAGATAGCCGATGGCAGCGAGGATGCGCTGGACCTTCGGCGGCATGTGCACCACCAGGAAGTCCGCGCGCAGCATGGAGCGGCTGCGGATCGCGTAGCCGGCCTGCAGGAATACGATAATCACAATCGAGGCGGTGACGAGTTCTGTCGTGCCGTTGATCGGTGCGTCGAAGGCGCCGCGTCCGGTAACATCCGCGAGAATCATGAAAGTCAGTGCGAAGGCCCAAAGGGCGGCCACGATCATCAGGAACTTCGAGATGCGGTCGCTAAAGGTAATCAGGTTCATTTTGTCTTCCTCAACTGCACTCGGGCGCCATCATCCGGAAGCTGGAGGGTATCAGATGAAAGACCGGCTGGCGCTCCTGAAGGAATCGCCAGCCGGATATTCATTTGTGCCGGACGAATCCGGCTTGGGCGGAACGGCTACTTAACGACGTAGCGTACCGGCCATTTGTAGCCTTGCTTTTCAGCAGCGGCAAGGTAGTCGTTCAGGATGGCCTTGGCCGGGAAGCCTTTGCCTTCGAGCTCGTCGGCATGCTTCTGTGGCCAGTGAGCTAGGCCCTCGGCCCAGCCCTGACGCACGTCGGCCGGGAGGTCGGTGACGGTGATGTTCTCACGCAGCCACTTCATGTCCTTCTCGTAGCCGGCCTTGTTGCCGGTCCCGGTCAGGGCTTGGAAGCGGCCCGCCACTTCCTGGAAGATCGGTTTGGCGTCGGCCGGGAGACGATCCCAGAAACGGTTGTTGACAGTCAGGCCATGCCAGGTGATTGAGCCGAAGCCGATGGTCGTGTAGTACTTGCCGACCTCATGCAGCTTGAAGACCGGACCCCAGGCGCTGGGGAACATGATGCCGCCCTCGGCGACACCGGTCTTGATCTTCTGGTACCAGCCCGGGAGACCGTCGGTCACCGGGATGATGCCGATGCCGGCCTGCTCCATCCAGTTCAGGTTGAGGCCCGCGCCCAGGATCTTGTGACCCTTGAGGTCTTCGAGCTTCTTCCAGGGGAAGTTGGTGCCGAGGTTGTAGCCGCCGTCGCCGATGATCGCGAGCAGGGTCTGATCGAAGTCCTGGAAACGCTTGGACAGGCTCGGATACTTCTCATAGATCTCCGCCGCCGCGGCGACGCTCTTGACCGGATCCATGGTGCCGAAGGGCAGCATGATCTGGAAGGCATGCATCGGAAGCTTGGAGGCCTCGAAGCAGTAGCAGAAGCCGCCCACATCGACGACGCCGTTCTGGACGCCTTCGAAGGTGTCGAACACCTTGACGATCGAGCCACTGTAACCCTCGATGAAGTTAACCGTGTGATCGGTCTTGGCCTCGATGGCCTTCTTCAGTTCTGGCTGGAAGAAATTCTTCATCAGACCCGCATAGACGACGGTCGGCGGATGGCCGGACGCGATGCGGATGTTGATGGTGTCTGCGACCGACGGGGCGCTTGCGGCGACCATCGAGCCGGCGATCGTGCCGGCGGCGAGGGCCAGTTTCAGGTTCTTCAGGTGTTTCATCTCGGTTCCTCCTAGGATGGTGCGACGGATGGATAACGTTTTGAGTTTTGGCGGGATGGTTCCCGCAATAGCGCGCAACCCGTCATTATAGTTATATAAGACTAGACCAATGCGGCGGTCCCGGCGACCCATCTGCATGAGATACCTGATCCGTTTGGGCACAACTGTGCGCAAATCCCCGTCATAAGGGGCCGAATTCATCGTTTGTCTCGGCTGGATTTTTACCGCCATCCATTCCACTATTGGAAAAATTGGATTGGAGGAAATCATGGCCAAAGACACGGGAAAATCCGCTGCGTCGTTTGACGTCGTCGAGGCGACGATCGACGATTTGCATGCTGCCATCCGCGACGGCAGCACGACATTGGTTGCTGTGGTGCAGCAGTATATTGATCGGGCAAAGGCCTATAACGGCGTTGCCAGTATGCTCACCTCGGAAGACGGCATGCCCGTCCCGGAAGCGCCCGGTGCGGTGCGCGCCGGCGCGGCGCTGACATTCCCGACGGAGACGGTCGCGGCGTCCGATGTTTTGCCCGACCTCGACAAGTATGTCGGTCCGCCACTCGAATTCGGCCGCATGGAAGCGACGGCGTCGGATCCCGACGTGTTCCAGCAGTTCGGCATGCTTCGTGGCGTGCCGAAGGGAGGACAGCTCAACGCGCTGCAGACGCTGAACATCCGCGGCGAGCGGTCTGTGACGTGCAAGGGTGATTTCGACCGGCACCCGTCAGACGGCCCGCTGCCGGCTGGCGCGCCACCGGTCTGCGAGATGTTCCGCCAGATACCCGACGCGCTCGAGCGCGCGGCCGAACTCGACGCTGAATATGGCACCGACCCCGATCTCGAGGCGATGCCCATGTATGGCGTAGTCTTCTCGTTCAAGGATCCTTTCGACACCAAGGACATGCGTTCGACCGGCGGTGCGGACGCCGCCTACGACATCGACTTCCCGGCGCGGGACCACACCCTCGTCGAGCAGCTGCGCAACAAGGGCGCGATCATTTTCGCCAAGGCGGTGCTGACCGAATATAACGGTCGAGCCGGCGATCCCGGCGGCAATCACAAGCCGGATCGGGTCCTGCCGTCGACGCTCGGCTATCAGCGCTCGACTTGGGCGGGAAACCCGGCGAACCCTTATGACACTGCGCGCGCGGCCTCCCTAGGATCGTCTTCCGGGTCCGGCGTATCGGTGTCGGCGAACCTCGTGATGGCCAGCCTCGGGGAAGAGACGCGGGCGTCAACACGCGGGCCGGCGAACCATAATTCCGTCGCACTGATCCTGCCCCACAAGGCGATGATCTCATTCCATGGCAATGCCATCGGTGCGGACATCCAGTGTGATCGCACGGGCATCCTGTGCCGCCGTGTCGAGGATTCCGCTAAGGTGCTCGATGCGCTGAAGGATCCCGAGGATGGCTACTATGATCCGCGCGACCCGTGGACCGCGGTACCGCGGTCCGGCGTGCTCGACAGTTACAGTGCGCATATCGCAAATGGTGCTGAAGGCGCGCTGGCGGGCATGCGCATCGGCGTCATCCGGGAATCCATGATCTCCACGCCGGGCTCCAAGTCCGAGGGACCGATCACCACGGCGGCGGCGGCCGAGCTCAAGGAGGTTTTGGCTGGAAAATTGGGCGCGACGCTTGTCGAATCCAGGCATGCGCGCTGGACGCCCGACCCAGACTGCGAACAAATGACGGTGGATTTCCAGACGGCGTTGTGCCGCATGGTCGGCATATTTATGCCCAACCTAATGTTCTATCTGAAACCCGACGGGACACCACTCTATCCCGAATTCGCGGCGGCGATCGAGCCGACGGAGTTCGCCCCCGGCAAGACCTTCGGGTCCGGCGACATGACGCCGATAGAGTATTTCGTCGGGCTGTCGGAGGGACGGATCCAGCCGCCCGCGGACTTTGATATTCGCAACATCCAGCCCCAGGCGCTGGCCCACACCTTCCAGTTCCATATCGCCCAATACCTGATGCGGCGCAGCACCGACTGGGCGGCGATGGGCTTCGAGGAGACGCTCGCGACCTGGTCGGACCTCAACGCGCGCTCGAAATTCTGGGGCGACGACCACCGGGCCGGGTTCGCGAACTGGGAGGATACTGCAGATCCGCGCAACACGCTCGGGCAGCGCCAGGGCGTGGACGAACGGATCATGCTTCGCGAACTCCTGCGCCGCATCGACATGATGGTGATCCTCGAGAACAAGCTCGATTGCCTCGTTCGCCTGCACACGCCCTGGGCGCCGGGCATCATCGGCGGCGCGGGACAGCCGGCCGGCGGACCACACAACCTTGCGCTGGAATCGCTGTATGGGCCCAACGCCGGCCTGACGGAAATCCTGATCCCGGCTGGTTTCGTTACGACTGTCTATGACCCGGTGTTCAAGCTGTCCGAGGACGGTACCCGCTACGAGAGCCATCATTCCGATGTCCCGACGGAGCTGCCGGAGCCGGGCCTGCCGTTCTCGCTGACCTTCCGGGCAGAACCGGGCATGGAGGACATTTCCCTGAAGGTCGCGTCGGCCTATGAGGCGGCTTCAAACCGCCGTGTGCCTCCGCCCGACTTTGGTGCGCTGTAATGTCGTTTTGACCGCATCGCCTGGCAGACTATTTTGTTCGTCTTCGCCAAGCGGAATCTGATGAGGCAGGCATGACCGATAACAGCCGAATGCATCTTGCGGCGTTTATGCGCCCGATCAGCATCCACACCGGTGCGTGGCGCTATCCGGGCGGCACACCCGACGCCAACTTCAATTTCCCCGCTATTGTGAAATTTGCCCAGCGCCTGGAAGAGGCGAAGTTCGATGCCTTCTTCATGGCCGATCATCTGGCGATGCTGAACATGCCGATGGACGCGTTGAAGCGCAGTTCGACGGCGACCTCTTTCGAGCCCTTTACCTTGCTGTCGGCACTGTCCATGGCGACGGAAAATCTCGGGCTGATCGCGACGGGATCGACGTCGTTCGACGAACCCTTCCACGTGGCGCGCCGGTTTGCTTCGCTCGACCACATCAGCGGCGGACGTGCGGGCTGGAACATTGTCACCACATCGAACCCCGATGCTGCGAAGAATTTCGGGCTGGACGAGCATCTCGATCATGGCGATCGCTATCGCCGTGCGCGCGAATTCTACGACGTGGTGACGGGGCTTTGGGACAGCTGGGCCGATGATGCCTTTGTTCGTAACGTGGAAACGGGCGTCTTCTTCGACCCCGACAAACTCCACACCCTCGACCACAAGGGCGAGTTCTTCTCCGTCCACGGCCCGCTGCATGTGGCGCGCCCGGTCCAGGGCTGGCCGCTCATCGTCCAGGCGGGCGGATCCGAAGCCGGGCGGCAGCTCGCCGCCGAGACGGCCGAGGCGATCTTCGCGGCCCAGCGTACCATCGAGGACGGGCGCGAATTCTACGCCGACGTGAAGGGCCGGATGTCCAAGTTGGGGCGCAACCCCGATCACCTCAAAATTCTGCCGGCCTGTCTCGTGGTTGTGGGTGATAGCGTTGAAGAGGCGCGTGAGAAACGCGCGGTCCTCGACTCGAAAGTGCATCTCGACAGCGCAATCGCCTCGCTCTCGATACAGCTTGGAACGGACGCCTCGAAGTTCGATCTAAACGGTCCGCTGCCGGGCGATATTCCAGAGAGCAACGCCTCCAAGAGCGGCCGCGAACGTGCGATCAAGATGGCGGCACGGGAAAACCTGACCGTGCGTCAGCTGGCCCAGCGGATGGGCGGCTACTCCGGGCTCGCCTTGGTCGGCACAGCGGAAACAATCGCCGATGAGATGGAGGAATGGATCGAGAGCCAGGCGAGCGACGGTTTCACGATCATGTTCCCGTTTCTGCCCGAGGGGCTCGATCTCTTTGTGGACCGGGTCGTGCCGGAAATCCAGCGACGGGGTTTGTTCCGCAAAGCCTATGCCGGCAAGACACTCCGGGAAAATCTCGGCCTGCCGCGCCCTGAAAATCGATTTTTCGCGGTTTCGGAAGAAGCTGCACAGTAACCTTTAGTCGAGATATCCGCCGCGAAAATACACCAGCGGTGCGGCCTCTGGGTCGCCGCCAATCGCGACAACTCGGCCGATCGCCAGGATGGTGCCGTGACGTTCGAGCGTTTCCTCGAGCCGGCAATCCATGACCCCGACCGCGCTCTTATAGACCGGTGCGCCGGTCGCGAGCATGGACCAGCTGCTGCCGTCGAACCGATCCGGGCCCTTGATGTCGCTCTTTCCGGAAAACAGGTCGACCACGTCCTCGGCGCCCTGGGGCAGGTAGTTGATCGCGAAATGGCCTGAATCCCGGATGGCCCCGAGCGCCGACGTGCGGGCGTCGATCGATACCAGCATGGTCGGCGGGTCGGCACAGACATGGGTCGCGGACAGTCCGAGAAACCCTGCCGGTCCCGCACTTCCGCTCGCGGTGACGATGGTTGCTGCGACCGCGCGTTGGCCGACGGCCTGCCAAAAGGCACCAACATTAATGTCGGCGTTGCCCGCGCCTGTCCCTTCCGTACCCATCGATTGCCTCCGTAATTTCGTCGTCAGGTCTTCTCGCCCCAACCCTCGAGGCGGTTATTGATCCAGTCGGAGTAAATGTCCATCGCGAGCCAGATGGCCTGGGCTAGGGCGTAGTTGAGGGCACCGAACAGCCAGGGGAATTCGAATCCGTGTGCGAACCAGACCCCGGCGGCGAAAAACACGGCGATGCAGATAATGGCGGAGGCGATATTCGTCGCGATAAGGCGGGAGAGCCTGCCTTCCCATTTCTTGGTCAGCCGAAAGATGATCCGGCTGACCAGAAAGCTCGGCACAAACGCCGCGGCGAAGAAGCCCATATTGAAAACGAAACCCAAAGGGACCTCACCGGTCGATCGAAACGTCGCAGTAGCATACAATGGGCGCACGCGTGGCCGAACTGCATTTCGGCGTTATCAAGGATTTTTGCTCCGAGGGAAGCAATCAATGGACGAGCAGGCAGATAGCGAAGAGCGACCCGCGTCGAGCCGCTTGACGCTGGCGGCGGTCTTGTCCGCGGTTGACCTCGGCGCGCTGGCGATGCTGATGCTGGTGCTGGCAGCGGCGTCGGTGGTGTTCCGCTAGGCCTGGCGTGGTTGCTTCGGGGCGCCGTGTTTCGCGCGGCTTTCGCGGTGCGCGATATAAGTGGCGCTGGCGACGATCAGGCCGCCGCCGACCCAGGTCCAGATTTCCGGTTGCTCACCAAATACCGCGAGGCCCAGCACCGTGGCCCAGACCAGCTGCAGAAACTGAATTGGCTGGGTCACCGTGATGTCCGCGGCCCGAAAAGCCTGCATCAACGTGTAGTGCCCCGCTGTTGCTGCCGAGGCGATCGCCAGCAGCCACCCCAGTTCGATGAGTGTCGGCGTGCGCCAGACCAGCATGGCCGGCCCCAACAAGGTGAGCGTCACGAAGATCGACAGGTAGGCAACGATCGCCGGGCTGGATTCGGTGCGGGTCAGGCGCTTGGCGATCAGGAACGAGCACGCGAAGAGCGGCGCGGCCACCAACTGGGCGATCGATCCGAGGTTTATGATCTGGAACCCCGGTTGAAGAACGACGAGTGCGCCGCCGAATCCGACCAGTACAGCGCCGACCCTGTGCAGGTGCAGGCGCTCACCAAGGAAAAGCGCCGCACCGATGGTAATGAAAATGGGCGAGGTGAACCCGAGCGCGGTGACTTCGGCGATGGGAATTCGAGCCATCGCAAAAAACCAGAGCATGACACCGCATCCATGGAGGACGCCACGCACCGCGTGCAGGCCAAGTACCGAGCGTTCGCGGGAGAAATTGCCGATCTGCAAGAAAACCGGGATCAGGAGCACAAGGCCGAAAAGGTAGCGAATGAACGCCGCCTGGACCGGACTCATGTCGGTACCCAGATGGCGCACCATACCGGTCACACCGACAAACAGGATCCCGGTCGTCGCCATCCAGAAGATGCCACGGAGGTTGCCGCTAATGCGCGATCCCGTTTCGCCGGCCGACATGATGGGGCTTAGGTCGACCGGGAGGCGTGACCGATAGTCAGGAAAGCCTGCAGAATCAACAACAGGGACAATACGAAAACCGGGCCATCGGGCGCGTTGGTGCGGCTGCCGACAAATGCGTTCGCGGCCAGGCCGACCACGCCGATCACAAGTACGATCAGTGCAGCACGCTTCAGGATTCGCGTCTGGTCATGGGTCGGTTTGATGAGTTGGCGCCAGGTCACGATGGTCGTGCCGATCACCAGCACCGCGATGGTGGCCCGCGCCCCGCGCCAAATGGTTAGTCCGGTATCGCCTGTGACGGTCAGATAGATCGCGTAGAGGGCGCCGAGCCCGGTCAGGCTTGCGATGAGAAGGAGTGCAGCACGGTTCATACCTGCGTCTTAGCACGGACTGCGTGCGATGCCGGAGAAAGAAAAGCGATCCTGGCGGGCGTTGGCTTTCTCTTCTCAGCGCCCGAACAGGCGTTTGATTCCGGTGCGGTCGCGTGGCGGCACCCTGACGGGTACATCGATTTGGCCTTCAACAACCAGGTCGCCAACGTGAAACAAATGGCACAACACGTGATCGACCCCGCCGTCGAGACCGAAGGGAAGCGCGATGACGCCGCAGCTGATGGGGCCTTCGGCCGCGGGTAACGCATCGGTTTCGTGAACCGGCCCCCTGCGCTACGCGGAGCAGGAGACTATTGGGCCATTGTCCGGCGATCGTGACCGGATCGATATCCGAACTTTTTGGACGCAAACGGTCGGTCGCCAGATGCTCCCAAAGGTCGATGATGGCTGACGGTGCCACAACAGCGTGCCCGGTTGTACTCGCGCCGATCGTATCGGTGGACTGAGGCTGTGCTGACGGAAAGGTCCTGGCTGGGGACTGCCGGGCCTTCTCCGCGCGCACCTCGATGATTGGCGAGGAGCATTCATGGTCGCGATGTAACGGCCGGACAGTATGTGAAACCTCGGCCTCGGTATGGTTGGTGGGCGCCGAAGGGCGCAGCCCGCGTCGGATCGATATCTTCTGTAGCGAGGCGACAGGTGCCCGGCGAACGGCTTTATCCCGATCATTTCGGGTTTTTCGATTTTGGTTGGTCATTCTGGGCTCTCACATCCTCATTTCTCACATCCCCGGTTCCCGCCATCCTTGTGGGGTTCGCTAGTGCGGACTCAGGTCCGATGCACTGCGATGTTGAGGCGGTGCGGCGTTATGCTATTGGAGTGCAGGGCCTGCATGCGGGGAAACTCGACCCAGAGGCTAGAATCGCGAGTCCCTCACGCCAAGAAAAATTGGATAAACATGATCCTGTCTTTGATCGAAAAATCCTGAAGTTTCGGCTGTTTCATTCACCCAATTTCGACGGATTTTCACGCTTTTAGTTTGCGGCAGCCTGATGGCGTGTTGTTTGGTGGCTGCCGTCGTCTGCAGTGGCCCTGGCCTTGGGCTGTCGCTATTGTGGGAACAGAAGAAAAACAGGCGCTGCGCTGAGCGCCGGAAAGACAATCAGGGAGGAAAAATCATGGCGGATGCCGAAACCAAGACGGATGGCGCCTATAAAGCAGGCAACGGCACCTACGTTTTTGAAGTGGACAAGTTGCAGGGGCTCGAAGCCGGTCCGGGATATGCCGCGACGTTCGGCCCGGTGGTCGAGGGCGAGTTGACCCAGGTCGGAATCATGACTCTGCCCGCAGGCCAGACGTCGGCCCCCCACACACACCCAAATGAGCAGTGGATATACCTCCTGCAGGGCAAGCTGCACGCCACGGTAGATGGTCAGGAATCCGACGTCGGTCCCGGCCAGTTGATCTACATTCCGGCGAATACCGTGCACTCGGTCACGATCTCGCCGGACGAAGATTGCCACTTCTTCACCTGTAAGGACCTGCGCAGCGGGATTGCCGGAACGCCGGTCGGCGGCTGATACCGGTCGATGCGTTCTACAGTGCGTCGAACATCAGCACCGGGCCGTGAGAGCCGCCGTTGCGCGATGCCAGCCAGGGCTTTAATTCCGGGTCTGCATAGAGGGCCTCGACGGCCGCCTGATCGGGAAACTCGAGAAGTACGATGACGTTTGGCGCGTCGGCGTCGCCTTCCATTTTGCGCACCTCCGGGGTCTGGGCGAGATAGCGCCCACCATGCTTTTCGACCAGCGCATGGACGGGTCGGTGATGGCAAGCGCCGCGGTGACGTATGTCGTCATTTCGTTTCCTCTTGGTGTCTGGCGCTCGATAGCGCGTCGTTGCATCATTGTAGCAGGCAGGAAAACCCAACCCCATCACATGCGTGGGACCGGCGGCCGAAGCCAATAAACCCTGCGGGTCGGAGAAAGATATGGAACAATCAGCTATCACGACCGTCGGCATCGTCGGGGCCGGCACGATCGGTTCGTCTTGGGCGGCGTATTTTCTGGCGCATGGGCTCAAGGTCCGCTGCTGGGATCCGCTCGACGGATATGCGGAGAATGTGACGGCGTTTGTTGCGCGCGCCTGGCCGCTCATGACCGAGCTGGGGCTGGCGGAAGGCGCATCGCTGGACAATCTCAGTTGCCATGATCGCATTACCGACGCACTGGACGGGGTGCAGTTCGTGCAGGAAAGCGGCCCGGAAGACACGGAAATCAAGGCGCGCCTGATGGCGGGGATCGATCGGGACGTTCCCGAAGGCGTCGTGATTTCATCGAGCTCGACCGCACTGCCCGTGTCGGAGTATCAGCACCTGGCCGCCCATCCGGGGCGGATCGTGCTCGGTCATCCGTTCAACCCGCCCCATTTGATGCCCGTGGTCGAGGTGGGTGGCGGCAGGCAGACCAAGACCTGGGCCGTCGATCGGGCGATGGCGTTCTACGATGCGATCGGCAAAACGCCGATCCGCCTGCGCGCGGAGATTCCGGGCCATCTGGTAAACCGGCTACAAGCCGCACTCTATCGCGAGGCGGTCCATCTGGTCGCGGAGGGATATGCCTCGGTCGAGGATATCGACAAGGCGATCACCGGCGGGCCTGGCCTGCGCTGGGCGTTCATGGGCCCGCATATGACCTACCATCTCGGCGGCGGCGATGGCGGCATACGGCGTTATCTCGAAAATCTCGGGCCGAGTCAGGAACGCCGGTGGGAAGCGCTGGGGGACCCCCAACTCACGGATGCGGTGAAACAGAAAATTATCGACGGGGTCGATGCCGAGACCCACGGTCGCTCAATCGGTGAACTGACCACAGAGCGAGACGCAACACTGTTGAAGCTTCTCAAGGCGCTCGGCAACACGAAAGACTAGGCGCTGCGCGGCTGCTGCAGCTGATCATTCAGGGAGAATATCGTGTCCACATCCAAGCCTTCATGCACGTCATTGTTTTCGCCGCTCGACATTCGCGGTACTCGATTTCGCAACCGGATCGTGATCTCGCCGATGTGCACCTATTCTGCAAAGGACGGGCTGGCGAGCGACTGGCATCTTGTGCATCTCGGCCAATATGCGCTCGGCGGGGCGGCGGCTGTGTTCACGGAAGCCGCGGCGGTCGAAGAGCGTGGCCGGATCACCCATGGCGATTTGGGTATCTGGTCGGCCGCGCATGCCGCGGCGCTGAAACCCGTCACTGCGTTCCTGCGCAAAAACGGCGCGCTGCCGGCGATCCAGATCGCCCATGCAGGGCGCAAGGCGAGCATGCAACGCCCATGGCATGGAAACGGGCCGCTCGATGACACGGATCGCGCACGCGGCGAAGACACCTGGGACATTGTTGCCGCCAGCGCCGAACCCGTGAAGGACGGCTGGCTGATGCCGGCCGAGCTCTCGCTGCCCGAGATTGCCGGCATCCAGGAAAATTTTTCCGGGGCGGCCGGTCACGCGCTGGACGCTGGTTTCGAGGTGCTCGAAATTCATTCGGCACATGGCTATCTTGCCCATTCGTTCCTGTCGCCGCTGTCGAACCATCGCAACGATGGCTATGGCGGAGATCTGGCGGGCCGCATGCGCTTTACCCTGGAGACGGCAGAGAAGGTCCGCGCTGTCTGGCCGGACGACAAGCCGCTGTTCGTGCGAATTTCCTCGGTCGACGCAGATGGTGGCGGGGAGGGCTGGCAGCTTGACGATTCCGTGGCACTGGCGGGAGAACTCAAGGCGCGCGGCGTCGACGTGATCGATTGCTCGTCGGGGGGGATCGCCGGTCCCGCGACTGCGGGAGGCCCCCGTGAGCAAGGTTTCCGGGGGGGCTACGGATCACGGATTCGTAACGAGACTGGTATCGCGACCATGGTTGTCGGCTTGGTCCTGGATGCGGATGTTGCAAAAGATCTTGTGACGTCTGGTGCGGCAGATCTGGTCGCCGTCGCTCGGGAGGTTCTCTATAATCCTCACTGGCCGCATCATGTGGCCCATGAACTCGGGGCGGACCCGGATTATGCTGAATGGCCAGAGCAGTATGGCTGGTGGCTGGTCCGTCGCGAGCCGTTGATCCAGGCTATCCGCGATGATTGATCAGCCTGCCTGAGATGTCGGAGCCCCGCTATCAAAACCAGTCGGCGGAACGCATCTTCGCAATCCTCGAATGTGTGGACGCGGCAGAAAACCCGATCTCTTTGGCTGTTATCGTGCGAGAGACCGGACTCAACCGGGCGACTGTGTTTCGCTTGCTTGCAGTGCTGACGCGGTTGGGCTGGGTCTACAAGAACGAAACCGACAGCACCTATGGGCTTGGCTACAAGGCGTTTTTGCTCGGTCGTCGGCGGAACGATCTTGAGACCGTCGCCCATCACGCGCGGCCGTTTGTTCGCCGTCTCGCGGAGGATCTGGTTGAGACGATCCATATGGCAGCTCTCGAGGGCCCGCAGATCGTAGTATTCGACAAGACCGGACCTTCGGACTCGATCGCTATGGGCACACGCCTAGATGCCCATGCGACGAGCGCCGGCAAAGCCATACTTGCATGGCTGGCACCGGACGAGGTGCGCCAGCTTTACGACCGGGAACCGCTGCCTGCGCACACGGCTCGGACGATCACCAATGTCGATGCACTGCTGCGAGAGCTGGCGGTTGTGCGGGTGCAGGGATATTCCGTCGATGATGGTGAGGCGGTTAACGGGCGCGGCGGTGTCGCGGCCCCGATCATGAACCCGTCGGGTCGCCCCATTGCCGCCATTTTCGTGTCGGGTCCGTTGCCTGTTTTCGACCCGATGTCCATTACGCGTTTGGCCGGTCGGCTGGGCGCGACAGTGGCGGAAATATCCGCCTATATTGTCGACCACGATTCACGATCGGATAGCCGTTGATCACGCCGTCCGCGCCATAACATCGTTTATGTACCCGGGGAGCAGCATGCCAGCACCAATCAAGTTCTATTTCGATTTCGTATCCGCCTACTCCTATGTGGCGATGAACCGGATCGAGGCGATCGGCGCGCGCTGGGGCCGTGACGTCCAGTGGAACTGCGTGCCGCTGCCCGCCATCCTCAATCACCACGAGGCGACCTCGCCGCGCGATCAGCCGGCCAAGTTCGCCCATAACTCAAAGGACTTTCCGCGCCTGTGCGAGATGAACGGCTTGCCGGTCAGCTTCCCGCCGGAAGTACCGCCCTATGGCGCGACGCTCCACCGCCTGGTGTTCTGGCGCCTGCAGCGCAAGGATCCGAAACTGGCCAAGGATTTTGCACGCGCGGTCGATCATCGCTATTTCGGGACCGGCAAGGAAGTGCGCACTGCGCAGCAACTTGCCAGCGCCTGCAAGGTCCGGAATGTATCGGTGACCATGAAGGAAATTCGCGCGGCGCAGAATGATGCCCGCGCGCAGCATGATCTCGATAACGCTTATCGTCGGGCGTTGAAGGACGGCATGTTCGGGGCGCCGTTCATGCTGCTTGATGGTGAGAGTTTCTGGGGGGCGGATCGGCTTGACCATCTTGAGTATCGCCTCGAGCAGGCGATCAGGGTTCCGCGCGGATTCGAGACGTTCGAATTCACCAGCCCGTTCACTTCTAACAATGGCCCGCTGTTTGTGAAATGTACCCCTTCGAAGGCGACGTTCGGGTTCCGCGCGGATCACCGCCATCTGAACCCGCGCGATGTCGTTCATGGCGGCTGGATGACCAGCTTCGTCGACGTGGCGATGGCCCAGTCGGCCATGTATGAGCTCGGCGTTGTGGGACTAACGCCGACAATCCATCTGGAAGCAGATTTCCTCGCGCCGATTTATCCCGGCCAGTGGGTCACATGCGATGTGCGTCTGGCGAAGAGCACGCGGACCATGAACTTCGTTGAGGGGACGGTGGTCGCCGACGGCGAGCCGGTGCTGCGGTGCTCGGCGATCTACCGCAAGCCGCGCGAGGTGAAGGCCCGCATCGGCAAGATCATGTCGCCGACGGACCCGGTCTATGACTGATTGCCTGGCCGTCCTCGGTCTATCTGTTGCCGACAAATGTCTGAAAGATGTCGTCGAATTTCTGATGGGTGTCGGCAAAGGCCTCTATGAGCGCCGGATCGAAATGTCCGGCGGAATCGATGCGTTCGTCACCATGTAAAATTATGTCGCGGGCGCGTGCATGGTCCAAACTCGGCTTATAGGGCCGTTCGGAGCGCATCGCATCGTAGATGTCCGATGCGCACGGACAGCGGAATCTCGTCTTCCCGCTTGCCTGACGGATAGCCGCTGCCATCCCATTTTTCGTGATGGTTGAGCGCGATATCGGCGGCCATGGCCAGACGCGGTGAGTGGCTCAGTATGCGTTGGCCGTAGATCGTATGGTTGTCAATTTCGCACCGCTCGGCCGCCGTGAGGGCACCGGTCTTTCCCAAGACCACCGGTGCGACCCCCATCTTGCCGACATCGTGGAGTTGTGCCGAGTAGCGAAGTTCCTGGCAATAGTTGACCTCCATGCCCAGCGTGCTTGCCAGGAAATGGCTGTACATGTTGACCCGAACCACATGGTTGCCGGTTCCTTCGTCATAGATCTCCGCGGCCCGCGCGAGAAGGGAGATGGCCATTCGGAATGCCTCTTCGCCGTCATCGTCGAGACGCGCCATCTCCTCCGCCTGATCGCGCAGGCGCTCGTTTCGCTCCTGTTTGTCCGTGTCAATGCTGCCGATCTGCACGAGGGTGTCGGCATGGTCCAGCGCGGCGCCGACCAGACGGTTGAACCGTACCAACAGTCCAAGATGTTCGTCGGCGAACCGGCGCCCGGTTCCGGCATCGTTGGCGAGTGTGACGACGCCAATAATCTCGCCGGCGTGATTGGACAGCGCAAACGTGATCAGCGCACCCACGGCAATGCCATGACATGCGTCGATAACCGTGTCGAAGGGTACCTGGGCGGCTTCGATCGGCGCGTCGGCAAATTTTAGCGTTTCCCCGGTCCGCACAACCTGGGTCACGATCGACGGGTGCTCGAGCGGGATCGCCCCGCCACGCGGCGTCGTATCGGGCTGGGCGGCCGCGCATTCCAGCAACTGTGCACCGTTTTCGTGACGCAGCAGATACAGCGCGCCCGCATCTGCGCACATGAGCTCGCGCGCCTGACGCAGGGCCTTACCGGCCAGGTCGCGTGCGGATTGACCCGGGTGATGGTCAAGCAATTCTCTAAACGAAATTCGTTCGGTCATCGCGGGTTGCATATTGGTTCGTGAACGAGGGCCGTCTCCGGTACACAGCATAGCGGCCTGTGGAGAACACAAGGTTACCGCATCGTGATTTATACGATCTCGATTCCGGCACGCCGGGTGAGATCATTGAACTGCACCTGATTATGGACACCCGCGAGATCGGCCGGCGCTTCGCGAACCAGCCAGGCCAGGACCTTGGCCGGTCGTTCCGGCGGTTGTCCTTGGTCGGGTGTGAGGGCGGCCGCGCGGAACACCGGGTTGGCATAGATGTCGTTGACCATGTCGGTCTGGGTGAAGCCGGGCGACAGGGCGAAGATCTTTACCGCTGAGTCTTCCAGGTCGTAGTGCAGACATTGGGTCATGGACAGCAGCGCGGCTTTTGAGGAGCAGTAGGCGGCATAGAAGCGGTCCGGGATGAAGGCCCGGGCGCTGGTGATGTTGACGATGATGCCCTCGTCGCGTTCGGTCATGGCCGGTAGGGCCGCCGAGATCATATTGTACGGCCCCATCACGTTGATCTTGAGGACGTTCAGATAGGCATCCGGCGGCACATCCGCGACCGAGCCCATCAGGCCTGTGCCGGCGTTGTTGATCAGTACGTCGATCCGGCCATGTTCTTTCAGGACACCGTCGATGAAGGATTTTGCGGCGCTGAAATCCGCGACCTCGAACCCGTGGGTCTCGGCGGTGGCGCCCAGGGCGTCGACCGCTGCCTTGGTCTCGGCGCAGGCCTCCGCGCTGCGCGCGCAGAGCACCAGATGGGCGCCGTCGGTGGCGAGTTCCCGCGCGGCGGCCGCACCGATGCCCCGGCTGGCACCGGTGAGCACGATTACCTTGTCTTTCAGGCTGGCCATGAATTCCCCCTGTTATGTGTTGTTACGAGAATTCTGACCTGCCTTGGCGCAAAAGAAAACGCCCGGGCGTGAGCCCGGGCGTTTGCCGTCACTTATGAAACGCTGTTCTAGTCGCGCTGGCCGAACAGGTGCAGCAGCATGATGAACAGGTTGATGAAGTCGAGATAGAGCCGAAGCGCGCCCATGATCGCCTTCTTGCCGGCGACCTCGGAGTTGTCGAGCTCGTTGTACATCTCCTTGATCTTCTGGGTGTCGTAGGCGGTCAGGCCGACGAAGATAATCACGCCAAGAACGGAGACGACGAACTGGATCATCGTCGAACCGATGAAGATGTTCACGACGCTGGCGAGGATGATGCCGATCAGGCCCATGAACAGGAAGTTGCCCAGGCCTGTGAGGTCGCGCTTTGTCGTGTAGCCGTAAAGGCTCATGGCGGCGAAGGTTGCGGCGGTAATGAAGAACACCCGCGCTATGCTGGCACCTGTGAACTGCAGGAAGATGTGGCTGAGCGACAGTCCCATCACGCCAGCGAACAGCCAGAAAACGAGCTGTGCCGTGGACGCCTTCATGCGGTGGATGCCGAACGAAAGCACCATGACAAAGGCTAGCGGCGACAGCATGGCGATCCATGCCAACGGCGTCGACGCAACCTGACCCTGCGGGCCGACCGAGTAAAATAGGTTGAGCACGGCCGGGGTGTTCGCCACCAGATAGGCGATAATGCCCGTCAGCGCGAGGCCGGTGGTCATGTAGTTGTAGACCCGCAGCATGTAGGACCGGAGGCCCTCGTCGATCTGCGCGTCGGCGACAGCACGGCCCTGAAAGATCGTGTTGCGGTCGAATTGATTGGCCATGGTTTCGTGACCCTCCCAAGGTTCCCTGTCATGCGAAAATGTTAGCTGCGAGGAATATGGGGCGTCCACGAGCGGAATTCAACCGTTACACGTTTGGATTATTCGTGATGACGTATAACCTAAGCCATTGATTTTAAAAGTTTACGTAGAATCTTCCGTGCGTCGATGCAGCAGTGTAAGGCCGATGAGGCCACCGGCGACGGCCGTCGCCAGCACGCACAGCACCATGACGGCACTGGGTGGTGCGACGGGGATGATTGCGACCGCGAGTGCGGCCCGAACCACCAGATCTCCCCCGATCCGCCAGATGTCGTGGTGCGGGGCGTGACGTCCTGCCCGCAGACCAGCGTCGGCGAAGCCGAGCACGCCGGCTGCGAGGACCCACGCCCCTGCCAGTCCAAGCCGCCAGACGAGCAATGACAGCGCCAGGACCAGAAGGGCTCCCGCCATGACACCCAGTCTTTTACTGAATCCGCTGGTGGAATAGGTGATGCGGGCAAGCCAGCCATCGACTGCGCCGAGCCCCGCGGCCGCGAGGCCCATCAAGCCGACGGACCAGAGCAGCGGGTCGGGCGGGCTTCCGGCGGGTATGACCGCGAGCCCACCCAGCAAACACGTCATGGCCACCCGGGCCACCGTGAAGCGCGTACCGGCAGTCGCGGGGCCATCCGCAGTTCGGGGTGTCAGCGCCGCGAAGGCAATCAACAACGCGAGCAGGCCCATGCCGGCGATTGGGGGTGCGGACCCGAGTTCGAAGGCCAGGGCAAACAGGGCCGAAATGGCGATGGTGACGAAGATGGTCAGCGGCAGGTGTCCCATCCGCATGGTGTGCACCTTGGGTGGGTGAAGGGTAGGCTTCAGTCCCTCTTGGAACGGTGCTTCGGGCGGTGTGGCGGGTGCCTTGTTGGACTTGTTCGGTTCGTCGATCACGCCGGATCCTGTTGTCTGCGGAACGGGTTATTCGTTTCTCAACTAGGGCACGGCCGACTGGCCCATGGCCCGCCATGTGCTGATCAGGCCGGCCCCGATGGTGATCAGGGTTCCGATCACGGCGGTGACGATGACCGCAAACGGCTCGGGCGTCCAGTTAATCCCGAGCAGCCATGTCACGACGGCCCAGCCGGTCACACTGCCGACGATGGTCGCGATGATTGCGGTCACGAGGCCCAACAACCCGTACTCCAGAATGTAGGCGGTGACGATATCGCGCCGCGTGGCGCCGAGCACCTTGAGGGCCACGCTGTCGGAAATACGTCGACGGCGGCCGGCGGCGATCGCACCGGCAAGAACCAGTACACCCGAGACAAGCGTGATCAATGTCGTCAGTCGCACGGCGGCCCCGACATTGCCGACAAGTGCGGCGACGGTCTCGATGGCGGCACGCACCCTGATTGACGTGATGTTCGCAAAGCTGTTCGTCACATCGCGTTCCAGCCGGTCTTCGGCTGCCGCGTCGGCATGGACGGTGGCAATATGCATGCGCGGGTCGAGACGGCATGCCAGCGCGCAGGATTGCCACCGGAGGGTCGCAAATTTCACCCCCATGTGACCCTGGCTCGTTGCCGGGACACGCGTACGGCGCGAATCGCAGGGTTTCTGGCCGACCATGTCGGCTTTCGCGCGCCGGCGTTCCCGGTCGGGTCTTTCGGGTTATATTCGTCGACCTTGGGGCGGGGTGGCGCGATCTATATTCGCGAAGCCGACTACCCACTCGATCGCTCGTGAACAGGAAATGCCATGAGTCTCCGCGAGAATATTTCTTCGTCCGATCCGATCGTCATTCTGACGGGCGCGGGGATTTCCAAGGAGTCCGGGCTGCAGACCTTTCGCGACCCGGACGGGATATGGGCGAAGCACAAGATCGAGGACGTGGCGACACCCCAGGCCTTTGCCCGCGACCCAGAGGCGGTCCTGGGGTTTTATAATCTGCGCCGCGCCCAGATGGGTGACGGCGACATCCAGCCCAACCCGGCGCATCGCGCGCTGGGGATGCTCGAGGGGTTCTGGCCGGGTGGCGTTCTTCTCGTGACCCAGAATATCGACGATCTGCACGCGCGCGGCGGCAGCCGGAACTTAATCCACATGCATGGTCAGCTGGCGAAGACCCGGTGCAATGATTGCGGCGATCTTGTGGACGGGATCGGGGACATCGACATCGCGATGACATGCGCCAAATGCGGTACGATCGGCACGATGCGGCCCCATGTTGTCTGGTTTGGCGAGATGCCCCTGGAAATGGACCGGATCGGGGCCGCGCTCGGTAGTTGCGGCCTGTTTATTTCGATCGGGACGTCGGGGAACGTGTACCCTGCGGCTGGCTTCGTGCAGGAGGTGCGTACCCATGGCGCCTATACGGTCGAACTCAATCTCGAAGAATCTCTCGGCGCGAGCCTGTTTCAGGAGGGGCGTTATGGTCCCGCCACCGAGATCGTGCCCGCCTTCGTCGACGAGCTCCAGGCATTTGCGCGAAACTGACGCCTCTCTCGACACGATCCTCGCAGACGCCCGCGTGTGCACCCTTTGCGATGGGTTGCCGCTCGGGCCGCTGCCGCTGGTTCGTGCGTCGACCACCGCGCAGCTTCTGATCATCAGCCAGGCGCCCGGTACGAAGACCTATGCGAGCGGCCTTTCCTTCGACGACCGGCTGCGGGACTGGCTTTGCATGGATCGCGAGGTTTTCTGCGACGAAGCGCGTGTGGCGATCATGCCCATGGGGTTCTATTATCCCGGGCGATTGCCGAAGGGCGGCGATGCGCCGCCACGGCCGGAATGCGCACAGCTCTGGCATGCACCCATCCTGGCGGCGATGCCCGATGTGCGGCTCCCCCTCTATGTGGACAGCTATGCCATCCGGTCGTTTTTGTCGGGCTATCGGACCATGACCGATGCGGTGGCCGACTGGCGCGCGCACGGGGCTGGCGTCCTGCCGCTGCCGCACCCCAGCTGGCGGACGAACGGGTAGGAAAAGAAAAACCCATGGTTTGTGTCGGAATTGCTGCCGGAACTGCGGAAACGCCTCACGGGGATCGAGTTCTAGCCCGGGCTGGCCTCGATCTGTTCCATATCATCGTCGGAAAAGCCGAAATGATGTCCGATCTCGTGGATCAGCACATGGCGGACCAGGTGGTACAGGTTCTCGTCGGTCTCGCACCAATAGTCGAGGAGAGGTCGGCGATAGAGATAGATGCGGTCGATGTCGCTGGGGGTATCGGCCACGGATTTCTGATCGACACTGACACCCACATACAAGCCGAGAATGTCGAAGGGGCTTTCGAGCTCTATCGCCTCCATCGTTTCTTCGTCGGGAAAATCAACGACATGGATCGCCACATCCGCAACATGGCGCGAAAGCGCGCGCGGGATCGTCGCGAACGCCTCGCTGGCGATCGCTTCGAGCTCCACGAGGGATGGGGATGATTCGTATCTTCCGGTTGCGGCCATGACGCCTTCATATAGGGGGCCTTGATCGCCACGCCAAGCGCCGTCAGTTTTAGCGACAAGACATATCGGAAGAAGAGGAGGCCGCGATGGCCGAAAAACTCGAAGGTGCGGCCCGAGAAACGGCGCTGGCCTCTCTCGAAGAATGGACCCTGGTCGAGGGCCGCGACGCGATCACCCGAACGTTCGTGTTCGCCGATTTCAACGGGGCGTTCGGATTCATGAGCCGGGCAGCGCTCAAGGCCGAGGCGATGAACCATCACCCCGAATGGTTCAATGTCTGGAACCGGGTCGAGGTCACGCTATCAACCCATGATGCGGGTGGGTTGACCGCGCTGGACATGGAGCTCGCCGCGTTCATGGATGGTGCTGGGTCAGCCTAACTGGGTTGCCATCCAGTCGGCCGATTGCAGCCGGTACCGGTAGGGCCGGTTGTTGGCGATATGGTTGCCGTCTTCGACCACCAGCAGTTCGACGGGGCCTGAAGCCTCCGACGCGAGGCGTTCGGCATCGGTATAGGGCACCAGCCGGTCGAGCTTGCCGGCCAGCACGAACAGCGGGCAGGCGATTTTGTCTGCGACCCCTTCCAATGAAAGCTTGTGGGCCATGTCGCGGGCCTCTTGGTCGGACGCCGATTTCGTTCTCGCGCGGAATGCTGCGCGAGTCAGATCCGGCAGGTTTTCCCAAACGGCACCCCAGTTGTAGGGCCCGGAAAGGTCGATGCAGGCCTTGAGCCGGTGTTCGAAGGCGGCGGCGCGGGCGGCGTAGTAACCGCCGAGGCTCACGCCCCACAGCCCGGCGCGATTGGCATCCACATCGTCGCGCAATTCGAGCCAGTCCAGCACAGCACACACCGGCACCTCATAGTCATGGCGGATGGCGAACTCATATTCACCCTCGCCCTGGCCCGGGCCGTCGAATGTCAGGGTCGCCAGACCGCGCGCGAGAAACAGGTTTTCATACGAATCCATTTCCTCCTTCGAGGAATCGAGGCCCATCGCCATGACCACGACCGGCGGACGTTCGGCGTTTTCGGGCCGGCGCAGGATACCGGCCAGCATTGCGCCTTCGTAGGGGATCATCACCCGGTCGCCTGCCGGCCGCAGGAACGGGAGCGCCAGGCGTCGGCATTCGACGGCCTTCAAATGCGCCGCCTGCATCTGGTCGGGGTCGTTCACGAACAGGAACTTGGCGAAGTGGTAGCAAACACCTGCCGTTGTCAGATGTTCGCCCGCGCTCAGTTCGTACCCGTCATCGAGGGCCTGCCGGCCCATCGCCTCGTGGATTGCCGCCCGTCCCGACCATGCGCTGCACCAGTCATCCCATGTCTCGATGCTGGCTGTGACTTCCTGAAAGTCGGTGAGCGGCACGCCATTGGCGACCAAGCGCGGCGCCCAGTGGCTGAGCGCTGTCGCCACTCTCGGATCTGCGGGCATGGACTAACGCGCGGCCATGCGAAGGGCGCCGTCCAGGCGCATCACCGCACCGTTGATCAGCACGTTCTCGCACATGTGCATGACGAGGCTCGCATACTCGTCAGCGCGGCCCAGGCGCTTAGGGAATTCGGGCTGCTCGGCCAGGCTCGCGCGGGCCTCGTCGGGCAGACCGGCCATCATCGGCGTGTCGATCAGGCCCGGTGCGATGGTGTTGACCCGGATACCGCGGGACGCGAACTCGCGCGCGGCGACCAGATTAAGCGACACGATCCCGCCCTTGGACGAGGCGTAGGCCGCCTGGCCGATTTGGCCTTCCGTCGCCGCAACAGAGGCGGTGCTGATGATCAGGCCGCGTTCGCCGTCGTCGAAGGGTTCAGCCTCGCCGAGCTCGGCGGCGAACAGGCGCATCATGTTGAATGAGCCGACCAGATTGACCTGGATGACGAAGTTGAACGCATCGAGCGGCAGAGGGCCGTTGCGTCCAACTATCCGCCCGGGTGTGCCCACACCGGCGCAATTGACCAGCAGGCGACCGACACCGTTGGCATCGCGCGCGGCCGCGATGGCCGCTTCCCCGCTGTCGGCGCTGGTCACGTCGCATTGGATCGCGGTGCCGCCGATCTCGTCGGCGACCGCGTTAGCACCGTCCATGTTGACGTCGAGCAAAGACACTTTCATGCCCGCCCTGGCGCAATGGCGCGCGACCTCGGCCCCGATGCCCGAGCCGCCGCCCGTGATAACCGCTGCCAGTCCGTTGACGTCCATGATGATCTCCCCGGTGTGTGAGTCTTGTTGGTCTTGGTTTTACAGTGCGGCCCGGCTGCCTTCAATGCAGGCTCAGCCGCCGCGTGGTCGAAGACGATCCGGGTCGAGGCCCAGGATCCATCCCTCGATGTCACGCAGCACCTGGTCGCGCGGATCGCCCGGCGCCCGGTGGCCGAAGACCACGTTGAGCATGCCGAACAATCCCACCGTTGCATCGAAACGATCCTCGCCGTCTCCGCCTGGTCCGAACCCGTCGCGGATGTCGGCAGCAAGCGCCGCGGATAACGCGACGTCATTGTCGGCGGCCCAGGCGAGCAGGGGTGCGGCATCATCGCGCCGGTCGGACTGATTGCGTTTTGATTTATTGGGGGCACCGATCCTCAGGCGCAAATGGGAATAGACCTCGCCGGGGTAGGTCTCGGCCACGACGATTCCTGGGCGGTCGAGCAATGTCGCGAGCTCGCCGTCGAACGGCCAAATATGAAATGCGTTTCGGCTGCGCCGGGCCGGTGCAATCAGGTCGCGCCAGCCGCAGATCGCGGCCTTGCCAACCTGCTGTCCGCCAAGGGTCCAGAACAGGGGGCTCGCCGCGAAGCGCAGATCCGTCGGGTGGTCGCAGACCCGGCGCAAATCGTCGATTCCGGCCACGCCGAGCCCGTCGGTCAGATGTTTGTGCCGGGTGCCGCCGGGTTTGTTGGGATAAAACGGCCGGCGTATTGAGATCTCATTTTGTACGCCGGCGGGATTATAGAAGTCCGACCAGCGGCCGCGCCCGAAACGGGTCAGCGCAGAGATGAAGTGGTCGATGCCTGCCCTGGCGGCATAGGCTTCGGGCAGGCCCAGAGGGAAATCGAACCCGGCGAACACCGTTTCACCCGGGCCCGCGCCGGCGGCCAGCCGGTCGAAGAAATCGCCGATCCGGCTGACGGGCTCGGGCGCGAGGGCCACATATCCGCCTGCCGTGGAGCGCACGGAGCGTGCGACCCAGCGTTTGCGGGCGTCCACCGACCAGTCGGCATGGGCGAGTACAGCCGGTGGCGCGAGTCCGGCGATGCGCCGGATTGCATTCGTGTTCATCCCGCTTCTCCGGTTTCGAAGGAATCTAGGAACGGCACCAGTGCGGCATTGAAGGCGGCCGGATTGATTTCCATATAGCTCGCGTTCGGCATCCGCGCTTGCATCTCGCGCATTCCCTCGGGCGGGGTGCCGAGATCCTGCGCGCCGTAGATCAAAAGAGTTCGCTTCTTGATCTCGTGCAGACGATCCATGAAATCGAGCCGGGTCATGGCGTCGGCGCAGGCGATGTAACCCTCGACGGTGTTGGCGGCGATGAGCGCGCGGGCCTGCGCAACCAGTTCGGGGCGCGCTGCGCGAACGTCGTCGGTGAACCAGCGCAGCGGCATACCCTCGATCAACGGGTCGAGGCCTTCATCAGCCACCCGTTCGATCAGGGCCGGGACGGTCGCGGCGAATTCGCCGGTGAAGTCGGCTTGTGTGTCGGCCAGCGCATGGGCGTTGATGCGTTCAGGCCAGCCGAGCGCGAGCGCCTGCCCGGTCATGCCACCGATGGACGAGCCCACGAAATGGCTGCGCGCGATTCCGAGCGCATCCCAGAGCCCGACGATATCGGCGGCCAGATCTTCCAGGTCCCACGGTCCCGGGGGGGCGTCGGTCCCGTCATGGCTGCGCGTGTTGTAGCGGAGGATTCGGTAGCGGTCGGCAATGACCTCGACCTGGGGGTCCCACAAGGCGAAGTTCGTGTTCAGGGAATTGGAGAAAGTTAGCCAGGGCGCGCCTTCCGGCCCGTCGACCTGGCAAACGAACTCTATGCCGTTCGCTTCGATCCGCATGGCGCGCCTAGTTCGCGGTGGAGGCCGACATCGCCCGTGCATAACGGCCGGCGGCGGCCAGCGGCCCGACGCTTTTCTCGATTAATGGCATGACCTCTCTGCCGAAGCGCCGGATCGAGGTGATCACCGATTCGTGGTCGGTATCGCCGATGGTCATATACAGCGCGATGTGATCCGAGCCGACCTTCTCGATTTCCTCGACCAGCCGTTCAGCCACAGTCTCGGGGTCACCGATCGGGTTCCATCTGAGAATATCTTCCGGCGACATCTCGCTGTCGAACGCCTGCTCCGGCAACCAGGGTGCGTCGAGTTCGGTCTGACCCTGGCGCAGGTAAGACGACAGCCGCATCTGGTAGCGGGCGTTCTCGGCATAGGCCAGCGCCTCGGCCATGTCATCGGTCACAAAGCAGTATCGCAGTGTGCCGAAACGTAACGCCTCCGGATCACGCCCCGCCGCCCGCCATGTCTCGTCTGCCCTGGCGCGAATCTCGGCCAATGTATCGGCGTCGCGGCCAAATCCGGTCGCGATCAAAGGATAGTCACCCTTGAGGGCACGTTGTTGGGAGCCCGGGCTGTTTCCCGCGATCCAGATTTGCGGTTGCGGTGTCTGGATGGGGTCGACCGTGAACCATGTCTGGGGAAGGTCGATATACTTGCCGTGGAATTCGAAAGATTCCTGGCCCAGGCCCTGGGCGAGGAAATCAATCCACTCGTCGGTTATGGCGCTGGATTCGGCGAGATCGATGCCAAAACGGCGCAACTCGTAGGCCTGGTAGCCGCTGCCGAGGCCGACGATCAGCCTTCCCTCGGCCAGATTGTCGGCAAACGCGATATCGCCCAGCAAACGAGCGGGTTGATAAAGTGCGGGCAGGACTACCGCGGTCCCGAGTTTGATGCGCAGCGTCTGTGGTGCGACATGGCCGACCATCATCAGCGGCGAGGGCGCCATAGAGTAGTTGGTGAAATGATGTTCGGTGAACCATGACACGCCGAACCCGGCGGTCTCGGCCGCCTGTATATGTTCGACGGTTTCGGCGATGACCTGCGGCACCGTCTGACTGCGGTGGCGGCGGTTCATCAAATTGAATATGCCGAAATCCATGAAATCCCCCTTGCGATGATCTGGCGCATTAACCCGCTGCGGACGGGGGGGAGTCAAGTCAGCCGGGGTTTGGTTTGCTTGTTCCCAAACGGGCCGAGGAGAGTGTGGCACCGACAATTACCAGGGCGCCGAGGACGGTGAATATATCGGGCACTTCGCCAAAGGCGAGATAGGCAATCAACGCAATCAACGGCAGGCGGATATAGTCGAAGGGTGCGACCAGAGAGGCCTCGGCCAGATCGAAGGCCCAGGCAACCAGAAAAATCGCCGCGGTGCCGAGGCTCGCCATGGCGGCCGAGCGCCAGGCCGCGTCCCAACTCGGCCACTGCCACTCGGGCAGGGCGATCAGGGTCAGCAACAGCGCCGACCAGACCGTCTGGTAGAAGGTCGTGGTGGTCTTCTGTTCTGTGCTGCCCAGCCTTTTCATGAGGATGAACCAGAAGGCATAGGCGACCGCGAACCCCAGCGGCAGCATGGAGGCAGGCGAGACCGGTGCCACGCCGGGCCTCAGGATGATCAGGACGCCCGCGAAACCCACGGCGATCGTGACCCAGCGCGCCAACGTTACCCGCTCGCTGAGCAGAAGGACGGCCATGACCGTCGCGAACAGGGGTGCGGTAAAGCTGAGCGATGTGGCAAAGGCGAGTGGCAGCAGCGCCAGGCCGGAGAAGAGGAACAAAGTCGAGGCGACGGTGGTCACGCCGGCCAGGAAGTGAAGCCCGTGCCGGCGGGTACGCAGCATGCGCCCGCGGCTGCGGATCAGCCATGGCAGCATCAGCGGCACGGCCCAGAGGAACCGTAGCGCGGAGGTCTCCAGCGCGCCGACCTCGTCGGCCACGGAGCGTACCAGCGCATGGTTGCCCGCCAGGCACGCCGCGCCGGTGACCATGGCCATGATCGCGACAAGAGTACGCGGGAGGCCGAACATCTGGTCGCCCGGTTTCGTCATGTGCTCGTGGCGGTGATGCGCTTGGCGGCGAGCGCTTCGCGGCGTGCGATGTAGACGGCCGAGCAACCGATGATCGTTGCGCCGACAAGGGTCCAGACGTCGAGTATCTCGGCGAACCAGACGAAGCCGATGAGGACCGCCATGGGGAGCCGGATGAATTCCAGCGGCACGATCGCCGAGGCCTCGGCGAGACTCATCGCCTTGGTCAGCATCAGGTGCGCCACGGTCGTGGTCACCCCGATGGCGAATGTCACGGCCCACATGACCGGGCTTGGCCAGACCCAAACCACGATCGCGGGGATGAGGGTGAAGAAGGTAATGGCCAGGTTGAATGTCAGGACGATCGCCCGGGTGCTGTCCTCCTGGGACATGACTCGGATCAGCAACACGTTGACCGCGATCGACATGGCGCTGCCGAGTGCCAACAGCGCACCGAGTTGTACCGTCTCGACGCCGGGGCGAACGACGATCAGCACGCCGATAAAACCGATAATGGTCGCTGTCCAGCGCCGGGCACGGACGACCTCGCCGAGGAATATTGCGGCCAGGATCGTGGCAAACAGGGGCGATGTGAAGTTCAGGGCTACAGCCTCACCCAGGGGCATGATGGCGATGGCGGTAAACCATGCGAGGGTGTTCACGGCCGACAGGGCGCCGCGAATAAGATGAAGCTTCGGGCGTTTGAGCCGCAGGTCGGAGAAATCCCAGCCCTGAAGAATCAAGGGCAGCATGAAGACCAAGCCAAAGGTCGACCGCAGAAACCCGATCTGGAACGGGTGTAACTCGTCGCTGGCGAAACGCACGAGCCCGTGTCCTGCGGAAAACAACACCATCGCCCCTACCATCAGGGAAATCGCGATAACTGTGGGGGACATGGTGGCAAGACGATTGGGCATGGTCGGCCACCATAGAGCAGGAGCACCACCGCTAGATAGTCGCCTCCTGCGTGACAGATCGGCGTATTCGCCTCCTTGAAAACGCGTCCGCGGGCTATTAAGGGAGTGCCTGGTTGGGCATAATCGGGCCAGATTGCTTTCGTTGACACTGGGCGTAAAACCCAAAAGAACAGAACATACAAATCGGGGCGAAGAGATGAGCAAGAAGGTTTATGCGGACGCGAAGTCGGCACTCGACGGATTACTCCATGATGGCATGACGATCCTCGCTGGAGGTTTCGGCCTGTGTGGTATTCCGGAGCACATGATCCTGGCGATCCGGGATTCGGGCGTGAAGGACCTCACCATCGCGTCGAACAATGCAGGGGTGGATGATTTCGGCCTCGGGCTTTTGCTGCAGACCCGCCAGGTCAAGAAAATGATTTCGTCCTATGTGGGTGAGAACAAGACATTCGAGGCCCAGTTCCTCGCCGGTGAACTGGAGCTCGAATTCAATCCGCAAGGTACGCTCGCCGAGCGTTGCCGGGCCGGTGGCGCCGGTATCCCCGCCTTCTATACCAAGACCGGTGTCGGCACGATCATCGCCGAGGGTAAGGAGACCAAGGAGTTCGACGGTCAGACCTATGTCATGGAGCGCGGGCTGACCGGCGACCTGGCGATCATCAAGGCCTGGAAGGGTGACACGGCGGGGAATATCGTCTTCCGCAAGACGGCGCGCAACTTCAACGCCCCGATGGCGACCGCAGGCAAGACCTGCGTCATCGAGGTCGAAGAGCTGGTCGAGCCGGGCGAACTCGATCCCGACGGTATCCACCTGCCCAGCATCTATACCCACCGGATTTTCCAGGGTCAGGATTTCGAGAAACGCATTGAGTTCCGGACCGTTAGCGACGGCTGACCGACAACAGGAGCCGCAGAGGCTGACCGGAACATAAAGACAAAGTGAAGGAGACGGAAAATGGCTTGGACACGCGATGAAATGTGCGCCCGCGCGGCGCAGGAACTCGAAGACGGTTTCTATGTCAATCTTGGCATCGGAATGCCGACGAAAGTTGCGAACTTCATCCCCGACGACATGGATGTGAACTTTCAATCGGAGAACGGCATGCTCGGTATGGGCCCGTTCCCGACCGACAACGAAGTCGATGCCGACCTGATTAATGCCGGCAAGCAGACCATCACGGAGACCCCGAAATCGGTCTATTTCGATAGTGCGCAATCCTTTGCGATGATTCGCGGCGGTCACATCAACATGTCGATCCTCGGCGCGTTGCAGGTTGCTGAGAATGGCGACCTCGCGAACTGGATGATCCCGGGCAAGATGGTCAAGGGCATGGGCGGCGCGATGGATCTGGTTGCTGGCGTCAAACGTGTGGTGATCCTGATGGATCACAACGCCAAGGACGGCACCGCGAAGCTGCTCAAGGAATGCAATCTGCCCCTTACGGGAGCGGGCGTCGTGGACGACGTCATCACCGAGCTGGGCGTGTTCCGGATCGGGGATGGTGGCGTCCACATCGAGGAACTGGCGCCGGATGTGACGGTCGACGAGGTGCGTGATCGCTCTGAAGCCACGATCGTGACCCAGTAACCGCTTCGAACACCAATCGGTTTCCGATGTTCGAGACAGGGACAGGTCCCCATGCCGCATAGTCAGACGGATGGGGCCTTTTCCTTGCCGGAGAATCGGTGATGAATCGCGACGCGGTCCTCGGCGTGAGCGCGGGTGTCGTGGTGATGCTCTTATTCTCAGGCATGCTCGTGGTCTCGCGCTTCGGCGCGACCTCAAGTCTTACCGTTTATGACATGGCCGGTCTTCGGTTCGGGGTTGCCGGCATCTGCACCCTGCCGATAATCCTGCGCATGCGCTGGCCTCCTCTCGAACCTTGGAAAATTCTGGTGGTCGCCGCGACGTCGGGGGCGCCCTTCGCGCTGTTTCTGTTCGGCGGCATGTCGTTCGCACCGGTGGCCCATGGCGGCATCGTCACCAACGGCGCCATGCCGGTCATTGCCGCGGGGATCGGCTGGTTTGTCTTCGGCAATCGTCTGGGCGGCTGGCGGGTAGTCGGAATCATCATGATCGTGGGCGGCGTGCTGGCGACGGGCTGGGACGCGCTGGCTAACGGTATGCCGGGTCAGTGGCGCGGGCATCTCCTATTTCTGGGAGCGGCAGCATGCAACGCCACATTCCTGACGACTGTGCGCGGCTGGGGCATCACCGCGCTGCAGTCCCTGATCATCGTGAACGGAACCAATCTGTCGCTCTATGTGCCGATCTGGCTGCTTTTTCTTCCCAGTAACCTTGCCGCGACGCCGTGGCCGGAAATCGCCCTGCAGGGCGTTTATCAGGGTATCGTCGCAGCGTTTATCGCGTCGATCCTTATCGCCCACGCTGCGCGCATGCTCGGCGGCATGCGGCAAGCCGCGGTGATGTCCGGGGCACCGGCCGTGGCGGTTCTCATCGCGATCCCGACCCTGGGTGAAATCCCATCCACGATCAGCATCATCGGGGTCATTGTCGTCACGGCGGGTGTACTGGTTGCACTCGGGCCGGGTCTATTGTCCGGTGCCGCGTCACCGAGTATGGCGAAGCCAGCACAATGAATGCGGGATCTCCCAGTTTCGCCGTCGGCTTGAGTTGCGGACTTGTGGTGCCCTTCATCTGGGGTGGCTGGATCGTGGCGTCGCGCTTTGGCGTACTCCATGCGCTGACACCGTTTGATGTGACAGCCATCCGGGTCGGGGTTGCCGCCGTTATTGTGCTGCCGCTGTTGCTGACGAAAGGCCTGGCCGGCCTTCCCTTGTGGAAGGGGGCTGTCCTTTCCTTCGGCGTGGGGGTGCCGTTTGCACTGACCTCGTTCGGCGGCATGGCGCTGGCGCCGGTGGTGCATGCGGGTGTTCTTACCAACGGGGTGATGCCGATCTTTGCCGCGGTGATCGGATACTACTGGCTGCGGGAGATGCCGGCGCGGGCGCAGATGGGCGGCGTGGCCTTGATTGTCGTTGGCGGCGCCATGGTCGGCGGGGACAGCTTCAGCCTGAATGCGCCGGCGGGGCAGTGGCTGGGTGATCTTCTGCTGATCGGCGCAGCGGGCTGCTTCGCGCTCTACATGACCGCATTACGCCGCTGGAACGTAACGATCCTGCAGGCGCTTATTGCCGTCCCGACCATCAGTTCCGCAATCTACATCCCTGTCTGGGTCCTGTTCCTGCCGTCGGGGCTTCTGCAGTTCGACAATTTCCTGCCCTGGCAGGAGGTGGCACTCCAGACGGTCTACCAGGGCATCGTGGCGAGCTTCATCGTGGTCATTCTCGTGACCCGGGCGACTCGCTCGATCTCCGCGACCACCATGGCGGTACTGCTGGCGGGTTCGCCCACACTCGGCGTGCTGTTCGGCATCATTCTTCTCGATGAATTGCCCAGCTTCCTCTCATGGTCCGGCCTGGCGGTAACAACATTAGGAATGGTGCTGGCGGTGGGGCGTCGTACCGATTGATCGAGACACGCGTCGCACTTGTGGATTTATGAAGATTCGACGGTGCATGCCGGGCTTTCGATCGATAAGGCGTCCTTCGAGGAAGTGTCTCGCCTGTTGCGGGAAACACTCGTCGAGGTCAAGCCCAAGCGCTGGGCGATTACGCCGGCGATCGAGTTCGTGCATGCGGAGGGTGCGGGTCATGACGAGATCATGATCCAGTGACAGAATATCTCGAAGTTCAAGGAACTCGAATACATGATCGAGTCCTATTCGAAGATTATCGAGCGCCAGAACAGGGACCTGAAAAAAGAAAAGGAACGGGTTGAGAAGCTGCTGCTCAATATTATGCCGCAGCAGGTTTATGAGGAATGGAAGGAGTTCGGCGTCACCACGCCACAGCGCTTCGACAATGCCTTGGTCCTGATGCTCGACTTCGTCGGCTTTACCCAGATGGCGATCTCTCAGGAGCCGACCAAGCTGATCTCAGAATTGAACGACATCTTCACCGCCTTCGATTGGATCGTCGAACAGTTCGGTTGCGAGCGTCTCAAGACCATTGGTGACGCCTATATCGCCGTTTCCGACCTGCCCGAACCCAACCCGGACCATGCCCGCAATATCGCGTGTTTCGCGCTGCGTTTTGTGCGTTACCTGCAGCGCCGCAACGAAAACAGCGAATTCGAATGGAAATGCCGTGTGGGTATCAACACCGGGCCGGTGATCGGCTCGGTCGTCGGTGTGCAAAAATATGCCTATTACATCTTCGGGCCCGGCGTGATTCTCGCGGCCCGGATCGAAGCGGTATGCGAGCCGATGGAGATTCTTGTGGGCGAGGAGACCTTTGTCCAGATTCAGAATGAGTTCCGGCTCAGCGATGTTGGCGAGTATGAGATCCATGGCTTCGGGTCCCAGCAACTCTATCGCCTCGACGGCGACTTTACCCCGGCGAACGACAGCCACTAGTGTCTTCAGGCCGGCAACCGCAGCACCATGCGGTTGATCGCGTTCAACACCCGATAGAGCTCATCGAACTGGCGCTTGAACGCGTCATAGTCGAGGTCCGGGCGTTTCTCCCGGATCGCCACATGGATTTCGGCCAGGGACCTGTTGCCGTCGCACAAGGCCGCGATCGGACGCGACAGAGCCGGCACCGGCATGTCGGTCTTCAGGCCGTCGGCCGTCACGGTGATCTTGCCGCCGGGCGGCAGGGATCTGGCCACATCTTCGGCGCTTTGGTTAAGGAGATGAGGAACTGCGCGCGGATTGTCGGTGCCGGGCAGGGTTACCTGGTTGGTGTCGCGGACCGCGTAGAAGATGTGCTTCATGAGGTTTCCGGCGAACAGCTCCGCGAAGCTCGCCCGGGCGATGAGGTCCAGGTCTCTAAGTCGCTTGAGGATGCGCGGATCGTGGATCAGCCAGTCCGGGTCGTAGCGAAAGGGCTCGATGAAGCTTGTCAGGCGCAGGCCGGCCTGGGTGACAAAATCGGCGACGTCGGGCACGCGGTAGGCACGATCACGCGAGTGCAGAAACAGATCATAGATCCCCGGATCGCCACCCCCCACATGATCACGGATCAGCCCGTTGCGGACGATCCATGAGGTCTTTGGCAGGCTTTCGGCCAGGCGCTTGGCTGTGGCAATCCGCTCGTCATCGGATACTTCGCCGCCAGGTGCGATCGCGCGCAGCATGTCTTGCATATGGTAGACGCCGGTTCGGCCATATTCGCCATAGACCATGACGCCGATCCCGCCATCGGGTGCGAGTTGACCGGCCAGTGCAGTCAGCCCTGCGTCGGGGTCTTCAAGATGGTGCAACACACCGCAGCAATCGATGTAGTCCCACGGGCCCGGCGCCACCTCGGCGATGTCGAGCAGGGAGCCCGTCACGAAGCGGATATTGTTCAGCCCGCGCACTTTTGCACGCGCTTGCGCGACAGCCTGGCTCGGGCCGCTCAGGTCGAGATGGGTGACCTCGCCCGGTACGCACGCATCGTGCATTTGCTGGGCGAGCATGATCACGGCATCGCCGGTGCCGCCGCCGGCGACAAGTGCCTGTAGTGGTTTCGACAGGTCCCGCGCACCCCCGAATATATAATGGTTCAGCTCGAAAAGGCTGCTCGGCGAACCGGCGATCAGACGTTTCTTTTCGTCGTCGGGATTGCGTTCGGGATAGGGGTAGGATTCGTACTGGGACAGTACGGCCTTATCGCGTGCAGTCTTGTCGGGATCGGCCATGGTCCTACCCGGCATGCCGGTTGGGTGCGTCAGCCATCGATGTCGATAACCAGACGCCCCTCGGCCTGCCGACCTTCGAGCATCGCGAGCGCCTTGGCGACGTCGGCCAGGGGCAAAACCTGGGACACATGGGGTTTCAGCTTACCGGCGGCCCACCACGCGAAGAGCTCTTCAAAGCCGGCACGGAAGGTCTCGGGTTCGCGCTTCCGGTAGGCACCCCAGAAAACGCCGACGATCGATATGTTCTTGACCAGGAGATGATTGGACGGGAATTCAGGAATCTCACCACTGGCGAAGCCGATCACCAGCAAGCGGCCCGACCAGGCCAGCGAACGCATCGCGGTTTGGGCGAGCTCACCGCCCACCGGATCGTAAACGACGTCCACACCCTTACCGTCGGTTAGCTCGCGCAGCGTGCCGCGTAGATCTTCCTCGGTATAATTTATCAAATGATCAGCGCCGCGCGCACGGGCCAGTTCGAGCTTCTCCGCGGTGGAGGCCGCGGCTATGACCGTCGCGCCTAGCGCCTTGGCACATTCGACCGCCGTCAGGCCGACACCGCCGCCGGCCCCGAGCACCAGCACTGTCTCGCCGGGTTTCAGCTCGGCGCGATGGACGAGGGCCAGATGGGACGTGCCGTAAGCGACGGGGAAGGCCGCAGCGGTGGCGTCGTCCATGCCGTCGGGCATATGAAACACGGTGCTTGCCGCACACACGGCCTGCTCGGCATAGGCCCCGGCAGAAACAACGGCCATCACCCGGTCGCCGGGTCGGAAATCCGTCACGCCTTCGCCGACCTCCATGATCTCGCCCGCGCCCTCAAGGCCGGGGGCGAACGGCAGTTCCGGTTTTTCCTGATACTGGCCACGCACGAGGACGCAATCGGCAAAATTGACGCCGGCGGCGCGCATCCGGATGCGGACCTGACCCGGCCCCAGCGCCGGTGCCGGCAGTTCACCAAGTTCGAGGGTCTCCGGGTCGCCCCAGTCCTTGCAGACAATCGCGCGCATGAATTTCAGTCTCCTGTCAGGCCTCGCTGCCAACTTGCCTCGGCCCCGAGGGGCATGCAAGTAAGGTCCCATGAGCGAAGCAAGAATGCGCGGCTATTTCGGGATCGGCGTCGAGGGAATCTCGAAGCAGATGAACGTCGGCGCGATCATGAGGACCGCCCACGCCTTCGGCGCGAGTTTCGTGTTCACCATCGATGCGGTGTATGCTCAGCGTGAGGGGGGCCGTTCGGACACGTCCGACGCGCCCGAACATCTGCCACTCCACGAATATGACAGGCTGGATGACTTCAGCCTGCCGCGGGGTTGTGCCCTGGTCGGCGTCGAACTCATCGAGGATTCCGTCGATCTGCCGAGCTTCCGTCATCCCCGCCAGGCCGCTTATGTACTGGGGCCGGAACGCGGCTCACTGTCGCCTGCGTTGGTCGCACGTTGTGATCATGTGGTGAAAATTCCCACGCGTTTCTGCGTGAATGTAGGCCTGGCCGCCGCGATCGTCATGTATGACCGCGTCCTCACGCTCGGGCGTTATCCCGCGCGTCCGCTGGTCCGGGGCGGGCCCACCGACGTATTGCCCGAGCATGTGCATGGTGAACCCGTGTTACGTCGCACGCGAGACGGAGAAAAGGCCGAACAATAACAAGACCTTGATTATGCCAAGGCTTGGCAAGACTCGGCAACGCTTGGTAGTGGCGGATTATGATTGCACTCACCAGACTTACTTTCATAGCACCGGCACTTGTGCTGGCCCTGGCGTTTACGGCGCCGTCCCCGGCCCATGCCCAGGAGGCCAAGCGCATCAGCCAGCATGGTGACTGGGACGCCTACACCCGCGGCACCGGGAACAGCCAGTTCTGCTATATGGTCTCGAAGCCGAAAACCGCGAGCCTGCAGTCGCGGCGCGGCGAAATTTTCTTCCTCGTCTGGCATCGGCCCGGCCAGAAGGAATTCGACGTGGTGCAGGTAGATATCGGCTACCCATTCAAGGAAGCATCAGAGGTCGAGGTGCGTATCGGCGGTGAATCATGGTCCCTGTTCACCAAGGACCAGAGCGCCTGGACCTACAAACAGGCCGACGACCAGAAGCTCGTCACCGCGCTTCGCAAGGGTGCGCGCATGACGGTCAAGGGTATCTCCAGCCGCAATAACCCGACCACCGACAGCTATTCCCTCAAGGGAACAAGCGCGGCCTATGCGGCCATCAACAAGGCCTGCGGTCGCTAGAGCGGTTGCGTTCGCCCGCCGCCGGGCTTATGTGAACCGTCATGCCGATCACATCCGAACAGTTTGCCGCCCCCGAGGCTTCATCCGGCGACGGCCCGGTCAACCTGATCGGGATGAACCGGGCTGAAATGACGGCGGCGCTTGAATCGCTCGACGAGCCGCGTTTCCGGGCCGACCAGTTGTTCAAATGGGTCTACGCGCGCGGCGCCACCGATTTCGATCAGATGACCAATCTGTCGAAGGTCCTGCGCGCGAAACTGGCCGACTTTTATGTCGTATCTCGGCCCGAGATCTCGCAAGACCTGGCGTCCACGGACGGGACCCATAAATGGCTCCTGCATCTGGGGGACGGCAATGAAGTCGAATGCGTGCATATTCCCGAATCCGACCGCGGCACGCTGTGTGTGTCCAGCCAGGTCGGCTGCACCCTGAACTGCCGGTTTTGTCACACAGGCACCCAGCGGTTGGTGCGCAACCTCGGTCCGTCGGAGATTGTCGGCCAGATCATGCTGGCGCGCGACCATCTGGGTGAATGGCCGACCGCGGAACGGCCCACCATTTATGAGCGCGAACTCAGCAATATCGTCATGATGGGCATGGGCGAGCCGCTCTACAATTTCGAAAATGTGTCGGCCGCGCTGAAGATCGTGATGGACGATGCGGGGATCGCGATCTCGCGCCGGAGGATCACCCTGTCGACGGCGGGCGTGGTGCCCCTGATCGAACGCTGCGGCGCTGAGCTCGGGGTGAATTTGGCCGTGTCCCTGCACGCGGTACGCGACGAACTGCGCGACGAGATCGTACCGATCAACCGCAAATACCCGATTGCCGAGCTGCTGGCCGCATGCCGCGACTATCCCGGCGTGCGCAATTCCCGGCGGATCACCTTCGAGTATGTGATGCTGCGCGACGTCAACGACAGCGATGCGGATGCCCGCGAACTGGTGCGACTGATCAAGGGGATACCCTCGAAGGTCAACCTGATCCCGTTCAATCCCTGGCCCGGCGCCCCCTATGACCGCTCGACCGACGAGCGCATCGAGGCCTTCGCCGATATTGTCCGCGCGGCCGGCTATCCCTCGCCGGTGCGCACCCCGCGCGGTGAAGATATCATGGCGGCCTGCGGGCAACTGAAGTCCGAGAGTGAACGGCCGCGCCGCTCTGCCGCCGGGTAACTCCCATAAGCCGTTGATATTATCAGGGTTTATTCCCTCTCGGACTCGTGTGCTTGTCTGTTCGGGACAGCGTCACTATTTTGTGCCCTAAGGGAAGAGGACACCGTACCCAAGATCCGTTTGCGCAACCAACGCCGGATCGACGGACATGATCGACGATTTTCTTATGGGATTTGGCCTCGCCATATTTGGTGGGACGCTATTGTTATGGGACTGCCGACGATACGCCGGTGGCGAATGCCCTCCCTGACCCCGCACCACAGCAGCCGCACGGGCCGCATTGTCCGTGCCGTGATGTCCACCCTGGCCACCGGGACGGGCCTGCCCCAGGCCCTGGCCGGGCTGGCCATGGTGGCGGCGGCCTTGGCAGGTATGCGGATCGTCTGACCGATCTGACCGTGCTGCCCCGACCCTTGCTCCCGCTGCCCGCGCGTCTATACTCCGCCGCGATTTACGCAAACGCGGAACGGATCAGAGACATGGCGTCAGGTGACGTGAAAAAAGTCGTGCTCGCCTATTCGGGCGGTCTCGATACTTCGGTCATTCTCAAATGGCTGGTGGAGACCTATGGCTGCGAAGTGGTGACCTTCACCGCCGACCTCGGCCAGGGTGAGGAGATCGAACCCGCACGGGCCAAGGCCGAAATGTTCGGGGTCAAGGAGATCTTCATCGAGGATCTGCGCGAGGAGTTCGTGCGCGACTTTGTCTTTCCGATGTTCCGCGCCAATGCCGTTTATGAGGGCGTCTACTTGCTCGGCACCTCGATCGCCCGTCCGCTGATCGCCAAGCGCCAGATCGAGATCGCCCATGAAACGGGCGCGGACGCGGTGTCCCATGGCGCGACGGGCAAGGGCAATGACCAGGTTCGGTTCGAGCTCGGCTATTACGCGCTCGACCCCGACATCAAGGTGATCGCGCCCTGGCGCGAATGGGACCTGACCTCGCGGACCAAGCTCATCGACTTCGCCGAGAAACACCAGATTCCCATCGCCAAGGACAAGCGCGGCGAGGCGCCGTTCTCGGTGGATGCTAACCTTCTGCATATCTCTGCGGAAGGGAAAGTGCTCGAGGATCCGTGGGTCGAGCCCGAGGAATATTTGTACTCGCGCTCCGTCTCGCCTGAGGCGGCCCCTGACACGCCGACCTATGTCGAGATCGGATTCGAGGCGGGCGACCCGGTCTCGATCGACGGCGAGAAAATGTCCCCCGCGACATTGCTGACGAAACTGAACGAACTCGGCGGTGCCAACGGTATCGGCCGGCTCGATCTGGTCGAGAACCGTTTCGTCGGCATGAAGTCCCGCGGCGTGTATGAAACCCCGGGCGGTACCGTGCTGCTGGCGGCGCACCGGGGGATGGAATCCCTTACCCTCGATCGCGAGGCAATGCACCTCAAGGACGAGCTGATGCCGCGCTACGCGAAGCTCATCTACAACGGCTTCTGGTTCGCACCGGAACGCGAGATGATCCAGGCGCTCATTGACAAGAGCCAGGAGCATGTGACCGGCACGGTCCGGCTCAAGCTCTACAAGGGCAATGTGGTCGTGGTCGGCCGACAGTCGCCGAACAGCCTTTATTCCCTCGACCATGTCACCTTCGAGGATGACGAGGTCTACGATCAGCGCGACGCCGAAGGCTTCATCAAGCTGCAGGCGCTCCGTCTGCGATTGTCGAAGGCACTCCGTGGTTAGGCCGTACGCGCATTTTCTTTCTGCAAGCATATCATTACGGGTGTGAGTAGACAGTCGTCATCGCGACGGTTGGCCGCAATCTTGTCGGCTGATGTCGTCGGTTACAGTCGCCTAATCAGCGATGACGAGGAGGGCACGCGCCTCACGGATAATCTCCGAGCGGCAGGTCTGCCTGAATAGACGGACCAGCCGAATCGTTTGGAACTAGCCCTCGATCTTTTCCATCTCGGCCATCTTCTCGTCGGCGTCGTCGGCCTTGTTGTAATCCTGGGCCAGGCGCCCGTCGCCGGCCGGACTTTTGCAGGTGAAGAATAGACAATGTCCCTCCACCGGCAGGATGCCGTGGCGCAGGTTGCGCGAGATGTGCACGAGGTCGCCCGGCAGAATCGTGGTGGTCTCGTCGCCGAGAACCATGCGCAGCTTGCCTTCAAGGACATAGATGAATTGTTCTTCGTTGGGATGGAAATGCGGCGGCGGTGCGACGCCTTCCTCGTAATGCACGAGCCCGACCTTCATGAACTCGCCGACGAATGATTTCATCAACGCGGGCGCGGTGTCGTCGGGCTGAAATTCGATTTCGTTCGTCCGGTAGATCGTCATTGTTGTATCCCCCCAATTTTGTTCGGTGTTTCGAGAGCCTAACCCAGCCCCGGCCAGGCGGAAACACCCAGAACGAACGGGTGGGCACCGACGAGGGCGAGATAGATGGCGATGGTCAAGAGCAGGCGCCACCAGCCGATCCCGGCCCAGTCGAATCTGGTGCGCTTCGACAGGATGGCGCCGAACGGCACCAGGCTGGTGGTCAGCAGGATCGGTCCCCAATCCGCCCCGTAGAGAAACTCGCGGCGCTTATCGATCCGCCACGTGCCGAATATGCTCAAGATCAGCAGGCCGGCAAACAGGATGACGGCGCGGGTGTCGCCGTTGACGATGAGATGCGCGGCGGCCCACAGGGACATGCCGTTGAGGAACGGGTGCCGGGTGATGCGGATGATGCCGCGGGTCAGGTCGCGGCCCGGGTCGTTGGGCGCGGTCCCCGCGATGGTCGGTGACGGTGTCGTGACGCCGCAGACGATCAGGAACAGCGCCAGCGGCATCACAATGGCAGGAAGCCAGAGCAGCGCGTCGGGTGTTTCCCAGAGCGGGTCGATGGGTGCGCGGATGTAGGCGAGGATCATCCAGGCGAACGCCACCACCATCAGGATCGAGTAATAGGCGAGGAAGCGGGTTTCGCCCAGGCGTTGAATCAACGCCAGCCGGACGGGCATGCTCGACAACATGAAATGGCCGCCGACAAACAAGGCGGTGACGGCGAAAAGCGCATCCAGACTGCCGATCATGTTTTTCCCCTCATCACCGCATGTACCTCGATTATCGGTTCGGAATGTGGGCTCGTCCAGTCACACCCCTGCATGCTAGTCAGGGGCATGAATGATATGAACGAAACCGATGAAACACCCGAAGGCGGCGAACCCGGGGGAGCGGGTGTGTCTGCACCCGTGGCCGATCCGGTCGCGGCGATGATCCTCGCACAGCTAGGCGCGGCGAAGCCCAGCGGTTCCCTCGCCCCCGAAGACGTTGCGCGGGCGATCGCGGAATCGCGCCGTAAGGCGAACGACCCGCCCGATCTCTGGCGGCGCTATCTGTCGGCGGTCAAACAGCAGGCGATCCACCTGGCCCGCGAGGGGTCGATCCAGGTGCTGCGCAAGGGCAAGCCGGTCGAGGACCCGGCCCGGGTAAAGGGTGTCATCCGCTACCGGTTGCCGGACTAGGCATTACCAGGCCGGCGGTTCGATGCCGTTCTGACGGCAGGCCGCGGTCACCGTGTTGGCCAGCAGGCAGGCGATGGTCATGGGCCCGACCCCGCCCGGGACGGGTGTGATCGCGCCCGCGACTTCCACTGCACTGTCGAAATCCACATCGCCGACGAGGCGCATCTTGTCCGGATCGTCGTCCGTGGGGGCGGCGACCCGGTTGATGCCCACGTCGATGACGGCCGCACCCAACTTGATCCAGTCGCCCTGTACCATCTGGGGCCGGCCGACGGCGGCCACCAGGATATCGGCCCGCCGGCAGACATCGGCCAGGTCCTTGGTGCGCGAATGGGCGACCGTCACGGTGCAGCTCGCCTGGGTCAGCAATGCCGCCATGGGCTTGCCGACGATGTTCGAGCGGCCGAGCACGACGGCGTTGAGCCCGGACAGGTCGCCCAGCCGATCCTCGAGCATCATCCGGCAGCCGAGCGGCGTGCAGGGCACCATCGCCGCGTCCGGGCCGGTCATCTGGCCGGTGGCGAGACGGCCGGTGTTGATCACGTGGAACCCGTCCACATCCTTGTTGGGGGCGATGGCGTCGATCACGGTGTTGGGGTCGATCTGGTCCGGCACCGGCAGCTGAACAAGTATCCCGTGGACGGAATCGTCGTTGTTGAGCTGATCGACGAGCGCCAGCAGCTCGGCCTGGCTGGTGCCGGCGTCGAGGCGATGGTCCGTCGCGGTGATGCCCGCCGCCTCCGCGGCCTTGCCCTTGTTGCGCACATAGACCTGGCTTGCCGGGTCGTCGCCGACCAGCACCACCGCAAGGCCCGGGGTCAGTCCGTGGTCCTTTGTGATCTTCGCCACGTTCTGGCCGATACGCCCGCGCAGGGCTTCTGCAAAGGCTTTCCCGTCGATGATCTTGTCCGCGTGGCTGGTCTTTGGGTCGGTCATGCTTTCACTCTCCGAAGTTCACCAACGCCTCTAGCATGGGTGTGAGAGTCGGGCCATTGCCGGTGAAGGGCCGGGTCTAGCGCAGCAGCAGTTCCGGGATGAATTGCTGCAGGAAGCCAAGGATCAGGATGACGATCAACGGCGACAGGTCGATGCCGCCGATGGCCGGGATCACCTGCCGGATCGGGCGCAGCGCCGGTTCGGTGATGCGGTAGAGGAAGTCACCGATCTGGTAGACTAGGCGGTTGGAGGTGTTGATCACGTTGAACTGGACAAGCCAGGTCAGGACCACCGAGATGATCACGGCCCACATATAGAGACCGATAACCGTGCTGATGAGGTTGGCGATAGCGAGCATATTCTTCGATCCGCAGCTTCGAAAAGGGGCGTCGGAAACGCCTTGTGAAAGCGGCGTCGAGACTAGCCAGCGCCTTCGTGCCTGTCCAGTCACACGCCGGTTACGGGGCCGCGCGGGGATGACTTGACAGGGACGGCGGCCCGCACCCATATTCCCGCCGCGCCGCGATGCCGGGAGAGGCCGCGCGCAGGCCGTTTTCGGCATCGGTGGGGCCGTAGCTCAGTTGGGAGAGCGCTACGTTCGCAACGTAGAGGTCAGGGGTTCGATTCCCCTCGGCTCCACCAAATTTCCAACATTTCTCCGGCGACCCAGAGTTAATTCTGATCCACCCCCATTGAATTGGTCCACCGTGTATTTTAGTGAACGGAGGATCAAGTATGGCAACGAAACGACACAAAGCCGAAGAGATAGTCTCCAAGCTGCGGCAGGTTGATGTGCTTGTCGAGCAAGGTCAGGCTCGCATTTACGCAATCCGTCAGGTGCAGATTACCGAGCAGACGTATTACCGCTGGCGCAAGAAGTATGGCGGTATGGGGACGGATCAACTCAAAGAGTTGAAGCGGCTGCAGAAGGAGAACGAGCGTCTTCGCAGGGCTGTTTCCGATCTCACCCTGGATAAGCTCATACTGTCCGAGGCTGCCAGGGGAAACTTCTAAGCCCCGCACGGCGTCGCAACCGCATTGATCTGGTGCGGGGCAAGCTCGCCGGAACTACTCGTACAGGCGAATGCTTGCCACCATCAGGTCGGCCGAGAACGCGCGCCCGATGGCCACCAGCCCGATGCGTCTCAGGCGTTGCGTATCGAGGGGCTGATCGATCCGGTAAGGCGCGAAGGCTTCGAACGGCAGATCGATCGTCTGCCAGCTCGCGCCGGCGGTTAAATGTGCCTGATAGGACTGCCATGGACGGGCCGCGTCCGGGGTTCGCAGGTGCAGCGAATATTGCTGGCCATTGCCGCGAACCGTGATGCGAAGGCCGCGATACATGGATCCGTCGAGGACGCCGCCGGACGGGTCCAGGTCAAGCGCGGCCTGGACGAACCCGCCGTTATTCTCCAGGCGGACTTCACCGCGCAGGCGAAGAAAGGTCTCCCCGTCGGCATTGCCGCGCTCGACACGCACGTCTGAGATGCCGCCCATGACCCTGTCACTCACCCCGCGCCATTCCGTCCCCAACACGGAGATCAATCCCTCGTTCGAGAAATCATCGATCAGCATCGTGTCGCTCATGGCGTGCTCACCGCTCAGCATGAACAGGGGCAGAGCGATGCAGAAGAGGCACGCTACTTTCGCGGCACCCCGCCTGGATCTGCCGAGAATCATCTGTAGCGAGATCATCAAAAATCCTTTGTCGTTCGGGCGCGGTCACCGCTTGCCGGTTCCGCAACGCGCCGTGTCCCGGCAGGCGACCCGACGCTGCAGGTAGGGGCGCAGGGGCAGAAACAGGTTATAGAGACGTTCAAGAATCCAGAGCAGCGGCGGGATCCGGGCGACCTTGCCCGCAAGCCGGAAGAGCGGCAGTGCGGACCACAAGTGGACAAACGCGGCCGCGCCGTCGACCAGATTTCCATCCTCGGTCTGAACGTGGAAGCGTGCCAGGGCATCCTGCCTGGACAAGCCGTTCGGAAGGTCCGCCACGTCCGTCCGGCTGACGTCGACCCACGTTATGCCCGGCGCTCCCTGATGTTTCCGGTAGAAGGCGATCTCACGTGCGCAAAGCGGGCATGCGCCGTCAAAGAATACGCGGGGCCGGCATTCACCCGTCATGAGGCCCTGATGCGACGGCCGTCGCGCCGACCCCGTGCGTCGCCGGCGCGCGGCAGAACGTTCGGTTGGTACCGATTTTTCATTTTTGTCTCCGTTGGCTTCTTACACTCCGTACGCGATGCGCGACGTGCCGGATCAGCCGTCGCCGGGTCGCCTGCGACCATCTGTCGTCGTCCGGTGGCCCAGCGCGCGCGTATCGAGCGCGAACCCCAGAAAACGGAGACAATTTCATGAAACGATTTGGCTATCTTTTGGCAGCCCTCATCCTTGTCTTGCCTGCTGCGGCGAACGCGGCAGACATGACGATCCAGATGTTGAACAAGGACCCCGATTCGAAGGAACGCAACATCTACAGCCCTGCGCTCGTTCAGATCGAACCAGGCGACACGGTTAAATGGGTCGCGACCGACCGCGGACACAATGTGGAGTTCGTCCGCGGCGCGTTTCCGGACGGTGTGAAGGCTTTCCGCTCGGCGGTCGGCAAGGACGTCTCCTACACGTTCTCCACACCCGGTGCGTATATCTACAAGTGCACGCCGCACTACGGCCAGGGGATGGTGGGTATCGTCATCGTCGGGGAAGCGCCCGATAACCTGGCTGAGATCATGGCGAAAAAATATCCCGGCAGAGCCGATAAGCGGATCGATGCGCTTCTCGCGCCGCTGATCTAGCCGCGGATGCGAGCGGATGTCGGGAGGAGAATGGAACAGCCGGCCCTCAGGGGCCGGCCATTGCCAGACGGGTGGCGTGCCTTTTGCCGCCCATACAAATCTGAATGCCTGCTTCCGTCGTAAAAGTTTCTTTTGACAATGGGGACCAAAGCAATGCGTCTTGGCTATTTCACCATGCCGGTACATCCGCTTGATCGGGACTATCCGACCACGTTGCAGGAAGATCGGGAGACCATCATCCTTTGTGACAAGCTCGGCTTTCACGACGCGTTCGTTGGTGAGCATCTGACGGACAGCGCGGAGACCATCACGAACTCGATGATGTTTCAGGCCACGCTTATTCACGCGACCGAGAACATCAAACTGGCGACCGGGACGACAAACCTTTCGCATATGCATCCGGTGCTGGTGGCCACCCACGCCGCCATGTTTGACAATCTGGCGCGCGGGCGATTCATTCTCGGGATCAGCCCCGGCGCACTACGTTCCGATGCAGAGGCGCTCGGCATTCTTGACGAGGATCGCAACCAGATTTTCGCCGAGGCGATCGACGTGATCCTGGCGATCTGGGCCGGAGAGACACCCTACGACATCGATTTCAAGAACAACCGATTCAAGGTGACAACGGCCGAGACCCGCTACCTCGATGTGGGTTACGGCATCATGCCAAAGACATTCCAGCAGCCGCGCCCGGAGATCGTGGGCACGGTCGTGGCGCCGTTCTCAAAGGGCGTGATCGCCATGGGTGAACGTGATTTTCATCCGCTGTCGGCCAATTTCCTGCTGCCGAAATGGGCGGCAACCCACTGGATTAACTATGCCGAGGGCAAGGCCAATGTCGGCGAGGTTGCCGACCCGGCCGATTGGCGGATCGCCCGGACCATTTTCGTGGCCGACGACGATGCCACGGCGAAGGCCTATGGCAAGGATGACGCGAACAGCCCCTACCGCTTTTACTACTCCCAGATTCTCAAGAAGATGATCCGCGGCAACAGGCAGGGGGTCTTCAAGCAGGACCGGGACGAGCCTGATGAGTCCGTGACCCTCGACCGCGTGATCGACGATCTGGTGATCTGCGGCACGGTGAACGATGTGGTGGATCAGATCCTGACCCTTCGCGAGATTACGGGCGACTTCGGCGAACTCGTCTATGCCGGCATGGACTGGGTGGATGAAGGGCTGACCAAGCGGTCACTGCAACTGATGGCCGAGGAAGTCATGCCGCGGGTCAACGCCGCGATCGGCCCGGCAGAGCCGGCCGCGGCGGCCCAATAGTCGGGTCGGGAACGAAGCGTTGCCGTTCGCTGTCGAAGCCCGGTCGGTCTCGCTGGCCGCAGTTTGGCTGGGGGGTTTGGGTGTTGTGCCGTTCTTGGCATGTACCGCGATCGTTCTCGTCGGGCCGCCTGAATGGGCCGGAACGGCCTCCGATGCGCTCGCGGCCTATGGCGCGATTATCCTGTCGTTTCTCGGCGGCATTCAGTGGGGGTTCGCTACGGGTGGTGCGCACGCGGCCAGGGAAAACGGCGCCTTGTGGCGCAGGCTTTCGCTCAGCGTGCTGCCGTCACTCGTTGCCTGGGCGGCGCTTCTGGCGCCTCGGGAGCCCGGGCTCTTGGTTCTTGTAGGGACCTTCCTGCTCGTGCTTCTGGTGGACATCCGGGCCGCTCGATCGAACCAGGCGCCCGCCTGGTACCCGTCGCTGCGATGGCCCCCGACGCTTCTCGTAGTCGCGTCGCTCCTCGCCGCGGCCCTTGCGTGAATCTCTCGCCGCGGTTTGGGGAACGCATTCGCATGGGACACAAACGCGATCGGCGAACCAAGATATGTCCGATTTGCAACCGGTCCTTTACCTGGCGGCGGCGGTGGGCCGCATGCTGGGACACCGTGAAGTTCTGTTCGGCGCGTTGCCGCAAAAATCGCAACCAAAACAAGGACACTGGCCATGAATACCATGCCGCACACTGAGCCGGGACCGGGCCAGGAATCGGTTTGGGACTATCCCAGGCCGCCCCGCCTCGAACGCGTCGGAGACCGCCTTCGGGTGGACTTTGCTGGCGATACCATCGCCGCAACCGAACATGGATTCAGGGTTCTCGAGACCAGCCACCCGCCTGTCTACTATATCCCGGCAAGCGATGTTCGCCGGGAGTTCCTTGAGCGGGCGCCGGGCCAGTCCTTTTGCGAATTCAAGGGCGTCGCATTCTACTGGTCACTCGAGGTGAACGGAAAAACGTCCGAGGCGGCGGCATGGAGTTACCCGGCGCCGACGAAGCCGTTTGCCGCCATTACCGACCATCTGGCTTTCTATGCCTCGCGCGTCGATGCGTGTTGGGTGGGAGCAGAGCGTGTCGTGCCGCAGGAAGGTGATTTCTACGGCGGCTGGATCACGCCGCGGATCGTCGGCCCCTTCAAGGGCGGCGTTGGAACGCGCGGCTGGTAGTATTGCTGGCAATGCGGTTTTGCGCGTGCAGCCTCCTGCCACCAATCCGTGTCGAATCTTCAGGCATCGCCCGGCGACCAATCATAGATGCGCTGTGCGTTCCCGCCCATCAGTGCGGCGCGCTCGCCGTCAGATAGCCAGTCACCCTGGCGGAACGCCGCGAAGCCCTGTTCGTAGCTCAGGAGCTCCACCGCGCGCGTCCAGTCCGTGCCCCACATGCAGCGCGCGACGCCGAATGCATCGAGGATGCGGCGCACGGGGTCATGGATATCGGTATAGGGGAAGGGCGTGCGTGCCAGCGTGCCCGCGCCGCTGATCTTGACGCTGACGTTTTCGTATTCGGCCAGGGCCAGCAAATTCGGCAGTTCGGCCCAGCCGTCTTCGGGGGCGGGCGGGTGGAACGGCTGGACGAGGCCCATATGGTCGACCACCAGTGAGATGTCCGGAAACTGCGCTGCGAGGCCCGCGACCTGTTCGTGCCGTTGTGTGCAGTAGACGTTGACCGGGAGGTCGTGCCGCCGGGCCGCTCCGAGCAGATTGGCGATGCCGGCATCGCCGGCCGCATCGGCAATGCCGTGGGCGAGCAGCAGGCGAACCCCGACGGTGCCGTCTTTCGCGGCCCAGCCGGTGACCTTCTCGCCCACCGCCGGATCGGCGGCATCGAAGGGCGTGACCAGGCCGAACCGGCTGGGATGCTGTGCTTGCACCTCGAGCGCGAAGCTCGGGTCATAGCGGTACATGGTGTAGGCGGAGACGAGGATCGCGCCGTCGACGCCGACCGCGTCCATCGCGGCCACCATCTCCTCGCCGTTGGCCGAGGGTGGCCCGGTGAGCACCGCGGCCCAGGGCCGGCCCGGATGGTCGGCCTCATAGGCGTGTACCTGTGCGTCGATGATCGGTGTCCTGTCGTGCGTCATGATCTCGTCTCCCTGCACGAACTATAGTGGTTTCGCCCGACCCTCAAAATTCTCCGCGACGAGATCATGCCTGACTTTCGCCCGGGCATGATGTAGGAGGGCCGTCATTGAAGGGTTCGCCGGGACACTGGCCGCACCCGCCGGCGTTCCGATCGAGAAAACATGACAGACTTCGAAGGCGTTGCAGCGCCGCTCCAGCAGGCCTTGACCCAGCGCGGCTACACCGAACTGACCCCGGTGCAGACCGCGATCCTGGCACTCGACGATAAAGACGCCGACGCGCTCGTGTCGGCGCAGACCGGGTCCGGCAAGACTGTTGCTTTCGGCCTGGCGCTGGCGCCGACCCTGCTGGCCGGGGCGGACCGGTTCGACCGCGCGCAGGCGCCCCTGGCACTGGCGGTCGCACCGACCCGGGAGCTAGCGCTGCAGGTGCGCCGCGAACTCGAATGGCTTTATGCGCCCACGGGGGCGTCCTTTGCGTCTTGTGTGGGGGGCATGGATGCGCGCGCCGAACGCATAGCGCTGCAGCGCGGCGCGCACATCGTGGTTGGCACGCCGGGGCGGCTGCGCGACCATATCGAACGCGGTTCGTTCAACACGACCGGTCTCAAGGCCGTGGTGCTCGACGAGGCCGACGAAATGCTCGATCTCGGCTTTCGCGACGATCTTGAGTTCATTCTCGATGCCGCGCCCGCGGACCGGCGCACCTTGTTGTTCTCCGCCACCGTGCCCCGCGCGATCGCCAACCTCGCCAAGCGTTACCAGCGCGATGCGGTGCGGGTCTCGACGACGGCGGAACAGCGACAGCATGTGGATATCGAGTATCGCGCCCTCACGGTCGCCCCCAACGATGCCGAGAATGCCATCGTCAATGTGTTGCGGTACTTCGATGCCAAGAACGCGCTCGTCTTTTGCGGGACCCGCGCCGCCGTCAACCGGATGACCAGCCGCTTCGCCAACCGGGGGTTCCAGGCCGTGGCGCTGTCGGGCGAGCTGAGCCAGAACGAGCGTACCCACGCGCTACAGGCGCTGCGCGACGGGCGCGCGCGGGTGTGTATCGCGACTGACGTTGCCGCACGCGGATTGGATCTGCCGAACCTGGAACTGGTGGTCCACGCGGATATTCCGAAGAACCGCGAGTCTCTGCTGCACCGTAGCGGGCGAACCGGGCGTGCGGGGCGCAAGGGCGTGTGCGCGTTGATTGTGCCGCACAATATGCGCCGGCGCACCGAGCGGCTTTTGAAAAGCGCCAATGTGGAAGCCACATGGGCTAGCCCGCCGTCCGCCCAGGATATCCTGACGCGCGATCGCGAGCGTATCTTTACCGACCCGTCATTGAGCGAACCGCTGAGCGAGGAAGAACGCGCCTTCGCGAAAGAACTTCTCTCGCAACATGATGCGGAGCAGGTCGCTGCGGCGTTCCTACGTCAGCATCTCGCAGACCAGACCGCGCCCGAAGAGCTGCTCGATGCGGCGCCATCGCACAGTGACCAACCGCGCAAGGATCGGCGAGACAACTTCAAGGACAGCGTCTGGTTCACCCTATCGGTCGGGCGGGACGAGCGGGCCGAAGCGCGCTGGCTTATGCCGATGCTTTGCCGGGCGGGGCACCTGACCAAGCAGGACATCGGCGCGATCCGGATCCAGGCGAAGGAAACCCATGTCGAGCTTGCGGCGGGTTGCGTGGACCGTTTCCTCGAGGGGGTCGGGCCCGGCGGCAAGATGGAGAAGAATATCGTCGTGACCCGGCGGGAGAGCGACCCCATGGCGAACGTCGATGGACCGCGTGGTGCGGGTGATAAACTCTATGAAAAGAAGACACCGTATAACGCCAAACCGCGCGACGGGCAGGCAACCGGCGGGTCGAGCGATCGCGGCGATCAAGCTTCTGAAGGAACGGGCCAATCCGGTTCCAAGCCTTATTCGAAAAAGAAGCCTTACCGCGCCAAGTCGCGCAACGAGCAAGCGGGTGGCACGCGCCATTTTGATCCGAAACCCGCCGCGCCTTCAGGCGATGAGAAAATGCCCTGGGAAGAAGAAGAAAAGAAGCCCTGGGTCAAGAAGGGGAAAAAACCGAGCAAGAAGTCGGCCAAGAAATCAGGCAAGAAGCCGGCTGGCATGAAACCCAACAAGGGAAAGCTCGGTCTCAAGGCCCCGAAGATTAGCGCGAAGGCCCGTGCGGCGATCAATTCCGGCCATGCGCCGATGAAGCGCAAGAAGCCGAAGAGAGACAGGGTTTAAGCTTCGACTGAACCGAATTTTTAGACTGAATTTTTCGCTTCTCCTTGTCGCGCGCGGTGGTCTCCGTGAATTGTCAGTCGGTCACGTTTTTGTGTCTACATCCCGTTTCACATGTATCTTGCCCGGTGCGCACGTCAAACAGTGGTGTGATTGTATCATGTCATGATGCGCCGACCTCGAGTGCATAGAGGGCTGTTGCGCACAATTCACAACTGGTTTGTCGATCATGCGTTAGGCGCGCGACGGAGGTGATTTATGGGAATGTTTTCCAAGATTTTTGGTGGTGGTAATTCGCAGAAGCGTGAGGCTCAACCACCCTCGGCCATGAATTCCGGCGACTCTGCCGACCCGTCCTGGGACGGTGTTGCCGGGTAGAATCAGATGGCTTGTCCGATACCCGGCGTCGTCGGACGGCGTAAGTTTATGTTCGATCTATGGGGCGATACGGTGAATGTCGCGTCCCGGGTATCAGATCAGGCGGAGCCCGGCACAGTGCTACTGTCCGGAGATGCCTGGGCGTAAATCCAAGCGTCCGCGACAGGACAGAGCCGCGGCATGGTGCCGCTTAAAGGCAAGGGCGATGTGGAACTCGTCGAGGTCACGGCGGTCGACTGATCCGCCGATAGTCCATTCCAGCGCCGCGTTTCTGATCCTCAGTCTTTGTAGCGTTTCTGGATCCCGTCCCAACGGGGCATTTCGACGATGTCGAGATACTCCGGGAAACTCAACCCGGTGTTGGCGAGTTTGAGCTCGCCGCTCTTGATGTCGGCCAGGGTGTCGCGGATCGTTCGCGCGGTGAGCATTAATGTGGTGATGCCATAGCTGGCGATGCTGTAGCCGATCTCTCCCAGTTCCGCCGGCCCCAGCAGCGGGGTGACCCCGCCCTCGATCATGTTGGCCAGCTGCGGTACGGGCAGTTCTTCGCACACGCGTCGCATGTCCTCGGTGGATGTCGGCGCCTCGACAAAAAGCGCATCGGCCCCCGCTTTCATGTAGCGCTCGCCGCGTCGCAGCGCCTCTTCGAGGCCGTCGGTGGCAATGGCATCGGTGCGCGCGATGATGAAGGTGTCGGGGTTCAATCGTTCACCGGCGCAGGCGCGCAGCTTCTCTTCCATCTCTTCGGCGGGCACGATGCGTTTGCCGGCCATATGGCCGCACCGCTTGGGCGCGACCTGATCCTCGATGAAGATCGCCTGCGCTCCGATTTTCTCATAATGGTTCAGCGTGTAGACGGCGTTCTTGACGTCGCCATATCCGGTATCGACATCGACCAGGCAGGGCAGGTCGGTGACGGCAAGGATGTCGCGCACGCCGGCGGAAATTTCGCCGAGACCGAGCAGGCCGATGTCGGGCGCGCCGTAGCGCGCACCGACGATCTGGAAGCCTCCGATCATGAAGGCGTCGAAGCCGGTCTGCTCGATGATCCGCGCGGTCAGCGCGTCATGTGCGCCTGGAATGACCAGCAGCGATGCCTCGCCGGCGAGTTGGCGGAATGTCTTTCTTTCCGACATGCTCGCCACCTAGCGCAGCGGCGAGAAGGGGGCGGCAAACAGGAGCTTGTTGTGCTGGGTGATGATCGCGCCCTTGGGCGACCCCTTCGGCGGCCAGACACCCTTCGCGACACCTTCCGCGCGCACTTGCGCGCGATGTTCGAAGCTCTCATAGGGCCAGATGTGAACGTATTTATTGAGGCCGCCAATCTCCGAATGCATGACCATGGCGCAGGGCGAGAGTTCCATGCGGGCGTCAATCGCGTCCTTCCAGCCGTTGATGATGCCAGGCATGGTGCCGGCGTTCACCGTGTATTCGCGATACTCGAACAGCGGGCCGTGTTCGCCGCTCAGGAACTCGGTCATAAACGGAAATGGTACGAAGACCTCGGCCTTCATCTCGTGAATCATGGCGCTGATATCCGGTGGCCAGACGCCGGTCTCGACCGCCTCGGCACCTACCGCTTCACGCGCCGCGAGATTCTCATAGGGCCAGATGTGCACGATCTCGTTCAGCGGCCCGACCTCCGAGGTGAAGACAGCGGACACGGGTGACAGCTGTTTTCTGCCGTTTTCATAGGCGGCCTCGAAGGCTTTCAGGAATGCGGGAACCATGCGCAGCTTCAGCCGGTAGGTGCGTACGTCGTAGATCATGTTTTTCTCCCCAAGGCGTTCATGCGTTTTGGTGTTCAGTCGGCGTTCCGGAATGAGCGACCGGCAGTTTGGCGCGCCCATGATGTGCCGTCCAGCCACGCACATGGGACGGGACGTTTTAGACAGTCTGACATCGGCGCATCTGCAGACATGGTATCTTCCGCATCATCGTGCGCCGATCAACTGGCAGAACGTACATGAATGCATAGGGGCGTCATCAAATGAACCAGATCGATTTGGCCGGACGTTGCGCCATCGTCACCGGCGCCGCCCAAGGGATTGGCCGGGCGGTGACCGCGTGCTTGCTGGAATCGGGCGCACAAGTCTGGTTGTGGGACATAGACGAGGCGATGGTTGTGGCGACCGCCGGGGAACTTGGCGACGGCGCGCAATCCATGCGGGTCGATGTCGCGGATCCTGGAAGCGTCGTGGATGCGGCACGCGACGTTGTGCAACAGGCAGGCCGGATCGACATTCTGGTCAACAATGCCGGGATATCCGGCGAAAATGCGCCGTTGTGGGAGTATCCGACCGACGAATGGCGGCGTGTTATCGAGATCAATCTCAATGGCGTGTTCCATTGCTGCAAGGCGGTCGTTCCCTTCATGAGGGACGCCGGTTACGGACGGATCGTCAATATGGCGTCGGTCGCCGGTAAGGAAGGCAATCCCAACGCGTCGGCCTACAGCGCCTCGAAGGCGGCCGTCATCGCGTTGACGAAGTCGCTCGGCAAGGAGCTCGCTGGTTATGACATAGCCGTCAACTGCGTGACCCCGGCGGCCGCGCGGACCGCACTCTTCGATCAGATGAAGCAGGAGCATGTCGACTACATGCTGTCGAAGATTCCCCGTGAGCGTTTTGTCACAGTCGAGGAAATCGCAGCGATGGTGGCCTGGCTCGCCTCCGCGGAGAATTCGTTCACCACCGCCGCCACGTTCGACCTTAGCGGCGGACGCGCGACCTACTAAGCCCGGGCGGCAACCGGATCAGACTTCAGGGCCGGCTATGCTTTGCGTAAAGTGGTCTGGAATCGTAGGTTCCTGCGGCAACGCCATCGTCAGGCTGGTTTAAATGAAACTCGGAGGATCGCTCCCATGGCCATTTCTCATCTCGAACATTTTCTCGTCGTCGCCCAGGATTATGAGGCGACGGTGCAGTGGTATATCGACAATCTCGGTTTCGAAGAGGGCCCCCATCCGGATTTCGGCGCCGATGTCGAGGTGACGTGGCTCTATCTCGGTGATCGCGACATCATACATGTCGTCCCGCCGCGCCCGAACGACGAGCCCCTTCCTGTGCCGGACCCGAACGCGACACCCGAGGATATTGCGCAAGGCAGCCGACCGATTCACCACATCGCGTTCCGCGCGTCCAATCGCGTGGAGATGACCGACCGCCTCAAGAAACATGGCGTGACCTATCTTGAGCAGCAGGCCAGCAAGGAAGATCTCTACCAGGTCTTCGTGCGCGACCCGAACGGCATCACGGTCGAGCTCAACTTCCCCGCCGAGGAGGCCGCCGACATGGAGGGTCTCGCGCAACTGGCGTTGCGCCCGGAGAAGTGGAAGGACGAAGTGCCGACGGGGTAGGCCCCGCCAAACATAGACATACACAGAGGAAGAAACGTCATGGATTTGGGATTAAATGGGAAGCGCGCGCTCGTGCTTGGCGGTAGCCGGGGGATCGGTTTCGGGATCGCGAACGAGCTGGCCGCGGAAGGCGCACGCGTCATGCTGTGCAGTCGTGATACGGCAGCATGTGAAGAGGCTGCCGCGCGTATCGCCAAAGAACATGATGTCGAGGTGATTGGCCGCGCTTGCGATATGTCGGACCTCGATGCGGTCGATGCCACCGCGGCCGCTGCCGTGACGGAGCTGAGCGGTGTCGATATCCTGATCAACAACACCGGCGGACCGCCGCTCGGACCGATCAGCGCCGTCGATTCGGAAAGCTGGACACAATATTTCGAGGCGATGGTCGTCAGTGTCATCCGTCTGACCGGTCACCTGTTGCCGAGTATGCGCGAACGAAAATGGGGCCGGGTTATCACCGTGTCGTCGTCCGGCGTGGTGGAGCCAATCCCGGTACTGGGCATCTCGAACACGCTCCGCGTGGCACTGGTTAACTGGTCAAAGACGATCGACCTTGAAATCGCGCCGGACGGGGTGACGATCAACGTCATCATGCCGGGAAGGATCGAGACCGATCGCCTGCGTTCCACGCGTGCGGCGATGGCCGAAAAACAGGGAATCAGCCTCGAAGAAGCCGCCGCGGCACAGGCCGCCGACATTCCCGTCGGGCGGGTTGGCACGGTCGAGGAATTTGCGGCCCTGGCGACGTTCCTGGCCAGCGAGCGGGCGAGCTTCCTGACTGGCCAGGTCTATGCAGTCGATGGCGGCATGATCAGCAGCACGCGCTGACTCGATGGTAAGTCTCTCCGTCCTTGATCTCGCCTATATCGGCGAGGGCTTCGCCCCCGCCGATGCGCTGGCCAACGCGCGCGATCTGGCGCAACACGCCGAGGCGGCGGGCTATGAAAGATTCTGGCTGGCGGAGCATCACAACCTCGCCGGAATCGCTTCCGCGGCCACGGCCGTGTGCATCGGTCATGTCGCCGGTGGCACGAAGATGATCCGCGTCGGTGCGGGCGGAATCATGCTGCCGAACCATTCGCCGATGGTCGTCGCCGAACAATTCGGCACTTTGGCGACGCTGTTCCCCGGTCGTATCGATCTCGGTCTGGGACGCGCGCCGGGCACGGATCAACGCACGTTACAGGCGCTGCGGCGCGGACCGGAATCGTCGGAGGACTTTCCCCAGGACGTGGTCGAGCTCCAGGCCCTGCTGGGCCCGGCCGAGGACGGCCAGACCATCCATGCGATCCCCGGCGAGGACACCAATGTGCCGCTTTGGATTCTGGGGTCGAGCCTGTTCGGTGCGCAACTCGCCGCCATGCTGGGGCTGCCCTACGCCTTTGCCTCCCACTTTGCGCCCCAGGCACTGATGCAGGGGGTGGAGATTTATCGCGACCGGTTCGAGCCGTCGGCGCAACTGGCGACGCCCTATGTGATGATTGGCTGCAACGTCGTCGTCGCTGATACCGAGGACGAGGCACGGCGCCTCTTTACCACGCCCCAGCAGCAATTCACGCGCATGGTCCGAGGAACGCGCGGGCAACTGCCGCCACCCGTCGATGACATCGAGGCCTTCTGGTCGCCGATGGAAAAGGCGCAGGCATCATCCATGCTGGGCTGTTCCTTCTATGGTTCTCCGGACACGATCAAGGACAAGTTGGCCCCGCTGATCGAGGCGACGAATGCCGACGAACTGATGGTCGTGGGTGCGATATGGGATCACGCCGCGCGGGTGCGGTCTTACGAGCTGCTGGCCGAGGCGATGTGCTAGGGGTCAAGGGAAAGGGATCAGATGGCGGTCAGGATTGAGAAGGATGATGGGGTGTGGACGGTCATTCATTCCCGCCCCGAGGTGCGTGGCGCCATGGACCCTGAGAGCGCAGACGCGCTCTACGACGCCTTTCGTGCGTTCGATGCCGATGACGATGCACAGGTCGCTGTGTTCTGGGGTGAGGGGGGCGCGTTCTGCGCGGGTTGGGACCTGAAGCACGCCTCTGCCTTGTCCGGCGCCGACGCGCTGGATCAGTTCGATTTCCCCGATGACGGAGAGCCGCCGATGGCGGCGATGGGCCCCAGCCGTCTGGAGTTGTCCAAACCGGCGATCGCGGCCATCGCTGGGCCCGCTGTCGCGGGCGGCATGGAGCTGGCCATCTGGGCCGACATGCGAGTGATGGAGGAGACAGCCTTCATGGGGGTCTACTGTCGCCGTTGGGGCGTGCCGCTGATCGATGGCGGTACGGTGCGGTTGCCGCGTCTCGTAGGAGAAGGGCGCGCGATGGATCTGATTTTGACCGGGCGCCGCGTGGATGCCGACGAGGCGCTGCGGATCGGGCTTTGTGAGTATGTCGTGCCCGAAGGAGAGGCCCGGGCGAAGGCCGAAGCGCTGGCCCATGATATCGCGCGCTTCCCGCAAAGCTGCATGCTCGCCGACCGTTGCTCCGCGCTTGCCCAGCATGGTCTGAGCGAGCGCGACGCGTTGCGCCAGGAGTGGCGTAACAGCAAGCGTGAAGTGAACGGGGGCGTTCAGGGTGCCGCGCGCTTCGCGTCTGGCAAGGGGCGGGGTGGCGACTTCGGCGATATCTGAGAATATTGTTCGTCAGGCATGGACCGGGGTTCGCGGAGGGCGCCCATTCGGTTTCGTAAGGAATGTTGCAATGATCACGCTCTATCACGCTCATCATTCGACCTGCAGCCAGAAGGTGCGTGTGGTACTGGCCGAGAAGGAACTGCCGTTCGAGATGGTATTTCTCGAGCTGGGCAAGAAGGATCAGCTCGACCCCGAATATCTAAAGCTCAACCCGAACGGCGTGGTGCCGACCCTCGTTGACGGGGATGACGTCATCCTGGAATCGAGTGTCATCTGTGAGTATCTCGATGAGCGATATCCCGGCGTCGAGTTGAGCCCGGGCGATGTGGTCGAACGGGCCCGGATGCGGGCTTGGATGCATTTCGCCGAAGAGGTGGCCGTTCCGGCGATTCGCGTGCCGTCATTCAACCGCGCCTTTCTCTATCGTTTCGAAGGCCTCGATCAGGCGCGGTTCGAAGACGAGCAGATGAATGTCCGCAAGGTGCGTCGGGAGATGTTTCAGCGGATGGGTAAGCCGACGGGCTTCAGCCGCAAGGATGTCGATATTGCACTGGGTCAGCTCGACGACACCTGTGCACGCATGCAGACTGCCCTAGAGGCCGGACCGTGGCTGATGGGCGAACAATTCACCCTGGCCGACGTGTTGGTGATCCCGGCCATCGACCGGATGGCCGATCTGGGTCTGGCCGGCATTTGGGAGGACAATTACCCTCTGGTGGGAGCCTGGTATGAGCGGTTTCAGGCCCGGCCTTCCTTCGTGGCGACCTATTACGAGGGTTCGCGGGTTTCGGACTTTCTTGAACTTCACCCGCTCTATACAGATTGAACTTGAACTGATCGATGCAGCGCGGATATCTGACGCCGCGAAACAAGCAAGCGGCCGATATAACGTCCAGGAGAGACACATGACCACCGACCAGATCATCAGCAAATGCGAAGATTCAATCGGCTATATCACCTTCAACAACCCCGACCGCCACAACGCCATGTCGCTCGAGATGTGGCGCGACGGCGAAGCTGCGGTCCGCGAATTCTGCGATGCGGGGGATGTGCGCGCGATTGTGCTGACCGGCGCGGGTGAGAAGGCTTTCGTCGCCGGTGCCGATATCTCCAAATTCGGAGATGAGCGCGCTTCGAAGGCGGCAAGCGAGGAATATGCCGCCGCCGTGAAGGACTTCCAGGATAGGTTGACCCACGCGCCGATGCCTACGATCGCGAAGATCGGCGGCTATGCCATCGGTGGCGGGCTGGCGATTGCGTTGTGCTGCGACATACGCATCGCATCTGACGATTCCCGCTTCGCCGTCCCGGCCGCCAAGCTCGGCCTTGGCTATGCCGCATCGGGGATCGAGCGCCTGATGCAGATTGTGGGACCGTCCTTCGCGATGGAGATTTTCTACACCGCCCGTCAGTTCGATGCGGCGGAAGCTCTCAGCATGGGCCTGATCAACCGGGTGTTGCCGCGCGCCGAGCTGGATTCCTATTGCGATGACTATGTCGGCCGTATCGCCGGCAATGCGCCGCTGACAATTCGGGCGGTCAAGACGGCGGTGCAGGAGAATCTCAAGGCACCCGCAGACCGGGATGAGGCGCTATGCGCCGAACAGGTCGCGGCCTGCTTCGTGAGCCAGGACTTTATCGAGGGCCGCACGGCGTTCATGGAGAAGCGCAAGCCGGCCTTTACCGGCACCTAGGTTATTCCCTGTCTAACCGATGGCGATGTAGGCCTTGAGCGCCTCGGCCTCATGTTCGGTTTCCCGTATCCGGTGTTTCACCACATCGCCGATTGAGACGAGCCCAATCAGTTCGTTGTCCTCGATCACGGGGAGATGACTAATTCGATGCTCGGTCATTGTCTCCATCAGATGGGCGATATTGTCCTCGCCGGTACAGGTGACGACTTCGCGGATCATGATGTCTGCTATTTTCAGATCGAGGATGTCTGCGCCTGCGCGCGCGATATGTCGGATGACATCGCGTTCCGAGATAATCCCGTCGACCCGTCTGCCGTCTTCACTCACCACGAGTGCGCCGATCTTGAGTTCGGTCAGCTGGGCGCATGCCTGTGACACCGACCCGTCGGATGGTCTCGATGGCGTTACCCTTGGTCCGAAGAATTGTTGCTACGTTCATGGGTGCCCCTTTCGCTTTTGGGCGCACCCGTTAGTCGGTCCTCAATCTTATTCGCACCGGTCCGACCACGATGCGCGCCACTTAATGTCCCGCGTGGTTTTTCATGAGACTGCGTCAGATTGTCGCATAATTTGGCGGCATTGGCGAATGCCGGTCGATTTTGGCCTAGTTCAGAGGGCTGCCGGCCGCGGCTGTCTCGCAGATCTGCGCAGTGGTGATGCCCGCCTTGTCGGTCCCGTCGAGGGGGCAGTGCTGAACCAAAAACGCACAAGATTTCAATACGTTGTCATACTGTGGCGAGTCCAGACTTCGCGCCGGACGTTCGACCTCGGCCTGTCTCAAATTGATGATGCGCTCGCCGCGCAGCAGAACGGTGTTCTCGTGGCCGAGACATTTCGCGTTGCTGGTGGTCAGCTGGTTCATCGAAATGGCGATAAGAAAGATCGCGCCGAGCCCGACTATCAGCCCGGCACGAAAGGCTCCGAGGCGGGGAAACCGCCGACGCAGTCCGCGATAAAGCCCGTACAAGATTGCCCCGGCCACGGTGAGCGAGAGTGTGAGCCGCAACAGATCCATGGCGATGTCCATGGCTCAGCGTGCGCCGTTATTGGCGTCGAGCCGGTCGATCGCCTCGTTGACCATGCGGTGGGCGTCCGCGTCGGGCGGGATGAGGTCGCGCAGGCGCACGAAGTATGTACGTGCGGAGACGGTGTCGCCGGACTCGGCCGAGGTAATCGCGCCGCGTAGAAGCGTCTCGGCGTGATCGGGTTCCAACGTCAACGCGCGCGCATATGCGTGCGCCGCCGCGCCAGGGTCGCCGAGAATTTCCCACGACCGTGCGAGCATGCGCCAGCCTACCAGATCGTCGGGTTCGTCCTCCAGGCGTGCGGCGAGATTATCGACCATGCCCTGGATCATCGCCTGGCGTTCGTCGTCGTTCAGGTTCTGGGTGGCGGCGATGTCGGCAGCCGTTGGGCCACGCGCGCCGGGCACGGCTTCGGCAGCGGCCGCCTTGGGCAGCCAGTCGGCCGGGTTATGGCCCAGGTCACGCGCCGTGTCTGTGACGCGCGTGCGGACCGTTGCCAGCCACGGGGCATCGGCGGGAGCGTCGCTGGCAAGCGCCGACCATGCTTCCAGCGCATCTTGCTCATAGCCGGCCTGGTAATCGGCGAGTGCCAGAAAATATCGTGCGCGGGGATCGGTCGGGTCACCTCGGAGGGCGGTCTCGAAGGCTTCGCGCGCGGCGGGTGTCACTAGGCCGTCCGCAATGCGCGCCAGCGATTCGCCATGCGCCGATGTAATTTCGGTTCGTATCGGGTCGAGCTCCCGGGCCCGCGCCAGGGCAATTTCGGCCCCATCGATATCGCCGGCAACCAGGCGCAACCGACCCAGATCGAACCAGACCTGGGAGTCGTCGGACGTCTCGGTGGCGCGAGCCTCGGCTTGCTGTAACCGCGCCCGTGCGGCGGCGATCACGCCGTCGGTTGCTTCGGGGGGTGCCTCGCGCAAGGCGAAGGGCTGGTTCGGCAGCCCCGGGTTACCCAGACCCAGGTAAAGCGGCACGCTTGCGAGCGGTATCAGGATGGCGAGCAGGGCGGCGAATGCCAGATGGCGCTCATGCTTGGGTTTTCCCGATAAACCCGCGGCGCGCCCGGCCGTGAGCAGGCGGCGTTCGATTTCGCCGCGTGCCGCCTCGGCCTGCGTGTCGTCGATGAGCCCGCGCGCGCGATCGCGTTCGAGTTCCTGGAGCTGGTCGTAGTAGACCGCGGTATCATATTCGGCACGCGTCGTAGCACCGGTCCCCGGACGCAACAGAGGCCAGGCGATCCAGGCGATCAGCGACAGTGTGAGCGCCGCAAGAATAGTCCAGAAGATCATGTTTGCTGTTGGGTGTCCGCGTTTCCGGCAGGCGTATCGGCGTCGCCGGACTCATCGGCTGCCGGCGGCTCGTCATCCTGCTCGGGATGTGGTGTCAGTCCCTCGTGAATTTCATCACGAAACCAGCTCCGCGGCGGGCTCGTGCTGGCGATCCGCTCTACCAGCGCATCGAGCTCGGCGCGGTCGGCGGGTGAAAGTGGGTCCGGGCTGTTTCCGGCCGGCCGCCGTCTCCGATAAGCCTGGTAGAACATCACCGACAGAGTCGCGATGACGACGGCCATTATCGGCGGCGCAAGCCAGAGCGCCAGCGTGTTGGGCTGGAATGGCGGGCGGAGAAGCACGAAGTCGCCATAGCGCGCGACCAGGTAGTTCACGACCTCTTCGTCATTGTCGCCGGCCACGAGGCGCTCGCGCACCAAAATACGCATATCGCGGGCGATTTCCGAGTCGGAATCGTCGATCGACTGGTTCTGGCAGACCACGCACCGCAACTCCGTTGATATCGCACGTGCGCGCGCCTCCAGCGCGGGGTCGGCAAGAACTTCGTCGGGTTCAACCGCCAGGGCCGTCGGGCCGGTGGTAAGGACGACCAGCATGGTGAGGATCAGAAAGGCCGAGGCTTGCTTCATCCGCCTTCTACTTCGCGCAGTTTCGGGAGGATCTTCCGTTCCAGGACGTCGGGCGTGATGGGCCCAGCGTGCTTGTAGGCGATCATGCCGTTGGCGTCGATGATGAATGTTTCCGGGACCCCCGTCACCCCCCATTCCAGAGACGCGCGCGCGTCGGCATCGAAGCCGATAGACATATAGGGGTTGCCGTGGCGGCGCAGCCAGGTGGCGGCGTCGGTCGCCTTGTCGCGATGGTTGATGCCGTAGACCCGCGCACCGTCAGCTGCAAGCTTGGTGATCAAAGGATGTTCGGCCAGGCAGGGCGCACACCAGGAGGCAAACACATTAACGATCGTCACCTTGCCTTTGAGATCTTCAGTCGAGAATCCGCCGGGGATATTGTCGGCGATGGGCGGCAAAGAGATCGCGGGTGCCGGTTTGCCGACCAGCGGCGATGGCAGGCGCGAAGGGTCATTGTTGCGCTCGCTGTCGGTCAACAGCGAGGCCATGACCCCGAGCAACCCGGCAAACAGCAAAACGGGCAATATGACGATGAGCCGGCGCATATCCTGGTCCGGCCTACTCGGCGGGTGCCGGCACGGGCTGCGAGGGGGGATCGGCGGGGGGCGCGTTCGCGGCACGGCGCGGCGCGCCGACCCGATGCCGCCGGTCGCTCAACGACAGGAATCCACCGAACACCATCACGAGGGCCCCAAGCCATATCCAGGGTACGAGCGGGTTCACGAAGAATCGTATGGTCCAAGCATTGGCCGTTTCAGGGGTCCGGCCGCGTTCGCCAATGACGCCGTACAGATCAGACAAAAGTGTCGTGCGGATCCCAGCCTCGGTCGTCGTCTGGTTGGCGATCGGAAAGAATCGGCGCTCCGTGGTCATCGTTGTAATCGGCTTACCGTTTTCACGAATGAGCAAGGTACCGCGCTCGAAACGATAGTTCGGCCCTTGTCCTTCGGTGACGGATTCGAGGGTTACCGAATAGCCTACAGCCTCGACCGTCTCGCCGGGTGACATCGTGGTGACGAGCTCGGTGCGCCAGGCTGACGAGCCGGTAATCCCGACAATCATGATCGCCAGGCCGAGATGGGCGAGTGTCATGCCGCTGGCCGAACGGGGCTGGCCGGACAGGCGGCGCAGAGAAACAGACGGTGGGGAAGAGAATAACCGAATGCGCCCGCCCCATTCGGCTATTGTGCCGGCACCGAGCCATGCGGCGAGCCCCATGGCGAAGGGGGCCAGTCCGGGGCCGTCAGGGACGGCAAGGAAGGTCGCGCCGATCGCCAGAATCGCCGCGATGGCGGCCGGGATGAGTTTGCGCGATGCGGTGCGCAGGTTGCCGCGCTTCCAGGACATCAGCGGGCCCAGCGCGACCAGCAGGACAAGCGGCACCATGATCGGGCCGAAGGTGGCATTGAAAAACGGCGGTCCGACAGACACCCGGGATTCGCCGCCTGAAAGGGCTTCGAGGATCAGCGGGTAGAGGGTGCCGAGCAGAACTGTCGCCGCGGCGAGAGTCAGCAGCATGTTGTTGGCCACCAACGCACCTTCACGGCTGACGGGCGCGAACAGGCCGCCGCCCTTCATGCCGGGGGCGCGCACCGCGAACAGGGTGAGCGCGCCGCCGACAGCAATCGCGAGGATGGCGAGAATGAACACACCGCGCTCCGGGTCGGTTGCAAACGCATGTACCGATGTGAGCACGCCCGAACGCACGAGGAATGTCCCCAGCAGGCTCATCGAGAATGTGAGGATGGCCAACAGAATGGTCCAGCTCTTCAGCGCATCGCGTTTCTCGACCACGATGGAGGAGTGCAGCAGTGCGGTGCCGAACAGCCAGGGTATGAAGCTGGCATTCTCGACCGGATCCCAGAACCACCAGCCGCCCCAGCCCAGTTCGTAGTAGGCCCACCAGCTGCCCAGCGCGATGCCACCGGTCAGGAAGGTCCAGGCTGCGAGTGTCCAGGGTCGGACCCAACGGCCCCAGGCTGCGTCCACGCGCCCCTCGATCAGGGCAGCGACGGCAAAGGAAAAGGCCATCGAGAATCCCACATAGCCGAGATAGAGAAGCGGCGGATGAAAAGCCAGGCCGGGGTCCTGAAGCAAGGGGTTCAGCCCGGTGCCGTCGAAGGGCGCGGGGCTGAGTCGTGCAAACGGGTTGGACGTGAAGACAATGAAGGCCAGGAAGGCGAGGCCGATCATCCCCTGGATTGCGAGAACACGTGCCTTGAGTGTCGGCGGTAGATTGCGCCCCCAGATCACAATCGCAGCACTGAACAGCGCCAATACCAAGACCCAGAGCAGCATCGAGCCCTCATGGTTTCCCCAAACGCCGCTCACCTTGTAGAGCATTGGCTTGAGGGAGTGACTGTTCTGGAACACGATTGATAGTGAGAAGTCAGACGTGACGAAGCCGTGGGTCAGTGCCGCGAAAGCGATGAGCAGTGCGGCGGCCTGGGCAATGGCTGTGCGGTCCCCGACGACCATTAAACCCGTCTCGCCGCGGGCCGCTCCCCACATCGGCACGATTGCCTGGACCCCCGCCAGCACCAGTGCCGCGATCAGGACATACTGGCCGATTTCGGCGATCATTGCGCGACCTCGGCCTCGCGCCATTGCCCGCTTTCGCGCAAGGCATCGGCGACTTCCTTCGGCATATATGTCTCGTCATGCTTGGCGAGCACCTCGCTGGCGGTAAAGCGCCCGTCGGCACCCAGGGTGCCTTCCGCGACGACGCCCTGGCCTTCGCGGAACAGGTCCGGCAGCACGCCGGTATAGCTTGCCGGGATCGTCCGGTTCAGATCGGTGACGACGAAATGTGTAGTCGCGCCTTCGGTGCGCACGCTGCCTTCCTCGACCAGGCCCCCAAGGCGGAACAGGTTTTCCGGCGGCGCGGCGCGTTCGGCCAGGTCAGACGGGGTATAGAAGAAGACGAGGCTGTCCTCGACGGCGTTCAGGACAAGTGCTGCGGCTGACCCGAGCAGGCCGAGTGACACGGCGACAACCAGCAGGCGGCGATGTTTTCGTTTCATCAATCGGCCTCCTTCTCGGTGCGGCGGCGGCGGACCGGGGAGGCGGCTTCGGCGGCGCGCAGTGTGGATTCACTCTGCCGCAATTGCCGCACACTGATGATCGCCATGGCCGCCAGAATCAATGTCGCGATTCCCAGAGACGGCCAGACGAATGCGGCGTGACCATCCATATTTAGAAATGCAGCAATGTCTTCCACGTTTCCAGAACCATCTCGGTCAAACGCGCGGCAGGACGCGGGGTTGCTAGAACCAGTCGAATATTATCCGTTCGGATTTAACGTTGCCTTCCAGTGTAACCCAATCCGTTCGCGTTCACATTCATGTGGGATCGATGGGTCGTGAGACCAATGGCCGCATGAAAAATCCGGCCCGCGGCGTCTCGCCGAGCCGGGCTATTGGGTCACGCTCTTGAGGTATGCGATCAAATCCGCACGTTGCTTCGGGTTTTTCATGCCGGCAAAGGTCATTCGGGTTCGCGGAATCGCTTTTCGCGGGTTTTCAATAAACGCCGAAAGTGTTTCCTCGGTCCAAACGATCCCGGATTCCTTCATGGGCTTTGAATAGTTTCTGTAGCCGTTATCTCGCCGAGCCGCGTTGCTTCCGAAAATGCCCCAGAGATTGGGTCCCGAGCGGTTCGGGCCGCCTTCATTCACCGTGTGGCACGCCTTGCAGCGATTGAACAATTTCTTGCCCGCTGCGGCGTCCTGGGCATGAGCGAGGGCCGGGGCAGTGACGGTGGTCAAGGTTAAAAAGGCAAATGCAATGAGAGTCTTCACGATGGGGGTCTCTATTCGGCGGCGGAGAGCTGGAGCGCGCGTGCGCGCGCGGCGTTCAGGTCGGCACGCATGCGGATCAGCAGCATGGTGACGAAATAGGCCATGAAGGCGAGACCCATAAGCAACAACGGGGTCAGCATGGCCGGATCGATCGCCGGTCGGTCGAGGCGTGTGAGGCTTGCGGGCTGGTGCAGGGTGTTCCACCAATCGACGGAAAACTTGATGATCGGGATGTTGACGAAGCCGACCAGCGCCAACACCGCGGCGGCCTTCGCGCCGCGTTGCGGGTTGTCGAAGGCGTGGGTCAGCGCGATATGCCCGAGATAGAGAAAGAATAGCACCAGCACCGACGTTAAACGTGCGTCCCACACCCACCATGTGCCCCAGGTCGGTTTTCCCCACAGGCTGCCGGTCGCCAGCACGATCACGGTGAAACCCGTCCCCAGGGGGGCGGCGGCCCGAGCGGCGATGTCCGCGAGCGGGTGTTTCCAGATCAGCGATGTCGCGCTCATCACGGCGATGAATGTGTAGCAGCCCATGGCCATCCAGGCCGACGGGACGTGTACATACATGATCCGCACCGTCTCGCCCTGCTGGTAGTCGGCCGGCGAGGCGAACAGCGCGAAATAGATGCCGGCGACGAACAGCAGCCCGGTCAGCGCGGTCGACCAGGGCAGCACCCGCGCGGCGATGCGCGAGAAGCGAGCTGGGTTTGCGAAGCGATGGAGCAATTTCACATCCGTTCTTTGGGGCCGTTCCGAGTTTACTCGATTGCCTGCCTGAGCGCAGCCGCCGTCGCCCAGGGCGCGAGCGCCAGCGCGGCCAGCAGGAAACCGCCGAGGATCATCAGTTGGGGTGTGGTGTCATGTCCCGCAATGGCGCCATCGATCGCGCCCGCACCAAAGATAAGGACCGGAATGTAGAGCGGCAGCAGGAGCAGGGCGAGCAGGACGCCGCCGCGCCGCGCGCCCAAGGTGAGGGCCGCGCCGATCGCGCCGACGAGACTGAGGGTCGGTGTGCCCAGCGCCATTGTCGCCACCAGCGGCAGATAGGCCGATGATGGCAGGTTGTAGAGCAGTGCCAGGACGGGTGACGCGATGAGGAGCAGTACGCCGCTGGTCAGCCAGTGTGCCAACGCTTTGGCCAGGGCGAGTTGGGCAAGAGACACCGGCGACAGGTAAAGAAGGTCTAGGCTGCCGTCTTCATGATCCGCGGCGAACATGCGCTCGAGGGACAATAACGCAGCGAGGAGTGCCACCACCCAGATGATGCCGCCGCCGATGCGCGGCAGGATCGCGGCGTCGGGCCCGACGCCGAAGGGAAAAAGTACAGCGGCGAGCACGAAGAAGATGACACCCATCATGGCGTCGGTCCCGCCGCGGAACGCGAGCCGCAGGTCGCGTCGGACTAGAAGGGAAAGCCCAATCATGCGTCGAGCTCGCGCATGTCGTAACGATCGGCGTGTTTGTCGAGCAATTCGTCGAGCCGGCCCCCATGGGTCGATATGATCGCCACACCCTCGTTGGACAGATGCGCCAGTATTGTGTTGGCCAGCATCGAGACCGCGCCCGGATCGAGCCCCGTCGCGGGTTCGTCGAGCAGCCAGAGTGTGGGCCCGGCCTTCGAGTTCTGGCCGAGGGCGAGACGGGCCAAGGTCACCCGTCGGCGTTGTCCCGCCGACAGGTAGCGCACCGGCACGTCTGCCAGCGGTTCAATCGCAAACTGGAACAGCGCGGGTTCGATGTCCGGATCAAACCCGTAAAGTCTGCCCCAGAAGGTCAGGTTCTCGGCCGCCGTGAGTGCGGGCTTCAGCGGGTCGGCATGGCCTATATAGGCAACGCGTGCGCGGTGCCCGTCGCGATCCTGCATCACATCGACTCCTTCCCAGTCGATGCGGCCCGCGGCGGGCGGCAGCAACCCGGCCAGCACCCGGAGCAGGCTCGACTTGCCGCTGCCGTTCGGTCCCGACAACAGCAACGCGCGGCCCGGATTCAACGCCAGGTCCAGCCCGGCGAACACCGCGCGCTCGCCGCGAATACATCCAAGCTTGTGTGTGGTGAGACCTTGCACGTTTCCTCGATTCCCGGTGCCGCTTTTGGTGGGCCGATGGCCGGGTGGTGCGCGAACCTAGCAAAGTGTTGATCGTCTGCCGAGCGTGCTTGTTGGTCCGGTTGTGGCGGCGTCGAAGACAGGCAACACTTGGCGGGTATCTATATCGTCGTATCGACGGGGAGAAAGTTCATGTCGCTTGAAGACAACAAGGCCGTGGCGCGAAGGTTTTTTGAGGAATTCACCGACGGCAATCTGGATGCGGTCGCCGATCTGATGCACGCCGAACATGTTTTTCATTTTCCGCTGCTGCCGGGGCCGGTCGACAAGCCCGCTCACGTGGCCGGGCAGGCGGCGGTCAAGGCGGCGTTCCCGGACTACGCCATGGAAGTGACAGAGCAGATCGCAGAGGAAGACATGGTCTTCAACCGGCTGCGCGTCACCGGAACCCATGTGGGTGAATTCATGGGGCGGCCTGGCAGCGGGAAAACCTTCGCGGTCGCGACCTTTAACGTCATGCGAATTAGTGACGGTCAGGTGGTCGACGAGTGGGATGAATTCGACACGGTGGAGTTTCTGACCCAGCTCGACATTGTCGAGAAGCCCTGACCGACAGTGGATGCGGATAGAAAAAGGCCGCCGGTTGGGGGTTCCGGCGGCCTTTAAGGGCCTGGATCAGCGTCGGCCCGAAGGGGATCGGGGCGACGCATCGGAGGCAGACCGAATGCGTTGATGGGGGACGCTATCGGTCAGACTCCAACATGGGGTGCCAGTTTGGCGAGAGATGGGTCGCAATGCGGCCGAAATGTGGTTTCTCTCCGGCTCTGCAGTTGCGCCGTATCCCGTGCGTACGCCGCCCGGCTGACGTTGTCGATCGTCGCATCTGTCAGTCCGATATCCCGATCCTTCCTTTCGTGAGTTCCATGGGATTCCACTCGACCTGGGTCTTCCGCGATGGTCTGAGTGCATGCACGCAGCAGCCGACCCGTGCGCCGGCGCTCGGCGCTCACCCGCGAGGGCCAGGCGCTTACGGAATATGCACGACGTATCCTGCACCTTCATGACGAGGCCCTCACGACCATCAGCGAGCCGGAAATCGCCGGTGCTGTGCCGCTGGGTGTACCGGATGACTACATCACCGGATTTCTGCCGCGCGTGTTATCCGCTTTTGCGGAATCCTATCCGATGGTGGAAGTCGAGCTGCATTCAGCGAGCAGCACCAAGATTTCGCGTGCCCACGGCATAGCCGAAGTGGATATCGGACTGGTGACGATCGAGATGGTCGAGCAGTAATGCCGGCTGGTGCGCCGTGAACCCGTCGTTTGGGCCAAGTCGCGGCGTCATGTGGTGCATGAGCGCAATCCGGTACCGCTCGCCGTGTTTGAGCCGGGTTGTTCATTTCGCAAATGGGCCGTCGAGTGTCTCGACAGCGTGGGCCGTCCCCACCGTATCGCCTATTCGAGCGAAAGCTTTGCCGGCTTGGTGGCCAGCGTGGAAGCCGGGCTCGCCGTCACGATCTTGCCGCTTAGCTGCATGTCGGCGGATTTCCGCGAGCTTCTGCCTGACGAGGGCTTTCCGGTCTTGCCCGCGGTCGATATAGGTCTGATTCCGCCACGGGGAGACGTTGGTCCCGCGGTACATGCCCTGGCCAAGCACATCGCGCAGGGTGCTTCGCCATAAGATTTATGGCGTCCTGCTGCTTGGAGTCACCGGACGTTTGGCATATAACCGCCCCGAATTGGCGCTGCCCGGGTCACCACCCGCACGCCAGCTTCCGTATCATCAGATGAATTCCCTTTCGGGAAGGAGAGAACGTCCATGAGCGCGACCGGACAGGACAGCCTGAAGACCCGCCGAACTCTTAACGTTGCGGGGCAGAGCTATGACTATTTCAGCCTCGAAGCCGCCTCCGAGAAACTCGGCGATGTATCGCGTTTGCCGTATTCCCTGAAGGTGCTGCTGGAAAACCTGCTGCGCTACGAAGACGGGCGCACCGTCTCGACGGACGATGTGCGGGCCTTGGCGGACTGGCTCAAGGAGCGGCGTTCGCCCCGCGAGATCGCCTACCGGCCGGCGCGCGTGCTGATGCAGGACTTCACGGGTGTGCCTGCGGTTGTCGATCTGGCGGCCATGCGTGACGCGGTGGAAAACCTCGATGCCGACCCGCGGCTGATCAACCCGCTCTCATCGGTGGATCTGGTGATCGACCATTCGGTGATGGTCGATCATTTCGGTGATGACGGCGCCTTCGAAAAGAATGTCGAGCTCGAATTCGAGCGCAACGGCGAGCGCTACGAGTTCCTGCGTTGGGGCCAGGGCGCGTTCGACAATTTCCGCGTTGTTCCGCCGGGAACCGGCATCTGCCATCAAGTGAACCTGGAGTATCTGGCACAGACCGTCTGGACAGCCGAGGAAGACGGCAAGACCATCGCTTATCCCGACACGCTCGTTGGCACTGACAGCCATACCACCATGGTCAACGGGCTCGGTGTTCTGGGTTGGGGTGTCGGCGGGATCGAGGCCGAGGCCGCGATGCTCGGTCAGCCGATCTCGATGGTTGTCCCCGAGGTCATCGGGTTCCGTCTCTATGGCGAACTCAAGGAAGGCATGACGGCAACGGATTTGGTTTTGACAGTCACACAGATGCTGCGCGCCAAGGGCGTCGTCGGCAAGTTCGTCGAGTTCTACGGCGACGGCCTCGATCATCTGACCCTGGCCGACCGGGCGACGATCTCGAACATGGCACCGGAATATGGCGCGACCTGCGGAATCTTCCCGGTCGATGAAGAGACCCTGCGCTACATGCGTTTCACCGGTCGCAGCGATGAAACCGTCGCGCTGGTCGAGGCCTATGCAAAGGCCCAGGGCATGTGGCGTATCAAGGGCGAATGGAACCCGGCCTTCACCGACACCCTCAGCCTGGATCTGTCCAGTGTGGAACCGTCGCTGGCCGGGCCTAAGCGTCCGCAGGACCGTGTGGCGCTGTCGGACATGGTCTCGTCGGCCAATGCCGCCCTTGCGGACATGGGTGCCGGTGCGGCCACCGTCGTCGAAGGCACGGACTACGATATCTCGCCCGCTGACGTTGTCATCGCGGCGATCACCAGCTGCACCAACACCTCGAACCCGTCGGTTCTCGTGGCGGCGGGGCTGGTTGCCAAAAAGGCGCGTGAGCGGGGCCTGGACCGCAAGCCCTGGGTCAAAACGTCGTTTGCGCCGGGCAGCCAGGTGGTCACCGACTATCTCGAGGCCGCCGGTCTGCAAAGTCATCTCGACGAGATCGGCTTCGATCTGGTCGGCTATGGCTGCACCACCTGCATTGGCAACTCCGGCCCGTTGAAGCCAGAAATTCACGAGGCGATCGTCGAGGGTGATGTTGGGGTCGGCGCCGTGTTGTCGGGCAACCGCAACTTCGAAGGTCGTGTACATCCGTTGACGAAGCTCAACTATCTGGCGTCGCCGCCGCTGGTGGTCGCCTATGCGATCGCGGGTTCGATGCTGGTCGATGTCTACAATGACGCGCTGGGTCAGGATCAGGAGGGCAATGACGTGTTCCTGAAAGACATCTGGCCGAGCAACGCCGAGGTGCAGGAAATTCTCGACAATGTCCTGACTGCCCAGATGTTCCGGAAGCGCTACGACAACGTCTTCGAAGGCGACAAGGAGTGGCAGGACATCAAGACCTCGACCGGGCTGACATACGAGTGGAACGACGGCTCGACCTATGTCCGTCATCCCAGCTTCTTCGAGGATATGGCACCGGAACCCGGCGCGATGTCCGATGTCATCGGCGCGCGTCCCCTGGCGATTCTCGCCGACAGTGTGACCACCGACCATATCTCGCCAGCCGGCTCAATCAAGGAAGACGGCCCCGCGGGCGATTATCTGAAGATGCACCAGGTCCGGCCGATCGATTTCAATTCGTTCGGCTCGCGTCGCGGCAATCACGAGGTGATGATGCGGGGCACGTTTGCCAACATCCGTATCCGCAACGAGATGGCCCCGGGCACCGAGGGTGGTGAGACCATCCACTATCCGTCGGGCGAGCAGATGTCGATCTATGATGCGGCCGTGCGTTATCAGGCCGACGAGGTGCCGCTGGTCATCGTCGGTGGCCGTGAATATGGCACGGGTTCGTCGCGTGACTGGGCCGCGAAGGGTACACGATTGCTTGGCGTCAAGGCCGTCATCGTCGAAAGCTTCGAGCGCATCCATCGCTCGAACCTTGTCGGCATGGGCGTGCTGCCGCTGCAGTTCCCTGAGGGCGCGACGCGCAAGACGTTCGAGCTGACGGGGCGCGAGGAGTTCGACATCGTCGGCGTGGCCGAAGGCCTCAAGCCGCGATCAAACCTCGGCTGCACCATCACCTATGAGGACGGCGCGACCAAGGAAGTCGAACTTCTCTGCCGGATCGACACGCTGGATGAGCTGGAATACTACCGTCATGGCGGCATCCTCCAGTATGTGTTGCGCAACATGCTGGACGCGGCTTGAGCGGTTCGTCACCGTCAGTTGATTGGTTCGTGACGGCCTAGGCGTCCATATTCGTTACATGGCGCAGCTGTTGATCAGCTTTTTGAGGCCCCGATGGGGTGTGTGTCGGCGTTTTTCTGCCGCAATTGCGCTTGTCGCCTTGCTTGCGGCCGGACTTGGTTTGACATCGGTTGCCCATGCAGATCAGCGCCTAACGGTCGTCGAGCTCTTCAGGTCGCAAGGTTGTCCTGCGTGCCCGGCAGCTGACGAGTTGCTGGCCGAACTGTGGGAACAACCCGGTATACTGGCGCTGAGTTTCCACGTGGATTACTGGGACTATATTGGCTGGGTGGACCCGTTTGCGAACGAGGTATTTTCCCAACGTTAGCAGCGCTATCTGGAACAGCTGAAACTGCCCTATGTCTATACACCGCAGATGGTGGTCGACGGCAAGTTGCATGCGTCGGGCAACCGGCCGAAGCAGGTTATGTCCAAAATCGAAAGTGCTCACGACTTCGAGCAGGGCCGTGCGGCAGTGGCGGTGACACGTATCTCGGATGGTCAGGTGCGTATACAGATACCCGGGAGCGATGCGCTTTATCGTGGCGAGGCGGATATTATGCTGGTCTGCTTCGATGAGAAGTATGTCACCGAAGTAACCCGCGGCGAGAACAGCGGAAAGACCCTGACCAATCGTAATGTCGTTCGGCTCTTGCGTCCGGTCGCCTGCCATCGTGTATCCATCAGACTTGTAATAGACGACGACATCGCCTGCCATGGCGTCGGATGCGCCGTGCCCGTCGGGAGAATTGGTTGTTATGGTGATGGCAACTCCTCGTTGGAAACTTGATTCTAGTTGGGCCATGTGACCGGTTGCAATCGGCTGCGGGAGTGGGGATGCTTGGGCCATGTCTGTTCACGCCTCCCGTCCCGTCAAAGCTGTTCTGGGACCGACCAATACCGGTAAAACCTATCTCGCGATTGACCGCATGCTTGGTCATGCCAGCGGGATGATAGGGTTTCCGCTGCGCTTGCTGGCGCGTGAAAATTACGACCGTGTCGTGCGCCTGAAAGGTGCCGCCGCCGTCGCGCTGATTACGGGTGAAGAACGGATCGTACCCGCTAATCCGCGCTATTTTCTGTGTACGGTCGAGGCGATGCCGCTGGACCGTATGGTCGATTTCCTTGCGATCGACGAGGTGCAGCTTTGCGCCGACCCGGAGCGTGGCCATGTCTTCACCGACCGTTTGCTGCGCGCGCGCGGGCGCGAGGAAACGATGTTGCTGGGTGCCGAGACCATGGCGCCGATTATTCGTCGGCTGGTTCCGGACGTGCAGATCGAGCGTCGTGAACGGTTCTCGAAACTGAGCTATGGCGGTTTTCGCAAGCTCACGCGATTGCCGCCGCGCAGCGCGATTGTCGCTTTTTCTGCGGCGAATGTGTACGCGACGGCTGAATTGTTGCGTCGTCAGTGCGGCGGCACGGCGGTCGTTTTGGGGGCCCTCAGTCCGCGGACGCGCAACGCTCAGGTGGCGATGTATGAGGCCGGTGAGGTGGATTATCTGGTCGCGACAGATGCGATCGGAATGGGGCTCAACATGGGCATCACCCATGTTGGTTTTTCTGCGATGACCAAGTTCGACGGGCATGGGTTCCGACATCTCTCGCCAAGCGAAGTCGGGCAGATTGCGGGCCGTGCCGGTCGATACATGGAAGATGGTACCTTCGGTCCGACCGCGGAACTGGAGCCGTTCGAACCGGAACTTGTTGCAGCCGTTGAGGCGCATGAATTTGATCCGGTTGCGTCGATATTCTGGCGAAACTCGAAACTCGATTTTTCGTCTGCAGATGCACTCAAGCGCAGCCTCGAGGATTCGCCTCCGGACCGGGAACTTCGTCGTTCGCCGCCCACGGATGACTACAATGCGCTGCTTGCCATGCGCGAGCATGATGACATCAAGGTGATGGCGACAAACCCCGAGGCCGTGCGCACCCTCTGGGACACCTGCCAGATTCCGGATTTCAGCGGCGATCTGTCGGGCAACCATACGCGCCTGGTGGCACGAATTTATCGTTTCCTGATGGCCGAGGCGGGCCGGATTCCCGGCGATTGGATCGAACGTTCGATCAGCCAGTTTGATCGAGTTGATGGAGACATCGACACGCTGATGGCGCGCATCGCCGGGATTCGGACATGGTCCTATATTTCCCATCGGCAATCCTGGCTCGATGACCCGGATGGTCTGCAGGGCCGGGCACGGGAGCTAGAGGACAAGCTCTCCGACGCGTTGCATGAAAGCCTGACCCAGCGCTTCGTCGACCGAAAGGCCGCCGTCGTGACACGTGGTTTGCGCGAGAACAGCAAGCTGTTGGCCGGTGTTTCGGACGAGGGTCTCATCACCGTGGAAGGTGAAGAGGTCGGTCGGTTTGATGGGTTCCGTTTCGTGCCGCTGGACGAGGGTGTTGCGGAGAGCCCGCGCTTAATGGCTGCGGCCAACCGTGCTGTTCGAGAATCGATCGGCGCGCGGATCGCAGCGCTTGCAGGGTCCGATGACGAAGCTTTTACCCTCGACCGCGCCGGCGCCCGGATCATCTGGCAGCAGGCGCCCGTCGCACGTTTGACTGCGGGCGCCGATATTCTCCATCCGCTGGTCGAGGTATTGCCAAGCGAACTGCTCGACGTGCCGTCGCGCGAAGACATGCGGGTGCGGTTGCAGGGATGGCTTGATGCGACGCTCGGTGCCGATCTCGCGCCGTTGTTTGCACTGACCCAGGCGAAGTTCGCTGGCGCCGCACGCGGACTTGCGTTTCAGTTGAGCGAAGGTTTGGGCTGTGCCGCACGGGTGAAGGGGGATGATCCGGCCAATCATCTCGACGCCGCCGATCGCAAGGCGTTGGCCAAGGTCGGCATTCGTATCGGCGTCGCGTCGGTTTATCTGCCGGCGCTGCTCAAGGGCCGTGTGATGGAGCTCAAGGCGATGCTCTATCGGGTCCGCGTTGACGCGGAAGCTGCCGTGGCGCTCCCGCCGTTGCCCGACGGTGGTGCCACGGCCATGGCGCGCTCCGAATTGATCGATGTTCACTGGTATCAGGCATTGGGCTTTTGCCCAGCCGGGCCGGTTGCGGTGCGCGCCGACGAACTGGAACGACTACTCGCCGCGGTTCGGCGCGGCACCAAGGAAGGTATCTTTATTGTCAGCCCGGATCTTCTGTCGCGTATCGATGCGTCGGCGGATGTATTTGCCCGAATGATTCGCAGCTTCGGATACGCGGTGCGTGAGGAGGACGATGTCATCAAGGTCACGCGTCGTGCCTCCAAGCGGCGACCCGGCAGGCACGTGCAGGGCAAGCCGGGCGGTGCAAAGAAAGGCGGTGAATCACGCCAGAAAGGGCCCGCCAAACCGAAATCGAAAAAGCCCGCACCGAAATACGATCCTGATTCACCTTTCGCGGCGCTGGCGGTCCTGAAGGATCGAGGACATTGAGCGGCGCCGAAACGGAAGCGGGCGATGCGGCGAACAATCGTGAGGGCACGCTGCGTCTCGACAAGTGGCTTTGGTATGCGCGGTTCTGCAAGACCCGCAGCCTAGCGACGGTGATGTGCCGGGCCGGTCAGGTCAGGGTGAACAAGGTTCCGGTCCGAAAATCAAACCAAGCGGTGCGTGCGGGCGATGTTCTGACCTTCTCGCAAGGCCCGCGCATACGGGTTATCCGCATCATGGCACTTGCGACCCGGCGTGGTCCTGCGCCGGAGGCGGCCACTTTGTATGAAGATATCTCTCCGCCGATGCCACCCCGCGCGGCTCGTCCGGCCGCCGTCGGCCTGCGAGAGGCTGGCGCCGGGCGCCCGACCAAACGAGACCGCCGTGCCCTCGACCGCCTGCGGGACAGTTGAGATTTGGCGCGGTGGACCGCGCACGAAACTCGATCACGGCGCTGTTGGTTGTTTGCCGACGGCGTGATCATGTAAGGCAGGGTCTTCTGCGGATGTGTGTTTGAAGGAGTGGTAATGCTTGATCGATTGAAATCCATGTTTGCACCGGACGCTGGCGGCACATCGGCACGCGCTCACGGTCCCGACGGGCTGCAGCTCGCGGCCGCGGCACTTCTGGTCGAGGCGGCGCGTATGGACGATGATTATGACGCCGACGAGCGGGCGTTGATCGGGTCTTTGTTGCGTGACCGTTTTGATCTGGAAGAAACGGACACGGAAGCGCTGCTTGCGGCCGCGGATGCCGCGACCGAGGATCTGGTGGAGGTCTATGGATTTGCACGCCAGGTGAAGGATGCCTTCGAACATGAAGAGCGGGTCCGGATGATTGAAATGCTGTGGGAAGTGGTTTACGCCGACGGCGAAATTCACGATCACGAGGCAAACTTGTTGCGACGCGTTGCCGGCCTCATCTACGTTAGCGACAGGGAGAGTGGGGACGCGCGCAAACGGGTGCTTGACCGCACGCGCGCAGCTTCGTAAGTCCTTTCTCAAGATTGACCAAAAGGAATTTTGAAGATGCCGTACGTCGTCACCGAAGCCTGCATCAAATGCAAATACACGGACTGTGTGGAAGTCTGCCCCGTTGATTGTTTCTATGAGGGCGAGAACATGCTGGTGATTCACCCGGATGAATGCATCGATTGCGGCGTTTGCGAGCCGGAGTGCCCGGCGGAAGCGATTATTCCTGATGTCGAGCCGGAAGCCGAGAAATGGCTCGAGATGAATCGCGAATATTCGGAAGGCAAGTGGCCGAATATCACCGCGAAGAAGGATGAAGCGCCGGACGCGGATAATTTCAAGTCCGAAGAAGGCAAGTTCGACAAGTATTTCAGCGCCAACCCCGGAAGCGGCGACTAAGCGCTATTGCCTGAACGGTGCGGCGACCTACCAAAACCGCGCAAATTCTGTTATAATAAATGTTAATCGAGGGACGGCTGTCGCCGTCCCTTGGTCTTTGATTCTACGCTGGAACACGCATTCACCCCTTGAATCGCGCTAATTTCGCGGTCTGTGTGCGGTTGTGCTTCGTTCCGGTAGGCAGGCTACGGAAACGAAAATGGCGAAATCGACGAAAACCACCAAAACGGCGAAAAAACCGGCGGCAAAGGCCAAGGCCGCGCCCAAAACCGCCTCAAAGTCTGCGGCGAAAACGGCAGCCAAGAAGCCTGCGGCGAAAACGGCAGCCAAGAAGCCTGCGGCGAAAACGGCAGCCAAGAAGCCTGCCGCGAGATCTGCCGCTGCAAAGAAGCCGCCCGTAAAGGCAAAAACCGCTGCCAAGAAACCGGCGACGAAGAAAGCCGCACCGGCAAAGAAGACAGCCGCAACCAAACCGGCGTCGAAGAAGGCTGCGTCAGCGAAGGCGGCAGCTTCGAAGGCGACCACACCCGCGGCTGCGGCAAAGCCGGCAGCCAAGCGTGCGCCGGCGAAAAAACAAAAGCTCGAATTCGGCGCCGGTGATTTTGTGGTCTACCCGACCCACGGTGTCGGCCAGGTGACGGGCGTTGAGACCCACGAAATTGTGGATCAGAAGCTCAAGCTCTACATCATCAGCTTCGAACGCGAGCGCATGACCCTCAAGGTCCCGATCAACAAGGTCATGGATTCGGGCTTGCGAATGCTCTCCAGCCGCAAGGTCATGGACAATGCGCTGAAGACGCTCAAGGGCCGGGTTCGGATCAAGCGCACCATGTGGAGTCGCCGCGCCCAGGAATACGAAGCGAAGATTAATTCCGGCGATCCGGTTTTCATTGCCGAGGTCGTTCGCGACTTGCACCGTAAGGAAGATCAGCCCGACCAGTCCTATTCGGAACGGCAGATGTATCAGGCGGCGCTGGACCGTTTGGCGCGCGAGCTCGCGGCGGTGGAAACTTCGGAGCATGAGGCCGCGGTTGAGAAGCTGGAAGGTATTCTTGCGACCTAGGTTCCGGGCGCATATAAGGGGATATGTTTATCGGAAAGCCGGGCTCTCATGAGCACGGCTTTCTTTGTTTGAACGCCGGCATTCGATGAATGCCGGATCGAATTTCTACTTGACCACAACCTTCACGACCTGACCCGAAACCGGTTCCTGGCCGGGTTTCAGGCCGTTGAGAACTCGGAACCATTCGTCCTTGGGCCCTTGCATTGGCATGTTGCGCGACAGGCGTGCGACCGTATCGTTGCTTCGAACAACGCGCATTTCGATTCGCCATGGACCGTAGCGAGCCCTGTCGGCCGCCGTCAGTTTCCGGAAGCTGAACGTGGTGCGCCGCAGTTCCTTTCTAAGTGCTGCTGTCTGTGCCGGACGGGTCAGGAACATGAACCTGTAGATGTTGTTCGGGTCGTGACGAATCGCAATCAGCCGCGCATCGAAACTGCCGGTCCGATTGCGAATTCGGGTCCGGCCCGTCGCCGCCTGCATGCCGTTGATGGTGATGGTTTCCACATCCGCAAGGGGGGTATTTTTGGACCAAACGCGTGTGAGATAGGTTTCCATATTGCCGCGATGGGGAATTGTGCCGCCGCTGAACAGAATCAGGGACTCATTCGGTCCCCGCGCGGTGACCTGTTGGGCGCCATTGAACAATGTGAACCCCGGCGGCACTTCGAACAGGAAGTTTGCGGGCTCGTGTATGAAACGGCGACCGCGCACGAAGCCTTCGGCTTCCGAATCCCCAAAAATTATCCCGTCGATCGTCGCCAGATACTCGCGGTTGCCTGTTTTTGGATTTGCGACAGGCTGGACGTTGGCGGCCCGAATGGCCGCGGTGACCCGGTCACCGGTGCGCGGATGGGTCGACATTATGTTATAGCGCGAAGCGGGGTCTGGTAGGCCGCTGACCTTGGCCTCAAGCGCACTGAACGCCTCGAGCGACGACAGGAAGGACGCTATGGCGCCGGTTTCATAGCAGGTCCGTGAGAGATAGCGCACCCCGAGCGTGTCGGCCTCGAACTCATGCTCGCGGGAGAAGCCTTGCAGGTATATGCCGGCGCTCTGGCCGACTGCATCTCCCACCGCTGTCGTGCCAAGGAACACCGAACTCAGGATACTCACCCCCACGGTACCGATTCCGGCGAGGAGAGACTGGCTGTAGCGTTGCGCGGAATGGCGCCCGGTGACGTGGCCGATTTCATGACCCAGGACGCCGGCCAGTTCTGCTTCGGTATTGGCGAGGCCCAAAAGGCCGCGAGAGATGTAGACAAGGCCGCCGGGCAGGGCGAATGCGTTCACGATGTCGTCGTCGAGCACCGTGAAGGTGAATTTGAAGTCGGGCAGTTCGGAGACCTGCGCGAGGCTCTGCCCGACGCGATCAACATAGGCGTTGACCTTGGGGTCGTTATAAATCCCTCCGAATTGCTGGATGATCCGCGGGTGCTGCTCCCGCCCGACTTTCAGTTCTTCTTCGGGAGACATGAAGGCGGTGAAATTGCGTTCGCCTGTGGCCGGATTGACTGAGCAGGCGGCCAGGAACAACGCCGACGCCGCGAGGACCAAACGGGTCATGCATGTCTTTTGGCGGGGTTGCTTTGTCATTTTGACAGAACCTCTATTTGCTCCGGGTGGGTAACGTCGATCATCGGGCCGTTCCGTGATTTCAGCCATCCCCGCACGCGGATTCGACGCCCAAGATAGTCATTCGGTGAAATTCCGATGTCTTCGAAGCGCCACCAATCGCGCGCCGTTATCGAGACCGTGAAATCACTTCGCCAATCGGATCCGTAGTTGAGAAATGTCCGGCCCCGGACAACCGCAACATCCATCACCCGTCCTTCCACAAGCGTGTACTGGTCGAGATGCCGGGCACTGGCATCGGGGTCGAGCACGCCGTAGTAGGAGTGTGACCATATTCCCCGGTCCGTCTCGCGCGACGCGCGTTCGTGCACCAGCATTTCACGGACCAGCGCGCGACTGTCGGGGAAACTGTAGACCCGCGCGAATCCCGAGGTCAGAAGTGCCGCCTGTACCCATGTCCCGTCTTCGGTAAACAGATGGGTGAGCAACCGGTCGTGCCGGTCGAGACCCTGTCCGCCAAGCCCGAGCGACACGCGGCGATTGAGAACTAGGTCTTCGAGGGCGGATTTGGCTTCGTCGGCGAGCGGCCATTTTTCAAATCCGGGACGGCCGAGCGGCAGTTTCGGCGCCTGTATTCCGACCAGCCGGACCTGGCGGCCGTCATAGAGAATGACTGTATCCCCATCGACCACGGCGACGACCCGCGCCGCGCCACCGTTCTGCAAGGCGTCGGGCATTTGCGCGTCTGCGACGTCCGGCCCGGCTGCGGCGTCGACAAGGATCACCGCGATCACGAGAAGGATACGGATAGTTGCCATGAGCGAATTATAGCGTTTGATTGGAGCGCGTGTGTGGTGGCTTTACGGCGCGAAGACGGGCGCGGGTCCGGTTGACATCTAGGTTCGGACACGTCCACATGCCGCGGCCCGGCGACAGGAGAGTTGGTTTTGCGTACGGATTTGTTCCCAGTTATCGACGCCCGTGAAAGCGGTATGCTCGACCTGGACGGCACCCACGCGATGTATTGGGAGGAGTGCGGAAACCCGGATGGGGTCCCGATACTGTTCCTGCATGGCGGACCCGGCGCGGGCACAATGGCGGTGCATCGCCGGTTCTACGACCCGGATTATTACCGGATCATACTATGCGATCAGCGTGGGGCAGGCCGGTCAACACCTCATGCCAGCCTGGTCGACAACACGACTCAACACCTCCTGGCGGACCTTGAGGCATTGCGCGTCCATCGGGATGTCAAGCAATGGCATCTTTTCGGCGGCTCATGGGGCTCCGCGCTGGCACTCGCCTATGCGCAGGCTCACCCGCAACGTTGTCTGGGCATGGTTTTGCGCGGAATATTTACCTGCGCACCGCGTGAAGTCGCCTGGTTCCTTGGGGGTATGGGACGGGTCTTCCCCGAAGCGTGGCATGATTTCTCGCAAACCATCCCCGAGGCGGAACGCGATGATTTGTTGCAAGCATATGTGCGGCGTTTGAATGACCCCGACCCCGGGGTTCACCTGCCCGCCGCGCGCGCCTGGGCGACGTATGAAGCCCGTTGCTCGACCCTTCGGCCGAACCCGGATGCGGTGGCCGCAATGTCCGATGCGCAAGGCATGCTCGCGCTTGCGCGGATTGAGGCACATTATCTCGCCCATGGCGCATTCCTGACTCCGGGCCAGCTTCTCGACGGTGTGGAACGAATTCGCCATCTGCCCGCCTCGATTGTTCAGGGTCGTTACGACATGGTGTGTCCTATCGAAACGGCGGAGCGGCTCGCACGAGCGTGGCCCGAGGCAGAGTATACGATTGTGCCGGATGCCGGGCATTCGGCCTTGGAGCCGGGCACCCGCGCGGCGCTGATGCGCGCGGTGGAAGGTCTCAAGGAACTCAACTAAGCTTGTCGATCGGTAGTTTTCGTCGATCTCATGATCTCGTATGATGGTCGGTACGCGGGGTGGTTCCTGCGATCGATACAGGGGGTAGAATTGCGCAATTTAACAATCATGCTGGCGGCGGTAGTGGTGGCCGTCGTGTTCACGACCCCCGCAGCGCAAGCCGATGACCCTGATTTCCTAGCGATCGGCGGTGGCTGGTATGACTGGAATGACGATAAGGGCGCGGTTGATTTTCGCGCAGAGTATCGTTCCGGTTACAAGCTGGCCGGGTTCGTAAAACCCTGGATCGGTATCGAGGCCACCTCTGACCAGGCGGTCTACGGCGTAGGCGGGATTCTCCTCGACCTCTATTTCGGCCGCCGCTGGGTCTTTACCCCCAGCTTCGGTGCAGGATTTTACGCCGACGGCAGTGGCAAGGATCTTGGCCATACCATCGAATTTCGCTCGCAGCTTGAGTTCGGCTATCGCTTCGATGACCGCTCACGCCTGTCGCTTGCGGTGAGCCATATCTCGAATGCGAGCCTAGGCGACAGCAATCCGGGTACCGAGATCGCCACCGTCTACTATCACATCCCCTTCTCGGAAATTCTCGACTAGCTGCCACGGACACACCGAACATGGTTGAAAAGGGTGGCGCGTTGATTACGGGAGCAGCGCGGCGCATCGGACGTTGTCTGGCCGAGACCCTTGCCGCTGAGGGTTGGCATGTTGTCGTCCATCACAATCAATCGACAAGCGACGCGGATGACGTGGTTCAACGGATCACCGAAGCCGGCGGTCGCGCGGTCGCGGTGGCGGCCGATCTTTCGGATCCCACGGCGTGCAATGGTCTGATCGGTGACGCACACGAATTGACGGGTGGGTTGGGGTGTTTGATCAACAATGCGTCGCTGTTTGTCGAGGATACGGCGCGAGATATCGATGCCGACATCTTCGATCGTGTCATGGCGGTCAATTTGCGCGCACCGGCGATCCTGTCGCGCGCGTTTGCCGCGCAGGTGCCGGATGAGGGTGAGGCCGTGATCATCAATATCCTGGATCAGAAGCTCGCGAACCCCAATCCGGATTTCCTCTCATATACCCTGTCCAAGCATGGGTTGGCGGCGCTCACGGAAATGACAGCGGTATCTTTGGGCCAGGCGGTCCGGGTCTGTGCCGTGGCACCTGGCCTTACCTTGCCGAGCGCAGAACAACCGCAATCCCAGTTCGATGCCGTTCATGGCCGTACTCCGCTGGCACGGGGCTCTCAGCCCGAGGACATCGCGGGTGCTGTGCTCTACCTGTTAGGCGCGCGGGCCGTGACGGGAGAGACGATCCTAGTCGATGGGGGGCAACATTTGGTGCCGAGTGCACGTGACGTTATGTTCCTCGACCCGAACCCTTCGAAGGAAACTGGTGCATGAGCATGCCCGTGAGCGATATGGCGGTCACCGACCCTGTGGAACAACGCTTGCTCGATCGGTGGCCCGAGGTGCGTAAGATTTTCTTCCGTAATCTCCTCGTGGACATGCACATGGGCGTGCACGCGCATGAAAAGGGGCGCACCCAACCCGTTCGGATCAATATGGTTTTGTATCTGCGCGCCGACATCGTCCCGAAAACGGATTCGATCGCGGAAGTTTTCAACTACGACCGCATTCACGGCGGGGTCCAGGAACTGATTGCGGGCCGCCACATTAATCTCCAGGAGACCCTCGTCGGCGAGATTGCGGCCATGTGTCTTGGTTTCGCTGAAGTCCTCGCAGTCCGCGTAGCCACGGAGAAGACGGACATTTATCCGGATTGTGACGGGGTCGGATACGAGTTGGTGCGCGTGCGGGAAACTTGATCCCGACTCGCAAAACGAAGGGCGCATCGTTGGGGTGTGCACGACAGGGAGACAGACATGAGCCTCGACTGGTACAAGTCGGTCCGCCTGTCCCAATAGCCCGCCGGGTCAGTCGGGCCGAACCAGGTTTGTGGGGAACGTGCCCGATTCGGCCCTTTGACGAGTGGGCCCGGGGAGAAACTGGCTCTCGACGGAACCTGCGCGTCATACGGAACACGTCCAATCTTCGGCGCAAATCTTGGTTGCCGAATTTGAGGGACCGGCTACGTGTTTCCGTAGCCTTTAAACGACCGCCCTGTGTGTTTGGATCACAACGGGGCCGCCGATCGTGCTGTTGAGATTCCGTGTGGTTGATCCGTCGGGGCGTCGAGCACGTAAAAAGAGGAAATAACGTCGATCAGAAAAGGGTTAATTGATGTCGGTGAGTAAGCCTCGAATCGCGTGGGTCACGGGCGCGAGTCGTGGTATCGGCCATGCGGTGGCGCTGGAACTGGCGCGGGAAGGCTGGACCGTCGCTGCCAGTGCGCGAAGCGTTGCGGATATAGAGGCTCTAGCGGCGGCGTGTGCCGAATTTCCCGGGGCCGTCCAGCCGTATCCGCTCGACATCACTGGCGAAAATGCGGCGCGAAAAACTGTCTGCGAGATTGAAAACCGTCTCGGGCCGATCGACCTCGCGGTCCTCAATGCCGGTACCCATGAGCCGGTGGATGGCCGTGCCATCTCGGTGGCGCCATTCCGTCGTCTTATGGAAATCAATTACATGGGAACGGTGAATTGCCTAGCGCCCGTCGCCGAACGATTCGTGGCGCGGCGCGCCGGGCGCATCGCCGTTGTGGCCTCGCTTGCCGGTTACCGGGGGCTTCCAACGGCCAGCGCTTATGGGGCGTCCAAGGCGGCGCTCATCAATATGTGTGAGGCGTTGCGGCCGGAGCTTCGGGCCGCCGGCGTTCTTCTGTCTGTGGTCACACCCGGTTTTGTGCGGACACCCCTGACCGACCGGAATCCGTTCCCGATGCCGTTCCTGATCGATGCGGACACCGCCGCGCGGCGCATCGTGCGGGGCCTCGCCACGTCCCGTTTCGAGATTACTTTCCCGCGGCGGTTCTCATATCTGATGAAGCTGCTGAGGGTCTTGCCCCACATGCTCTATTTCTCGGTGACGCGTCGGGCAGTGCCGAAAAGCGAAACCTGACGGCCCAGCTTTTCTAGCCCGCGGACGTTATCCGGTATTGGGCGACGGAGATATTTCCGGCGCGGAATCCGGCCTCGCAATAGCAAAGATAATAGCGCCACAAGCGGCGGAAAGTTTCGTCGAAACCCTGGGCGGCGATCGTCGGCCAGGCGGCCTCGAAGGAAAGCCGCCACAGGCGCAGTGTCTCGGCGTAATCCCGCCCGAATGTTCGATTGTCCGAGATTTCCAGGCCCGCGTCGAATATTCCCTGCGCGAACCGTGTCGGGGAGGGCAACATGCCGCCGGGAAACACCCGAAGCTGGATGAAGTCGGGCGATCGGCGATAGGCTTCGAACCGCGCTTCGTCGATTGTGATGACCTGCATACCAGCGATTCCGCCGGGTCGGAGCCGTGCTCTGACCACGTCGAAGAAGGCCGGCCAGTAGGCCTCACCGACCGCTTCGAACATTTCGATCGATGCGATCTTGTCGAACGTTCCCGACACATCGCGATAATCTTGCAAACGAACCTCGATCCGGTCGCTCAGGCCGGCGTCGGAGATTTTCTGGCGCGCCCATGCGGCTTGTGATGGCGACACGGTCAGTGCGGTGACGCGACAGCCGTATTGGGCGGCCACATGGATCGCAAACGCGCCCCAGCCGCAGCCGATTTCGAGCATGTGATCGCCGGGCTGGAGGTCCAGCATTTCCGCCAGCTGATCGAACTTGCGAATTTGTGCCGCGGTTACGGCTGTGCCCGAGCTGTTGCTGTCGGCATCGTGCTCGGCGTCGAAACAGGCGGACGAATAGGTCATGCTGGGGTCCAGCCATGCCGCGTAGAATTCATTGCCCAGATCGTAATGGGCGGCGATGTTCCGTCGGCTACCTCTGCGCGTATTGGACCGCAAACGCAGGTGCAGGCGACCGAGCATTCGTGCGGCGCCCATGGGTGAAAAATGGTTGCTCAACGCATCGAGATTCTTGGCGCCCAGCTCGATCACGGCCGTGAGATCATCGCTTTCCCAATCGCCCGCAACATATGAATCCGCGAGGCCCAGTGCGCCGTTGAACAGGATGTGACGGGCGATGGTGTAGCGGTTGATCTTTATGGCGGCATCGGGGCCGTCGATTGGCCCCGTGGCGCGGACGCGACGTCCGTCGGGCAGTTCGATCGAGAGTTTTCCGGCCAACAGCTTCTCGGACAGGCTGTTCAGCGTGCTGGTCAGGAGGCGGGGGCCGATGGCGAGGCCGCGCGAACGGGGTTGAAGCGGAAAATCAGTCTGCGCGAACTGCGACATGGGAAAACTTCCTCGGATCGACAACGATCGACACCGGGTTTTCGGGCGGTGCTGTGTGGCGGACGAGCGGCGTGCGTTTAAGCCATAAACGCAGCGCGTCCCAATGGATACCGGCGATCACTTTGAGGGTCAAAAGCGGGTAGCGCAAGATGGTCGAGGCAAGGAATTTATCGTTCAGTTCGACCCGTCGTGCGTGCAGGGTCGCGGCCAGCAATGGTCCGTCCCGGTCGCTTTCGCGAATGACGATGCTGACATCCGCACCAGGCGGTCGCAGCGTGATGTCATAGCGGCAATCCATCGGAATGAATGGCGAGACATGAAATACCTTGTCGAACCCGTGATGGAGGGTGGCTTCCGGGTCGTACGTACCGATTTCTTCAGACTCATCGTTTCGTTGACCCACCAGATAGGTGTGGGATTCACAGAAGGTGTTTGCCACCTGATACAGCACCGCCGTCAATCGGTTGTTATGGTCATGGCAGAAATAGACGCTGAGAGGATTGAACGCATAGCCGAGGATGCGCGGCAGACACAGGATGGATACCCGCCCGCCCGTCGGATCGATGCCGGCTGCCGACAACTGGGTATCCACCCATGCGCGCAGATCACTGCCGTCGCGCGGCCCGTGGTCGCGGTCGTGGAAACTGAACATTGCGGCCCTGTTGTGGGCAAAAAGCCGGGAGCCGCGGTCCAGATCATCGACCTCGTCCAAGTCGAGCAACAGATAGAAGACACCGTAGCGCAGTCGATGCGCGCGCGGCCGATGCCGGGCATGCACCACATGACCGGTGAAGGCTGTCGATCGTCGTGTCATTCGGCAGCCGTCGCGTAACTGGTCATGTCGTTCGCCGAAATGTTTGCCGTGACGTGGATGCGGCTCGAGGGATCGGACAGCGACCAGGGGCGCATCTGACCCCCCAGGGCCTCCGCGACGGCAAGCCCGGATTGAAGAGCATCCTCGTGAAAACCGTATCCGAAGTAGCTGCCGCAGAACCATGTGTTGTGCGTGCCCTGCAATGACCAGAGTTCGGGTTGCGCCGCCAATGCGCCGCTGTCGAACATCGGGTGGTCGTACTCGAACGTGGCGACCGGATTCGTCGGCGGACGTTTGGGGTTCAAGGTGATGAATACATCCTCGTGGGCGTTGAGTCCCTGCAGACGATTTAGCCAGTAGCTGACCTGCGGCGGCCCGTTGTGGGTACCACCGCCTGTCGACGTGGCGGCACCGACCTCGCCAACATAGTTCCAGCTCGCCCAGACCGAACGTCGCCGTGGCATCTGCGTCGCATCCTTGTGCAGGTAGGTTCGGTTTCGCGTGTAGGGAATGGCGCCGAGCAGGGTGCGCTCTTCCGCCGTGGGGTCTGCCAGTAGCCGCAGGGCCTGATCTGCATGGGTGGCGATCACCGCGTGGTCGAAATCATGGACCCGCCCATGGTTGTCCGTGACCGACACACCGCCCGCGCGCCGGGTGATTCCGGCGACGCCCAGGTTTCGGTGAATGCGATCGGCGAAGGATGCGGTCAGCCGGTCGACATAGGTGCGGCTGCCGCCGGTTACCGTCCGCCATGTGGGCCGGTTGCGAAGTTCGAGCAACCCGTGGCTTTCGAAGAAGCGCACAAAGGCCTCTGCCGGGTAGGCGCGCATGTCTTCGGCGCTCGACGACCAGATGGCCGCCCCCATGGGGAGCAGATGATCTTCCACAAAGGCGCGCCCATAGTTGCCGTGCGACAGATACTGGCCCAGCGACAGGCCGGCAAGTGCGCCGGCGGACAGATCTTCGGGAGCGATAGCATAAAAGCGTCGCAGGTCGGCAAGCATCGACCAGAAGCGTGGCCGGGCAAGATTTCGCCGCTGACCGAACAGGCCGTTGGGTGCGTCACTGGAGTATTCCAGTCGCCCGCCGTCGAGCGATACCGCGAAGGACATGCCGCTTGATTGGGTCGGCACGTCGAGATGGCGAAAGAGCGCCACCAGGTTCGGATAGTTTCGCTCGTTGTAAACAATAAAACCCGTGTCCACGGGTGTGTCCCGACCATCCAAGGTTACGCGGCGCGTGTTCGCATGCCCACCGGTCCAGCCGGCGGCCTCGAACACGGTGACCTGATGGTACCGCGAGAGCTGCCACGCCGCCGACAGCCCCGCGACTCCGGTGCCGACGACCGCGATGTTGAGCACATGGTGGTGCGGAGACTCTGGCATGAGCAGCGGGTCCGGGGTGTGTATTGGTACCTTGACGTCTGTTTCTACGCTGATTCGGCGGTCCTAGATCACGCGCGGCGAAATTTGCGCAAAAGAGTGATCTGAGCTCCGGCGGGCGGCGTACGAAGGGTTGAAGGAAATTACTGATGCACGTCGAAACCCTCCATATCGATGACATAAAACCCCTGCGGACGCCCTGTGCACGTTCCGCTGCGGCGTTTCCTCCCTTGGTTTCGAACGGCGTGGCGCGTAGAACGTCTGGAACAGAACATGCAGCGGGACATCCAGCGGCATGGCTCGCAGCGAAGAAAGTGACTGCAAGAATGCAAAATGGGGGCCCGGATTGGAGCAAAGTGCTGTGTGCCGTGGCCGAACGGGACAAGGCGTCTTTCTCCAGCCTGTTCCGGCATTTCGCGCCGCGGGTGAAGTCCTACATGCTGCGTCTCGGTTCGGATGATTCCCAAGCCGAGGACTTGGCCCAGGAAGCCATGGCAACCGTCTGGCGCAAGGCGGGACAATATGATCCCGCGCGCGCTGCCGCGTCCACCTGGATATTCACCATCGCGCGAAACCTGCGCATCGATGCCTTCCGGCGCACCAATCGCCCGGAGCTCGATCCCGAGGACCCGGCGCTCATTCCCGATGCGCCACCTCAGGGGGATGCGGTTGTCGAGCAGAAACAAAACGCCGCGCGCATTCGTGCGGCGTTGGCCAAGCTGCCCGAAGAGCAACGCCAAGTGCTGCATATGTCTTTCTTTGACGAGAAAACCCACAGCGAGATCGCCGAGAGCCTGGGTCTCCCGCTCGGCACCGTGAAGTCCCGCATCCGATTAGCCTTTGGGCGAGTGAAGGCGTCCATCGGTAACGCAGAAGAGTAATTGCCCATGACCATTCACCACCACCCTGACGATGAACTGCTCGTTGCCTATGCGGCCGGCGAACTCGATGAGGCCTGGTCACTTCTGATCGCAACCCACACCGCGCTCTGCCCGGCCTGCCGGTCGCGGGTGCATGCGGCCGAGAGTCTCGGTGCCGCGCTGCTTGAGGATGCAGTCCCTGCCGCGATGTCCGACGATTCGCTGGAGAAGACCCTGGCCATCGCGACGGACACCGACGATGCTTTTGATGATGCTGCTGTTTCAGCGCGCGCAACCGTAAGTCCGGGTGACGCTCCCGTCCTGCCGCAACCGCTGCGTGATTATGCGGGCGGCGATGTAGACGGGCTCAAATGGCGGCGCCTCGGATCGAGCGCGTTCCACATCCCGCTGGTCGCGCGGCGCGGCGCGCCGACAGCACGGTTGTTCCGCATTCCCGCCGGTACGGCGGTGCCCGAACATGGCCATAACGGCCTAGAGTTGACGATGGTCCTGGCGGGCAGCTTTGTCGATGCCGATGCACGGTTCGCGCGTGGCGACGTTGAGACCGCCGACACCGATGTGGAGCATCAGCCCGTGGCCGAGGCGGGCACGGACTGTATCTGCCTCGTTTTGACCGACGCGCCGCTCCGCTTCCGCGGGCCCATTGCACGTCTGGTGCAGCCGTTTATCGGTATCTGACGCTGCCGCTTTGCCATCGAACAGGCTCGCGCAGAAGCCGCGCTGGGGCTAGTTAGGGGCGCATGTCGCGTGGCGGGCGCTCGTAGCTCGGTCGGATAGAGCGCGGTATTCCTAACAGGTTACTCCATGCTTCTAATATAAAAATATCATTATAATCAATGTGTTATATATTTGGTATTGCCGCATTTTAATATGTGAATGGTTTGTTTATTTTTAAGTGTCTGATGCAAAGATAGAAACCTTCCTTGTATTGCACCTCCAGAACAATGACGGTATTGATCCAGAGTGGACCCGTAGTTCAGTCGGATAGAACGCCAGATTCCTATGATTGGGTGCCACAGGGGAAATCCTGTGAGTAGAACCGCTCAAAAACGGGGAAACCTGTAAAATGGCAATCCCGTGCCAAGCACCGAAAGGTGAAGGTGTAGAGACTTGACGGGTGGCATCTAACCCAGCTTCGGTTGGTATGATGAAGGGAAAGTCCAGCGCACGAACATTCCTCATACGGAGGGATGGCAACGAAAGTTGTAGTGTGATGAATCTGGAGGTCGCGTGTTCGAATCACGCCGGGTTCACCACTCCTCCCCCCTACATCGTCCAGAGATGAGTTCTAAAGGGTGTTCCTGATCTCTCTGGTATGACCAATCACAAAGACCCTTATCGTGTGTCCCGACCCTCGAGGGGGTTAAGTGATTCGACGTCGTTTATTCGTTTTCCAATACACCGATAAACGACCTTACGGGAACATCCCTTCACACACATTTTCGGTGGTCTTCTTGGCTTTAGGTTTATATCGAGAAATCAGGGATGAGATCGTCTTATCCTCGTTTCGATTAAACTCATAATCAGGATCAAGTGGTGTGAGATAGGTCTGACGTTTCTCTGTCGCAATGATCTTCCTAGAAATCGCAAGATTGTTTGACCCACGTTTCGGGTAAGACGTTCCACCACCGAACCCTGCCCTTCCGCTCGCTGGCCTAGGCGCAACACGCGAATGAGCCGCAGCTAGCGTGTCGCGATCACGGCGACGGGGCCGCCGCCGTCGGGGCCCTGATGTTCCGCCCCGCCGGACACGAAAACATCCGTGCGCCCCACGGCCGCCGCCACCATACCGCCCACGACGGCGCGGGCGTGCCGGGTCGCGTTGATGTCGCTATCATCGATCATGATATGGCGGTTGCCGCGGATCTCGCCGGTCGTCGCCGGTTCGGCCTTGCACAGCACGGCAGCGAGCCGCGCCTGGCTGGCGTCATCCAGCTGCGGCGGTGAGCCCAGACCCGCACCTTCGATGGCACGCCACAGAGCAGGCGCGTCGATCGCATCCTGCATGACGTCATGGGCGATGACCTTGTCGCCCGCCCACGCGGTCGAATTGCCGAGCACGATGATCTCGCAATTGAGAAGCTCGACGCCGGCCGAAGCGCTGGCCCGACTGGAAAACAGCGACCAGTCGCTATTGATGGCTGCCTCGGTGACCTGGTTCTCGCTGAGCTCGCCCAGCGCCAGCGCCGCGCCGAGCGCGGAGGCTCCCCGGGTAAATCCCATTGACGCGTAGGTGTCCTCGGTGACGACCGCCTGCCCGCGCGTGTGAGCATCGGCGATGCGCTCCGAGGTCAGAAGGGGACACTTCACTTGTGCGAAATGCACGTCGTCGGCGGATTCAATTCCCGCAGTTGTCATGGCGCGCCGGAAAGCCTCGGCGGTCTCCTCGACCATGGTCATGCGGCCCTGCTCCTCAGGCAGGAAATCGCGGGTGAACGCCGTGCCGACGGCGAGGGTCGGCAGCCCGCTCACCGGGTGGTCGTCCGGGTGCTCGCGTACGCCGACGATCAGCAGGTGTGGCGACAGGCCTCCCTCGGTGCCGCCCGACATCACCATGGCGACACGTTCGGCGACCTCGTCACGGCTGCAACCGAGCCGTTCGGCGAACATGTACGTCAGCATGTCGACGGAATAGGCGCGGGTGAAATCGTTGACGCAACCATTGCCCTCCGTCTTGCCGAAGATGGCAACGACTTCTTCTGGCGCGATGGCACCGCTGTCGAACAGGACTTCGAGCGATGCGACATCGCCGGGATCTCGCGTGGGCACGCGGAGAACAAGGGTCTCTCGGGTCATTTCGGTTTCCACCTGGTTTCATGCGTTGGGCGTTGGTTTGTGGTTTCGTTGTGGCGGGATGCCGGACACAACGGCGCGGAAACCGAAGTGTCCGTCTTGTGCGTCATGGATTGCAAGTGACGGTCCGGTGCGTGCATGCATCGATTTCGGCAGACCCGTCCAAGGAAAAGCCCCGGCGACCTGCCGGGGCTTTTCTGTGCAGATATGTGTTCGGCGATCAGTCGTCGCCGGCACCCTCGGCCACATCGTCCGCCAGTTCTTCCGGCAGGATGAGGTTCAGGATGATCGCGATGAACGCCGCCGGCAGCAGGCCCGAGGCCAGCAACACGCGGATCGAATCCGGGACATGCTGCAGCGCGCCCGGCTCAAGATACAGCCCCAGACCGAAGGCCATGGAGACGGCGAAGATGATCATGTTACGCCGGTTCCAGGTGACTTCAGCCAGCATCGACAGACCCGCCGAGGCCACCATGCCGAACATCACGATGACGCCGCCACCGAGAACCTCGATGGGGATCGTCGTGACCAGCGCACCGACCTTGGGAATCAGCCCGGCGAGGACCAGGAAGATGGCACCGATGGTCACCACGTGCCGGCTCATCACGCCGGTCATGGCGACCAGGCCGACATTCTGGCTGAACGAGGTGTTCGGCAGGGCTCCGAACAGGCCCGCAACGGCGGAACCGAGACCGTCGGCGTATGTCGCACCGACGATCTCCTTGTCCGTGGCCTCGCGCCCGGCGCCACCCTTGGCGATACCTGACACGTCGCCGACGGTTTCGACCGCCGAGACGAAGGCCATGAGACAGAAGCCGACGATCGCCGCGGTGGTGAACTCGACCCCGAACGGGAAGAGCTCCGGCACCTCGAAGACGGCGGCCCGGCCCACATTGGCGAAACTCACCATGCCCAGTGCCATCGCGAAGAAGTAACCGACGATCAGGCCGATGAGCACCGCCGCGACGGACCACATGCCGCGGACGAAGAACTTCAGCCCCAGGGTCACAACGATGACGCTACCGGCGACAGACCAGTTCAGCAGGCTGCCATATTCGGGCTTGCCGATGGCAGGAACGCCACCCGCTGAATACTGGATGCCGACTTTCACGAGGATCAGACCGATCAGCAGAACGACGATGCCGGTGATCAGTGGCGGCAGCGCGAACCGGATCTTGCCGATGAACGTGCCGAGAAGCGCGTGGAACAGACCGCCGACCAGCACGCCGCCGAACAGGGCGGGAAGTGCTTCGACACCCTGGCCTGCGACCAGCGGGATCATGATTGGCAGGAACGCGAAGCTCGTGCCCTGGACGACCGGCATCTTCGCGCCGATGGGACCGAGTCCGATGGTCTGGATCAGCGTGGCGACGCCGGCGAACAGCATCGACATCTGGATCATGTAGAGCAGCACCGGGAAATCAGGTGAATTCGAGCCGAAGCCGAATCCTGCGGCACCGGCGACGATGATCGCCGGTGTGACATTCGAAATAAACATTGCCAGCACGTGCTGGATGCCGAGCGGAATCGCTTTCGCGATCGGCGGCATATAGTTCGGATCGCGGAGTTGCTCCGGCGTTCCGAGGTTGGACATGTTAGCCATATTTAAATGTGCCTCCAGTTGTTGGGGAGAAGCATACAGATGCTGATCGGTGTCAGCGCTTGGTTTTTGTTATTTCATAAGGTTCGTCGAACCAGTGCTCCTCCAGATTTTCGCCGGGACCGATCCTGTCGATCACGGTGAACAGTCCGGGTTCGTGGAGCGGTGTAAGGACGCCGTGCCAAGTTCCCCGGTGATAGTTGACGCCCTGACCGGGGTTGGTCAGGAACGCCTTCGGTTCGCGCGGGCTTCCATTCAGGTCGCTCGCGACGATGACAAGGAACGGATCGGCAGTCATGGGCACAAAGGCCTGACTGCCGAGCGGATGCCGTTCCATCAAATCCAGCGAATACGGTAGCGCGCGCGCCGTGGCCTTGAACACGCTTATTCCTGCGCGGCCGTCTCCATTTTCCAGGTCGATTTTGACGCGGTCATGATACCGCCCGCACATACCCTGATTGATCATCATGTCAGGCGCGCCCGACGCGTCGAACACATCCCCATAGGGTGCAAACGCTTCGGCCGTCAGCGGCGCGATGGTGATTGTGGTGCTCACGCAACGCGGCCGAAAAGGCGCAGGCGGCTAACGCCGCCGTCGGGGAAAATGTTGAGCCGCACATGGGTCGACGTCCCGAGGTCGGTGCCCTGGTCGTCGACGAATTCATGCACCGCATCGGCGGAGAGTTTCTGCTGGGCGAGCAAGGTCGGCCAGTCTTCCGATGCCGCGATCGCGTCATCCCCGATGTCGATGCCGGTCATGCCCAGGTCGATGGCCTGGATCGAACAGCTGTCGGGGTAGTTGCCCTTGAAATATGCGGTGTCCACGATGGTGCGGGAGATCGTGCCGCGCACGCCGAGCGCCAGGATGATCCAATCATGGCCCGGTCCGCGGCGTCGGCGGGTCTCCCAGCCATCGCCCATATTCTGACCCCGGCCTGGCGCCAGCAGGCGATGATAGGTGCCGTAATGCGCATCGGAGTATCCGACGATCCGTCCGCCATTGAGGGTCGCCACCAGATCGATGTCGCGGCCCTGGAGAGAGGCGGGGTCCAGATACGGGGTGCCAAATACCCGCAGCCGAGCGACGCCGCCATCGGGATGTATGTGAAAACGTAGATGGCTCCATACATTGCCGTCGGCACAACGCAGGAAATGATGGGAGTCGGGTTCGAGATGCTGCATGGGCAGGAGCTCGGTCCATTCCGTCTCGTCATCCGGGTCGCCGTCGGACAGGCAGGCCTCGATCCGGCATTCGGGCGGGTGATTGCCGGTGAAGAAGGATGTGTCGACATCAAAGCCGTCGATCGTGCCCGGGACCGCCAGCGCGATGATGGCGTGGTCGTGCCCGCCGCCGCGCCGCCGCCGCGATTCCCAGCCGTCCATCCATTTACCGTGATCGTCATATTTTTCGGTGATGAAGACCGGCGTGCTGTCCTGGAGCATGCGAACGAGGGGCGCGAAGAATTCGTCGGTCGCCGACACGCCGCGGGCGCCTAGGCTCGCCGAAGCGAGGTTAATCGCGTTGCGCGCGAAAACCGGCAGCTCGTCGGTCTGTAGCAGCGGTTTGCGTTCCATGTTCAGGGCGGCGTCAGTCATCTAGCAAGTCCTTCAGGCGCAAAAGCGCGATGCGTTCGACCTGGCGGCAGGCCTCGGCGAATTCGGTCTCCCGGTCGTGTTCGACCCGGCGCTGGAACGCCGCGAGGATGTCCGCCTTGGTCAGGCCCTTCACCGCGATGATGAACGGGAAGCCGAACTTGTCGCGGTAGGTCGTGTTGAGTTTCTCGAATGTCGCACGCTCATTGTCCGTGAGTGCATCGAGCCCGGCCGAGGCCTGTTCGGCAGTGGATTCATCCGTCAGGCGCTTGGCCTGGGCGAGCTTGCCGGCCAGGTCGGGATGGGCGGTCAGCACGCCGAGATGTTCGTCCGCTCTGCCGGCACGGAACACCCGCGCCATGGCGTGGTGCAGCCCGCTTGCCGTGTCGTGGGCCGGGCCGAGTTCCAATGCATGGGCGCGTTCGGCCACCCATGGGGAATGTTCGAAGATGCCGCCATAGCGGGTGACGAATTCGTCCTTCGACAGGGTCGAGGGACGGTCGGTCAGGTCCGGCGGCGGAAAATGCGTGTGCCAGTGGCGTGCGATGTCGACCCGGCGTGCAAACCAGACCGCGTCATGAGACCGGACATAATCGACGAAGCGCCTGAGCGCCTGGATACGGCCGGGGCGGCCGACGATCCGGCAGTGCAGGCCAATCGACAGCATTTTTGGCGACCCCGTTTCGCCTTCGGCATAAAGCGCGTCGAAGCTGTCCTTGAGATAGGTAAAAAACTGATCGCCGGAGTTGAAGCCCTGCGCCGTGGCGAAGCGCATATCGTTGGCTTCCAGCGTATAGGGGACCACGAGTAGTGGTTTGGTCCCGGACATATGCCAGTAAGGCAGTTCGTCGGCATAGCTGTCGGCGGTGTAGGCGAGCCCGCCGATATCGGCGAGCAGGTCGAGGGTGTTCGCGGTGCCACGGCCCGTGTACCAGCCCAGTGGGCGTTCACCGGTCGCCTCGGTGTGGATGCGGATGCCGTCCTCGATCAACCGGCGTTCCTCGTCAATCGGGAAATCCTTCCACTCGATCCATTTATGACCGTGGCTGGCGATCTCCCAGCCGGCGTCGGTCATCGCCGTGGTCTGGGCCGGTGACCGCTCCAACGCGGTGCCGACCGCATAGACGGTGATGGGAATTTCGGCTCCGGTGAACAGGCGGTGCAGGCGCCAGAACCCGACGCGTGCGCCATACTCGTACATGGTCTCGATGTTCCAATGCCGCTGGCCGGGCCAGGGTTGGGCGCCGACGACTTCCGACAGGAAGGCCTCGGAGGTGGCGTCGCCATGCAGGATATTGTTCTCTCCGCCTTCCTCGTAATTCATGACGAACTGCACGGCGATGCGGGCGCCGTCCGGCCATTGCGGGTCGGGCGGCGTGGCGCCATAGCCATGCAGATCACGTGGATAACGGTTCAAGTTTGTTCCCCTCGGCAAACAGACATTTACGTATAATCGAAAAGAATTTATTCGATTTTCAAATTAATGATGAAAGACATATATCGAAACACGGGTTTCGATTCGAGGTGTTAGTCGCTTGGATTGTCGCGCGTTAACAGGGAACGCGAAAAAATGGGAGAGCAGCCGATGGCCGCTGATGGCGGATACCTAACGACCCATGTTCTGGATACGGCACGCGGCGTGCCGGCCGCCGGACTGCGAATAGAGTTGTTTGGCCTCGAGGGCGAAAACCGGGAAGCGCTGGGGACCTTCGAGACCAACGACCACGGACGGACGGATGCACCGGTTTTGCCGGCCGCGGCCTTCTCAACTGGCGACTACGAACTGGTCTTTTACGCCGGGGAGTATATCGCGCAGTCGGGTGTAACTCTCGAGGCCGGGGTCTTTCTGGATGTCGTGCCGATCCGGTTCACGGTCTCGGACGGCGCGGCGCATTATCATGTGCCGTTGCTTTTGTCGCCCTATGGCTACACGACCTATCGCGGAAGCTGAAACAGGGAATCGCGTTCCTTGAGCTGCGACTTGCACTTGTTGACCATGAAATCGAAGAAGCGATGGATCTTGGGATCAAGGAATCGCTTGTGCGGATAAAGGCAGCTCAATTGCGCGGAGGTCGGCGGCGTCCTGGTCGCCACTGGCACAAGGGCGCCCGAGCGCAGGTGTTCGGCGATGTTTGTCAGGCGAACGGCAGAATCGGCCAGGTTGCCGAAGTGAAATGCGATGTCTACGCCTTCCCGGGTCAGATCGACATTCCGGTCGGACATGCGCAGCCGCACGCTGATTTCGGGATAGACGTCATTAAAGGCGGGCACGTGTGGCGCGATCAAACGCTTGCCGCTGCCACATAGATCGACCCGCGCGGGTTCTGGGCGATGTTGGCCACCGCCGCCTCGGCCTCGTCGATCGCCTGCAGAATGTTAATCGCGCCGTCATATTAGGTGCTGCCATGTTCGGTCGGGTGCAACCGCCGGGTCGTGTGGTTGAACAGGCGCACGCCGAGATGTTTTTCGAGTTTGGAGATTCGGCTCGAAGCGACGGCGGGCGAGACCTGCTGGTCACGCTCGGCTTCGGACATGCTTCCCAGTTTGTAGACCCGGACAAACATTCTGATGTTTTCAACATGTGGCATGGTGCGAGCAATCTATCGGAAAAGGCCGCAAACTCTGTAAGCTTTTGTGCGTCGACGGGCCGATACACAAAATACCGGTGCAGATGCACCATAGGGGGGACGTGATGGAAACGGCGTTGGTAATGGAATGGCTGTCTTTTGCGGCACGATGGTTTCACGTGATCGCAGGCATCGCCTGGATCGGCTCATCCTTCTACTTCATTGCGCTCGACCTGGGGTTACGCAAATCGCCTGACTTGCCGGAGGGGGTCGGCGGTGAGGAATGGCAAGTCCATGGCGGCGGCTTCTACCATATCCGGAAATACCTCGTAGCCCCGGCCGCGTTGCCGGAACATCTGGTCTGGTTCAAATGGGAATCCTACTGGGCCTGGATGTCGGGCTTCATCTTGCTGGTGCTGGTCTATTACATGGGTGCGGACCTTTTCCTGGTCGACCCGGACGTTCTTGATATCTCGCCGGTGGTCGGGATCGCGATTTCGTTCGGTTCGCTGGTGTTTGGCTGGATTGCCTACGACTTCATCTGCAAGAGCCCGCTCGGCCGGAACAACACGACCTTGATGCTGCTGCTCTATGTGCTGCTGGTCATCATGGCCTGGGGGTACACCCAGGTGTTCACGCCCCGCGCCGCCTTCCTGCATCTGGGAGCTTTCACCGCGACGATCATGTCGGCGAACGTGTTTCTGACGATCATCCCGAGCCAGCGTATCGTGGTCGCCGACCTGAAAGCCGGGCGCACGCCGGATGCGAAGCACGGCATCCTGGCCAAGCAGCGCTCGACCCATAACAACTATCTGACCCTGCCGGTCGTGTTTCTGATGCTGTCGAACCATTACCCCCAGGCATTCGCGACCGAGTTCAACTGGGTGATCGCCAGCCTGATCTTCCTGATGGGTGTGACGATCCGCCACTATTTCAACTCGGTCCATGCCCGAAAGGGCAACCCGATGTGGACCTGGGGTGCCACGGCGATGATTTTCATCATCGTCATGTGGTTGTCGGCTTTCTCGACCCTGTTCGAGAAGGACGCCGAGGAGCGGACTGAACTGACGCCGGCACAGCAGCGATTCGCCGAAGCGCCCACTTTTCATGCGGTGCGCGATGTCGTTCAGGGGCGGTGCGCCATGTGCCATGCCTCGGTGACAGCGTGGGACGGTATCATCAAGGCGCCGAAAGGCGTGAAGCTGGAGACCGATCGTCAGATCGCCGCCTATGCGCGGGAGATCTATTTGCAGGCCGGGCATACCCGCGCGATGCCGCCGGCGAATGTGTCGTTCATGGAGGATGACGAGCGACGCCTGATCGTCGAGTGGTACCGGTCCGTCGCCGGGAAGCGGTTCGCCTCTTTCTGGGATTAATCGACCGAATTCATCCCGTTTTTCGGGTAAATGCGATGCGATACTGCGCCCGTTGGTACGGAGGCGGTGATACGCCGTCCCCATGCTGGCACCTGCGACCCAAGCTGATTACGATCCCCACGTCTGGCGCGACGACACGCTGTACGGCATGTGGTTCCATGCGCTGGCTCTGGTCGCACCCAATCCCGGCGCGGCCGACTGGGCCAGCCTGTTTATTCTGGATATTGACCATATCGTCGCCTGGGATTGTGCGGGCGAGAAGGTGCGATTCCGTGTGGCACCCGCCGATCTGATCTTTCGCGAAGTTTGTGATCTTGAGATGGCGGTCGATTTGGGAAATTCGAACGGACAGGTCGAGTTGCACGAACCCACCATCGACCGGGTCACAAGCAATCCTGTCGCGGTCACGGGTGGCCTGTCGCCGCTTTTTAATTGGCAGATTGTGTTCAATCACCCGACGGAAAGTGCTATCGGGTTTCGCGCGCGCGGGTTCCACCTGAAGCTGCGGTGCGATCCTGTCTTGCGCGATGAACAGCGCATGCCCGTATCGGCCCGGGCCTAGTTCGCGTCCAGGGGATAGTTCCAGATCAGCCGGATGGCGAGCAGCTTGAACGCGACTGGTACAAGTCCATATAGTCCGGCGAGCACCATGAGGGACGTGGGACTGTTGGTCGCGGCATCACCGCTGAAGCCGACGAGACCCAAAATCGGAAACGCGATGCCCACGCCAAGCGCCAAGGGTATCTTGGTGGCGACTCCCCATAAGCCGAACAGCATGCCGGTTCGCCTGTATCCGGTGCGCGCTGTATCGAGGTCGACAACGTCAGCCTGCATCGATGGCGGCATGACGAGCTCGGCCCCCAGGGGGATGCCTGTCCAGATGCAGATCACAATGAACCAGGCGAGATCGCCATCGCCGAGCAAGGCCGCAGGCCAGAATCCTGTCGCGGCCATCGACATGGCAAGTATCCAGCTATGGCGCTTACCGAGGCGGTGGCTGACCGCCAGCCAGAGCGGTAACGCCGCGATCGCGCTTGTGAAATAGATGATTAGCAGTAACCAGGACCAGTCGGGGCGGCCCAGAACATGCTCGGTATAGAGGAGGAACAGCGTTGCCGGGAGGCCGTAGGCGATCCCATTGACGAAATAGGCCGAGATCAACTGCCGGAAGGGGTGATTGCGCCAAAGTTGCCCGAAACCAGGCAAGCCCGGCTTTTGAGTGAGCTGTCGTGCAACGGGCGGGTCGGGCAACACGATCAGCGCGATGCCGATGGTCAGTGGTGTGAGCACCAGCAACGCGATGGCTGTCCCATCCATTATGATCACCCGGTCGATATCGAACAGGGCCGGGACGGCCATAGCGCATAGGGTGCCGATCACGAGCGCAGCCTCGCGCGCGCCGGCGATCCGGCTACGCTCATGATGGTCCGACGAGAGTTCGGCCGCCCAGGCCGTATAGGGTAGCATCACCATCGTGCCGCCGAGATAGAGGGTCACGGTCGCCATGGCCAGGTGGGGCCACGCGATGGCATTCGAGGGTTGGAACAAAGCCCACGCGCCCGCGACCATCAGCGGCATCCCGGCCAGCAACCAGGGCCGGCGGCGCCCGAAACGACTGCGGGTCTGATCCGACAGGGCGCCGACAAGGGGGTCGGTTACGACGTCCCAGACGCGTGCGAGAAGCAGGACCAATCCCACGGTCGAGAAACCGAGCCCCAGATCATCGGCGTAATAGGTCGGCACCGTAATGAAGAGCGGCAGAAGAAGAATGGCCAGCGGCAGCCCCGGCAGTCCGTAGGAGAGGAGGTGCCCGTTCGACAAGCGGGTGGAAGGGTTTGATGGGCCGTCCACGGCGCGCCGGCTAGTTCCGCGCGTCCATGATGGTCCCGGCCATGCTGACAGGGACATCGCCCAGCCGTTCCACCAGCCGATAGGTCACCCGCGCGCCCCGCGCCACGAAGGCCAGCCCGACCAGGACACTGCTATCATCGTACCAGAGGTCGATCTCGAGATCGCCTTTCATCCGGTAGTGGGTAGCCTGAATCGTGCCCGCCGGACCGGTCACCGGCTCGTCGCCGACCCTCTCGACCGTAACCTCGAGCAGCTCGCCGGTCTGGGAATTGATCAGCCGGCTCTGGCGAACCGTTGCGGCCATCCAGTAGGTCGACGGCAATACTGAAGGCGCGGTGCTAATGGCAGCCTGATTGTTCGCGACGATGCGCAGTCCACCACTGTCCGAAATCGCCTGTACACGGTGCCGGGTCCCGTTGTCGTCGGTCTCGCTTTGCAGGGAGACAAGCTGTCCGCCACGCCATTCCGTGCGGTTTACATGACTGTAGGCGAAGATGGTGAACGGGCCGAACTTGACGTTGAGATCGATGTCGATCGCCACCTTCAAGCTGTCATCGAGTTGGCGTTCGAAGGTGAGGGCGTGTTCGCCAATCGGTCGGCCGTCGAGATCGACCTCGAAGCGCAGGGTTCCTTCACGCGATGCGGCGTCCGCTGTTATTTGCGTGACGGTGAGAAGGAGAAACCCGGCCAAGACAGCGCCCGCCGAAACATATCTGATGAGGTCGAGCATGATCACACCAGATACGCAGCGCGCGGGCATTTGGATCAGCTTTGCTCGGGTGTACCCGTCCAGCGCTTGAGCAGGTTGTGTTCGATTCCGAACAGATCGAGTGCGCGCCCCACCGTGTGATCGATCATGTCCTCGATCGTCTCGGGCCGGGGGTAGAAGGCGGGCATCGGCGGCATGATGACCGCGCCGATCTCCGAAGCTTCCGTCAAGGTGCGCAGATGGCCCGTATGCAGGGGGCTCTCGCGCACAATCAACACGAGCCGCCGGCGTTCCTTGAGGGTCACGTCCGCGGCACGGGTGAGCAATGTCTGGGTCGCACCGGAGGCGATCTCGGCGGCAGACTTCACCGCGCAAGGCGCAACGATCATACCCAGTGTGATCATCGATCCCGACGAGATCGCGGCGCCGACATCATTGGCTGCGTAGACCGTATCGGCGAGCGCGTACAGATCGTCGCGGGTCAAGTCGGTCTCGTAACCCAGTGTCATGAGCCCCGGCCGGCTGACGACCAGATGGGATTCGACGTCACTCTCACGCAAGGCTTCCAGCAAGCGGATGCCGTAGGCAATACCGGTCGCGCCGGAGATTCCGACAATGAGGCGCCTTGGTTCGTCGGGCGGAAAGTAAGGATCATGAGACATGGAACAGCGGTTCTAGCCGGTTCGGATGCTAGGCGCCATCCGCCAGCGCCTGCACTTCGTCATCGTCGGGGAAGCTGGCGTTCTCGAGTTTCGAGAACAGCAACTCGCCGTCGCGGGTAATTTCGAACGCGCCGGTGCGTCCGGGCGTGACCTCGACGGTCGCACCAAGTTGTTCGAGCAGGTCCCTCGCACGGAGCGCACGCGGCTCGTAGTTTCAAATCTTGCAGTATTCGATCTGGAAGTTCATCTGGCTCACCCGATGGTAGCGTTGTGATTGTTCATAGGGTCTAGGATTGACCTAACGCAACCGGAAAGCTGATTGGCACGTTAGAATCGGGATTATGCGCATCATTGCTACACTGTTTTTTGCCGTGTCACTTGGCGCGGCGAACCAAGCCGAGGCATAGGAAGAACGCGAACAACTGTCGCGCGATCTATGCGCCGGCTGTCATATCGTATCCGAAGACCAGCGTGGGCCGGTGCTGGAAGGCATGCCGTCTTTCCCCGAGCTTGCGCGCTCCAAACGCTCCAACGTTCAGCTTCGCGCTTGGCTCACGGAGCCACATCCGCCGATGCCGCCACTTCCCTTGTCCGAGCGTGAGATCGCCAGCGTCATCGCCTACATCCGCTCCTTTGCGGACTGACCGGATTACCACCGCATCGCATGATGCCCCTAGAGTGCCACACCGGGCTCCTCGAGGTCGTGGGCCGTTAGCGTTCGCGTGATGTGGTCATAGGCGTCGTCGATCGAATCGGTCCGGTAGAAGAGATCGACATCGTCTGTGCTGATGGTGCCGAACTCGACCAGCGCATCCATATCGATCATCCGGTCCCAGAACTCGTGCCCGAACAAGACGACCGGCAGGCGCTTCTTGATTTTCTGGGTCTGCACCAGGGTCAGGATTTCGAACAGCTCGTCGAGAGTGCCGAAGCCGCCGGGAAACAGCACGACGGCCTTGGCGGGATAGGTGAACCAGAATTTCCGCATGAAAAAGTAGTGGAACATCACGTTCAGCTCACGGCTGACATAGGGGTTCTCGAAATCCTCGGACGGCAGGGAGATTGTCAGGCCGATGTTCATGCCCTTGGCCTAGGATGCGCCACGGTTCGCGGCTTCCATGATGCCCGGCCCGCCGCCGGTGCAGACGGCGAACCGGCGTTTGTCCTCGCCCAGTCCTTTCGACCATTCGGTCAGCCGGAAAGCCAGTGCACGGGCGGCTTCATAGCAGACCGACATGCGTCCGGCCCGGGCGGCCATGTTTTTGTCGCCGTCGCCCTGTTCGGCCGCCGCGACCATGGCCGCGGCATCTTCGGGCGACTTGATGCGGGCAGACCCCATGAACACGATGGTGTCATCGATGTCGTAATGCTCGAACCGGGAAAGCGGCTCCTGATACTCCGCGAGGATGCGGATCGCACGTGCGTCCCGGCTGTGCAGGAAATCCGGATTCTCATATCCTTCGGGGGAATGGTGGTGGGTTTGTCTGCGCTCTCATCGCTCATGGATGGCGTCCGTCCTGTCCTCGGGTTGTCGCTGTGCCGGTTGGCTCAGTTGTCGGAGAATTCCGGGATGTTTGGCCGCGCGCCCCACATGCAGAACGACTCGTCCTTGAACGGCAGCTGGCGCGGCCGCCAGTCAGCGTCCACATTGCGCACACCTGACGAATACTCATAGGTCATGCCATCGGGGCCCTCGTAGTAGAGGAACATCGCGTCGGACGTCGGGTGGCGACCGGGGCCGAACCTGATCTGCACCTGCCGCTCCGTGAGGAAGTAATGGGAGCGCATAATATCGTCGATCGACTCGACCTGGAAATTGATGTGCTGGATGCCCGCATGATCTGTCGGGAACAGCGCGATGCGGTGATGCACCTCGTCGAACGACATAAGGGCGGCATCGCCGATCCGGTCATTGGCCCGGATGTTGAACAGGCCCGACCAGAATTTCTCATCGCGCACGGGGTCGGTCGTCTTGATGCCGATATGGCTGAACTCCGTGATGCCGGCATCACGCGACGGGAAGTAGCGACGCCCTGAATGGAAAGGCTGCACCACGAGATCGACAGAGTTACCGGTCGGGTCCGCGAAATTGATGAACCCCATGACCCGTCGATCCGCCGCGTCCGCGTCGCTACCCTTGTTCACCTTGACCCCGGCAGCCTCCAGTGTGGCCGCGGCCGCCTCCAGCGCGTCGAAGCTTTCGATCTCCAGTCCGAAGGTGTGGTTTTTCGGATCACCTTCGAAATAGCAGATGTTGTGATCGCGATGATCGCCACGCAGATACACCTGACCGTTGGCGCGTTCGACTTCCTCCAGTCCAATCAGGTTTTTGGCGAAATCGACGGTCGAGTCGAGATCTGTCGTCCCGAGGCGGCAATAACGGATATCGACGATTTCGATCATCGTTTCGGGTCTCGACCTCTATTCGGCAGCGTCGGTACCCTCGAGCACACTCAGGTCCGGCTTTGACCCCCAGGCGCAGAAGGATGCGTCGTTGACCGGGAACTGGCGTGCGCGCCAGGTGTCGTCAACCATCCGAACCCCGCAGGAATACTCGTAGATCATTTCATCGGGTCCGTAGAAATACAGGAACCGTGCCCCCGAGAGTGAATGGCGCCCGGGACCAGCCTGGATGCGCACCTGGTGGTCGCGCAGGAAATAGTTGGACCGCATGACATCGTCGGTCTCCGACACCTGGAAATTGATGTGCTGGATGCCGGGCTTGTCGGAAGGGAAAAGGGCGAAGCGATGATGCACCTCGTCGAAGGTCATCAACGCCGACCAGCCGATCCAGTCGCTGGTTCTGAAGTTGAAGACCTCGGACCAGAACTTCTCCGCTTCGCGCGGATCGGTGACGGCAAGCCCGATATGGCTGAATTCGTTGATCCCGGCGTCACGACCGGGAAAGTAGCGGCGCCCGGCCGCGAATGGCCGCACCGTCAGGTCGATCGAGTTACCGCTCGGATCCTTGAAGTTGATATAGCCCATGCAACGCCGGGCGGCGGCCTCCTCGTCGTTGCCGCGGTAAACATCGAGCCCGGCGGCTGACAGCGCTGATTCTGCTGAATCGAGTTCATCGAAACCATCCAGTTCGAGCCCCAGCGTGTGGTCTGTCGGATCGCCTTCGAAATAGCAAATATTGTGGTCCCGGTCGTCACCTCGCATGTAAACGAACCCGTTCTCGCGCCCGACCTCTTCCAGGCCGATCATGTCGGTGGCGAATTTGACGGTTGTCTCGAGATTGGCCGTTCCCAGCCGACAATAGCGGAAGCCCACAATGTTGATCATAACGATTCTCCAGCGGTTGGATGTCAGTCTATCGAACTTGCGCGGGGCTGACGACCGTATGGATCTGCCTTAAACAATTGTTAACCAAAGTCCGAATAGGTTGTGGGGTCGTTCAAATTCCGCTGTCTCGCGCGGCTTGTGCTCGATGGCACACGGGTCGTGTCAGAATAGCCGCTCATCAAAAGGGATTTCGGGCGTGTTCGCGATGTGTGCCAGGGCCCGGACGGCATGATCTATGTTCTAACCGATGAAAACGACGGGCATTTGATTCGCCTGCAGCCGGTCGCGGAATAGAATCGGCAGGAATAATCGACCCCCGTCGGTTGTTCACGTTATAAATGCGACACCGCGGAAAACACGTGATAAATGCGACACCGCGGAAAACACGTGTCGCGACTGTCACAAGCGATTGATCGAGAAAATTACCGGTATGAGACGCGCATTCATCTACGGGTTCGGCATCTCGCTGGTTTTTACCGCCGTCGCCGCCTGGATCCTGATTTCTCCGCCGTTCATCGACGAAGTCGTGGATGAGCAATTTCCCGGGGTGCCAACGCCTGAGGCGCTGGCGCAGATGTCCGATGACAAGAAGGCGTCGATGGCCGATGAGGTTCTCGAGGCGGCTCGCGGGATGCCCGACAAGGCAATGTCCGACACCAAGGACGACGTGATGACCCCGGGCGCACCCGTCGCCTTGGCGGCAGGTGCCTTCCGTGACGCGGACTCGGTCTACAAGGGCAGCGGGGATGCGGGGCTCTATCGCCTCGCCGACGGCAACCATGTGCTGCGCTTGGAAAACCTTGATGTGACCAACGGCCCGGACCTGCATGTTTATCTGGTGCGCCACCCGGGGCCCAAATCGTCGTCCGACGTCACGAAGGGCAGTTATGTCGATCTGGGTGCGCTCAAGGGCAACATCGGCAACCAGAACTACGCCATCGCGCCGGGCACGGACCTGGCGGGCTTCGCCAGTGTCGTCGTCTGGTGCAAGGCATTCGGCGTCCTGTTCTCGACCGCCCCGCTGGTGCCCGTCAGCAGTTGATTAATTCCACCGCTCAAGGCGTTACACTCCCCGGACCGACATTCCAGTTTCCGGGGAGAGCCGAGCATGGCCGATACGTCTGCGTCCGTTGACGGGTGCGTTGCGATGATCACGGGTGCGGGCCAGGGTATCGGCCGCGCATACGCTTTGAGTTTCGCCGAGGCCGGGCCCATGCGCGAAGCCGGCTGCGGGCGGATTATCAACATTTCGTCTTCGACCGTGCCCCAAGGGATTCCCGGCTTCACTAACTATGTAACCTCCAAGTCGGCGCTGATCGGCATGACCCGCTGCATGGCCCGCGAGCTGGGCGACGCGAACATTGCCGTCAACGCGGTGTTGCCGGGCATGATCGAGACCGAGACCGAGACCGAGACCGAGACCGAGATCGAGATCGAGAATGCCGGGCGCAACGACGCCGGGCGCGCGGCCATCATCAGTCACCAGTCGCTCAAGCGGCAGCAGGAGCCGATGGACATGGTCGGCACCGTCCTGTTCCTGTCGTCCCCGACCTCGGGCTTTATGACCGGACAATCCCTGTGCGTCGATGGCGGCGCCGCCTTCATCTAGCAGGAGTTTCTTCACGTGAGACTTTGCCGCTACAACGACGACCAACTCGGGCTCGCGCTCGACGGTCAGCTGTTCGACGCCACGGCCGCTATGGATACGTTGCCACCGCTGAGTTGGCCGATTCCCCAGGGCGACCACCTGATCGCCAATCTGGATGCCCTGCGTCCGGCCATCGAGCATGCCGCGGGAGACTCCCATCCGGTGCCTCTCGAATCTGTGGTCCTGAAGAGCCCGGTCGCCAATCCAAGCAAGATCATCGGCGCGCCGGTCAACTATCACAAGCATCTGGAAGAGGCGCAGGCCGATGCGGAGATCAACCTCGGCCGGGAGATCAAGACGATCGATACCTACGGCCTGTTCATGAAGGCGAACAGCTCGCTGGTCGGGCCGGGCGAGGGGGTCGCATTGCGCTTCAGCGACCGGCGGAACGATCACGAGGTGGAGCTGGCGGTGATCATCGGCGAGGGCGGTTCCGACATCGCCGAAGCCGATGCGATGGGCCATATCTGTGCCTATTCGATCGGGCTCGACATGACCGTGCGGGGCACGGAGGACCGTAGTCTGCGCAAGGGGATCGATACTTACTCGGTGCTTGGCCCCTGGCTGGTGACCGCCGACGAGATCGTCGATCCCGGCCATCTGGATTTCGAGATTCGTGTAAATGGCGAGGTGCGCCAGAAGTCGAACACCGAGTATCTTATCTTCGATATCCCCCGTCTCATCGCCTACGCGTCGTCCTTCATGACGCTCTATCCCGGCGATGTCATCATGACGGGTACGCCCGAGGGCGTGGGTCCGGTCGAGCCCGGTGACGTGATGCATGCCTGGATCGATCAGGTCGGGGAAATGTCGATCCCGGTGCGCGCGCACGAATAACCGCCTCGCTTTTGACCTTCCAGTAGCTGGAAGGTATATGTTCACCCCGTCACCCCGATCAGGCTGGAGACGGACGATGAACATCAGTGAAGCCGCCGAACAGGCTGGCCTGCCTGCGAAAACCATCCGCTATTATGAGGATATCGGGCTGGTCGAGACGGCGCGCCGTCGTGATAACGGCTATCGCGATTATGCCGAGCGCGACGTGCATATGCTGCGTTTCCTGTCGCGTGCGCGGGGGCTGGGCTTTTCTGTCGAGGACTGCCGGGCGCTCGTTGCGCTGTATGCCGACACGGATCGCAAGAGCGCCGACGTGAAGGAGATTGCGCTCAACAGGGTCACCGACATCGACGCCAAGATCACCGAACTGCAGGCCATGCGCGCGACCTTGGTCGAGCTGGCCGAGACCTGTCACGGCGACGACCGTCCCGACTGCCCGATCATCGACGACCTCGCCAGTCGTTTGGGTGAATGAGATGGCCGCCGTCTTAAAGGACCCTGTTTGCGGGATGGACGTCGACCCGGCCGCCGCGGCGCACCGGCACACCCATGCCGGGGAGAATTACTATTTCTGCTCGGCCGGTTGCGCCACGAAGTTCGCGGGCGATCCCGAATACTGCCTGCTGCCACCCGATGAACGCCCGGTGCCGGATGTCGCGCCCGGCACCCAATACACCTGCCCGATGCATCCGGAGGTCATCCGTGACGGACCCGACAGCTGCCCGCTCTGCGGCATGGCGCTGGAGCCGACGCAGATCACGGCCGAGAAACCGCCCAATCCGGAACTGATCGACATGACCCGGCGTTTCACCATCGGCGCGGTGTTCGCCGTGCCGCTGTTGTTGATGGCCATGGGCGACATGATCCCGGCCATCTCGTTTGCGCATCTGCTGGGCGCGGGTTTCGAATGGGCCCAGCTGGTGCTCGCCACGCCGGTGGTGCTGTGGGCCGGCTGGCCGTTCTTCGTGCGCGGCTGGCAGTCGATCGGTCAGCGCAGCCCGAACATGTTCACCCTGATCGCGCTGGGCACCGGCGCGGCCTATCTGTTCAGTGTCGTCGCGGTCGTCTTGCCGGGGATCATTCCCGATGCGTTCCACGGCCATGGCGGCAAGACCGCACTCTATTTCGAGTCTGCCGGGCTCATCATTGTCCTCGTGCTGCTGGGTCAGGTGCTAGAACTGCGCGCGCGTGACCGGACCGGCGATGCGCTCCGGGCCCTGCTCGATCTGGCCCCAAAGACGGCGTTGCGTGTCAATGGCGACGGCACCGACCGTGAGATACCCCTGGAGGATGTGGTGGCCGGCGACCGGCTTCGCGTGCGCCCGGGCGAGCGCGTGCCGGTGGACGGGTCGATCCAGGAAGGTTCTGGCGTGCTCGATGAATCCATGGTCACCGGCGAGGCAATGCCTATCGAAAAGCATCTTGGCGACCCGGTCATCGGCGGCACCGTGAACGGCGCTGGTGGTTTCGTGATGCAGGCCGAGAAGGTCGGTGCCGACATGATGCTGTCCCAGATCGTCGACATGGTGTCCAGGGCGCAGCGGTCGCGCGCGCCCATCCAGCGCCTCGCCGACCGGGTTGCGGTCTGGTTCGTGCCCCTTGTTGTCGGGGCAGCCGTCGTTGCCTTCGCCGTCTGGGCCTTCTGGGGGCCGCCACCGGCGCTCGCCTTCGCTGTCGTGGCCGCGGTGTCGGTCCTGATCATCGCCTGTCCGTGTGCCCTAGGCCTGGCCACGCCCATGTCGATCATGGTGGCGACCGGGCGCGGCGCGGGCGCAGGGCTGCTGGTGCGCGACGCCGCCGCGCTCGAGGCACTGGCCCGGATCGACGTGCTGATCGTGGACAAGACCGGCACCCTGACCGAAGGACGCCCGGCGGTCACCGGAATCACACCGGCGGCAGGATTCGAAGGCGACGAGATGCTGGGCCTCGCCGCGGCGCTGGAGCGGGGCAGCGAGCATCCCCTGGCCGCGGCCATCCTGCGGTCGGCCGACGAAAAAGATATCACCGTGGATTCGCCGACCGATTTTGATGTCATCCCCGGCAAGGGGGTGACGGGATGCGTCGCGGGTCGCGCGGTCGCGCTGGGCAACCCGGCCCTGATGGCGTATCTGAATGTTGCGATCGATCCACTGGCCGAGGCCGCCGATCTGGCGCGCGCCGACGGCGTGACGACGGTGTTCCTGGCCGTCGATGGGAACCTGGCCGGCTTCCTGGCGATCGCCGACCCGGTCAAGGACACCACACCCGACGCGCTGCGGGCCCTTGGCGATGCAGGAATCGAAATCGTTATGGTCACCGGCGACAACCGGGTGACGGCCGCCACCGTGGCGGAGAGGCTGGGCATTACGCAGGTCGCCGCCGATGTCCTGCCCGGAGACAAGAGCGCTGTCGTGGATCGGTTCCGAGCGGCGGGACGGTCGGTGGCGATGGCGGGCGACGGAATCAACGACGCGCCCGCATTGGCAAACGCCGACGTGGGCATCGCCATGGGCACGGGCACGGATGTGGCGATGGAGAGCGCGGGCATCACGCTGGTGACCGGCGATCTCATGGCGCTGGTGCGCGCGCGCCGCTTGGCGACGGCGACCCTTCGCAACATCCGCCAGAACCTGTTCTTCGCCTTCGTCTACAATGCGGCGGGCATCCCGCTGGCGGCGGGGGTGCTGTTTCCGGTGCTGGGGGTGTTGCTCAGTCCGATGGTCGCCGCTGCCGCGATGAGCCTGAGCTCGGTCTCGGTGATCGCGAATGCGCTGCGGTTACGGTCGGTGAAACTGTAGGCGGATATGAACCGCTAGAGCGCCGCACGCAGCTTCGGATACTGGGCCAGGATTCCCGCTGTCTCGGCCATGGATTCGGAATCGTTGAAGGTCGGCACGCCGGCGGCTTCCATCTTCGTGAACCATTCGTCTTGATGTTCGAGGGTGCCCATCATCGAGTGGAAGCAGGGCAGGCCGGCGTTTTCGGCCAAGCCCGAGAGCGTGTCGATGATCGGGCCCGCATCGACCATGAAGGGCACCACATGGATAGTCAGGATGGCGTCGAAGGCGTCGTCGGCGTGGTCGCACGCGCCCTCGAATGCGGGGCCAAACCGGTCCTCGCGCGCGTCCGCCAGCAAATCGATGGGGTTGGCCACCGCGGCCTCGCCTGGCAGCATCTCGCGTAGCATGGCGGCATAGGCATCGGGCAGGTCGGGCATCTCCAGTCCTTCCGCGCGCAGCTGGTCGGTGGTGATCACGCCGGGCCCGCCTGAGTTGGACAGCAGCAGCACCCGCGGGCCGATACCCTCTCGATGCAGGCCAAAACCCTTGGCCGCGAGCAGCAGGGACCGCACCGACGGGACGCGGATCACGCCGCAGTCGCGCAGATAGGCGTCGATCTCGGCGTCGGGCATGGCTGTGCCGCCGGTATGGTTGCGCACGGCCGAGGCGCCCTGTTCGGAACCGCCGCCCATGAGCGCGACCACCGGCTTCTTCGCGGCGACCTTGCGGGCTACCGCGCGGAACCGGTCCCGGTCGGCGATGGCCTCGATGTACAGCAGCACGCAAGTACAGCTGTCCTGGTTGCCGAGATATTCGAGATAGTCGGTCACTTCCAGATGGACGGCGTTGCCGACCGAAACGACGGTACTGACGGGCAGATTGTTGATGTTGGCCTTGGCGATGATCTCCTCGGTGATTGCACCCGATTGGGAAATTGCCGCGATGCCGCCGCCCGGCGGCAGGTCGCGCAGGAAAGTGGCAGCGAAGGGAGCGCCTTCGGAGAGGTGGATGATGCCCGCGCAGTTGGGCCCGAAGATGGTGATACCGGCGGCATTGGCCTTGCGCAGCAGCTCGGCCTCACGCGCCACGCCGTCATCGCCGGCCTCGCGAAACCCGCCAGGCAGGATCATCAGATCCCGGTGGCCGGTGGCCGCGGCCTCGTTGACGATGTCGAGGATGAAGTCGGGCCGGATCACGACCACGACGAGATCCACCGGCGCGTCGAGCTCGGACAGGGAGGTTACCGCCGGCAGGCCGAGGATCTCGCCACCCTTGGGGTTCACCGGCACGATGCGTCCGGTATAGTTCGACGCAATCAGATTGCGCAGCACTGCCCCGCCCGAACTGGTGAGCCGTTCGCCTGCGCCGACGATGGCGACGCTCTCGGGCTGGAAAAACGGGCGGCAGTCGCGGGGTTCGGTCATCGGATAGCTACCAGACTAGAAAATGTAGAAGGTGCCGGCGCGTACACAGAGCGGCCAGTGGCCCGCCTCGAACAGGCGGAACTTCGCCGCGAAGGGATGGCCGCTATTGTCATTGGCGGTGTCGACGTCCGCCGCCTTCTCGACCGCCGCCTGATAGGCGGACATGGTGGCCGCGCCGGCCGCCGACCGGGTCAGGCCCTGGTCCGCGACGCCGCCGCGCGATGCCGCGACGGCGGCGGCACCATGAACGATGCAGGACACCTTGTCGGACAGATCTGTGAGCGCGCGGGTGAGGGGCATGTCGCCGACCGTTGCCGTGGCCTGGTCGAGCAATGTCTTGCGCCGTTCCTCTTCGGCATCCCACCAGTCGGGATCCCAGTCGGTCTGTTTGATGCAATCCTCGGCGGCGCGCCAGTCCGCGATCTCGGCGAGCTGTAGCTCGCCGAGGCCGAGGGCCCGCGTGTATTCCGCGACATCCCCGCGTTCGGCCGCGCTCAGCGGCGTGCCGACGAAGGAGAACCATGACGCCGCGCGCAATCGCTGGGGAAAGTCGGCGAGCGCCGCGATATGGTCGGTCATTCAGGCGTTCCCGCGGTCCTCGCGCCAGAGGCCCAGCTTCTGCTGCGCGGGGCGATCGGAGAAGCTGAACAGCACCGCATCCTCGCTGGCGATGTGCCGCTGGGGCACCCAGCACGGGACGACGAAATGATCGCGCGGGCCCCATTCGAAGGTCTGGTCGCCGATGATCGATTTCCCGGTCCCCTCGACAACGGAGTAGACGGTGCCGTCGGAGCACCGATAGCCCGCTGTCTCGTAGCCCTTGGGCAGCAGCTGCATGAAGGTCCCGATGGTCGGCATCGGGGAATCGCCATTGTCGGGATTGACGTAGCGCAGCTTGAGCCCGTGGCAGGGGTCCCATTCGTCGGTCTTGCGCATGGTCTCCAGCGCCTCGCGGGTGCGCGTGTAGGGATAGTTGAAGATCGGCGAGGACGGGCTGCGCTGCTCGTGATCGACGGGCAGCAGGCCGGAGCCGTAACGCGCGAGGGAATCACCGCTCGGTCGTGGATTACCCTGGCTCTTCTCCCCATAGGGCTCGGCGAATGTGGTGTCGAGGGTCTCGACCAGGGGCACATCGAGGCCGTCGAGCCAGACCATGGGTCGGTCACTCTCGTTGCCGTGGTCGTGCCAGGTCCAGGACGGGGTGATCACGAAATCGCCCTCTTCCATGATCGTTTTCTCGCCATCGACGGCGGTGTAGGCGCCGGATCCTTCGACGATGAAGCGCAGGGCTGCCTGTGTATGCCGGTGAGCCGCCGCAATCTCGCCAGGCATGATCAGCTGCAGGCCCGCGAACAGGGAGGTTGTCACCCGGTAGCGCCCGCGCATGCCCGGGTTTTCGAGAATCAGCACCCGGCGTTCGGCCTGTTCCGCCGTGATCAGATCCGCCGACTTCATCAGCGTGTCGCGGATCTCGTTGTAGTGCCAGATATAGGGCTCGCAATCGCTCTTGGGCTCCTTGCGGGCGAAGGTATGAAGCACTTCCCAGAGCGGCGCGAGATTCTTCGGGTCGCAATCGTCCTTATAGTAGGGCAACAGGTCGGGTCGAACGTCGGATCGGATGCTCATGTGACTTCCTCGTTGGTGCGGTGGCCGGGTGCGGGCGTCAGGCTGCTTCCGCCACGTCGGGCAGTTTCAGGTTGAGTTCTCCCTCAACCAACTCACGTGCCCGGTTGATATAATCGGCGAGCATATCCTCATTGGTCCGCTGCTTGATCCCCCATTTGCGATAAATTTCGTTGTTCTTCGAACCGGCGCGGCCGAAGAATTTCGGCAAGATCGGGAAATAGCGTTTAATCGCGTCCTGCACCGCCTTGCGTCCCTCGTCGGTCTGGATCAATTCCTTGCAGAAATCCTCGCCGAACTGCGCGTGGAAGCGCTCTTCGGGCATGGTCATGCGCGACAGGTTGCGCAGGGGCAGGAACTTGCACTGGGCCAGATCCTCGACCTGGAGAATCTCCGCCAGATCTGCCAGCAGCTTGATGACACAGAATTCTTCCCAGGATTCGAGCGGGAACTCAAAGATCGAGAGCGGCTTCTTGTCGCCGGGAACCATGCGCTCGGCGGGAATACCAATTTCTTCTCCCAGCTCACGGAAGCGTACATGATGGCCATACTCCTCCATGGCGACCCGGCAGGTCAGCCATTTGGAATAGGGGGTCGGTGCCAGCGCGATGGCGGGTTCATCGAACACCTGGGCGCCATACAACTCATTCACGGCATGGCTGATGACGATTTTCTCGACCGCCACGCGGAATTCTTCCGGGGCGTCCTGCAACTCGCGGGAGGTTTCGACGGAATCTCCGGGATTGATGCTCATGGCTTGCTCTCCTGTCGGTTAGACAATGTGTCGGCTAGACCTTCGGATCCGTGTTGAAGGATTCCAGATCCGTGGTGAGGTCGGTGTAGTTGGCATTGAATTCATCGGGTGCCGCGGCGACGAGCCCGGTGACATCCCAGTCCTGATCGTCACGCGACAATGTCGCCACCGGTCGCGGCTGGGAAAACAGGAACAGTTCGCGGCCGCGCACGCCGAAAATCTGGCCCGTGATGGCCTGACTTTCGGGCTGGCACAGCCAGGCGACGGCCGTCGCCACATGGTCGGGCGAAAGCTTGAGCGCACGCTCCTTATAGGCCGCCTGTTCGTCATTGGCGGGCACGATCATGTCGGTGACCCGGGTTGCCGCGAAGGGCGCGATCGCGTTGACGGTAATTCCCGCGCGGCCCAGGTCCATGGCCGCGACGCGGGTGAGGCCGATCATGCCTGACTTGGCCGAGGCGTAGGCCGACTGACCGAAATTGCCGTACAGGCCTGCCGAGGAGGTGATGTTGATGATCCGGCCCCAATCATAAGGCGCGCCGCCGCGTTCTTCCTTTGCCTGGGCTCGCATCACCGGGGTGGCGGCATTCGCCAGATACCAGGCGCCGCACAGGTTGGTCTCAATCACGTCGCGAAAGTCGTTAGGGTCGGACTTGAAGATGAAACCGTCTCGCAGGATGGCAGCATTGTTCACCAGGATGTCGAGCCCGCCGAAATTATCGATGGCGCATTCGACAGCGGCGCGCGCACCGTCGGCGCTGGCGATCGAATCGGGAAAGGCCAAGGCGTTGTCGCCGATGCCGGCGGCGGCCGCCTCGGCGACTGACGGGTTGGTGTTCTGGCCACCCACATCGCCGCCATTGTCTGCGATCACGACCCGGGCCCCGCGCGCGGCCAGCGACTGCGCGATGGCCAGGCCGATGCCACGACCGGCCCCGCTTATCAGTGCGACGCGGCCGTCGAGCCGTCCGTCTTGATTCTCAGCGCTCATGACGCCTCCTCGAGTTTTGCCTTCTCGGCCTCGGTGTAGAACGCATCCGCGTGACAATCCTCGTCGCGCACGCGCATTTCCTTGAGCTTTCCGACGCAGGTCTCGACCATGATGGGCGGGCCCGCCAGATAGGCCTTGGAGCCGTCCAGGTCGTCGAAGTCGTCGGCCATGACGTCTGCCAGATATCCGCTGCGTCGGTCGGTCGCTCCAGCCGGCTCGGACAGGACGATTTCGAACGAGAAATTCTCGTGCGTCGCCGCAAGCGCCCGGAAGTGATCTTCGAGATAGACATCCTGCTCGGCGCGGACGCCGAAATACATATGGATGGGCTGTTCGGCACCGGCCGCGAGTGCAAATTCGACGATCGATTTTACCGGTGCCAGGCCGGAGCCGCCGGCCAGGGCGACTACCGGGCCGGTGTGCTTCTCGCGCAGGTACGAGATTCCATAGGGTCCCTCGACGCGGACGTCGTCGCCGACCTTCAGTTCCTGATAAACGAAACTGCTCACCCCGCCGTCGGGAGCCATCCGGATGTGGAATTCGAGAATGTCTTCATTGGGTAGGCTGGCCATCGAATAGTCGCGCGGCGGCTGGCCGGGAAAGTGCAGGCGGGCATATTGGCCGGCCGTAAATTCGAACGGGCCGTGGGCATCGATCGAGAGGCGAACGCGCGCGATGTCGTGGGTCAGATGTTCCAGTGTGACGACCTTACAGTCGAGCTTGCGCAGCGGGTGGGAGATCACCTCGTCCTGCTCCAGCCAGGCGACCTCGCAATCGCTCCAGGGCATGGCACGGCAGGCGAGGATAAGGCCCGATTCTTTCTCCTCGTCGCTCAGCGCATAGTCGGAATAGGGCGACATCTCGATCTCGCCGGAATGCAGGCGTGATTTGCACGCGCCGCAGTTTCCCGACTGGCAGCCATGGGGATAGGAGACACCCGCGGCCAGCGCAGCCGTGAGGATCGTATCGCCCATCTCGACGTCGAGCAGCGCGTCGGATTGCTTGAGTTTGACGGAAAAAGTCATGGCGGCCCCGATTGTAGCAGGATGAATTAGTTTGTAATGCAAAGTATTGTCAATACAAACTAAATATTCGGGCCGTTTGCGGCGGTGGGTCAGTTCAACAGACGTGGCAGGATGAGCGTGATTCCTGGCAAGAAGACGAGAATGACCACCCGCACGGCATCGGACATGAAGAAGGGGATCACGCCCTTGAAGGTCTCGATCATCGGCACGTCGCGGGCCATGGAGTTGATAATGAACACGTTGAGGCCGACCGGCGGCGTGATCAGACCCATCTCCACCACGATCAGCGAGATGATGCCGAACCAGAGCTTGGTCTCCTCTGGGCTCATGCCGAAATCCAGGCCGGCGATGATCGGCCAGAAGATCGGCACGGTCAGGAAGATCATGGAAAGTGAGTCCATGACGAAGCCGAGCAGGATGTAGAGCACTATCATGCCGGCGAGGATCGTCAGCGGCGGGAGACCGGAACTGCCGAAGAAATCGGCGGCAAAGATCGGTAACTCGGAGAAACCCAGGAAGGCGTTGAAGATGGCCGCGCCGAGCAGGATTAGGAAAATCATCGCCGTCGTTTGCGCAGTGCCGAGCAGGGCCTCAACGAACCCCTTCCAGCGCATGCTGCCGCGGGTGATGGCGATCAGGAAGGTACCGGACGCGCCCACACCTGCGCCTTCCGTGGGGGTGAAGACCCCGAAGTAGATGCCGCCCATGACCAGGATGAAGATCAGCAACACCGGCCAGATTTCCAGCAGTGCCGACCATTTCTCCGTCCGGCTCGCCGTCGGGCCGGCGGGACCCGCCTCGGGGTTTACCCGGACGACGATGGCGATCACCGCCATGTAACCCAGGGCCGCAAGGACGCCGGGAATGAAGGCCGCCTGAAAAAGCGTCGCCACATTCGCCTCGACCATCACCGCATAGATGATCAAAACGATCGAAGGCGGAATCAGGATCCCCAGGGTGCCGCCGGCGGCCAGGGTGCCCGTGGCCAACGCGCCGGAATAGTTGAAGCGGCGCAGTTCGGGCAGGGCGACCTGGCCCATGGTGGCTGAGGTAGCCAGCGAGGATCCGCTGATCGCGCCGAACCCGGCGCAGCCGCCGACGGCCGCCATCGCAACGCCGCCGCGATGATGCCCGAGCCAGGTATAGGCGGCGGAGAACAGGGCCTGGCTGAGCCCGGCCTTGGCGGCGAACTGACCCATCAGCAGGAACAGCGGGACCACCGAGAGGCTGTCGCTGGTGAAGCGCCAGTAGGTCTCGGTCTTGAGATAGCTGAACAGCGCGACCTCGCCCGCGATCGTGACATAGCCGACGATGCCGACGCCGAGCATGGCCACCCCGATGGGAATGCGCACGGCCAGCAGAATCAGCAGCGCGCCGAAGCCGACCAGGCCGATTTCGAGGCCGCTCATGGTTGCGGCTCGCCGGGGTGGCCATTGTCCGCGCCGCCGTCCACGTCGGGCCCGTAACGCCCGGCGCGGAGCTCGGCGAGACTGCGGCCGATTGTGTAGGCAATCACGACCACCAGGAAGGACATCATCACGAAAGAGGGCGGGAACGTCGTCCAGCGCGGGAAGTTAATGGTCATCGACAGTTCGTTGTATTCGTACATGTCGAGGCCGCCGAAGATCATCCGCCATGTCAGGAGCGCGGCAATGGCCAGAAAGACGATGCCGCCGATCACGTCGGCGAAAATGCGAGCGCGCGGCGGGGTGGCCGACATGAAGAAGTCGACCAGTACATTGCCTCGAACGAGTTGGCACCAGGGCAGGAAAGCGAAGACCGCGAGGCCCGTGCCGATGGCCACCAGCTCGAAATCTCCGGAAATCGGATTGTTGAACAGCGAGCGTCCGGTCACGCTGACGGTCGTCAGCAGGGCCATGGCGCACAGGACGACGCCGCCGAAAATTGCGAGCCATCGCGCGATGGCGTAAAGCACCCGGCCCACCGGATCGGCGGGCCGGGCGTTCTCAGATGATGTATCGCTCATCGGCGAAGACCCAAACGGTCATGGGTTGAGCGTTCGGGATCCTCTTAGGAGTTGCCCGAATGCCGCTCGATCATGTCGAGGGCATCGATGACCATAGCCGGGCCGTCGAGGCCGCGCTTGCCGACCTCTTCATACCAGCGGTCGAACACCGGCTGCGAGGCCGCTTTCATCTTGTCGACCTCGGCGGCCGGGATCTCGTAGAACTTGTTCTTGGGCTTCGACGCGACGGCGTTGCGGCCCGGAGTCTCGACATCGATCCAGTTCTGGCCGGCCTGGCGGGCGATATTGCCGCCCGAATTATCGTCGATCACCTTCTGCAGATCCGGCGGCAGCTTGTCGTAGCTGGCCTTGTTCATCAGGAAGGTGAACACGTTGGTGCCTAGGCGAGGCTGCGCGCCCGCGAGGCTCGAGAAGTGGCTCACCAGGTCGGGGGTCTTGACTGCCGGTGCGATCTCGAACGGCAGGGTCACGCCGTCGATAACACCTTTGGAAAGGGCAGCGGGGATTTGCGGCAGGGGCAGGCCGACGCCGACGGCGCCGAGGGATTCGAGCAACCACACCCCGCCACGCGAGGCGGCGCGCAGCTTCATGCCTTTCAGATCTGCCATCTTCTGGACCGGCTCCTTGGTCTGGAAGAGGAAGCCCTGATGGCTGTGCAGCAGGAGTGGCTTATAGGGGGCAAGCGCCTTGTCGAGATATTTGGCCTGGAAGTCCTGAAGCGCCAGGGTGGTCGAGAGCGCATCCTTGTGGACGAAGGGAAGCTCGAAGGGCTCGACCTCGGGCATGCGGCCCGGTGAGAAGCCGGGCAGAGTCCATACGATGTCGACGACGCCGTCGCGGGCCTGCTGGAGGAGCTGCGGCGCCTTGCCGCCGAGCGCCATGAGCCAGTGCGGCTGGATCTTCAGGCGGCCGCCCGAATCTTTCTCGATCTTCTTGGCCCACGGGGTGAGGAATGTCTTACCCGGGTTGGCGACCGGCGGGATGAAAGTCTGCATCCGCAGGGTCACTTCTTGTGCCATGCCCGGTGCGGCACTGAGGGTCAGGGCGGCGACTGCGGCGCCCGCAAGCGCGGCCGTTTTCATGATTTTTCGACTCATACTTTTCTCTCCCTGTTTGGGCGTTCTCTGCATTTGTCGGGAACGCCCCTGATCTCCCGGTCGCCATTCTTGTGGTTATCGCGACCGACGGCTGGCGCGTAGTCTAGCGCATCCTTCGGTCAATGCATCCGCCAAAAGTCTGATCGATATCTCAGCCCGCCGCCGCCTCGTAGCGTGCGCGGAAATCATCCGGGATGTCTGCGGTAATGAGCTTGCCGGGTTCGTCGGGGTCGGAGGATGCCCATACCCTGATCTCTTCGCCGCGCACGGCAGTTGTTTCGGCGTTGGACACCTCGTGGGTCACGACGAGGGTCCGGCGCCGCCACTCGCTCACATGGCTGGTGATCTCTAGGTCGTCACCGAACTGGCTGGGCGACAGAAATTTGGCATGGGCATCGACCAGCGGCAGACCGACCGTCTCGTACTCATCGAGCATCACCTCGTAACCCACCCCGGCACTCTCGAACAGATGCCGGGTGCCGTGATCGAACCAAACGAAATAATTGGGGTAGAAGACGATTCTGGCCGGATCGCAGTGGCCCCACTCGACGGGAATCTTGATTGTATTTCTGCGCATGTCTGGCATGCCTCCGTCGGTGATCATCAGAGGAGACGAAGCGTCAGTTTCGTTGGTGCAACCGAGCGGGTCAATGTTCGTGGGCTTAATCTGTACCGGGCCGACAAAGGGTATTGATGTGGTACATATTCACCTCGCCTCGAAGCTGCGGGCGAGGCACAAGGCGATGAGGGACGGGTAGCGTGACGGAAGACGAAAACAGCAAGGCTGGCGAAATCGATCTGGGCCTTTTGCCGGGCCTCGTCGGCTATCAGTTGCGGCGCGCGCAAATCGAGACGTTCCAGCATTTCGTTTCGAGTTTGGGCGATGAGGGCATGCGGCCCGGCTGGTTCGGCCTGTTGATTATTGTCGCCAACAATCCGGGGCTCAGCCAAACCCAGCTGGCCCGCACGCTCGGTGTGGACGCATCGACAATGGTCGCGATGATCGACCGCATGGAACAGAGTGGCTGGGTAGTGCGGTCACGATCCAAGTCCGACCGCCGGTTCCATGAGTTGCATTTGACGGATGCGGGCGCCGGGATGCTGGAACGGATCACGCCGTTGGTGAGAGATCATGATGGCGCGATTACCGCGAACCTTACCGAGCCCGAATCCGAAGAGCTGCTGCGCCTGTTACGCAAGGTCACGGGTGTCTGATCACGCCATCGCAACTGGGCAAGGCCGGCCTGAGACTGATGCTCGATACCGGCCTGTTCTATGAGTTCGTGCAGATGGATGAACTGGACTCGGGCCAGCCCACCCGACACTGGGCCGGCACAGTCCAGCGGGGTATCAACTATGCATTGGTGGTATCGAGTTGTGCCGGTCTTTGGTCATACATCATCGGTGACACGGTCGAGCTTGTGAGCCGCAACCCGCTGCGCGTGCGCGTGACGGGTCGCACGAGCTACATGATGTCGGCGTTCGGCGAACATCTTATTGCTGACGAGATCGAGGCGGCGGTCCGCGACGGGGGCGTGGCCATGGGGGCGGATGTCCAGGACTGGTCCGTGGGCGCGGTCCATGCGGGAGGCGATGAGAACCGGGGCGGGCATCTGTACATTGCAGAGTTTGCCACAGAAATGCCGTCCGAGGCGCGGCTGGCGCATTTCGCGCGCATCCTCGATGCCGCACTTTGCGCGACCAACGAGGATTATGAGGCGCACAGGTCGGACGGGTTCGGGATGAATGCGCCCGAGGTGATTGCCCTGCCGTCGGGCGGGTTTGCGGAATGGATGAAGGCGCGCGGTCAGCTCGGCGGCCAGCACAAGGTGCCGCGGATCATCAACGACGCGGAGCTGTTCGAGAATTTGAGAAATTTCGCGAGCTGGCGCTAGACCCTAGAGATATTCCTCGCTCCAGCGCGCATAGTCGTCGGCGCGCATTAGTCGCTTCATGGTGTCGCCCGGCGCGACATTCTCCAGGTCGTCGGGATGGGTGCCGTTCGCGAGTGCTGTTTGCGTTTCGATGAACGCCGCCATGGCCGCCGCATGCACCTTGTGCCCTTGCAGGCAGATGCGCACCCCGATCGAGGCGAGCCAATCGCGGTCCATCATCTCGCGAGACGCGTTGCCCAGGATGATCGGCGTCGAGATTTTCGCCGCGATCGCCTCCAGGTCATTGCGGCTTTTCACGCCGACCAGGAACAGGGCGTCCGCTCCCGCACCCTCATAGGCGTTGGCGCGTCGGACGGCTTCATCGACTCCAGCGATGCCCGGTGCGCTGGTGCGCCCGGCGATCACCAGGTCGGGGTCGGAGCGCGCATCGAGCGCGGCCTTTATCTTGCCGATACCTTCCTCGACGCTGATCAGGCTGGCCTTGCCGCCCGAGCCAAAGGGGTTGGGCAGGTCCGTGTCCTCGATCGACAGCGCGGCGACGCCTGCCATCTCGAGTTCCTCGACCGTGCGGCGCACGTTGAGTGCGTTGCCGTAGCCATGGTCGGCGTCGACCAGAAGCGGCAGGTCGCAGGCGCGACCGATACGTTTAGCCTGACCAGCGAATTCCGACAGGGTCAGCACGATCAGGTCGGGTGCTGCCAGCACCGCCATTGAGGCAACCGAGCCGGCGAAGATGCCTACCTCAAAGCCAACGTCCTGCGTGATGCGCGCGGTCATCGGGTCGGCGACCGAGCCAGGATGAATACAGGTATCTCCGTTCAGGACGGCTCGGAGTTTCTGTCGGCGTTCGGACCAGCGCATGTTGGTTCCTGTTCTGTAGGTCGGATTATTTGAGCTTGCGACGTTCGGTAACAAGGCCACCCGATTCGGCGAGCGATGCCACGTCGGCTTCATCGAAGCCGTGCTCGCTGAGTATCTCTTCAGCATGGGCGCCGAAGGCGGGCGGGGTCGAGCGGATTTCGCCCGGCGTGCGCCCGAACTTGATCGGGATGCCCGTGCCTTCATACCAGTCGAGCCTGGCGGCCATTTCGCGGTGCCTGGTGTGCGCGGCGTTCATCACCTGATCGGTGTTCAGCACCGGCCCGGCGGGGATGCCCGCGGACAACAGCTTGAGAGACAGTTCCTCGCCATCGACCGCGGAGAAGGCGTCGATTAGTTCATCACGCAGTTCGCCGAGATGCTGAATCCGGTCGGAATTGTTTACGAAGCGCGGGTCGTCGGCGAGCTCGGGCCTGCCCAGTTCGTCGCACAGGCGCCGGAAGGCCCGGTTGTTGCCCGCGCCAATGAACACGTCGACGGTCTTGGTCGGGAACTTGTCGTAGGGCGCGATGTTGCTGTGCTGGTTGCCGGTGATGCCCGGCACCTTGCCGCCCGACAGGTAGTAGTTGGGGACGTGGGGATGCATCAGCGAGACCGCGCAGTCATAGAGCGTCATGTCGATGAACTGGCCCTTGCCCGAACGCTGGCGTTCGAACAGCGCCATCAGGATGGCCACGCAGGAATAGAGCCCGGTGCCCATGTCGACGGCGGCGATGCCGACCCGGGTCGGCTCCTTCTCGGCACCCCCATTGATCGACAGCCAGCCCGCCATGGATTGGACGATCGCGTCGTAGCCGGGAAAACCGCCCAGCGGCCCGTCGGCCCCATAGCCGGAAATCCGGCAATGGATCAGGGACGGGTATTTTTCCGCCAGCACATCGTCGTAGCCGAGCCCCCATTTCTCCAGGGTGCCGGTCTTGTAATTCTCGATCAGGACTTCGGCCTCTTCGAGCAGCCGGAACAGTATCTCGCGGCCCTCGGGTTTCGATAGATCGAGGCCGATCGAGCGCTTGTTGCGGTTGAGCCCGGTGAAATAGGAGGCGTCGCCCTCGTGGAAGGGCGGCCCCCAGTCGCGCACCTCGTCGCCCTGGGGTGGCTCGACCTTGATCACGTTGGCGCCGTGGTCTGCCATGATCTGCGTGCAGTAGGGGCCGCCGAGGACGCGGGTCAGATCCACCACCTTGAGGCCGGCGAGCGCGCCGAAAGGTCCAGTATTTTGGGTCATGGATGTCTACCTTGAAAGAAAGTCAGGCGGCGTCGGCGTCGCCGAACACACGCGAGGCGAAAGCCGGATATGTCTCGGCCACTTCGTTCGCAACGCGGCCGCGCAGCAAGTCGAGCGTCGTCGCGTCGGGAATCCGGGTCTGGGGCACAACCTCCGGGGCGTCGTAATCGAAGCCGGTGTGCTCGCGGATTTCCTCGGCGTCATGTCCCGGGTGGACAGAGGCGAGCCGGAAGCGACGTTTACCCGCATCGAAATCGAAGGCGCAGCGGCCGGTCACGAGTGCATGCGGTCCCCCGGTGCGGTGGACGTCTTCGCCGCTGACGCCGGGCGCGCTGATGAAATCCACCTTCGGCACCAGCACACGCGCGGTGTGTTCCTCGCGGAACAGGATCACCCGGGGCACTAGGAGATAGAGATAGGCCGAGCCGAAGGAGCCGGGGAAACGGACCTTGGTGTTGGGGTAATCGCCGATACCGACCAGATTGATATTTGCCTGCCCGTCGATCTGGCCGCCGCCGAGGAAGAACGCGTCGATCCGGCCCTGCGCGGCACAATCGAACAGCTCGCGACCGCCGTCGGTGAAGGGGCTATTGGCCTCGCTGCCGAGCATGGAGACGCGGAGCGTGCCGCCGGAGCGCGCGCGGGCGAGCAGGGCGGCGGAACCGGGGATCGGCGACTGGGCGCCGACGGCGACATGCCGCAGGCCGGCCAGCATGTCGGCGACCGTCGTGATCAGCAGTTCTTCCGGCGCGAGTTTGGCGCTCATTCGGCCGCTTTCGGCGCGTAGACGAATTCATTGAGATAGCTCGCGAATCCCTCGTCGGTGCGCGCGCGTTCGAGATAATCGCGCAGATGGGCGTCGTCGGGGCCGTAGCGACCGAACAGGCCGACGGGCCAGGCGCCGTTGGCGGCCTCGGCCAGCGCCGACACATAGAGGCCCGGGATCGTGCCTGGTGCAAGTTGCGCGTCGGCAAGCAAATCGCCCTCGTATATCTCTTCGGCCGTCACGAATGTGTAGCGCGCGGCGTGGGCCATGACCATCATTTCCCGGCGCACACCGATCCAGACATTGCCGTTCCGGTCGGCAAGGGGCGCATGGATCAACGTCACGTCGGGCCGGATCGCCTTGACCAGCACAAGCGGCCCTTCCTGTTCGCCGAACGGGTCGGTGCCGGTGGTCCAGTCGTCGCGATGGGTGAGCAGGTCGGAACCGACGATGCCGCGTACGGGCATATAGGGAATGCCCTTCTCGGCGGCCTGCAGGCCGGCATGGATCGCTGGACAGGTGCCGTCGATGATGTTGATGCTGCCCGCCTTCGCTGCCGCCATGAAGCGGGGTGCGGGGCCATATTCATCGAGGGTGACCGCCGCGGTTTCCAGCGTGTCGACGCAGCCCGCGCCGATCAGCATATCGCCCTGGAAGCCCACGGAGGGAACGCCGATCAGGTGCAGGTCTTTGGCGCCCCGGGCGATCAATGCGCGCGCGGTCACCATGGAGCAGCCCGAATAGTCGGGCGCCATGGCGACCTTTGCCCCGTTCGGGATGCGATCGGCAAGGTCGTCGACGGATGTGAAAAGCTCGCTCATATGCGCTTCCACCTTTCTTTTCACGGACGGCTCGATGTTAAATAGATTGGTCGCAGGAATAAAGGAACGCGCGGATGGATTTCACCCTGCCTGAAGAGATTGCTGCGTTCGCAGATTCGGTTGCAAAGTTTGTCGAGGTCGAGATTGCGCCCGAAATGGACGCCTATGAGGCCTCGGGTGAATTTCCGCGGACCCTCGTCGAGAAGATGGGAGCGGCGGGCTTTTTTGGTGCCGCGTTCCCGGAGAATCTCGGCGGCACGAATGTCGGATTTGTGGCCGTGGCCGCGATCTCCGAAGCGATCTCCCGATCAGCGCCGGAATTCGGCTACTGCATGAATATGCAAGGCATGACCTGCCCCTTCACGATCTTCAATTGGGGCAATGCGGCTCAAATCGACACCCATGTGCCCGATCTGATTGCCGGCAAGCGGATCGGCATGTTCGCGTTGACCGAGCCGGGGGGCGGTTCGGATGCGGCGGGGGCCATGAAGACGACGGCCACGCGCGATGGCGACGTATACCGCCTGAACGGATCGAAACAATGGATTACCTTCGCCAATGCCGCTGACTTGGGTGTGCTGTTCGCCAAGACCGACCCGTCTGCCGAGCACAAGGGCATCGCGGCCTTCATCGTCGAGCCCAAAAAGTATGACGGCTTCACGGCGGATCCGATCCCGATGACCGGTCTTTCGAACGCCTTGGCGTCCAACGCCGTGTTCCTCGATGACTTTGTCGTCCCGGTGGAGAACCGCTTGGGTGAAGAGGGCGAGGGTTTCAAGATCGCGATGAACGCGCTGGAGTTCGGGCGGCTGACCGTGTCGGCGCGCGCGGTCGGGCTGGCCCAGGCCTGCCTCGACGAGGCGATCACCTATGCCAACGAGCGGGTCATCCGGGGTCGGCCGATCGGGGAGTATCAGATGGTGCAGCATCTGATCGCCGACATGGCCACTCATATCGATGCCGCGCGGCTGATGGTGTACCGGATGGCCTGGCTGATGGATGAGGGGCACCCCGCGACCCGGGCGGCGTCCCGCGCCAAGTATATTGCCGTCGAGGCGGCGAAGGAGGCCGCTGCGGGGGCGGAGGAGATCTTTGCCGGCTATGCCCTAGCCGACGAATACCCGATCAAGAAATTCACCGCCTATGTCAACATGCTGGCGGTGGGCGAAGGTACGGCCAACGTCCAGCGGATCCTGATCGGCGAGGATGCGCTGGGAATCAAGGATGCCAACCGGCACCCGGTTCGCAATCGCCTTCGCAGCCCGAATATGGAATAATTCAAGCCACCAAACCGCGCCTCAGACGCGGACGGAATGCACGCGTGGAGAGAGACGATGACCGACGAAGCCCTGAGCCCTGATTCGAGCGTCCTGGGACGGCCAAACAGCTATATCGGCAAGGTGGTGCCGCGCCCGAACGTGCGAAAGCTGGTGCGTGGAAAGGGCCAATTCGTCGATGATCTGACTCTGCCCCGCATGGTCCATGCGGTGTTCCTGCGCTCGCCCCATGCGCATGCGAATATCATTTCCATCGACACCAGCGCAGCCAAGGGCATGCCCGGCGTGGTGCGCGTTGTTACCGGCGCCGAACTGGCCGAGGTCTGTGAGCCCTGGGTCGGGGTCCTGTCTCACATGGTTGGTCTCAAATCCGCCCCGCAGCATGCGATCGCGGTGAACAAGGTCAGTTGGCAGGGCGAGGCCGTCGTTGCGGTTGTCGCCAACAGCCGGGCCGAGGCCGAGGATGCCGCTGCAGAGGTTCAGGTCGAGTATGAGGAACTGCCGGCGGTGACGGATCCGGAGACGGCCGGTGATCCGGATACTCATGTGATTCACCCCGAGCTCGGCGACAATATCGCTTTCGAACATGGGGTCGACGCTGGCGATGTGGATGCGGCCTTCGCCGCGGCCGATCTGGTGGTCGAGGAGACGTATAATTTTGATCGTCATACCGGCGTGACCCTCGAACCGCGGGTCATCCTGGCAGACTATGACGAGGCCGACGACAAGCTGACCGTTAATATGTCGAATCAGGCCCCGCACATGATGCAGCATATTTTTGCCAAGCATCTGGGTATTCATGAGGGCCAGGTCCGGGTCATCTGCAAGGATGTGGGGGGTTCCTTCGGCATCAAGGTTCATGTCTATGCCGACGAGATGGGGACCGTTGCGCTGTCCCGGCTGCTCTGCCGGCCGGTCAAGTTCGCCGCCGACCGGCTCGAATCCTTCCTCACCGACATCCACGCGCGTGCGCATCGGGTACACGCGAAAATGGGCTTCACCAAGGATGGCGACATTACCGCGATCGAGGTCGACGATCTGACGGGTGTGGGGCCCTATTCCATGTATCCGCGCACCAGCGCCATGGAGGCGAACCAGGTGCTCAACTTCACCGGCGGTCCCTACAAACACCAGAATTACAGAGCGAAGGCGCAGGTCGTGTTCCAGAACAAGAACGTCATGTGCCAGTACCGCGCCGTCGGCCACCCGATCGCCTTCGCGGTGACCGAGTCCATGGTGGACAAGGGCGCGCGGGCGCTGGGGATTGATCCGGTGGACATCCGCCGGCGCAACCTCATTGCCGATGATGCCTATCCGACCAAGGGTGCGAGCGGCATTGCCTTCGAGGGCCTGTCCCATCATCAGACCCTCGACAAGCTGCTGGCCTCGATGGATTACGAGGGCATGAAGGCCGAGCGCGACAAGCTCCGCGGCGAGGGGATTTATCGGGGCATCGGCTTCGCGGCGATGATCGAGCTGACCAACCCGGGCGCGGCCATGTACGGCATCGGCGGGGCGCGGATTTCGTCTCAGGATGGCGCCCAGGTGCGGCTCGATTCGAGTGGCTCCATCGTCGTTCATACCTCTGTCACCGAACAGGGACAAGGGACCGACGGGGTGATGGCCCAGATCGCGGCCACCGCGTTCGGCGTGACGCCGGAGCGGGTGAAGGTGATCACCGGTGACACTGATAATGTGCCGACCGGCGGCGGGACCTGGGGATCGCGCGGTGCGGGTATCGGCGGCGAGGCGGTCCTGCGGGCGGCCAAGGCGCTGCGCTACAACATCAAGGACATCGCGGGTCAGCTGCTCCAGGCCGACCCGGCCACCCTCGACATCCGCGAGGGCGTGGTGGTCGACGATGACACAGGCAACGAGCGTATGGGCCTCGATGAGGTGGCGCGGATTTCCTATTTCCGCTCGGACATGATCCCCAAGGGCTTCCAGCCCGAACTGATGGCGACGCGCCATTTCGTCCCACGGGAATACAACATCGCCTTCACCAACGGCCTGCAGGCCTGTTACGTCGAGGTCGACCCCGAGACGGGACTCCTCGAATTTCTCAACTACTGGGTGGTCGAGGATTGCGGCACGGTCCTGAACCCGCAGCTGGTGGACGAGCAGGTACGCGGCGGTGTCATCCAGGGGCTCGGCGGCGCGCTGATGGAGGAGTGCCGCTATGACGCGGCGGGCAACCTCGTGAACGCCAATATGGCGGATTATCTGGTGCCCATGGCGGGCGAGATGCCGGATATCTCGGTCGGTCATGTGGAGACTCCGACGGCGGATTCCGAGCTCGGTGCGAAGGGCGCGGGCGAGGCGGGCACGGCCGGCGCGCCCGGCGTGGTCATGAACGCGATCAACGACGCCCTGTCGCCCTTCAACACACGACTTTCCCATCAGCCGATCACGCCGGAACGAATTCTCAAGGCGCTGGGCAAGTTCTAGTTCAACGCGCCAGGCATCCGTCTAGACGGGCCTCCGGCCCTCCTCAGGATGAGGGCCTAGCGTTGTCTTTGTCCCGAGGATGAAGGTCTGGCGCGCTCTTTATCCTCATGCTGAGGAGCGCGCCGGAGGCGCGTGTCTCGAAGCATGCCGTTTGCCGCATTTTTCCGGTTTGTGATCGACGGCCCCCCATCGCGGGGTGGCCGCGCCGTGTTAGGGATTGTACCTTTCGGGCACCAAATTCCAAAGGGCGGACATCATGAGCATTGCGAACGAGACTGACGAGGGCAGCGTCCTCGACCGGGCCGACAATTTTATCGGCGCCTCCGTGCCCCGCGCCAATGCCGCGCGGCTCGTGGCGGGCCAGGGCAAGTATGTCGACGACCTGACCCTCCAGCGCATGGTGCATGTCGTCTATTTCCGCTCGCCCTATGCCCATGCGCGGATCGTATCGATCGACGATGTGGCGACGCTGGCCAGCCCGGGCGTGATCCGTGTCTTCACGGGCAAGGAGATCGCTGAGGTCTGTACGCCCTGGGTCGGCACGCTGGCCCATTTCAAGGGCATGAAGTCGGCCGAGCAGCATGCCATGGCGGTCGATCGTGCTTGTTGGCAGGGCGAACCCGTCGCGGCGATCGTCGCCCACTCGCGCGCCGAGGCCGAGGACGCGCTAGAGTTGCTCGAGGTCGAGTTCGAGGAACTGACGGTGCTGGCCGACCCGGAAGTCGTGATGGACGACGGGGCCTACGTCATGCATCCGGAGCTGGGCGACAACCTGCTGTTCGAGATGAACCATGATATCGGTGACACGGAGAAGGCGTTCGCCGACGCCGCGGCGGTCGTCGAACAAACCCTCAACTTCGGGCGGCACACGGGCGTGTGCCCGGAATCGCGGGCGATCATCGCCGACTATCATTCCTCCGAAAACCGTCTGACGGCTTATCACTCGCACCAGGCCCCGCACATGATGCAGGACCTGTTCGCGCGCCATCTCGACATTCCGAACCAGAATGTCCGGATTCTGTGTGGCGACGTCGGCGGTGCGTACGGGGTCAAGGGCCACACCTACCCCGACGAGATGTCGACGGCGGCGATCTCCAAAATCATGAAACGGCCGGTCAAGTTCGTTGCCGACAGGATCGAGTCCTTCCTCACCGATTTGCACGCGCGCGATCACCGCGCCCATGTGCGTGCCGCCTTTGCCGCCGATGGTGAGCTACTGGCGATCGAGATGGATGATCTCACCGGCGTGGGCGCCTATTCCATGTATCCGCGCACCTCGGCGCTCGAGGCGTTGCAGGTCATCAACTATGTGGGCGCGCCCTATAATCACCAAAACTACAAGGCGCGCTCGCGGGTCGTGTTCCAGAACAAGACGCCGATGAGCCAGTACCGGGCGGTCGGCCATCCCGTGGCCGTCGCGATCACAGAGACCCTCATGGAAGAGGGAGCGCGCAAGCTCGGGATCGACCCGGTCGATATCCGCCGGCGCAACCTGATGGCCGACGACAGCTATCCGCGCGATTTCATCACCGGGCTCAAGATGGAGGCGCTGTCCCACGAGGCCTCGCTCGACAAGCTCCTGACCATGTTCGACTACAAAGGGTTCCGGGCCGAGCAGGCAACGCTGCGTGAACAGAGCATTTACCGCGGTATCGGCTTTGCGACCCTCGTCGAGATGACTAATCCCGGGCCTCACACCTACGGCCTGGGCGGCGCGCGGATCTCGTCCCAGGACGGCGCGGCAGCGCGGATGGACGCGACGGGCGCGGTGATCGTGCAGACGAGTATCACCGAGCAGGGCCAGGGCAGCGAGGCGGTGATCCAGCAGGTCACGGCCAGCGCCTTCGGCACCACGCCGGACAAGGTGAAGGTGATCTCCGGCGACACGGACAATGTGCCGGTGGGCTGGGGCGCGGGCGGTTCGGGCGGCGCGGGAATCGCCGGCGAGGCCGCCCTGCAGGCGGCGAAGGCGCTCCGCCACAACGTCCTCGACGTGGCGGCGATCCTCCTGCAGACGGACGCCGAGAAGCTCGATATCACCAAGGGGGTCGTGGTCGATCGCGAGACCCGTGAGGAACGCATGTCGCTCGAGGAAGTGGCGCGGGTGGCCTATTTCCGCCCCGACACCCTGCCCCAGGATTTCCAGTCGGAGATGATGGCGACGCGTCACTACATCCCGAAGAAGTATCCCGTGGCGATGACCAACAGCTTCCAGGCGGTGACTGTCGAGGTCGATCCCGAGGTCGGCACGGTCCGGTTGCTCGAATTCTACTGCGTCGAGGATTGCGGCAAGGTCATCAACCCCATGCTGGTCGACGAGCAGGTGCGGGGGTCGATTGTGCAGGGCATCGGCGGAGTCCTCTACGAAGAGTGCCGCTACGATCTGGACGGCAACTTCCTCAACGCCAACATGGCCGACTATCTCGTGCCCATGGCCGGGGAGATGCCCGACATTCATATTGGCCATATCGAGACACTGACCAAGGAATCCGAACTGGGGGCCAAGGGGGCCGGCGAGGCGGGTACGGCCGGTGCGCCGGGCGCCATCCTAAACGCCATCAACGATGCGCTGAGCCCGTTCGGGGCGAGCGTACTCGACCAGCCGGTGACCCCCGAGCGGGTGCTCAAGGCACTGGGTAAATACTAGCGGAATCGAATCGGGAGAACGCCTCATGGCCGACGTCGAAATCATCAGTTCGCAGACCTGCCCCTTCGCGCAGCGCACCCGCATGGCGCTGATCGAGAAGGGGATCGATCACGAGCTCACGGCGATAGATCTGAACGACAAGCCTGACTGGTTCCTGGCGATCTCGCCCTACGGAAAGGTCCCGGTGCTGCGGCACAACGGCGCGGTGATCTTCGAATCCGCGGTTATCAACGAGTATCTCGAAGAGGTGTTCCCCGACCGGCCGCTGATGCCGACCGACCCCGCACGCCGGGCCCAGGCGCGGATCTGGATCGACTTCGCGAATGTTCGTTTCACGCCCCATGTCTACAAGCTGATGATGGCCCAGGATGCGGACGCGCAGGCCTTCCAGGCCGAGCCGCTGACCAAGGCCATGCTGATGATGGAGCATGAGGGGTTGGGCAAGCTGGGTGATGGCTCCTACTGGATGGGCGACGACATCAGCCTTGTCGACCTGACCTTCCTGCCGCACATGCAGCGGGTGGGTGTGCTGACCCATTATCGGGGCTTTCAGGTGCCCGACGAATGCGTCCTGCTCAAGGGCTGGCTGCAGCTCATGGGCCAACGTCCTTCTGTCATGGAAGGATCAGCTTCTATCGATGTGCTGATCGAAAACTGGCGAAAGTATGCGGAGAACACCTCGACTGGCACCACCGCGGCGGATATGCGCGCGGCCTAGTAATTTAGCAATGCACTGAGGGCAAAGGTGCTGTTCGGGCCCTGCCGTTGTTGCGTGCAGGTCTGGCTGATATGCTTTTGGAAAGTTCCGACCTGAGGAGGCTTTATGGTCCATCTTCGTGAAATGCCTGATCATCTGCGTGAAGCGCTGATCAATCAGGAACTGCCCGACTATGGCGACACGCCATGGGTGGCCCCCAAAGCGCTCGACGAATGCCGTGTTGCGCTGATCTCGACCGCGGGTTTGCACCGCCGGGAAGACGATCCATTCAAGCCCGGCGCGGGTGACTACCGGATCATCCCCGACGAGTACGACATGGATGACTTGGTGATGAGCCACCTGTCGACCAATTTCGATCGGAGTGGTTTCTATCAGGATGTGAATACTTCCTTTCCCATCGGCCGCCTGCGCGAACTGGCGGACGAGGGCGTCATCGGATCCGTCGCCAGCCGGCATTTCTCCTTCATGGGGGCGACGCCGCCGACCGTGATGGAGCCGATTTCCCGTGATCTGGCGAAGGTCCTCAAGGCAGACAATGTCGACGCCGTTGCGCTCGTCCCTGTCTGACCCCAATGCACGCGCGCCGTGGGCGGGCTTGCTCATTATCTTGAAGACGAAGGCATTCCGACGACGCAGATCGCGTTGATCCGCAAACATGCCGAGGAAATCAAGCCGCCGCGCGCGCTCGCGGTGCCTTTCGAACTCGGTCGTCCGCTGGGCGCGCCGAACGAGCCGGACTTTCAGCGTCGCGTGCTGCGCGATTGCCTGGAGTTGCTGAACGCCGAATCGGGCCCCGTGCTCGAGGATTTCCCCGATGATCCGCCGGGGGCCGCGGTGGAACAGGAAGGCTGGGCCTGCCCGGTCAATCTCACCGCGCCGATCGAGGATGTGAGCGATCAGGATTTGCTCGAACAGACCCTGCTGCAGGAAATCGCGCTGCTGAAGCCCTGGTATGAAGAATCCAAGCAGAGCCGGGGCGGGCGGACGAATTACGGGATCTCGGGCAAGGCGCCGGAGGAAATCCCGGCATTCCTGGCCGATCTCGTCGTGAACCGTGAGGACGTGCCGTCCCCGATCGAGGACAAGCCGGCGGCGCTCGCCTTCAAGCAGATGGCCGACGATATCCGCTACTACTATATGGAAGCGGCGATTGCGCGGCCCGACGGTCAGGTCACGGACCTGGATATCGGCAACTGGCTCTGGGGCGAGACGACGCTGGGCAAGGTACTCGTCGAGATCCGTAACTGGGCGATGGAAAGTGAGGAGCCGGGCTTCAAGGGGCTTGCCCCCACGGCTATGGTGCCGACCCATCAGCGCCACCGCACGATCCATGGCTGACGCCGGGAAAGTTTAGCGAGAAGGCCCTCCCCGTCGGGAGGGCCTTTTTCGTTGCTGCGTCAGTCGCTGTTGTGGGCGTAGTTCACCACGCCGACTTCGCCCGCGCGCGGCACGACGCGTCCGATTATCGTTGCATCGGGGGCGGGGCCGTCGCGTAGTGTCGCCAGACAGGCGCCGGCCTGATCGGCGGGCAGGCCGAACAGGAGCCCGCCCGCGGTCTGGGGGTCGAACAGCAACGGGAAGTTCGGATGTTCGGCCAGCGGCACGGCGTTGCCGGCGGATTCCTCGTTGCTCGGCCGCAAGGTGCTCTCATGCCCCCCGGCGACGAGCCGTGCCACGCCCGGCAGTATGGGCAGCGCGTCCATATCCAGCTCGGCGTCGACGTCGGACGCGTTGAGCATCTCCAGCAAATGGCCTGCCAGCCCGAAGCCGGTGACGTCCGTGCTGGCGGTTGCTCTGTGCTGGCGGATGACCGAGATACAGGGCGCGATCGAGCGCTGCATGGATTCGAAGGCGCGGGTCACATCCTCGCCATGGGCCTTGGCACGCATGTCGGCGGCGAACAGCACGCCGGTGCCGAGCGGCTTGGTCAGGATCAGCGCATCGCCCGCAACGAGGCCCGACTTGCGCAGGATCGCGTCGTGCTTGGCATAGCCGTTGACGGTCAGGCCGAAGGCCATCTCCGCACCTTCACCGGTGTGCCCGCCGGCGAGCACCGCGCCGGCCTCTGCCAGGGTCTCGGTTGCGCCGGCGAGCAGCTGGTAAAGGTCGTCGGATGTCTTGTCGTCTTCGCCATGGGGCAGCATGACCGCGGCGAGGGCGGAATGGGCTTCCGCGCCCATGGCGAAGATATCGCCCAAGCAGTGGTTCGTTGCGATCCGGCCGAAAAGATACGGATCGTCGATGAAGGCGCGGAACTGATCGACCGTCTGGATCAGGGCCTTGCCGGGTGGCGGTGATAGCACGGCCGCATCATCGGGCGAGTCGAGACCCTGGTCGAGGCCGTGCGCGTGTTGCGGGGGCAGGCGGTCCAGCGCGCGACGCAGGACCGAGGCGGGCACCTTCGCGCCACAGCCGCCGCAGCGCATGGCCTCCAGCGTGTCGTCACCGTCGGCGTCGCCCGCGTCCATCTCGTGCAGCTCCTGGTATTTCTTCATCCAGCGACGGTCGATCCAGTCCTTCCAGCGCCACACCCAGTCACCCTCCATCGAGAAGGGGCCCCGGGCGGCGACGGCGTAGCGGTCGCCGGCGGTGATCAAGGCCAGGGTCTGGCCCTGAGGCCGGTAGGACTTGAGTGGCCTCCCGAGCGCAGCCCGGCGCAGATTCTCCGCCAGATACGGTCCCTGCCGCACGGCATAGACGCCGGCCTTGGGAAGCCGGTGGTTGTCCATGGAGGCGGCATCGCCCGCGGCGAAGAGCTGCGGGTGGGAGACGGAGCGCAGCCGGTCGTCGACCCGGATGAAGCCCTGCTCGTCGCGCGCGACATCGCTGTCGGCGATCCAGCGTGGTGGGCTCGCGGAGGTGACCAGGATCGTCTTGTGACTTATCAGGGTTTCGCCGTTTGCGAGGGTCACCGCGTCCGGGGTGACCCGGGTCACCTCGGCGCCGGTGTGTATCTCGATACCCCGTTCGGCAAGGGCACGTTCCAGCCTGCGCCGTGCCGCCGCGTTGTAGCCGGGCAGCAATGTGGCATCGGCCTCGAGGATGGCGAAGCGCAGCGCGTCCGGGGCCTTCCCCAGATCCGGTGCTGCGATTCCGAGCCGGTGACACAGCGCAAGGGACAGTTCCACGCCGCCCGCACCGCCGCCCGCGATGGTGATGTGGAAGGGGCCGTCATGGTCCCTGATTTCGTCGGTCAGGCGGTGATAGGAATCGAGGAAACGGTCGATGGGTTTCACCGGTAACCCGTGCTCGGCGCCGTCGATGTTGGCCGTCGAAGGCGTTGAACCGGTATCGATGGACACGAAATCGAACGCCACCGGCGGACGACCGGTGACCCGGATGTAATTGTTTTGCAGGTCGAGCCCCGTTGCGGCGGCGTGGATGACGCGGGCATTGGCAAAGGCCGCCAGCGGCCGCAGGTCGATATGCGCCTCGGCCTCGCTGTAGTGATCGGCAATATAACCCGGGATCATGCCGGAGTAGGGCGTCAGCAGGTCGCGCGTGATCAGGGTCAGCCGCACGCCCGGTTCGGGCTGCATGCCGAAACGTTTAAGGACCGCGACATGGCTGTGGCCGCCGCCGACCAGGACGATGTCGCGAGTGATGGGAACCGCGGGAATCATGTCGTGAGCATAAACACCGGGCGCGCGAGACTCATCCCCGGATCACGCATGGGTGTCGTGAATTGGCGGAAGAGGGTGGGAGTCGAACCCACCAGGCACGTCTAACGCCCCTCACCGGTTTTGAAGACCGGGCGCCCCACCGGGGAACGGTCCTCCTCCATCTTCATTGTCGGCGAGTTGGGGTGGTGGAGCAAGCGACCCGGCGCGCGACCTTGTACGAAGACTCGTGAACGCAAGTCTCAAATTCGCGATCAGGGATCAAGGCTGACGGTGTGGCCGGTCTGCATGCGGTTGCCCTCAGACATGTCGATCTGCAGGAAGCCTTTGCGCTCATAGTCCGCGCTGCACTGGGTGTCGACGATTTCGAAGGCATCCTCGAGGGTGCAGAAGAAATAGTCGCCGCCATAGCTGCCATCGTCCGCTTCGGCATAGATGTAGTAGTAGCGATTCTCGAACGGGGTGTCCCAGACATCGACGCATTCGCCGTCGCCGCTATTGTTACAGACTTCGATTGTGGATCCGCCGCCAGCGACGGCGGCCCCTTCGCGCCACCGCCGGTGTTCCTGTTCCAGTCGATATAGTCCTCGAATTCGTCAACGCATACGGCCCATTGGCGGACGATCGCACGAAGGTTAGCGTCGGTCAGGCCGCCGCCGGCAAAGATCGTGAAATCGAGGTTGGGATCACCCTCGTTGTCCAGATAGGCCTAGCCGTGGAGGTTGTTGATATTCCAGTCATTCATCTCCCGCATCGAAACACGGTCGGTTTCGTACGCGACGCTGAAGGTCATCGTCTCGCAGACATCCCCGTCGCAGTCGAAGAAAAAGAAATCGAACAGGGTATCCCCATGGCGCTTTCGATGATCGGTTCCCCGAACAAATCTTCATCCAGATCTACGGGATATCCCTCACGCGCCAGCGCACTGACCACGTCGTCGGCGGCCAGGAGAAGTCGCGCCGATGTAGCGGCTGAACGTTTGTGCGTGCACATGTGTGTGCTCCCGTTCATTGATGCTTTAGTCCGGATAGTAGGTGCGGTCGTCCTCGCTGCGCTCATAGCTGGGCTGTGACGGCCAGTCCTTGATGCGGGTGGAGAAATCTCCGCCATAACGCACGCGAAATAGGAGCGAGCGCTGCGGCCCGTTCTCATATTCGTGCAGCTCCCCGGGCGGGTGGACGATGAAGGCGCCAGGTTTCACGTCGATGGTCTGGTCCGGCGTGCGCATGATGCCGCCGCCTTCGAAACAGAAGTAGATTTCCGTGGCATTCGGGTGGCAGTGATTCGGGCTCACCTGCCCCGGTTCCCAGCAGGCCACCGTGACATCCCCGTCCTCGACCGAATCGAGAATTTTCTCGACATGGCGCTGGGGGTTCCATTCCTGTTCTACGTTCAGGTCATAAGCGATCATTTTGTGTCTCCTCCCGGTGTTTACGACCGAGTTTAGCGCCGCTTTCGGGCGCGCGTAAATGTTGCCGAAACGAAAAGCGCCGCACCGGGGGCCGGTGCGGCGCGATCTCATTGCAACGCCGGTGCGGCGTGACAGGTTATTTGCGGGATTCGTAGAAGTTCACCATCTTCACCACATCACCAGCATCGATCCGGCCCAGCGGGCCGTCACTGTAGCTGCAAGCGACCACATTGCCGTCTTCGCCAATAATAAATTCGGAAGGTTGGATGATCTGACGCCGGTCTTCCCACCAGGATCCAAGCGCGTCGGCGATGTCCCGGGACACGCCATGGCCCACCGGGAAATTCACCTCATCGGCGACTTCTTGGGCCTTTTCGACGTCATCGACACTGGCGGCGACGACTTTCACGCCCAGCTTGTCAAATTCGTCTTTCAATTCTGCAAAGCCGACCAACTGACGGCGACAATAGGGTCACCAGTGGCCGCGATAAAACAGGATGACCCGATATTTTGCATCGAGGTCATCGGGCAGGCTGAGCGTTCCGCCGCCGACGAGATCAATCGTCAGGTTGGGGAAGGCCGAACCAATGCCGAGCTTCTCTGACATTTTGCGTCCTCACGTTAGAAAAATGCGCCGAATCCGGCACCCATAACCGAAATATCGTGCACATTATCACCATGCGCCGCAATCCTGAGATCGTGCTTGGCCTTGTCACCCGGGCCTTTTGCATTGTAAATCATATACAAGCGGATCGTAGCATCGCGACCAGGTTTGGGCAGGGGAGCCATCATGGAAATTGTCTTAAAGTTTTTAGCCACGCCGGAATATCAGATCCTGTTCATCTTGCCGTTCGTGGTGATGACGGTCGCAACCCTGGCCTTGCGCTCGGTGCTGCCGAAGGCAGACAACTCGCATCAGTCGGGTCGGATGGCGGCTTATGACGACCTTCACCGGGAAGCCTATATCGGCGCGATTATCTCGGCCGTGGTCACGGTCGTCGCGTTTGAAATCCGCGGCGGGCCCGAGCCCTTCGTGCTGGTCTGGAAGCCGCTCCTGTCGACGGTCATGATCCTGCCGTTCGGCTATGGCGTCGCACTGTTCATCGGTGGTGTGACGGGGATGACCCGCAACGCCGCCTAGGCCTTTACCCGGCCGCGGCGGCAAGGCTGCCGGCGCCGGTCAGTACAATATACAGTTCGAGGGGCGCGTCGCCGGTGTTGCCTATGCTGTGGCATTCGCCGCGCGGTACAAACACGAAACTGTCCTCGCGAAGCTCGCCCCCGTCGCCATCTCCTATCGCGTGGCCTTGCCCCGAGACCACATAATAAATCGCCTCGGCACTGGCGAGCGCATGTTCTTCGATGGCTGCACCCGGCGCCAGTGATGCGTGGACCAGCGCATTATCACTGCCGTTGTGGCTGCCGATGGGTGCTTTCACGTCGGCGTCCCGCCACGCGTCCGGGGTGCCGTCACCGGGTTCGGACGTCTCTTCCAGACGGACCAGGATGCCCTCGTTGAGGCCGTCGCGCGCGCGCGAGATGTCGTCGTCGCCGACCGTGCCGCAAAACCGGTAGCCGGTGCCTTCAACGCTCGGGGCGTTCATGTAGAAGCCGATGACTTTCGCATCCTCGTCGGGGGTCTCGTTGTAGAAGAAATGTTCCGAGCCCTTGGGCATGAGGCGGCAATGGCCGGCCGTCACGACCGCGCGGCTTTCGCTCTGGCCGACGACCCCGTAGCCCGAGATGTAGACCGCGATTTCGTCGCTGACCTCGTGGAGGTGCTTGGCATGGGTGGAGCCCGGCCGGAAGATCGAATGGAACACCGTGGTGGCGCTGCCCGTGTCGCCGGTGATGGGCAGGCGGAACTCGGAAATGGCCCAGCCGTCGCGCTCTTCCATGCGTTCGGGGGCCACGTCCATGGTCTGTATGATCGAAATGCTCATTTTCTTTCCGTTCAACTGGGCTCGTCGAGAAACTTGAATGTCTGACTGTCGCCGGCACGCGTGATATGGCCGGCGGTCGCGCCGGCGAAATGCACCGGCAGCACAAGGGTTCCTGCATCCGTGTGGGTGTCCACGAACGCCGTACGGCTTCGCGCCGACATCTCCAGGTCCCAGCAGAAGCACGTGCTCCATTCGGGATGGGGTACCTGGATGGGATGGTGCATCAGGTCGCCGATGAAGGCGCCGCGTTCACCTTTGGATTCGACGTTCACGATCACATGGCCCGGGGAATGTCCCGGTGTGGGTTCGAGCCATATGCCGTCCTCGATTTGGTGGTCATGATCCACCAGGACGGCCTGTCCGGCCTCCATGACGGGCAAAACGCTGTCGATGAATGTCAGGCCGATCCGTTCCGAGCCCTGGGCGCTTTCCTTTTCCCAATGGGCATACTCGTCGCGCGCGAAGACATATTTTGCGTTCGGGAAGGTCGGCACCCATCGGCCGTCGCGCAGCTGGGTATTCCAGCCAACGTGATCGGGGTGCAGGTGGGTGCACATGACGATATCGATGTCTGCGGGTTTCAGCCCCAGGGCTTTCAGGTTGTCCATCCACGGCCACTTTTTCATGTGGAATTCGGGGTGGGTCCGTTCCTTGTCCTCGCCGACGCAAGTGTCGATCAGGATGTTGTGGTGCGGCGTTTGCAACACGAAGCTCTGGAAGGCGAGCTTGAGTTTGCCGCTGGCGATGTCGAAATAGGTCGGCGCCATCCAGTTCAGATGGGCGGCCACAGCGTCTGCCGTCGCGGTGGGAAACATGTCGGCCGGCGTGATATAGGCGCCGGTGTCTTCGTGGACGGATTTGACGGAGAATGCGCCAATATTCAGAGGTTGCATCGCGCGGGTTCCGATTGGTTGATGAGCAAACAGAGTGTCTGATGTTAGGGTTGCCTGTGCAAGCGCAGGGGCGGGGGTATCATCCCCGACATGCTTCACGACGAAATTGCCCGTCGTTTTGCGGATGCCGGGGTCATGATTTTCGATGAAGTGTTACCGCCCGAGCTGGTGGCCGAGCTTCATGCCGGCTACAGCGCACAATATGAGGCGTATCATCAGGATCGGGAATTTGCTGATGCTCTCACTGTCGGCGACAAGCGAACAATGATCTCGATCGCCGTCGACGGCCGCTTCAACGATCCCGCGATATATGCAAATCCAACCGCCTTCCCGATGATTCGGGAGCTGCTCGGCGGTGATGTGATTCTCGGTAGCTTTGTTTCGGTCACCTCGCTGCCTGGATCGCTTGATCAGGAGCCGCATCTCGATATGCCAGTGTTGTTCGAAGCCGAGCAAGTGAGCCCCGAATTGCCGGTTTACAGCCTTACGCTGGTAATCCCCCTGGTTAATATGAACGCGACGAACGGCACGACGGCATTTTTCCCGGGTAGCCACAAGGCCATCCATGACGGCATTCCTGATATGTCGCCCGTAGCACCGGACATCCCGGTTGGATCTGCCTTGTTGTTCGATGCGTGGGTCTGGCATGGGGGCACCCCTAACCGATCTGCCGCGCCGCGCCCGGTGCTCTGCAACACCTATCAACGGTCATGGTTTCGTGACTCGGTGAACTTCTTGTCCCAGCCGCCGCTTGTGATGCATGCTGCGGAACGGGCGAAAATCCCGGAGGCGCACCGACATCTGTTCGATTGGGTCCGGTCGCCGCAGGCATGACCGGCGGATCGCGCGGTTTTTCGCCTTCTGAGCCCAAAATCACCTCATCGCGGCCACATTCGCGATCTACATACAGACGTGGCGGCGGAGACGGGGCCTGGGTCCGCTGCCGGATATGTGCGTGCGAACGTTGACGTGTTCTCGGGGCACGCGCTACGGCAAAGGGATATGCGGGTGTCGGCTGTTCGCACCTGGGACAAAGCCGGGACGCAAAATTCGAGGAGAGAAACGATGATGGGTAGATTGGGGACACGATCCAAGGTAATGCTCATGCGGTTTCAAAAAGCCAGTGCTGCAGCACTTCTTGCTGCTCCCTTCATGGCCCTGCCATTGGAGACCGCCGGTGCGCAGCTCGGCGACATTCTTAAGGCCCCGAAAACACTGATCGATCGCGCGATCGAGGCGCGCAGTACGGCCGACATCGCCAAGGACAACCGGATCGTCATCGATGTCAATCGGATCATGGCCGACATCGGCACGATCAAGGCCTCGACGGAGATTTATGAGCAGAAGCTCCTGATCACCGGTGTCTTCTCCGATCAGGAAACTCATGATGATTTTCTCGCCCAGGTGAAGCAGGTCGATGGGGTGAAGGAATTATTCTGGCATGCCCAGGTTCTGAGCGATGCCGAGCGCGAACGTCGCGTTGACGAACTCCTCGGTTGGGACGATGTGCTGGTGCTTGAGACCAAAGTCGGCGTGGAAATGGTTGCGACCCGCGGTGTCGCGGATGTGAATTTTCGCACGGCCGCTGACTCGTTCGGCACGATCTACCTGATGGGGCGCGCCCGTTCGCAGGAAGAACTCGACAAGGCAATCGCGACAGTGCGCAACACCGACAATGTCAGTCAGGTCGTCAGCTATGCCTTCGCGCGGCCCTAGGCTTGCACCGCGTTTTCGGGGGCGCGGATCAGGCGCCGAAGATTTCGGCTGCGGGGCGCACCTGATGGCGCGCATTGCCGTCGCGTCGTGACAGCCCCACACGATCAAAATACTCCAGCACTTCGACGGCGATATTCCGGCCGATGCCCGCTTTCTGCCGGAACGGAGATACGCCAACGGTCCCGTCGGTTGCGACCATGGCCTCGAAGACTTCCGCGTGGGCGCGCAGTGCTGTCGGCGTGAAAAACCTGTTCTCCGCAATCTGGACCGCGAGGCCCATGCGGACGGCCTGCCGGAGGGTCTTGTCGACACCGTTGACCGGGAGGCCTGCCGTCTGAGCGAGGTCGTGCACGACCGGCGGGCTTTCCGGTGTTTCGCTGAGAAGAGGTTCGATGACATCCCAGCGTTTCGCATCATCGCCGGTCAGGCCTGGCTGATGATCGGGGCGGTGTAACAGCATGCCGTTGCTCGACAAGGTCTTGTCGGCAACCAGCCCTGCGCTGATCGCGTCGAATAGCGGCTCGGGGATATAGCGTCCTAGGCTTTTGCGGAGCTGCGCCGCGGCGGGCCCGAGCCGGTCGGGGTAGCGCGTGTGGAACTGGTCGAGCGCTGTGAGCAGTTCGTCCTGCCGGGTTGCCCATGTCTCCGCGGACAACGCCAGGGCTGTGTCGTCATCACCCGTGACGACGGCATTGGTGGATTCCAGAGTCGCGGCCATTTCTGCCCCGGTCAGATTGCGCCCGGCCGAGAATTCCCCGATCGAAACGCCGGTGGGTGACCGCTCGAGTGCGGCCGTGAACGCGGCGATCGGATCGGGCGTGTCGAGAGCCGTCAGCAGATCCAGCCGTTCCGGCTTGGAGCGACCCCGGCGCGGGGGATGCAGGTCCACGACATGTCCACCGCCAAGCGTGAATTTCGCCGACTGATCGCGAATCACGAAGCGATCGAGAACGCAGGCCCCGACGGGTGTATCGAGCACCAGCTGGGCGAGAATCGAGGTGCCGGGTGCCGCACTGTCGGCCCCCAAGAGGGCGACGCGGCCGGTTACATTCCGGGCGCCGAGATGAACATGCACGGGTGTCCAGTGGCGCAATGGCCGCTTCGCGTCGGCAACAACATGTAGCCTGACATCCAGTTTGCGGAAAAGGCTGAGCGCGGAATCGGCGACGAGCCAGTCGCCACGCTCGATGTCTTCCTTGTCGAGCCCGGCAAGGTTGAGGGCCAGCCGGTCACCGGCCTGCCCGGCGTCACTGTTCTGGTTGTTGGCGTGAATGCCGCGCACCCGAACCTGGGTGTCGTGCCCGGCGATCCACAGGCGGTCTTCTTTGGCCACCGTACCGGCGAATGCGGTGCCGGTGACCACGAGACCGGCGCCGGCGACGGTGAAGACCCGGTCAACGGCGAGGCGGAAATGGCCGTTGCCCGCGCGGGCCTCGGTTTCGGCGGCCATACTGGCCACGTGTTGCTGCAGGTCGCCGATCCCATCACCGCTGATCGCCGAAACCGGGTAGATGGGGGCACCCGCGAGTGATGTTTCGCCGATCAGGAGTTCGATCTCGGCCAGAACCCCCGCGACCCGATCGGGGTCGACACGGTCGATCTTGGTCAGCGCGACCATGCCGCGTGAGATGCCAAGAATGTCCAGGATCGCCAGATGTTCGAGGGTCTGGGGCATTGGCCCGTCATCGGCGGCGACCACCAGCAGCGCGCAGTCAATGCCCGTCACGCCGGCGAGCATGTTGTGGACCAGGCGCTCATGGCCCGGAACGTCGATAAAGCCGAGACGGGAACCATTTTCGAGGTCGGCATAGGCAAAACCGAGATCGAGGGTCATGCCGCGCTTTTTTTCTTCCGGCAGCCGGTCGGCATCGACGCCGGTCAGCGCCTTTACCAGCAGCGTCTTGCCGTGATCTATGTGGCCCGCGGTGGCGACGATCATGAGTTGGGCAGCTTTTTGAGCTGGGCGCGGAACCCGTCCACATCGTCGAGGCAGCGCAGGTCGAGCCACAGCGCGTCGTCATGCACCCGGCCGATCACCGGGACCGGGAGCGTGCGCAGGTTCGCCGCCAGCCGCTTGAGGCACGCGCCCTGGCCGCGCGTCGCGACCGGCCGGATCACCAGCGCGGCACTGTCCAAGCTTTCGACCGGCAGTGCGCCGGAGCCGATCTGGCCCGCGCATGCCGCCACCGAGACCGTGCAGGCCTCGCCGACAGCGTCACCCATGTCGCCGACCAGGCTGTCGGCCAGCGCGCGAATATCGGCTGGTGTGCGCGACAGCAGGCGCAACGTGGGCAGCCGCTCGTCCAGCCGGTCCGGATCGCGGTAGAGGCCGAGGGTCGCGGCGAGCGCGGCTAGGGTCGCCTTGTCGCAGCGCAGGGCGCGTTTTAGGGGATTCTTCTTCAGCCGGGCGATCAGGTCTGCCCGGCCGACGATCAGACCGGCCTGGGGCCCGCCCAGCAGCTTGTCGCCGGAAAAGGTGATGATGTCGGCTCCCGCTGCGAGGGTCTCGCGCGGAGTGGGCTCATGGGGAAGGCCCCAGCGCTCCAGGTCGACCAGCGCGCCGGCGCCAAGATCGACGGCGAAAGGAATTTCGTTGGCATGCGCAATTACCGCGAGCCGGTCCTCCGGGACATCGGCGGTGAAGCCCTGGACCATGTAGTTGGAGGTGTGGACCTTCATCAGCAGCGCCGTCCGGTCGCCGATGGCGGTCTCGAAGTCGCTGGCATGGGTTCGGTTTGTGGTGCCGACCTCGACGAGCTTGGCACCGGCCCGCGCCATGATGTCGGGAATCCTGAACGCGCCGCCGATCTCGACCAGCTCGCCGCGCGAGACGGGCACTTCCTTGCGCAGCGCGAGTGCGTTGAGCAGCAGGAAGACCGCGCCCGCATTGTTGTTCACCACGGTCGCGGCCTCCGCGCCCGTCAGCTCACACAGCAACGCCTCGACATGCACATCGCGGTCGCCGCGCTTGCCGGTGTCGAGATCGAACTCTAGGTTGCTGGCGCCGCGCGCCGCCTCGGCCATTGCCGCAATCGCGGTCTCGGCCAGAGGCGCGCGCCCTAGATTGGTGTGCAGAACCGTGCCGGTCAGATTGAAGACCCGGCGCAGCCCCGGTAACGATTCGCATTCGAGCCGTGCGGCGGCCGATTGGGCAAACAGCTCTTCTGTCAGATCGACCCTGTCTCCTGCCGCGATGGCCGCGCGGGCCGTGTCGAGTGCCGCGCGCAACGCCGACGCGGTCGCGATGCGGCCATGGGATTCGACAAGCGCGATCACAGCTGGCGCCTGCAGGAGCCGGTCGAGTGATGGAATATCGGAGAAGTCGGGTTTCTGTTCGGCCATGGGTGGTGATTGTTCCGTTCGCGGCAGCTTCGATCAAGGCTGATATAGTCTCCGACGCGACTAAGACCTGTGATTATCTGCCATGCCCATTGTTTCAAATGATCCCGACGGCTACGAATTCGCTCTGTCCGGGGTCGTCCGGACGACCGGGTAGGAAGACGACGTCAGCGCACATGATCGGTTATAGGAATCTCAAATGAAAGACTGGGGTGGAATAGGGGCCGGTCTGGGCACCGTGGCGTGCGTGGTCGTGATGTTGATCGCTGGTCGGCTCGGCGCGACCACCGACGCGCTCACGATCTACGATCTTGCCGGCCTGCGCATGGGGGTCGCCGTGATCCTCGCCGTCCCCCTGCTGGTTCGATACTACCCTTGGCGTGTACGGCTGCGTGACCATGCGCTCGTTGCCTTCTTTGGCGGTGCGCCGTTTATCCTGATGCTGTTTGGCGGCATGGTTTTCGCACCGGTCGGCCATGCGTCGGTTGTGATGTATGGCGCGCTGCCGGTCTTTGCCGCGCTCGTTGCTTGGGCCTGGGTCGGCGAACGGCCCGGGCGCTGGCAGTGGGCCGGGATTGCCACGATCGTCATCGGGGTCGGCACGGTCGGCTGGGATGCGTTTACCGATGGTGTCGTGGCAGGCCAGTGGCGCGGTCACCTGCTGTTTGTCGGCGCAGCGCTATGGGTCGCGATTTGGTATGGCAGCATGCGCGCGGGGCGGCTGACCGTCATGCAGTCGCTCGCTGCGCTGTTGATTGGTAACGCCCTTATCTATGTGCCGATCTGGTTGCTGTTCCTGCCCTCGACGCTGTTGACCGCGCCGTTTGGGGACATCGTCATGCAGTCGGTGGTGCACGGTGTGTTCGGGGCGTTTTTGTGTATTTTCGGACATGCCTATGCGGTCCGGACCATCGGTCCGACCCGCCAGGCCGCCGTCGGATCGCTCGTGCCCGCGCTGGCACTATTCGCCGCGATCCCTTTTCTGGGCGAGATCCCGACGGGTCTCAACATCGCCGGTGCGTTGATCGTGACCGTGGGTATTCTTGCGACTGTTTTCCTGCGGCCGTTCCCGCGGGAGGGTGGTCAGTGATGCGATCCCTCGATAGTTTCGACATGATGGAAAGATCCCCATGGTGAAACTATCCGTTCTCGATCAATCCCCGGTGCGTCAGGACGGGGATGCGCGCCAGGCGCTCGAAGAAACCATCGCGCTGGCACAAGCGGCCGAGCGGTTGGGCTATACCCGTTACTGGCTGGCCGAACATCACGGCACGGCCGGCTTTGCCGGGTCATCGCCCGAGATCATGGTCACCCGCGTGGCCGCGGCGACAGATCAGATCCGGGTCGGCTCGGGCGGGGTGATGCTTAGCCATTATTCACCGCTCAAGGTGGCGGAGAATTTCAAGCTGCTGGAGAGTCTGTATCCGGGGCGGATCGATCTTGGGATCGGCCGCGCGCCGGGCAGCGACGGGGTCACGGCGGCGGCACTTGCCTATGGCAGCGAAGTCGGGATCGAATATTTCCCGACCAAGATCGCCGACATGGTCGCGTTTCTGGCCGATGAAACGCCTGCAACCAAACCCTTCAAGGATGTCCGCGCCACGCCGGTTGTTGCCGAGGCGCCGGAGGTATGGCTGCTCGGCTCCAGTGATCAGAGCGCGGCCTATGCGGCGCATTTCGGGTTGGCCTATTCCTTTGCACATTTCATCGCACCGCAGGTCACCGCACCGGTGCTCAAATATTATCGCGAGAAGTTCCAACCCTCCGGGAAGCTTGCGGCACCGCGGGCCAATGCCGGCGTGTTCGTCATTTGCGCCGACACCCAGGAAGAGGCGGAGTATCTGGCCGCCAGCCGCGATCTGTGGCGCCTCAAGCTCAACTACGGGCAGCATCTGCCCTATGCCCATCCCGATGAGGCGCTGGCCTATGATTACAATGCGCAGGAACTGGAGATCGTAGAGGCGAACAAGGCCAACCGGTTCACCGGCACGCCCGAAAGCCTGCGCGATCAGCTTTCGGCGTTCGTCGACGAACATGGATTTGAAGAGCTGCTCGTCCTGACGATCACCTATAATTTCGAGACCCGGCTGCGGTCCTACGAATTGCTGGCCGACACGTTCGAACTGACGGGGCCGGAAGCGGCTGCGGTATAGATAACGGCCCGCCTTGCGCGCCAGATCGCCGCGCCACCGTATGTGCTTGATTAACCTTTTGTGCGCAGAATAACCCCGCAACGCGCAGACATGCGCCCGGAGATCTGGCGTGTGGGCCCGACTCCAGGAAGGAACGAGGCGCCGAAATGAGTAAACGAATCACCCTGACAGGCATCGTCCTGTCGGCAATTTCCCTGTCGTCGCTCGCCGTATCGCATGCGGCCGAACCCGAGACAGCAGAGCCTTTGCGCCTGCCCGACGATACGATGGGTGCGCGCATGGAAGCCGGCGTGCTCGGTGCCGCCGTTTTGTCGACCAGCGAGATGGGCCGGCTCGGCCTGAAGCGCGATGCAGACCATTAAACGCGAACCGGGTTCGGCGCCCAGGTGCCGTATGTGATGAACGTGAACACCGACGCTCTGGCCGCGCTGCCGGAAGCGGTGCGAACCGCGATCGATGAGATGCGTGCGGCGTTCACCCAAAGCGCGGCGCAGGCTTATTGCGAAGCCGGAGACAATGCGCTCGCGGACCTTAAGAGCTAGGGCGTGCGGACCACGAAGTTTCTCAAGACGCGCCGGTTTCAATGGGCCGATAGCCTGCCCCCCCCTGGCGCAGCAATGGGCGGCAGCGAATGATGCCGCCGGCCGACCCGGAAGTGCTGTCGTCGAGATGTTTGTTACTGAGTTGCGCGGCGCTGGGGTCACGCTGATTCGTGACTGGTCGCGCGCCGCGGCGGCGAAAGAATTGTCACAAGTCCCGACCAGGTAGTCGTGCCCATGCCGTTGAAGTGCAGCGCGCGCATGGCTGGGCCGCGCGGCAGGCGTGAGATGTTGCAGCGTAGCGATTCCCGGTCCTTGAAAAGCCTCGGAATTCCAGCGATCTGTGTCGAGCCCCACGCATAGCATTTGTGACAGCTGTGCGTTTGTTCGCAATCTTTCCGTTCTCTATATAATGGGGCAGATAAACATGAAACGGTGTACCCCATGGCGTTGGAAGACCTTTCGGTATTTGACGATTATAATTTTGACAGCGAAGTCCTTGGCCGCGCCGGCCTGACGGTCGTCGACTTCTGGTCGAAGACCTGTGTGCCCTGCAAACAGCTCAAGAAGATCCTGGGACAGGTCAACGATGAACTGCCCGAGAATGTGGTGATCGGCACTGTTGACGGTGACGAAAATCTCGACCTTTTGACACGCTATGGCGTGCGCGGTTTCCCGACCCTCATGTTCTTCAAGGACGGTGAGGTTGTCGAGACCCGGACCGGCGTCGACCGCCGCCAGGTACTCAAAAAGGCTATCGAAGAACACGCCTGATTTTTGTTAGGGTGCGCCCAGTACCAAATGATTGAGAGAGCGATATGCCGAATATCACCCTGCTCGATATCGAAGAGCTGAAGCAAACGAAGCTCAAACCGTATATCGAGAAATCCCTCGAACTGCGAGCGCCGGATCCCGGATTTCACGCGGTCATGGGCCACAATGTCGATCTGGCCGAGAAGGCCTATCTGTTCTGGGTTAGTGTGTTCAACGAGGGTGCCCTCGACCACAAACTCAAAGAGGTAATCCGGGTGATGCTGTCGCGCATGGCCCATTGCAGTTATTGAGGCAACGTTCGATCTGCTTCGGCGAAGCGGGAAGGACTAGACGAAAAACTCCTCGACGACGGTATCAACAACCATGCGGGCAGCGACGTCTTCACCGAAAAGGAGAAGGCAATCATGCGCTATGTCGAGAAAGTGTCCACGGACGTGGACTCATTCAGCGATGACGATTGGGATGACCTTCGAGCCCATCTCAGCGAGGACGAAATCGCCGAGCTGGGCATGTTCCTGGTCGGCAATCTCGGCTTCCACACCTTCTTCGGGTCGCTGAAATTCTATCCGATGTTTTCGCCGGACGGCCTTCTGGTGAGCCAGGAAGAATCCATGGCGATCTATGGTGATACACCGGAATCCCTGCAGGGCGAGGCGGCAGAATAATGTCGCGTCTTGCCCCACTGGAACTCGATCAGATCGAGGATCCCGAGCTCCGCGATCTCATCACCCAATGCGTCGAACTCGGCGTACCCGATGAGCTTTTTCCGCGCATCATCGCGCGGGTCCCGGCCCAGGCGAAGACACTGCTGGGCGTGATGCTCGAACTGCACACGAAGGGTACGGTCGATCACCAGCTCAAGGAGATCATCCGAATCCAGCTCGCACGCTTCGTGGAAGACCCGTACTTCTCAGCCTTGCGCTCGAAGCAGGCGATGGAAGCGGGTCTGACGGAAGAACGCATCGACGCGGGCTGCGACGACTATGAAGAGTCGGAGCTCTTTACCGATGCCGAACGCATGGCGTTGCGCTTTTCCGATCAGCTCTTCCTGGATCCGGACAAGGTCGACAAGGTCTTCTACGACCAGATGCGCGAGCATTACACCGACGCGCAGATCATGGAGATCGGTACCTTCCTGGCGATCTACCATGCCGCCCATCTGTTCATGAAAACACTGAACGCCCGGCCGCTCGCCGCCTAGGCTCTCGGTCGCGGATCAGAATAAGAAAGGGCGGGTCTCAGACCCGCCCTTTTTCGTGTCCGTATGACCCCGAGCTCGTCATGCCCGGGCTTGACCCGGGTATCTTATCTCGGTGGTTGTGAGATGCGCGGATCAAGTCCGCGCATGACGTATGAGGGTGTCTAGTTCCGATTGAGCGCCGCCCAGACCCGCGGCGGGGTCGCGGGCATGTCGAGCTCGGTGATTCCGCGAACCGACAATGCGTCGACGATGGCATTCATGCCGGCGGCCAGCGCGCCGGTCGTGCCGGCCTCGCCCGCGCCCTTGGCGCCCACGGGGTTGGTGGTGCACGGCACCGAGTGGAAACCCAGTTTCATGTCCGGCATGTCGGTTGCGCGCGGCATCATGTAATCCATGAAGGAGCCCGCGAGGAGCTGGCCGTCATCGTCATAAATGGCGTTCTCGCCAAGAATCTGGCCAAGCCCCTGGGCCACACCGCCATGCACCTGACCGTGGACGATCATCGGGTTGATCACGGTCCCGCAATCATCAACGGCGATATAATTCAGCACCTCGACCACGCCCGTCTCCGGGTCGATCTCTACCTCGCAGATGTGACAGCCATTGGGGTAGGTCTGTTCGGGTGACTTGAAGTCTTCCTCGGCATTGAGGCTGTCCGGCGCGTCGTCCGGCAGGTCGTCCGACCCGGCCTGCGCGGCGAGTTCGAAGATGCCGATTGCCCGGTCGGTGCCGGTGACCCGGAATTCGCCATCGCCATACTCGATATCGGCTTCGGCGGCCTCCAGAACATGGCTCGCCAGCGTCGTGCCCTTGGCGATAACGGCGTCGGCCGTGACCGAGATGGCTCCGCTTGCCAGTGCCATGGAACGCGATGCGACCGACGCGAAGCCCGTGCCGGGTGTCTCGAAACTGTCGCCCTCGACAATTCGGACCTTCTCATAGGGTACCTGCAGCAGGTCGGACACGACTTGCGCGAAGGATGTGGCGTGACCCTGGCCGTTCGACTGGACGGCGAGCCGCGCCTCGACGGTGCCGTCGTCGGCGAAGCTCAGCATCGCACCTTCTTCCAGATAGCCGCCGGCGGTCTCCACGAAGCAGGACAGGCCGATTCCGCGCAGCATGCCGTTGGCTTCCGACGCGGCGCGGCGGTCCGGGAAGTCGTCCCATTCTGCGAGCGCCAGCGCCTTGTCCATTTCGGCCTCGAACTCACCGGAATCGTAAACCTGCGCCAGCGATGTCGTGTAGGGCATCTGTGCGGGTTTGATGAAGTTGCGCCGCCGCAGTTCGATCCGGTCGATGCCGAGTTCGCGCGCCGCCTGGTCCATCATCCGCTCCAGCATATAGGCCGCTTCCGGCCGGCCGGCGCCCCGATAAGGGCCGATGGGGATGTTGTTGGTCATGTAGCACCGCACCTGGAACTCGAGTGCCGGGTTGTCGTAGCAGCCGGTTAGGCAGTTGCAGACGTTCCGGGTGGCCGCCGCGGGACCGTGGGATGACAGATATCCGCCCATGGCCGCGATCATGTCGACCCGGAAGCCCTGGATCTTACCGTCGGCGTCGAACGCCATGGTGCCGTTCATCACTCCATCGCGGGCTTGGTTGTCGGCCAGGAAGGCCTCGGACCGGCTGCCCTGCCATTTGACCGGCCGCCCGGTCGCCTTCGCCGCAAACAGGATCGCGACATATTCGGGATAGGCTTGTGTCTTCATGCCGAAGCCGCCGCCGACATCGTTGGTGCGCACCCGCATCTTTTCATGGGGTACCTGGAAGATCACGTCGGCCAGCATGTTGCGCATGGCGTTCACGCCCTGGGAGCCGGTGATCAGTTCATAACGGCTCTCGATCTCGTCGAAGCGTGCTACAGCACTACGTGGCTCCATCGCCGCCGCCATCAGGCGGTTCGTGCTGAGGGTCAGCTTCACCACATGGGCGGCATTCTCGATCGCGGCCTTGGCCTTGTCCTCGTCACCGATCTGGAAATCGAGGCACATGTTGCCGGGGATGTCGTCCCAGATTTCCATGGCACCTTCGGCCGACGCGTCGCGGATGTCGACGACGGTGGGGAGGGTGTCCACGTCCAGCTCGATCAGGTCGACCGCGTCCTGGGCCAACGCGGTGCTCTCGGCGACCACCACCGCGATGATCTCGCCCACGTGGCGGACCCGGCCGACGGCGACCGCGAGGCGCTGGGTCTTGAGCATGGGGGAACCGTCGCGGTTCAGGAACGGTGTGACATTGGGAATCGGGCCGACACCGGCGGCTCTCAGGTCTTCGCCTACATAGACGCCGATGACACCGGGTGCGGCCGCCGCGGCCGACACGTCGATGCCCTTGATGTCCGCATGCCCGACGGGCGAGCGCAGGAAGGCAGCAAAGGCTTGGCCGTTCATCCCGGTATCGTCGACATAGTTGCCGCCGCCGGTGATTAGCCGCGCGTCCTCGCGTCGCGTGACATGCTGGGAAATCCCGAATTGACCGGTCGCCATCGTGTTTACTCCCGAAAGTCCTGAGTTTTGTGGTGTGAAGTTCATTCTCTTATTCTCAGAAAGATAGCATTCGATGCGGCGAAGATGAAATACCGAGACCCGGTTGCTGCGGCTTCCTGTACGATTTTCCTTCTGTATAATCGCGCCCGCCGGCGACCGGGATGTTCCCAGAATAAAGCCGAGACATAATCAAACCCGAAACGCCGGGAAGGAACAAATATGCTTTTCAAATGCGGTCACCCACATGGCCACGCCCACCATGCCCCCGCGAGCGACGCGAGCGGCCACACGGTCAAGATCGAAAAACTCGGCGTGCGCACGGTCGATATTCACTGCCACCTGCATGTACCCGAGGCGGATGCGCTGGTGAAGGAGGTTTTCGATCTGAAGAACGAGCCGCTGCTGTGGTTCGCCAATGACGATACCCGCAAGTTCCAGATGGCCCACGGCCAGGACATCATGCCGAAGATCACGGATACGTCCCTGCGCCTGGCCGAGATGGACGCGACCGGCGTGGACGTGCAGGCGATTTCGACCGCGCCGAACCATTACTGCTACTGGGCCGAGCCCGATCTTGGCCGCGAGGTGGCGCAGACCGTGAACAACAAGCTGGCCGATGTGGTCGGCGAGCATCCCGATCGGTTCGTGGGTCTGTGCACCGTGCCGTTGCAAGACCCCCAGATGGCGGTCGCGGAGCTTGAGCGCGCGGTCAAGGAGCAGGGCATGCGCGGCGTTGAGATCAACGCCGACGTTGCGGGCAACGAGCTGTCGCGCGCGGGCCTCGACCCGTTCTGGGCCAAGTGTGAGGAGCTCGATGTAATCGTCTTCATCCACCCGTCGGGTTTCGCCAAGGGTGACCGGCTGGCCGATCACTATTTCTCCAACATCATCGGCAATCCGCTGGCGACCACGGTCGCGGTCCACTACCTGATCTTCGACGGGGTGATGGACCGGCATCCGGGCCTCAAGGTCGTGCTTGCCCATGGCGGCGGCTTCCTCGGTTCCTATCCGGGTCGCATCGATCATGCCCATCCGCTGCGCGCCGATATGCAGCGTGAGTTGGGGGCCGCCAAGGTGCCGGGCGACAGCCTCAACCGCTTCTATTTCGACAGCGTGGTGTTCACCCACGATCAGCTCGAGTTCCTCACCAATCATTACGGTGCCGAGCATGTGATCATGGGCACCGACTATCCCTACGACATGGCGGAGACCGATCCGGTGGGGCATGTCATGGGCGCGAACCTGTCCGACGATCAGAAGCGCGCCATCCTGGGTGAGAACGCGGCCAAGCTGCTGAAACTCTAGCAACCAACAACCTCATGCTTCGACAGGCTCAGCATGAGGTTTCCAATTCGCCTCGTCCTGTGCTTGTCGAAGGACGTAGCGTAATATAAGGGAAATCACGATGCTCTTTACCTGTTCCAATCCCGGCCACAAGCACACCCATGCGCCGGCGGCCGACCACGGCCAGACCGTCACCAACGGCAAGAAGCACTTCACCGTCGACATCCACTGTCATGTGCATGTCCCGGAAGCCGACGCGATGTTGAAGGACGTCCAGGCGGCCGATCAGAAGAATCTCTATGTCGACACCAATGAGGTGACGGCGGAGATCAATCGCAAGCAGCACCAGTCGATCCTCGACAAGCTGACCGAGCCGGAGGTGCGTATCGCCGACATGGATGCCGCGGGTATCGACGTGCAGGCGATCTCGCCCGCGCCGTTCCACTACAACTACTCCTACGAAGCGGGGTTCGCGCGGGACACGGCCCATGTGGTCAATGACCGAATCGCCGAGATATGCGCTCAGCATCCCGATCGCTTCGTGGGCATGTGCACCGTGCCTTTGCAGGACGCCGATATCGCGGTCACCGAGCTCGATCGCTGCGTCAACGATCTGGGCATGCGCGGGGTCGAGATCTCGACCAACGTGAATGGCAACGACCTGACCCGGGCGGGTCTTGAGAAGTTCTTCGCGCGAGTCGAGGAGCTCGGGGTGGTGATTTTCATGCACCCTATCGGGACCTCCTTCAAGGACCGCATGAAAGACCATTATTTCCGCAACACCATCGGCCATCCGCTCGAATCCGCGCTCGCGGTCGGACATCTGGTGTTCGACGGGTATCTGGAGACTTATCCGGGCCTGAAGATCTGCATCGCCCATGGAGGCGGATACGTGCCGGCCTATGCCGGCCGCTTCGACCACCCCTATCACCTGCGTGACGATTGCCGCGCGGTGATCTCCAAGCCGCCGTCGGAATATGTGAAGAAGCTCTATTTCGACACGGTGGTCTTCACCGAACACCAGCTCCGCTATCTGATCGAGACCTGGGGTGCGGACCATATCGTCATGGGCACCGATTATCCCTATGATATGGCCGAGACCGACCCGGTAGGGCATGTGGATTCGGTGAAGGATCTATCCGAGGCCGACAAGGCGTTGGTGATGGGCTCGAACGCCGCGGCGCTGCTTGGGATCGAGGTGCCTGCGGCAAGCTGATCCAACTGAGTTGAGATGCGCGGATCGAGTCCGCGCATGACGTCTAATATTCATCGTCATGGCCGGACTTGATCCGGCCATCTCCTTTTTTGCCTACCGCGTGTCGGGCATGGCGATGCCCAGCTTGTCCGCCTCAGCCTTTAGACGGTCCCAGGTGCCGGGCGGCAGCGGAATGCCGTTCTTGCTGCGTTCGGCCAGGATCGCGTCGCCACGTTCGCCCGGCGCGTAGATCTCGTCGATGCCGTCGGCTTTGGGCAATGCCTTGAGCCCCTTGGCGAGCAGATCGATCTCCTCGCGGTAGTTGTCGAGATCGGTGAAGGCGGAGATATCAATGGCGGCGGCGAGCCCGTTCTGGCGATAGCCGGTCGGGTTGGCACCGGGCCGGATATTGGGTTCGACCAGCGGATTGCTGGCGAACAGGCTGACCATGCATTCAATCATCATCGACAGCCCCGAGCCCTTCGCACCGCCCAGGGGCATGAGGGTCTTGACCGCGTCGGCGTTGTTGGTGTTGCGGCCCTCGGCGTCGATGCCCCAGCCGTCGGGGATGGGTGTGCCGCTGTCCTGGGCGGCGAGTATCTTGCCCATGGACACCGTGGCGGTGGACATGTCGAGGACCAGGGGCGGATGCTCGCCGCCCGGCACGGCAATCGCGAGCGGGTTGGTCGACGCGCCGGCCACCTTGGAGCCGTGATAGGCCATCATCGGCCGCGATGCGATGATCACGATGCCCGCGAAGCCGGCACGGGCGGCCTGCAGGGCGTAGTAGCCGATCGCACCGCCATGGGTGATGTTGCGCGCAATGCACCAGCCCACATGGCATTCGCGCGCCCGGCCGATGGCCTCGTCCATGGCCATGGTCATGGCGACGGGCCCCGGGGCCCAGTCGGAATCCAGGATGGCGATGGCGCCCGCCCGTTTCTCGACCTTGATGTCGGGCCGGGCGCGGATGTTGCCGTTCTTCATATAGGCGATGTAGCGCGGCACCCGCAGCACGCCGTGGGAATCCATACCGCGGGCGTTCGCCCAGACCAGGATATCCGCCCAGGTCTCGGCATGATCGTCGGTTACGTCGGAGGCCCGGAAAATTTCCTTCACGAAAGATTTGAGTGCGTAGGTGGAAACAATATGGTCGTCGGCGCTCATCTTCATTCCTCGGGTACGTAGACGTTGGTGGATGTCGACCCCGCCGGCCGCGTGGGCCACTGGCCGGCCGCGATCGCGGCATGGAAGTCATCGACGGCGCGGTTGAACACCACCGGGTCTTCGACGTTTACTAGATGGCCGCTCTTCGGCAGCACCAGCAGCCCGGCGTGGGGCATGGTACGTTTTAGGAATACGTTGGTGTCGATGACGAGCTCGTCCTCGTCGCCGATCATCAGCAGTGTCGGCACCGCGAGGGTCGCGAGCTCGGCCTCGAAATCATAAAGAGACGGCCGTTCGCACTGGACCTGGCGCAGGGTATAGCCTGCGCCTTTTGGTGAGAAACCGGCGAAATAATCCGCACCCTCCCGCCACACATCCGGCCGCTTGGCCTTGAGCTGGATGCGTGTCGGCCCGTCGAACATGCCCGATCCGGCGAGCGTCTCGCTGGCGAGGTACATCTCGGCCACCATGCGCGATTCTTTCAGGAACTGTACGCGGGTGGGCGGGTAGGAGCCCGAGCCGCCGCTGGCGGCGGTCAGGGATAGCACCCGGTCGGGATGATCGAGGGCGAAGCGCAGGATGTTGTAGGCCCCCATGCTGAGGCCGACGAGATGGGCCTTTTCGATCCTCAGCGTGTCAAGCACACCCAGCAGATCGTCCAGCGCGATTTGCTGGCCGTAGGCGCCCGCTTCGTCGGGGACGTCGGAGGGCGGATAGCCGCGTGCGTTGTAGGTGATGCAGCGATAGCGCGCCTTGAAGTGATCAACCTGCTCGCGCCACACGCGATAGTCGCCACCAAACTCGTGCACGAATACGAGCGGCGGGCCTTCACCCTCGTCCTCGACCCACAGACGCACACCGTTGGTGTTGAAATGTGCCACCCGACTAGAGCTCCGCGCGGACCAGCGCGGCGGCGGCGACGAGCGCCCTGAGCTTGCCCTGGGAGACCTCGCGAGGCAGGGGGACCATGCCGCAATTGGTGCAGAGGAAAATCCGTTCGGGCGATGTGTACTCCATCGCGTTGCGAATCACGGCAGCCACTTCTTCGGGAGCTTCGGCGGTCAGGGTCGTGACGTCGATCGCGCCGACCAGCACATCCTTCTTGCCGTCGAGCAGCTTGATTACCTCCATCGGCACCCGCGAGCCCGCGAACTCAAGCGAGACCTGGTCGATGTCGCTGCCGGCCAGCGCGGGCAGGATCGCCTCATACTGGTCCCACACGTCGCCGAGGGTGGCTTTCCACTGGAGGTTCGCCTCGATCCCGTAGCCGTAGCAGATATGCACGGCGGTCGTGCAGTCGAGACCTTCGACCGCGCGGTTGAGCGCTTCCACACCCCAGGTCGGCACGGCGTCGAGATAGACGTTGAAGGCGGGCTCATCGAACTGCAGCGCGTTGACCCCTGCGGCGACAAGTTCCCTGGCCTCCTCGTTGAGGATCTCCGCGAACGCCATCGCCATCTTCGGGCGGTCGCCGTAATGCTCGTCGGCCAGCGTGTCGACGATGGTCATCGGCCCGGGCATGGTGAATTTCAGATCCCGGTTGGTCTGTGCCCGGGCGAACTTCACTTCATCGCCATGGATGGAGCCGCCGCGTTTGAGTGCCGAGACCACGGTCGGGCAGTCAGCGTCATAGCGGTCGTCGCGAATGCCGATGCGGGTTTTCTTGTCGAAATCGATACCCTCGATCTTCTCCAGAATACCATGGACGAAATGCTGCCGGGACTGCTCGCCGTCGGTGACGATGTCGATGCCCGCCTGTTCCTGATCGAGGATCGCGAGGCGAACCGCGTCATGCTTGGCTTCCTGGAGTTGTGCGGGGTCCTCGGCGGCCCATGGCGCCCAGAGTTTTTCGGGCTGCGCCAGCCATGACGGCTTGGGCAGGCTTCCGGTGATCGTGGTTTTGAGCATTGCGTTGGCCCCTGTTGGCAAATTATGAATTCCGCCAACGATCGCGGCGGTTATGGTTGGTTTGTTGGGTTATCATCACCCGGCAGCGTGCCCATCGCAAGAATGGCCGCAAACCTTAGAACGGTAATCAGGGGGTAACTCATGTCCAATCAAGAACCGCCGAAGGGCTGGCCCGAAGGCAAAGCGCTCGCCGTCTCCGTGAACGTCATGTGCGAGGCGTGGACCGATGATGCCTCGCCGGGTATCGGCCCCATGGGTAACCCGCTCAAGGCTGGTCATCTCGATACCCAGTCACGCTCCTGGGCCGAATACGGCATGACCCATGGCGCGCCGCGGCTGCTGGATATCGTCGGCGATCTGGGGGTGCCCTGCGGCACCTATGCCAGCGGCATCATCGCCGAGAGATGGCCCGAGCTGCTGCGCCGGATCGATGGCGACGGGCACTTCATCGGCGCCCATGCCTGGATGCAGAACAACCTGCCGGTCTATCAGGAACGCGCGGACGAGGAAGCCGAACTGAAGAAGGGTGCCGCACTGTTCGCCGACGTGGTCGGCAAGGCGCCGAAGGGTTTCGCGAGCCCCCGCGGCACGCCCAGCCCCAACACGGCCGAGCTCCTGGTGGAAAACGGTTTCGAGTGGCACATCGACTATTTCAATACAGACCTGCCCTACCGGCTCGATACCGCCGCGGGGCCGCTGGCGGCGATCCCCTTCACCATGGAGATCAACGACCTGCCGCTCTACATGCGCTACGGCAACCCGCCCCAGGCCTATTCAGACGTGCTCAAGCGCATCGTCGATAAGTACGACACGATCGGCCGCCCGCCGGCCGTCATCGACATCACCGCCCACGCCCATGTTTTCGGCCGGCCCTATGGCGCGATCGAGTTCCGCGAGGCGATCATCGCGGTGAAGGACGTGGACTGGGTCTGGATGACCACCCATGAAGAGCTCGCGGGGATCGTGCATGCGGGTTAGGCGATTGCGCGGGCTCGCGCCGGTTGGCGCGGCCGTCCTGCTGGGCGTGTCGTTTGGCGGGGTTGCGCAGGCCGCGCCCGAGTTTTTTGTCGAGGAATCCACGGTTCAGTGTTTCGAGGTGATCGGCGCGGCCCCGGAGCTGCGCGAGATGGCAAAGCGCAGGGCGAAGGCCGATCCCGGTCGGATGAGCGCCTTCGTGGTCCGGGTCGGTGACAATGTTGTGGCCGACATTAAGGCGGAGTTCGATGACGTCGTCTCCAGCCCCCATGATGGGTTCGAGCAGACCCGCGTCGGCGCCATCGAATTCGTGTCAACGGCCTCCGGCGTGGATGTGCGGGCCGGGGCCACGACGCAGGTCGTGCCACGCGACGGCTATCTGATGTTCACCATGGCGGACGGGGTGGTGGAGCATATCCGCAGACAGCGGCCGCGCTGCGGCGCGCGCCAGAGCTTCGACAAGGCGCCGTTTGCAAAGATGCACCGGAACATCCGCGGCACGCTCCGCGGGATGCTGGATCAGGAGCGGCGCTAGCGCGCTAGATACAGCGCCCGCCGTCGACCTCGAGGCACACGCCGGTCACCAGCGGAGCCTCGTCGGATGCCAGGAACAGCACGGCGTTGGCCACGTCTTCCGGCGTGGAGAGACGCCCCAGCGGCACGGTCTGGCGGAAAGCCTCACGGTTCTCCGGCGTGTCCTCGCTGAGGAACGTCGCGAGCAGCGGGGTGTCGCCCGCGACCGGATTGACCGCGTTCACCCGGATATCGTCGTCGGCCAGCTCGACTGCCATCGACTTGGTGAGTGTCGTTACCGCGCCCTTGGTGGCGTTGTACCAGGTGAGGCCCGGGCGCGGGCGCACAGCGCCCGTCGAGGCGATATTGATGATCGCGCCGCCGCCGCGGTTTCGCATCGCCGGAATCGCGGCGTTGGCGGTGTGAAAAAGCCCCTTCACGTTGACCGCGAGGATGCGGTCGAGCTCGTCTTCCGTGACGTCGAGCATGGCCTTGCGCTTGTGGGACACGCCGGCGTTGTTGACCAGGATATCCAGCCCGCCGAACGCGTCGACGGTCTGGTCGACCATCGCCTGCATCTCATCTGCGCGGGTCACATCGGCAATAACAAACATCGCACGGCCCCCCGCATCGGTGATCGCGGTTGCCACCCGGTTGCCGCCGTTTTCGTTGACGTCATTGACGATGACGGCCGCCCCCTCGCGCGCGAGCGTCTGTGCGATGCCCTCGCCGAAACCCGAGCCGGAACCTGTGACGATCGCTGTTTTTCCTGCGAGGCGCATGCGCTGTCTCCTTGATAACCAGTGTCCATACACTAATGGCGCGGGCTGGTGCGGACATCATCGAAAATGCTAACAGCGAAGCGGGCGATGGCAGCAGGGCCGGAACAAATGAACGACAAGCCGAAGATACTGGTGACCCGGCGACATCTCGCGGCGACCGAAGCGCGGATCGCTGCGGACTATGACGCGGTGACCAACGCCGACGATCACATCATGTCGGCGGACGAAATCGTGGCGGGGGCCGAGGGCATGGACGCGCTGTTGATCTGCGTGACCGAGCCGATGGACGCGGCCACCATCGAACGCCAGCCCGACAGCGTGCGCGCCATTCTGACTCTTTCGGTCGGCCTCGACCATATCGACACCGCGGCGGCCAAGGCGCGCGGGATCGCCGTGCTCAACACTCCCGATGCCGTCACCAACCCGACCGCCGAGATCGGCATGTTGCTTCTGCTGGGGGCGGCCAGGCGGGCTGCGGAAGGTGCGGCTATGATGCGGGCCGGCGAGTGGACCAGCTGGTCGCCCCGTCAGATGATCGGCAAGGAGATCACCGGCTCGGCGCTCGGCATCTTCGGCATGGGCCGGATCGGCCAGACCGTGGCCGACCGGGCCCGGGCCTTCGATATGACGATCCGTTATCACAACCGCACCCGGCTTTCCTTTGAGCAGGAGAAAAGCGCGAGCTACTACACCAGTCTCGAGGGGCTTTTACCCGCGAGCCCGTTCCTGATGATCTGCGCCCCCTCGACGCCCGAGACAAAAGGCTTTGTCAACGCCGAACGGATCGCGCTTCTGCCCGATGAGGCGATCATCGTGAACATCGCCCGCGGGGAACTGATCGACGATGACGCATTGGTCGACGCCCTGCGGTCGGGCAAGGTCGCGGCGGCGGGGCTCGATGTCTTCAACGGCGAACCCAACGACATTCACCCTGCCTATCTGGAACTTCCCAACGTGTTCATGACGCCGCATATTGGCAGCGGGGCAGAGCGCTCCCGCGCGGCCATGGGCGACATGCTGCTCGACGGGCTCGATCTCCTTCTCGCGGGCGAGCCGGTCCCCAACCGGGTTGTCTGACGCCTTCACCAGGCTGCCCGGCACGGTGCGCGGCGCGATCTGGATGCTCGGCGCGTCCCTGTTCTTCGGCACCCACGGGGTCTGGGTTCGCTTCGCCGTGGGTGAGGGGGCCGACCCGCTGATCATTTCCTTCTGGCGTTCGCTCGTGCTGTTGCTGCTGATCCTGCCCTGGATCGTCGCCAACCGGCGCACTGCGCTCCGGTCGACGCACCCGACCGGGCAGATGCTGCGGGTCGCTTTTTCCATGATCGGCCTGATCCTGCTGGTCACGGCCCAGGCGAACCTGCCCCTGGCCGAGGTCTCGGCGCTGACCTTCGCGGCACCCCTGTTCGGGATGATGGGGGCAGCACTTTTCCTCGGCGAGGCGGTGCGTGCCCGGCGCTGGGTCGCGACCCTTGTGGGATTCGTGGGAGTCTGGATCGTGCTGCGCCCGGGCGTGTCCGAGGTCAATCCGCTGTTCGTGCTGCCGCTTGTCTCGGCGCTTTTTATCGCCGGGTCCAATCTCATGATCCGCTTTCTGTCCACCGACGATGCGCCGACCACGACCGTCGCCTGGTTGGCAATGGGCTCTGTGCCGTTCACCCTAGTGCCGGCGCTGTTTGCCTGGGCGTGGCCGACGCCGATGGCCTTGTTCTGGATGGCCATGCTGGGTGCGGCGGGGCTGGGCGCGCATATCTGCCTGGTGCGGGCCTTCACCGCGGCGGAGGCCTCGGCGGTGTTGTCCTATGACTATTCCCGTCTGATCGTCACCTCGACCCTCGGCTTCCTTATTTTTGCCGAGGTGCCGACCATCTGGACATGGGTCGGCGGGGCCGTGATCGTCGGAGCGGTGGTCTATATCGCCCGCCAGGAGCGCAAGGCCTCCCGTTAGGCGCGCTTCTATGCTGCCGCAACCCTAGGCCCGACGCGCTTGCGCATGCGCTTGGTGATGACTGCCGCCGCACCGTCGAGGATCGCGTCGGCATCGATGCCATGGGTCCGATACAAGTCGGCCAGATTTCCCGATTGACCGAAACTCTCAACGCCCAATGCCGCCACGTCATGATTGGCGACACCGCCAAGCCAAGCCAGGGTCGCGGGATGCCCGTCGAGCACGGTGACCAGACCTGCGTCCGGCGCTAGCCGATCCAGGAGATTGTCGATGTGGGACGGCGCGATGTCGGGACCATTCGCATCGGCGCGGGTCGTCGCCTGCCAATCGGCGTAGAGACGGTCGGCCGAGGTGATCGCCAGCAGGCCGGCGCCGGGAATGTCTTCCAGCAATGCGTCATGGGCGGCGATGGCCTCCGGCGCGATGACCCCGGTGTAGGCGACCGCGAGCTCTGTCCCGGGGGCGGGCTCCCGCAGCCAGTAGGCGCCGGCCAGCACATCTTCGGCGATCGGTGCGAAATCGCGGGCGGGTTGATCGATCGTCAGTGTCGACAGGCGCAAATAGACCGAGCTACCGTCATCGGCCTGCATGTGCTCGAAGCCCCATTGCATGATATGCGCGAGCTCATCGGCGTAGGCAGGCTCGAAGGATGCGAGGCCGGGTTGCGACAGGCCGATCAGCGGTGAATTGATCGACTGATGTGCCCCACCCTCGGGTGCCAGCGTGATTCCCGAGGGGGTGGCGACGACCATGAAGCGGGCGTCCTGGTAACAGGCGTAGTTCAGGGAATCGAGGCCGCGGGCGATGAAGGGGTCATACAGGGCGCCAACCGGCAGCAGCCGCGCCCCGAACAGCTTGTCGGACAGGCCAAGCGCGGCGAGCAGCAGGAACAAATTGTTCTCGGCGATGCCCAGCTCGATATGCTGGCCGTTGGGACTTGCCGACCATTTGAAGGCCGACGGCACCTTCTCGTCGCGAAACACATCGGCGGTGTCTTCCTGGTGGAAGAGCCCGCGCTGGTTGACCCAACCCGCCATGTTGGTGGTGACCGTCACGTCGGGGGTGGTGGTCACGATCCGGCGCGCCAGTTCGCTGTCGCCGCGCCCGAGATCGTTGAGGATGTTCCCGAACGCCTCTTGCGTGGACATCCGGGCACCCTCGGGGATGGGCAGCGCCGCGACGGGAATTTTCGCATCCGGCTCGGGCGTGGGCCGCTGGGCAAAGGGCACATCCGACAGGAAGGCGCGGATCGCGTCTTCCGACAGGTCGAGCCCCTCGGCGAAATCCCACTCATGGCCGTCGCGGATATCGTGCCTCGCCTTGAAGGCCGCCATCTGTTCCGGGTTCATGAGGCCCGAATGATTGTCCTTGTGGCCCGCCAGCGGCGTGTTGAAGCCCTTGATGGTGTAGGCGACGAAACATTGTGGCGTGTCGTCATCGCCGACATTCGCGAAGGCTTCCAGGGTCGCCGCCATGTCATGGCCGCCCAGATTCGTCATCAGCCGCTGCAGGGCCACGTCGTCGTGATCGTCGAGCAGCGCCTTGATGCCCTTCACATCTCCGATGTCGGTCTTCAGATGGGTCCGCCATGCCTCGGCCCCCTGAAAGGTCAGCGCGGCATAGAGCTGGTTGGGGCATTCGTCGATCCACTTGCGCACTGCATCGCCGCCCGGCAGCTGGAAGGCCGCCTCCTGCAGCTTGCCGTATTTGAGCTCGACGACATCCCAGCCGACGGTCCCGAAGAAATCCTTGATGCGTTGAAACAGGTAGTCATGGACCACCCCGTCGAGGCTCTGGCGGTTATAGTCGATCACCCACCAGAGATTTCGCACATCATGCTTCCAGCCCTCGAGCAGGGCTTCGAAGACATTGCCCTCGTCCAGTTCGGCATCGCCCATCAGCGCGACCAGGCGGCCGTTGGGGCGGTCCGCCGCCATCCCGTGATAATGGACGTAGTCGCGCACCATCGCGCCGAACAGGGTGGCGCCCACCCCGAGCCCGACCGAGCCGGTGGAGAAATCCACGTCATCCGTATCCTTCGTGCGCGACGGATAGGATTGGGCACCGCCGAGCGCCCGGAAATCCTGGAGTTTGCCCAGCTCCTGTCGGCCCAGCAGATACTGAATGGCGTGAAACACCGGCGAGGCATGGGGCTTCACCGCTACGCGATCTTCCGGGCGCAGGCTGTGCAGATACAGGGCCGTCAACAGGGTGGCGGCCGACGCGCAGGATGATTGGTGGCCGCCGACCTTCAAACCGTCCGGGTTTTCACGAAGGTGGTTGGCGTTGTGAATCATCCAGGACGACAGCCACAGAATCTTACGTTCCAACGCCTCCAGCGTCGGGATATCGACGTTCGTGAGGATGGTCTTCGGGTCGGCTTTGCGGCGGGGCATCGGTCTTGTCCGGAATGAGCTTGGAATGGGCCCAGTCTATCATTTCGGCGTTTCTCAAGGATTGCGTATGTGGCTCTAATATCGTCAATTACGGAAACATAATTCATCGACGAACCTCAAAAAGAGCGGAATATGCTAATAAATGACCTCGATGCGATTGATCGAAATATCCTGGATTCGCTCCAGGAAGATGCGCGAATGGCCAATGCGGACCTCGCGCGCAAGGTGAACCTGTCGCCCTCGCCATGTCTGCGGCGGGTCCGGAATCTGGAAAATGAGGGCTATATCCGCCGCTATACGGCCCTGCTGGACCCGGCGGCGATCGGCCTGCCGGTCAGTGTGTTCGTGCAAGTGTCTCTGGAGCGCCAGGTCGACAACGCGTTGGAGGAGTTCGAGCGCCGGATCGTCGAACGCCCCGAGGTCATGGAGTGCTATCTGATGACCGGCGACAGCGACTATCTGCTGCGGGTCGTCGCGCCGGACCTGGATTCATTCCAGCATTTTCTGCTGGAACATCTGACGAAGATCCCCGGGGTGGCCAGCATCAAGTCGAGCTTCGCCCTCAAGCAGGTCAGCTACCGGACCGCCCTGCCGCTCGGACACATCGCCGGATAATGCTTACAGGCCAGTGGCGAAGCGACTCATGATGATGATGATGATGATCTGCATCGTGCCCTGAAACGCGACTACCTGGACATAGCGGCGCATCAGCCTGCCGATCCGTTGCCCGTCGGGTTCCGCCTTTCGCATCTCGAGATAAACCATGATGTTCGTCGGCAGGAGCACCAGTATCCCCTGGATGGACAGGATCGCGGTGATTGCCAGCGCGGCGATCGGCCACCACAGCTCGGGATATGCCAGGCCGAGATATCCCTGATCGACGGCCATGAACCAGCCCGTGGTGGGTCCGATGATCGCGAGCGTCGGCAGGATAAACAGCAGGCGGGGCATGAGCCGTATGATGACGGCGCGGCGTACCGGGAATTCGAGCCGGCGCAGGATCGGGCCGATCACGAAGCCGAGCAGGAGGTCGATCCCGGTCCACAGCAACCCGGCGAACACATGCACGAAATTCAGGAACCAGACATCGTTGACGATGATGGCGCCGATCATCACAGCCAGCGCCAGCGCGACCCAGATGAGGTTGTGCCACTCGATAGCGGTCTGCGCGAGTTCCGCGCTTGAGAGCGCTGCGGGTTGGTCCGTCATGACGTCAGGGTAGTCGCCGCCATGTGCGCCGGGCAAGCGATGACCAGGTGCGTGGCGAAACGGCTTGGCGGGCGGTCGATCCAACACTAGAGTCACGTTCTTCCCGGGGAGGATTCGATGAAGGATACGGTTGGTGCGTTTGTGCCGGACGGCGTGTTCCGGCTGGAGGGCGCCGCCGAGGGGCCCCTGGCGGGCAAGACATTCGCCGCCAAGGACATCATCGATGTTGCCGGGCGCACCACCAGTTACGGCAATCCCGACTGGTTGCGCACGCACGGCCCCGCCGCGGCGACCGCGTCGGTCATCCAGCGTTGTCTGGATGCGGGTGCCACGCTCGTCGGCAAGACCGTAACCGAGGAATTCGCCACCGGCCTGACGGGTGAGAATATTCATCACGGCACGCCGTTGAACCTGAATGCGCCCGGCCATGTGTCGGGTGGCTCTTCCTCCGGATCTGCGGCGGCGGTGACTGCCGGCCTGGTGGATTTCGCACTGGGTTCCGACACGGGTGGGTCGGTGCGCTCGCCGGCAAGCTTCTGCGGTATCTACGGGATTAGGCCGACCCACGGCCGGGTGGCGACGGACGGCGTCATGCCATTGTCGCGCAGCCTCGATGTCATCGGATGGTTTGCGCGGGACGCCGAGCTCTTCGCGACGGTGGGCGCAGTGCTGTTGCCCGATTTTTCTCCCGCGCCGTCGATAGGCAGACTTCTCGTCGCCGAGGATTTGATGGCACTCGTCGATGACCGCACCCGGGATGCGCTTACCGGAGCCATCGACCGGGTGGCGGGACTTCTGGGCGCGCCCGAATTTTTGCGGGTCGCGGACGATGCGTCGGTCGCGGACCTCGATACATGGGCCCTCACGGTACGCACGCTCTGGGGTCGCGAGGCTTGGGTCGAACATGGCGACTGGATGACATCCGAGCGCCCGAAGCTGGGGAGCGGGGTCGCGGCGCGCTTTCAAGCGCGCGCACGCGTGACGGCTGAAGAGGCGGCGGAGGCCCTGGTCCGGCGTGACCGGATTTCCGAATATCTCGATGATTTGCTCGCCGATGGCGCGGTCATCGCGCTGCCCGCAGCACCGGGCACGGCGCCGCGGATCGGTGGGAGCGACGCGGAGATCGACCCCTTCCGGGTGACTAATGAGCCGATCGGTGCGCTGTCGGGCCTGGGTCAATTGCCGGAAATCGTGCTGCCGTTGACGAATGTCGACGGGCTGCCGCTCGGGCTGGGTCTTGCCGCCGCGCGCGGCAACGATGAAATGCTGCTGGACCTTGCCCAAGCGTTGCATGTGGCCGGGGTCGCACCGACAATACCGATTCCGGAGTGAGTGGCGGATGAGTGAACTGTTTGGAAAATTCGTCTCGGGATTCTGCAGTCATATCGGCGACGTAACGATGCCCGGCGCGTCGCAAGGGCCGCTTAAGGGACTGCGTTTCGCCGTCAAGGACATCATCGATGTCGAGGGCGTGGTGACGGGTGCGGGCAACCCCGACTGGTTTGCGAGCCATGAGCCGGCACCGCGCCACGCCGCGGCGGTACAGCAACTTCTCGATGCGGGCGCCGGCCTGGCGGGCAAGACCATCACCGAGGAATTTGCCTACGGCCTGATCGGCGAGAACTTTCACTACGGCACCCCGATTAATCCGCGCGCCGAGGGCCGAATTCCCGGCGGGTCCTCGTCGGGTTCCGCGTCGGTCGTTGCCTGTGAGCAAGTGGATTTCGCGCTGGGCACGGACACCGGCGGTTCGGTGCGTGCACCAGCGTCGTTCTGCGGGCTGTATGGTATTCGGCCGAGCCACGGACGGGTGTCGCTGCAGGGGGTAATGCCCTTGGCACCGAGCCTCGATACCTGCGGTTGGTTCACACGCGAAGCCCCCTTGTTTCGCTGGATCGCGCCCGTGCTGCTGGACTGGTCGGACAAACCTCCGCCCACGCGGGTGTTGATCGCCGAGGATGCGTTCGCGCTGGTCGAGGACGACGTGCGTCAGGCCCTAGCCCCGGCGATCGCGCAGGTCGAGGCGCTGCTTGGCAAGGCCGAGCCGATTCGGCCGAGTGAGCGCGCGGGGCTGGCCGGCGGTTATCCGGAGTGGCAACAGGTGATGCAGGTGACGCGCGGGTCCGAAGCGGCGGCATCACGGCTGGACTGGATTTGCGCCACGAATCCGGCGATGGGCCCGAACTTTCGCGAACGATTCGAGGCCGGGGGCGCATACGGGCCCGGGGATATTGCGGATGCCGTGTCAAAACGCGCGATGATCGACGGCTATATGGCCGGCGCCCTGCGCGATGATGCCGTCATGCTCGTGCCCGCCGCGCCGGCGGCAGCTCCGCTGGCCCGGGCGGACGAGGCGGTTTACGACAAGCTCCGAAACATGAACGAGCTCTACAATTGCACAGCATCCCTCGCGCGCCTGCCGCAGATCTCGCTGCCATTGGCCGAAACCGCCGATGGGCCGGTAGGCCTGGGGGTGATCGCCGGTCACGGGAACGACGAGATGCTGCTCGACCTCGCCGTCGCACTCGAAGGATGACGGCCCGCGGTTAACCATCGGACGAATTAGTGATTGGGGCTCGGCGGCTGGCGGTGATAGCTTTTGTTCGTAACCAAGGTTTGACGAGTTTCTCGATGGAACGACGCGGTTTTCTGGCGGCACTGGGTGCCGGTGCGGCGGCCTCTCTGGCCAGCTCGTCGGCATGGGCGTCGGTCGCGGGGGTCGAGGACGTCTCCAAGCCCGTGAGCGGCTTTCCGGTACTGTTCGGCACCATGGAATATTTCATCGGCAGCACGGTCAAGAAGCTGCCGCGCGCCCGCGCCGCCATCAAGCCCCTCGAAGCCGAGATTGCATCCAACTTCGCGCAGGTGTTGGTCAAGGCGGCGCCGGTGTCTGCGGTCAGCGGTGGTACGCCGGATGCCATCTTCCAGGCCGCCGGCGCCTTCAGTCCGCAAGAGCGCATGCGCATGGTCAACGATTTCGCCAATCGCATGCCGTGTATCGAGGATATCGACAATTACGGGCTGCGGGATTTCTGGGCCGATACGGCGACGTTCTTCAAGAATGGCGGCGATTGCGAAGATTTCGCGATAGCCAAATTCAAACTGCTGGAGAAAGTGGGCTTCCACCCGGCGCGGATGCGGATCGTGCTGGTTCTCGACCAGGACCGTAACCGCCAGCACGCGGTGCTCGCGGTCAACTTCGGCGGCCAGGCCTGGATGCTCGACTCTCTGATCTGCGACGTCGTGCCCCACCAGGAGGCGAGCCATTATCGCCCCACGGTATCGCTGAGTGGCCCGCGGCTTTATCTCCACATCGCACCCAAAATCTGATCCCGGAACATGAGCGCGCAAGACACCCGCACGGGTGAGCCGCCATCGCGGACTAACTGGTTTGCCGTCTCCGTCGTTGTTCTGGCATCGGTCACGGCGGCCTTCCAGATCGGCAAGGCGCCCGTAGCACTGCCGGTGATGCAGGCAGAGCTCGGCCTCACCCTGGAAGAGGGTGTGTGGATCATCTCTATTTTCAATCTGCTGGGAATCGCATTTGGGATGTTCGCCGGCGCAACAGGAGACCGGCTGGGCCATCGCAAGCTGCTTCTGTCCGGTTTCGTCGCGATTGCTGTGGCGAGTTTCTTGGGGGCCGGCGCAGATGGTTTCGCCATGCTGCTTGCAAGCCGTGTGCTTGAGGGGTTCGGGTTTGTTGTGGTCGTCGCCGTGGCGCCGGCATTGTTTCTGCAGTTCGCCGAACCGCGCCACCATCGCCTGATTTTTGGCTTCTATGGCGGTTACTGGCCGGCTGGTGTGGCTGTCATGATTCTCGTGACGCCGATTATCCTTGAGGCCGCGGGGTGGCGCGGCCTGTGGAGCGTCAATGGTGTCCTGGCGATCTTGGTGATGTTGCTTGTCGCCTACGGGACGCGCAGCAAGGACATCATCCGGCCGCCCGCGCCGCCGCCGCCTTTCGGCCAGGCGCTGCGCACCTTCACGCAAGCCGGGCCGCTTGTGCTGGCCCTGACATTCGCCACCTATTCCTCCATCCATGTGACGGTGGTGGCCCTGTTGCCGACCTTCTATGTGGAAGCGGAAGCCCTCGGGCTGGGTAGCGTGGCACCGCTGACGGCCTTCGTGACGGCGGTCAACGTTGCCGGGAACGTCGTCGGTGGGACCGCCATTCATCGCGGTGTGGCACGCTGGAAGCTCGTGATCATGACATTTGCACTTCTCGGGATGAGCGCGCTGTTGATGTATAACGACGGGCTGACATTCGGCGTGCGTTTGTCGGCGGCCATCTTCCTGTCCTTCATCGCGGGCATCATTCCCGCCTGTCTCTTCGCCACCGCGGCTGTCGTTGCGCCGACCGCGGCACTTGTGGGCGCGACGACCGGTTTGATGATGCAAGGCTCGCAGCTCGGGCAACTCCTTGGTCCCGTGGCCATGGCGAAGGTCGTCACGGTCACGGGAACCTGGGATTCCGCGTCCATTACGCTCATCATCGCCGCTGTTACGGGAAGCGGACTGATGTTGTTGCTGCGCTGGATCGAGACGCGCCGCACCAGCTGACGCGGGGCGTGGATAATCATGTCGCAACCCGCTTTACCGTGATCGTCGCGCTGGTATAACGGGTTGCTGCAGACGCGGCATGGCGCGTCAATTCAAACGGAAATTCGATCAACATGAGCGCGTTTCGCACCCTCGACGACCTCGATGCCGCCGGTAAACGAATTCTACTCCGGGCGGACCTGAATGTTCCCATGGCCGAAGGAAGGGTTACCGACAGGACACGCCTTGAGCGGCTGGCGCCGACGATCCTGGAGCTGGCCGACAAGGGAGCGAAAGTCCTGGTGACATCCCATTTCGGGCGCCCCAAGGGTGAACGGGTGCTGGAGATGTCGCTGGCACCCGTGGCCAAGGAACTGGGTTCAGTGCTGGGGCGGCCCGTGGCTTTCGCGCCAGATTGTATCGGTGACGCCGCGATGGATGCTTCGGGCGCGATGGTCAACGGAGATATTCTGGTCCTCGAAAATGCCCGTTATCATCTGGGTGAAGAGGCGAATGACAAGGGATTCGCCGCATCACTGGCTAGTCTGGCGGAAGCTTATGTGAATGACGCCTTTTCGGCGGCGCACCGGGCACATGCGTCCACCGAAGGGGTCGCCCATCTCTTGCCTGCTTACGCGGGTCGTCTGATGCAGGCCGAACTCGAGGCCCTCGATCGTGCGCTGGGGAACCCGCAGCGCTCGGTTATGGCCGTCGTCGGTGGTGCGAAGATCGCTTCCAAGCTCGACCTTTTGGGCAACCTGATCTCGCGCGTGGATCAGCTCGCGATCGGCGGCGGGATGGCGAACACGTTCCTGAACGCCATGGGCATCGATGTGGGCGCATCCCTGTGCGAGCATGACATGGCGGAGACCGCGCGCGACATTCTCGCCCGCGCCGACGAAATCGGCTGCGAGGTGGTGCTGCCGTCCGAAGTGGTCATCGCCGGGGAATTCAAGGCCGGTGCGGCAAATCGCGTCGTGCCTGTAGATGCGGTGCCTGCGGACCAGATGATCCTTGATATCGGCCCCGGGAGTGTGGCCGGCCTGGCGGCGCGTCTCGCCGAGGTGCGCACCCTCGTATGGAACGGCCCCCTCGGCGCGTTCGAAATCGAACCCTTCGATATGGCTACCGTGGAGGTCGCGCGCGCGGCCGCAGGCCTGACTCAATCCGGCAGCCTGCTGTCGGTCGCGGGCGGCGGCGACACGGTCGCGGCCCTGAACCACGCCGGCGTGACCGAAAACTTCAGCTATGTCTCCGCCGCCGGTGGTGCCTTCCTCGAATGGCTCGAAGGCAAGACCTTGCCGGGCGTCGCCGCCCTCTCGCGAGCATAGGAACGGGACGTGGCCACCCGCCGGGTTCTTGACCCCCAGAAGTTCGCTGATGAGGCCGCCGCTGCGTGCGAGCGTCTCCTCGGCCAGAAGGCGACCAATGTGGACTGGCCGGCCAGCAAGTGACGACGGTCCGTGCGGGTCCAACTCGAAGACGTGAGCGTGATCGCAACCTGCCGGAAACGGCGGGCGCGTTCCATGCTCGAGGCCAATGTGCTCAAGACCCTGCACTAACATGGTGCCGCCGTACCTGAAGTTTTCGCCTATGACGGCGCCTGGCTGATCCAGGAATATCTGGCCGGCGAGCGTTTGCCCCATGTGCTTCTGTCGGCTGCTGCTTCGGGACTGGCCCGGATTCACGAAATCGGGGCCGAAACCGGACTACATGACAAGGTGGTCAAGCTGGGCGCAGCCGACACCTGGTTGCAGGACCTGATCGACACGCCGAACCGGATTGGAGAGGCGCTCGGTGCGCCGGCGCCCCGCGTGCAGGTTCCGAAAAACGCAGCGACCCTCGACCCGAATGCGCCGCGGTGTAGTTACCTGAATCTGGTCGTCTAGTCCTGCCGGAGCGCCTGCTCAGTCTTGGGCGGCAGGCGGCGCCGTCGTGGTGGATTCTTCCGCCTGCTCGCGCAGGAAAAGTGGTGTCTGCGCGGCCGCGAAAATGAATGTCAGCGGCATGATGCCGAACAGCTTGAACGAGACCCAGAAGTCGGTCGAGAAGTTGCGCCAGACAATCTCGTTCAGGATAGCCAACAGGACGAAGAAGAACGCCCAACGCAGCGTGAGTTTTCGCCAGCCCTGGTCGGTCAGCTGAACGGCGGCACCGAACAGCGGTTTCAGGAGCGATCTGCCGGTCAGCAAACCGCCGAACAGAATCAAGGCGAATAGCGTGTTGACCAGGGTCGGTTTGAGCTTGATGAAAGTCTCATCTGCCAGAATGAGCGTCAGGCCGCCGAAGAACACAACGAAGATACTGCTGACAAGCGGCATAACGGGCAGGCGACGCTCCAGCGCCCAACCGGTTGCGAGCGCGATCAGGGTCGCGATCATGAACGCGCCCGTGGCCTCGAACAGGCCTTGTTCGGCCATCTGCGTTCCGCCCTCTGGGAGCCAGAGATTTCGGAACTCCGGCAAGCCGTCACGACCGTTCACGGCGAAGAAAATCACAAGTGGTCCGGCTTCGATGGCCAATTTGATCCAGGGTCGCATATCGGGTTGAACCTACGATTGTTGGGGCGTGAGCGAAAGGTCGGGTTGGATCACACCTGAGTCATGCAGCCGTCAGGCCACGAACTTAATCGCACCTGCGCCGACCGCCACGAGTATGGCGGCAGGAATGCGGCGTTTGCCGAGCCGTTCGCCCAGAATGAACGTCCCGATCAGCGCGGCGAACACCACGCCGGTCTCGCGCAATGCCGCGACGCTGGCGACGGATGCCTGGGCGAATGCGAACAGTATCAACATGTAGCTGGCCACGCCGATGACGCCTCCGACCGCGCCCTTGAGCGCGTTCGCGCGCATATAGGGAAGGATTCGGCCGTGTCTTATGACTGCCGCGATGGCGAGGACGGGCATGGCCGTGAAGATCATCAACCAGGCCCCGTAGGTGACTGAGGCGTATTGGAGTTCGGGGCCGATCGTCCGGATTCCGATCGCGTCGAACAGCGAATAGGCTGCGATCATGCTGCCGGTCAGAATAGCCAGGACAACGGCCTTGAAGTCGGCCGTGGCGAATTTCCCTGGTTCGAAGGTGAGGGCCACAACACCGGCGACCAGGACCAGGATGGCCGCTATCTCCTGCCAGGTCGGCAGGTCACCCACCAGCGGCCCGGCCAGGGCAACGATGACCAGCGGCGCCGTGCCGCGGGCGATCCCATAGACCTTTCCCAGATCACCGTAGGTATAGGCGCACATCAGCAGAACGAAATAGCTGGCATGCAGCGTGCCCGAGCCGATCAGCCATGGCCAGTGATGGGGTTCGGGCCACGGGGCGATGGCAATAACGACGACCAGACCCGCGGCGGCTGCGAATCCGGAGATCAGCGTGCCGGTCAGCCAGCCGTCATCGCCACCCTTGACCAGCGCGTTCCAGCTGGCATGCATGAGCGCCGACAGGACGACGGCAAGGGCAACAATTGTCGTCATTCGGGCGTATCGGTTTGTGCAGTCGCGTCGAGACCGAGCAGGTTGCGCGCAAACGCCGAAGCCTCGAAAGGGCGCAAATCATCCACCCCTTCACCGACGCCGATCGCGTAGATGGGCAACTTGAACTTGTCTGCCAGGCCGACGATCACCCCGCCGCGCGCCGACCCGTCGAGCTTGGTGACAACGAGGCCGCTGACGTCAACCAGCTCGCTGAAGGTTTCGACCTGTGCGTGCGCGTTCTGGCCGGTGATGGCGTCGAGCACCAGCAGGACGTCGTGCGGGGCGTCGGGGTCCACTTTCTTGATGACCCGGATGATCTTCTCAAGCTCGGCCATCAGGTCGGACTTGTTGTGGAGGCGCCCGGCCGTGTCGATCAGGAGTATGTCAGCCTCGGCATCGCGTGCACCTTCGATTGCTTCGAAAGCGACAGATGCCGGGTCGCTGCCCTGTTCCTGCGCGATGACGGGCACGCCGACGCGTTCCCCCCATAATTTCAGCTGATCGATTGCCGCCGCACGGAAGGTATCGGCTGCCGCGAGCATGACTGTTCGTCCGTCTTCCTTGAACCGGGCGGCCAGCTTGCCAATCGTGGTGGTTTTGCCGGTTCCGTTAACACCCGCAACGAGGATAACCCGGGGGCCATTGCGCGCCGCCGTTAGGTCCGACAAGGGGCGCGCCATGGGTTCGATGAGTCGGGCGATATCTTCTGCCAGTGCTTCCCGGACAGCGCGTTCGTCGATATCTGCGGGAAATTTTCGGCCGCCGATCTCGGCCGCGAGAGTCGCTGCGGTGGTGACCCCGAGATCTGCCATGATAAGAACGTCTTCGAGTTCCGCGAGCGTCTCGGCGTCGATTCTGCGCGCCGTAAAAATGGCACTGATATCGCCGGACAGGCGTGATGAGGTTCGCGACATTCCCGAACGGAGCCGCGACAGCCAACTGCCTTCGCTCATGCCGCGTCCCACAGTGCCACGGCGGTAAGACGGGTGCCGTCGGTACCTGAAATACGCGCCTCGACGATCCGTCCGGGCGCGTCTTGCGCAGTTTCGAGGGAGACTTCGGCAAACTGTTCGGTCCGGCCTATACCCGGCTTTTCCAGAAGCACCGCACGTGTGTGCCCAACCTCGTCGCGCAGGAACGCCGCAAGGTTTTTGTCGCCGGCAGCGCGCAGGGCGGCGGCGCGTTCCTTGATCACCACCCGGTCGAGTTGCGGCATGCGGGCCGCCGGGGTCTCGGGGCGCGGGGAATAGGGAAAGACGTGAAGATGGGTCAGCCCGCACTCGGACACGAGGGCTTCGCTCTGCGCGAACATCGTATCGGTCTCTGTCGGGAATCCGGCGATCAGGTCGGCACCGAAAACAATATCCGGGCGCAGCCTGCGGGCCTGCTCACAGAAGGCGATTGCCTGGGCGCGGGTGTGCCGTCTTTTCATACGCTTGAGGATCATGTCATCACCCGCTTGGAGGCTGAGATGCAGGTGGGGCATCAGGCGGGGTTCATCGGCGATCAGGTGCAGCAGATCGTCGTCGATCTCGGCCACGTCGATGGAGCTGAGACGCAGTCGCGGCAATTCAGGAACATTTGCCAGCAGGCGCCGGATCATCTGCCCCGCGCGCGGCCGCCCCGGCAGGTCCGCCCCGTAAGATGTCATGTCGACACCCGACAGCACGACTTCCTCGACACCGTGATCGACCAGCGTGCGCACCTGCTCGACGATGGTGCCGATCGGCACGCTGCGGGAATTGCCGCGGCCGAAGGGAATGATGCAAAAAGTGCACCGATGGTCGCAGCCATTCTGGACCTGGATGAAGGCCCGCGCCCGACCGTCGAATCCCTCAATGAGGTGTGCCGCGGTCTCGCGCGCCGACATGATGTCGTTTACCTGTACAGGCGCATGATCGAGGTCCTTGAAGCGCGTCCGGTCGAGCTTCTCGCTGTTCCCCAGCACGACATCGACTTCTGCCATGTCGGCATAGTTCGCGGGGTTTATCTGTGCCGCGCAGCCTGTCACGACGATCCGCGCATCGGGGTTCCGGCGTCGGGCCCGGCGGATGGCCTGACGCGCCTGACGTTCCGCTTCGGATGTGACGGCACAGGTGTTGATGATCACGGTGTCGGTGAGCCCGGCCTCATCGGCATGCTTGCGCATAACCTCGGATTCATAGGCATTCAGCCGGCAGCCGAATGTGATGATCTCGGGCGCGCGCATATCAGTCATGGCCGCTCGCGGAGAATGCGTTCTCATCCACCGACCCGCGGAAACTCTCCTCTGCCGGCCCGGTCATCAGCACGTGATTGTCGTCACGCCAGTTGATCGTGAGCGTGCCGCCATCGACGTCGATCCGCACATGCCGGCCGGTGAGGCCGCGTCGGTGCGCAGCAACCGCCGCCGCGCAGGCACCCGAACCGCAGGCAAGCGTCAAGCCGGCACCACGTTCCCAAACCCGCAAACGCAGGGCATTGGGGCCAATCAACTGCGCAACGCCTATATTAGCGCGCTCGGGAAAGAGTGAATCATGCTCAAGCTCGGGGCCCAGGGTCTCGATCGGAATCGCGGCGACATCATCGACAAAAAACACCGCGTGCGGATTTCCCATATTGACCGCCACCGGATCGGCAAGCGGCCCCAATGAAAGCGGCAGGTGATCGGTATCGCAGTCGTTCGCCAGCGGGATGTGCTGCCAGGCGTCGCGGGCCGGACCCATGTCGACGGTGTAGTATGTGGGTTCATCCTGTTCGTGCCACGCCTCGAGCAGGCCGGCGCCTGTGCGGATCGCCAGCTTCCGGTCGTCGTCGGCCAACAAAAGATGGGCGACACAGCGCATGGCGTTGCCGCAGGCGGAGACTTCGCCGCCATCGAAGTTGAAGATGCGTACATCCACCTCGGCACTCTCGTCCGCCGGCGCGTCGATCGCAATCAATTGGTCGAAGCCGATCCCTGTGTGACGGTCCGACAGCAGGCGCACGCCAGCATCGCTGACGCGAAGCGGGTGTTCGCGCGCATCGACAATGACGAAGTCATTGCCCAGCCCGTGCATCTTTATGAAGTCTCGCATGCCCATGGGCGGGATATAGGGCCGCCGGGGGCCGTGCGTCCACCCTCAAAAGGTGCGAGAGGTTTGGACTCAGGAACGGCCGAGCGATTTCACTAGCTGGACCAACTGCCGACGGATGCGGGTGTCTTCGATTTTTTGGAACGCCTGGTTCAGATCGAGAACCTGACGCGCGGATCGTGAATCCGCTTCGGGTGCGGCGGCCTGATCGACGGCTCCGGCGCGGTTGCGCTGCTGGCCCAGGCCCTCGAAGAAGAAGCCCGGCGTTACATCGAGGACGGCGCAAAGCTGCCAGAGTTTCGAGGCGCTGATCCGGTTGGCACCACTTTCGTATTTTTGAACCTGTTGAAAGCTAATGCCTAATTGCCGTGCGAGTTCTTTCTGCGGCATCCCGCAAATTTCGCGTCTCTGGCGCATGCGGCGCCCAACATGTGTATCAACGGGATGTGGCACCTAGTTCGTTCCTCTGTTTCTGCATTCCGATGTTTCCGGTCACCATGAACCACGCCTTGGCAGTGTTGGTCTCATAACCGAATCCTCCGCGCCGCAAGGCCGCCCGGTGACGGGCGATCGGTCCTACCGGCGAAATAGAGTGGAAAATACTTCCCCTGATCCTTTGCAAAGGCTCAGTGGGTTGCAGATTGCACAACTCTAATGTGCATACAAGGGCATAGTAAAAAAATGGCACCTGTCGAAAAAATACAATAACTACAGATATTTAGTTAATTTGTATCATTGCCTTTCGGTTTTGCCAGATCGCCTTGTCCCGGGTCGGCATTCCATGGCGCCGGAGTGCGCCGATACCGTGATGTCTGTGGTGCCGACGAGCGGCCCGACGAAGGCGCCGAGGCTACCAATACTTCTCGCGGCCAATAGGTTAGAGACTCATTTGATGAACCAGCGGTGCTTGACCCGAAACCCGGGTTCGCATAGGTTCCGCGCCATTCCGCATCAATAGAGATGCGGCTCCGGCCGAAGGTCGGAGCTCCGCCAGTCCGCGAGTTTCGCGCACTGGCGCGTTTGTCGTTGTGGACTGGATGATCGTCAGATGTCGAATAGACAGGTGAAGGCCTTTGTTTGAATCACTGACTGAACGGCTGGGTGATGTCTTTGACAATCTGAAGCGGCGCGGTGCGCTTTCGGAGGAGGATGTCACCGCAGCGATGCGTGAGGTGCGTGTTGCCCTGCTCGAGGCGGATGTGGCTTTGCCGATCGTGCGCGAATTCATCGCCGCGGTGCAGGAACGCGCCGTCGGCCAGGAAGTCGTGAAAAGCGTCACGCCGGGGCAGACGGTGGTCAAGATCGTCCATGATCAGCTGATCGAGATGCTCGGCGGCGACGCGGTCGAAATCGATCTGAATGCGCCCGCGCCCGTTGCCATCCTGGTGGTCGGCCTGCAGGGCTCCGGTAAAACGACGACAACGGCCAAGATCGGGCACCATCTCGTCGAGAAACAGAAGAAGCGTGTATTGATGGCGTCGCTCGATGTGCGCCGGCCCGCCGCGCAGGAACAATTGCGTGTGCTGGGTGATCAGGCATTGATCCCGACCGTTGACATCCGCCCCGGTGAGATGCCGGTACCGATTGCCAAGCGCGCCATGGATCAGGCACGGCGTGAGGGCTATGACGTGGTCCTGCTCGATACCGCTGGTCGCCTGGCGATCGACGATGGCTTGATGGCCGAGGCGACGGCCATTCGCGACGCCGCCAAGCCCCATGAAACCCTGCTTGTGGCCGACGCGATGACTGGCCAGGACGCGGTGAATACGGCCGAGGCCTTTAATGAGTGTGTCGGTATCTCGGGGATCGTCCTGACCCGGATGGATGGCGATGCGCGCGGCGGTGCGGCGTTGTCGATGCGCGCCGTGACGGGCCAGCCGATCAAGCTGATCGGTACGGGCGAGAAGATGGAGGAGATCGAGCCGTTCCATCCCGAACGTGTCGCGGGCCGCATTCTCGATATGGGCGACGTGGTCGGCCTCGTCGAACGGGCAACGGAGCTCGTCGAAGAGGAAAAGGCGGAGAAGATTGCGCGTCGGATCCAGAAGGGCGAGTTTGATCTCGAGGATCTGCTCGATCAGCTTCGCCAGCTCAAAAAGATGGGTGGGCTCGGCGGTGTGATGTCGATGCTGCCGGGTATCGGCAAGGTCAAGAAGCAGATGGCTGCGGCCGATATGGATGATGACCTGATCAAGCGTCAGGAGGCAATCATCCTGTCGATGACCGTGCAGGAACGCCAGCGTCCCGCAATGGTCAAGGCATCGCGGAAGAAACGGATCGCGGCGGGCTCGGGCACCACCGTTCAGGAAATCAACAAGCTGCTGAAGCAGTATCAGCAGATGCACAAGATGATGAAGAAAATGAAGAAGATGGGCGGGAAAATGCCACCCATGGGTGGCGGCGGTATGCCGGGCGCCGGTGGCGGGCTGCCGCCGGGCATGTTGCCGCCCGGTATGGGTCGCTAGGAAACCGGGATCGATGACGATGTTCAATCATGTCTCGATCGGCGTATCCGATCTCGAACGCTCGGCGAAATTCTATGACGCGGTTATGGCGGCGCTCGGTCATGAGCGTTTCCTGGAGAAGCCCGGCACCGTGTCCTGGTGGCCGGAAGGTGGCGGACAGGCGCTCTGGATCAACCAGCGGGACGATCTGACGGTGGTTCCCGACGACGGGCGGCATATTGCATTTCAAGCTGAATCCCAGGCGCAGGTCGATGCGTTTCACGCCGCCGCCGTGGCCGCTGGCGCGACCGATGACGGCGCGCCGGGCATCCGCCCCGAATATCGCGATACCTATTACGGCGCCTTCGTGCTGGATCCCGACGGGCACAAGCTCGAAGCCGTCCACGCGCCGCGCGACTGATGGCGATGCTCGATCATATCTCCATGGGGGTGCAGGACCTGACCGTCAGTGGCGCGTTCTATGACGCCGCACTGGAACCACTGGGTTATCGGCGTGTCCTACAGAAGGGTATCGGGATGGCCTACGGGCCCGGCCCGGGGCGCGAAGGGATGATGTTCTGGATCGTTTGCCCGAAGGCCGACGCATCGGCGTCGCGGGGCTCTCATGTTGCGTTCGCGGCCCCCGACCGGGCGGCCGTTGACGGGTTTCATGCCGCGGCGCTTTCCGCGGGTGCACGCGACAACGGCGCGCCGGGCCTGCGCCCGGAATACGGCGAGAATTACTACGGCGCGTTCGTTCTGGACCCGGATGGCCACAAGATCGAAGCCGTTTGCCGAACCGAACACTGAATAGCGATTAATCGAAATAACACTGAACTAGATACGTAAACATAAGGAACGACACATCATGTCTCTTCGAATTCGACTGGCCCGTGGCGGCGCCAAAAAGCGGCCTTACTATCGCATCGTGGTTGCAGACTCGCGTCGCGCGCGCGATGGCCGCTTCATCGAGCGTATCGGGCACTACAACCCGATGCTGCCCAAGGACGACCCCAACCGCGTCGGGATCGACATCGAGCGGGCCAAGCATTGGCTGAGCGTCGGCGCAAAGCCGTCGGACCGTGTGGCGAAATTCTTCGCCGGTGCGGACCTCGTTGAGTTGCCGGCACGTCGCGAGCAGACCAAACAGCACTTGCCTAAGGCGAAGGCGCAGGAGCGTGCTGCGGCCGAGGCCGAGGCGGCTGAAGCCGCGGCGGCAGATGCCGAGGAAGCGGCAGCGGCACCCGCGGAGGAAGCACCTGCTGAGGAGGCTGCGGCTGAGGAGGCGCCTGCTGAAGAGGCCACCGCCGAAGAAGCACCTGCTGAGGAGGCTGCGGCTGAGGAGGCGCCTGCTGAAGAGGCCGCCGCCGAAGAAGCACCTGCTGAAGAAGCGGCGAGCGAGGATGCTGTTGCCGAGGACGAAGAGAGCAAGTCCTGACCCGTTTGGACGAGCTCCAATTGTCCGCCGTCGTGGAAGCTATTGCGGGCAGTGGGAAGGCGCCGGAGATGGCCGTCGACAGGGTTGAAGATCAGAACGGGGATCGCGACGCGCGTGTTTGTGTGGGCGCGATCGCCGGCGCGCATGGGCTTCACGGCCTCGTGCGTGTCCGCCCGTTCACCGATGTCGCTGAAGATGTAGCGGCCTATGGGCCTGTTCAGAGCGAGGACGGCGCCCGCAGCTTCACCCTTGAAGTGCGCAATCGTACGGGCAAGGGCCTTATTCTGGTCAAGATCGAGGGTGTCGACGACCGGGATGCGGCCGAAGCGCTCAAGGGTGTCCAGCTTTATGTCGCCCGCCACCGCCTGCCGTCGACCGACGAGGATGAGTTTTATCACGCCGATCTTCTGGGGCTGAACGTGGTCACGACAGACGGGAAGGCGCTCGGAACGGTCCACGCGCTAAATGATTTCGGCGGCGGCGAAATGCTGGAGATATTGGGCGCCGGCAGACGTCTCGGGACGATTTCGTTCACCCGTGCGGCGGTCCCCGACATCGATCTGGCGGCGCGGCGGGTGACGGTCGACGGCGCCGCGGTGCTGTGGCCGGGCCGGGACCCTTCGGAAACGGGAGACGCAGATGGTTGAGGCTACCGCCTGGACAGCCACGGTGTTGACCCTGTTCCCGGAGATGTTTCCGGGATCGCTGGGCCGGTCGCTCGCGGGCAAGGCTCTGGACCACGGGACATGGCAGCTCGACGTCCAGGATATCCGGGCACAGGCGTCTGATGTGCATGGAAGCGTCGATGATATGCCGTTCGGCGGCGGTGCCGGGATGGTGATGCGGCCGGATATCGTGGATTCCGCGCTTTCCGAAGCCGTCAATCCGGTTGACGATCAGCGGCCGATCATCTATCTCACGCCCCGCGGTCGTCCCTTGGATCAGGCGCGTGTCCAGGACTTGGCGGACGACCCCGGTGTGATACTGCTTTGTGGCCGTTACGAGGGTGTCGATCAGCGTGTGCTGGACGCTTGGCAGGCCGAGGAAATCAGTGTCGGGGATTATGTGCTTTCCGGTGGTGAGCCGGCAGCATTGGTCTTGCTCGATGCGGTCGTCCGGTTGTTGCCGGGCGTGATGGGAACGGCAGGGTCGCTGTCGGAAGAGAGTTTTGAAAGCGGACTGTTGGAATATCCGCACTACACAAGGCCGGCCGACTGGGTCGACCGGCAGGGACAAAAACGTTCGGTCCCCGACATCCTGACTTCCGGCCATCACGGGCGGATCTCAGAGTGGCGGAACACACAGGCAGAACAAGCAACCCGCACGCGTCGGCCGGATCTCTGGCAGCGCTACGCGGCGAAAGATGATGAAGGACAGAAGCGATGAATACGCTTGAGAAATTCGAAGCCGGCCAGCTCGCGAAGTTGCAAGCCGAACGGGATGTTCCCGAGTTCGGCCCGGGCGACACCGTCCGCGTGAATGTGCGCGTTGTCGAAGGCGAGCGCGAGCGTATCCAGGCCTATGAAGGGGTCTGCATTGCGGTCAAGAATGACGGGATCAACTCGTCCTTCACGGTTCGCAAGATTTCATTCGGTGAGGGTGTCGAGCGTGTGTTCCCGCTCTACGGTCCGCGCGTCGATTCGATCGACGTCGTTCGCCGGGGCAAGGTTCGCCGGGCCAAGCTGTATTATCTGCGAGGCCGGACGGGCAAGCGCGCGCGCATCACGGAGCGCACAACGGGTCGCGGCATGACCCGCCGTGGCGCGGTCGAGGTGCCCGAGACCGGAACCGCCGAGCGTCCCGAGGATGCTGTCGCGGCGCCGGCAGAGACGACCACCACCGAAACGCCCGAGGCGGACGCCAAGACCGAATAGGCGGCACGATCGGGCAGATGCACCGACGTCATCGAGGCAACGCCCCGGAGCATTCGCGCACGGGGCGTTTTTCTTAGCGGAAAGACGAGAACCATGGCTCAGCCGAGAACATTATTCGACAAAATCTGGGACTCACACCTGGTCGAAACCCAGGAGGACGGTACCTGCCTGATCTATATCGACCGGCATCTCGTGCACGAGGTGACGAGCCCGCAGGCCTTCGAGGGACTGCGCATGAATAGGCGCACAGTCCGCCGGCCCGATGCGACACTCGCGGTCGCAGACCATAACGTACCGACCACGGACCGCAGCGGCGGCATTGCCGACGAGGAATCGCGAATCCAGGTCGAGACCCTGACGAAGAACTGCGAAGAGTTCGGCATCGAGCTATTCGACATGGACGATATTCGCCAGGGCATCGTGCACATCATCGGCCCGGAACAGGGCTTCACCCTGCCGGGGACGACGATCGTATGTGGTGACAGCCACACCGCGACCCACGGCGCCTTCGGTTCGCTTGCTTTCGGCATCGGCACGTCGGAGGTCGAGCATGTGCTGGCCACCCAGACTTTGCTGCAGCGCCCGGCGAAAAACTTCCTGGTTTCGGTCGATGGAGATCTTTCCGTCGGCGTCACCGCGAAGGACATGATCCTTGCGATCATTGGTGCGATCGGCACCGCCGGCGGCACCGGCCATGTTATCGAGTATGCCGGTGACGCGGTGCGGGCGCTCTCGATGGAAGGCCGCATGACCATGTGCAACATGTCGATCGAGGGTGGTGCGCGTGCTGGCCTGGTGGCCCCGGATGACACCACATACGAATATCTCAAGGGCCTTCCCATGGCGCCGAAGGGTGCTGCGTGGGAGGCGGCCGAGGCCTACTGGCGTACCCTGCCCAGCGATGCGGACGCGGTCTATGACAAGGAAGTGCGCCTGGTGGCTGCCGACATCCCGCCGCAGGTGACCTGGGGTACGAGCCCAGAGAATGTCGTGCCGATCACCGGCGCGGTGCCCGATCCCGAGAATGACGCGCAGGACGAAAATCAGCGCCAAGCCTGGGAGCGGTCGCTGGAATATATGGACCTGACGCCGGGCACGCAGATGGCGGATGTGACAATCGACAAGGTGTTCATCGGGTCGTGCACCAACGGCCGGATCGAGGATCTTCGCGCCGTCGCCCAGGTCGCCGAGGGCCGCAAGGTCTCCGACAGCGTGTATGCGATGGTCGTGCCGGGCTCGGGTCTGGTCAAGGAGCAGGCCGAGGCCGAGGGAATCGACAAGATTCTCGTCGAAGCGGGCTTCGACTGGCGCGAGCCGGGATGCTCGATGTGCCTGGCCATGAATGCTGACAAGCTGGCGCCGGGCGAGCGCTGCGCCTCGACATCGAACCGTAATTTCGAAGGCCGTCAGGGCCGCGGCGGGCGCACCCATCTGGTCAGTCCCGGCATGGCCGCAGCGGCGGCCATTGCGGGCAAGCTGATCGATGTGCGCGACCTGGGCGCGTAGCCAAACCGGATGAGCAACGCTTCGAACAGTGAAGTTCTGCCGTTCCGCTATGCGGGGTTTCTCCTGCGGGTGGTGGCGGCGCTGATCGATCTGGGGATCGTGTGGGTCTTCGCATGGCTCATCTCTGCGTTGCTCGGGGTATCCTTTCTGGCGGCGACACCCGAGGAGCTGGCCAACACCACGATCCTGCATGTGTTGGTCTCGATGACGTTTTTTGTGACGTGGATCTATTTCGCGGTGATGGAATCTAGTGCGATGCAGGCGACCCTGGGCAAGGCGTTCATGGGTCTGTATGTGACCGATCTGGGGGGTACGCGCGCGACGTTTCTGCGCGTCAGTGCGCGCCATTGGTTGAAGTTTCTGTCGGCGGTGATTTTCTTCGTCGGTTTTCTGATGGCAATATTTCCGCCGCGGCGCCAGGGCCTGCATGACATGCTGGCTGGGTGCCTCGTGCTCAAACGTTAGGAGTTGGGAATGGAGAAGTTCAACAAGGTGACCGGCGTGGCCGCATCGCTGCCGCTGGTCAATGTCGATACCGACAAGATCATCCCGAAGCAGTTCCTGAAGACGATCGCGCGAACGGGCCTGGGCAAGGGA
>JBMYRB010000006.1:0-146701 GCA_049601915.1 Alphaproteobacteria bacterium
AGGATGAGATCAGATCTTTCCTTATCGACCTCAACCAAACGGGTACGAGTAGAGATCACCCCAATTTCTCTAATGGACCGATTCAGGCCACAGAGGTGGACCAGATTGTGGCCTCGGTACTAAAGCACGCGGCAGCTGAACCTCTGCGGGACGAGAAAGACGTAATCTGCGAGCTAAACGACAAGCATGCCGTGGTCATGGTTGGCGGCAAATGCGTCATAGCAAACGAACAAATCGACCCGACTTTCGGGTACGCGGACATCACCTTCTCTTCACAGGCTGACCTGATTGCTCGATACTCAAACTGCCCTGTCGGTCGCGGGCAAAAGAGGACTTCGGCTGGCAAGGCTTGGCCGGCGCACACAGCGTCTGCTGCGCCACTCGCCGTTGACTCATGCTCGCTTCTCCACGAAACCTTTTGCAGTCGCTCATTTTCGAGTTTGAGATCGCAAGGCTGCCATGAACACCGAAATCAAAGCCGTAAGGGGTCGCCGCATCTGGGATTCGCGCGGTCGTCCGACCGTGGAAGTGGACATCACCCTAGCCGACGGCAAGACCGGGCGCGGGATGGCGCCGGCGGGTGCCTCGCGGGGTCGGTATGAGACGATCGATCTGCGCGATGGGGGTGAATTTTTGGGCGGGTTCGATGTCTCGCAGGCCGTCGGCAACGTCAACAGCGCGATCGCCGACGCGTTGATCGGCCTGGACGCCGCCGATCAGGAGAATATCGACCTCACGCTTAGCGAACTCGATGGGACGGAGAATTTCAGCGTGCTGGGCGGCAATGCCTCGATCGCCACATCGATGGCGACCCTTTCGGCGGCCGCGAACGCTTACGGATTGCCGCTCTGGCGGTATCTTGCGGGTTGCGCACCGGTGCGCATGCCGCTGCCGGAGATACAGATATTTGGCGGCGGTGCCCATGCTGGCCGTCGGGTCGATATCCAGGACTTCATGATCATGCCCATCGGGGCCGACAGCTTCGACGAGGCCATAGTAATGACGGCGGAGGTCTACCGAGCGGCGGGAGTGTTGATGGAAGAGCATGGTGCCTTGTCGGGAGTCTGTGACGAGGGTGGCTGGTGGCCGAACTTCGCCACCAACGAGGAAGCGCTTGACCGGCTGACACAGGCGATCGAGGCGGCGGGCTACAAGAATGGCGAGGTCATGATCTCGCTCGATATTGCTGCGTCCGAGTTCGGCGCGAACGGCATCTACAGGCTGGCGCTGGAAGACCGCGAGTTCGACACCAGCGAATGGGTCGACACGCTTTACGAATGGGTCAAACGTTATCCGATCGCTTCGATCGAGGACCCGGTGGGCGAGGATGATCCCGACGGCATGCGAGCCTTCACGGCCGCGGTGGGCGACCGTGTGCAGATCATTGGCGACGACTTCCTGGTGACGGACCCGGACCGGGTTGCGTCAGCGATCGATACCAAGGCCTGCAACGCGGTTCTGCTGAAGCCCAACCAGGCCGGCACGATCACGCACACCCGCCGTGCGATGGAGGCGGCGCGGGCGGCCGGCTGGGGCATGGTTGTCTCCGCGCGGTCAGGTGAAACCGAGGACACCATGATCGTCCACCTGGCGACGGGGTGGAATACGGGTCAGCTGAAGGTGGGTTCCATCGCGCGCTCCGAACGCCTGGCCAAGTGGAACGAGGCCCTGCGCATCGAAGAGGCATTGGGTGATGACGCGGTGTTTGCCGGTGCCGACGTGCTGCCGATGAGCGGGTAGCGCTTACTCTACGATGGCGGGCTTCATCGCCAGCTGCCCGAATCCTTCCAGCGGGTCGGTGATGCCGTGGCGGCGCAGGGCGTACCAGTAGGTCGCGATGTTGGTCGAGACGACCGGACGGCCCAGTTCCTTTTCCAGCTCCTCGACCATGTCGACGATGCCCAGGGCAGCACCTACATGCAGGAAGGTGTCGACATCGTCATGGTCGAGTTTGCGGAAGCCCTCCAGCGCGTTTTCCAGCGTGACCTTGATGATGTTTTCTGGTTTCTTGACGTGCAGGCCGGCGTGGTAGAGCACCTCGAAACCCATGGTTTCGTAGTAATTCTGTACGCTCTGGGAATAGACATCCGACATGGGTGACAGGGCGGCGATGCGTTTCGCACCCATGGTCTTCAGCGCGCCGACCGCCGCGTCCGTCGCTGTGACGAGGGGAATATCGCCGATCGCTGATACTCGGCATGTTGATCGGGCGTCCAGACCCGCATCTCGACATTGTTGCCGATGATCAGCTGGTCCGGCCAACAGCCAAGAAGCCCGCCCTCGACGACCCACAGGATGGCGTCCGGCACCTTGTCGGGAACCGCGAGCGTGAACCGGTAGATCTGGTTGTTGATCCCCTCGGGCCGCAACATTTCATATTCGGGCTGAATGTCGGCGTTCTGCAGCGGGATAAACAGCGCGAAGGTGCCGCGTGGTCCGAACCGATCTGGCATAAGATGGTGCTTACTGTGTGAGATTATTCGGGCCGAAAATTATCGCTTCAGAGCATCTGCCCGGGAACTCGATGCGCTGCGCGGTGATATACTGTGGCCCACGATATAAAAGAGCTATGAGTGTTTCGATATGGACCCCCTGAGCACAGATGTTTTGACGTTCTGGTTTGGCGATACCGATCTCTTTCTTGAGATGGAGCGCCGCGACGTCTGGTTTCGTTCGACGCCGGAATTCGACGCCGAACTGACGCAGCGTTATCGCGAGGTACAGGAGCGTGCGGGTGGTGGTGCGTTCGATCACTTCGTGGAGACCCCGGCCGACTGCCTGGCACTCGCGTTGCTCCTCGATCAGGTGCCGCGCAATATCTATCGGGGCACACCACGCGCCTTTGCCACGGATGCGAAGGCGCGCGAGATCGCGCGGATCGCGCTCGACCGCGGGCACGACCAGGAGATGGCGAAATGGCAGAAGATCTTCCTGTATCTACCGTTCGAGCATAGCGAGAATCTGGAAGATCAGGACCTTGCCTGCGCGCTGTATGAGCCGGTGGCCGACGAACGTTCGCTCGAAGCCGCCCTAGGCCATCGCGAGGCGATCCGGAAATTCGGTCGCTTCCCCCATCGCAACATATGCCTCGGCCGTGAAAACACGCCCGAGGAAGATACCTATCTCGAGGATCCGCCGCTCTGGGGCAAGACCGCCGCCGAAGTTGCCGAGATCGAGCGGCGCAAGGCCGCGCAAGCCAAACAGGCCTAGTGCGTTTCGGGTTATCGCCAGCCGAGTGCGGGCGCGACGTGAGTCAGGATCGATTCGATGACATGGGCGTTATATTCGACGCCGAGCTGGTTGGGCACGGTCAGCAGGAGGGTGTCCGCCTCGGCGATCGCCTCGTCCTTCGCCAGTTGCTCGATCAGCAGCTCGGGCTCGGCCGCATAGCTGCGCCCGAAGATGGAGCGGGTGTTGGGGTCTAGGAAGCCGACATGATCCTCGCTCTCGCCCGACCGTCCGAAATAGGCCCTGTCCATGTCGTTCATCAGCGCGAAGATGCTGCGGCTGACCGAGGTGCGCGGTGCACGGCTATGCCCGGCTTCCTGCCACGCCGTGCGGTAGGCGCGGATCTGTTCGGCCTGCTGCACGTGGAAGGCCTCGCCTGTCTCGTCGGTCTTGAGGGTAGAGCTCTGGAGGTTCATGCCCATCTTCGCCGCCCAGACGGCTGTGGCGTTTGAGGAGGCGCCCCACCAGATCCTGTCGCGAAGGCCCTCGGAATGGGGTTCGACACGCAGCATGCCGGGCGGGTTCGGGAACATCGGTTGCGGATTCGGCTCTGCGAACCCTTCACCCTTCAGGACTTCGAGAAACGCCGCAGTGTGCCGTCGGGCCATGGCCGCATGGTCTTCGTCTTCGCCCGGCTGATAGCCGAAATAGCGCCAGCCATCGTTCACCTGTTCGCTCGAGCCGCGGCTGATGCCGAGTTGGAGCCGTCCGCCGGCGATGAGGTCGGCCGCGCCGGCGTCCTCCAGCATGTAGAGCGGATTTTCGTAGCGCATGTCGATGACGCCGGTGCCGAGTTCGATGCGGCTGGTCTTTGCACCGGCGGCGGCCAGCAGCGGGAACGGTGACGCCAGCTGCCGGGCGAAGTGATGTACCCGGAAGTAGGCCCCGTCAGCGCCGAGCTCTTCGGCGGCAACCGCCAGATCGATGGACTGGAGAAGCGCGTCGGATCCGGAACGCACTTGCGATCCTTGTCCGGCAGACCAGTGGCCAAATGACAGGAAGCCTATTTTCTTCATGGGAACATCCATTTCCATGTGCGCCGCCCGGGCATGCGATGAACTGGCACTGTCATGCTTGGGCAGCCCGCGCGATGCAAGGGGTTTTGCTGGTCACTTTTGTCGCGGAAGAGTTATTGGGCAGCAGCGGTACTTGCCGCGGCGCGTTTCAGGGTGAGCCTGAAGAAACTGGCGCTGTCGGCAATGAACTCGACGGTCAGATCGCCGGTCATCGTGCAGGAGATCGAGAAGACGCTCGAACAGATCAAAACGCTCGGCATGACCACGATCATCGTGGAGCAGAACGCCATCGCGGCACTGCATCTCGCCGACCGCGCGATCATCCTCGACATGGGACAGGCCGCGTTCGACGGCACCGCACAGGACGTGCTCTAGAGCGCCGAGTTGCGCCAGCAGTGCCTCGCGATCTAGCAGGCCAGGCCGGCCTCTAGCCGGATGCCCTGCGCAGCAGATACAGGCCGCTGGCGATCAGGACAGCGGCCCCGATGACCGTCGCACTGTCCGGGATATCACCGAACACCGCGAAGCCAATTGCCGACGACCAGACGATCTCGGTATAGGCAAAGGGGGCGACCAGCGATGCCGGTGCTGCGTGATAGGCGCGGATCAACAGGAAATGCGCCGCAGCCCCCAGGCAAGCGGCGATGCCGAGATAGGAAATTTGTCTGAGGTCGGGCGTTTCCCATACAAATGGGAGCGCCAATGCGGAAACGAACAGGCCGACCAGTGTCGCCGTGTAAAGCATGGCGACCGGTGTTACGGCCTGGCTGATGGGCCGCGTTAGTATCTGATAGACCGCCACGCACACGGCCGCGCCGAGTGGTACGAGCGAGGCCGCATCGAAGATGCTGGCGTCCGGCCGGATGACGATCAGAACACCTGCGAACCCGATTAGGATTGCAAGCCACTGTCCGAGCGTCACACGTTCCTTGAGAAAGAAGGCTGCCGCTGCGGTGATCATCAGCGGGGCTACGAAGGCAATAGTGATGGCATCTGCCAGCGGCATTAGGCCGACCGCGACGAACATTCCGCTCACCGCGGCCATGAGAGCGAGCGCGCGCAACACCTGCAGGCCGAGCAGCCGGGTCGTCACGATGCGCGACAGGCGCGGCGCCAGCAGCACGGTCAGCAGGACCGCCTGAATCGTGTATTGCGACCAGATGATCATTCCGATCGGAACATCGCCGCGCACCGCCTTGATAAAACCATGCATGACGATGAAGCACAGCGATGCGAGGCACATGATGCCGATTGCCATCAGCTGCGCACGCGTCGTCATTTCTGTCGTAGCGGATATGGACATGAGAAGGGTGCCAGAGCGTAAGTTGGCCGCACTCTAGCCTGTGCGTCCCGAGGCGGCCAGCCGACCTCCATCCAGCTTGGCAAGAGATTCAAGTAGCGCTCCGGTAACCGCCTCTGCTGCTTCCTGCTGCACCCAGTGTCCGGCTCCATCGATAATTTTCGAGAATCGAAGGTCGTCGCAGTGCCGCCCGACATCCTCGTAAAGATCCCGGCCGGGTGCGAAGTGGCGCACGGGGTCGCGGCTGCCGGCGATGAAGCAACAAGGTTACCGGATCGGCCCCGTTGCTAGGTCCGGCAGCATCTCGAAGTCTCGATCCTGGTTGCGATACCGATTGATCGGTCCGCGAAAGTCGCCGGCGGCGAAATTATCTGCGTAATATTCGAGGTCGTCGTCGCTCAGCCATTCGAGATCTCGCGTGGTAACCGGCCGCAGCCCTCTATTGGGTCGGTGATGCCATGGGTGCGCAACGCGTACCAATAGGTTGTCTGGTTCACCGACAGGAAGGGCTTCTCGAGCTTCGTTTCCATATGCTCGATAAGGTCGCCGATCCCGATCGAGGCGCCGATTTACACCAGGACCGTGCACGGCTACATACCTTCACCGGCCCGCGTCGAAAATCCGCTGCGTGGGCGCCGGGTGCGTTTCACGTTGTAGGGGAAAGGGCCGGATGGCGATTTCCAGATCGAGACGGAGCGAAAAATTGTCCTGGAATAGATCTGCTGCTTGTGCCGCGATGTCGATCCTGTTTGCGATCACTTCCGCGCCCGCTTTCACCCAGGACAAGCCGGAAGACGAGGGAGTATTCGTGCTCGCGCAAGCACTGCTCGATGAAGCGCGTGGGTTGTGCCTCGATATACCCGGCCATCGTGATCGGGTGAATGTCACGAGGGCGCTCGTGGTGCACACCTGCAAGCGGGACATCTGGAATCTCGATGAACGTTTCAGCAGGACTGATCTCGATCGTGGGGTGCTTCGCATGCCAGCATACAACCGCTGCGTGGTTGGTCGCGAGATGCGTGCGGGAGCGGCCGTTGTGCTGGCGGCCTGTGACGCGTCGCCGAACCAGCAATGGCGATTTGTCGACAACCGGCTCATGCCGACAACGGACGACAGTCTTTGCCTGACGATCGGCCCCGAGGCGTCTAAACTGACGCCAGGTGGCCGGCGTTTGCCGTCACGCCATGTCGCCCGTTCGGTTGGATTGGCGGAATGTTCTGCCGCTGCTGCAAAACGGCAGCAATGGAAGTCTGAACCAGCGGGCGGTTGACCCGGACGGGGGGCTGTTTTCGAACGTTTAGCCAGATGGCGTGAATAATGCCTGGAACGAAAAACAGTATCGTCAGCAGCAAGTTGAGCCAGAATTGGCCAGTGATGCCGGCCTTGAGGAACGCCCCCAGCGGCGGAATGAAGATTGAAATGATAATTATGATGACGTCCATAATCATCGCTCCCTTGCGGAATACTGTATGTGCAGGCGAAGGTAGCGGATTACCACATTGATTCTGCAGCTTTGGTTTTCCAACTATTGTCGTACTCGTCACCACCCAACTCGTTGTCGCTGAGGTCCGCGAGAATCTGCCCCGGCGTGGGCAGATCACCGGGATCGATGTAGCGTTCCGGGTTCCAGAGCTCGGCGCGAATGATCGCGCGGGCACACTGGAAATAGATCGTCTCTACCTCTATTACGACTACCGACCGCGGGGCCTTGCCGTCGACGGCGAAGGATTCGAGCAGTTCGGGATCAATCGAGAGATGTGCCTTGCCGTTGATGCGGAGAGTACTGCCGTTGCCCGGCAGCAGAAACAGCAGCCCGACCCGCGGGTCGCGCACGATATTGCGCAGGGAGTCGACCCGATTGTTGCCTCGACGGTCAGGAATCATGACCGTCTTCTCATCATGAATACGCACGAACCCCGCCATGTCCCCGCGCGGTGAACAGTCGAGGCCCTCGGGTCCGGCCGTCGCCAGGGCCACAAAGGGCGAGGCTTCGATCAGGGCGTGATAATGGGGCGTGATCCGGTCGACTTCCTTGGCTAGAGATGTCGGGACGGGCGTGCCGTACAGCGCTTCGAGTTCTTCGACGGTCGTGATCCTGGACATATCTTTACTCCGGCAGAGGTGTCGGTCGGCGAACGACAGGAAACCTATCAGAAGACCCGATGCCCGTGCATGACAATCCGCATTCTCACGTGAGACAGGGTGCATTTCCGTTTAGGCAGGCAACTCCCAGCCGATCCAGTTGCACAATGCCTCGCCCATGACGAGTTCGAGATCGCGGCCTTTGAGCCAAGGTAGTTCTTCGGTGAACAGGGTGACGCATTCCTTGTAGCTGCACTTCATGCGCGATAGGTCCGTGCCCCAGAAGCAGCGATCGGGACCGAAGGAGTCGAAGATCTGCTGCAGGTTGTCGTGAATGTCGGTGTGTGGGTAGGGGTCTGTCGAGTTGCCGTTGGCACCCGACATTTTGACGGCCACGTTCGGGTGCTTCGCCAACTTGATGAGCTCCGGCAGTGTGTCGAACGATTCGATGCCGGGCTTGAACGGGTTTGCCCCGAGATGATCGATCAGAAAGGGGATGTCCGGATATTTTTCGGCGATCTCTCCGACAGTTGGCAGGAAGGTGTGTGCGAGCAATCCCACCGGTATCTTCTGTTCATTTGCGATCGGCCATATCCAGTCCAGGGTCCCGTCCGTCGGCCATGTTTCCCGGCCCGGTGCAATAAAAAGGAATCGCAGGCCGGCCATGCCCGGGGTGTCGAGCCAGCCGGCGAGCTTGGCCGTGCCGATCTCCGGCTGATCCGGTTGTACCCAGCCGAGCACCCGAAACTTGTCCGGGTGGGCGTTGGCGGCAGCGATCGCGACTTCGTTGCCGTTTGGAACAACGCCCGGCGGGTGCAAGACCACCCGGTCGACGCCAGCTGCATCCATCTCGGCGATGAGATCTTCCCCGTTGAAGTTCGGGATCTGCCGGTGAATGGCCCCCATCGTGGTGTTGATCCAGATATGGACCTGAGAATCGACGATCAGCATACGGTTTCTCCTGTTTCCTATGGGGCATCCGCGAGGATCATGTCGGAGGCTTTCTCGCCTATCATGATCGCCGGCGCGTTCGTGTTTCCCGAAATCAGCGACGGCATGATCGATACATCGGCCACGCGCAGTCCCTCGAAGCCATGTACCCGAAGGCGCTCGTCGACCACATCGTCGGGGTTCGGGCCCATGCGGCATGTGCTGGAGGGGTGGTAGCTCGTCCGGCCGCGCTCGCGGAGATACTTCAGCCAGTCTTCGTCGCTCTGGCAATCGAGGCCCGGTTCATGCTCTTCGGCCACGTATGCCTGGAAGGGGGCCTGCTGGACGATCTCGCGGGCGATTTTCATGCCGCCGATCAGAATGTCCCGGTCCTTCTGTGCGGTCAGGTAATTCGGCTGGATTTCCGGTTTCACGAAGGGGTCGGGGGAGGTGATATTCACATGCCCGCGGCTTTCAGGCCGTAGTAACGCGTTCACCACCGTAGCACCGGGGAAGGGGTGGGGCATGCCGCCGACATCATGGGAACTGAACAGCATGACCTGGGTCTGGATTTCCGGCGCGACCGCCGCCGGATCGACCTTGTAGAAGCCGCCTCCCATGGACACACCCATGGCGAGATAACCCTTGCGGGTAAATGCGTAGCGCATGCCGGTGCGAATCCGCTGGGTCATGCTGTTGATGACATCGTTGGCGCTGATGTTCTGGTTCAGTCGGAACATCAAGGGGCCGTTGATGTGATCCTGCAGATGCTGGCCGACACCGGGCATGTCGGCGATGACGTCGATCCCGTGGTCGCGCAGCAACTCGGCCGGGCCCAGCCCAGACAACTGAAGCAGCTGCGGCGAGTTGATGGCGCCGCCCGAAACGATCACCTCGCCGTCGGCACGCGCGGTGTGCGTTTCGCCATTCTGTTCATACTCCACACCGACGGCGCGCCGCCCGTCGAACAGCACACGCAGCGCATGTGCGTTGGTGGCGATCGTCAGGTTGGGTCGCTTGCGTGCCGGTTTCAGATAGCCAACGCCGGTCGAACAGCGTCGACCGTTGCGGATCGTCCACTGCACATAGCCGAAGCCTTCCTGCTCCGTGCCATTGAAGTCGTCGTTTCGCTTGTGACCCGCAAGGACGGCGGACTCGATCAATGCTTTCGCGATCGGATGCTCTTCATAGACATCCGAGACGGCCAGCGGTCCGCCGACCCCGTGGAACTCGTCCTCCCCGCGTTGCTGGTCTTCTGCCTTCTTGAAATAGGGCAGCACATCGTCGTAGCTCCATCCGGCATTGCCGAACTGGCGCCATTGGTCGTAGTCGCTGCGATGGCCCCGGATATAGACCATACCGTTGATGGCGCTTGAGCCGCCCACGACCTTGCCGCGCGGCTGGGGAATACGCCGGTCGACCTGTTCCGCATTCGGTTCCGTCGTATACAGCCAGTTGACGGCCGCGTTGGTGAACAGTTTGCCGTAGCCCAGCGGTACGTGAATCCAGGGGTTCTTGTCCTCTGGCCCCGCTTCCAGCAGGAGTACATTATGCTTGCCGCTCTCGGTGAGCCGGCTGGCGATGACGGCGCCCGCACTGCCTGCGCCGACGACGATGTAGTCGAAATTACTCTGTTCAATCATCTTTGGGCTCAACCTTTCGAGAAACCGGCCGTGCCGGGCAAAAATAGATCCTCGATCTCGGGAAGTTCCGAGATCAGCTTCTGCTCATGCAGATAACGCAAAAGCGTTTCGACATTCTTTCGGTTGCTCTTGGTCAGGCCCATGGGGAAGGGGTCGCCGTCGAACATGGCCATCGTCTCGGTCCAATATTCCTTGCCCCAGGGCACGAAGGTGGATCCGATCCGGCGGGCTAGCGCGCGTTTCTTCCCCTGGCAATATGCCGCGAAGATGGCGGCCGGTGCGTTGGGAAAGTCGTCGAGAAGTTCGCGGCGCATCACCACGGTATGATTGATCGGGTAGATGCCCGTGCGGGTGAAATATTCGCGCTCGACCGCCTGCACGTCGCGAAAGATTGTTCGCAATTCCCGGTCGGCCGGTGCCTTCTGTAGATCACGCGGGCGCGGCGAGATAAACGCGTCCAACTCGCCGGCCCGCAGCATTTCTTCCGGGTCGCCGTCGACCAGTTCCAGGGGGACGCCGTCGAGAGTGGGGAACCGCTGCTCGGCATTGGCGAACCAGTTGATGTCGCGCCAGTCCGTGTCGTACTCGTCGAGCAGGGTGCCGCGCAGCCAGACCGCCGCCGTCATCGTATAGTCGCGCACACCGACCCGTTTGCCTGCGAGTTCCGCGGCGGACTCAAGCGGGCTATCCTTGCGGACCCAGATGATCGAATGACGAAAGTCGCGATTGGCGAAGACGGGAATGGCCGCCAGCCAGTCCGCCCCCCGGTCGCGCATCATCGTGAAGTTCGAGAGGGAAAATTCGCACGCCTGGAAGGGCTGGTTGTTCAGGACCTTGGCGTAAATCTCTTCGAGGACGCCCGGTTCGTACCGGATTGCTGTGTCCTCATAGGTGCCGGCCATCTCCAGGGTGAATTCATAGTCATTCCCCCGAAGCAGGATGTCGTTCGCTTCTGCCATTCCGTTTCTCCTGCCGCCGGTCTTTGCCGACGTTCTGCTGCTTGCACATAGCATGATCCGGGCGCTTCGACGATACGATGTTCGCGGCCGCGATCGCCTGTTAGGCTGTGCGCCGAACAGAAAGCCAGTGGAGGAAATTGACCATGCGCGCCGTCTTTGCGTTCACACCGTGGGAATCCAAGCGCCTGATTGGCAAGGCGGTCGCCTCGCTGCCGGAGGTGAAGTTTGCGCTGGAGCATGCGCAGATCGTCATCGCCCACGGGTCGACCAATGTTTATGTGGCCGAGGAAGTTGCGGGCGATTGCCCGGAACGGGACAGATATGTCTCCGGCCAGGTGATCAACGGCACCCTGTGCCAGACCCAGCCGGAAGAAAAACCGGCGCTGATGCGGCTGGTAAAGGGCAAACCTGTACCGCCGGTTTCGACGATGGAAGAGACGCTTGCGGGATGGGACGACAAGTCCCTGTTCATCAAGGGTGCTAATGCGGTGGATTCCGAATTCAACGCCGGCATCTTCAATGCCCACCACGCGGCGGGCACCATCGGCTGGGCCTATGGCGCGATCTGCGGCACCGGCATTCCCCTGATTGTGCCGGTCGGGCTTGAGAAGCTGGTGCCCTCGATCCGGGCGGCGACCAATGAACTCGGGCATGCCAAGGCAGATTATTTCTACGGCACCAAGATCGGCATGCTGCCGTTGATGAACGCCAGGGTAATCACGGAGATTCAAGCTTTCGATATCCTGTTCGGCCTGACGGCGGTCCATGTCGGCGGCGGCGGGGTGTCCGGTTCGGAAGGCACGGTCGTGATTTCCGTGACGGGAGAGGATGCGGCGGTGCGCGCGTCCATCGACCTGGTGGAAACATTTAAGGGTGAGCCGCCCCTGAGGTTGCTCAAGCGGCGATGTGCGGATTGTTTTGCACCCCCGCCCGCCTTCACGTCGGGCACAGACGCGGCCAAGGATGTCGGAACGGTGACGGCAGAGGAGGCAAAGGCGATCCAGCAGTGCATCTTCTCGGGCACTGCGGAAGAGGATCTGCCGGACTGGTTCAGCAAGCGCGATCCGGTCACCTGACGCGCGCCATGCATCAGGTTCAATCCGGCCATGCGTCGACACGGTCCGGGTTTCATGCAATCAGACTGGGAACGAAGTCAGCAGAGACAGGACAGGCGAAAGATGAGCACGATGGAAGCGACCGAAGCTGTGGAAACGATCGAAGGCTCGGGATACCCGATTGGCTTCAAGTTCCGGCAGGGCACAGTGCGCCCGGACATTCTCGGCCCAGGCCCCGCGTGCGATGTCTATGTGACGGAGGCGCGCGCACTTTCGGGCTATCAGAAAGAGGGCATCATCCATGAAGGCGAGACCGGCAGCGTCTGGCGTCTGGCGACCGATGAAGGGCTTCACCTCGGCGGCGCCGATATTGCGCCGTTTCCGCTGGGTTTCTTCAATGCAGGCCTGCACTCCGACCTGATCGGGCGTCTTCTGAAGATTGCGGCGGCGCGCGGCATCCAGATCGATGATCTGAAGCTCGATCTCAAGAACGGCTACTACATAATCGGTTCATTCGTGCGCGGCGACGCCAAGGGGCATGTGGAACCCTCGCGGATCCATGCCGAGATTTCATCGCCGGCACCCGCCGATGCGATCTCGAAACTGGTCGATGATGCGATCAAGGCGTCGCCCGCGATGGCGACCATGCAGACGCCCGTGACCAGCACCTTCGCGATCTATGTGAATGGGCGCCGACGGGTCGTAGCGTCGCTGCCGAACTCCGACACACCGGATGTGCCGGATCCCTACAAGACCTACAGCGCAGTGCCGACACCCCTGGAGGGTTCGGACGAACTGACGGACATCATCTGGAAAACCGGGGACGCGAACGAGGGCGAGATTCAGCCCGCGATCAACGGTACGGATGACAAGGTCAAACGCATCGTGCGCACGATTGCGGGCAACAGCGAGCTGCTGGATCCGGCCGGCGTGGTCGAGACGGATACGGTCCTCGGGCTACCGGGCATGAGTAACTTCAAGTTCAAGACGGACGAACGGGTGGACGGAGACCGTGCGCCGAGCGGTCTGGCCCTGATCGCGGCGGGTATCGCGTTTTGCTATCTGACCCAGGTCGAGCGTTACACGATCCACCAGAAGTTCAACATTCGCGGCGCGCGGCTGGTTCAGTACACGCCGTTTACCCTTTCAGGCGATCCGGCCGACGGGTCGTGGAACGGCGATATCGAACCGGTTGATACGCACCTGTTCCTGTCGGGTGACGAGGACGACGAGACCCACGAGAAGCTCATGAAGATCGCCGCGACGGTTTGTTATCTGCACGCAACGCTGGCCGATTCCGTGGTGGCCGATGTCAAGATCAGCCTCAACGGGCAGGAAATCTAGAGGCGTTTTTCGACCAGCTTTATGGCCCCGAGGTTCGCAATGGATGCGAACGTCCGGGCGCCGCCATGGTCGAATGTGTCGTAGCGAATCTCGTTGCGGGTCTCGAAACCCAGATTGGCGAAAACCCACTGTGATGTAGGATTTGTCGCGTCCGATAGGACCGCATCGAACTCTTTCGCACGTGCGTTCTGCGTTGTTGCGTTCACCAGCGCCCGGCCGATCCCGCGCCCGCGCACCGTATCGTCGATCGCCAGCATATGAATATGGGCGCAGCGATCCAGCCGCCTGGCATTCTGGTGTTCATATCCGTGCTCCAGAGCTTCGATCAGCGCGCCGATGGGCGGGTAGGTGGGCGATGTACCCTCGATCTCCGGTGGCGGGGTGAAGGTGAATGGGGTGGTGAGCGCGATTCCCACCAGCCGGTCCAAGTCGAATACCCCCATCGTCAGCCCATCGGGCAATGCGGCGGGTAAAAAAACGTCGAGCATCGCTTTGAATTCGTCATGGGTTTGCCCGACCGTTAACGCCAGCGGTTCGTGACGCCTGAAGATACCCGTTATGAGGTCGATGGCCGCCCCGGTCTGCGGCTGACCCAGCGTGTCGAACCGGCACTCGTTGACTGATTTCTCGGCGTTCATTGAGGTCGGTCCGTTGCCTGCAATGGTCGGTGGCCACTTGGGGACGTTTGATGGAACAATAGCGATCAAATCAGGGGAGGACAGCATGACATCGACACCGGACTTAGCTACCGAGTCGCTCGTGGAAATTGCATCAGCGCTGCGAAGCGGTAGCCAGACCGCGATCGGCATCGCGGAATGGGCGATAGATAACCATGACCAACGCGGTGAGGCGTTGCATGCCTACAAGACCTGGGCGCCGGACAAGCTTCGTGGTGAGGCCGCGGCGGCGGATGCAGCCTTCGCCGCGGGCATCGACCTCGGCCCGCTGCAGGGCATCCCGGTTTCGATCAAGGATCTGATCGGTGTGTCCGGATACCCGACCTTTGCCGGTTGTCCACGCGAACTGCCGGAAAAGTGGCAGAACGAAGGACCGGTCGTGCGCGCCATTCGTCAACAGTTGGGGCTCATCTCCGGCAAGGCGCATACGGTGCAATTTGCCTTCGGCGGCATGGGGGCGAACCGACACTGGGGGCCGCCACGCAACCCCTGGGATGCAAAAGACCACCGCTCGCCGGCGGGTTCGAGTTCCGGTGCCGGGGTGAGCCTGCACGAGGGCTCGGCATTGCTCGCCATCGGCACGGACACGGCCGGCTCCGTCCGGATGCCCGCAACCGTAACCGGCAGTGCCGGTATTCGGCCGACCCCGGGTCGCTGGTCCATCGAGGGAATCGTGCCGCTTGTCCCGTCACTCGACACGCCGGGGCCCATCGCGCGGAGCGCGGGTGATCTCGCCTTCGGCTTCGCGGCTATCGATCCGCTGCTCGGTGGCGACGTATCGGGATTCCTGGGTGTGCTGGCCGAGGCGGATATGGCGGACTTCCGGATCGGCGTCTGTGACTGGTATTTCGAAAACTGTGACCCTGGCGTTGCGGAACGTGTTCACGAAGCGCTCGCCGAGCTTGAGAAGGCGGGGGCACGAGTCTCCTCGGCGACACTGCCCCATCTGGATGATGTGACCGCCCTCAACGACGCGGGTGGACTGCATATCGGGGAGTTCTCCAGCTTCATCAACAACGAGATGATCGACTACAAGGACGATCTGGACCCCGCGGTGGCGATACGGCTGGCCGCGGCCGAAAACTACACGGCCGCCGAACATCTGCGCCGTGTGCGTGACGTCGCGACCATGGCGGCAACCGTCGACGCGGCGTTCGGGCCGTTCGATGCGATCGTCGGGCCGACGATCCCGATCACGCCACCGAAGATGGCCAATATCGCCACGCCTGAGACCCATCTCAAGGCGAATACGCTGTTTGTGCAGAACACGGTGACGGTCAGCCTGCTGAATCAGTGTGCCGCGACAATTCCGGTGGGGCTGGATGATGCCGGCATGCCTGTGGGCATGCAGATCGTCTGCCGCGATGGGTTCGAAGAGACGGCGCTGGGTGTCGCGTTGGCAGCTGAGAATGTGTTGGGCACGCCGCGCGAACGGCTCGGCCCGTCACCGATGGGGATTTAGCGTCAGGGTTATTCCGCTGCCTGTTCGACGGCGTCGCCATCCAGCATGTGCAATTCCCATGGCGTAGAGCAGGGCGGGCCGTTGGCCACCCGCATACTGCGCGCATTCAGGTCGAAGATGAATGCGGCGTTCGTCATGGTGCGCTTGGCTTTGGGCTGGCGTTCATCGGGATGCCGGCATATCGCGTTGGGATAGCCAAAATGATCTGAAAGTGCGTCCTGGATGACGGTGTCGTCGACCTTGCCCAGATGGGCGCGCAGTAGTCGGTCGAGCCGGTTCGCACGGTAGAGCGTGCTGGTCGAGATGCGTTCCATCTGGGACGGGCCGTGGCGCGGGTCCATGAAATGGTTCGAATGGGTCACGAGCCCGTCGCGCGGATAGAGATATGACACCGCATCCGGACTCGTCTCGATATCAATGATCTCACCATCCGCGTGGCCGACCACGAAATTGGCCGAACACACGCGCTTGGTTGACACGATGGGCAGAAGTGCCATGTCGTAAGTTTCGGCGTCGAGCACTTCCCGGCAGCGCATGTGGAATGGCTTTTCATAGGCGTTACGACCGTCATGATCGGATACCAGGCCGTTCTCGACGAGGCCGATCCCGTGCTCGTTCACGCCCATCTTGCCGCCGACGATCCCGGCCTCGGTGTAGCAAATCAAATTCGTACCGTTTTTGCGTGTGATACGCAGCACCACGCAGCGCCCGTGAACGCCGGCGAGCCAGTCCCAGTTCTGACCCAGAACAGTGTGTCCGCTCGCGGTCGCCTCGGGCATGAGGCCGAAGGTGGAGCAGCCATCGGCGTCGTCGGCCAGAGCCGGGTTGTCGTTGGCCTTCGCCTCGTCGCCGAACAGTCCGAAGGTAATCTCGTAGCGGGCATTGAGCATGGAAATGTCGCCCAGCGGTAGTTCCGCGCCGTCTGCGATGCCGCGCATCTCCTCGGCATAGTCCGCATTCTGCTTGCGCATGATATCGATCCAGGTCTCGCCTTCCTTGTGCGCGGTCTCGGCGTTCAGGCCCCCGGCGGCGAAGCGGGCGATGTAGGTGTCGATATTCTCGGCGATCTGGGTGCGTTGAGAGCGGCCATGGATCAGGCCGCGTTCATAAGGGTCGTCACCAAGATCAAGGACGGGAAGGTTGGCCATGGCGGGCTCCGGCAGTCGTCAGTGTTATCGATTATAGCAGGTGCGTGAAAACTGCGCGCCTCTAGGCGAGGATCGGCATGTCTACCCAACTGTGATTGTCGGATGCATCGGCGCTGGCTTCAGCCAGTTGCACGTCGCGAATGCCCGCGGCGAGGCTGTGCGTAAACGGTATTCCGGCGACGACATGTGGAATGAAGCCCTCCCAGCCGAAGCGATAGGGGTTCTTGTAGGGTGCGACCTCGGGCACCTCGGTCCATTGAGCGTCGTAGTCGGCGGCGCAATCCATGGTTGCCGCATCGGGTCCCATGTTGAAGCCCTCGATCCGTGGCGTATCGGCGGCGGACTGGGCCCAGCATTGGCGCAACCCGGCGACCGCCGATCCTTCTGTGCCGTCGATCTGAAATGTCACGAGGTCGTCGCCGCGCACCCGGCGTGCCCAGGAGCTGAGAATCGCGCCCCGGGCACCACTTTCCAGCTCGAGCAGGGTCGTCGTGGCGTCCTCCACATCGACGTCATAGGGCTTGCCCTCTTCGTCGATGCGTTCGGGCTGCGCGGTCCAGGCGGAACAGGCGACGCGGGAGATTGGGCCGAGAATGCCCTCGATCACGTAACGCCAATGGGGATGCATGTCCGATAACAGCCCGCCGCCGCCGGCCTTGGTGTAGTTCCAGCTCGGGCGTTGTGATTCGGCTTCCTTGCCGTCGAACACCCACCAGCCAAATTCCAGGCGGAAGCCGACAACGCGGCCGAAGAACCCCTGTTCGCCGAGGTGTGCCAGCTTGCGAAAGCCCGGCAGGAAGAGCTTGTCCTCGACCGCACCGTGGCGCAGGCCTTTCTCATCTGCACGTCGCATCAGCTCAAGGCCCTTGGCCACGCTGGGGGCGATGGGTTTCTCGGTATAGATATGCTTTCCCGCATCGATGGCACGGTTGAGCGTATTGAGACGAAGATGGGTCGCTGCGGCGTCGAAAAAGACGGGGAAGTCCGGGTCGGCCAGCGCCGCGTCGAGGTCGGTCGTCCATTCCTCGATCCCGAACTCCTGAGCGACCTCGGCAAGGCGTGCCTCGTTGCGGCCCGCGAGCAACAGGCGGGGCAGGATGACGTCATCGCCGACGGGGAGCCCGCCTTCCGCGCAGATTTGTGCCAATCCACCGCGAATATGCTGGGTCCGGCAGATGCGGCCCGTTGCGCCGTTAAGAATGATACCGAGTGTCTTGGTCGCCATGGTGATCTCCCCCGCTGACACATATTCTTTTCGCTCTTACTACACTCTCGAGCCCGAATGCGCTAACCAATGGCTCTAGATTTTCGAGGGGAAGAGCATGCCGCGCCATATCGTTTGCCTGACATTTGATTTCGATACCGAGAGTGGCTTCATCGCCCGCGGCCTCGCCACGCCGACCATGCTGTCGCGCGGTGAGTTTGGGCTCACCGGCGCGCGGCGCATTCTCGATCTCGCCAAGTCGCGCGGCATCCCGATGACCTGGTTTATCCCGGGCTTCACCATCGAAAGCCATCGCGAGGCCTGCGATGCGGTGGTCGAGGGTGGCCACGAGGTTGCCCACCACAGCTGGGCTCACGTTCCACCGGCCGAGCAGAGCCGGGCCGAGGAAGAAGAGGACATGGAGCGTGCCAACGAGGCGATCGAGAAGCTGACCGGCAAGCGGGCACGCGGCTATCGCTCCCCGTCCTGGGATCTGAGCGAGAATACACTCGACCTGCTCGAGGCCCAGGGCATGGAGTACGACAGCAGCCTGATGGCCGGCGACTACATTCCGATGATGGCACGCCGCGGCGACAAGGCGGAGCTCGGCAAGCCGATCGAATATGGCGAGGATTCCTCCATCATCGAGATGCCGATCAGCTGGACCCTCGATGATCATCCGCATTTCGAGTATATGCGCACGCCGACCTTCCTGATGCCCGGCCTGCGCCCGGCGCGCGAGGTGATGGACAGCTGGTATGACGAATTCGTCTATATGCAGGCGAATGAGGAATGGGGGGTGCTGACCTACACCATGCACCCCTATGTGATCGGTCGCGGCTTCCGGATGTTCTCGTTCGAGAAGCTGGTGGACAAGCTGATTGCCGACGGGGCGGAATTCATGACCATGGAAGACGCCGCCCGCGTCGCGCGAGAGAAACTCTTCTAGCGACCTTCCAGCGTGGTACTGAGGCGCAGATAGGCGCGTACCCGGCGTGACGCGACATCGATCGTGATGTTCAATCAGTCCGCGTCGGACTAGTCCGCTTCGAGACCGCGAAAAAGCTACCGTTTATCAGGGTTTCAGAAGCAGTTTTCCCAGGATGGCGCGCTCACCCATGAGTTCATGAGCCCGTCGCGCCTCGCTCAGAGGCAGCCGGTCGAAAACCGGAGGCGCATACGCGCCGGCGGCGAATTTCTGGACCAGCGCGTCGAAAATCGCCGCCAAGCGTCCGGGCTGTTCGTCATAGACGTGCAATGAGAAACACTGAACACCGAGACTCAGGCCCCGGCGTGCGCGAAGCCCGTCGAACAGATCTTCGTCCGGCGCGCCCGCCAGCGCGTTGTAGAGAACGACCAGACCCATGGGGGCCAGCATGTCGAGATTCTTCACGAGGTCCGGCCCGCCGAGCTGATCGAAGCTCAGATCGACGCCGCGGCCATCGGTGATTTCGCGCACCTTCTCGACGATGTTTTCGGTCGAGTAGTTGACCGTACCGAGTGCTCCGAGCTTGACTGCGAAGGCACATTTTTCATCCGTGCTTGCACCCGCGATTGCGGCGATGCCGGCGTCGCGGCACATATCGAGGATTGCCGTGCCCGTGCCGCCGGCGGCACCGTTTACATAGATTGTTTTCACATCATCGGCGCGTGCCACGTCGTGGAGAATGGCCCAGGCGACGAGGTAGTTGGGGATGCTGACCGCGGCTTCCATATCGACGCTTTCCGGCAGCGGCGTGACAAGTGCTGTGTCCACGGCGTTGTATTCCGCATGTCGTCCGCCGCCCGTGCCGAACACGAGCACAGGCTGTCCGATTTCGAGACCGGTCACGCCCGTACCAAGAGCCTCGATATGTCCGCTCATCTCGTTCCCGAGGATGCTTGGCAGGGAGGGCTTCCATTTGTACACGCCGGTCCGCAACAAAACGTCGGGATAGCCTAGGCCGAACGTATGTGCCTTCACCAACACCTGGCCAGGGCCGGGTTCGGGCGTTTCTATGTCGATGACTTCGACGACTTCGGGCCCGCCATAGGCCTGGATCTGCAAAGCTTTCATGTCTGTTCTCCGTTTCTACCTAGAGCAGTAGCAAAATGATGATTCCGGCGACGATCAGGATGATTCCGGTCAATTCGAGACGCAGAATTTTCTCGCGGAAGATCAGGGCCGAGGACGCGATGGTGAAGACCAGTTCGACCTGGCCCAGGGCGCGCACGAGTGCCGCATTCTGGATCGTCATGGCGGTAAACCAGCCGATTGATGCCAGCGCGCCGCTGAGGCCGACCAGGCCGGCAATGCGCCACGCCTTGATGACTCGCTGAATTTCTCCCGGATAACGCAAGGCCATGAATGCCGCCATGACCACGGTCTGGAAGACCAGCACGACCGCGAGTGTGAAGGCGGCCTGTATGAGGAAACCATCGCCGCCCAGCGACAGCGACGCGCCACGATAGGAAACTGCCGCCACGCCGAAGAAAGCTCCTGAAGCGAGACCGATCAGCGCCGGGCGGGCCAGCCAGGATTTGGCGATGCCGGCCAACCCTGCAGGCGCGCGGGCCGCAGATATGGCGATCACACCCACCAGGCTGACGAGGATGCCGATGGTCGCGGCTGCGGAGATGCTTTCGCCTAGAAATACGAGGGCGAACACCGCCGCCTGGACGGTTTCCGTTTTGGAGTAGGTGGTGCCGACGGCGAAGTTTCGCGCGTCAAACAGGGTAACGAGCAAGGCAGTGGCCAGAATCTGGGCCAACCCCCCGGTGACAACCCAGAAGAGGAAGGTACCGTTGATGCGCGGCAATTCGAAGTCGAACAGCAGCACCAGGCCCACGAGGTAGAGGATTGCGAACGGAAAGCCGTATCCGAAGCGCACGAAGGTGGCGCCGATTGTCCCCAGTTCACCCTTGAGGTGCTTCTGCAACGCCGAACGCACATTCTGCAGGAACGCGGCGACGATCGTCAGGGGGATCCAGAGAAGTGTCATGGCAAATCATTTCCGCCCGGCGTTGGGGCGTGCAACTTCTGCAGGGGTTAGGGGCTTTTAGTCCTTCGGGGCGTGTCCGCCATGGGCCGACTGACTGATGGCGCGTGCCCCCTTGCGGGTGCGGATCACATCGGCATCGATGGCGGGGATGTCGGAGAAGGGTCGATCACCCTTGATGGTGATCCGCTCGAGCTTGCGATGGTTGGGGTAGTAGTCGTGGATCGCGTAATGCTGAACGGACCGGTTGTCCCAGAAGGCGAGCGTGTCGGGCTTCCAGTGGTGGCGATACTGGTATTCCGGAATTTCGGCCTGGTGGAACAACAACTCCAGTACGGCCCGACTCTCGGCTTCGTCCATGCCCTTGATCGCGACCGTGAACTGCGGGTTCACGAACAGCACCTTGCGGCTCGAGACCGGGTGGGTCCGCACGACCGGATGCACGGCCGGGGGATACCGGTCCTCGAACTGGCGCAGGCGGGCGCGGCCCTCGGCATCATCGTCGAAGAGCTGGCGGAAAGGCTTGAAATCATGAATCGCCTCAAGCCCCGAGACAAACTGCTGCATGTGGTCGCTAAGCCCCTCATAGGCCGCCGCCATGCTCGCAAACAGGGTATCGCCGCCATAGTCGGGGACGATCAGGGCGCGCAGCATCGTGCCGAGCGGCGGTTCTTCGCGGAACGTCTCGTCGGAATGCCAGACGTCTGTGCCCCAGGGGGGATTGTCGGCATCATTGTCGAAGACGATGAGGTCCGGCGCTTCGGTGTCGCTGGGCGCGAAGGGATGAACGGTCAGCTCGCCGAACCGGCGCCCGAATGCCTTCTGGTCTTCGGTCGAGATATCCTGATTGCGGAATATTATCACCTGATGTTCGACGAGCGCGTCGTGGATCGCGGCAAATGTCGCTTCATCCAACGCTTTCGAAAGGTCGACACCTTCAATCTCCGCACCACAGGCGGCACCGACCTTGCGGATGTTGATGTCCGTTGCGATTGCGGCGTCTATCGGCATCGTCTGGCTCATTGATATTTCCCCATTCCGGTTTTTCCAAACTATCAGAGTGTGACACGCCTTGTGTCGTGTAAAATGCTGCCCGGCACGAGCCCAATTTTCGAATAAACGGGGGAAACATGGCGCAAGATCACAAGATAACGCGACGGGTCGTCACGGCGATCGATGAGGATGGGAAATCCTACATCGCGGAGGACGGGCCGACCCCGGCCTCGCGGACGGTGGAAGCCCGGCCGGGTTATATCGTCAACAACATCTGGATTACGGGTGCCGCACCCGACATCGTCGGCGCGCCGGACGGTATTGAGAGCCACGAAGGTGTGCTGCCGCCGCCGGGCGGGACCGTCTTGCGGGTTATCGAGTATCCGCCGGACCCGGAAGACCCCGAGGAGTTGGCACGCCAGTTCGAAGGCATGTTCGGCAAACTGTTCGAGGATGCGGATCGACCGGGCGGCGATGGCGCGCATCCGGGGATGCACACGACGGAGACGGTGGATTACGCCATCGTCATAGAAGGCGAGCTCACGGCGATCATGGAGAAGGGGGAAACGGTTCTCGGGCCGGGCGACGTCTTGATTCAGCGCGGCACGAACCATGCCTGGACCAACAGGTCCGGCAAGCCGGCCAAGGTCGCATTCGTCCTGATCGGCGGCCGCTGGGAATAACCCGCCACATTTACTGGGCGATAACGGTGTAGGTGCATGATGTCCCGTGTCCACGTGCCGGGTCGTCGGGATCCAGGAGCAAGGCGAATGTCGGGCGATACTTGCCCTTTGCCGCGCCCGCAGTGAATTGAACCTGCATGACCGCGCCACCAATCCGTTCGCGTGCGAGCTCGGAAAATACGCCAGTGGGCTGTGAGAGCAACGGCGCATTGCCCTGAACCAGCGAGCGCACGTCGAACTTCGTGTCGCCGTCGGGCGCGTTGGTGATTGCGCCGCCGATGATCTGATCGGTGCGCGGATCGAGTTTCCCGTCATCATTGCTGTCGCGCAGGATGAGGCCGCTGTCGTAACGCGACATGCTGTCGGGAATATCGAAGTTCATGCCCCTTAGCTGCGCGGAAGACAGCACACCGGCACCCGCGATGCCTGATTTGAAGTCCCGAATCTCGGCATCTGTGCCGAGGTTTCGCAGACCGGTGAAAATCTCATCGCAATCCTGTCTGCGCGCTCGGACGCGGCCGTGGACTGGCAGGCATTGGCCGAGCCGGGAAACTATCTGGGTCCCACCTTGGACTTCGTGGATGAAGCGCTGGCGGATTGACCGTGAGGCGACCTAGTCAAAGAAGGCGAAGGTTCGGATCTCGATACTCTCGCGCGGCGGGCTGTCCTTGGGGCTTGTCGGGTCGGCGAACGAGGTGTGGGGCGTGAAGCGTGCGTCCAGGCTGGTATCGGAATCATACACCTTGAAGACCAGCGCCTCGTCCCGGGTCATTTCTGGGAAATAGTACCATTGCTGGCCCTCGCTGAAGGCGAGGCGGTAGGTCTCGCCGACCCTGTGAGGGTAGCGGCGTTCGGCGGTGATCAGGTCTTCCGGCCGGAACGTGCGTGCATCACAGATGGTCAGCGGGTCCCGCTTGATCGGTTTCCGGATCGCCCGCCACACCTGGATAATCGAGAACCGGCGCGACAGCAGATCGTGGGCCTCGTCGGGAAAAATCTCCTGTACCCGGCGCGGTCCGGAATTCTCGGTGTAGTCATTATGGGCCGAATGGACCGGCTCGCGGATCAGCTTCTCTTTGCGGGTATCCTCGTCGCTGGAGCGTACGGTGTGATCGAACACCTCGACCCGTGATGCGCCGCTCATCTCGGCAACCAGCTTGCAGGCTTCGTCGTAATAGACGTTGGTCACCTGGTTCTGGTCGAAGAAGTCGGTCACCGCCGTCGGGTGGTCGCAGAACTCGAACCCGTTGCGGTCGAGCGAGAAATCGTCGCGGGTCAGCCGACCGTTGCGAATGGTCCGGGGGTGCATCTCGTAGGTGCCGGTGACGACCCGGGACATGTCGCCAGCCGGCATCGTCTGGTTGATCAATTTTTCGCCGGTGTCGGCGGCGTAGACCAGTTCGGCATCAATCGATTCGAACACGGTATTGCTTTCGGTCATAGGGTCGTCTCCCCCGCACTTAGCCGCTGCGGTCGGTCTTGGCGATTTCCTGGGCCTTGGTGATGGCGTCCTCGGGCGGTGCGGATCCCGGCGGGTGCAGGAAGGGCATGGTGAACTTGTCGGTAATCTTCATGTAGCCGCCATTGCCCGCCATGCGGCCCAATGCATCGAGCGCCTCGGGGTCCACATGCAGGCGATCGTTCACCACCGCATCGTCCATATGGAAATGCACGACCTCGCCGAAGATGACGTAATAGGGCAGTGTCCCCATCTCGTGGATATCGATTAGCTTGCTCTCGAGTGCGACCCGGCAGTCGGTGATGCGTGGCGGCGAGACCAGTTTCGACGGCGCGGTGTTGAAACCCGCAATCTCCAGCTCGTTGACGTCGCTGCCGTAGTCCAGCGCGCAGGCGTTCATCCGGTTGCGCAGCTCGAAGTCGACGATATGCACGACCATCTCCGGATGGTGGCGCAGATTGGCAACCGTGTCCTTGAGCTCGCCCGTGCTACCGCCGGACTTGGGCCCGCTTTTCGGACTGCAGGCGATCGTGAACATGGGCGGGGATACGCCGATGCAGTTGAAGAAACTGAATGGTGCGGCATTGGGCCCGTCCGGGCCCATCGTCACGGTCAGGGCGATGGGCCGCGGGATGATCGCGCCGCTCATCAGTTTGTACTGGTCTTCGACGGCCAGGTCCGCAGCGGTGAATTCCGCCATCGTTATTCCCCCTCGTTCACATGAATAGTTGTTGGATGCAGGCTAACCCGTTGCACGGCGAATGCAAATTCCCACCCATATCTCCTAGCGTCCCGTGAACCTGGCGGGCCGGCCTTCAGTGACCGCGGCGATACCCTCATCCACGTCATCGCTCCACTCAAGGGCGTGGCGCAGGGTATCCGACATCTCGCGGGCCGCGCGAAAACCCGGTTCCCGGCGCGCGCGCGCGATGCGTTTTGCGCCGCGGGTTGCCAGCGGCCCGTTGACCCCGATTGTCTGTGCGAGTTCCGTAGCTGCCGCCAAGACCTCTCCCCGCGGGTGCAGATGGTTCACGAAACCGATGCGCGCCATCTCCGAGGCGTCGATCTGCCTGCCCGAGGCGATCAGTTCGATGGCGTGGCCATGGCCCACCGCCATGGGCAGGCGATGGGGTGCGCCGGCGCCGGGGAAACCACCCCATTTCGCTTCGGGGAGCATTAGGGTCGAGTGCTCGCCCGCGATCCGGATATCGCAGGCCAGCGCCAGTTCCGATGCGCCGGCGACGATCTTGCCGTTGATCGCGGCGATGGTGATCTGGGGCAGGGCCTCCAGTTCGTCGAAGATGCGGTTGCCGTCCACCACATAGGCGATCACCTCGTCCTTGGTCATGGCCGCGCGGATGGCCGGGTTCATCAGGCCCGCCGAGAACCAGTCGTCGCCCGCGCCGGTAAAGATCACGACCTGTATGTCGTCGCGGGTGCGCAACTCGTCGATGACGGCGCCGAGGTTGCGCAGGCTCTCGGGGTTCAGCCGGTTCTCGTTGTCCGGCGCGTTGATGGTGATCGTCGCGACCTGCGGCGACAGGTCGAGGCGCAGTTCGGGGTGAAGGTCGGTCTTGATGGTCATGTGTCCCCGCAGGTTTGATCTTGCATGGAGTATGCCGTCGTTCACGCTATTGCCCAAATTTCATCCGTGCGACTGGCGGCGGCAGAGAGTTAATTGTAGTTTTGGAAAAATTTGGGTCACGCATCGGCCCGAAACAATCCTTGAGGGAGAGAGACCAACATGCCGAAACCACAATTGCGCGCCGATCAGGGCTGGATCTTCGACAATTTCCTGATGCTGTCCGAGAATGAGGACGTGCTGCATCCGGGCATCATGGGCACCCGCGTGGGCCGCGGCTTTACCATGCAGGATCTGAACGCTGTCTACACCAAGGTGACGGGCCGGCGTTCATTCCCCAAGGCCTGGAAGAAACGTGCCGTGGTGCTTGAGGGCATGGCCAAGGAGGCGGAGGCAAAGGGCCGCCTGGTGACGGCGCGTCGCCTCTATCACCGCGCCGCGCTCTGTTTCGGGCGCGCCCAGCACCTGGTGCCGGTCCACCGCAATCCTCACAAGGACGAGTGTTACGAGGCGCTCTACCGCAACTACGACAAGCTGATCGAGCTGTCCGGCGGCACCATGGAGAAGGTGCGGCCCGAGTTCGCGCCGGGTCACAGCGCTCACGCCGTGTTCCACGCGGCGCCCGGGGACGGGCCGAAGCCGACGGTGCTGATCCTGCCAGGCATGGACGCGCTCAAGGAGGACGTCGCCAACCCGTTCGACAACGACTACACCCAGCGCGGCATGAACGTCTGCGCCATGGACGGGCCGGGGCAGGGCGAGTGCAACTTCAACGAAACCTGGCTCAACGCCGACAACTATCAGCAGGCGGCCTCGGCCGTGATCGACTGGCTGGTCGCCCGCGACGACGTCGATGCCGATCGGATCGGGGTGATGGGCATGTCGATGGGCTCGCGTTGGGGCGTCCAGGTCGGCGCCCACGACAAGCGCGTGAAGGCTGTGATCGGCCAGATGGCGAATGTCGGCACCTTCGACATCATCTTCGAGCAGGCCCAGCCCAACTTCAAACGCATCTTCATGTACATGACCGGCTACACCGACGAGGACGAATTCGACGAGCACATGAAGACCCACGACCACCTGCCGGACGTGGCCAAGAACCTGAACGTGCCGCACCTGCTGGTTGCGGGCGACATGGACGAGTTGTGCACGCCTGACGACATCGCGACCTTCCGCGCCAATCTTGCGGATTTTAGCGAGCTGTGGCTCTACGAGGGAATCTTCCATCCCATGGGTGAGGTGGCGGCCGAGATCTATCCGGCCATGGCCGACTGGATGCTCACGACCCTCAACGAGGGACGCGCGGCCGGCGGCCGCACGGACGTCTATATCGAGGAGGGGACGACGCTCGCCGATCATGAACACGGCTAGCGCGCATTCGCCACGGTGATCGGACGGTGAAAACGTCCTAGTCTGGGGTCGGAAAGGAATTCCGCCCGATGCACGACCACGCCATTCCATTTCTGCGCGAAGACGACTATGAGGGGCTCTAGCGAACGCGCTAGGATGAAAGAAAAACAGGGGGACACGATGGCCAAACCGCCGTTGCGCGCTGATCAGGGCTGGATCTTCGACAATTTCCTGATGCTGTCGGACAACGAGGATGTCCTGCATCCCGGCATCATGGGAAACCGGCTTGAGCGGGGCACCAAGTTCGAGGATCTGAACGCCGTCTATTCCAAGGTCTCGGGCCGCCGGTCGTTTCCGAAGGCCTGGGCCAAGCGTGCGGGCGTGCTTGAACATATGGCGAAGGACGCCGAGGCCCGCGGCCGCCAGTACACGGCGCGCCAGCTTTATCATCGGGCGGCGATCTGCTACGGCCGCGCCCAGCACCTGATCCCGATCCATGGCGAGGCCCGCAAGGTCGAGTGGTTCGAGGGCCTCTACCGCTGCTACGACAAGGTGGTCGAGTGGTCCGGCGGCACGATGGAATCCAAGGCCGTCGAGTTCGCGCCCGGCCAGAACGCCTACGCGACCTTCCACAAGGCTGCCGGTGACGGCCCCATGCCGACCATCATCGCGCTGCCCGGCATGGACCAGGTCAAGGAAGATGTCTGCAACCCGTTCAACAACGAGTTCATTCCCCGCGGGATGAATGTCTGCGCCATCGACGGGCCGGGGCAGGGTGCGTGCAACCGGGACGGCACCTGGCAGACAGAGAACAACTACGAGCAGGCGGCCTCGGCGGTCGTCGACTGGCTCGTCACCCGCGACGATGTGGATGCGGACAAGATCGGCATCTTCGGCATGTCCATGGGCTCGCGCTGGGGCGTGCTGATCGGCGCGGCCGACTCGCGTATCAGCGCCGTGTGCGGCCAGATGGCGAATGTGGGCACGTTCGACATGATCTTCGAGCAGGCTCAGCCCAACTTCAAACGCATCTTCATGTACATGGCCGGCTACTCGGACGAGGCCGCGTTCGACGAGTATGTCTCACGTCTGGCGCACCTGCCCGATGTGGCGAAGGATCTGAAGGTGCCCCATCTGCTGGTGGCCGGCGACATGGACGAGCTCTGCTCGCCCGACGACATCGCGACCTTCCGTGCCGGGCTGGGCGGCCCCTCGGAGCTCTGGCTCTACGAGGGCGTGTTCCACCCCATGGGTGAGGTCGCCAACCAGATCTATCCGGGCATCGCCGACTGGCTGCTGGAAACGCTGACCAACGGGCGACCCGACGACTACAACAACTCGGTCTATGTGGAAGACGGCACGACGCTCGCCGACTATGGTCATGGTTGAGCAGGAGTAAGCGGCATGACCCAGTTCAAGGATTACACGCCGGCGGGCGTGATCCCCGCGGCGATCCTCGCCTTCGATGAGGATTTCGCCATCGACGAGTCCGAAACCCGGCGCCACCTGTCCTTTGTGGCGGCGACGGAAGGCATCTCAGCCGTCACGGTCAACGGCCACTCGTCGGAGATCCACGCCTGTTCCTTCGAAGAGCAGCGCGAGATTCTCGATGTGGCGATGGACGAGATCGGAGATGCCGTGCCGTTGATCAACGGCGTCTATGCCGACGGCAGCCACGAGGCCGCGAAGATCGCGAAGATGGCCGAGGCCGGCGGCGCGTCGGTGCTGCTTTGTTTTCCGCCCCATTCCATGGGCATGGGCGGCATCCGCCACCGGCCCGAGATGGCCATGGCCCATTTCTCCACGATTGCAGACGCGACGGACCTACCGTTGATCGTCTTCCAGTATGGCGACGAGCTGGCTTATTCGTTGGACACGCTGGTCGGGCTCGCCGAGGCGATCCCGAGCATCAAGGCCGTCAAGGACTGGTCGCCACCCCAGGCCCATCAGCGCCACATCAACACACTGCAGAACCTGCCCCGGCCGGTGAACGTGCTGTCCACCAACTCGTCATGGATGATGTCGTCACTCGTGATGGGCGCGAACGGCCTGTTGTCGGGCGCCGGATCGGTGATTGCCGACATGCAGGTGGCGCTGTTCCGGGCTGTCCAGGCAGACGACATGGCGACGGCGCAGGCTGTGGCCGACCGGATGTTGCACGCCACCGAGGCCTTCTACGCGGATCCGTTCGGCGACATGCACAATCGCATGAAGGAGGCGTTGGTGCATCTCGGCCGCCAGGACCGGGCCGTGGTCCGTCCGCCGCTGCTCAAGCTGCACGACGCCGAGATCGCGAGCATTGGTGACGCCATGACGTTGGCTGGGCTTACGGCAGAGGGTTTTGATTTTCAGCAGGCGGCGGAATAATCGGTTTCGGTTCCAATCGGTATGGGAGGTAGTGATGAAGATCGGATTTAGTGTTGCGTCACCGGAAGTGAATACGCCCCTGCTGCCGGCGCAGCAGGGTGACCTGGACGCCAACCTGGATGTTCTGGCGCGTTACGGATACGACGGGGTGGAGCTTTCGGTGCGTCTGCCCGCCGAACTCGACCTCGCGGCCATCGAAAAGTCAGTCTCGACTCGGAATCTCGAGATCGCGTCGATCCACACCGCGGCTATCGGTTTCCAGGACAAGGTCTGGCTTTGCCATCCCGACGAGGCGATCCGGACCGAGGGGCTGGCGCGCCTGAAGGCCGCTATCGATGTCGGGGCGCATTTCGGCGTCGATGTGCTCGTCGGATCGTTCCGCGGCAAGCTTGGCGACGAGGAGCAGCGCAAACACTCCGTCGGCTGGATGTACGACGCCTTTCGCCAGGCGGCCGATCATGCGGCGAGCCGCGGCAACCGGGTCTTGTTCGAACCCCAGGCCAGCTTCTCGATCGATTTCGGGTTCACCGCCCAGGATGGCGCGGCCTTTGCGGCCGAGCTGGACAGCCCGGGCTTTGGGGTCATGCTCGACACCTATCACATGAACATCGAGGACGCGTCGTTTGCCCGCAGCATCTTCGAGTGTCGCGAGTACCTGCACTATCTGCAGATCAGCGACAGCAACCGCATGTATCCCGGCGGGGGCCATATCGACTATGGCGAGATCATCAACGCCCTTCAGTCGATCGGATTCGACGGTTACCTGTCGCTGCAGGTTGTGCGGGAGCCGAGCTATGAAAAGGCTGCCGAACTCGGGATCATGCATCTCCGCAGCCTGATCGGCGCCTAGGGACTGACCGACCCGGTTTTCGCGCGGCGCGCGCTGTGCTATCCCGCGCGCGCCCATGCTGAACCTGAACAACATAACCGCCCGCCTCGGCGGCGAGACCATTCTCGCCGGTGCCACCGCCATGCTGCCCACCGGCAGCCGGGTCGGACTGATCGGGCGTAACGGCGCGGGTAAGTCTACCCTGCTGAAGATCATCGCCGGGCTGCTCGAGGCCGACGACGGGTCTGTCGAGACGCCTCGCGGCACGAAGATCGGCTATGTCGCCCAAGAAGCACCAAGCGGGACGACGACCCCGTTCGAGATGGTACTTGCCGCCGACACCGAACGCACGGACCTGCTGGTGGAGGCGGACACCGCGACCGACGCCGACCGAATCAGCAGCATCCACGAACGGCTCGGCCTGATCGACGCCCATGGTGCGCCCGCGCGGGCAGCCCGCATTCTGGCCGGGCTCGGCTTCGACGAGGCCGACCAGCATCAGCCCCTATCGGATTTCTCGGGCGGTTGGCGTATGCGTGTGGCGCTGGCGGGGCTTTTGTTTTCGCGGCCCGATCTGCTGCTGCTCGATGAGCCGTCGAACCATCTGGATCTGGAAGCCACCCTCTGGCTCGAGAATTTCCTCAAAACCTATCCGGCTTCCATGGTGGTGGTCAGCCATGAGCGCGATCTGCTCAACAACGTGGTCGACCACATCCTGCATGTGCAGGGCGGCAAGGTATCCCATTATCCCGGCGGCTACGACGCGTTCGAGAAGATCCGCGCCGACCGGCTTAGCCAGGTCGAGGCCATCCGCGCCAAGCAGGAGGAGAAACGCGCCAAGCTCCAGGCCTATGTGGACCGCTGGCGATACAAGGCCCATACGGCGCGCCAGGCCCAGAGCCGGATGAAGGCGCTGGCCCGGATGGAGCCTGTGGCGGCGGCGGCCGAAGACCCGACATTGGTGTTCGATTTCCCGAGCCCCCAGGAACTGCGCCCACCGCTGATGGTGCTGGACGGTGCGGCCGTAGGCTATGTCGCCGACACGCCAGTGTTGTCCGGCCTGGGCCTGCGCATCGATCCCGACGACCGGATCGCGCTGCTGGGCCGCAACGGCAACGGCAAGACCACACTCGCGCGACTACTGGCCGGGCAGCTGCAACCCATGGCCGGAGAGGTGACTGCCAGCAGCAAACTGCGCGTCGGCTACTTCGCCCAGCACCAGGTCGAGGAGCTGCGCGTCGGCGAGACGCCCCTCGATCACATGACCCGGCTGCTGCCCGACGCCAAGCCGGGCCTGGTCCGTAGCCAGCTCGGCCGGTTCGGTTTCTCCGGCGACAAGGTGCATCTCGAGGTCGGCAAGCTGTCGGGCGGCGAGCGGGCGCGTCTGGCGCTGGCGCTCATCACCCGCGATGCGCCGCATATCCTCATCCTTGACGAGCCGACGAACCATCTCGACGTGGATGCGCGTGAGTCCCTGGTCCAGGCGCTAAACGCTTTCGATGGCGCGGTGGTGGTGGTCAGCCATGACCGTCACCTGTTGGAGATGACTGCGGATCGGCTGATCCTGATCGACGAGGGGACGGCCCGGGAGTTCGACGGCAGTCTCGACGATTATCGCGACCATCTGCTGGGGCGCGGGCAGGCCAAGGCGCGCGACGATGCGCCGAAGGAGAGGCGCGGCAACAAGAAGGAAGCGCGCCGTGCTGCCGCCGAGGCCCGCGAGCGGACCAAGGGTCTGCGCGCCCGGGCGCGGAAGGCCGAGCAGGAGATGAGCAAGCTGACCGACCAGCGTTCGGCGATCGACCGCGCCATGTTCGACCCGGACAGCGCCGAGGCGCCTTACAAGAACAAGGCGATGACCGACCTGATGAAGACGCGCGGCGAGATCGAGAAGAATCTCGGCGCGGCGGAAGCGGCCTGGCTGGAGGCGAGCGAGGCCCTGGAAACCGCCGAGGCAGCAGAGTGATCCGGCACTAGGCCGTGCCGATATCCCAGAACAGCCCGGCCATAATTTGCAACCCCTCGCGCGCGACGGGCGCGAGTATGTGCTCGTTTGGCGCATGCTGGTTGCAGCCCGCATAGGAGTGGGGGATCCACACTGTCGGCATGCCCAGATCCTCGGCGAAGATATCGTTGGGGATGCCGCCTCCGATGTTCGGGATCAGCGCGGCTTTGCCGGTATCCTCGAGGGTCTCGTTTGCCGAAGTGAGCGCCCGCTGTACCCATTCGTTGTTCGGGTCTGACCGTGTGGCCCGCATGTCGGCCATCCGGGTCGGGGTGACGTCGATATCGTGAAAGCCATGGGCATCCAGGTGTCGCCTTAGCGCGGGCAGGATGTCGCCTGGGTCGGTACCGACCACGTAGCGGATCTGGCAGACCGCGCGGGCCTCGGGCGCGATCGCGTTCTGGGGACGTTCGGGGTTGCCCAGTTCCAGCGCCAGCACGGCAAAACTGTTCCAGCCATAGACGCGTTCTTCCGGGCTTAGGCCTGCCTCGCCCCAGTTGGGGTCGATGTCAGGACTGCCGTCGCCGCCAGACACTTTGACGTCGGCGAGCAATGCGCGGATATCCGGTGTCAGTGAGGTCGGACGCCATTCGGGTATGGCGATCTGGCCGCGAGCGTCCGTCAGGCTGGCGATGGCGTGTGACAGTTCCACGCCGGGGTCGCGGATCAGGCCGCCCCAGTTGCCCGAATGATGAGCACCGTCGCGCAGTTTCAGGGCCAGCTCGAAATTCACCAGCCCGCGCGAGCCGAGCACGATGGTCGCGCGCGCCGGATCCAGGCGTGGCCCGTCCGATGCGATCAGCACATCCGCGCGCAACCTGTTGGCATGGTTGCGGCAGAACTCGCGCAGGCCACGCGAGCCCATCTCCTCGTCGCTCTCGAGCAGGACCTTACAGTTGAATCCGAGGCTGCCCCGTTCCTCGATGACGGCGCGAAGGCCACCGATATTGGTCCAGTGCTGGCCCTTGTTGTCGGCGGTACCGCGGCCGTAGAGGCGCTCGCCGTCGACCGTGACGGTCCATGGGGCGAGGCCGCTCTTCCAGCGTTCGTCTTGGCCAGAGACCACGTCGCCATGGCCGTAGATCAGGACCGAGGGAAGCTCATCGTCCTCGTGGCGGGTGGCCAGCAGGATGGGTCCCGCGCTTGGTTCCGGGTTGTCGAGGATGTCGAGGGAAAAGCCGATCGCCGCCAGTTCCGGCCCGACCACGTCCGAGAAATAGCGCGTGAGCGCCGGGTGGGCGTCGGGCAGCTGGCTTTGGGTCGGGTGCGCGACTAGCCGCGCCAGGCCGGCGAGAAACCCACCGCTGTCGAAATGGCTCGCCGCGCGTGCGATTGCACCGCTGCGGGTCGAACTTTTGCTGTCAGACAATCAGGCTAGCTCAAAGGCGTCGCGGCTGACTGAGTCGAGATTACGTCCCTCAATGCGGATCAGGCGTGTGTCACCTTCACGTCTGGGAGCGTGCAGCCGGCCCTTCGGGTAGGCAACGGCCATACCCGGGTCGAGTTCGTAGGTCTTCACCGCCTCGACCTTGCCCGGCGTATCGCCTGACGGTGCTTGGAGTGCCCTAAATTCAGTCATCTCGGTTTGCCCGGCCGCCTGGCCGTAGATTGCCCAGGTCGGACCGTGATCATGCGGTGGGGCGGAGGCCGAACCGAGATAGACATGAGCGCAGATGCAGAAGCCGAGTTCCGGGTCCTCGAACAGGATTTTGCGCTTATCGGTTTTATCCGGCCCGAGATGGGTGCCGACAAACTCCTCATCGGCGAGATAACGCTCCAGAATGCCGCGTACGGCTTCGAGGTTTTCATCGCTTGAACCGTTACTCAGGATGTCATGGCATTCCGTGCCGAATTTTTCGATCGTCATGGTCATTGTCTCGTCTCCGATCTTCGGATTACTGCACAGCGTTGTCGATTTTGATCTCTCGGCAGCTATCATGCACCGGACCCGCACCGAATCTCAATACACGGACGTTTACTGTAGAATGGGCGATATGAATTCCAAGGCATTGCGTACCGCGCTTGGCACGAACGATGAAATCGCGTTGCTTGATCTGCGAGAGCAGGGCGAGTTTGGCACCTGTCATCTGTTCTGGGCTGTTAACGCGCCCCTGAGCCGGCTTGAATTCGAGATGACCCGGCTGGTACCGCGGAAAAGCACCGCGGTTGTCGTCGTTACGGCCGGTGACGCGGTCCTCGCGGCGCGCGGCGCGGCGGCGCTAGCGAAGATGGGGTATACGGATGTAACGGTCTGTTCCGACACGCCCGATGATTGGGCGTCAGCAGGTTTCACGATCTATTCGGGCATCAACGTGCCCAGCAAGGCCTTCGGTGAGGCGGTCGAGCATCACTACGGGACGCCTTCGGTCGACGCGTCCGAGCTCAAGGCGATGCAGGATCGCGGCGACGATCTGGTCGTGCTCGATTCCCGTACCTTCGCCGAATACAACAACATGAATATTCCCCGGGGTGTCAGCGTGCCAGGCGGCGAGCTTGCCTACCGGGTGCGTGATCTGGCGCCATCGCCCGAAACCCTCGTCGTGGTCAATTGCGCGGGGCGCACCCGCAGCATTCTGGGGGCCCAGTCCGTCATCAACGCGGGCATCGCCAATAAGGTCGTGGCACTCGAGAACGGCACGATGGGCTGGCACCTCGCCGGGCTCGAACTCGAACATGGTCGGACCGATCGGTTTTCGCCGGGCGATCCCGAGACGCTCGACGCGGCGATCGCCATGCGCGACCGGATCGCGGCGGAACATGCGATCGAGACAATCGATCACGCCCGGCTCGTCGAATGGCGCGGCGAGGTGGATCGCCGCACGCTTTATCTGCTCGACGTGCGAGACCCGGACGAGTTCGCCGCGGGGCATCTGCCGGGTTCGCGTTCCGCGCCCGGTGGGCAGCTCGTCCAGGCCACGGATTTTCAGATCGGGGTGCCGAACGCACGGATCGTCCTGATCGACGATACAGGTGTGCGCGCGACCATGACCGCCCACTGGTTGGTGCAGATGGGCTATCCGGACGTGTATGTGCTCGATGGCGGGCTGTCCGGTAAACTGAAGACGGGCACCCGGGCCGATGCGTCGTTCGTAGACATCCCGGTGATCGATGCTGATACGCTGGCCGAAAGCATGTCCGATAACAACGTGACGGTCCTAGACCTGGGCGAGAGTCGGGTGTTCCGCAAGGGGCACATCCCAGGTGCGAAATGGGCCATCCGCTCCCGGATCGCCACGTCCGGCCCGGTTTTGCCGGCCGACGGCACGCTGGTTCTCACCTCCGATGACGGCCGGCTCGCCGCGCTTGCGCTCTACGAGGCGCGAACGCTCTCGAAGGCCGAGGTTCTGGTTCTGTGCGGCGGCACGAACGCCTGGGTCGCGGCGGGTCATCCGACCGAGGCAGACCCGGCCTATCCCGCCGATGAAGACTGTATCGATGTCTACTTGCGCGCCTATGACCGGAATACGGACGTCGAGGCGAGGATGCAGGAATATATCGACTGGGAGGTGGCGCTCATGGATCAGATCGCTGCCGACGATGATGTCACTTTCAGAATGGGGACGGTTATCTAATTCACTTGCCTAGTCCCACTTCCGTCCAGGCATGTGGTTGAACAGGCTGGTCGACATGCCGCCGTCAATGACGAGCTCGGACGATGTCACGTAGCTGGCCGCGTCTGACAGCAGGTAAAGAATTCCTTCCGCGATATCGTCGGGCTGGCCCACCCTGCCCAGAGGCGTGACATCCGCACGCGCCTGTTTGACGGCCGGGTCGCGCATATAGGCGGTCAGCGGTGTTTCGGTGTGGCCCGGGCAGACCGTGTTGACCCGGATGTTGTGCCGCGCCCATTCGAGCCCGAACTGCTTCGATAACATGATCACGCCGGCCTTGGTCGTGCTGTAGGCGCCCGCGAGATTGTAGGGCTGGAGCCCACCGGTCGAGGACATGTTCACCACCGCGCCCGGCTGTCCTTGTTCGATCCACCAGCGTCCGGCCGCCTGGGTCATCAGGAAGGTGCCGGTCAGCCCCACATCGACGACCTTGCTCCAGTCGTCGAGGGACAGGTCTGCCAATGAGACGGGCCCCATACGTATCGCGCTGTTCACCAGCCCGTCGAGCCGGCCGAATGTCTTGATTGTCAGGGTTACCAGTGCGGCGCAGGCAGCCGGGTCGCTGACATCGCACGGGACATAAATAGCGTGTTCTCCGATGTCGACAGCCAGCGCCTCGCCGATCGTGTCGTCGACATCGCCGATGACAACCTTGCCGCCCTCATGGACGAACTGGCGCGCGGTCTCTGCCCCGATGCCGCTCGCGCCGCCGGTGATGATGCAGACTCTGTCTTCGAAACGTACCATTCGCACCTCCTAAAGTTCCGTTGACGGCAAGTGTAGTCACAAAGTTCGCTGGAATACAGGGACGGACTCGTTGTCACGCATCACTTGATTTCGCGTGAGAGTAGGCTCCCAATGTCGCCATGGCACAGGAACTGGACCTTGAGAGCTGGCGCGAGACGCTTTTGGCGGAACGCGCCGCACTGACAGAATCGAGCGACGCGACGTCCGAGAACCGCTCGCCGGTCACGCTGGATCAGCAGAGCGTCGGCCGGTTGTCGCGTATGGATGCGCTGCAGGTGCAGGCAATGGCGCAAGCCGAGGAAGACCGCCGTCAGCATCGGCGGCGACTGATAACGGCGGCATTGTCCCGGCTCGATGAAGGCGAGTATGGCTATTGCATGACATGCGGGACCGACATACCCAAGAAGCGCCTGGAGGTCGATCCGGCGGCGGCCCAATGTGTCGATTGTGCGAAATGATTCTGGCGTAACGGTAGTTCAAGAAGGTTCGTTATGCGGCGCGTTCGAAATGTAAAGGTCTTGGCGACCCTCGGTCCGGCGAGCTCTTCGGAAGAAATGATTCGTGCGCTGTTCGAGGCCGGTGCGGACGCGTTTCGTTTGAACATGAGCCATGGGACCCATGACGATGTGCGCGCCATGCATGCGCGCATTCGCGCTGTCGAGGCCGAACTCGGACGTCCGATCTGCATCCTGGTCGATTTGCAGGGGCCAAAGCTGCGGATCGGGAAGGTCGCTGACGACACGGTTCTGGAGGAAGGTGCGGCCTTTCGCCTCGAGCTCAAGCACGGGCCGGGCGACGCCTCGGGTGTGGAGCTGCCGCACAGGGAAATTTTCCAGGCGATCGAGGCCGGCGCCAACTTGTTGATCGACGACGGCAAGCTTCGGCTCGAAGTGGTTGAGGCGGGCAAGGATTATGCAGACACGAAGGTCATCGTCGGCGGGCCTCTCTCATCGAACAAGGGTGTGAATGTGCCGGACGTGACCCTGCCGGTGCCGGCCTTGTCGCCCAAGGATCGCCGCGATCTGGATTTCGCCATGACGCTCGATGTGGATTGGGTAGCCCTGTCCTTCGTGCAACGCCCGGACGATGTGGCCGAGACAAAGAAGATCGTTGCGGGCCGTGCCGCCGTCATGGCCAAGATCGAGAAACCGCAGGCGCTCGGTTTTCTGGACGAGATCATCGAGGTCGCCGACGGGTTGATGGTCGCGCGTGGTGACCTGGGTGTCGAACTGCCGGTCGAACAGGTGCCCGGCATTCAGAAGTCCATCACACGGGCTGCACGCATTGCCGGCAAGCCGGTGGTTGTCGCCACGCAGATGCTCGAATCCATGATCGAAACACCCGTGCCGACCCGGGCCGAAGTATCGGACGTGGCGAACGCCGTGTTCGAGGGCGCGGACGCGGTGATGCTGTCCGGGGAGTCGGCCGCGGGCGCACATCCGCTTGAGGCGGTGGAAATGATGGACCGGGTTGCACGTTCCGTGGAGGTAGACCCACAGTTTCGCGACGCTATCGACGCGGGCCGAACGGTGCCGGAGACCACGTCGGCGGATGCCATCACCTTGGCCGCACGCCAGGTGGCGGAAACCCTCAAGGCGGCGGCCATCGTCTGCTACACCACCTCGGGGTCCACCGGGCTGCGCGCTTCGCGCGAACGGCCCAAGGTGCCGATCCTGGTTTTGACCCCTGTTGTCCATACGGCGCGGCGTCTGGCGCTCGCCTGGGGCGTGCATTGTGTCGAGACGGAAGACACGACCAGTTTTCTCGACATGGTCATCCGCGCCAGCCGGGTGGCCGAAACCGAGGAATTTGCCAAAACAGGCGACCGACTGGTGATCACCGCAGGGGTGCCGTTCGGGACCCCGGGTCGAACCAATATCCTGCGCATTGCAACCGTCGGTACGGAAGCACGCCGGCCGCGCCCATAGCGAACAATTCCACAGCGAAATATGCGTCAATTCGCCCCCAGAATATTCTCGTTGGGCTGTTTACATAGACCGAGTCCTTTGGCCTATAGTTTAAAAATGTAGTTTAGGAAAACAGGCGACAAAGATTGCCGGAGAGGACGTAACGATGGGGCATTCGGCGGACGGTCGAACCCGTAATCAGGAACTGTTGAACTGGGTCGAAGAAGTCGCCGGGCTGACCAAGCCGGACGACATCTATTGGTGCGACGGCTCGAAGGAAGAGTATGACAGCCTGTCGGCGCAAATGGTCGACTCCGGCATGCTCATTCCGCTGAATCAGGAGCTGCGGCCCGGCTGTTTCCTCGCACGCTCCGACCCCAATGACGTCGCGCGAGTCGAGAACCGCACTTTTGTGTGCTGGGACAATGAGGAAGACGCAGGCCCGAACAACAACTGGGTAGCGCCCGACGAGATGCGGCAGACCCTGAACGGGTTGTTCGATGGCTGCATGCGTGGCCGGACCATGTACGTGATTCCGTTCTCCATGGGCCCGCTCGGCTCCCACATCGCCCATATCGGCGTGCAGCTGACAGATTCGCCCTATGTGGCCGCGAGCATGCGCATCATGACCCGCATGGGGCAGGGCGCGCTCGACGTGCTGGGTGATGACGGCCGCTTCGTGCCGTGTCTGCACACGGTCGGCGCCCCGCTGGCCGACGGTGAGGAGGATGTCGTCTGGCCTTGCAACGAAACCAAGTACATCGTCCATTTCCCGCAAGACCATTCGATCTGGTCCTATGGCAGCGGTTATGGCGGCAACGCGCTGCTCGGCAAGAAGTGCTTCTCGCTGCGCATCGCCTCGATCATGGCCAAGGAAGAGGGCTGGCTCGCCGAGCACATGCTGATCCTCGGGCTGGAATCGCCCAAGGGTGAGAAGACCTATGTCGCGGCTGCATTTCCGAGCGCATGCGGCAAGACCAACCTCGCCATGCTCATTCCGCCCGCCGGCTATGAGGGATGGAAGGTCAGCACCGTTGGTGACGACATCGCCTGGATCAAGCCGGGCGACGACGGACGCCTGCATGCGATCAACCCGGAAGCCGGGTATTTCGGCGTGGTGCCGGGGACGTCGACCAAGACAAATCCGAACGCCATGACGATGATCCAGCGGGACACGATCTTCACGAACGTGGCGCTGATGGACAATGGCGACGTCTGGTGGGAAGGCAAGGACGGGGAGGTGCCGGATCACCTGATCGACTGGCGCGGTGACGACTGGACTCCGGACAGCGACAAACCTGCTGCCCATCCGAACGCGCGTTTTACGGTGGCGGCTGTGAACTGCCCCAGCCTGGACCCCGCCTGGGACGACCCGAACGGCGTGCCGATCGATGCGTTTGTCTTCGGCGGGCGGCTCAGCACCACCTTCCCGCTGGTCTACGAATCCAAGGATTGGGACCATGGTGTCTATATGGCGGCGACCATGGGGTCCGAGGCGACAGCGGCGGCGGACAATCAGGCTGCGATTCGTCGAGACCCGATGGCGATGCTGCCCTTCTGCGGCTATAACATGGCCGATTACTGGTCCCACTGGCTGGAGTTCGCAGAGAAGGGGCTGAAGCTGCCCAAGATCTTCCGGGTGAACTGGTTCCGCAAGGATGATGCCGGCAACTTCATCTGGCCGGGATTCGGCGAGAACATGCGCGTTCTCGAATGGGTCTGCGACCGGGTGCATAACAATCGCGATGCGGTCGAGGGGCCGCTCGGCAACATGCCGCGCTACGACGATCTCAACTGGACCGGTCTCGATTTCACGGCCGATGCGTTCAGCGGGATCATGGACCTGGCCCGCGACGCGGGCAGCAATGAGGCCGAGGCCCAGAAGGAGCTGTTCGACAGCTTCGCCGGGCGCCTTCCGGCCGCCATGGAAGCCCAGCGCCAGGCGTTGCTCGACAGCATGGAGAAGGCGCCGGAAGTCTGGCGCGTCGCTAGCTAGCTGTCTTTCTTTCTTAGTCTGGATTTGAAAAGGGCCGCTCATGCGGCCTTTTTCTATTTTGGGTGGATCACGCTCACATGGGCGGCCACGATGCGCCAGCCCTCGGACATGCGCGCCCAGCTCTGGCTCTGTCGGCCGGTCCCCTTGCCCATGCTCTCGCGATAGAATTCCAGGTTCGCGGTGCCGAAGTCGTGGCCAAAGGTGGTGACGATCACCGGCCCGGTCGTGCGAGCGACATCGCTGGGGTCGCGCGTGGCGCGGAACCCGGCAATCTGGTCATGGCCATAGAGATTCTCGCTAATGCCGTAGCGCAGGGTGAGATCGTTGGTCCAGAAAAGCTCGTTCAGCACGTCGACATCGTTTGTCGTCAGTGCCGCCTCGTAGCGGTCATGGGCCGCCGTCACTTCGGCGAGAACTTCGGGAATGTTGATTTCCATTCGAATGCTCCGATCGAAAGTTAACTCTAGCCCTTGGGCTTGCTGTCACGCAGGCTGACCGTGCGGTTGAACACCGGTGCGCCGGTCGCGGAATCCGCGTCGGGGGCGAAATAGCCCAGCCGTTCGAACTGGACCACGCCGTCGGCGTCGACCAGGGCGGGTTCCAGGTAGCAGTTGGTCCGAACCTCGAGCGAGGCCGGGTTCAGGTCTTCCAGCCAGTCGCGTTCCTTGCCGGGTTCTTCGGCGGTGAAGAGTTCGTCATAGAGACGCATCTCGGCGGTTTCGGCGTGCGCGGCCGAGACCCAGTGGATGGTGCCGCGCACCTTGCGGCCATCGGGTGATTCGCCGCCGCGGCTCTCCGGGTCGTAGGTGCAGCGAATCTCGGTCACATTCCCATTCGTGTCCTTGATTGCGTCCGTGCAGGTCACATAATAGGCGAAGCGCAGCCGCACCTCCCGGCCAATAGTGAGGCGACGGAATTTTTTCGGCGCATCATCCATATAGTCATCGCGTTCGATCCAGAGTTCGCGCCCGAACGGAACCTTTCGCGTACCCGCGCTTTCGTCTGTGGGGTTGTTGATGCCGTCCAGTTCTTCGGTCTGGCCCTCGGGGTAGTTCTCGATCACCAGCTTGACCGGGTCGAGCACGGCCATCCGGCGAGGTGCCGTCTGGTTGAGATGTTCACGGATCGTGTTTTCGAAATAGGACATCTCGACCAGCCCGTCCGCCTTGGTGATGCCCAAGCGGCGGATGAAGTCGCGAATGGCCTCCGGTGGTACACCGCGGCGGCGCAGCCCGGCCACGGTCGGCATGCGCGGATCATCCCAGCCGGCGACGTGGCCCTCCTCGACCAGCTGGATCAACCGGCGTTTCGAAAGCACCGTGTGGCCGAGGTTCAGGCGTCCGAATTCATACTGGCGCGGCCGGGCCGGCACCGGAAGATTTTCGATCAGCCAGTCGTAGAGCGGGCGGTGGTCCTCGAACTCCAGGGTGCAGAGCGAATGGGTGACATGCTCGATTGCGTCCGTCTGGCCGTGGGCAAAATCATAGGTCGGGTAGATGCACCATGCGGCACCGGTGCGCGGATGGTCGGCGCGCAGAATACGGTACAGCACCGGGTCGCGCAGGTTGATGTTGCCCGACGCCATGTCGATTTTGGCGCGCAATACCTTGGCGCCGTCCTCGAACTCGCCGGCGCGCATACGAGCGAAGAGGTCGAGGCTTTCTTCCGCGGTACGCTCACGATAGGGGCTCGGCCGGCCGGGCTCGGTCAGGGTGCCTCGATATTCGCGCATCTCCTCGGCCGAGAGATCATCCACATAGGCGAGGCCGCTTTCGATCAGGTGTCGGGCCCAATCATATAGCTGCTCGAAATTGTCCGATGCGTGGAACAGGTTCTCGCCCCAGTCGAAGCCGAGCCAACGCACGTCATTCTGGATGGCCGCGATGTAGGCGTAGTCCTCGCGCGCGGGGTTGGTGTCGTCGAAGCGCAAATTGCATGTGCCGCCGAATTCTTCCGCGACGCCGAAATTCAGGCAGATCGACTTGGCGTGGCCGATATGAAGATAACCGTTCGGCTCCGGCGGGAAGCGGGTGACGATCGCATCATGCTGTCCAGATTTGAGATCGGTGGCGATCCGGTCGCGAATGAAATCGCGCGGTGCGGCGTCCGCCTCGGTTCCGTCTGGGGTTTCTGTATCTGTCATGGATCGTCACGGCCTTGGATGAGAGGCCCTGTCTGCCAGAAAACAGCCGGTGCGCCAAGTCGGGCGCCGGTATTGAAGTCATATAAAACGCAAACGGCCCGGCAGTGATTGCCGCGCCGCGCGACTTGAAGCTATGAGCCGCCTACGGGCTGACGTGATGGATGAACTCCATCGGTGCCGGCTCGCCCCACTGTGACTTGAGGCCCTCGTCGGCGGGAACGTAGCGGGTTTCGAATTCGGCGTTGAGCGTGTCGGAGTCCGCCCAATGCTCGTGCACGCGGCCATAGGGGTCTTTCCAGTAGTCGTAAATCTGGCTGCCCAACACGTGACGTCCGATGCCCCAGACATGGTCGTAATCGCCGGAATCACGCAGATGCTCGTGGCCCATCATCACGTCATCGAAGTCCGGGACCTCGAAGGACAGGTGATTCAGTCCGGCATTCTCGTTGCCGATATAAAGGAACACATGGTGGTCGACATACCGCTCGCCGCCGTCGATGCGGTTGAAGCTTGCGATCACCTTTTCCTTGTCGTCCTCGACGAAGACCTCGTCCGAGGCGATCAGGCCGATATGTTGGCGGATCCAGGCCGTACATTCATGCATCTTCGGCGTACCGATGACACCATGGCCAATGCGCATCACCGTGGCCGGGCCCGGTGACTTGCGCCAGAGTTCGTTGGCGCGTTTTTGTTTGTCGATGTTGCCCAGATTGTAGGACTGGCGTTCGACCGGGATCTCGTCGACGGCCTCGATGCCATGCACGATCTCGATGGTGTAGCCGTTGGGCTCGGTCAGGCGAACACGCTTGCCGCCGCCCGGTTCGTCGATGTTCTCGACGCCCGAAGCACTCCCGGCTTCTGCGGCGATCTTGTGCAGATCGTCTTCGCTGGTTGCATGGAAGGCGAGGCTGACGAAGCCGGGGTCGCCCTTTTCCGTCACGTGAATATGGTGGCTGGCGCCGGTGCCCCGCATGAACAGCTTGTCGTTCGTACGTTCGACCTTGATCATCCCGAAATTGGTTAGGAACTCTTCCTGGACATCCAGATCAGGCGACTTGATACGTCCCCAAGCGAGATCGGCGACTTTGATGATTGGTTCAGTCATGCAAATTTCCTCCTGCCCTGCCGTTGCTGGCGGTTTGGCTGTTTACTCTAGACGGAACACGCGCAGCTCGGAAAGCCTCTAGCCCGGTGTGACGCTATCGACTCACAGCCCATACGCAACCGTATGCGTATTGTGTCGGGTCGAGGGTGTCAATACGTTGACGTATGGGTTTCATAATTGTGTAACGGGCGAATGACAGACAAACGCGAACCATCTTTGGACAGGGATTCCTGGCTCGCTGAAGCGCTCGAATTGCTGCGTGAGCGCGGCATCGACCATGTGAAGGTCGAACCCCTCGCGCAACGTCTCGGGGTGACGAAGGGAAGCTTTTACTGGCACTTCAAGAACCGCCAGGATCTTTTGAAGTCGTTGCCAGAGTTCTGGGTGCGCCGTCAGACAGACCCGGTGCTCGCCCATGTCGAGGCCGCACCTGGCGGCCCGATCGAGCGGATGTGGGCCATCCTTGAGTTTATTGCCCGCGAAGACCCCGACCAGTACGACAATGCGATGCGCGCATGGGCCCAGTTCGATCCCGAGGTCGCGGCCGTGGTGTCGGAGATCGACGATCGCCGGATGGCGACCGCGCGCGCATTATTCGAGGAGGCGGGCCTGAGCGAGGCCGACGCGGCGTTTCGCGCCCGGCTCTGGTATTTCTACGATGTTGGCGAGCATGTAACCCGCGATACGCCCAGCTCGGTTGATGAGCGGCTGGAGCGCGCGGCGCATCGATTGAAGCTGCTGACGTCCGACCTGGTGCCGCGCTAGCTGGCAATCAGAAGGTCAGCCGATTGCGGCTCGACTCCGAACACACCGAGCATGCAATCAAGCAGTTCGCGGTGCTGGTCGCTGCTGATTTGTGCGCCCGTGCGGCCGATCTGATCCTGCAGCAGATTGATGGCGTGTGAGTTGCTTCTCAGGCAGGCCGCCAGTTCGACATAATGGGTGCCCGCCTGGTCAAGAAAGTTCTTGAACGACGCCGGATTGCTCTCCTCGATGAACTGCCGTTAGCTGTTCTCATAGGTCTCCAGCATGTTGACGATGCTGAGATAGTCCTTTCGAAACAGCGTTCGAAGCTGTTTGAGGTCGCGCTTGATCTGACCCTGAACCTGAACCTCTGTGCGCAGGCCGCCGAAATCGACTGGCAACGCCGTCTTCGCGTCGCCGAAACATGTAAAAAGTTTCCGCAGCGCCGGCTCCACGCCGGAGAACTGCACCTAGTAGTAGCAAATCGCCTTCCAGGCGAAGAACAGTCCCGGCGCGCGCTCGGGTGGCATTTCCATGCCGTAAACGAAATCCTCGATACCGTCGATGTCGCGTGCTTCCCATATTTTCTTCAGGAACCTGGAGATGTTCTGCTCTATCTTGAACTTGAAATCCGGATCGGTGGCTTCGTCGTCGCCTTCCATGCCGAGCGCCTTGTGCACCAATGCGTCGATTTTTTCACGGATGGGTTTCTGGATGCGATTCCATTCCTCGAGGTTGATGTTGAAATAGGCCGGGTTCAACCGCTCCTCGATGCCCAGCCGCTGGGCCTTACATTTGAGCAGGAACGGGTCGAGCGTGGGCAGCTGGTCGATCATGTCCATGATCTGGATATCCCACCGGCCGTCTTCGGCTTTGTTTTCGTGAATCATGTCGAGGCCGCACTTGTTCAGCAGCTTTTCCTCGCGACGCGGATCGCTGACCAGGATGGAATCGCCACCCTCGTGCATGTTGTCGTGGTTGTAGGGAAAATAGACCAGGGTCTCGACGCCGTATTCGCGTTTGCCGCGCAAAGTCACGGAATCGAAGACTTTGAAGATGATCGAATCGTTCAGGTAGCGATTGCGAAAAAGCGGCCCGAGGGGGTCGTCGTCGGTGATTGTCGACGCAATGCCGGCGATATCCTTGGTTGTTTCGAGGCAATTCAAGGTCGATGAGCGTCCGACATCGATCGCGCGGGCAAGTTGTTGCCGATTCATAGCCATTAAACGGGAACTCCGAAGGTTCTTGCCCAAGCTATTCTCATGCGAATTTATTGAAGAAATCTAAGGGGACAGAGAGAAACCACTCATTTGTGCGTATTCGTTAACGAAGTCCTTGCCTTGACCGGGCAGGACCCCGAAAATGGCGCCTGCATCACGCAAGGGGGAGAGAATGCGCGGTCCACAGGATTATGGCGGGATGCCGGCAGGGCCGGTCGACCCCGATAAGCACGAGCATGACCCGACCCATTGGGAAAAGACGGTCGATGCAATGATGATGCTGCTCTTTGATCAGCGTCGCCGTCTGGCGCGAGTTGACGAGTCACGCCGGATGCAGGAGGCGCTCGGCGACGATTATCACAAATTTCCCTACTACGAGCGCTGGCTCCAGGCGATTTCCTGGCTGATGCTCGAAAAGGGTGTCTACACGCAAGAAGAGCTGGACGCGAAGATGGCCGAGGTGCGCCCTCGTCTGGAGGCGGAACGCAATGGAGGCTAAATTTCAACCCGGTGACCGCGTCCGGATTCTCGACCGAGATCAACCCGGCCATGTGCGGACGCCAATTTATGTTCGCGGCAAGACCGGCGTGATCGAGCGGATCGTCGGCTCTTTTCCAAACCCGGAACTGCTGGCGGTCGGACATTCAGGATTGCCCTACAAGATGCTCTATCGCGTGAACCTGTCGCAGAGCGAGCTTTGGGACGATTACGACGGCGCGCCCGAAGATACGCTTGAGATTGAAATCTACGAACATTGGCTGGCGCCGGCCTAGGCGCATGAAAGGCGAAGAGAAATGAGCGAAGCCCACGAACACGGCCACGAACATCCGACCCACACACATGACGGCAAACCGATCCAGGAAGATGCGTTACCGCCGCTGGAGGCGCACGTGCTCGAGACGGCTGTGCGTGAGCTCCTGATCGAGAAAGGTGTCATCACGTCGGATGATATTCGCCGTTCCATCGAAGAACGGGAAAGCCGCAACCCCGCTCTTGGCGCCAAGATTGTTGCCCGTGCCTGGGCGGAGCCGGAATTCAAGTCCAAATTGATGAATGACAGCGACGAGGCATTGCAGGCGTTCGGCATCAATATGAGCCCCATGGAGCTTTGCGTCGTCGAGAATACGGACGAAGTCCACAACATGGTGGTCTGCACTCTGTGTTCCTGCTACCCGCGACCGGTCCTTGGCATTCCACCGGCCTGGTACAAGCGGCGGGATTACCGGTCACGCGCCGTGCGCGAACCGCGGGCGATCCTGCGCGAGTTCGGAACCGAGATTCCTGAGCAGAAGCAGGTGCGGGTTCATGACAGCAATGCCGATTTGCGTTACCTGGTCCTGCCGCAGCGCCCCGAAGGCACGGATGGCTGGGATCAGGAAAAACTAGCGAAACTGGTCACACGCGACGCGATGATCGGTGTTAGTGATGTGCTGCAACCGGCCGATATCGAAGACTGAGGGCGATATCGAATTTCAAATGCATAGCATTTGATGCTGGCCAGCCAGTGGTCCGATCGCGTAAGTCGGGGCTAACTTGGCAGCGCAATACGACGGGGAATGCGCCTGATACGGCGTGGGGAGTTTAGGGGTGATCGCAGCGCGAAAGAAGCTGGGCAAACTGTTCCCGGAACAGCGCGAACTTATTGTGCGCTCCGGCGGCCAGGTCCGCTATCTGCGGGTCGGCCGGAATGTTCAAGTCGGCGTAGCTATGTTGTTGGTCACGGCGGTTGCCTGGACTGTCTTTTCGACTGTGCAGTTCACCTCGCACAATAGCATCGTCTCCGACCGGAACGCTCAGATTTCCGAACTTCGCGACGAGAATGCACAGTTTGCACAAGAGCTGGCACAGGTGCGCGACCGCGTGGATATACAGCGGCGTTCGTTGACCGAGACCCAGAAAACGACGGTCGAGCTGGAAACATCCAATCGCTCTTTGTCCAACGAGATTGCGGCACTTCGGGCTGCGCTTGATGAGCAGAAATTACGGGGCGACGCGCTCGCGCTGTCCTATCTCAGCGAAGTGGAATCCAAGGCACGTATCACGGCGGATTTGGAAGTACTGGTGCTTTCACGCGACGAGATGCGGCAACAACTCGCCGACCGTGTCGATCAGCTCGCGGCCACAGAGGAGGCGCGTCTGGCGCTGGGTGTCCAGTTGGCGGAGACCCGGAACGCGCTCGCCGAACTCAAATCGAATGTCGTGTCGATCGAGATTGCACGGGCTGGTCTTCAGGCAGACCTGAACGCCAGCGATCAGCGGCTGCGCGAGGCGGAAGATGAGAAACTTGCGGTCGATGCGCAGCGTGAGGCGCTCGGCGAACAGGTGGCAGACCTTTCGGCCATGATCGAATCTCTCGAGACCGCCCAGGTCGGTCTCGTGTCGCGTCTCGGTGAGACGGCCGATCAAAGTGGCGAGGCGCTGCGCAAGACGCTCGACCTGGCGGGACTGGACGTGGACCGCCTACTGGACCGTATGGCGCGCGCGGCGGGTGTGGGTCGCGGTGTCGGCGGCCCTTATCTGGCGATTGACGGCGACGACATCGAAAGAAGTCCGGGCGGTGGACTGGCAGTAAAGCTCGCCACGGTTGAACGGCGGATCGATGATCTGCAAAGCCTGCAGTCCCTGATGGAACATCTGCCGCTGGCAGCACCGCTCGATGAGTTTCGCGTGACCAGTAATTTCGGACGCCGCGTCGACCCGTTCACCAAGCGGCTGGCGCACCATTCCGGCATCGATCTGGCCAGCCGCCGGCGTGCGCCGGTGCGTGTAACGTCGCCCGGTATCGTCACCTTTGTGGGATGGAAGGGCGGCTTCGGCAAGATGGTGGAAGTTGATCACGGATTGGGCGTACGCACGCGTTATGGCCACCTGTCTTCGATTTTTGTGAAGCGCGGACAGGAAGTCGATTTCCGTGAAAAGGTCGGCCTTGTCGGAAACACGGGCCGCAGCTCCGGCGAGCATTTGCACTATGAGATTCTTGTCGATGGGCGACAAAATGATCCAGCGAACTTCATCAAAGCAGGGCAGTATGTTTTCAAAAACTGACCGGTCGGGCTCAGGTAGCGGTGTGCCTTCGATCATCAGCGCAGACATGAATGTGTCGGGTAATCTCTATGGCGACGGTGTGATGCAGGTCGAAGGAACCGTCGATGGCGATATCCGCTGTGCAGAAGTCACAATCGGGCGCGGCGCCCAGGTGCGCGGCGAGGTCGAGTGCGACACCGTTCATGTGCACGGCACGGTCACTGGTGAAATACGTGCCCGCAGTGTCAGCCTCTCGGCGAGTGCCCGTGTCACTGGCGATATCCAGCATGAAGAACTTTCGATCGAGGCGGGCGCCTATATGGAAGGCAAGCTCCTGCGCCGCGATGCACAGCAATCCAGGCTCAACCTCGTCGTCGGCGAGAAGGGTTAGGCCGCGCCGATACAGGCGCTGAAGAGCGCTGCATCCACGTTGCCGCCCGACAGGATGGCGACGATTGTCCGGCCCTTTGTTTCGGTCTTACCTGACAGTATGGCGGCCAGCGCCACCGCGCCGCCGGGTTCGAGCACGAGCTTGAGTGCGTGCCAGGCGTAGGTCATGGCGGCGCGCACATCGTCGTCACTCACCGACAGGCCGGTAACGCCATGGGCGTGCATGGCGGCGAAGGTGATCTCGCCCGTGCTCGGCGACAGCAGTGCGTCGCAGATCGACGATCCACCGGCCCCGTTGGAAAGGCGTTGCCCGGCGGCGAGTGAGCGCATGGCGTCATCGAAACCGGCCGGTTCGACAGCCCTGATCCGGGACGCTGGGCTGCGATCCGCCAGCGCAATGGCGATCCCGGATGTGAGTCCGCCACCCCCGCAGCAGACCAGGACCTCGTCGGGCCGGGTGCCAAGGGCTGCGCATTGGGTCGCGATCTCGAGCCCCACGGTGCCCTGACCCTCGATCGTCCAGGGATGATCAAAGGGCGGGACGAGTGTGCCACCGGACTTTTCGGCAATCGCTGTGGCAATGTCTTCGCGAGATTCCTTTTGGCGGTCATAGGAGACAATCTTAGCGCCGAACCCGCGGGTGTTATCGACCTTTGCCTGCGGCGCGTCGGCTGGCATGACGATTGTCGCGGGGACGCCAAAAATCTCCGCGGCCGCGGCAACGCCCTGGGCGTGGTTGCCCGATGAGAAGGCGACGACCCCCCGGTTACGCACATCGGCCGGGATTTGGGACAGGAAATTGTATGCGCCGCGAAACTTGAAAGACCCGGTCCGTTGCAGAGTTTCGGCCTTCAACAGCATACGACCGCCCGTGCGCGCATTTAGTGGGGGGCTCTCGATCAGCGGGGTGGGAACAGTGACGCCGGCCAATCTGTCCGCCGCCGCCTCGATGTCGGCGAGGGTGGGGGGAGTGGAGGCCGTCATTTCCAAAAGAGGCCCAGAACCGTGGGAAGTGGCGTCAGTGTTTCCAGAATGAGGTCTGGTTTGGCCGGCAGATGTTCGGCCGGCTGGCCGTAGCGATTGACCCAGACGACGCGAAACCCGAAGGTGCCGGCCCCGGCGGCATCCCAACCGTTGGACGACATAAAGCAGATGTTTCCCGCAGCCACGTCCAGCCGGTCCACGGCCGGTTGATGCGTCCGGGGCCGGGGGACGGGTTTGTAGGTGCCGACGTCCTCGACACTCAGTACGGCGTCCAGCAGGACGTCGATTCCCGATGCAACGGCGGCGGCGTTCAGCATGTCCGGCGATCCGTTCGACAGAATTGCGGTTTTAATGCTGGCGGCCTTGAGCCGGGTGAGAGTGTCCGTGATTTCCGCGAAGGTGTCGAGTTCGCGGTAGAGCGCCATGAGCCGCGCGCGCAGATCCGGATTATCGATTCCGGTCGCCGCCAATGCGAAATCCAGCGCCTCGACCGTGACCTCCAGAAATCGGCATGGCTTCCCATCAGGCTACGCAGCCAGGTGTATTGCAGTTTTTTCAGGTGTATTGCAGTTGTTTTTTGGCGCCAGCTGTCGGAGAGACGTTCGGCGCAATCACCAATTTCGTCGCGGCATTGCATGACGGCGGAGTTGGAGTCGAGCAAGGTCCCGTAAGCGCCGAAAACGCAGGCTTCTAAATTTTCTATGCGCTGATCGGTCATTGGTTCGGTGTTTGATTGAAAATCGGGACGGCGTCGGTCTCTGCGAGTTGCGTATCGCTCAGGAGATGGCGGTAAACGGGAACGGATTCGAGGACACGCTGAACATAGTTGCGCGTCTCGCTGAAGGGAATGGTTTCGATCCAGTCGAGCATGTCGATTTCACCCGACCGCGGATCACCATATTGACGCACCCAGCGAACAACCCGGTGCGGACCTGCATTATAGGCGGCGAGCGCGAGGGGGGCCGACCGGTCGAACCGCTTCAGCATCTGTTCCAGGTAGCCGCTGCCCAGGCGAATATTGTAGCCGGGGTCTGTGAGCAGACGCGAGCGGCTATAGGGTTGCGAGAGTCCCTTTGCGACCTGCTGGGCCGTCGCCGGCATCAACTGCATCATGCCCCGTGCACCCGCCCGGCTGATGGCGGTCCGGTCAAAGCCGCTTTCCTGCCGGATGACCGAAAGAATCAGCGCATCTTCGAGCGGTGTTTCGAGGTCGCGTTTCGGCAGCGGCCAAAGCGGATAACCCGCGGCGCCGATGATGTTGTCCAGCTGGTTGGCACGTTTTGCCGCCCGCACGGCTTCGCGCGGTCTGTCGGCTTCCTGCGCGAGTTGGGCGACGAGGAGGCGTTCGTCGGCATTTTTCGCCAGGCCTGAAAGGTGCAGAAGGAATGTGCGCAGGTTGGCATCGCCGCCCAGTGCATGCAGCCGCTTCACCAGGACGACAAGTTCCTGCGCGACGAACGCCTCTCGGATGGCCGGATCGGAGGGGCGCGCGAATTTAAATCGTGGTGTCGGGGTGCCGAGGGACAAGAGCGCCTGCTGGCCGTAGAAGGTCGACGGGTGTTCGGCGGCACGCTGCCACCACTCGCGTGCATGTGCCTGTTCGTCACGTGCGGCCGCAGCCCGGCCTTTCCAGAAAGCACCGCGTGCACGGCTTATCGGGTAGCGCACGCCCTCATACAAAGTGGCGAAATGATCCTCGGCTACATTCGGCGTCTTGAGAAATGAGAGTTGAATCCAGCCGGCAAGAAATTCGGATTCGGCAAACGCCGCTCCGGCCGACAGGCCGTGGCCGGTGACGACGCGCGCGGCTTCTGAATAATGTCCGTCGGCAAGTGCACGACGCGCCAGGATCTGGCCTTCCTGTGCCCATTTGTGGGGCTGCGGGCGAATGCCCGATAACTCGAACAGGATGTCCCGTGCGCTGTCGTTCTTGCCCTTTCGCCGCCGCCAGCGGAGCCGCTCGTACCAGAGCTCCGGCGCGTCGCGGAGTTTGTCCGGCACCCGTGCGATGGCGCCATCCACGCCGCCGCTCCGCCGCAGCAAGGCAATTCGGGCCCGTGCCAATGCGGCCGTCTGCGCATCGACACGCCGCAGCATGCGTTGTGCGGCCCCGTGATTCTGGGTCCATATCAGGTGGTCTAGGCGGGCCCGATGGTCGTCCTTGCCGAGATGCACGCCATGTCGGCGCAGGAAGTCAGCTTCCGTGTGACGATCGATACTGAGCTGGCGCCAGTAACGCGGTGTCAGGCTCGCCAGCTGGTCGCGCGCGCCCTTCGCCTTCAGGGCATCGAGATGCACCAGTGCGCCGGTGCCCGAAATTGGGGGGTGATCCTTGAACCAGTTGCGCACCGCCTCGGCGGAGACCGTTTCGTCAATCGCCTCCTCGGCATTGCGGCGCAATTCGAGCGCGCGCGGCCAGTCGGGGTTCGCAGTTAGAAACGCCGTAATCTCGCCGAAGCTGCTTTTGGTGGCGGCATGTTGATGTTCGAGCCAGGCCGCGTATTTTGCGATCAACGGCTCGACGCCGCGGTCAAGATAGAGCCGGACAGCCGGCCAGTTTTCTCGTTCTGCGGCGGCTACAAGCTCACGTGCATTCTTGTCGGAGGCGTCTGTGGCGTTAGTGGCCGCACCCCATGCGATCACGGCCGCAGCCGAAAGAGAGAGAACGCGTCGGGTAATGGGGCGAACAAACACCTGCAGATCCAAGGTTATTCTTATGCTCGCGAGTGTAGGGGTACCACTTGCACCTGACCAGTATCGTGTCAATTTAGAGGTATCATTCGCGTGGTTTGCGCCTTGTTCGGGCACAGCCGAGCCGTTATCGTCCGCGCAAATGTTGCAGCGCCCGCATATGGTGGGCAGGAGAGCCGATATGTTCAAGGGATCGATGACCGCACTGATAACGCCGTTCCGTGATGGCGAGGTCGACGAAAAAGCATATCAGGGGCTCGTCGAGTGGCAGATCGACGAGGGCACCGACGGATTGATTCCGGTCGGCACGACCGGTGAATCGCCCACGCTCAGCCATGGTGAGCATGAACGAGTGGTCGAGATGTGCATTGAAGCCGCGGCTGGGCGCGTCCCTGTTGTTGCCGGCGCTGGCTCCAATTCGACCGCCGAATGCGTGCGCCTGACCGAACATGCCAAGAGCGCGGGTGCGGATGCGGCCTTGATCGTGACGCCCTATTACAACAAGCCGTCCCAGGATGGCCTGTACGCCCATTTCAAGACCGTGGCCGATGCCGTCGATATTCCGATCATCATCTACAACATCCCGCCGCGTTCGGTGATCGACATGTCCACCGCCACAATGGCGCGGCTGGCCAACGATTGCCCGAACATCATCGGTGTCAAGGACGCGACGGCCGACCTGACCCGTCCGCTGGCGATGCGCCAGGAGATCGGCGAGGATTTCTGCATGTTGTCGGGGGAGGACGCGACCGTCATGTCTTTCCTGGCCAACGGCGGCGACGGCTGCATCTCCGTAACGTCGAATGTGGCCCCGCGCGCCTGCGCAGAAATGCATGACGCCTGGCAGGCGGGGGATGCGAAGGCCGCGATGGAAATCAACGCGCGTTTATTCCCGCTGCACTCCGCCCTGTTCGTTGAGCCGAACCCGGTGCCGGTCAAATATGCGGCCTCGCTGCTCGAGAAGTGCACGATGGATGTCCGCTTGCCACTTACGCCGGCAAACGAGAACACCCAGAAGCTGGTCCGCGACGCCATGGTGTCGGCCGGGCTGCTGAACTAGCAGCGCGGTATCGCAGGGTCGATGGCCGGAAAAAAGAACGCGCCGCCAGGCACGATTGCCGCCCAGAATCGCAAGGCGCGGCATGATTACTCAATCGAAGGCAATATTGAGACCGGGCTGGTTCTGACGGGCCCCGAAGTGAAATCCCTGCGCGAAGGCAAGGGGAGCCTTGTTGATGCCTGGGCCGGCGAACGCGACGACGAGCTCTGGATGTTCAATAGCTACATCCCGAAGTACGCGCCGGCAAAGAATTTCCCCCACGAGGAACGACGGCCGCGGAAACTGCTTGTAAACCGCCGCGAGATGGACCGCCTTTTTGCCGAAATACATCGCGACGGTGTGACCCTCGTGCCCCTGTCGATCTATTTCAACAAGCGCGGCATCGCAAAGGTCGATCTCGGCATTGCATCAGGCAAGCGCAAATACGATAAACGCCAGTCCGAGAAGCAGCGTGACTGGGATCGGCAAAAGGCCCGACTTCTCCGCGACCACGGATAATCAATAATAACAAGTAGTTAAATAGGTATAAGCTCGTTTCTATTGACTTACGTTTACGTTAACGTAAACTATGATGCATGGAGCAGACATTCTCGATATCCGATCTTGCACGCGAGTTCGACATCACGCCGCGTACCATCCGCTATTACGAGGCGGAGGGGCTGATCGCGCCGACGCGCCAGGGCCAGCGTCGCATTTATTCAGGGCGCGACCGGGTACGGCTCGCGCTCGTGCTTCGTGGCAAGCGGCTGGGCTTCTCCCTGGCCGAGGCCAAGGAGATCATCGACCTCTATGCCGCGCCCCAGGGGGAGGCGTTTCAGTTACGGACCATGCTGGAGAAGCTGGATGAGAAACGCGAGATGCTGGAAGACAAGCGCCGAGATCTGGATGCGGCGATATCGAACATGGATAAATACGCGGCCCGTTGCCGGGAACGCCTGGTAGAACTTGAATCACGCCGGGAGGCGGCGGAATAGGAATCCCGCTATTCTTAGACTGAAAAGGGCGGCTAACCCGCCGGGTGGAGAAGACACATGATTCCCAACGAGTATCCAAGCCTGAGTTTCGACCTGGGCGATACCGCCGACATGCTGCGTGATTCCGTGCGCAGCTTCGCGTCGGACAAGATCGCCCCACGCGCCGAGGCGATCGACCGGGAGAATGAGTTTCCCATCGACCTCTGGCCCGAGATGGGCGCGCTCGGCCTGCACGGCATCACGGTGAACGAGGAATATGGCGGGGCCGGGCTCGGCTATCTGGAACATTGCGTGGCGATGGAAGAAGTCAGCCGCGCGTCGGCGTCTGTGGGTCTGTCCTACGGCGCCCACTCCAACCTCTGCGTGAACCAGATCCACCGCAACGGCAGCGACGCGCAGAAGGCGCGATATTTGCCGGACCTGGTGTCCGGCAAAAACGTCGGCGCGCTGGCGATGAGCGAACCGGGGGCAGGCTCCGACGTGGTCGGCATGCGGACCCGGGCCGAGAAGAAGGGCGATCGCTACATCCTCAACGGCACCAAGATGTGGATTACCAACGGGCCGGTGTCCGAGACCTATGTGATCTACGCCAAGACCGACCCCGATGCGGGGTCGCGCGGCATGACCGCCTTCATCGTCGAGCGCGGTTTCAAGGGTTTCTCGACCGCCCAGAAGCTCGACAAACTGGGCATGCGTGGATCGGACACCTGCGAGCTGATCTTCGAGGATTGCGAGGTGCCGGAAGAGAATGTGCTGGGCGAGGTCGGTAAGGGCGTGAATGTCCTGATGTCCGGCCTCGACTATGAGCGCGCGGTGCTCGCCGCCGGGCCGCTGGGCATCATGCAGGCCTGCATGGATATCGTCGTGCCCTATGTCCATGAGCGCGAGCAATTCGGCCAGCCCATCGGCACCTTCCAGCTGATGCAGGGCAAGCTTGCCGACATGTATGTCACCATGAATGCCTGTAAGGCCTATGTGTATGCCGTCGCCCAGGCTTGCGACCGGGGTGAGACGGCCCGCAAGGACGCGGCGGGTGCTATTTTGTATGCGGGCGAGAAGGCGACCTGGATGGCCCTCGAGGCGATCCAGACCCTCGGCGGTAATGGCTATGTCAACGAGTTCCCGACCGGCCGCCTGCTGCGCGACGCTAAACTCTACGAGATCGGGGCGGGCACATCGGAAATCCGCCGCATGCTGATTGGCCGCGAACTGTTCGAAGAGACCGCCTGATGCGTATTGGGTCGCTTTTTCTTGCGATGATGCTGATGTTCGCCTCGGGCTCCGCTGCGGCGATGCCGGAACGCATTTCCAGCCCGGAAATACGGGGTATGTTGCCGGGTAACACGGTGGTTGGGACCTGGTCCAGCAAAGCCTATCAGCAGCTGTTTCGCCCCGACGGTACAACGGCCTTCAAGATCGACGGCGCGGAGCTGGACGAGGGGCGCTGGTGGGTGACCGACGAGGATTATTGTTCCTGGTGGCGGGGTTCGGGTGAGGATTTTTACCAGGTCTTGCGCGATGGTGACGAAGTGACCTGGCGCACCAAGGGATTGTTCAGCCGCAGCTTGGAAGGAGCGCTCCTCCCCGGCGACCAGCTGGCACCGCGTTGAAGGGAAGTTGATGCGCCGAATTTCCACCAATTCCGAGTTCGAGAAGGCCGTCGGCTATTCGCGAGCGGTTATCGACGAAGACTATGTCCACGTCTCGGGCACGACCGGCTTCGACTATGAGACGATGACCATCTCCGAAGATTTGGTCGAGCAGGCTCATCAGGCTTTCGGCAACATCGCGCGGACATTGGCAACGGCACGGGTGTCCTTCGCCGATTTAGTGCGCGTGACTTATTACATCGCCGATGCGGGCGACTACGAAGCGCTGATGCCGGTCTTCAAGCAGTATCTCGGGCCCAACCCGCCCGCGGCAACCGCGCTGATTGCGCAGCTCGTCGATCCGCGTATGAAAATCGAGATCGAGGCCACGGCCCGGCGGCCCAACCCGAACCGCAACCGCGGAACCGGCAAGGGAAACGAGTGATGCCGTCAGTCGTGATCGTCGGTGCGAGCCGGGGCATCGGCCTGGAGCTAGCGCGTCAGTATGCGGCAGACGGGTGCTGGGTCCACGCGACCACCCGCACGCCGGACGCGCTGGGTGGCATTGATGGAGACGTGAGCCTGTATCTGCTCGATTTGGTCGAAGACGGCCAGATTGCGGGGCTGGCCAATGCGTTGTCCGGCGAGGCCATCGATATTCTGATTCACAATGCCGGGATCAACCCCGGGCGGGGTGCGGGCGACGCAGAAACGACCGCGGGCTCCATGCGGATCAACGCCGAGGCGCCGATCGCTACGGTTGTGGCCCTGCTCGGCAGCGTCGTCGCCAGCCGTGACCGGAAGGTGGCCGTGATGTCGAGCGTCCATGGTTCGGGCAAGCCTCGTGCGGGAAGCCAGGATCTGTATGAAGATTCCAAGGGCGAGCTCAACAAGCGTTTCCGCACGATAGAGCCCGAATGGCGCGCCCGGGTTGTCACTGCTGTGGCGCTACATCCGGGTTATGTCTGCACCGACATGACGGGATCATATGCATCTCTGTCGCTCGAAGAAAGCGTGCAGGGTATTCGCAAAGTGTTGGTCGGCCTGATCGCATCGGACAGCGGCCGTTTTCTGGATTATCGAGGCAAGGAGGTCGCGTGGTAGAGGCAGTTCAACGTTTGGTCGCAGGGTACCGTGGGTTTCGGACCCGATACTATGAGCAGCGTCCTGATCGCATGCGGGAATTGGTGGAGCGGGGTCAGTCGCCGGACGTACTGGTCATCGCCTGTGCAGATTCACGAATCGACCCGGCCTTGTTGTTCGACAGCGAGCCGGGCGAACTGTTCGTCGTGCGCAATGTAGCGAATCTCATTCCGCCCTTCGGTCCCGACGGCAACCCGCACGGCACGAGCGCGGCAATGGAATTTGCGGTGCGTGACCTTGGTGTGTGCCATGTCGTCATTCTTGGACATTCCGCCTGCGGCGGTATCAGGGCGCTGCGGGTAACCAGTGCCGGCGAAGAGCTTCCGCGGGATTTCATCGAACCCTGGATGCAGATCGCGGCGGACGCCTGTCCCTGCGATGCGGACGGCAATGTGCCGGATCAGGAAACCGTTGAACATAGTAGTATCCGGGTGTCGTTGCGCAACCTCATGACTTTCCCGTGGATCGCGGAGAAGGTGGGGGCCGGAGACTTGTTTTTGCATGGCTGGTGGGTCGATCTGCATGCCGGCCGGCTGTGCAGCATCGATCCGGAGGGTGACGGTGTGACAGAACTCGTCGCGGGAGAGACAACGATCAATGTCGCTGACTGACGAACAGGTCATGATCCGCGACATGGCGTGGAGCTTTGCGGCCGAGCAGCTCGCGCCGAACGCTGCGGCGTGGGACCGGGAGTCCCGATACCCCGAAGAAGCCGTGACCGGTATGGCCGAGCTGGGCCTGCTGGGCATGGTCGTGCCCGAGGATTGGGGAGGTGCGGGTGCCGATACGCTTACCCATGCGCTGGCACTGGAAGAGATCGCCGCGGGTGACGGCGCCTGTTCGACGATCATGGCCGTGCACAATTCGGTGGCCTGCCTGCCGGTTTTGAATTTCGGCAGCGAAGAACAGAAAGAACGCTTCCTGCGCCCGTTGGCGCGCGGCGAGATGCTCGGCGCGTTCGCGCTCACCGAGCCGGGCGCGGGGTCTGACGCGGGCGCGATCCGCACCCGGGCCGAGAAACGCGGCAACAAATATGTGCTCAACGGCACCAAGCAGTTCATCACCTCGGGTAAGAACGCCGACATTACGATCGTTTTCGCCAAAACCGACCCCGACGCGGGCGGCAAGGGCATGAGCGCCTTCATCGTGCCGACGGATACGCCGGGTTATCGGGTGGCGTCGGTCGAGGCGAAGATGGGCCAGCGCGCGTCGGATACCTGTCAGCTTGTCTTTGACGACATGGAACTGACGCCGGACCTTCTCCTGGGGGAAGAGGGAGACGGATACCGGATCGCGCTGTCGAACCTGGAGGGCGGGCGCATCGGTATCGCCGCCCAGGCGATAGGCATGGCGCGGGCTTCTTATGAACACGCATTGGTCTACGCGAAGGAACGCGAGACCTTCGGTCAGCCGATCATCGAGCATCAGGCGATCATCTTTCGGCTGGCCGATATGCGGACCAAGCTCGAGGCGGCACGTCAGCTCACACACAATGCCGCGCGGCTGCGCGATGCGGGTGAGCCCTGCCTGACCGAGGCGGCGATGGCGAAGCTCTATGCTTCGGAGATTGCCGAACAAGTCTGCTCGGACGCGATCCAGATTCATGGCGGCTACGGCTACCTGCAGGACTTCCCGGTTGAGCGCATCTATCGCGATGTCCGGGTCACGAAAATCTATGAAGGCACCAGCGATATCCAGCGGCTGATCATTGGCCGGGATATTGCGGCGGCCTGATGCAATAAAGCAAAGGGGGAAACAATCATGTCCGATGCACCAATCGAGTTCTTTTTCGATTTCAACAGCCCGTACGGCTACATCGCGGCCCACAAGATTGAGGCCATCGCGGCGCAACACGGCCGGACGGTTGACTGGAAGCCGTTCCTGCTTGGTGCGGTATTCAAGGTGACCGGCGCCCAGCCGCTGCCCCATGTGCCCATGAAGGGCGACTATGCGCGTCACGACTTCGCCCGCTCGGCCCGTTTCCACGACGTGACCTACAACCCGCCGGTAGACTTTCCGTTCTCGCCGGTGGCTGCGTCACGCGCGGTCTATTGGGCTAAGGGTGACGGCAAGGCGGCGGAGATGACCCTGACGCTCTACAACGCCGCACTGGGCGAGGGCCAGGACATTGCGGCGCCCGATGCGGTCGTCGCGATCTCGGCGAAAGCGGGCTTCGATGCCGATGCGCTCGCGGCGGGGCTCCACGATGATACCGTGAAGGAGCAGCTCAAGACCGTGACCGATGACGCCATCTCGCGGGAGATCTTCGGCTCCCCTTTCATGGTGGTCGACGGCGAGGCCTTCTGGGGTGCGGATCGGCTCGACATGGTCGACTGCTGGCTCGCGACCGGCGGCTGGTAGGCCGGGTCAGTCGGAGGAGATGATCTCTTGATAGAGCGTGCGGTCGATATTCCCGCCCGACAACACGATCCCCACGGTCTTGCCGGCCATGGCGGCGCGCTCCTGCATGAGCCCGGCGAGGGCGGCGGCACCCGCGCCCTCGACCAGATTATGAGTGGCGCTGAAATAGAGCCGGATCGCGGCCCTGATCTCGTCCTCGCTGACGGTGATCACGCGGGCGGCATGTCTGCAGATGATGGGGACCGCGTCGGCGGCCGGCACCCGGCAGGCGAGACCGTCGGCGAAGGTGTCGGCGCTGTTGGTCGAGACGGCCTCACCCTTGGCAAACGACAGGGCGTAGGCGGGCGCGTTCTCCGCGACGACGCCGACGATTTCCGTTTTAAGACCGAGCGTTTCCCGCGCGGCGATACAGCCGGTGATTCCCGAGCCCAGACCAATCGGGACGTAAAGCGTTTCGATGTCGGGCGCTGCCGTCAGCAGTTCCATGCCGTAGGTCGCCACGCCGTGGGCGAGTTCGACGGCGAAGGACGGGATCATCTTGAGGGCGCGTTCGTCGGCCAGCCCCTCGGCAAATTCCAGCGCGGCCTGAAAGTCATGGCCGTGGACGACGAGTTCCGCGCCGAAGGCCTGCATGGCGGCGTTCTTTTCCGTCGAGTTGCCCTCGGGCACGACGATCACGGCGTCAATGCCGTTGGCGCGCGCACCGTAGGCGATGGATTGCCCGTGGTTGCCGCGCGTGGCGGCGATGACGCCCCGGATGCTGGGGTTCTGTGCGCGGAGGTTGGCCATGTGCACCAGCCCGCCGCGCACCTTGAAGGCGCCGGTCGGCGTGTGGTTTTCATGCTTCACCCAGACATTCGCGCCGCTCGCGGCCGCCAGCAGGGGCCACGCATATTGCGGAGTCGGCGCCATGCCCGCGTACACCGTCTCAGCGGCGGTCTCGATCTCGAATTTGGTCGGCAGATTGCTCATCGCCGCGTTTCTACCACAGCCTGCCGCCACGCCAAGGCCGCTGCCCGGAGCCGTTCGTCATGACCGTTTTGAAATCGAGCCTCGACACGAGATCCGAATTGTTCGCGGAAAACACGGCGGCGATGGATGCGGTCGTCGGCGACCTGCGTGCGAAGGTCCGCCAGATCGAGCAGGGCGGCGGCGAGAAATCCCGTGCCCGGCATCTGGGCCGGGGCAAGCTGTTGCCCCGCGACCGGATCAACACGCTGCTGGATGAAGGTGCTCCCTTCATGGAGTGCTCCCAGTTTGCCGGCTGGGAGATGTATGAGGACGTCGTGCCCGCGGGTGGTATCCTGACGGGTATCGGCCGGGTGTCGGGCCGCGAATGCGTGATCGTGGCCAACGACGCCACGGTCAAGGGTGGGACCTATTTTCCGATCACGGTGAAGAAGCATCTACGGGCCCAGGAGATCGCGCGGGAGAATAACCTGCCGTGCATCTATCTGGTGGATTCGGGCGGCGCGAACTTGCCCCAGCAGGATGACGTGTTTCCCGATCGGGAGCATTTCGGGCGGATTTTCTACAATCAGGCGACTATGTCGTCGGCGGGCATCCCACAGATCGCGGCGGTGATGGGCTCGTGCACCGCGGGCGGTGCCTACGTGCCGGCGATGTCGGACGAGGCGATCATCGTTAAGGATCAGGGTACGATTTTTCTCGCCGGTCCGCCTCTGGTGAAGGCAGCGACGGGGGAGATCGTCTCGGCCGAGGATTTGGGTGGGGCGGACGTGCACACGCGCATCAGCGGTGTGGCCGATCATCTGGCCGAGGATGATACCCATGCCCTGTCGCAGGTGCGCCAGATCGTGGCCAACCTGAACCGGCCCAAGCATGTGAACCTGGAGCTGGCTGAACCGTGCGATCCGCTGTATGCGGCCGAGGAATTGTACGGTGTGGTGAATGCCGACATCCGCAAGCCTTACGACGTGCGCGAGGTGATCGCACGGATCGTCGACGGCAGCGAGTTCGACGAGTTCAAGGCGCGGTATGGTGAGACCCTGGTGACGGGTGTCGCGCATATTCACGGCTACCCGGTGGGCATCATCGCCAATAATGGCGTCCTGTTTTCGGAATCGGCCCAGAAGGGCGCGCACTTCATCGAGCTGTGCAGCCAGCGCGGCATTCCGCTGGTCTTCTTGCAGAATATCTCCGGCTTCATGGTCGGGCAGAAATACGAGGCCAGTGGCATCGCCAAGAACGGTGCGAAGATGGTCATGGCTGTCGCCTGCGCCAACGTGCCGAAGTTCACCGTCATCATCGGCGGCAGCTTCGGGGCCGGCAACTATGGCATGTGCGGGCGCGCCTATAGCCCGCGGTTCCTGTGGATGTGGCCGAACGCGCGCATCTCGGTGATGGGTGGCCCCCAGGCGGCCAATGTGCTGGCCCAGGTGACCCGCGATAACATCGAGGACCGTGGCGAGACATGGGCCGACGAGGAGGAGGCGGCCTTCAAGCGTCCGATTGAGGAGCAGTATGAGACCCAGGGTCATCCCTACTACGCCAGCGCACGGCTATGGGACGACGGGATCATCGACCCCGCAGACACGCGCCGGGTGCTCGGGTTAGGACTCTCGGCGGCATTGAACGCACCGATCGAGGAAACGCGCTTCGGCGTGTTCAGGATGTAGCGATGAGCGACGACGCAATTAGTCTGAAAGTGGCCGGCGGGGTCGGCCGGATCACCATGGCGCGCCCCGAGAAACACAACGCGTTCGACGACGGGTTGATTGCCGATCTGTCGGCGGCGTTCGAAGCCGCCGGGCGCGACGAGGCGGTGCGGGTGGTCGTGCTGGAGGGCGAGGGCAAGAGCTTCTCCGCCGGCGCCGATCTGGGCTGGATGCAGCGTATGGCGGACTATTCCGACGCCGAAAATCTTGAAGACGCGCGCAAGCTGGCGCACATGGTTCGGGTTCTGAACGAATTGCCGCGGCCGACCATCGCCCGAGTTCAGGGTGCCGCGTTCGGCGGCGGGGTTGGGCTGGTGGCGGCCTGCGATATCACGCTGGCCTCCCAGGCCGCGAGTTTCTGTCTGTCGGAGGCGCGGCTAGGCCTGATTCCGTCGGTCATCAGCCCCTATGTGGTCGAGGCGATCGGCGCGCGGGCGGCACGGCGATATTTCCAGACTGCCGAGCGGTTCGATGCGGAAACGGCCCTCGGACTCGGCCTCGTGCAAGAGGTGGTTCCCCGGGAGCGGCTGGACGGGCGGCTGGACGAACTGATCGGTATCCTGCTCGACAACGGGCCGGCAGCGATGGCGGCGTCCAAGGATCTGATCCGCCGGGTCGCGTCGGGCCCCGTCGATGACGCGATGGTGGAGGATACCGCGCAGCGGATTGCCGATATCCGCGCGACCGACGAAGGACGCGAAGGTGTGCAAGCCTTCCTGGAAAAACGGAGACCAATTTGGCAGACGACGACAAAAGCGTAAGTGTCGGCATCAGTCATAAGGGCTGGCTGGGGGCGGTCGGGTTTTCCGCCCTTATCGTGTTGCTGGTCGCGGTGGGGGTCACCGATTTCTTCGGCCTGCTGACCGTCATTGTCGAGGGCGCGCGGTCCGCGATCAGCTTTTCTGATGGCCTGTATTTCTCGCTCATCACCATGTCTGCCGTCGGTTACGGCGACATGATGTCGGCAGGCGAGGCGGTGCGGGTCGTTACGGCGATCGAGGTGATGCTCGGTATCCTGCTATTCCTGTTCGGGTTCGCCGAAATCATGCGCTACGTCCGCGAAGCGGACGGTAAATCCGGAGCCGATGAATGATCGAACGTCTGCTGATCGCTAACCGCGGAGAAATCGCGGTCCGCGTGGCGCGCACAGCCCAGCGCATGGGTATCCACGTGATCGCGATCTATTCCGACACCGATGCGGCAGCGATGCATGTGGCTGTGGCCGATGAGGCGGTGCGGGTCGGTCCGGACGCGGCGGCCGAGAGTTATCTGAATATCGACGCGGTGATCGATGCTGCACGGGAGACACGGGCCGACGCGATCCACCCGGGCTATGGTTTTCTGTCGGAGAATGCAGACTTCGCGGATGCCTGTTTGGCGGCGGGAATTCGCCTGGTCGGGCCGAGTGCCGCGGCGATGCGCGCGATGGGAGACAAGGCCGCGTCGAAAGAGGTGATGTCGCAGGCGGATGTTCCGTTGGTGCCGGGCTATCACGGCGCAGACCAGGATCCGGCGGTGCTGGCGACACAGGCGGCGGAAATCGGCTATCCGGTGTTGATCAAGGCGTCCGCAGGTGGCGGCGGTCGGGGCATGCGGATTGTCGAGACCGCGGAGGCATTCAACGAGGCCCTTGCTGCCGCCCAGCGCGAGGCGCGCGGGGCGTTCGGTAATGATCGGGTGCTGATCGAGAAGTACCTGACCATTCCCCGTCACATCGAGGTCCAGGTCTTCGGCGACGACCATGGCAATGTGGTGCACCTGTTCGAACGCGATTGCTCCCTTCAGCGCCGCTACCAGAAGGTCGTGGAAGAGGCCCCCGCGCCGGGCATGACGGAGGCGCGCCGCACGGAAATCGGCGCGGCGGCCGTCGCGGCGGCGAAGGCGATCGATTATTCGGGTGCGGGTACGGTGGAGTTCATTGTCGATGCCACCACGGACGGTGCCAATGGGCCGTTCTACTTCATGGAAATGAATACACGCCTTCAGGTTGAGCATCCGGTCACCGAGTTCGTCACCGGGCTGGATCTCGTCGAATGGCAGCTGCATGTCGCCAACGGCGAAACCCTTCCGTTGGCGCAGTCGGATATCAAGCTCAACGGCCATGCGATCGAAGCTCGACTCTACGCGGAAGACCCCGACCGCGATTTTCTGCCGGCACCCGGTCATGTGGTCGCGTTCGAGGTGCCGGCGATGGGTTCATCGATGCGCGTCGACACCGGGGTGCGCTCGGGAGACGATATCGCCGTTTCCTATGACCCGATGATCGCCAAGGTGATCGCCCATGGCCTAGACCGTGATGGCGCGATCGCGGCGCTCGATGAATTGCTGGCCGACCTCGTTTGTGTGGGGCCGGTGACCAACCAGGCTTTCCTGCGGCGGGCCGTCACGCATCCTGAATTTGTTGGCGGCGCGGTGGACACGGGCTTCATCGAAAGGCATCGCGAGATACTCATTCCGGGACGTGACGGCGTACCCGATGGTGCGCTCGCGTCTGTTGTGGCCTGTCTGTTGGCGCAGCGCGGGCAAGACGCGAGGGAACGGGCCAGCGCACGCGGCGAAGCGAATTCGCCCTGGGCCGCGTCGGACAACTGGCGCGCGAACCTCCTGAACGTTGAAATTCTGCGGTTTCGTGACGGAGATAACGAGATGTCTGTTCGCGTGGTCCATGAACTGGACCGGGTCTTTCTGACGTCACCCGAAGGCCATGCCGTCGATCTGGATACCGGCTGTGACGGCTGGACCGCGTATGGGGCAGGCGGCGTTTTCTTTGCCGTCTCGGGCGGCACCCAAATTCGCCTGGAGCGTATTGTCGCCGTCGACAAGGCATCGGAGCGCGCGGGCGCATACGGCGGGTTGAACGCACCGATGCCGGGCAAGGTATCCCGCGTGATGGTTGCGCCGGACGAGGTGGTGAGCCGCGGGCAGACCCTGATGGTACTTGAAGCGATGAAAATGGAGCATGCGATTACCGCGCCGGGGGAAGGCAGAGTAGCGTCGGTATACTTCGCCGAGGGGGATCAGGTGGCCGAAGGCGCCGAATTGTTGCAACTCGAATCCGTGGAAGACTGAGATGGCACGACCGGACAAGGTGGAGATCGTCGATGTGGGGCCGCGCGACGGCCTGCAGGCGGAGCCGGGCATGGTTTCGACGGCCGACAAGATCGCGCTGATCGACAGGTTGTCCGAAGCCGGGGTGCCGTCGGTGGAGGCGGGCGCGTTCGTGTCGCCGAAATGGGTACCGCAGATGGCCGATGCGGCCGAAGTTCTCTCCGGCATCTGTCGGCGGCCGGGGACGCGCTACCCGGTGCTCGTGCCTAACATGCGGGGCCTCGAGGGTGCGTCGGCGGCCGGGGTCGAGGAGATCGCGATTTTCGGTGCCGCCTCCGAGGCGTTTTCCCAGAAGAACATCAACTGTTCGATCGATGAGAGCCTAGAACGCTTTCGGCCCGTGGCGGCCGCAGCACTGGCCAGTGGCATGAAGGTGCGCGGCTATATCTCCTGCGTTCTCGGCTGCCCCTATGAAGGTGATGTAGCGATCGAGGCCGTGGTACGTGTCGCGCGCGAGCTGGATGCCATGTCGTGTTACGAGATCAGCCTGGGCGACACGATCGGGGTGGGCACCCCAGCGCGCGCGCGGGCGATGGTGGAGGCGGTCGCCGAAGTGGTGCCCGTAGAGCGGCTAGCCTTGCATTTCCACGACACTTACGGCCAAGCGCTCGCAAACATATTGTCCTGCCTTGACGCGGGTGTCGCGACCCTGGACACCGCCGTCGCCGGCCTAGGGGGATGCCCCTATGCGCCGGGTGCCTCGGGCAATGTGGCGACGGAGGACGTGGTCTACATGCTGGACGGGATAGGAATCGAGACCGGTGTCGATATGGCGAAGCTGGTTGATGCAGGCCAGTTCATCTGTGATGTCCTGGGCCGAGCCCCAACGTCGAAGGCAGCGCAGGCCATTCGCGCCCATGTCTGAGACAGGGCCCCAAAGGCGATCTAAACCTTTCGGTAACCACTGAGTATTAGGCTGATACCGCAACGGTTATCACCGTTGCGTGTGTGCTTCCGACGAGGTTTCAGAGGAAAATCGTGTGAGCTATCAGCTCGAAGGCCTGTGCATTCTGATTATCGACGACAATGCCCATATCCGGCAGTTGTTGCGGACGATCCTGTATGTGATCGGAATCCACGCGATCGATGTGGCAGAGGATGGCGTCACGGGCTTTGATTTATTCTGCCGGCTGGAATATGACCTCGTTTTTACCGATTATGAGATTGAGCCGATCAGCGGTCTCGATCTGGTCGATATGATCCGGACATCGCACAAGAGCCCCAACCCCTATGTTCCGATCATCATGATCTCGTCCTATTCGGACGGGGATCGTGTGCAAAATGCGCGCGACCGCGGGGTGACCGAGTTCTTGGTGAAGCCGTTTACGGTCGATGTTCTGATGTCGTGGCTGGAATCGGTGATCGAGGAACCGCGGCCGTTCGTGCGGACCGACACCTATTTCTGTCTGGGCCGGCGCCGCAAAGAGGATGCAAAGTATTCGGGGCCTGAACGACGGACCACGGAGCTGGAAAAGTTCGATGTTTCGGTGCGCGACCTTTCCAAGCAGCAGCGCGAAGCTCTTCAGGCAAGCCAGGCCAGCGCCCGCAAGATCGCCAGCGACTAACCTTCCTTTAACCTGCTTTCTCTATCTTGTGACGCTGCGGAATGTGTTCGCGGGATGACACGATCATGGCTGATGACGGCCAGAAAAACGTTGTATATCAGCTGATAACCCCGCCCAATCTTCTCAAGGCGAAGGTTGGCAAGGGTGGGCCCGGCGGTATTGACCCCGATCTGATACGGCATGCCGAGAACGTCATTGGCTCGATGGTCGATGAGTTTTCGGACACGGTGTCTCTTGAAATTCTGCATATTATGGAACTTACCCTAGAGCTCGAAACGGACTCGGCCCAGCCCGCGGAGGTACTGAAGAACCTCCGCCGGGTCGCCCATGATTTGCGGGGCCAGGGGAGCACATTTTGCTACGACCTGATCACCGATGTCTCCGAATGTCTCTTCCGATACACCGAAGCTCTCTCGAATGCTGCGGACTAAACCCGGAAGTGCTGCGTACCCATGCGGATGCCATGCGCGCCGTCGTCAAGAATGATGTCAAAGGCGATGGCGGCGCCATCGGGGTCGATCTCGTCGCGTCGCTCGATACGCTGGTTTCACGCATGACCGGTTAACCGCAGGCTGGCGGCCCTGGGCCGTTCACCTGTGCCTAGGCCGCTGCTATTGTGCGGCCATGTCCGTTCATCTCATAAAGCTCGCTGTCGGGATTGGGTCCGTCGACCATCTGCGCGAGCGCCAGACACAACGCGTCGCCGATCGCAAGGCCGCCGGAGACGGGCCGGTTTTACGCATCCTTACTCGCAACACGCCGCGCCGTGGCGAAGAACTACTGGCGGACGACGGGTCGCTCTACTGGGTGATCAAGGGACGTATACTTGTGCGCCAGAAAATCATTGCGATCGAGCCGGCCACGGCCTCGGATGGCACGCCGCGCTGCGCAATTCACCTCGACCGCAAGCTCATCCGGGTCCATTCGAAACGCTCGCGGCCCTTCCAGGGTTGGCGTTATCTGGAGATCGAGAATGCACCGTCGGACCTGCCGGCGGGTGCGGCAGCGGAAAAGGAACCGCCGCCGGAAATGGCCGCCGAACTGCGCGAGTTGGGCCTGATCTAGGCGCCGTCCAATACGCCCGCTCGCGTGCCGGGGCGTGACTGGCGCAGCGCACGGCTCAGGATGATGACGGGCAGAATGCCGGCAATCACGATCGTCAGTGCGGACAAGGCGCTTTGTTCCAGCAGCTCGTCGGACGCGAACTGATAAACATGGGTGGCCAACGTGTCGAAGTTGAATGGTCGTAAGATGAGCGTTGCGGGTAACTCCTTCATGCTATCGACGAAAACAATTGTACCTGCGGCGATCAGGCTTCCGCGCACCAGAGGTAGGTGAATGCGCCACAGTGTGCGTCCCGGCCCGGCGCCGAGGCTGCGGGCTGCCATATCCATGGAGGGCCGGATCTTGCCGAGGCTGGCTTCGACGGCGCCGAAGCCCACTGCGAGAAAGCGCACGACATAGGCGAACACCAACGCGAAGATGGTGCCGCTTAGGATCAGCCCTGTCGACACGCCGAACATGTCGCGCGCGAAGGTGTCGATGGCATTGTCGAGGCGGGCGAATGGTATGAGGACGCCGACTGCGAGAACCGCTCCCGGAACGGCATAACCAAGCAGCGCGATACGGGACAGCGCGCCGAACCCGCGGCCGGACAGACGCCGACCATAGGCGAGGAAAACAGCGATCGAGACCGCGACGACGGCCGCCGCGGCCGACAGGGTCAGGCTGTTACGGGCGAAGGCGAAGAAGGCCTGGTTCCATGACTCGTCGAAGAACACAATGGCATGGCGAAGAAGAACGCCCGCTGGAATCAGAAACCCGATAACAATCGGCAATGCGCAAACTAGGAACGCGGCAAGCTTAGGTGCACCGCGTAGCCGAATGCGTGGGGGTGACTGATAGCGCGAGGACGTGTGGTGATACTGTCGGCCTTTTCGACCGATGCGTTCCAATGTGATCAGCAGGACCACGAAGCCGAGCATGACCAGCGCGATCTGCGCTGCTCCGCCAGCATTTCCCATCCCAAGCCAGACATTGAAAACGGCGACTGTCAGCGTGTTGACGGCGAAATAGTCGACGGTCCCGAAATCTGCCAGGGTTTCCATCATGGCGAGCGCGATGCCGACCACGATGGCAGGGCGGGCCAGCGGCAGGGCGACCGTGAGAAAGGTCTGCCAGGGCCCCCGTCCGAGTGTGCGGCTTACCTCGAGGACGCTCGAAGATTGCTCGTGAAAGGCTGCGCGGGTGAGCAGGTACACATAGGGGTAGAGCACGAAGGACATGACGAAGATCGCGCCACCCATGGAGCGGATCTCCGGGAACCAGTAGTCGCGCGATGTCTGCCAGCCGAAAACATCGCGCAGCAGTCCTTGCACCGGCCCGGCGAACTCCATGATGTCGGTGTAGACGAAAGCAACGATGTAGGCCGGAACCGCGAGCGGCAGGAGCATGGCCCATTCGAACAGGCGACGACCGGGGAAATCGCACGTACTGACGAGCCAGGCCGATGCGGTGCCGATGAGGAATACACCTATGCCGTTTCCAACCATGAGAACGAGCGTGTTCCAGCTGTGGCGGGGCAGGACCGTCGATGCCAGATGGGGCCAGATATTCTCCGTCGGGAAGAGCGCGAGCCAGGCGATCGCACCGAGCGGGGCGGCCACGATAAACGCGACCAGCAGGCCGCCCAGAATCCACACGCGCCCCTGATGGGGGCGCGTGTTTGACGACAGGGAGGAGAGGGTCGTCACGGACATGGGTTTCTTCGGCCCGGTGGTTGCGGTTAATCGTTGTAGCCGACCTTGTCGACGAGCTTGAAGGCATCGGCCCGGAGCCCGGCGATGCGGTCGAGGGCCAGCGTGTCGGGATGCAGATCACCCATCGAGCGCAGCAAGCCTGCCTGCGGGACACCGGCCACGATCGGGTATTCGAAGTTCTGCTCCGAGTACATCTGCTGAGCCAGGTCACCGGTGAGGAATTCCATTAGTTTCACGGCGTTGTCGTGGTTCGGAGATGCCTTGGTCATCGCCATGCCCGAGATGTTCACATGGGTGCCTTCGTTACCGATCTTCGGGAAGACCGGATAGACTGACTGGGCCCAGCCGAACTGCTCCTCATTCTGCAGCATCAGCCCGAAGTAATAGTTGTTGCCTAGGGAAATATCGCATTCGCCCTCGTTGATTGCCTTGACCTGGGCGCGGTCGTTGCCCTGGGGTTTGCGCGCGAGGTTGGACTTGAGGCTGCGTAGCCAGGCCTCCGCCTTTTCCTCGCCGTGATGGGCGATCATCGCGGCTGTCAGCGCAACCTGATAGACATGGTTGCCCGCGCGAGTGCAGATCCGCCCGGCCCATTTAGGGTCGGCGAGCTCTTCATAGGTTTTGGGCGCATCTTCCATGGATACGCGGTCCTTGGAGGCGTAGACGATACGCGCGCGTTGGGTGAGCCCGTACCAGTGCCCTTCGCCCTGGCGAAACTCGGCCGGGATGCTGGAGGTCAGCTGCGCGGTCTCGACCGGCGCGGTGACACCGGCTTCATAGGCGTCGTTCAAACGGCCGATATCGACCGTGAAGATAAGATCGGCCGGGGAGTTGCGGCCTTCCTGCTTGAGGCGCTCAACGAGGCCCTTCTTGGCGAACACGACATTGACCTTCACGCCGGTGTCGCGCGTGAAGGCGTCGAACATGGGCTGGATCAGGAACGGCTGCCGATAGGAGTAGACATTCACCTCACCCGCATCCACGGCGGCCTGCTGCTGGGCGCTGACGCCCGTGCCAAGTACGAGAGTTGCAAGACCAGCAGCCGCGAGGACGTATGTACTTTTATGCATTTTCTACTCCGAAGATATAAGTGCGAATGAGAATGGTTCTTAATTGCAAGGAACCTTATTACCCCTCGGGGTTATTTGCAAGTCATTCTTAATTGCAATCGGCAAAGGCGCATTGATCTGGATCAAAAGCCGCAGACCGACCCCAAATCAGTTCCAGATCCAGGCTGACAATTAGTTAGGCCGCGCGGAACCGCTCTTCTGCCATTTGGTCCGCGACGATTTTAGCGCCGATTTCGCCGACCGACTGATCGTTAATGACGGCGCCGAGGGCGCAAGGCGCGAACATGCCGACGTCAGCGCCATGAATGTCATGGGTGTCGACCGGCACGGCCCCGAGTTTATCGACGGCCCTTGCAACCGCTTCGCCGTTGATGTCGGCGACATGTAGTCGCGCGCCTGCCTCGTGCAGGCGTCGCGCCAGACCGAAGCCGACGGGACCTAGGCCCTGGACGGCCACCTGAACGTCGGCGAGGTCATCATTACGCCCCAGCTTGTGCGCGACGGCGGCGCGAATGCCCTAGAATACGCCTTAGCCGGTGTAGGGGGAGGGGTTGCCGGTGGTGGCGCTGGTCCCGGTGACATGTTTCGTTACCTTAGCCATATCGTCCATATCCGCGACGGTCATCCCGATGTCCTCTGCGGCGACATAGCGGCCGGCGACGTCATCGACGATCCGTCTCATGGCGCGCATCAACGGCGGGGTCTTGTCTTTTTGCATATCGCCGATGAACACGGACTTGGCGCCCCCGAACGGAGGCCCGGCGAGCGCCGACTTGTAGGTCATGCCACGCGACAGTCGCAGCGTGTCTTCGAGTGCGGTAGCCTTATCCGCGAGGGCCACATCCGGCATCCGCCGACACCCGGACCGAGGTTCGTGTTGCGGATGGCGATGATCTCGCGCAGCCCGGTCTCCCGGTCGAATCCGGCCATAACATTTTCATACTCGTCGAAGGCAGGCTCTTTGAACACGGACATGGTTTCCTCCAGACATTTGGCGTACCTAACGGCCGTTAACCATGTCTATCGATTTTGCATCTGTGCCGTTAATCTTCAATGAACTTCAAAGACTTGTGTCCAGATTGAAGGAAGCCGGACGGTAAACCGGCCCGATCGGGTGAATATGACGCTTTGTCCGATCGCTCTATAATAATATTTCAATACCCGCCGGATCGATTCGACCCGGATCATCCGCAGCAAAGGCGACGCAAATGCCCGAGTCCGAACAGCGTGCGAAAGTCGAACCGGATAAGTGGGAGCAGCCCAGCGGCGAAGCCGTGAGCTGTGAAGACTCGATCCTCGTATTGCGCGAGAACCTCGTCGAAATCCAGGACGTCTGCCAGGAAGCGCTGGAAGACGCGGTGCTGATGGATGTATCTGAGGCGCAGTTCCGCAAGGTGTTGCACGCCCTCGTGGACGAACTGTCGAACCCCTACAAAAAGGGCTGACCCCTAGCCGAGATTGCCGGCATGGGCGGCCTCGAAGAGTTCCCGGAACCCGCCCGCATCTAGGGCGACCGGATTGGCGAGCGCGGTCGGGTCCTGGGCAGCCATTTTGGCGAGATCGTTGGAGCGTGACCGTTCGACACCGAGCGCGGCCAGGGTGTGGGGTATGTCGAATGTCGACCGCAGGGCCAAAGTCCATTCGAAGAATGCATCGAATCCTGCCGCGACTTTGTCTGTCTGCGGCGTGAGGCCGAGATAGGCCGAGACGCGGGCGATCCTGGCCTCGATCGCGGGCCGGTTCCGCTTGAGTACGTAGGGCATCACCACGGCGTTGGTCAGCCCGTGATGGGTGTCATACAGCGCCCCGATGGGGTGGCTCATTGCATGGATTGCACCGAGGCCCTTCTGGAAAGCGGTCGACCCCATGGCCGCGGCGGCAAGCATATTGGACCGGGCGGCGATATCGGAGCCGTTTGCGACAGCGGTCGTCAGATTGTCGTGGACAAGCCGCATGCCCTCGAGGGCCACGCCGTCGCACAGCGGGTTGTCGAACGGCGAACAATAGGCCTCGAGGCAATGAGCGAGCGCGTCCATGCCTGTCGCTGCGGTGATGTGGGCCGGCAGCCCGAGCGTCAGTTCGGGATCGGCGATCACGATGCCGGGCATCATACCGGGGTGAGTGATGATCACTTTGCGGTCGGTCGCCTCATTCAAGACCACCGTGGAGCGGCCGGTCTCCGACCCGGTGCCGGCGGTCGTGGGGACAGCCACGACGGGAAGAGGTGCCGCGGCACCCTGCCAGTCTTTGCGTCCTTCCTCGAAATCCCAGAGGTCGATGCCGCCTTCGGGCTGGGCCGCCACCAGGGCGATGGTCTTGCCGGCATCGAGGGATGAACCTCCGCCGAAGGCGATCACCCCGTCGCACCCCGCCGCGCGCATGGTTGCGGCACCATCGGCGATATTCGCGCTCACCGGATTGGGCTTGATGTCGGAAAACAATGTCGCCGACACACCGTCACCCTGTGCTGCCGCGAGGGCAGACCTCACCATGTCGAGACCGGCTAGGCCGGGGTCTGTGACAAATAACGGTTTGCGCATGTCGAGGGTCTTGCACGCGCGCGCAAGCATCGAGATCTTCCCTGCCCCGAACCAGATCGTGGTCGGAAAACTCCAGGTGCCGCGAAGGACGGCGGATTCGTCGGTCATCGTGAGGTACCCGTTGGTGATCAGATCAGTTCGAAATATCGGTCCAGTTCGGCCACGCCGATGGTGGGGTCCGACTTCAGCTGGCGAGCTTCCCAGTCGCGTGATGCCGCGAAATGATCGACGAACGCATCGCCGAACCATTCACGCGCCATGTCGGACTCGGCAAAGCGTATGCCCGCATCCGAAAGGTTTGACGGCAAGCGAAGATGTTCGGGGTGATCGCTATCATAAGCATTACCGGTTTGTGCCTCCGTCGGCTCGATGCGGTGTTCGATACCCCGCAGACCGGATGCAATGGCGGCGGCGGCGACCAGATAAGGGTTCGCATCCGCGCCCGGCAACCGGTATTCGATCCGGTGGGATTTTGGGCCGCCCGGCAAGGCCCGGATCGCGCAGGTGCGGTTGTCGATACCCCAGGTGGCGTCGGTGGGCGCCCAGAGCCCGGGTATCAGCCGACGATATGAATTCACTGTTGGTGCAGCCATGGCTGTCAGTTCGGCCATGTGGATCTGCTGGCCGCCAATGAAATGGCGCATCGTGTCGCTGATGCCATGATCGGACGTGGGGTTGTAGAACGGGTTTTCGGCACTGTCATTGTTTGTAAGCGATAAATGCAAATGCCCCGATTGCCCGGCCTCGTCCATGTTCCATTTGGCCATGAACGTAGCGATCAGTTCGCGGTTCTGGACGAGCGCCTTTGTATAGGTCTTGAACAGGCTGGCCTTGTCGGCCGCCGCCAGGGCGGTATCAACCTGGATGGCGGCCTCGATGACGCCGGCCCCCATTTCCTCGTGGATGCCCTCGAGCCCGATACCCATCGCGGCCATGCTCGAAAAGATATCCGTGTAGAGCGGCGCGAGGGTCGATTGACGCAGCAGGGAGTAGCCGGTGTTTCCCGATGCGACGGGTGTCATGTCGCGGTATTGCTTCGCGGCTGCGCTCGCCAGGGTCTCGTCGAAGACGAAGAATTCATACTCGAAGCCTGCCCGGACGCTAAAGCCCATTGCATTCGCTTTGTCGAGGACCCGGGACAGCACACCGCGTGGACATATTTCGGTGGCTGGATCGGCGAACTCTCCTAGGAACATCCAACAACCGTCCTCGAAAGGAATTTGACGCCCGGAGGTCGGGAGGATGCGCACCGGCGCGTCGGGAAACCCGGTGTGCCAGCCCGTGTAGCGGGAATTGTCATAGATCTGATCGTTGATATCCCAGCCGAGGACCACGTCACAAAAGCCGAAACCGGTATCCAGAGCTGCGAGAAACTTCTCCCGATGCATGTACTTGCCGCGCATCTGACCGTCGATATCGGTAAGACCCACCTTCACGAAGTCATGGGCGCTCTGGCGCACCCGCTCGGCGGCGTCCTCGTTGCTGGTGATCGGCCGGCGGGCCGCCGGGTTCTGGCTCATGGGTAAATCCTCTGTGGCAACCGGCATGCATTCGATCGCGGCGGGATACTACTTTTCCCGAAGCGGGAGGCCAATGACGTCCGCAGTTATGGCGTCGCTATCCAGGAGTTGAATTCCACTCGGTTGCGGTTTTGTGTCAGATTACCTGCGCTAAGGCACTGAATACGGAATTGAGCCATTAGTATGGAAATCATTGTCATCCTAGCGCTCATCGTCATTTGCATTGTTATGAGTACCTGGACGGCTCTCGTTACCAAGGATTCGTGGGATGCGAAACCGGTCGAGGGCGAAGATGATTTCGAATACCACAAGGCCACGCTCGGCATTCATCAGGCGCCGGGCGATGAAGAGTGGGAAAAAGACCTCGACGCCCTGCGGATAGAGCAGAAACACCGTTTGTGCTGATCCGGCGGCCGTAGCGCCGCTGCCTAATCCCAGTCCTCGGCGTAGGCGAAGTTCCGCGCCGCATAGCCCGCGTGAAATTCTCCGAATGTAACCGGCGGGTATTTCGCTGGATTGTCCGCGCTCGCGCAGCTCGGCACGCATTTCATCAGCGCATCCACATTGGGATAGAGGAAGAAGATATTCGAGTGGCGGTCGGTATCCACCGCGGCGCGAACCCGGTGTGGCGTGGCCTGGTACACATCGTTCGACCATCGGCACAAGGTGCTGCCGGTGTTGAACAGCAAACCCTCGGGAACCACCGGTTGTGCGATCCATTCGCCGGCCGGAGTTAGGATTTCCAGGCCGGGGTGGGTGGCCGGCGGGATCAGTGACAGGAATGACAGGTCCTTGTGACCCGGCAGGGAAATTTCCTCGTTCTGATCGGGGATCGGCGGGTAGTGGGCGATCCGGGTCATCGAGCTGGAACGCTCGAAGAACGGCCCGAAGAAGTCGGCCGGCATCTCCAGCGCGACAGACAGCACAGGCAGCAGTTTTTGTGCGAAAGCCTCGAACGTCTCATGGAATTCCATGAACGCGTCACGCATACCGGGCGCGGTTTTCTCGTCAGGCCATTTGTTATGACCGCGGAAGCGTTTGTTCTGCCCGAAATCCGGATCGTTGGGAGAGAGATCGAAGGTAAATTTAAACGCTTCGCTGACCTGAGCCTTCTGTGCGGTGCTGTGGGTCTCGAAACTATCCTTGTGGATCGACACGTTCGGCGGCATGTAGCCGCACTGATGACGGTTCATGCGCACCTTGAGTTTTTCTCCCATCGGCAGGGCGTGGAACCGGCGCGAGGCCTCGAAGGCGCGCGCGATCATTTCATCATCGATGCCGTGATTAGTCAGGAACAGGAAGCCCATACCGGTGCAGGCTTCGTGAAATGCCGCCGCGGCGTGTTCGATGGCGTGAGGTGCACCGCCGAGCACCGGCCCGATATCCACGATGGGGATTTCGTCAGTGGCGATTCTGGCGGTTGGCCGGGCGCTGTCATTCTGAAGAGACATCGTTGGTTCCGTGCATGCGTACTCTGCCCCGAAGCTTATCACCCGCCGCGACCCACGCCTATGTCGTATACGAATTGCTCAGCCCGCGTCGGACAAAACCCTGTTTACCGCGTCGCGAAGCGTGGGCAGGACATCGGCCTCGAAACAGGGGTTCTCGCGCATCCAGATATTGTTGCGTGGGCTGGGGTGGGGCAGCGGCAATGCGTGGGGCCAGAAATCCTTCCAGGCGCCGGGATAGCATAAGCCCATGGGCAGGATCGCCAGCCTGTCGGGGTCATAGAAGACTTCACGATCGACCTGATCCCGACCTAGCACGCGGGCCCGAATTCGATCCATGACAGCCCGTGGATCCCGGCGGGCCGGGATGTGGGAAACATCGTCGTTCAGAAACCGGGCGCGGATGGCGGCCTGCATGATGTGCCGTATGACGTGACATTCGCGTTTGCATTCCGGACTTTCCGGCCGGACGGTCAAATCGAATTTTGAGCCGCCTGAGTTCTCCGGCGTTTCGACGATTCCGGGCGTTTCAGCTATAATGTGTACTGGGAGACACACGCGATGCCGCTCGATCAAACCCGACCGAACAAGCCTTTGGATGGCGCCGACGCGCCTCGCGAGACCGACGCCGAGGCCCAGGTGTTTCATTCGGCCTGCCCGCATGATTGCCCGAGCACCTGTGCGCTTGAAGTGGAACGCCTGACGCCGCAGACGATCGGCCGGGTGCGCGGTGCGAGCGCCAACACTTATACGGCGGGCGTGATCTGCGCCAAGGTCGCACGCTATGCCGAACGGGTGCATCACCCCGATCGCCTCACCAGGCCGCTCCGCCGGGTTGGCAGGAAAGGCGTTGGCCGGGAGGCCTTCGAGGAGATTTCCTGGGACGAGGCCCTCGATACGGTCGCCGCGGCGCTCACCCGTGCGGCTGAGAAACACGGACCGGAAACGGTCTGGCCGTTCTTCTATGCGGGGACGATGGGGCTGGTGCAGCGCGACGGAATCGAACGCCTGCGCCACGTAATGGGATATTCACGCCAGCACTCCACATTCTGCAACGCGCTGTCGGATGCCGGCTGGCAAGCCGGGGTCGGCGCCAAATGGGGGGTGGATGCCCGCGAGATGGCGGAATCAGACCTGATTGTCATCTGGGGCTGTAATCCGGTCAGTACCCAGGTGAATGTGATGAGCCATGCGACCCGTGCGCGCAAGAATCGCGGCGCGAAGATCGTGGTTGTCGACCCGCACCTGACCGAGACAGCGAAACAGGCAGATATTCACCTGATGCCCAACCCGGGTACCGACGGTGCGCTGGCCTGCGCGGTGATGCATGTCCTGTTCCGCGACGGGCTGGCGGACCGGAAGTATCTGGAGAAGTACACGGCCGGGGCAGCTGATCTGGAAGCCCACCTGGCGTCGCGCACGCCGGAATGGGCGGCCGAGATCACGTCGATTCCGGCGGACGAGATCGAGGCCTTCGCGAAACTCTATGGTTCCAATAAACGCAGCTATCTGCGCCTCGGATTCGGATTCACCCGGTCGCGCAACGGTGCGGTCCAGATGTTCTCTGCAAGCTGTCTGCCGGCGGTGACGGGTGCCTGGCAATATCCCGGCGGCGGTGCGCTTTATGCCCATGGCGGCATCTACGAAATTGACCAGGCGCTCATCAAGGGCCTCGATGTCCTCGATCTAAATGTCCGACTGCTCGATCAGTCGCGCATCGGCCCGATCCTGACGGGTGACCCGCGCGATCTGGGGGACGGCCCGCCGGTGACGGCGCTGTTCATCCAGAACACCAACCCGATGAACGTTGCGCCAGACTCGGGCAAGGTCCGCGACGGTTTCATGCGGGACGATCTGTTCGTGTGCGTGCATGAGCAGTTCATGACCGAGACGGCGGAGATGGCCGATATCGTTCTGCCGGCGACGACTTTTCTCGAGCATGACGATTTCTATGTCGCGGGCGGCCACACCCATCTGCAGGTGACGCGTGCCGTGATCGAGCCCCTGGGCGAGGCGCGGTCGAACCACGACGTCCTGTGCGGTCTGGCGAAACGGCTGGGTGCTGCCCATCCTGGGTTTGACCTGGATGCCTGGGATCTGATGGACGAAACCCTGCGCCGGTCCGGCTATGACGGCGCGCAGGCCATCTGGGAGGGGCACTGGGACGACCGGGCGCTGCCCTTCGATGAGGCGCACTTCATCGACGGGTTTGGCCATGCCGACGGCAAGTTTCACTTTGCGCCCGACTGGTCGAAGATCGGCGGCAACCATCACGGGATGCCGCGCTTGCCGGACCATGATTCGAATATCGACAACCGGGATGACAACCATCCCTTCCGGTTGGTCACCGCGCCGTCGCGAAACTATCTGAACACCAGTTTTACGGAGACCGCGACCAGCCAGGCGCGCGAAGGGCGACCGAAAGCCCAGATACATCCCGATATCTGCACGGAGCTCGGGCTCGAAGCCGGCGGTCTCGTGCGGATCGGCAACACACAGGGCTCGCTGCTGGTCCATGTGCGCCCCACCGAAGGTGTGCGACGCGGCACCGTCATCGTGGAGAGCGTTTGGCCGAACCGCGCCTTCGTCGAAGGGATCGGCATCAATTTGCTGGTCAGTGCAGACGCGGGCCGGCCGAACGGTGGCGCGGTGTTTCATGATACGGCTGTCTGGTTGCGCGCGGTATGACGACAGAGGAAACAAACGCACCGCTGCGCGCAGGCAATCAGCCGGGAGTGGATGCGACGGTGATCGCGCTCGGCAATGAAAAGGGCGGGACCGGCAAGTCCACGACGGCGATGCACATCATCGTCGGCCTCCTGCGCGAAGGCTACACGGTCGGCGCGATTGATCTGGATGCGCGGCAGGGCACACTCGTGCGCTACTTCGACAACCGTCGGATCTACGCTGCGAAAATGGGGTTGCAGCTCCCCCACCCAACCTACAGGGCGATCGGTCTCAGCGATCTGCCCGACAGCTATGCGGCCAAGAGGAACGATCGCCTGCGGCTTGCCGAAACATTGCGCGAGTTGAGCGCGACCTGTGATGTGATCGTCCTGGACACACCCGGCAGCGACAACCCGCTTTCGCGCAACGCGCACTCCTATGCCGACATCCTGGTTACCCCGATGAATGACAGTTTCGTCGATCTGGATCTTCTGGGTCGGATCGATCACGAGACGAACGAGGTTGTTCAGCTGAATTCCTATTCGGAGATGGTCTGGGAACAAAAGAAGTTGCGTGCCCAGCGCGATGGCGGCTCGATCGACTGGATTGTGATGCGCAACCGGCTGGCCTCGCTGGACACGAAGAACAAGCGCAACATGGATGCCGCCCTAGAAGGGCTCGCCCGACGGCTCGGCTTTCGGCTTGCACACGGTTGCAGCGAGCGTGTGATTTTCCGCGAATTGTTCCTGAAAGGGCTTACCCTCCTTGACGTTCGAGAGGAGGGGGCCGATGTCACTTTGACCATGTCCCACATGGCCGCGTTGCAGGAGGTGCGGAACCTTTTGCAAGCGATCGGGGTGCCCGAGGTGGTTGAAATGCCCGATGTTGCGGCCACGAAATAGGAGTTGATGGCGTTGTGAATGGTTCTGAACGCGATCCGAAACTTCCCGCCGACCCGTCGTCGCGTGCGGACATCGATGCATTTTTGCAGGAGGTCGCAGCCACGCCGCCTACCAAGCCGGCCGGCCGACGTGGCCGTTTGCTGTTTGCGATCGATGCCACAGCCAGTCGTGAGCCCACCTGGGATATGGCCTGCCAGATCCAATCCGAGATGTTTGCCTCGACCGTCGATATCGGTGGGCTGGAGGTACAGCTGGCCTTCTATCGCGGTTTTGGCGAGATGAAGGTGACAAGCTGGCTTGAATCGCCTGAAGACCTGGTGCGCCGCATGATCAAGGTACGCTGTCTCGCCGGGCGAACGCAGATCCGCAAACTCCTGCGCCATGCGCTGAAGGAAACCAACACGCAAAAGGTCGATGCACTCGTGTTTGTCGGCGACGTGGTGGAGGAAGACATCGACGAGCTTGGGCATTTCGCCGGCCAGCTCGGATTGGTGGGGACACCGGTTTTTGTCTTCCACGAAGGCGGAGAGCCGGTCTCACGTCGCGCGTTCGAGCAGATCGCCAAGCTTTCCGGCGGGGCCTATTGCGGGTTCGACGCGGGCAGCGCCCAGCAGCTGCGGGAGTTGCTGGCCGCGGTAGCGGTCTTCTCTGCCGGCGGGCGACGTGCACTCGAAGACCTCGGCAAACGCAAGGGCGGCCGCGTGCTCCAGATTGCCGACCAGATGCGCGGCGGGGAATAGAATCGATCCATGCTGCCTTTACTCGTACTCGTAATCTTTCTTCTGGTCGGCCTGTATTTCGTCGCGCGCTGGTTTATCAGTGCGCAGCCGGCGCAAATTCTGCGTGCGATCCGCTGGACGGGCGCATTCTTGCTGGCGGCAGGTCTGATCGCGATTGTCCTGTCGGGACGCTGGAACTTCATCTGGGCGTTACTGTTCCCCGCCTTGCCGTTTCTGATGCGCCTGGGCGCGATCAATGCCATGCGCCGGAATGCGCGCGGACCGCGGGCAGGCCAGTCGAGCAAGGTTGAAACACGGTTTCTGCGCATGACACTCGATCATGATACGGGTGAAATGGATGGCGAGGTGCGGGAAGGGCCACTGTCCGGGCGGATGCTCTCGGCACTGAAACTGGGTGAACTTGTCGAGCTCTGGCGGCTATGCGCGGTCGAGGACGAGCAGTCGCGAAGCGTGCTTGAGAGCTATATGGACCGGAATCACCCCGACTGGCGCGACGTTACCGGGGGTGAGGCGGCATCGGGCGCGCGCGATTCGGACACCGGTTCCGGCAGTGGTGCCAGCCCCTGGACCCAGACGGGAATGACCGAGGCCGAGGCCCGTGAAATACTGGGCGTGGGCGAAAACGCCACGGAATCCGACATCGAGGCGGCCTATCGGAGCGAAATGAAGCGCGTGCACCCGGACCAGGGCGGTTCCGACTGGATGGCAGCGAAGGTCAATCAGGCCAAGGATAGGCTGCTCGGGCGGTAACCATGTGCGCTTGCGGGTATCCCGGCCCTATGGCAAAAGTCGCCCATGCGCTTGCTGGCGCTCCGTAAACAGATTTCCGGCCCTTTTCATGACCAATCGCGTCCGTAAGGCGATATTCCCCGTGGGTGGCATGGGAACCAGGTTCCTACCTGCAACCAAGGCTATGCCCAAAGAGATGCTGCCGGTCGTCGACCGGCCACTCATTCAATACGCCGTGGACGAAGCGCGGGCGGCGGGTATCGAGCAGTTCATCTTCGTGACCGGCCGGGGCAAAAGCGCAATCGAGGATCATTTCGATCGCAGCATCGAACTCGAGGCCCTGTTGGGGGCCAAGGGCAAGAATGACGAGCTCGACGACATCCACGGCGCGCTCCTCGAGCCGGGCAACATCGCATATGTCCGCCAACAGGAACCGCTTGGCCTCGGTCATGCAGTCTGGTGCGCGCGACACCTGGTCGGCGACGAGCCGTTTGCCGTGCTGCTGGCCGACGATTTGATTCAGGCGGAGACGCCTTGTTTGCGCCAAATGGTCGATGTTTTTGATACCGCGGGTGGCAATGTCATCGCGGCGATGGAAGTGCCCGACGAACATACCTCGCGCTACGGCATTATCGATTCCGGTGGTGCGGCAGGGCGTATTCGCCCGGTGACGGGGCTGGTCGAGAAACCCGAAGAAGGTACCGCGCCCTCGAACCTGGCGGTCATCGGCCGTTACATCCTGACACCGGATGTGTTCACCGAATTGGAACGTCGCGAGACGGGTGCGGGCGGTGAGATCCAGCTCACCGACGCGATGGCCAAGTTGATTGGCCGTCAGCCATTCCATGGCCTCGCCTTCGATGGGCGACGGTTCGATTGTGGTGACAAGCTCGGTTTTCTCGAAGCGAATGTGGCATTCGCACTCGCGCGCGATGATCTGGGCCCGGGCACACTCGAGATGCTGGCCCGCATGGGAGAGTTGTCCAAATGAAGATAGCGATGGTGGGGACAGGGTATGTCGGCCTGGTGTCGGGCGCCTGTTTCTCGGAGTTTGGCTGGGATGTGGTCTGTGTCGATCTGGATGCGGACAAGATCAAGATGCTCGAGACGGGCGAAATGCCGATCTACGAGCCCCGGCTCAATGATCTGGTCGCACGCAATGTGTCGGGAGGGCGGCTGAGCTTTACCACTGATCTGGCGTCGGCCGTGTCGGGTGCCGACGCGGTGTTTATTGCCGTGGGCACCCCGTCGCGCCGTGGCGATGGTCATGCCGACCTGAGCTATGTCTTCCAGGCAGCCGAAGATATTGCCCGGAACGCCGATGGTTACACCGTGGTGGTAACAAAATCGACGGTACCGGTCGGCACCGGCCGGGAGGTTTTGAAACGCATTCGCGCCGCGGCCCCGGATGCAGATATCGATATTGCGTCGAACCCCGAGTTCCTGCGCGAGGGTTCCGCGATCGAGGATTTCATGCGCCCCGACCGGGTGGTGATTGGGGCCGATACGGACCGCGCGCGGGAAACCGTGGCGAGCATGTATCGCCCGTTATTCCTCCGCGACACTCCAATCATCCAGACGAGCCTGGAGACGGCGGAACTGATCAAGTACGCGGCCAACACCTTCCTGGCGACAAAGATCACCTTCATTAATGAATTCGCTGATTTGTGTGAGAAAGTCGGCGCGGATGTTCAGGAACTGGCCAAGGGAATCGGCCTCGATGGCCGGATCGGCGGGAAGTTTCTACATGCTGGGCCGGGCTATGGCGGCTCGTGCTTCCCAAAGGATACAGAGGCGCTGGTGCGCTCCGCCCGGGATGCCGAGGCCCCCATCACCATTGTCGAGCAGGTCGTGGCCGTGAACGGCGAGCGCAAGGAGGCGATGGCGCGTAAGATCATTGCCGCGTGCGGCGGCGATGTTCAGGGCAAAACCCTTGCCGTCCTCGGGCTGACCTTCAAACCGAACACCGACGACATGCGCGAATCGCCGAGCCTGGTCATCGTGCCACGGTTGATCGAGGCAGGGGCGACGGTGCGCGTCTTCGACCCGGTGGGCATGGACGAGGCGCGCAAACTGATGGACGGTCCGGTCTGGTGCGAAGATGCCTATGACACCATGGATGGTGCGGACGCAGTCGCCATTCTGACCGAATGGAATGAGTTCCGCGGCCTTGATTTGGCACGCATGGAATTACTTTTGAAACAGCTTATCATGGTCGACCTTCGGAACATCTATCGTCCCGAAGAGATGGCCGCTGCCGGTTTCCACTATACATCCGTGGGCCGCGCCTCCGTTACTCCAGCAAGCTAGAGGTTCCGCATGGCGGAGACTCATTCGTTCGATCCCACGATTCTGCGTGAGTATGATATTCGCGGCGTAGTTGGCGACACCCTGACGGCAAAAGACGCCTATGCGGTCGGCCGTAGTTTCGGCACCTGCGTGGTCGAAAAGGGGGGTGATCAGGTCGCACTGGGTTTCGATGGGCGCCTGACGTCACCGGAGCTGGCAGAAGCGGTTCTCGATGGCCTCATGGCATGTGGGCTCGCGGTGAAGCGGATCAACATGGGGCCGACCCCGATGCTGTCCTTTGCGATCCGCCACCTCGAAACAGGTTCGGGCCTGATGGTGACGGGAAGCCACAACCCGGCAGCCTATAACGGGTTCAAGATGACGCTGGCCGGCAAGCCGTTCTTCGGCGACGACATCCAGCGGCTTGGTTCGATTGCCGGCACCGCTGCGTATGCTGAGGGTAGTGGCAGCGTCGAGGATATCGATGTCCGCGAAGACTATGTTGCGGTTCTGGCGCAAGAACATCAGCCCATGCGCAAGGCGCGGATCGCGTGGGACCCGGGCAACGGGGCGGGCGGGGAAGTCTTGAACATGCTCTGCTCGCGCATGCCCGGCCATCACCATGTGGTCAACGGCATCGTCGACGGCACCTTTCCTGGACATCACCCGGACCCGACCGTGGCGGCAAATCTGGTCGATCTGCAAAACCATGTTGCCGAACATGATTGCGAACTGGGCATAGCATTCGACGGGGATGCTGACCGTATCGGTGTGATTGACGGGAAGGGACGTATCCTTTGGGCCGACCAACTCATGATGCTGTTCGCCGAGGATGTTCTCAACGACAGTCCGGGGGCGACGATTATCGCCGATGTGAAATCGAGCCAGGTGCTGTTTGACGAGATCGCGCAGCACGGCGGCGAGCCGGTGATGTGGAAGACCGGACATTCGCTGATCAAATCGAAGATGGCGGAAACATCTGCGCCGCTGGCCGGGGAAATGAGCGGGCACATCTTCTTTGCCGACCGATATTTCGGATTTGATGATGGCCTGTATGCCGCCGTCCGCCTCTTGTCGCTGCTGGAACGCAAGGGAGAGACCCTGGCCGATCTTTTCGACCGGCTGCCCGTTGTCTGTAACACGCCCGAATTGCGCTTTCCCTGTTCTGAGGACCGCAAGTTCGCCGTGATCGGCGAAGTCGAGGCGCGCCTGTCCGATAACGGGGCGGATGTGTCGGGTATCGACGGCGTTCGTGTCAGCACGCCCGATGGCTGGTGGCTGCTTCGTGCATCGAACACGCAGGATGTTTTGGTGGCCCGCTGCGAGGCCGGTGACGAATCAGGTCTTTCCCGATTGAAACAAGACTTATCCGAGCAACTCGCAGCGAGCGGTATCGAGGCGCCCGCAGACCTCTGATTGCAAGTGTTTCAGGCGTTTCTCGCCCATTCCTATTCTGCTCATCTGTCGAGACCGTGATCGAATTTCGGATCGCGGCCAGCGCGGTGAGTGCCTACGCTGTTCTGGTTGAATACGCGTTGACCCAGTCAGGCAGAAACCATGACAGCGATGAAACTAGGCTACTTCGCCATGCCGGTGCACCCGCTGCATCGCGACTACACCCAGGTGCTCCGCGAAGACCGGGAGGCGGTCATTCTGTGCGACGAGTTGGGGTTCAACGACGCGTTCATCGGGGAACATCTGACCGACAAGGCGGAGAGCATCACCAACTCGATGATGTTCCACGCGACGCTTATCCACTCGACCAAACAAATCAAACTCGCGACCGGCACGACCAATCTGTCTCACATGCACCCGGTGCTGATTGCGACCCATGCGGCTATGTTTGATCACCTCGCGGAAGGCAGGTTCATTCTGGGGATCAGCGCGGGGGCGTTGCGCTCCGATGCGGAAGCGCTCGGGATGATCGACGAGGACCGGAACCAGATATTCGCCGAAGCCATCGATGTTATCCTGAAAATCTGGGAACGCGACCCGCCCTACAACATCGATTTGCCGGACAACCGGTTCAAGGTCTCGACGGAGATCTCGCTCTTCGAGGAAGTGGGGGTCGGAATCATGCCGAAACCCCTTCAGCAACCACGGCCCGAGATCGTCGGGACGGTGGTCGCGCCTTACTCCAAGGGTGTAATCGCCATGGGGGCACGGGATTTCCACCCCCTGTCGGCAAACTTCCTGATCGATAAATGGGCCGCAACACACTGGGCCAACTACCAGCAGGGCAAGGAGAGCGCCGGTGAGGTCGCTAACCCGGCGGATTGGCGTGTCGCGCGAACATTGTTTGTTGCCGATGACGATGAGACCGCGAAGAGCTATGGCAAAGACGATGCGAAAAGCCCGTACCGTTTCTATTACAGCCAGCTCTACAAGAAGCTTAAACGCTCGGACCGCCATAGAGTCTTCGCGCATGATCGCGACGAACCGGAAGAGGCAATAACGTTCGAACGCATTCTGGACGATCTGGTTATTTGCGGTACCGTCAATGACGTTGTCGACCAGATCCTCGCTTTGCGTGAGATCACGGGTGATTTCGGCGAACTGGTCTATGCCGGTACCGATTGGGTGGACGAGAAACTATCCCGGCGGTCCATGCAGTTGATGGCCGAAGAGGTGATGCCGCGGGTCAACAATGCCATCGCCGGTTCGAAGGCCGCTGAATAATCGGCTCTGTAACGAACCGCGCTACTGCGGAGCCTGGGCCAGTTGAATATTGCCGTTTGGCGTTACCATGGCGCATGCAGAGCCGGAGCTTCGCAACTGGCGGCAGACATTGCGCGCGATGTCTTCCTGCATGCCGACGATCCGGGCCCGAAACAGGGTCGTCCCCTTGGCGTCCAGCGATAGAACCTCGATGGTTGCCGTCGCGGGCAGTCCGCGCAGTCGCTGCGAGGCCTGGCCCGCGGCCAGATGGGCGCGGCTGTAGCCCTTGAAAGCGCCGACCTGAACACCCCAATCGAGCAGACCGTCAATGTTGTCGCGAATGTTCTCCGGTGTGGTTCCGGCCGACGGAACCTGCGTGAGTGCGAGACGCGGCGCGACGGTGGTCGGTGTTTGCTCCGGGATCACGGGCTTCGCCACGGGCAGGGCGGCATAAGTGGAATGGGCTTGTGCACGGCCCCAGGTGCGGTTCAGCAGGGACGCCATGTGTGTATCGCGCGATTGGCCCGTCTTGCCGCCGAAGACAACACCGATGAGGCGCACGCCATTGCGTTCCGCCGATGCCACCAGGTTGAAGCCCGAGGCGCGGATGTACCCGGTCTTGATGCCGTCCATGCCCGCGTAGGTCTTCAGCAGCTTGTTGTAATTGCTGTAGGTTCGCTTGCCGTAGCGGAAGGTGAGGTCGGAGAAGTGCTCGTAATGGTCGGGAAACCGGACAAGCATCTCCCGGCCGAGGATGGCCATGTCCCGGGCGGTGCTGAGCTGGCCGCGGTTGGGCAGGCCCGATGCGTTCTTGAAGGTCGTCCGGCGCATGCCGATCTCGTATGCCCGATTTGTCATCATCTGGGCAAACTTGATTTCCGTCCCGCCGATCGCTTCGGCGACCACGGTGGCGACGTCGTTGGCCGACTTTACCGAAAGCGCGCCGATGGCATCTCTGACGGTGATGGTCTGGCCGACTTTGAGGCCGAGTTTGGAGGGTGCCTGGCCCGCCGCGCGTCGTGACACCGGCAAGGCCTGATCGAGCTTGAGGCGGCCGGTCTCGAGCGCTTCGAAAACCATGAAGAGCGTCATGATCTTGGTCAGAGAGGCGGGGAAGTTCCGTGTGTCTGCGTTTCGTGCGTAGAAGACTTCGCCGCTTCGGGCATCCATCACGAACGACGCGTAACCTGCCTGGGCCGGCTGGGCGGAGAATATTGCGGCTGCCGCAAACAGGCCCGCAGCAAGGGTTTGGGCGGGGCGTCGCAGGGTGCGCGCGCGCAGTTTGCTCACCGCAATGTACCCCTTGCCGAAACCAAAATACCTGCCCATCAACAACCGTCCGGTCAATTTTTTCAATTGAATCAACGCGATTCTAGTGAATGCACCGAATCCATGTAAATAGCATCGTTCAATTAACTCATCACTCACCATGTTAGACAGCCAAGCCGTGAGGGATTATGCGCCGTTTCGCTTTCACAACCTTTGCCGCTCTAGGGCTGGCCGCCTGCACCACATTCGGAGGTTCAGTCGACAATCCCATCGAGCGGTCGCTGACCTGGTTCAGTTATGTCGCCGGCGACGATATTCGCGCTGCATGTCAGCCGGGTTCGCCCGATCAGTTTCGATTTGTCTATAACGGTGTCTATGAACGTCAGATCAGGGCCTATGATTTGCGCCTGAACGACAATTGTGGCGAGCTGACGTCACGAGCACGCAACAAGGCGGGCAATGTTGCCAACTTTCAATTTAGCAATCTGTTGGGGCCGTGGGAGTTGCGCCTTTCTACCGCTGGGTTGACGAGCCCAGACGTGACGGAGATCGTTGAGGCTTTGAAGCGCGACGTGGCGGCGGCACCGGCGTCTGCGGGACAGCGGCTTCGCAGCAACAATTTCTACTGGGCCGTCGCCACGTGCCAGTCCGGGACATTCCGATTGCACGCGTTTGATCAGGACCGGGTTGAAATCAAGTCACTGGAATTTCGCGGGCCGTTGCTGGCCTACGACACGACAAATGTCGGTTTCGCCGAGGCCAAACAAATTGAGGGCTTTTCCGAAGACGCTTTCGAGATCAGAATAAACCGCACGGGCGACGGTATCGTCGGCCTGTTCTAGGCGCAGTCCGGTTTATTAAGGGGAAGAGGTTATGACTTTGTTGCGGCGTGAGGATTATCCGGACCAGTTGCCGCGGCCGGAGGCCGTGCTGGCCTACCAGCAGGAACTTTGGGACAAGAGCCGCGATGTGGCGGGCGACGACATCCCCTGGGGCGACGATATCTATCAGCGGGTTGCGATCTATCCCGCTCCCGACCCCAATGGCGATGTGTTCGCCTTCATCCATGGCGGGCGCTGGACGAGCGGTCACAAGGAAGCCATGGCTTTCATGGCGCCGGGGTTCCACGCCGCAGGAATTACATTTGCCAGTCTGGGGCATCGGCTTGCACCCGCGACTTATGATGATGGATTCCCCGACTTGTGCAGTGGGCTGGCCTGTTTGTCCGCAAATGTAGACCGGGTCGGGGGTGACCCCCAACGGATATTTATCGGTGGGCATTCATCGGGTGGCCACTATGCCGCCCAGCTAGCCGTGACCCGCGACTGGCAGGCCCGTCATGGCCTGGCCCGCGAAGTCATCAAGGGGTTTCTGCCGATCTCCGGCGTCTACGATGTCTCCTCGGAGGCCGATTACGAAGATTGGCCGCCGCCCTGCCTCAGCGAAGGTGACGACGGCCGGGAGAAGAGCCCGCAATATCGTATCGCCGAGGCACCGCCGCCGGCTCTGGTGACGTGGGGGGGCGAGGATTATCCGTTCTTGATTCCTCAGGGAAAGGATTTCGCCCAGGCGCTAGTAGATGGCGGCGGCGAGGTGGAGACACTGGAGATCCCCGGGATGACGCATTTCACGGTGCTGGGTGACGGGGCCGACCCCGCGGGTGCGTGGAACCAACGCGCCGTGAGCTGGATCGCCGAGCACTAGAAACCCAACCCAACTGGACGGTGAATGCGCCCCGGGTCGTTCCGGTTGGTGGCGCCACGGTGCGCGATAATCTTTGTTTTGCAAAGAGATATCGCAATTGCGAAGAAAAAATGATGCATCGCACAAAATTCCGTTGACAAGAACCATGGCCGCGCCCATATTCTCGTCATATTGCAATGCAGCATAGCTAATTAATTCAGGGCTTGGTTCCACAGTTTCCCGGTCCTCGGCGCATGTGCTCCGGAATGCACATAACGAAAGGAGGTCAGACATGGCCACCACGAAAAAGAACGGTGCGGCGAAAGCTACTCAGGAAACCCTGGAATCCGCTGCCGCAGCGCAGAAGAAGACGTTCGAAGACGCCGTACAGGCCGGCACCGAAGCCTTCGCCAAGAGCTACGAGCAGTTCTACACGACCGCGCGTGAGCAGATGGACAAGGCGCAGAAATCCGCCCTGGAGAATATGGACCAGCTTAGCGATGCCAGCCGCGAGAACGCCGAGGTGCTCGTCGTTTCGGGCAACATCTTCGCCAAGGGTTTCGAGATCGTCGGCAAGGAAATCGCCGCATACGCCGAGAGGACGATCGAGGCCAATTTGGCCGCGGCCCAGCAGCTCGGTGTGGTTAAGAACCCGCAGGAGTTCCTGGACCTCCAGACCCAGCTCGCGAAGGCTGCCTACGATGATTTCGTTACAGAATCCGCCAAGTTGCAGGACCTATCGGTCAAGGTTTCCAACGAAGCCGTACAGCCGCTGAACGAGCGTCTCAACAAGGTCGTTGAGAACTTCTCCAAGTCAATCGCCGCGTAACTCTCCTCCCTTTACGTAGGCGTTTCGACGGCCCGGCCCAGGATTTCTGGCCGGGCCGTCTCTATTTCGGCGACTTGTCTTTCTCGCCCTCGCATCTCAAATATCTGGATAAGTGCACCACACGCATTCACCTACGTGCGTGGCTCGGCTACAATGTTGCGTGCGTTAAAACGGATGTATGAACCTAAGATGTTAAGCAGTCTCAAGGAGTTGCTGGAAAAACGCAGCGTCGCACCGCGTGCGTCGGATGATGATTCCGACGATGCGATCGGCGGCGACGGCGGCAACAGCACAGGTATTGCGACCAAGACCCGGACAAAGACGAAGAAACCGTCGATGTACAAGGTCTTGATGCTGAACGACGACTACACGCCGATGGAATTCGTCGTGCTGGTGCTCGAACAGTTCTTCGGGAAACAGCATGAAGAGGCCATCAAGATCATGCTTCACGTCCATCAGAAGGGCGTTGGGATATGTGGTGTGTTTACCTATGAAGTCGCCGAGACCAAGGTGACCCAGGTCATGGATTTTGCGCGCAAGCATGAGCATCCGTTGCAATGCACGCTGGAAAAGGAATGACGCGCGACTATTTGATGTTGAACCGGATGACGAAGCCCTGACGCAGAAGGTAACCTTCGCAAATGCTGTCACAGAATGTTGAACAATCCCTGCACCGTGCCCTGGCGCTCGCCAATGAGCGGCGCCACGAGTACGCCACGCTGGAGCATCTGCTCCTCTCGCTGACCGAAGACCAGGATGCGGTGGCCGTGTTGCGGGCCTGCGGAGTGGATATCGACCACCTGCGCCGGGATCTCTCCCAGTATATCGATGAGGAACTGTCGAGCCTGATCACCAGCCGCACGGAGGAATCCAAGCCCACGGCCGGTTTTCAGCGCGTCCTTCAGCGGGCTGCGATCCATGTCCAGTCGTCCGGTCGCGAAGAGGTGACGGGTGCCAACGTGCTGGTCGCGATTTTCTCGGAACGCGAAAGCCACGCGGTGTATTTCCTGCAGCAGCAGGAGATGACCCGTCTCGATGCCGTCAACTTCATTTCCCACGGGATCGCCAAGGTGCCGGGCCAGGAAGACAACCGGGCCGTGCGCGGTGCCGACGAGGAGGAACTCGACGGTGAGGCGACGGTCAAGAAGGGCCAGGAGGCGCTGACCGCCTATTGCGTCAACCTGAACCAGAAGGCCGACAACGGGGATATCGATCCGCTGATTGGCCGCGAGCTCGAGGTCGAGCGAACCATTCAGATTCTTGCGCGGCGAACCAAGAACAATCCGCTCTATGTGGGCGATCCCGGCGTCGGTAAAACGGCCATCGCCGAGGGGCTGGCCAAGCGCATCGTCGAGGGGGACGTACCGGAGGTTCTGGTCGACGCGACGATCTTCGCGCTCGACATGGGCGCGTTGCTCGCGGGCACGCGCTATCGCGGCGACTTCGAGGAGCGCCTCAAGGCCGTGATGAACGAGTTGGAGGACACCGAGGGCGCGGTGCTGTTCATCGACGAGATTCATACCGTGATCGGCGCGGGCGCCACGTCGGGTGGTGCCATGGATGCCTCGAACCTGCTGAAACCGGCATTGGCCGGCAGCAAACTACGGTGCATCGGCTCGACCACCTACAAGGAATACCGGAACTATTTCGAGAAGGACCGGGCGCTGGTCCGCCGGTTCCAGAAGATCGACGTGTATGAGCCTTCCGTCGAGGATGCGGTGAAGATTCTCCGCGGCCTGAAGCCCTATTACGAAGAGCATCACGATATCCGCTATACCGAGCAGGCGATCCGCACTGCGGTCGAGCTGTCGGCGCGCTACATCAGCGACCGCAAGCTGCCCGACAGTGCCATCGACGTGATCGATGAAACCGGTGCCGCCCAGGCGCTGCTCTCCCCGTCGAAGCGCAAGAAGACCGTCGGCGTGAAGGATGTAGAGAATGTGGTCTCGAAGATTGCGCGCATCCCGCCGAAGACCGTCAGCCGGGACGATAAGGCCGCGCTGGAGAATCTCGAACGGGACCTGAAGACCATGGTCTTCGGCCAGGACAAGGCGATCACCGCATTGTCCAGCGCGATCAAGCTCGCCCGTGCGGGCCTGCGTGAGCCCGAGAAGCCCATCGGTGCCTATCTGTTCTCCGGCCCGACCGGCGTCGGCAAGACCGAGGCCGCCCGCCAGCTCGCCCATTCGCTGGGCGTCGAGCTCACGCGTTTCGATATGTCGGAGTATATGGAGCGCCACTCGATCTCTCGCCTGATCGGCGCGCCGCCGGGCTATGTCGGCTTTGATCAAGGCGGGCTCCTGACTGATGCGGTCGACCAGCACCCCCATCAGGTGCTGCTGCTCGATGAGATCGAGAAGGCCCATCCCGACCTGTTCAATATCCTGCTGCAGGTAATGGATTACGGGAAGCTGACCGACCACAACGGCAAGAATGTCGATTTCCGCAACGTCATCCTGATCATGACGACCAACGCGGGTGCGGCCGACATGGCCAAGCCCGCCATGGGCTTTGGGTCGGACATGCGCGAGGGCGATGACGAGGAGGCGATCAACCGCCTCTTCACACCGGAGTTCCGCAACCGGCTTGATGCCGTCATCGGCTTCAACAACCTCTCGCCCGACGTCATGGGCAAAGTGGTCGAGAAGTTCGTGATCCAGCTGGAGGCCCAGCTCGACGACCGCAATGTGACGATCGATCTCAACGACGCGTCACGCGACTGGCTGGCCAAGAAGGGCTACGATCCGAAATTCGGCGCCCGCCCGCTGGCCCGCGTGATCCAGGAAAACCTCAAGCAGCCGCTCGCCGAGGAGCTGCTGTTCGGCAAGCTCGTCAAGGGCGGCACCGTCAAGGTCGGCGTCAAGGACGACGCGCTGACGTTTGATCTCGAGAAGGACAAGCCGTCAGGCATGGATGGCGGAAATCCGAAGCGCAAGCGCAAGAAGCCGAAGTCGGACGATTCCGGCGGCGAGAAGGAACCCGCGCTCGTCGAGAAGTAGGTGGACGGCCTATCCATCTCAGCGGAACCGCCGGATCGGCCTGACATCAAGGCTCTGCTCGACGCGACCGATGTACTGATGATGCGTTTGTGCGACATCGGGCAGAACTACCTCATCGATGCCGCCGACCTTGCCCGGCAGAACGCCAGTTTTTTGTCGCGCGCGAGGGTGGTCGTGCATGGGTTGTGTCGGACTGCTGTGCCTCGATGGCTATTGTGAGATCAAGTGCATGTTCGTGTGCGACGACGCACGTGGACGCGGCATTGGCCGTTGTCTACTCGTCGCCATTGAAACTGCCGGTGCGGACCTGCCGTGCATACGACTGGAGACCGGTATCTGACAGCCTGAGGCGATCGCGCTTTACCGCAGCGCCGGCTATCGAGAGATCGAGGCATTTGGTGCCTACGCACCTGATTCCGTCAGCGTGTTCATGGAAAAGCGGGTGTAAGCACACCTATTCCGCCTGCCGATACGGCAGGTGGTCTGCGTAGTTCTCGATCTCCCATTCCACCTCGCGTTCTTCCTCGCGGCAGAAGCGTTCGACCGCGTCGCGGAAGCTCCCATTGGGGATGTAGTGGCCTGAATAGGTCGCCACCGGCTCGTAGCCACGCTGGATCTTGTGGGGGCCCTGGGTGCCCGCCTCGACGGTCTTGAGGCCGTTGTCGATGGCAAATTCGATGGCCTGGTAGTAGCAGGCCTCGAAGTGCAGGAAGCGATAGTCGCCCAAACAGCCCCAGTTGCGTCCGTACAACGCCGTGATGCCACGCAGGTTGAGAGCACCGGCGACCGGCAGGCCGTCCATGTCGGCCATGACCAGCACGACCTGATCACCCATTCGGTCCTGCATCGCCTTGAAGAACTCGCGGGTCAGATAGGGGTAGCCCCATTTGCGGTCATAGGTGTCGACGTAGAATTGATAGAAGGCATCCCAGTGGAACGACTTTATGTCGTCGCCGCTGAGGGCGCGAACGTTGATACCCTGGTCGGCGACCTGGCGGCGTTCCTTTCGGATCATCTTGCGCTTACGGCTGGTCAGCGCGCCGAGGAAGTCTTCGAAGGTCTCGTAATCGCGGTTGTGCCAGTGAAACTGCCGGCCGATCCGCTGGATCCAACCGGCCATTCCCATCACGTTGTAGTCGTGTTCGGTCGTGAAGGTGACGTGGACCGAGGAGAGTTCGAGTTTCTGGCAGACCGTCTCCAGCGCACGCAGCAGGGTCAGCCGGGCGTCGTCGGCGTCCGGGGCGTCGCCGGCTAGAAGCCGGGGGCCGCCGACGGGTGAGAAGGGCGCCGCGACCTGCATCTTCGGATAGTATTTTCCGCCCGCGCGTTCCCATGCGTGGGCCCAGCCATGGTCGAACACATACTCGCCCTGGGAATGGCTCTTCAAGTAGACCGGCGCTGCGGCGATGATGTCGCCGTTTGTCTCCTCGACCACCACATGATGGGGCAGCCAGCCGGCCTCGTTCGACGCGCAGCCGGTTTCCTCCAGCGCCAGCAGAAACGGGTAGCTGACGAACGGGTTATTCCGTCCGGCAAGCCGCTCCCAGGTATCGGGCGGAATGTTCGCGATATTCTCGACGACGCGGGCTGAAAGTGCTGTGTCTCCGTCGGGCATGATGACAGTCTAATGCGCCGGTGCGGCGTCACCAAGCGGTGCGTCGCGGGAAGGGTCATTGCGGCCGGGAAATTCGAACTCGAGCGTTGAGTGACCGATCTCGAACCGGTCCGACAGCAGGCTTTTCAGGCTGGCCTTGATCTCTTCCATCTGGGCCATGTCGACCGGATCGATCACCACATGGGCCTCGAGCGAACGGCGATGTTCGTCGATGTGCCAGATATGGACATGGTGGATGTCGCGCACACCCGGCGCCCTCTGCATGGCGTCGGCAACCTCCGTGACGTCGAGCCCTTCGGGCACGCCCTGCATCAGGATGTGAATGGCCTTGGGGATCTCGATAGCGGTATGGCCGAGGATATAGACCGCGATCACGATGGTGACGATGGCGTCCACGAAAAGCCATTCGTAGAGAATGATCAGGGTGCCGCCGACGATCACACCCAGTGAGGCCATGGCATCCGAAAGGTTGTGGATGAACGTCGCGCGGATGTTCATCGACGTCTTGGCCATGCGGAAGGTCAGCATCACGGTAGCGATGTCGACTAGGAGGGCAACGGTGGCGATGATGACCACAATCCAGCCTTCGATCGGTTCCGGGTTGAACAGCCGGTCGATGCCCTCGACCACCAGAAAAAGTCCGATGAAGATCAGCCAGGAGAGGTTGAACACCGCGCCGATCATCTCCGCGCGACCATGACCATAGGTGTGGTTGCTGTCGGCGGGGTGCCGGGCAATCCGTCGGGCGATCAGCGCGATGGCGAGCGCCGCCGCGTCGGACAGATTGTGGATGGCATCGGCCACCAGTGCGAGTGAACCGGAGAAGACACCGCCGATAATCTGCGCGACCGTCAGGAGGATATTGACCGCGATGGCAAAGGCCAGGCGTCGGTCGCCGCCCGGCGTGTCTGCCGGCGCGGGGCCGTGGGAATGTCCCCCGTGAGTGTGACCGTGATGGAGGCCCATGGATCAGGCGCGCGCGTGGATCAGCTAATTTCGATGACCGCTTCGACTTCGACCGCGACACCGAGCGGCAGGGACGCCATGCCCACGGCGGCACGTGCGTGACGGCCGGCATCGCCGAAGACTTCGGCGAACAGGTCCGAGGCCCCGTTGACGACGCTCGGGTGACCGGGGAAATCAGGGGTCGCTGCGACGAAGCCGGTGAGCTTTACCACCCGGTTGACCCGGTCGAGATCACCGCCCAGCGCGTCCTTGGCCTGGGCGATCAGCGCCAGGGCGCACACGCGTGCGGCGGCCGCGCCCTCTTCGACGTCGAACTCCGCACCCAGCCGCCCGATGAAGCCGGGCTTGCCGTCGACAAGGGGGATTTGCCCCGAAATGAACAGCAGGTTTCCGGTTTGAACATAGGGAACATAGTTGCCGGCGGGCGCGTTGGCGGGCGGCAATTCGATGCCGAGTTCGGCGAGGCGTGCGTCAATGGCTCCGGCCATGGTGGATATCTCCTGTTGAGCTTTGTTGGTTCGGTTGGGAGGGCTGACGGGCAGCATAGCGCCGCCGGTTGCCCGGCGTAAGGAACGGGCGCAAATCGGATCAAAAAAACCGGGGTGCGCCTACCTTTGCACACCCCGGAGGTCAGGGAGGAGAGTGACCCGGCGCCAAGCGGACTGGCGCGGGGCCGACTATTCAGGCCATAGGGGTCCGACCCGGCCCGAATTCCTTAGCTACACCCGCTGGTGCCGCCGCAAGTGTCGCATTTGAGACATGTTCCGTTCCTCACAAGTGTGAAGTTGCCGCATTCGGTGCACGCATCGCCCTCATAGCCCTGGAGGCGAGCCTGGCGAATGCGCATCGAACGCTCTTCTTGAACCACATATTCGAGATCGAGCTGCTGTCCCTTGGGGGTGCCCATCGGGGTTACGGTCTGCTCGATCTCGCCCGTCGGCATGCCGTCAGTCCCGGTCGCCTCTGAAGTCGTCTCCAACGTGGCATCCGGTGCATGTTCCACCGGTTGCATTTCCTGCAGGCCGCCCTCGATCACCGACAGGGTAGACTTGCGGACATAGCCGGTGCTGACCGCAGATTTCGGCGGCTTGGCAGGCGGCGGCAGGCTGTCGTCGGATTCGCCGCGGCCCATCGTGTCGGGCTCCAGGTCGTCGATCTCGACATGGGCTAGGTCGTTGCGGCCCAGATAGCTGATCGCGAGCTCGCGGAAGATGTAGTCGAGGATGGAGCTCGCCATCTTGATGGTTTCATTGCCCTCGACCGGGCCCGAGGGTTCGAACCGGGTGAAGGTGTAGGCGTCGACGAACTCTTCCAGCGGTACGCCATATTGCAGGCCGATGGACACCGCGATAGCGAAGTTGTTCATCAACGAGCGGAAGGCTGCCCCCTCCTTGTGCATGTCGAGGAACACCTCGCCGATCGAGCCGTCGTCATATTCGCCGGTCCGGATATATACCTTGTGGCCGCCGACGATTGCCTTCTGGGTATAACCCTTGCGGCGATGGGGCAGTTTCTGGCGATCCACGTCGCGCTTCACAACCCGTTCGACGATCCGTTCGGCGACGATCTCCGCGCGGCGCCCGTTCGGCGCATCGAGGATCTCGTCGAGCGTGTCTGCCGTCTCATCGGCGTCGTCCGCTAGGAGCTGCGACTGCAGCGGCTGGCTGAGCTTGGAACCATCGCGATACAGCGCATTCGCCTTGAGCCCGAGCCGCCATGACAACATGTAGGCGTCGGCACAATCGGAGATGTTGGCCGTGTTGGGCATGTTGATGGTCTTGGAAATAGCCCCCGTGATGAAGGGTTGTGCGGCCGCCATCATGTGGATGTGGCTGTCGACCGACAGGAAGCGCTTGCCGATCTTCCCGCAGGGATTGGCGCAGTCGAAGATCGGGAGATGTTCGTCCTTCAGATGCGGCGCACCTTCCAGGGTCATCGTGCCGCAGGCATGGTTGTTGGCCGCCTCGATCTCATCTTCCGAAAAGCCCATCGCCGCCAGCATGTCGAAGGACATGTCGTCGAGCTGTTCAACTTCGAGACCGAGGGTCTCGGTACAAAAGGCCTCACCGAGGGTCCACTTGTTGAACGCAAAGCGAATGTCGAACGCCGTGCCGAGACCTTCCTCGATCGCAGTGATCTGGTCGTCGCCGAAGCCCTTCTCGGCCAGGGTCGTATGGTTGACTCCCGGCGCGTCGGCCAGCGAGCCGTGCCCGACGGCGTAGCCGGACATCTCGTTGATCTGCTTGTGAGTGTAGCCGAGATTCTGTAGTGCCTCGGGGACCATCCGGTTGATGATCTTGAAGTAGCCACCGCCGGCGAGCTTCTTGAACTTGACCAGTGCGAAATCCGGCTCGATGCCGGTCGTGTCGCAATCCATGACCAGGCCGATCGTGCCCGTGGGCGCGATCACCGTGGTCTGGGCGTTGCGATAGCCATGGACCTCACCCAGTTCCAGCGCCAGGTCCCAGGCGCGCTTGGCGGCCTCGGCGACGGCCGGGTCTGGGCAGTTCGCGTGATCGAGCGGCACTGGGTTTGTCGACAGGCCCTCGTAGCCGGTGGTCGTGCCGTGTGCCGCGCGGCGGTGGTTGCGGATGACCCGCAGCATGTTCGATGCGTTCTTCGCGTGCCCCGGGAATGCCCCGAGCTCCTCGGCCATCTCGGCCGACGTGGCATAACACACACCGGTCATCAGCGCGCTGATGGACGCGCACAACGCGCGGCCCTCGTCGCTGTCATAGGGGAGGCCCGACGCCATCAGGAGGCCGCCGATGTTGGCAAACCCGAGACCCAGCGTACGGTACTCGTAGCTCAGGCGCGCGATTTCCTTGGACGGGAACTGTGCCATCAATACCGAGACTTCCAGCGTGACGGTCCAGAGGCGCACCGCATGCTCGAACCCCTCGACATCGAAGCTGCCGTCATTGTCGCGGAAGGTCATGAGGTTCAACGAGGCGAGGTTACAGGCCGTATCGTCGAGGAACATGTACTCCGAGCAGGGGTTTGATGCGTTGATGCGTCCGGATTCCGGGCATGTGTGCCAGTCGTTGATCGTGGTGTCGTACTGGATGCCGGGATCGGCGCACGACCATGCGGCGTGGGCAATCTTGTCCCATAGTTCGCCGGCATCGACGGTCTTTGCGACCCCGCCATCGGTCCGGCGCTTCAGGTCCCAGGAGCCGCCGTTTTCGACGGCCTTGAGGAAATCATCGGTCACACGAACGGAGTTGTTGGAGTTCTGGCCCGAGACGGTGAGATAGGCTTCGGAATCCCAGTCCGTGTCGTAGGTCGAGAATTCGATTTCGCTGAACCCCTGCCGGGCGAACTGGATGACGCGCTGGGCGTAATTGTCCGGCACCATGGCCTTGCGGGATTCGCGGATCGCCTTCTTCAGAGCCGGGTTCTCTGCCGGCTCGAACCGCTCGTCGCCTTCCGGCGCGTCGGTGTTGTGGCAGGCTGCCATGATCGCCGTGAGATGTTGCTGGCAGGTGATCGAACCGGTGACGAGTGCTGCCACCTTCTGCTCTTCGGTGACCTTCCAGTCGATATAGGTTTCGATGTCCGGGTGATCGACATCGACCACGACCATCTTCGCTGCACGCCGTGTCGTGCCGCCGGATTTGATGGCACCGGCCGCACGGTCGCCGATCTTCAGGAAGCTCATCAGGCCGGATGACTTGCCGCCACCCGACAGGGCCTCGCTCTCGCCCCGTATATGGGAGAAGTTCGAACCGGTGCCCGAGCCGTATTTGAACAGTCGGGCCTCGCGAACCCACAGATCCATGATTCCGCCGTCATTCACTAGGTCATCGGACACGGACTGGATGAAGCAGGCATGGGGCTGCGGGTGCTCGTATGAGCTCTTGGACTTGGTCAGCTTGCCGGTCTGGTAGTCGACGTAATGATGGCCCTGGCCAGGGCCATCGATCCCGTACGCCCAATGCAGGCCGGTGTTGAACCATTGCGGACTGTTCGGCGCCGCGATCTGGGCCGCCAGCATGTAGCGCATCTCGTCATAGTAGGCGCTGGCATCCTCGGCGCTGTCGAAATAGCCGCTTTTCCAGCCCCAATAGGCCCATGTGCCGGCGAGCCGATCGAAGACCTGCCGCGCGTCGGTTTCGCCGCCGTATTGTTTGTCCTTGCCGACGCGCTTGAGCTTGGCGTCATCGGCGGTGCGGCGCCACAGAAATGCGGGCACGTCGTCTTCCTGGACCGGCTTCAGTTTCGCAGGGACACCGGCTTTGCGGAAATATTTCTGCGCCAGGATATCACACGCGACCTGGGTCCAGGCCGCGGGTACTTCGATATCATCGGCCGCAAACACGACCGAGCCGTCCGGATTCCGGATTTCACTCGACGTCGTGCGAAACTCTATCGCGGTGTAAGGACTCTCGCCTTCGTTCGTAAAGCGGCGTTGGATCCGCATGTAACCCCCCAAAACAGGCGCGACATAAGCGCCGTAAACAAAAAATGAGCCAGGGTGGCCGCGCCCAAATCCAAATACTCGCCGTGGGCAGCCCCCGTCGATTCCATGATGGTTTCGTGAAAAAAACGACGAAAAACACCAAATCTCGGCAACTATGGACGGTAAACCACAAGATATTTGCGCCGCAACCACATTTTGGGTCGTGCAACCAACATTCGTCCATATCCTGTGTTTTCGTGTTGCGCCGGCTTCCGGCTTACAACCCATGCAAAAGTGACATCATGGCTCTGGCCAAACTCCGGGGCGGGTGCCATAGTCCCGCGAAACGTCAGTGCATTCAGGGATTCGGAAGCTCAATGGCCACGTTGGGAACGCTGCTTAAAACCATGATATCGGGGCAACTTGTGGGCTCTGATCAGTTCGGCAACCGCTATTACCGCGGCCGAAACAGCAATCGCCACAATCGTGAGCGTCGCTGGGTCGTCTATAAGGGCCGACCGGAGGCGAGCAAGGTGCCACCGGAATGGCATAGCTGGCTGCACCACATGACGGAATCGCCGCTCGACAAGGACCATCGCCACGAATGGCAGCAGGAACATGTACCAAACCTGACCGGTACACGCGCGGCGTATCACCCTCCGGGGAGCGTGATGCGCGATGGCGAGCGGCGGCGGGGTACGGGCGACTACGAGCCCTGGACGCCGCAGTAGCGGGTCGGTGGCCCATACTGTTTTCCGGGATCAGGTCATTTCGATGAGCGCATCACGATGAACAGTTCGTCACAGCGTGAACTCCGAAACGTCGTTGTCGGGGTTGGTATCGTGATCGCGCTGGTCGCCGTGTTGGGTGGGGTTTTCGGCCCGATTTCGACCTCTGGCGACGAGACGATCGACGTGAGCGCCGTGTTCGGGCAGACGGACGGTCTTCAGGTCGGCAATCCCGTGCATGCTGCCGGGGTCAAGGTCGGCGAAGTGACCGGGCTTGAGCTGGTCGAACAATTCCGCGTGCTGGCCACGCTAAGGATCGACGCGTCGGTAGAGTTGGATGCCGATGCCTCGGCCGCGATCGTGACCGATGGACTCTTTGGCGGCAAACTTGTGCGGGTTGATATCGGCGGGGCCGACCGGATTATCAGGGACGGCGGCCGGATCAGTTTTACAGAAGATGCAGTCGTGCTTGACGATCTCCTGGGACTCATCGTGTCCCAGGCGAAATCGGCACGTGAAACGGGAGCGAAATAATGAAACGCGGTGCCGTTGAAACGATCCTGGGTGCGGTCGTTCTATTGATTGCGATTGGGTTCGTGTTCCTGGGCGTTCGATCGATCGATCTTCAGGATAGTGACGGCTATGATCTGTCGGCGCGATTCCTGAAGGTGGGCGGCCTTGATCGGGGCAGCGATGTCCGTATTTCCGGCGTCAAAGTCGGATCGGTTATCGATCGCAAGCTCGACGATCAGACCTTCGAAGCCGTCGTGACTTTCACCGTGCGCAGCGATCTCCGTCTGCCGGTTGATACCGAAGCCGGCGTGACAGCCGAAGGGCTGCTCGGTGGCAAGTATTTGCGGCTGTTCCCGGGCAAGGAAACCGAGACCCTCGCGCCGGACGGCGAGATTTTGCAGACCCGTGATTTCCAGGCCATCGAAGACACGGTCTCGGAGATCATCTTTCTGGCGACCGATTCCAAATGACGCCTGTAGGCATTTACCTGGCTTCCTGATGCGGCGGTTTCTCCTCCCTGGCACATTTGCCTTGGCCCTCGTCTGGGGCGGGGTGAGCGAGCTGTCGGCACAAGAGACCGAAACGGCATCCTCCGGTGCGGTGCTTCAGGGGCTCGATAAGGTCACCGCACGTATCTCGACTTTTGAGGCGCCATTCGATGTCCCGGTCCGGTTCGGGTCGCTGGTGATTCAGGCCCGTGCCTGTCACAAGGCGCCGCCGACAGAGCCGCCGGAGAGCACGGCGTTTCTCGAGATCGACGAGACCTTTGAGACCGCATTGTCGCGCGATTTGTTCGCGGGCTGGATGTTCGCGTCCAGTCCGGCTGTCTCAGCACTCGAGCACCCGGTCTACGATGTCTGGGTCGTGGATTGTATGAAGGCCTCGAACTCGTCGTCCGACAGTTCGGGCTGAAACTCCGCATCGACCTTGAGAGCTGCCGCCAGGCGCTGCTTGTAGTCGGCGCGCTCGATCTCCGCCGCGCCGAACTGGCGCAAATGGTCTGTGACGAACTGGCTGTCCAACAGGACGAACCCGCTCTTGCGCAAGCGCGCGGCCAGGTGGCACAGCGCGACCTTGCTCGCGTCGCGGGCGCGGGAGAACATGCTTTCCCCGAAGAACGCGCCGCCGAGGCTTACGCCATACAGGCCGCCGACCATCGTGCCGTCATGCCAGCACTCCACGGAATGGGCAAACCCCATGTCGAACAGAGCGCTGTAGAGATGCTCGATCTCATCATTGATCCAGGTTTCGGGACGATCGCCCTGGGGTTCGGCACAACTTCGTACGGTATCGACGAAATCACTGTCGCAGCGAATTTCGAAGGGGCTGGTGCGGATGGTCTTCCGCAAGCGTCGCGGAATGTGAAACCCATCAAGCGGCAGCATGCCGCGCATGTCGGGGTCGATCCAGTATAGATCGGCGTCGTGCCGGCTCTCCGCCATCGGAAATATTCCGCTGGCATAGGCACCCAGAAGGAGTTGCGGCGTTAGACTGGTCATCGCGCAACTCTAGTCCCTGGCGACGAAGCTTTCGAGCCAATGAATGTCATAGTCGGCCGAGACGAAGGACGGATTGTCGGCAAGGCGCTGGTGCAGCGGGATCGTGGTGGACACGCCCGACACGACCATCTCGCCCAGGGCGCGCCGCAACCGCATCAGCGCCTCGTCGCGCGTGCGCCCGTGGACGATCAGCTTGGCGACCAGGCTGTCATAGTAGGGCGGGATGCTGTAGCCGGCATACAGCGCTGAATCGACGCGCACCCCCAGCCCGCCCGGTGCGTGGAACTTCGCGATCCGACCCGGCGAGGGCGTGAAGGTATCGGGGTCTTCGGCGTTGATCCGGCATTCGAACGCATGACCGTTGATGCGGATATCGTTCTGGCGTAGCGACATCTCCTCACCGGCGGCAATGCGGATCATTTCTGCAACGATATCGTAGTCGCAGATCATTTCGGTAATCGGGTGTTCCACCTGCACGCGGGTGTTCATCTCGATGAAGTAGAACTCGCCATTCTCGAAAAGGAACTCGAACGTCCCGGCGCTGCGATAGCCCAGATTGGCCGCCGCGTCGGCGCAGACCTTGCCGATCTTCTGGCGAGTCGCTTCATCGAGGACAGGGCAGGGCGCCTCCTCGAGAACCTTCTGATGTTTGCGCTGGAGCGAACAGTCACGCTCGAAAAGATGGACGGCGTTGCCCTTGCCGTCGGCAATGACCTGGACTTCCACATGGCGCGGTTGGCCAAGATACTTTTCGATATACACCGTGGCGTCGCCGAAACCGGCTAGGGCCTCGGTCGAGGCCAGATTGAAGGCGCTCTCGAGGTCTTCGGCGCGCTCGACAACCTTCATCCCGCGACCGCCGCCGCCCGACGCGGCCTTGACGATGACCGGGTAGCCGATATCCGCCGCGATGGGGACAGCGTCCGCAGCCGTTTTCACCGCTCCGTCCGAGCCCGGTACCACCGGCACACCGGCACGTTTCATAGCGTCCTTCGCCGCGACCTTGTCACCCATCGTCGCGATCAGTTCCGAACTCGGCCCGATGAACGCGATGCCATGTTCCTCGACGATCCGCGCGAAGTTCGCATTCTCTGATAGGAACCCGTAGCCGGGATGAATAGCGTCGGCATCGGTGACGGTGGCCGCCGACAGAATGGCGGGAATATTGAGATAGCTGTCGGCGGCCGACGGCGGGCCGATACACACGCTTTCGTCGGCGAGCCGGACATGCATCGCGTTTGAATCGGCAGTCGAATGAACCGCGACCGTTGAGATGCCCATCTCCTTGCACGCGCGATGTATGCGCAGGGCGATTTCGCCACGATTGGCGATCAGGACCTTTTTGAACATCGAGGGCGGCTTACTCGATGATGGCGAGGACTTCGCCAAACTCGACCGGTTGGCCGCTCGCAACCGCAATGCTCTGCACCGTGCCGGCGCGGGGGGCCTTGACCTCGTTGAAGGTCTTCATGGCCTCGATCAGCAAGAGTGTCTGGCCTTCGCGTACGCTATCTCCTGCCTTGACGAAGGGCGGGTCTTCGGGCGCCTGCGCGAGATAGACCGTCCCGACCATAGGCGATGTCACGGCACCCGGGTGTGCCGCTGCATCCCCGCCGGCCGCCGGCGGTGCGGCGGCGGGTGCCGGAGCTGCAGATGCTGCAGGTACCGCGACCGGTGTGGCCACGCTGATGCCACCTGCGCCCGGCAAGGCGACACGGACACGTTTGCCATTGTCCTCATACTCAATCTCGCCCAGCCCTGTTTCGTTCAAAAGGTCGGCAAGCTTTCGGACCAGATCCGGGTCGATGTCAAAGGAATCACTCATTCGCTACAGATCCATTCGCGCCGCGAGCGCAGAAATTGCCAGCACATAGCTGTGGGAACCAAAACCGCACACGACACCTGTCGCAGCCGCGCTGATATAGGATTTATGTCGAAACTCCTCGCGCGCAAAGATGTTCGACAAATGCACTTCCACGATCGGAATATCGAGCAGTCGCAGCGCATCGTGAACCGCCACGGATGTGTGGGTGTAGGCGCCGGCGTTTATCGCCAACCCGGCGGCAGCAGTGCGTGCCTCCTGAACCCAGGCGACGAGTTCGCCCTCATGGTTGGTCTGGCGAAAATCCAGGGTGAATCCGGCCGTCTTGGCAGCTTCGATGCAGCGCGCCTCGATATCGTCCAGCGAATCCCCGCCATAGATGCCGGGCTCCCGCTCTCCGAGTAAATTTAGGTTGGGCCCGTTGAGGACCCATATGGAACCGTGCTTTGTCACCCGTCTCTTCCAATCGTCATGCAGACCCTCGCCGGTTAACACAGGCCGCGATTCAGGGCAATTAACGTGGTATGTCGGCTGCCTGCGATTATGCGCAATCGTCGGATGGTTTGAGGCCAATTCGAACTAAAGGCGCCGCCCCGGCGTCTGGTGGGACCAGATTATATGAACGAGAAAACCGACCTCTATTTCGATAATGTGCAAACGCGAACGCCCTGCCTGGTGGTCGACCTCGACCGGGTCGCGGAAAATTACGCGCGCATGGCAAGAATGGTCCCCTGGGCCGAGATTTTCTATGCCGTCAAGGCGAACCCCGCAGCTCAGATCATCGAACGCCTGGCGGGATTGGGTGCAGCCTTCGACGCGGCGAGTCCGGCGGAGGTCGTGGCCTGTCTTGAGGCCGGTGTCTCACCGGACCGGATTTCCTATGGCAACACGGTCAAGAAGCCGTCGGATATTTCGACGGCAGTAGAAGGCGGTGTCGATTTGTTCGCTTTCGACAGCGTCGGCGAGATCGATAAGCTTGCCGCGACCGCACCCGGATCGTCAGCGGTCTGCCGGATCGTTGTCTCGAATGACGGCGCGCGCTGGCCGCTAACGCGAAAGTTCGGTTGTAACCCCGACGAGGCGGTTGAGCTTTTGACCCGGGCAAGGGACGCGGGGCTACGCCCGGCCGGGCTGTCCTTTCATGTCGGCAGTCAGCAGACCCACCCGGCGCGCTGGTGTGAGGCGGTTAGCTTGTGTGGTGAATTGTTTGCGCGCGCGTCAGGCGCTGGCATCTCGCTCGACATCCTCAATCTGGGTGGCGGCTTTCCGGTGTCCTATGGCGATGGTGCGGTGCCCGCGCCGGAGACGGTGTTCGATGCCATTGACCGGAGCCTCGACGTCGCGTTTCCCGGCACGCGACCGCGGGTCATCCTGGAGCCCGGGCGTGCGATCGTGGCAGATGCGGGCGTCATACGCAGCGCGGTTATTCTGGTCGCCGAGCGCGCCTATAACACGACAGAACGTTGGGTTTATCTCGATGTCGGGCGCTATGGCGGCCTCGCGGAATCCGAAGGCGAGGCGATCCGCTATCGGATCGAGGCGGTCGGTTGTGATGGGCCGACCGGGCCGGTCGTGGTCGCGGGGCCGACCTGCGACAGCCATGACGTGATGTATGAGAACGCCATGTGCATGCTCCCGCTAGCGCTGAAGGCGGGAGACATCGTCACCCTCCATGACAGCGGCGCCTACACCTCGACATATGCCTCGGTGGGATTCAATGGCTTCGCCCCCCTTGAGGAACATTACATCTAGCCGCTAGTCCTTGGCGGTGTTCAGCGTGTCGGCCTTGCGCTGCAGTTTGGTGAGCAGCCGGTCGAGTGTCTTGGCTTCGGCGTCGGATAATGCTTCGGCCAAGGTGGCTTCATGGGCCAGGGCGACGGGGACGATCTTGTCATGGACCGTCCGTCCCTTGCGCGTCAGTTTGGCGATCACCCGCCTGCGATCGCCGGAATCGGAATTGCGCGTCATCAGCCCGCGATCGATGAGGCGTGTCATGGCCCGGCTGACCGTGACCTTGTCCATTGCCGTTCGGGCACCGATACCCGTTGCCGCGTCGGGCCCGAAACGTCCGAGAACGGCCATCACACGCCATTCGGCCACGGTGAGACCGAAGCGATCCTGGTAGTCCCGCGCGATTGCGTTGCTGACGGTGTTGGAGAGGATCGACAGCCGGTACGGCAGGAATTTTTCCAGCGCGAGATGGGTTCTCGCGGGACCGTGTGCGATGTCGGGCATGGGTAAACCTTGAAATAGTTACATATGAAACAAAAATAGATTTCTGTCCGCGTAGGGTCAATCACGCGGTTGTCATACGACATGAGGACATGCGCCATGGCCGTTCAGCCGAAAGATCTTTGGGACAACCCGCTCGGTACCGACGGGTTTGAGTTTGTCGAGTGCTGCTCGCCGGTACCGGAAGAGCTTGGACGTTTGTTCGAGCAGATGGGTTTCGCCGCTGTCGCGCGGCATCGATCCAAGGAGGTGACGCTTTTCCGGCAGGGGGACGTGAACTTCATCCTGAACAACGAACCGGGGAGCTTCGCCGCCGAATTCGCGCAAGCGCATGGACCAAGCGCGTGCGCCATGGCGTTTCGGGTCCGCGATTCGTCGCTGGCTCGCGACAAAGCTTTGGAGCGCGGTGCGACCGAAGTGCCAAATCATACCGGGCCGATGGAGCTGAACATCTCGACGCTCCAGGGCAACATGGACAAGTGGGCGGGGTACTATGAGGACGTGTTCAACTTCCGAGAAGTCCGCTACTTCGATATCGAGGGCAAGCTCACCGGGTTGCATTCGCGTGCGATGACGAGCGCGGACGGCAAGATCAGGATTCCGATCAACGAACCCGCCGACGACAAGAGCTAGATCGCCGAATATCTGCGGGACTATCACGGCGAGGGTATCCAGCATATTGCGCTGAGCACGAAGGATATTTTCGCGTCCGTCGAGGCGCTCACGGCAAGGGGCGTTGCCTTCTTGGACACGCCCGATTCCTACTACGATGCACTCGATGACCGGGTGCCGGGGCATGGTGAGAATGTCGAGCGGCTGCGCGCAGGCAATATCCTGCTCGATGGCGCCCCGACCGAAGACTGGGGACTTCTGCTGCAGATATTCACCGATACGGTTATCGGCCTGATTGTCTTCGAGATCATTCAGCGCAAGGGCAACGAGGGTTTCGGCGAAGGCAACTTCAAGGCCTTGTTCGATGCGATCGAGGAAGACCAGATCCGCCGGGGTGTTCTTCACTAAGACTAGTTCGTATCGAGATATCCGCGGATCGCGGTGAACACGTCCTCGAACATCGGCGTCGTCAGGCGACCCGTGTTCGTGTTGTAGCGCGAGCAGTGATAGCTGTTCATCAGCAGGATCGGTCGGTCGTTTTGCGTGATCTCGTGTTGTGCGCAATGGCCGAATTTGAAAGCCGACTGTTTGTAGCCAAGGGTCGCTAATGTGGCGTTATGGGCGAGCCCACCGAGCGCTAGGATGACCCGGAGCTCGGTCATGGCATCGAACTCGGAGATCAAGAATGGCCGGCACGCCTTGACCTCGGCCCCGACCGGCTTGTTCTGCGGCGGCACACAGCGTACGGCGTTGGTGATCCGGCAGTCCGACAGCGCGATACCGTCGTCGGGCCGCGCGGCATAGGTGCCTCGCGCGAATCCGAACTTCACGAGCGTCGGGTAGAGCAGGTCACCGGCATAGTCGCCGGTAAACGGGCGCGCCGTGCGGTTCGCTCCCTTCAGACCCGGTGCGAGGCCGACGATCAGTAGCTGCGCGTCCGTTGCGCCGAAGCTGGGTACCGGGCCGTTATGGAAGTCCGGGAACTTCGCCTGATTGTCGGCTCTGAAGTCCACTAGGCGTGGGCACAGAGGACAGTCGGGGGCGGGGGCGTTCAGCATGTCCATGAATCCTCGCCCAAAATGCTAAAACGTGTCGTCGCGACCAACCGGGCGATGCCTTCACGCGGGTGTTTCGAATTGGCGTTTTCGATCGTTTGTCTAGATAACGCGCGGTTGTCGGGCTGTCCAGATGGCGGCACGCGCGGGCGTTTTGGAGAAATTGCATGATCTTGATCGGGCTAGGCGCCAATCTTCCCGGCGCCGATGGCAGCGCACCCCGCGACACACTCGCGTCCGCGCTTCAGGAGATCGGGGCTGCGGGTGTCACCGTGGTTTGCCGGTCACAATGGTATTCCAGTGCACCGGTGCCGGCGTCCGATCAACCCGATTATGTGAATGCTGTCGCGCAACTGGAAACAGAGCTGCCGCCGGGGCCCTTGCTGATATTACTGCACGATATTGAAACCCGGCTTGGGCGCGTGCGTTCGTCGCGTGATGCGGCCCGTATCATCGATATCGACCTGCTCGACTATCACGGAGCGATCGACGGCGGATGGCCTGTTTTGCCCCATCCGCGCATGGCGGATCGTGCGTTTGTACTCCGTCCGTTGCAGGACATTGCACCCGGTTGGTGCCATCCCGCGAGCGGAGAAGGAGTTTCGGTGTTGCTGGCACGGGCGGTGGATAGTGAAGACGTCCGCCCGTTGACGGCATAGTCTTTGGGTCGGAATTTATTGCGGCGCACCCAAATGCTTGGCTTTTCAAGTTTTTGTGCCTATATACAGGCCGAATTCAATGATTGTCCGGAGACATCTGAATGGCCCGCGTAACAGTTGAAGATTGCATCGAAAAGGTTTCGAACCGGTTTGATCTGGTCATGCTCGCGTCCCAGCGTGCACGCGAAGTGTCGGCCGGCGCGCCGATCACGGTTGAGCGCGACAACGACAAGAACCCGGTGATCGCACTGCGCGAAATTGCCGACGAGACTGTAGAGCTGGAGCATCTCCAGGAATCGCTGATCGTCAGCCAGCAGAAGCATGTCGAGTTCGATCTTCCCGAAGAGGATGAGGTCATCGAACTGCTCGAATCAGAATCCAACATCGCCGGCGTCACGCCGGATGCTCCCGAGGCCGACGCCGAGGCGGGTGCGGAACCGGGCATGCCGGAAATGCGCTTCGAGGATGCGGTGGACGAAAGCCAGGACAGCACCAGCTGATCTGGCGAACCAGAAAAACGGCGCCTGGCGCCGCCCCGTCTTCACACGGGCAATGAATTTGGATTAGCCCGGGCGCACATCAGTGCATCCGGGTTTTGTCGTCGGGCCCTTGGGTCCGTAAAAGGTTATGATGTTGCCATGATGCAGCAAATGGAACTGGTCGAACGGGTGCGCGCATACGATCCGGGTGCGGACGAGGATGCGCTGGTTCGCGCCTATGATTTCTCGATGAACGCGCACAGTTCCCAGACGCGCGCATCGGGCGATCCCTATTTCAGCCACCCGCTCGAGGTCGCCGGCATCCTGACCAACTATCATCTCGACACGGCGTCGATCGTGACCGCGTTGCTGCACGACACCATCGAGGACACTGACGCGACCGGGGAACAGATTTCGGAGCTCTTCGGCGAAGAGGTCGCGCAGCTGGTCGACGGCGTGACCAAGCTGACCCAGCTTGAGCTTCAATCCGACCGGGCCAAGCAGGCGGAGAATTTCCGTAAGCTTCTTTTGGCGATGAGCCGCGATATCCGTGTGCTTTTGGTGAAGCTCGCCGATCGGCTGCACAACATGCGCACGCTGGAACACATGGTCGGTGATGAGCGGCGCCTGCGGATCGCGCGCGAGACGATGGATATCTATGCGCCGCTGGCCGAGCGTATCGGCATGCACGGTATCAAGGATGAGCTCGAGGACAGGGCGTTCCGCGAGATCAATGGCGAGGCGCGTGATTCCATTTCGCGGCGGCTCGAGTTCCTGCGGGCCGAAGGCGAGGATGTGGTCGAGAAGGTCGTGCGGGAGTTGCGCGACGTGCTTGCGGAAACCGGAATCGAGGCGGATGTCGCGGGACGCGAAAAATTGCCCTATTCGATCTGGCGGAAGATGCAGCGTCAGCAATCGTCGCTTGAGCAATTGTCCGACATCATCGCCTTTCGCGTGATCGTCCCGAACGTCCCTCAATGCTACCAGGCGCTGGGTGTTGTCCATAGCCGGTACCGGGTCGTGCCCGGCCGGTTCAAGGACTACATCTCGAACCCCAAGCCCAACGGCTATCGTTCCCTGCACACGAGCGTTCTCGGCCTGTCGGATCAGCGGATCGAAATCCAGATCAGGACGCGAGAAATGCACGACGTTGCCGAACGTGGTGTTGCGGCGCACTGGATATACAAGGATGTCGGCTCGGGGCCGGGTTCGAGTACGACCAAGGCGGAGAGCGAACAGTATCGCTGGCTGCAGGAACTGCTGGAAATTCTCGACAATGCGTCCGCGCCGGAGGATTTCCTGGCCCACACCCGGCTCGAGATGTTTTCGGACCAGGTGTTCTGTTTCTCGCCCAAGGGGGACGTGTATTCGCTGCCGCGTGGTGCGACGCCGATCGATTTTGCCTATGCCGTTCATACCGAAATCGGTGACCGGGCGGTGGGCGCCAAGATCAACGGCCGCAACCTGCCGCTGCGCACCGTTCTGCAAAACGGCGATCAGGTCGACATTCTGACCTCCAAGAACCAGACTCCGTCGCCAGAATGGGAAAAGCTGGTGATGACCGGAAAGGCGAGGGCGCGTATTCGCCGCGTCTTGCGCGAGGACCAGATGCGCCAGTATGTCGATCTGGGCCAAAGCATCGTCGAGAAGGCTTTTGGCCGATTTGGCGAGACCCTTTCGGATGTCAATCTCGATACCGCTTTCCGTGAGTTCCACGCGGGCTCCCGCGACGATCTGTTCGCGATGGTGGGGCAGGGTGTCTACACCGGTGCCGATGTGGTGCGATCCATATTCCCCGACCGGTCGGACGAGAAAAGCGGCAAGAAGTCAGGCGGATCGATTTTCTCTCTCCGCCGGCGGCGCGACCAATCGTCCGATGGAGAACATGCGGTCCCGATTAGCGGCCTGACACCGGGCATTGCGGTGCACATGGCCAAATGCTGCTACCCCCTGCCGGGGGATCGTATCGTCGGGATCATGACCACGGGCAAGGGGGCCACGGTTCACACAATCGATTGCATGACCCTCGAAGCTTTTGTCGACAGCCCGGAGCGCTGGATCGACGTCGACTGGGACCGCGAGCAGGACGGTAGTACGGCGCAAGTCAGTCGCCTGAATATTACGCTCATGAATGAACCTGGCAGCCTGGCCGAGATGGCGGAGACCATCGCTGCGGCGCGGGGGAATATTTCGAACCTGAAATTCACGAACAGAACGGCAGACTTTTTCGACATGGTAGTCGATATCGAGGTCGACGACGCAAAACACCTCAACAGCATCGTAACTAGCCTCCGCGGGCGCCGATCCGTCAGCACCGTGGAGCGCGCCCGCAGTTAGGCGGCCGGGCCTCCCGGGCACATCTCTGGGTTGACCTTTGCGTCCGCGAAAGCCAAATCTGTCGCCGAACCACAAAATAACGAGATCCTCCAATGGCTTCTGATCTGCGTCTGGGCGTCAATGTCGATCATGTCGCGACCATTCGGAACGCACGCGGCGGCGGGCATCCCGATCCGGTGCGCGCGGCGCGGGCCGCCGCGGGGGCAGGCGCGGACAGTATCGTTGCGCATCTGCGCGAAGATCGCCGGCATATTTCCGACGACGACCTGGCGCGCCTCATGGATACGATAGAAATTCCGTTGACGCTGGAGATGGCTGCTACGGACGAGATGCTCGACATCGCCCTGCGCCACGCCCCGCATGCGGTGTGCATCGTGCCGGAGCGTCGTGAGGAACGCACAACGGAAGGCGGGCTTGATGTCGCCTCGGGCCACAACCATCTCAAGCGTTTCGTCGACCAATTGACGGGCAACAAGGCGATCGTCTCGATGTTCATCGAGCCTGACCGCCGCCAGATGGATGCCTCCCATTCGATCGGCGCGCCGGCGGTTGAGGTACACGTGGGCGCTTATTGCGATGCCCTGATCGAAGGTGACGAGGATACCGCGTCGGACCAGTTGGGGAGGATCATCGACGCGGCGACCTACGGTGCGGGACTTGGTTTGCAGATTCACGCCGGTCACGGAATCACGTTTGACACGGTCGCGCCTATCGCCGCGATACCGGAAATCGTCGAACTGAATATCGGGCATTTCATTATCGGCGAGGCGATTTTCAGCGGCCTCGACAGCTCCATATGGCGGATGCGTTCTTTGATGGATGCCGCGCGCGCAGGTGCACAGGGTGCAGCCAGCGCATGAGCGAAGGTGACGCTCAAACAACCGCGGCGGCGCTTCCCATGTATCCGATGATTATCGGACTGGGCAGCGACCTGATCGACATCACCCGGATCGAACGAACACTCGAGCGGTTTGGTGACAGGTTTGTGCAGCGCTGCTTTACCGATATCGAGCAGACGAAATCGGACCGCCGGGCAAACCGCGCCGACAGTTATGCAAAGCGCTACGCCGCGAAGGAAGCCTGCTCCAAGGCCTTGGGTACTGGCTTTCGAAAGGGTGTCTTCTGGCGCGACATGGGCGTCATAAATCTGCCATCGGGCAAACCCACCATGGCGCTGACTAACGGTGCGGCGGCGCGCTTGGCCGAGATCACGCCCCCGGGCATGAAACCGCTGATCGAATTGTCGCTGACCGACGAACCGCCGATCGCTCAGGCCATCGTTATCATCTCGGCGATCCCCGATCTGGGCAACTGAGCTCGGGCATTTAATGTCCCACGGCAAATTCGTGACTGGCGAAAACCCGGCGAGAGGTCTAGAACGCGCGTCATCGCGGCCTACTTCGTGGCCCAAGGGTTTCAGCACAGGCTGACCTTCAACCGAAACGGACAGACATGGCTAAAGACCGCAGTAAGAAAACCGGCGGCACCATGGAAACGGTGCGCACGATTATCTATGCGCTGCTGATCGCGGGCGTGGTGCGGACATTCCTGTTTCAGCCCTTCAACATTCCGTCGGGCTCCATGATTCCGACCCTGCTGATCGGTGACTATCTGTTCGTCTCCAAATTTTCATATGGCTACAGTCGTTTCTCGTTTCCCCTGGGGCTCGGTTTTTTCGATGGCCGTATATTCGGCGGCGCGCCGGACCGCGGCGATGTGGCCGTGTTCCGTCAGCCGCCAACCAACCGGGAAGACTTTATCAAACGGATTGTCGGCATGCCCGGCGATCGCATTCAGATGATCGGTGGGCGGCTGCACATCAACGGCGAAGTGGTGCCCCGTCGCCGTATCGATGATCATCTCTCGCGCAACAATCGCGGTCAGGTGCGCCGGGTTCCGCAATATGAAGAAACCCTCCCCAATGGTCGGACCTATGTGATCCGGGAAGGGTTCGGTGATCGCGGCCCGGCGGACAACACGCGTGAATTCGTCGTCCCGGCCGGTAACTACTTCGCCATGGGCGACAATCGCGACGACAGCAATGACAGCCGAGGCTGGGGGGTCGTCCCGGCGGAGAATCTGATCGGACGGGCGGAGTTGTTGTTCTTCTCGACCGACGGTAGCGCCGGATGGCTGGAGCCGTGGCGCTGGATTCAGGCGACGCGGTTCGATCGCATTTTCGATTCCGTGGACTGATGGCTGCCGCATCCGATCTCGGTTCACTCGAACGCACGCTCGGCCATGTATTTGCAAACCGCGCGCTCCTGGAACGCGCGTTAACGCACGCTAGCCTGGATCCGGTTCACTCCTATGAACGCCTCGAGTTTCTCGGCGACCGTGTGCTTGGGCTGGTTGTCGCGCAGATGTTGCTCGATCGGTTTCCCGAGGAGGACGAGGGTGAGATCGGCCGGCGTTTCTCGGCACTGGTGAATGCAGGATCTCTGTCGCAAGTCGGGGAGGGGTTGGGGCTCGCCGATCATATTCTCGCAGGACCCGGGGTCACGAATGAGGCGATCGTCGCCGATGTGGTCGAGGCGTTGATCGCAGCGATGTACCGGGATGGCGGGCTTGCCGTGGCCGACGCGTTCGTTCGCCGGATCTGGGGGCCCCTCATCGAGACGGTCGCCCGGCCGCCGCGCGATCCGAAGACGGCATTACAGGAATGGGCACAGGCGGATGCGCGAGGATTGCCAAGTTACCGCGAGCTAGCGCGCAAGGGACCCGACCACGCGCCGCTGTTTACGTTCGAGGTTCGGCTCGAGGGTGTGGAGCCGGTGCAGGCGACAGGTGCGAGTAAGCGCGCCGCCGAACGCGAAGCTGCGGCTATAATGCTGCAGATGCTTGGAATTGATCACGATGACTGACATGCTGAACGAGACGCCGGACCAGGCGGGGACGCGTTGTGGGTTCGTGTCTGTTCTGGGGTCGCCGAATGCCGGCAAGTCGACGCTGGTCAACCGGCTGGTCGGCGCCAAGGTGACGATCGTCAGCCCCAAGGTGCAGACCACCCGGATGCGCGTGCGCGGCATCGCCATCAAGGACGAGACCCAGATTATCTATACCGATACACCGGGTATTTTCGCCCCGAAGCGCCGTCTGGATCGCGCGATGGTGGATGCTGCCTGGGGTGGGGCGTCCGACGCGGATGTTATTGTGGTGCTGGTCGACGCCAAACGCGGGCTCGACCGCGACGTCGAGCGAATTATCGAGGGCCTCGAGATGCATTCGAGCCCCACGGTGCTGGTTCTCAACAAGGTGGATGGGCTTAAGCGCGAGGTGCTGCTGGCCTTGTCCGAAACACTCAACGGCATGGCGCGATTCGATTCGACGTTCATGATCTCGGCGCTGAACGGAAGCGGCGTGGACGATCTGGAGGCCCATTTTTATGACCAAATGGCACCGGGTCCCTGGATGTTTCCCGAGGATGAAATCTCCGACCTGCCCCAGCGGCTGTTTGCGGCCGAAGTGACGCGCGAGAAGGCCTACTTCGTGCTGCATCAGGAAATACCCTACTCCCTGTCGGTCGAGACCGAGAGCTGGGAAGAGTTCGATAATGGCAGCGTGCGCATCGAGCAGAATCTGACCGTCTCGCGGGATTCCCAGAAGGGTATCGTGCTGGGCAAGGGCGGGCAGATGATCAAACGCATCCGCGCCGACGCCCAGCAGGAACTGGCCGAAATTCTGGAACGTCCTGTGCATTTGTTCGTGCGGGTCAGGGTGCGTGAGAAATGGGCCGAAGACCCGAGCCATTTCCGCGACTGGGGCCTGCGTTATGATGCTTAGATACCCAACTCGTCGGCGCCATGGAGTGGCGTGACGAGGGATATGTGCTCGCCGCCCGACCCCATGGTGAGGGGGCGGCGGTCGTCCAGATTCTGACACGTGAACATGGCCGCCACGCAGGCCTGGTCCACGGCGGCGCATCGCGCAGCAAACGTGCCAACGTCGAGCCGGGAAACCTGGTGGACGCCGTCTGGCGCGCTCGCCTGAGTGAGCATCTGGGTCGTTTCACGATCGAACCGTCCCGGCACACCGCCGCCCAGATCATGGATGACCCCGCTAGGCTTGCGGCACTGTCGGCGGCCTGCGCGGTGACGGAGACCGTCATCCCCGAGCGCGAACCCCATCCGGGGTTGTTCGAGGCGACGGCGGCGCTGTTTGACGCGCTCACACATGGTGATCAGGAAATCTGGCCGGCGGTTTATATCCAGTGGGAAATGGGTCTGCTCGGCGAACTGGGATTCGGGCTCGATTTGCAGGCCTGTGCGGCGACGGGTGTGACCAGCGACCTTGTCTTTGTCAGCCCTAAAACTGGCCGCGCCGTCTCCCGTGAGGCAGGCGCGCCCTACGCTGATCGCATGCTTGTACTGCCAAGGTTCCTCCAGCCAGACGGGCGGGGCCAAGGCGCCTCGGCCACGGATTTCACCGCCGGTCTGCGACTGACCGGCCATTTCCTGGCCCGGCATGCCTTCGATCCGCTGGACCGGCCGTTGCCTCCCGCGCGCACGCGGCTGGAATCCCTTGTAAGCCGGGGTTCGGACGCCCGTGAGGACATGAACGAGAGAGATACGCCGGTTTCTTGAGGTGACTCATGCGCAGGCCCTAAAAGGGTGTGTCGTGTAACGGAGCTTTGAGAATGACGGTAATCGGTGGTGAGATTCGACAGGAGGCGTTCAAGGACGCCCTGAGCGAACGCTATCTGAGCTACGCGCTCTCGACGATCATGGCGCGGTCGTTGCCCGATGTGCGCGATGGGCTGAAGCCGGTACACCGGCGCTTGCTGCATGCGATGCGTCAGCTTCGGCTTGATCCCGATCAGGGTTACAAGAAATGTGCGCGCGTCGTGGGCGATGTGATGGGTAAGTATCACCCGCATGGGGACCAGGCGATCTATGACGCGATGGTGCGGCTGGCCCAGGAGTTCGCGGTTCGCTATCCGCTGGTCGATGGGCAGGGAAATTTCGGCAATATCGATGGCGATAATGCCGCGGCGATGCGTTACACCGAAGCGCGGATGACCGAAGTCGCTCAGGCGCTGCTCGACGGAATCGACGAGGACGCGGTCGATTTTCGCGACACCTATGACGGTGAGGGCGATGAGCCGGTCGTGCTGCCGTCCAATTTCCCCAATCTGCTCGCCAATGGTGCGACCGGTATCGCGGTCGGCATGGCGACTAGCATACCGCCCCATAATGTGGGCGAGATCTGCGACGCGCTTGCCCATTTGTTGAAAACCCCCAACGCGACGATCGCCAAGCTGGTGTCGCTGATGCCGGGGCCGGACTTCCCGACCGGCGGCGTGCTGGTCGAGGATCGCGAGACCGTGATGGGGGCCTATGCAAGCGGACGCGGCAGCTTTCGCGTTCGCGCGAAGTGGGAAGAGGAATCACTGGGCCGCGGCCAGTATCAGGTAGTTGTCACCGAAATTCCCTATCAGGTTCAGAAATCGCGCCTGGTCGAGCGGATCGCGGAGCTGATGCATGCCCGCAAGCTGCCTTTGCTCGGTGATATTCGCGAGGAATCCGCCGACGATATTCGCCTGGTCCTGGAGCCGAAGAGCCGGAACGTCACCGCGGAAATGCTCATGGAGAGTCTGTTCCGCAACACCGATATGGAATCGCGCATTGGGCTGAACATGAACGTGCTCGACGCCGAGACCGTGCCGCGGGTCATGGATCTGCGCGAAGTGCTCCAGGCCTATCTGGACCATCGCCACGAGGTGCTGGTGCGCCGGACCAAGTTCCGGTTGGAGAAGATCGCCGACCGGCTCGATGTTCTGAAGGGCTACATGGTCGTTTTCCTCAACCTCGACGAGGTGATCGCGGTGATCCGCGAGGAAGACGATCCGCGCGCGGTGATGAAGAAGCGCTGGAAGCTAAATGACGCGCAGGTCGATGCGATCCTGAATATGCGGCTGCGCTCGTTGCGACGGCTCGAGGAAATCGCCATCCGTGAGGAGATCGAGGGGCTCGAGGGGGAACAGAAAACCCTCAAGGCGCTGCTGCGCGACAAGGCCAAGCGGACCAAGCGGCTTGCCGACGAGATCGCGACACTTAAGAAGACCTTTGGACCGAAGATGGAGCTCGGCCGCCGGCGCACCGAAATCGCCGATGCCCCCGCGCCTGTCGCGGTTCCGGTCGAGGCGATGATCGAGCGTGAGCCGGTGACCATCGTCTGCTCGGAAAAGGGCTGGGTGCGCACGATCAAGGGGCAGGGGATCAACCCCAAGGAGCTCAAGTTCAAGGAAGGCGATCGCGGCAGGTTCGTTATTCCTGCCGAGACAACAGACAAGCTGCTGGTGTTCGGCACAAACGGGCGTTTTTACACCGTGGCGGTGGACAAGCTTCCCGGCGGGCGCGGGCATGGTGAGCCGCTGCGCCTGATGTTTGATCTCGCCAATGATGCCGAAATCGTCACTCTCGAGGTGCACAAGCCCGGCGACAAGCTCGTCGTCGCCTCGAGTGACGGTCGCGGGTTCGTCGTGCCCGAGGATGAGGTTGTCGCCCAGACCAAGAGCGGCAAGCAGGTTCTCAACGTGAAGGGCGACGTGGAGGCGGTGGCCTGCGCGCGCGCTGAAGGCGACCATATTGCGGTGCTCGGCAAGAAACGGAAGATGATAGTATTCGCGCTGTCCGAGCTTCCCGAGATGTCGCGCGGTCGCGGCGTGAAGCTGCAGAGCTATGGCACCGGCGACAGTCTGGCGGATGTCGCGACTTTCGCGATGTCGGAGGGTCTCACAACGCGCACCGGCGACCGGCACCGGACATTCGCCGGCGATGAGTTGAAGGACTGGGTCGGCAAGCGCGCTCAGGCGGGACGCAAAGTGCCCAAGGGCTTCCCCAGCGCCCCGCGCTTCTCATAGGATAGCCGCTGCCGGGTATTATTGGCACCGGACGGCGAAGCTGGTAACAGTCCGTAACGCCCTTAAGGACGAATTGGAGAGAATTCATGCAGGTAACGGCACGCACAGCGCCCACCTTGATCGATACGATTTGGCCACGGCAGTCCGGAGGATTGCTGCGCATGACGCTTCTGGCGTTTGCGGGAAGCATCCTGATGGCCCTGTCGGCCAAAACCCAGGTCCCCATGTGGCCGGTTCCGATGACGATGCAGACCTTTGCTGTGCTGGTCATCGGCATGTCCTTCGGTTGGCGCCTTGCCAGTGCGACCCTGCTTTTGTACCTCGCCGAAGGCGCGGTCGGGTTGCCTGTCTTCGCCAGCGGCGGCGGTATTGCCTACTTCGCGGGCCCAACGACGGGCTACCTGGTTGGTTTCCTCGTGGCCGCCATGATTGTCGGATGGTTGGGCGAGAAAGGCTGGGACCGCAGCGTTCCATTGACCTTCGTTGCGATGTTCATCGGCACCGGCGTTATTTTCGCGTTGGGTGTGACCTGGCTCGCATTCTTCCTGGGTGATTTTCGGGCTGCGCTTGCAAACGGTTTCAGCCCGTTCATTGTTGGTGCATTCGTGAAGATCGCCCTCGCAGCCGCAGTGCTTCCGATGGTTTGGAAATTTGCGATCCGCAAACGCGGTGTCTGATACCTGACACAGTCAGCAACGCAAACGGCCGCCCGACCTCATGACGAGGGGCGGCCGTTTTGTTTTGATCATCGGTCACGCTCTAGAAGTTCAGGGAGATATCCCTGTGCACCGCAAGGCAACTGGCAACGTCGCTTGTGATCTCGGCGGGCAACCGGTCCTGCAGACGCAGCCCGATAGATGTTCGGATGGCTTCGTCATAGGTGGTTAGGCCTGTAAACAGTGACGCCTCGGCACGTTTGCGCCACGCCACATCTGCCGTGTAGGCCGCGATGGATTTCTCGATTTCGGCATTGGCCGTATCGCGGTTGAGACGACGAGGGCTCAGTGCGCGTCGCGCCTTCGACAGCGGGCTGCGGATGTCGTTTACCTGGGCCAGGCCCGTCAGATTATCGGTTATAAAGGCGCTTATCGCCGCCGACGCATCTTCCGGGCTGGCGGTGCGCACGGCTTCCTGCAGTGCGGAGAAATTGCCCCCGATAGCCTCTAGGGCGGTCGTGTCAGCGAGGATGGCGCGGACATCGCGGACAGGGCCGTAGGCGTCATCCACGGTACGGCGATAGGTTTGGCGTGCCTTGCGTTCCGTGCCCGTCAGATCGACGAACTGTTTGCGCAAATCCTTCCATTCTGCCGGTATCCGGGTGAGCAGTTCTGCCTGATGGGCAAGCAGTTCCTCGATTTCATGCTCCGCATCCTGGATGCCCTGGGTATCGCCGTCGCGTTTGAGCTGAAAAATGCTGTTGCGGATTTCTTCGATTTCCTCGGTGACGTCGCGGGCATCGGCCTCCAGTTTGCGGACCTCACGGTGCAGCGGTTCATAGCTGGGCGTGAAGGCGACAACTTCGGCTGCCGCGGTGCGAACGCCCTCGACCATGGCAAACACGCTGCCCGCCTTGACCAGACCGGCACGGATTGCGTTGGCGTGGGCGTCGGGCAGGACCGAGAGGTTGAGCTGATGAGCGTTGTCGATGGCGGCCTGAATCTGGTTGCCGTTCTGATCGTAAAAGCTGAAAAGATGCTCCTCGATGCAGGCTTGCAGTCGCGGATTCTGCGGCGGTGGCGCCGTGTCGGCCGTCAGGAACGACTTGTTGGGCAGGAAATTCACGAGACTAGGGAAGAAGCCAACGATGGCGAGGCCGACCAGTTGCAGGCCGATGAAGACCGTCACGCCCTTGTACATATCGGTCGTTTTGACTTCCGGTGGGGCGACGCCACGCAGATAGAACAGCGCGAAGCCGAAGGGGGGCGTCAGGAACGACGTCTGCATGTTGACGCCGATCATGACTCCCAGCCAGACCGCCGAGATGTTGGCCGAAGGATCGGCCAGCAGGATCGGCGCGATGATCGGGACCACCACAACTGCGATCTCGATGAAGTCGAGGAAGAAGCCGAGGACGAAGATAACCGCCATGACGACGACGAACTGGGTCCAGAAGCCGCCGGGCAGGCCGCCGAGGAATTCCCGCACCAGCTCCTCGCCGCCGAACGCACGGAAGGCAGCCGTCAGCATGGCCGCGCCGAGCAGGATGATGAAGACCATCGACGTGGTCTTGGCCGTCTCGACCATCACCCCTTGGAGTGTTTCGTCGATCTTGAGGGTGCGCCAGGCACTCCAGATGACACCGATCAGCAAGCCGACCACGGCTATGGCGGCGAGACCGACCCCCAGCGCGTCCGTGCCATCGTCGATCGATTTCACGTTCAGGTCGAATTGATTGCCCAGGATGAGAATCGCGGCGATAGAAGCAAGCGCCAGGATGGCGGGGTAGAAGGCGCCGCGCTGGCCGTCCTTGAGGCGATACCCGGCCATGATCATGGCGCCGACAGCGCCGATGGCGCCGGCCTGGTTGACCGTGGCGATGCCCATGATGATCGAGCCGAGAACCGCAAGGATCAGGGTCAGCGGCGGCACCAGTGCCAGCAGGACCCGGCCGGCGAAGCGGATATCGTAGCGGCCCTCATAGGGCACAGGCGGCGCGGAGCCCTTTTTCAGGAAGGCGAAGACCAGGATATAGAGGGCGTAGAGCCCGACCAGCACGAGCCCCGGCAGCAGCGCACCCAGGAACATGTCGCCGGCGCTGGTCGACGTGATGTCGAACTCGCTGGGCATTGAAATCTGGCCGGTGCCGAACTTGTACTCAAGCTTACGGGCCGTACTCGCCTGGTCGGTCGCGTTGGACAGCTGGTCGGCCAGGATGATGAGGACGATCGATGGCGGGATGATCTGGCCCAGCGTGCCCGATGCGGCGATCGTGCCCGTGGCCAGTGGCTTCGAGTAATTGTTGCGCAGCATCGCGGGCAGGGAGATCAGTCCCATGGCGACGACCGTCGCACCGACGATGCCCGTGGTGGCGGCGAGCAGCGCGCCAACGAAGACCACCGAAATGCCGAGTCCGCCGGGAACGGGTCCGAAGAGCTGCGCCATGGTGACCAGAAGATCTTCGGCGATCTTCGAGCGCTGCAGCATGATGCCCATGAATACGAACAGCGGCACCGCAATCAGTGTATCGCGTTCGACTTCCCAGTATACCCCTCTGAAGTTGGTCACCCCCGCCGTGAGCCACTGGATGGGTCCGTCCTGAACGAAGTAGGCACCCGTGTCCCCGGCGAAAATCACGCCGGTGAAGGCGGCGAGGCCGATCGTCAGGATCGCGGCGCCCGGCAGGGCGAAGGCGACAGGGAACCCCATGCCCAGAGCGCCCGCCATGATCAGGACCAGCAATGCTACGAAGAAGAGTTCCATTGAAGCTGATCCCGCGCGCTAGTCGTTCAAGCCGCCGGGGCGCGCAGGGCGGCCGGGCTCGTCACGCAGTTCGGCGGCGTTGGCAAGAAAATAGTTCATGAACTGGACAAGCATGGAAACGGCAAACACCGCCAGGAAGCCGGCCATGAGGTATTTGACGAACATGCCGAAACCGGCCTGGGTCGTCTCGAATGCGAGGATCGGGCTGTTGATCACGGCGGCTTTCGACCACATGCCGAGTGTGATGATCACCCAGCACAGTGGCGCACCGAGAAGCAAGCAGCCAAGTATATTGGCCCACGCCTTGCCGCGGGGACCGAAGCCCGCATACATCACGTCGACCCGGACATGGCCTTCCTCAACCAGCGCGTAGGCGCTGGCGAACAGGAACAGGCCCGCATACCAGAACCGCACCAGATCACCCATGAAGGCCTGCTCGTAGGAAAAGACGAAGCGGGCGATCACGATCTGTAATTCGGCAACCACGACAAGCAGGGCAAGCCAACTGAAGCCGAGTGTTTTCTTGAAATAGGCAATAACGCAGGCCAGGCCGACCAGCGGCATATGGACATAGGCGCCGCGGATGCGCGAGATGCCGAGTTGTTTTTCGAGGTCGGCACCGACGAAGTAGCCGAGCAACCCTTCCACACGAAGGAAGGAGATGATGGCATCGCCCAGGCCGACAATGAAGACCGCCCAGAAGGCGGCGCAGACGATATAGGCGGCGATGGCACCCAGCCGGGCGGCCTCGACATGCAGAAGACGTTGGGGTGTCGTGACGACGAAACCGACAATGCCGAGTATCAATACGAGGTAGCTGGCGAGTTGAACCCAGCCGAGCGTAATGGACAGCCCCGACAGAGGTTTGCGCAGCGCTTCGAAGCCGAACCAGCCCTGGTGGGCAAAGAGGTTTGAGAGGCCCGGCCAGTCCTGCCAGAAAATCAGATAATTATTGAGGACAAACAGAAGCCCGGTACCGACCACGGAGAGCGCGAATATGCGGAGTGCCAGCAGGATAAAGCCGCTGTCGGGCGCGGGTGACGCTGCTGTTGTATCCGTCATGGAATCCGCAGGGCTTTCTCAGGGACAGACCCGAATGAGGTCCTCGTCAAATCGCTAGCACAACATGCAAAGCGGAGCCCGAGGGCTCCGCTCCACATGGTTGCTATTGTCGTCGCGCCTACAGGCCGAGGACGCGGTTACGCTGCTGCACGTAGGCCTGATCCGAAATATTGGTCCAGGCACCAACGTCGGCACGGGATTTGATGAAGCTATCGTAGATGCGGCTCGAAAGTTCACTGTGAGCGCGCACCTCGTCGAAGACTTCTTCAGCGGCATCGCTGAAGCTGTCGTAGATTTCGTCCGAGAACTGGCGGAGCTGAACGCCCTGATTGGTGACCAGGTCCACGAGTGCCGCGCCCGACTTGGCGTTATACTCAGACATCATCCAGTCATTCTCGGCGGCGGCAGCAGCTTCGATGATCGTCTGGTCGGCTTTCGAAAGCTTGCTCCAGAACGAAGCGTTCAGGCCGAGTGCGAGCATTGCGCCCGGCTCGTGCATGCCCGGATAGTAGTAGAACTTGGCCGCTTCATAGAACTTCATGAAGCCATCATTCCACGGGCCAACCCACTCGGTGGCGTCGATTGCGCCGGAGACCAGGTTCTCATAAATCTGGCCGCCCGGGAGGGAGACCGGCGAGGCGCCAAGCTTGGCCATGACGTCGCCGCCAAGACCCGGGATGCGCATCTTCAGACCCTTGAGGTCGTCGGCGGAGTTGATTTCCTTACGGAACCAACCACCCATCTGGACACCCGTGTTACCGGCCATCAGACCCTTGAGGCCGAATTCGCCGCCAAGCTCGTCCCAGAGTTCCTGACCACCGCCAAAGCGGATCCAGGCATTCATTTCGGTGTAGGTCAGGCCAAACGGGACGGCGGTGAAGAACGCCCAGCCCGGGTTTTTGCCTTTCCAGTAATAGTCGGCGGCGTGATAGCCCTGTGCGTTACCTGATGCGACTTCGTCGAAGCTGTCGAACGCACCTACGCGCTCGCCGGCGGAGAAGTACTGCATCTGGATGCGGCCTTCACTCATGGTCCCGATACGTTCGGCAAGGCGCTGTGCGCCGGTGCCGAGACCCGGGAAATCGCGGGGCCAGGTGGAGACCATCGCGAACTCGATCCGCTCCTGCGCAATGGCGGGTTTCGGAAAGGCCGAAGCGGCCGCAGCGGCGCCGGTGACACCGGCGATACCGGCGGCTTTGATAAATTTACGTCGTTCCATGAATTGCTCCCTGAGGTTGCGTGTTCGTGTTTGTTTCACTGGCCGAGCGAAAGCACCTGAAAGGGCCCGGAGACGTACAAATTTTAGCAGCCGTGTATCGACCGCAAAGCATTGTGGAAACCTTATGCTAGCAGGTGTGGTGGCGCCGGGCCATGCGATAGTATGACGATCACGTGATTGTGTGGCTCAGCGGGGCGGTTCGGTGGTCGGAAGCGGCCCGTCTGTCCAGCCGTTGGTGCCCAGATGCTCGACAGGCTGAAAACGGCTCTTGTAGGCCATCTTGGCGCAGTCCTCGATCCAGTAACCGAGATAGACATATGACCGTTCGCGTGCCGCGGCATCGTGGACAAGCTGCAGAATACTGAAAGTGCCGAGGCTCCGGCGATCCTCGGCCGGCTCGAAATAGCTGTAGACCGCCGAAAGGCCGCTGGACAGGACGTCCGTGAGGCAGGCACCAAGCAGCATGCCGGCCGTGTCCCGTATCGACATCAATGTTGTGTTCACCGCGGAATCCTCGACCATCGCTCTAAAATCCGAAAAGGACATTGCCGCCATCACGCCGCCGCTGTGGCGGGCGCGTTGGTAACGGAAGAAGAGGTCGTAATGCTCATCGGTGGCCAGCGCGGCCCCGGTCGTGATGACAAGGTCTGAGTTTTTGCTCCAGACGCGCTGTTGGGAGCGGGTCGGCTTGAACGTTTCGACAGGGATACGGATCGGGACGCAGCCGCTACATCCCGGGCATGCGGGCCGATAGACGATGTGGTGCGAGCGTCGAAACCCGGCGAGTGCCAGTTGATCATGCAGGTCTTGCGCCTGCGCGCCACGTAGCTCGGTGAACAGGTTGCGCTCGACGTGCCCGTCCAGATACGGGCAAGGCATAGGGCCCGTTCGATAAAATACAAGCGGTGGCTTCGGCGCTTGGCTGGTCATGTACTGGCCCAGGCGGATGATCGTAAAACGTCACGAATTCTAGCGATGTCAAACGTCTCACGCAAAGCCAAGTGAGTGGTGATGGACGTGGTCAGCCGGACGTGCGCGGGTTGTCGGTTTCGGTCTTGCGCGCCGGCTCGACGGCGGTGGGGTCATTGCTGTCGTTGGCACCGAAATCATTGGTGCTTGGGCCCGAAGGTGCAGGGGCATCCGGCAGCGTACCGTTGCCCAGGTTTTCGGCATCGAGCTCGAGTGGGACTTCGTTCTCGCGGAGCAGGGTGATGCTGATGCGCCGGTTCTGTTCGCTTTCCGGCTCTTCGGGCAGCAGGGGGTCCGTGTCGGCGCGACCCTGCACCAGCGCGATGCGGTACGACCCCAGACCGGATTCGATCAGAAGCCGCCGCACGGCGTTCGCGCGGTCGGAGCTGAGTTCCCAGTTGGGGTAACCCTCTGCAGACCTGTAGCCACGCGAATCCGTGTGGCCGCTGATGGAGATCTTGTTCGAGAGTTGATTAACAACCCTCGAGACCAGCTGGACGAGTTTGCGTGTTTCGGCGTTCGGCTGGGAACTGCCAAGGGCGAACATCGAATAGCCGGCCTGACCCACGAGCTGGATGCGTAGGCTCTAATAACAATCCAGCGCCGTATATTTTGAAATTACACAAAATCTCACGTGAAATTGGCTTCGAAGCTATTTCGTTTTCTCGGGCGGTGCCGGATCTGCCTGTTCCGCGTTTTCCGCTTCCGGCTCGTGTATCGATTGCCAATATGCGATGTGCTCCTGAATCGATGTGAGGATGTCGTTCACGGGTGTATCGAGTCCGTATTGCTGCATGATTGGCTCCTGGATCCCGAATTCCGCGCGCACGAACTGCAGCCAGGAGAACGGGACCGGTGCCGTGGGACGCACCTCGGGCAGTTCGGCAAACTTGAACATCAGAAATGGTTTTTTGCGGGTGCGTGTAATCGAGGCGACGATCCCGCGGCGTACCTGGCTTGAATGGGCAATGAACACGATGTTCTCCCAGGGCACGGTGCCGCACAGCCATTCCCGGAAATACACACCGTTCTCGTCAACCAGGACCTGCGGGTCGCGGTTTTGCATTCGCATGAACGTGACCACGGCCCAGACCAGCGCCGCAGCGATGAGGGCACTGGCAAACCGCCATGAATCCTCGACGGGGCCCTCGGCAGCGAACGGGATGATCAGACACATCGCCGCGAGGGTCAGGATCGCGAGCAGGCGCCAGAATTGAACTCGCTGGCTATAGCGGACAATCAGCGGCTCGGGTGCCGTAGCTGGCGCTCCGTCCCCGGTTGCCGGCGTGTGTTCGTCATTCGCCATTGAGAATCCGGGCCGCATCGATGGCAAAATAGGTCAGCACACCGCTGCATCCGGCCCGCTTGAATGCCATCAGGGTTTCCATCATCACGCGCTGATAGTCCAGCGCACCATTGTCGGCCGCGAAACGCAGCATCGCGTACTCGCCGCTCACATTGTAGGCGAAGGTCGGGATGCCGAACTGGGATTTCACCCGTTGGATAATGTCGAGATAAGGTAGCCCCGGCTTCACCATGATCATGTCCGCGCCTTCGTCGATATCGAGCGCCACCTCGCGCAGCGCCTCATCGCTGTTGGCGGGGTCCATCTGGTAGGTGTCCTTGGTTTCGCCCTTCAGAAAACCCGCGCTGTCGATGGCATCACGGAACGGGCCGTAGAAGCCCGACGAAAATTTCGCGGCGTAGGACATGAGGAGCACGCGGTCATAACCCTCCGCGTCGAGCGCGGTGCGCAGGGCGCCAATACGGCCGTCCATCATGTCGGATGGCGCGATGATGTCGCAGCCGGCCTCGACCTGGACCAGCGCCTGACGGCACAGCGCCTCGATGGTCTCGTCGTTGACCACATGGCCGTCGCGCACGATCCCGTCATGGCCGTCGGAGTTGAACGGATCGAGGGCGACATCGCACATGATGCCGATATCCGGGTGCGCGTCCTTGATTTCGCGAATTGCCCGACAGACCAGATTGTCGGGGTTCCATGCTTCCGTGCCGTCGGGGGTCTTGAGTTCCGCGGGTGTCGCGGGGAAGAGGGCGACCGAGGGAATGCACAGCGCCTTGGCCTCAGCGACGGCGGCCGGCAGGCGGTCGGGTGAATAGCGGATGACCCCCGGCATGGTCGGGATTTCTTCTGTCCGGTCCTTGCCGTCACATACGAAGATCGGCCAGATGAAATCGTCTGGCGATAGCAGATTCTCACGCACCATGCGGCGCGACCAATCCCAGCGTCGGTTTCGACGCATGCGTGTTTGCGGAAAGACACCAACCGGTGTCGAGGGGCCGCGGATCATGACCGCTCCTGAGCAATGCCTGAAAGGGCCGGAAACATAGACGCAACCGGGCCCGGGTCCAAGCCCCTCTCACTTTCCTCGTCGGGCGATCTGCATCAGGAGCGTTCATCCCACGCCCGTCGGTCGGTACGCGTCAAGCTGACGGAGAAGGGCCTCGAGCTCAGCCGTCTGCTCGAACAGATGTTCGAGCGCCATGTAGCGGCTGTGGAACATTCCATCGACAAGGAAAATCTGGCGGCCGCCAATGAAAGCCTACGGGATGTGGAGCGGTTCTGGCTCCAGCAGCTCGGGTTTGGCCCGCGTGTCGCCAAGTTCTCTCGGGTAGAGACGGCGGTCTAGACGTCAACGGATACTTCGGAACGAAAAAGGGCGGCTGCATGCGCAGCCGCCCTTTTTGTCGTTTGGTTGCCTGTATCAGGCGTGAAGATCGTTGGCCAACAGCGCTGACGCATCCTTGCCGTTCTCACTCAGCACATGCTTCAGCTTGTCGAGCGCCTTGGCCTCTATCTGACGGATGCGCTCCTTGCTGACACCGAAACTTTCGCCGATTTCGGACAGGGTTTTCTTGTCCTTCGACAGGAACCGGCGGACGATAATCTGCCGTTCGCGATCTCCCAGTGTGTCGAGGGCATCTTCCAGCCAGGCCGTGCGGACTTCGCCGTCATGATGCCAAGCCGTGATATCTTCCGGGTTTGGACCATCGTCTGCAAGCATATCCTGGAACTCGAAGTCGTCCTCATCGCCGTAGCTGACATTTAGCGAACTGTCGGGGCCACCCAGATGAGCCTCCATGCGCACCACGTCCGTCGTCTTGACCTGAAGCCGTTCGGCAACACGTTCACGGTCCGCGTCGGTCAACGTGCCGTCAGGGCCCGTCGCCAGCTGGGCGCGTACCTTTCGGAGATTGAAGAAGAGGCGGCGTTGGGCCGGCGTCGTGGCGACGCGAACGATCGAGTTGTTACGCAGGATATGGTTCTGGATGGCGGCCATGATCCACCAGGAGGCGTAAGTTGAAAACCGCGCATTGTGTGAGGGGTCGAAGCGCTGGGCGGCTTCCATCAGGCCGATATTACCTTCCTGTACGAGATCACCGACCGGCAGCCCGTAGCCTTTGAACTTCCACGCGATGCGCAGAACGAACCGCGCATAGGCTTCGATCAGTTCATGGAGTGCTGCCTCGTCCTGTTCTTCGCTCCAGCGACGGGCCAGCTCGAATTCGTGCTCCTTTTCCAGGATCGGGGCCTGCATGACGGCATTGGCGTAGCGACGGTTTCCGCGTTCGATTGCCTGTGATGCAAATGTGGCCATGATATTCTGTCCTTTGACAAATCGGGGCGGGAGGCTATATCCCACAAGGATCAATGATGGTTTTGGTTTCGACTCGATAATAAATGAATATACGTACGGAGCCTGACGGATACAACCTGATATCGACTCGATATTATCTATATTATATAAGATATTTCCTATTTTGTTCAGATTGAAGCGTAACAAGAACAGGTAGATATGGCCTCCCAAGCCACTAATAATATTGATAAAGAAGACCTTTCACGGCTCCTGGACCGTCTCGGCAGGATGTCACGTGGGTTGCAATATTGTCATGGCTTGAATCCGGCGCAATGGGACTGCCTGCGCTTTATCGGCCAGGCAAATCGCTTTTCGCGCACGCCCGGTGCCCTCGCAGCGTTTCTCGGCACAACCAAGGGAACGGCAAGCCAGACCCTGAACGCGCTCGAAAAAAAGGGCTATCTCCGTCGCGTGCCCGACCCCGATGACCGGCGTGTGCGTCATATCGAACTGACGGAACTAGGCGCGGGATTGCTGGACGAAGACCCGCTCAATTGCCTCGACAAGGCTATCTCGAATTTGCCGGCGGAAACCCTGGACACCGTGGCCGCCGGCCTGGCGCGGCTTTGCTCCGATATGCAGTCACGGTGTGGCGGGCAGGATCTTGGCATCTGCCAGACGTGCGGGCATTTCGACGGCGAAACGGCGGGCGGCAATATGATGTGCGGCCTGAAGCAGGCCGAGCTCAGTTGCGAAGATTCCACAAAGTTCTGCGTGAACTTCTCGCCCGAGGCGGATACCTGAAATTGCTGACCGGTTCCCGGTTGGGTATCAGGCCCCTGTAAACGCCTGGAGCCCTGTCTGGGCGCGTCCCAAGATCAACGCATGGATGTCGTGGGTGCCTTCATAGGTGTTCACAGATTCCAGATTCATCACATGCCGGATGACGTGATACTCGTCGGAGATGCCGTTCCCGCCGTGCATGTCGCGCGCGACCCGCGCGATATCCAGCGCCTTGCCGGCGTTGTTGCGTTTCATCAGTGAGATCATCTCCGGTGTCGATTTGCCCTCATCGATCAACCGTCCGAGGCGCAGGCTGCCGTGCAGGCCCAGCGTGATCTCGGTCTGCATGTCGGCGAGTTTCTTCTGGATGAGCTGGTTGGCAGCCAACGGACGTCCGAACTGCTTGCGCACGAGCGTGTAGTCGCGTGCGGCATGCCAGCACGCTTCCGCGGCGCCCATCGCACCCCAGGAGATGCCGTAGCGCGCCTTGTTCAGACAGCCGAACGGGCCGCCCAGCCCGCGCGCGTTGGGCAACTTGTTTTCCGCCGGCACGAAGACCTCGTCCATGACAACCTCGCCGGTGGCCGACGCGCGCAGGGAGAACTTGCCCTCGATCTTGGGGGTCGAGAGGCCTTCCATGCCGCGCTCCAAGATGAAGCCGCGGATGACGCCATCATCGTCCTTCGCCCAGACGACGAACACGTCGGCGATCGGCGCATTGGAGATCCACATCTTCGCGCCCGACACCGAATAGCCGCCATCGACCGACTTCGCGCGGGTCACCATGCCGCCGGGATCGGAGCCATGGTCTGGCTCCGTCAGCCCGAACGCGCCGACCCACTCGCCGGTCGCCAGCTTCGGGAGGTACTTCATGCGCTGCTCTTCGGAGCCGTATTCGTAGATCGGCCACATCACCAATGACGACTGCACCGACAGCGCCGAGCGGTAACCGGAATCGACCCGCTCGACCTCGCGCGCGATCAGCCCGTAGCAGACATGGTTCACACCTGCGCAGCCATACTTCTCGGGCAGGGTCGAGCCCAGCATGCCCAGCTCGCCGAACTCGTTCATGATCTCGCGGTCGAAGGTCTCGTTGCGGTTGGCCTCGAGGATCCGCGGCAGTAGCTTTTCCTGGCTATAGTCCCGGGCTATGTCTTGGACCATGCGCTCGTCCTCGCCGAGCGCATCGTCGAGCACCAAAGCGTCGTCCCACTGGAAACGCGGCTTTTCTGCGCTGGCGCCTGTGGGACCTGCGTTTTCGGCGATACTCATGACCTTAACTCCTGCAAATGTGGCACGTCGTTTTCGAAGTGGCAGGACGATAAGAATGTAATCCCGCCATTCTCCGGCACTCGGTCTGATTATCGTCCCACGATATGAGACGCAACCGCTCAGTCCCTTACGGTTTCGAACTCGCCCGGCGAGGTGATCTCGAGAAGTTCGCAGTCTTCCGACATCCAGAGCGCGTCGTGCATGATTCCATCGGGCTGATAGAAACAGTCACCTTTGGAAACACTTATTTCGCCTTCGCCGTCGAACCAGAAGCGGGCCTCGCCCTGCAACACATAGATCATCTGGAAATTGGTCATATGCGCATGCTTGCCGGTGTGATGATCCGCTGCAGGATCGGCAATGCGAATGACATGGGCGCTGAACTGGCCTGCTGTCGCGTCGCGGATGCCCAGGTCGGCGTATTCGAAGTCCTCCCGCAGTCCCTTTTTCCATTCGGCATCTCGTGCGTACTTAACACTAAATTTTTCTTTAGCCGCTTTCATGGAACCGTTCCTCCCGTGGGACGTTTCTCAGCATCCGACTATAGGCCGGTGTATTTGCACTGACCATCACCGTGGAGAGCAAGTCGAATGGCCAGACTTCCGCACGCCAAAGCCCGAAGCATGGCGGGAGACAGCATGATTTTCGAGTTTTCCGCTGTGGGGAACGCTGTGAAGGTGTGCGTGGTCGACCCGGACGCGGGGCTGGAAGTCTCGATCGTCCGCCCGGCCAACGCAGGCGAGGAAGCGCTGCGCCGAACGGTGATGGCTAAACGTCGTTATATGCTGGACAAGCGCCAGCCGGCACCATTGGGCTGCGGCGGCGTGTTCGTTTGACCTGGTTTACCGATGACTGCCCTGCTAACGCGCGCGCTTTCCCAGGCCGATTTCTTTCGCAAATGCCGAACGCTGCTTCGCATAGTTCGGTGCCACCATCGGATAATTGGCCGATAGGCCCCATTTGGCCCGGTACTCTTCGGGGGTCAGATTATATGCGGTGCGGAGATAGCGCTTGAGCATTTTCAGCTTTTTGCCGTCTTCCAGGCAAATGATGTGGTCGGGCGTGATCGAACGCTTCACGGGGACGGCGGGTTTTTGTTTAGTCTGAACGCTCGCAGCGCCGCCACCGAGGCCTTCGAGACTACCATAGACCGATTTGATGACTTCGGAAATTTGGGTTTCCGGAATGGGGTTGTTGCCGATATACGCAGACACGACGCGCGTGGTCATCCTAAGAAGTTCGTCACGAGACAAGTTGTCAGGATTGTTTTCTGTCATCTGTCCCCCCCCCAATTCCTGCATATGCTTTGGCATGCAGACGGCAGTCGTGATCGCATGCGGGTTAGACCCAGTCAATACGCCTTTTGAATAATCATCAGTACTTTTCGGAAAGAGCGAAATGAACAGATGGAACTGGACTAAAAAGCAACTTTGACTGACGTAACGAAGACCCGCTTTTTGTGTCGATGACTATGGCTGCACTACACCAAAAATGGTGCGGCGCGAAAAACCCGGTGATGTCGTTGTCCACATCATTTCAACGCGACAGCTTGTGTATCGCTGGCGGCGACCGACGAGATGTGGTAATTCGGGCGCGGTCTGACTATCCCAATTTCAGCGATGTTTACACGGACTTGATGCATGAGCGAAGGCACGATCGCAATCGCGGCCGACCACGCCGGATACGCCCTTAAGGAAGAACTCAAGGCAGACCTTCTGGAACGTGGTGTGACCGTCCTTGATCTCGGTACCGACAGCGATGCCTCGGCCGACTATCCCGACTTCGGGAAAGCGGTCGGCGAAGCCGTCACGTCGGGTCAGGCGGACCAGGGTGTCATCATCTGCGGGACCGGTATCGGCATCTCCATCGCGGCCAACCGGATCGCCGGCGTGCGTGCAGCCCTTTGCCATGACGCCACGACCGCGCGTCTGGCGCGCGAACATAATGACGCGAATGTCCTGGCGCTGGGGGCCCGTATTCTCGGTCACGAGGTTGCGCATGACTGCCTGCGCGCATTTCTCGATGCGTCGTATCCCGGCGGCGAGCGACACGACCGAAGGGTCGGGAAACTGGGATAGCAATGGCGGGTTGATTGCGGGCGCCGGACTGCGGTGTGATAAAAGTATCTGAACGAAAGAGCGACAGAGGAAAAAGTATGTCGATGACCAGTGAAGCCCTGGGCGCCGGTAATGTGACCGACGGATTTTTCGACCGCGGGCTGGCCGAGGCCGACCGGGATATTTTCGATGCGATGCAGCGCGAGCTCGGACGCCAACAATCCCAGGTCGAGTTGATCGCGTCGGAGAATATTGTCTCGCGCGCCGTCATCGAGGCGATGGGTTCGGTTCTGACCAACAAATACGCCGAAGGCTACCCCGGCCGCCGTTACTATGGCGGCTGCGAGTTCGTTGATGTGGCCGAGGAATTGGCGATCGAACGCGCGACGCGGTTATTCGGATGCTCGTTCGCGAATGTGCAGCCCCATTCCGGCGCTCAGGCGAACCAGGCGGTCTTCCTCGCCCTGTGCAAGCCGGGAGACACCGTGCTCGGTATGTCGTTGGCGGCCGGCGGTCATCTGACTCATGGTGCCGCGCCCAACCTGTCGGGAAAATGGTTCAACGCCGTCCAGTATGGCGTGCGCCGCGAAGACGCCCGGATCGACATGGAGGAAGTTGAGGCACTGGCGCGTGAGCACAAGCCCGCGCTGATCGTTGCGGGAGGCTCGGCCTATCCCAGGGTGATCGACTTCGCAAAGTTTCGTGAGATAGCAGACGCGGTCGGCGCATACCTGATGGTCGACATGGCGCATTTCGCCGGGCTGGTTGCCGGTGGTGCGCATCCAAGCCCGTTCCCTCACGCGCATATTGTTACGACCACGACCCACAAGACGCTTCGCGGCCCGCGTGGTGGCATGATCCTGGCCTACGATCCGGATCTCGGTAAGAAAATCAATTCCGCAGTCTTCCCAGGCCTGCAGGGCGGGCCGCTGATGCATGTGATCGCGGCCAAGGCGGTGGCTTTCGGCGAAGCTTTGCAGCCGTCGTTCAAAACCTATGCGCAACGGATCGTCGAGAATGCCAACGCGCTGGCGGCGACCTTGGCCGAGGGCGGGCTTGATATCGTCTCCGGCGGCACGGAGACGCATCTCATGCTGGTCGATTTGCGACCGAAGTCGCTGACCGGGAATATCACCGAGGTTGCGCTCGAGCGGGCCAGCCTGACGTGCAACAAGAACGGTATTCCGTTCGACCCGGAAAAGCCGATGGTGACGTCCGGCATCCGCCTTGGGACCCCGGCTGGGACCACGCGCGGCTTTGGCCCGGCGGAATTCCGACTGGTTGGCGAACTCATTGTCGAGGTGCTCGATGGTCTGAGCGGCAACCCGGACGGCGACGCGCAGGTCGAGGAATCAGTGCGCAGGCGCGTAGAAGAGTTATGCGGCCGGTTCCCGATTTACCCGGCCGGCTGATCGACAAGGAAAAAGAGAAGCGACGCGAGAGGATACGTAAATGCGCTGCCCGTTTTGTGCACACTCCGACACGCATGTGAAGGATTCGCGTCCAACCGAGGACAACACAGCGATCCGTCGCCGCCGCGCATGCCCTAATTGTGGCGCGCGCTGGACAACGTTCGAACGCGTTCATCTGCGTGACCTGACAGTGGTTAAGAAGAACGGTCAGCGCGTGCCGTTCGATCGTGACAAGCTGGAAAGTTCCATACGCATTTCCCTGCGCAAGCGACCGGTGGATGCCGAGCGCGTGGATCGGGTCATCAGCGGCATTGTGCGGCGTCTCGAATCCTCGGGCGAGACGGATATCCCTTCCGATGCCATCGGCGAGGCCGTGATGGATGCCTTGGCCAATCTCGATTCCATCGCCTATGTGCGGTTCGCCTCGGTCTACAAGAATTTCCGTGAAGTACGCGATTTCGAGGATTTTATCGGGAACGAGCATTTGGCGGCTGACGGCGAGACGGCCGAAAACGATTGATCGCGGGCGGCTTTCGCCCGACCCTAGTCTGATGCACACCGACCAGGATTTCATGACAATAGCGCTGCGGCTCGCGCGGCGCGGGCTGGGCAATGTTTGGCCCAACCCGGCGGTCGGTTGCGTCATCGTGTCCGGTGAGCCCGGCAAGCGCGTCCTTGGACGTGGCTGGACCCAGCCAGGCGGCCGTCCGCATTCGGAGACGGTAGCGCTTGACCAGGCGCGGGCGCGCTTTGGCGCCGCAGCGCTTGTCGGCGCGACGGCATATGTCACGCTTGAGCCATGCAGCCATTTGGGACGGACGCCGCCATGCGCGGACGCATTAATCGCTGCGCGCGTGGCGCGCATGGTTGTCGCATGTGGCGATCCCGATGCGCGGGTGGCGGGGCGCGGCATTGCGCGGTTACGTGATGCGGGAATCGAGGTCGAAACCGATGTCTGTCGCGAAGAAGCGGAGGACATCAATATCGGTTTCCTGACGCGGGTCGGGGACGGCCGCCCGATGGTTTCCCTCAAGACCGCGACCACGTCGGATGGCCGGATCGCGACCCGGACCGGCGCATCGCAATGGATCACCGGCGCGGCGGCGCGACGTCACGCACATCTTTTGCGCAGTCAGCATGACGCCATTGCGGTGGGGATCGGCACCGCCGAGACCGATGATCCGAGCCTGACCTGCAGGCTGCCGGGCATGCAAGGCCGCTCGCCGTTGCGCGTGGTGTTCGATTCACAGCTGCGAATATCGCTGGAATCCGAATTGGTACGCACGGCGGCCGATGTCCAGACATGGGTTCTGTCGGCTGCCAAGACCGACAAGGAACGGCGCAAGGCTCTGGAAGGGGCGGGGGTCATGGTTGTCCCGATCGAGGATGTCGTGGACGGGCAGCCGGAACCAGGTGCCGCATTGCGTGCGCTTGGCGCGATGGGGGTGACGCGCCTGATGGTCGAAGGCGGCGCGCGGTTGTCCACCGGCTTGCTCCGCGCAGGGCTCGTCGATCGGTTGCTTTGGTTCCGTGCACCATCCCTGATCGGTGGTGATGGACTGCCGCCTTTTGGTGACCTGGGCGTCGCGGACATGTCCGAAGTACCGACCTTCAAGCCCCTGTCGCTCACGCCGGTCGGTGACGACACGCTGGAAATTTTCGCCCGCGTGCCTTAACCAAGCCCCATGTTCACAGGAATTATCACTGATGTGGGTCGGATTGCCGGGGTCGATACTCAGAATGTCGGTCGCCGGCTGACCATCGAGACCGCGTATGACACGTCGGACATCGATATCGGCGCGTCGATTGCGTGCAACGGGGCATGCCTGACCGTGGTCGAGAAAACGGCGTCCAGTTTTGCTGTCGATGTCTCGGGTGAGACACTCGACAAAACCACGAGCGGCGGTTGGGGCGTGGGTACACGGATCAACTTGGAGCGCGCCTTACGCGCCGCCGATGAACTGGGCGGGCATCTGGTGCTTGGCCATGTCGACGGCGTGGCGCAGGTGGTCGGCCTGGCGCGCGAGGGTGACAATCATCGGCTCAGCATCAGGGTTCCCGATGCGCTGAAGCACTATGTTGCTTCAAAGGGTTCGATCACGGTCGATGGTGTCTCACTGACTGTGAACGAAGTGGATGATGAGGTTTTCGGGGTGAACATAATCCCCCATACATGGGACAACACGTCACTTGCCGATGTTGATGTCGGAACCGATGTGAATATTGAAGTGGATGTAATCGCGCGCTATGTCGCGCGTCTTTTGGAACGGAATGAAACGTGACAGATAAAACCGAGGGTCTGCGCAGCATATCAAAGCAGGACGTGCAGCGCGCCATAGACGACGAGCAGATCTTGTCGCCGATCGAGGACATCATCGAGGATGCCCGCAACGGGAAGATGTTCATTCTCATCGATGACGAGGATCGGGAAAACGAAGGTGACCTGGTAATCCCCGCCCAAATGGCGACACCGGATGCCATCAACTTCATGGCGACCCATGGCCGGGGCCTGATTTGCCTGTCCCTGACACGTGAGCGGACCCATCAACTCGGTCTGCCGATGATGCCCCAGACGCACGGCCAGCGCTTGGCGACGAATTTCACTGTTTCCATCGAAGCTGCCGAAGGCGTGACCACGGGCATCTCTGCGCCCGACCGGGCACGAACGATCACCGTGGCGATCGATCCGCGCTCGACCGAGGCGGATATTGTCACGCCGGGCCATGTTTTTCCTTTAGCGGCCCGCGACGGCGGTGTTCTCGTGCGGGCCGGGCATACGGAGGCCGGCGTCGATATCGCGCGTCTTGCCGGGCTCAACCCGTCGGCTGTGATCTGCGAGATCATGAATGACGACGGGACGATGTCGCGACTGCCGGATTTGATTGGGTTCGCTCAATATCACGGGCTCAAGATCGGGGCGATCGCGGACCTGATTGCCTACCGACGGCGCAATGACCGGATCGTCGAACAGCTGATGGAGCATGATTTCTATTCGCGGTTTGGCGGCGAATTCAAATGGCGCATCTATCGCAACACCGTGGAGTATGCCGAGCACCTGGCGATCGTGAAGGGTGAGATCGACCCGGAAAAGCCGGTTCTTGTGCGTATGCATTCCTTCTCCATTGGCGCGGATGCGATGGGAAGTCTCGATGCGCCCGATTCCGGTATTCTCCAGCGATCCATGGAGCTCATCGGCGAAGTCGGCGCGGGTGTGATCGTGCTGATCCGAGATACTTCGCCGACGTCGCTGTCCGACCGCATTCGGCAATTCAGCAGCGCGCCGAGCAAGCCGATCAATGAATTGCGCAACTACGGTGTCGGGGCGCAGATACTTGTCGATCTTGGGGTCCGGGATATCATCCTGCTGTCAAATTCACAGCGTTCGATCGTCGGCCTCGAAGGCTTTGGCCTCAGGCTGATAGAGACCCGTTCGGTGCCGATGACCGGTTCCGAAGCCGGCGACTAGGGAAGAAGGCAATGTCCGAACAACCTCACATCATGATTGCGGTTTCCAAATATTATGAGGAAATCGCCGACCAGCTTCTGACCGGCGCGATTGGCGTGCTCGATGAAGCCGGAGCTTCCTACGAGGTTTACGAAATACCCGGTGCGTTCGAGATTCCCGCCGCGATCGCGACGGCCATGCGCTCGCCGGAATTCTCGGGCGGACGCCGGCGGTTTGACGGCTATGTGGCGCTCGGCTGCGTGATCCGGGGCGAGACCACCCATTACGATTATGTGTGCGGCGAAACCGCGCGCGGTCTGCAGGACCTAGCAGTCCGACATTGTCTGGCACTGGGGTTCGGCGTTCTGACGACCGAAAACAAGGCGCAGGCGATGGCGCGCGCCGCCGTTGATCAAGGTAACAAGGGCGCCGATGCGGCGACCGCTTGCCTGCGAATGGTCGGGTTCAAGAGTTCCTTTCGAATGTTCCCCCGCTGATGAACGAAGATAGCGAAGCGGCCGCCGGAGGGCGAAAATCGGGCGCATCGGCACGTGGTGCAGCACGGCTCCTGGCGGTGCAGGCGCTTTACCAGATGGACATTCGCGGCGGTACAGCCGAATCCACCGTCCTTGAATTCATACAACATCGCACCGATTTACCCGCCTCGGCGGACGGTGACGAGGAGGTCGCCGGACCGCGCGATGCCGACAAGGTGTTGTTTGCAGATCTGGTGCAGGGCGTGGCGCGGGACCGTATCGACTTGAACGCAGCGCTGGATGGATGCCTGGATGGTGCCAATACGATGGAGCGGCTGGAGCCACTGTTGCGCGCCATCCTGGGGGCCGGGGCCTATGAACTGCGCTCGCGCGACGATATACCGGCGCGCGTCGCGATCAGTGAGTATGTGCGATTGACCGATGCCTTCTTTGAAGGCAAGGAGCTAGGTCTCGTGAACGCGGTGCTCGACCGGTTGGCCCGTGTGGTTCGCAGCGACGAGACCACCCAGAAAAAGCCGTCAGCTAACGCGGATGAAGATGTTGGGGTGTCCGTGGTCGAAGACGGCGAGGACGAGGCCCGTAATGGCGCGCGGGATTGATGAATTCGATCTGATCCGACGTTATTTCGCGCCGCTCAGCAACGGCGAACCCGGCACCCTTGGCTTGCGCGACGACGCCGCATGGTTGCGGCCGGACCCGGCAAAAGACCTCGTTGTGTCAGCTGATGCCATCGTCACCGGGGTTCATTTTCCGGCCTCGACATCGCCCGCCGATGTGGCGCATCGAGCGCTGCGCATGAACCTCTCTGATATCGCCGCAAAGGGTGCGCATGCACGCTGTTATACGGTGACGCTGCAATTGCCCGACACGGTCGACGAGGCCTGGCTGGCTACGTTCGCCGGCGCGCTTGCCGAGGACAATGAAACATACGGCGTCTCCCTTCTGGGTGGTGATACGACCAGGACCGACGGGCCGTTGTCTATGAGCATTAATATGTTCGGCGAAGTGTCTGAAAATAAAATGATTAATCGATCTTCCGCAGATATCGACGACGATGTCTATGTCTCGGGAACGATTGGTGATGCGTATCTCGGGCTGGGTGCCATTACCGGTGACATCGCCGTCGATGATGCATCCGATCAGGCCGTTCTGGAGGGCCGGTTCCTGCGGCCGGAGCCGCGTGTTTCGGTGGGGCCGGCTTTGCTTGGAACGGCCAGCGCGTCGGCCGATGTTTCCGACGGATTGGTCGCTGACCTGGGCCATATCTGTGCGGCGTCGGAAGTATCGGCGGAGATCCAGCAACATCTGGTTCCGATCTCGCAATCCGCCCGTCGCGTGGTAACGGACAATCAACCATTGCGAACTAGGCTGATGAGCGGTGGTGATGACTATGAGATCGTTTTCACGGCCCCGGTTTCGGCGCGCGAAGCGATTACGTCCGTCGCGTCTGTGACAGGTGTTTCAATTGCTCGGATCGGTCGCATGGTCCCGGCGACTGCTGGCACGCCGGCGGTCACCGTGCTCGATGAGACCGGAGATAGGGTCGAGGTAGGCATTGGCGGATACAGGCACTTCGGGGAAGGCGACGTGGGCTGAGACCGAGGCCGCGATCCGAGCCATGCGCGCGGGCGGCGCCAATGATGAGCCCGCAAAACCCAAAAAAAGGCAAAAAGAAACTGTTGATGGTTGTGCTGCTGGCCGTTTTGGTCGGTGGCGGTGGGGCTGCCTACAAACTGGTCCTAGTCAAAGAGCCGTCCGAATCCGCTCGGAAAACATTCTTGTATTGGGCATAGGCGTGGTCAATGACGTTCTGGTACGCGACATCCGCGTTCTGCCCGGGGACCATGAAAAAAATTCTCATCATTGTGTTGGTTCTTGTGTTTGCCGGTGGCGGGGCATTTTTCTTCATGGGCAAAAAGGCGCAGGAACAGGCAGAGGTGAAGCCGAAGGTGGAGAAGCTGGTTGTTGAGGAACATCACTATGTGCGCCTAGACACGATCACCGTCACCTTGTTCGAAGATAACCAGGTGGCGGGACTGTACACCGCAGCCCTGACACTCGAAATTGCTGAGGCCGATCAGCGTTCCATCGTGTCCGCCGCGAGCTCACGTCTGCGCGACGCGTTATTTTGGGACCTTCATGCCCTGGTGGAGCGGCGCAAGGGTGTCGAAATCTCCCTGGACGTCGTCAAACGCCGAATGTGCAACGCCGCGATACGTGAACTGGGGGCAGACGTCGTGGTCGACATGTTCGCCGAAAATGTGCTCCGCAAGGACGTTTCCGTGAACGACAGCTGACGCAAGGCTGCTATTCACAGCAATCGCTTGTGTTTTGTAGGGGCATGCAGGATGTTCGCCCCATGATTCTAGATCGCAGCTCCCGCAACGTCGCACTTCTGTCCATGTGTCAGGCTTTTGGCCAGACGCAGATGATTCTCATATTTTCGGTTTCGTCGATTATCGGGGCAACGATTGCGCCGAATCCCGGGTGGGCGACCGTGCCGATTACATTCCAGTTCGTTGCGATGACCATGTCCACGGTTCCGGCCGCATTGTTGATGAAGAAGATCGGCCGCGCTGGAGGATTCATTTCGTTTATTGCGATCGGTTCGACAGGTGCGGCGCTGATGATTTACGCGCTCGTGGATCAGAGCTTCGTTCTGTTCTGCATCGGGTCGGCTTTGTTCGGCGTATCGGCGGGTTCGAACCAGCAGTTTCGCTTTGCTGCCGTGGATGCTGCAGATGAAAGTTTCAAGGCACGTGCTGTAAGCCTGGTGCTGGCGGGTGGTGTGTTCGCGGGTCTCGTCGGCCCGACACTATCTTCCGTGGGATACGACGTCATCCAGCCAATCCTTTACGGCGGCGTGTTTGCAATTATTCTGATCATGCAAGCGCTAATGGTCGGTTTGTTGCTGTTTACCGATATTCCGGCACCCAGCGAGCAGGAGCGCAGCGGGCCAACGCGTCCCATGCGCGAAATTGCGGCGCAGCCTGCGTTCATCGTGGCGCTGATGAGCGCGATGATCGGTTATGGCGTGATGAACTTCGTGATGCTGTCGACGCCGATCTTCATGCACCTCCACCCGACCCACCCGTTCGGGCAGCTCGACATCAACAACGTAATCATGTGGCACGTGCTCGGCATGTTCGCGCCGGGATTCGTTACCGGCTGGCTGATCAAAAAATATGGTGACCTGAACATCATCCTTGCCGGCGCCGTAATCTCGGTGGTTTGTCTGGCGGTGAACTTCAGCGGCGATTCGCTGGTGCATCTGCGGGTCGGGATGTCCTTGGTGGGGGTCGGCTGGAACTTCATGTTCACCGCGGGCACAACCTTGCTGCTCAGTTCCTATACGCCAGCCGAGAAGGCGAAAGTACAGGGCATCAACGATCTGTTCGTGTTTGGCACAGTCGCAGTGTGTTCGCTTGCCGCCGGCGTGGTTTATCAGACACTTGGATTCTTCGCGGTCAATCTTGCCTCCGCTCCGCTGCTGGTTGCGGTGGTCATCGCGGTGTTCTGGTTGCGGGCGCGCCGCGGGACGGTTGCGGCTTGATCCGAACATTTGCGCACCCGTTCCGGCGGCGTATCCTATGCATGATTCTTAATACTTTCGTGCGGTTGCCATGCAGCCGCCTTTTTGGCATGTTCCCGCCGCTTTTATGGGCTTGGGTGATTCGGCCCTGCATTGCGGCATTCGCCGTCTACGCCCACGTCGCCTAACAACTTAGAAACCAAAGGATATTCACAATGGCTCCCATCGTCTGGTTCGCCATCGCATGCGGCGGTTTGGCCGTACTGTACGGCATCTGGGCATCCCGTTCCGTCCTCGCGTCCAGCGCGGGTACCGAGCGGATGCAGGAGATTTCAGCCGCCATCCAGGAGGGTGCGGCGGCTTATCTCAACCGCCAGTATCGTGCCATCGGCATGGTCGGTATCGTAATTGCGGTGATCCTGTTCTTCCTCCTCGGCTGGACAGTGGCGCTCGGCTTTGTCATCGGTGCCGTTCTTTCCGGCGTGACCGGTTACATCGGGATGCATATTTCAGTGCGCGCGAATGTGCGCACGACCGAAGCGGCCCGCAGCAGCCTGGCCGAAGGCCTGTCGGTGGCGTTCCGCTCCGGGGCCGTAACCGGCATGCTCGTCGCGGGCCTCGCCCTTCTGGCCGTTGCCGGCTACTTCGGCTTCATGGTCTGGATGCAGCAGCGGGGCAATGCCGGCGGTCGCGAGCTGATCGATGCGCTGGTGGCGCTCGGCTTTGGTGCATCGCTGATCTCGATCTTTGCTCGTCTCGGCGGGGGCATCTTCACCAAGGGTGCGGATGTCGGTGCCGATCTCGTCGGCAAGGTCGAAGCGGGTATACCCGAGGATGATCCGCGCAACCCGGCCGTGATCGCGGACAATGTCGGCGATAATGTCGGTGACTGTGCGGGCATGGCGGCCGATCTTTTCGAGACCTATGCGGTCACGATCGTGGCGACCATGGTGCTGATCTCGATCTTCCTGGCCGGCAATCCCTTGCTGAACCAGATGATGGTCTATCCGCTTGCAATCGGCGGCATCTGCATCGTCGCGTCGATCATCGGCACGTTCTTCACCCGCCTCGGCGCGAGCCAGAACATCATGGGCGCGCTCTACAAGGGTTTCATTGCTTCCGCGGTACTCTCGCTTGTCGGCATCGCGGTCATCACCCATTGGGTGATCGGGTTCGACGCGCAGGTTGATGTGGCCAACGCGTCCTTCACGGGCATGGATATCTTCCTTTGCGCAGTCGTCGGACTGGTTGTGACCGGGCTGCTGATCTGGGTGACCGAGTATTATACGAGCACCGAGTATCGTCCCGTGCGTTCGATCGCCCAGGCATCGACCACGGGTCACGGCACGAACGTGATCCAGGGTCTCGCGATCTCGATGGAAGCCACGGCGGTCCCCGCGCTGATTATCTGCGGCGCGATCATTGTCTCATTCTTGCTGGCGGGCCTCCTTGGTATCGCCATCGCGGTGACGGCAATGCTGGCGCTGGCCGGCATGGTCGTCGCGCTGGACGCCTACGGCCCTGTCACCGACAACGCCGGTGGCATCGCCGAGATGGCCGAGCTCGACGAAAATGTGCGCAAGACGACGGATGCGCTCGACGCGGTCGGTAACACCACCAAGGCCGTGACCAAGGGTTATGCCATTGGTTCGGCTGGCCTCGGTGCGCTGGTTCTGTTCGCGGCCTACACGTCGGATCTGGACTTCTTCATCTCGACGTCGGCGGAGCACCCGTATTTCTCGGGTGTCGTGCTCGACTTCTCGCTGCGTAATCCCTACGTGGTCGTCGGCCTGTTCGTGGGGGGCATGTTGCCGTTCCTGTTCGGTGCCCTCGGCATGACCGCGGTCGGTCGTGCGGCGGGTTCGGTCGTCGTCGAAGTCCGGCGCCAGTTCAAGGACATCCCCGGCATCATGGAAGGCACCGGCAAGCCGGAATATGGTAAATGCGTCGACATGCTGACCCGCGCGGCGATCAAGGAGATGGTCGTCCCCTCGATGCTTCCTGTCCTGTCCCCGATCGTGCTGTTCGTGGTCATCCTGGCGATTGGTGGTAAGTCGGCTGCTTTCTCCGCGCTGGGAGCAATGCTTCTGGGCGTGATCGTGACGGGTCTGTTTGTTGCGATTTCCATGACCGCCGGCGGCGGTGCGTGGGATAACGCCAAGAAGTACATCGAGGATGGCAACCATGGCGGCAAGGGCTCCGACGCGCATCACGCGGCGGTGACCGGCGACACGGTTGGCGATCCCTACAAGGACACGGCCGGACCGGCCGTCAACCCGATGATCAAGATCACGAACATCGTGGCGCTTCTGGTGCTTGCCGTGTTGGCAAACCTCTAGGCGGAAATATCTTGTGCAAAAATCCCTGGGGCCCAGGCCTCAGGGATTTTTTATTGAGTGGAGAGCTGTCGGGTGCGGCGGCGGAGCCCGCTACCGGTTGGCGGGGTTGCCGACAAGGTCGCCCGCGCCGCCGAACCGGCCGACATTACCGAACAGTTGCTGGATCAATGAAAATTCGTTGCCCGCGGTCGGCGTTACCCGGCTGACCAGCTCGACTTCGCGGCGGTCATTCTCGGTGTAGGTGAAGACATCCTCCACGACTTCGTTTCCATCAAACACGATAGCGATGATTTTTCGTTCAAGAAGTTCCGGTTCAAAGAACGCTACGGTTTCAGTCCGTTCGGACATGTAGTACCAGATGTTGGTGCGAAACACGCCTTCGGTCGAGGGGCTTCCCAGCGCCAGTTGCACGTCACGCTTGTCGGTTTGACCGGGCTCTATCGTGGCAAGCGCATCAGGGTCTGGCTCATGGCCATGCACAGTAATGAGAGGCGAGCAGGCGCTTAGTGCCGCAAGCAGAACAAGGATACGACCGTGTCGGACAAACAATTTCATCGGGCAGACAGTTCCTCAGTTCGCGTTGTGGTGGGTCAGATCGGGCAGGACGATGGCACTCGCCGTTTCGCCATGTCAACCGGTGCGGTGAAGAGCAAAAATACGATGCGCAAACTGACATGATGAACTGGATTCGAGAACGCAAACAGCGACGGGAATTGGCCGCGCGGCTGCTTGAGGTCGTGATCGACCAGGCGCGCTGTCCGGCTTTCTATGCCTCTTATGGTGTTCCCGACACCATGCTGGGCCGTTATGAGATGGTTTGTCTGCACGCCTATATTCTGCTGCGGCGCTTGAAGCGAGCCGGCGGACAGGGGCCGCGCGTCGCGCAAACGCTGCATGACCAGATATTCGACGATTTCGATGTCGCGTTGCGCGAGGTGGGGCTTGGCGATATGGGGATCGGCAAACGGATTAAGAAACTCGCGCGCAATTTGCACGGACGGATCTCGGCCTACGAGCGCGGGCTGGAGGTCGGCGATGCGGAGATGGCCGCTGCCCTGCGCCGCAACCTTTATGCCAGTGCAGACCCCTCGGATGCCGAAGTGACGGCGATGATCGCGTATGTACGCGGCGCGCGAGACGCAGTCGATGCATGTGCACCCGAAGCATTGTGGGAGGCACGGACGGTGTTTCCCGATCCGGGATCGGTCGGCGGTACGGCAGCCCGGGAAGGTGGCGCATGAATGAGACCGTCAACCCGGAACTATTGAGATGCATCTCAATCGCGGAATTGTTGCCGGCCGAGCGTCTGGTGGAAAAAATCCACGTGGACAAGGTCGAATGCACCGCGATTGCCGAGCGTCTCGGCATCCTGTCGATCGAAAACATGACGATAGACCTGGAGCTGTTTCGCGATCTCACGGGCGATGTGAACTTGGTCGGGCGGATCGATGCAGACATTGTCCAGGCGTGTGTCGTCACGCTGGAACCGGTGGCACAACATATCGATGCACCGATTTATCAGCGGTTTTCCGGCCGTGCGGAGGATAATGAGGGCGAAGACGAGGATCCTGTGGAGCCTATTGTGGAAGACGCAATCGAGGTGGGTGACGTGATCGTCCAGAACCTGTCACTCGTGCTGGACCTGTATCCACGTGCGCCGGGTGCAGAGTTTGAAGAGGTTGATGACGAGGCCGGAAAACCGACCGGCCCCTTCGCCGCGTTGGCCGCATTGCGTGACGATGACAAAAAATAACTCGTATTCATCAATGTTTTCCGTCAGAAAACTTGCGATTCGCTTGCCCAGCGGTGCATTTTTGGATAATTAGCAGCCGCCTCCCGGCATGCTCAGATAATTTATACTTCCCGCGAAAGGGAATC
>JBMYRB010000007.1:0-82498 GCA_049601915.1 Alphaproteobacteria bacterium
GCGCACATCGTTTACGGCGTGGACTACCAGGGTATCTAATCCTGTTTGCTCCCCACGCTTTCGCACCTCAGCGTCAGTACCGAGCCAGGTGGCCGCCTTCGCCACTGGTGTTCTTCCCAATATCTACGAATTTCACCTCTACACTGGGAATTCCACCACCCTCTCTCGGACTCTAGGTAACCAGTATCAAGCGCAGTTCCCAGGTTGAGCCTGGGGCTTTCACGCCTGACTAGATTACCCGCCTACGTGCTCTTTACGCCCAGTAATTCCGAGCAACGCTAGCCCCCTCCGTATTACCGCGGCTGCTGGCACGGAGTTAGCCGGGGCTTCTTCTGCAGGTACCGTCATCATCTTCCCTGCTGAAAGAGCTTTACAACCCTAAGGCCTTCTTCACTCACGCGGCATGGCTGGATCAGGGTTGCCCCCATTGTCCAATATTCCCCACTGCTGCCTCCCGTAGGAGTCTGGGCCGTGTCTCAGTCCCAGTGTGGCTGACCATCCTCTCAGACCAGCTACCGATCGAAGCCTTGGTGAGCCATTACCTCACCAACAAGCTAATCGGACGCAGGTTGCTCTATGAGCGCCGGAGCTTTCCCCCTCGGGGCGTATACGGTATTAGCCGTCGTTTCCAACGGTTATTCCGTACTCATAGGCACATCCCTACGCGTTACTCACCCGTCCGCCAGTTTCCACTAGAGCAAGCTCTAGCTTCACCTTCGACTTGCATGTGTTAAGCCTGCCGCCAGCGTTCGCTCTGAGCCAGGATCAAACTCTCAAGTTGACCTCCCCGATCCGCTGAACAACGGTTCATTGGTCGGGTTGACTAGAAGCGTCTACTTAGCACAAGCGAGGCACAAACTAATGTACCTCGTTACATCTAAAGATGCGCGTGCAAGCGGACGTGTTTGATATCACGCACCGCCGCCTGCGCATCCCTTCTTCAGGTATTCACAATGTCCAACAGCGCAGATGCCAATATCCGCTCCAACTTAGGAGCGAAATCACTCAGCATGTAGCTAAGCCGCCCAACAGGGTTTACCCCCAAACCGGGCGGCGAGGGCGGGTTATATGACTGTGGACAGGGCAAGTCAAACGCTTTTTCCCGGTCCGAACAGCTTTTTTTTCAACCCGTCCGAATACTGCACAAAGGCTTGCTGGAACTGGGTTCCGTTATCCCCTCGACAGTGCGCGAGGTGGTATACGATCACGTCGGTTTGAGTCAATCGGATTATTGCGCCGCAACAAAGAATTTCTTAGGACCCGACCATGCCGCTTCCGTATATGCGCGAGTCAACGGCTTTCGCTAGGCTCACCGCGCGGTTTGAGCCGGAACACGAATAGTGGAACGAATAAATGAAACGCCTCCTCCTCATGCGTCACGGGTCTTCGGAATGGGCCGAAAGCGGCCAGGATGATTCCGATCGAGCACTCACCCGAGTCGGCAGCACCGAATGCGTTCAGGTCGCTCAGTGGCTCGATGCCCATGACCTGGCGCCGGATCACGCCTTGGTGTCGTCAGCACTGCGCACCCGGCGGTCGTGGGATGTCGTGAGTGAAAAGCTGCGCGGCGCGCCGTCATCTGAGACGCATGACGACCTCTACCTCGCCTCACCCGGTACCCTGCTCGCGCGCATCGGCGAACTGTCGGACACAGTACAGGCCGCGTTGGTGATGGCGCACAACCCGGGGATCGAGGAACTGGCTCGAATGCTCGCCGGCCCCTCGCCCGACGACGCGGCGATCCGGGATATGATGCTCGGATTTCCCGCCGCCGGTCTCGCAGTGTTTACGGTCGTGGCCGACGCGTGGGATCAGGTAACCGTCGCCGATACACGCTTGGCCGACTTCTTCCGCCCCGGACAGACGCGCGACTAGGCGCGCTCAACCTCGCAGCCCGCGAATAAACCCGGCAAGCGCAGTCCCGACCTCATCGGGGACATCTTCCTGCATGTAGTGTCGGCCATGCACCGAGACTTCCGTCTGGTTCTTAAAGGTACGGGCATGCTCGCGCGCCGCCCCGGCAAGCCCATGCCCTTCATCTGCATTGATGAAAAGCTTGGGCGTATCGGTCTTGACCAGCCAGTCGGCATAGCGCTTTACGATGGCATGACTCTCGGCGGGCTCACCGTCGAAAGGAATGTCATTCGGCATAATGACCCCCGGTAGTTTCGTACCTCCGGGACGGTTGGTGGGATAGCGATAGATCTCTTTCTCGGCATCGGAAAGGTCGCGAATAATTCCACGCTCGAAAAGCATCACCTCGACGAAGAAGTTCTTCTCGATCTATTCCGCTTCGCCTTCGGGGGTCCGGAATTGCTTGAAGGCGCCAACTCTCTCTTCGGGAATATCCGACCAATGGCGGGGCCAAACCATCGCTTCCATATAGGCGATACCCTAGACCTGGTTAGGAAACCGAGATGCGCGGTCAAACCCGACGGCCGCACCCCAGTCATGCTGCATCAGGATCAAATTCTCGTCCAGCCCCAGCGCATCAAAGAAAGTGTCGAAACGTTCAATATTGTCCTTGAAGTGATATGCCTCTCGCGGCGACGTCGACGACCAGCCATGGGCAATAAAATCCGGCGCGTTAATGCGGCCCATACCCTCGACGTGGGGAATGACATTCCGCCACAGGAAAGACGAAGTCGGGTTTCGTGCATGAAGACGATCGGGTCACCTTCTCCGATATCGATATAGGCCATCTCCGCGTCGTCGACCTTGACCGTCTTGCGCAGATCGGGATTGGCGGTGGACAGGGTCTGGCTCGGATCGGTTGTCGGCAGGGCAGCTTTCGGCGGCATATCTGTCTCTCCTGAAAAGTTGCGCGACGATATCACTGGTCACGACGCCCAATGCAGCCGAATGCGAAAGACACTGGTGCGTTCACCTCAACAGTTCGGACCACGCCGACGCCGCGAAGTTGTCCTGATATGTGACGAAACGCTGCGAACGCGATATGACTGAGGAGCCGATCCGGCACAACGCAAGGTGATCCAGAGGCAAGTATATCGCCATGCCCTACAGGCGCCGCAGATGACCCGGTCCGACCCGTCACGCAGCCGCGCGGTGAAGGACGCTGTAACCGTCGAGCTGGGCGCGGTGATCGTTGCCGTTGGCCCCGACGGTCCGCGCGTGCTGGTCCGCCAGCCCGACACGTCCCGTCCGGCCGCGCTGCCCTCGGGGCCCCTGGAGCCCCGGCATCGCACACTGGAGGCCGGCCTGCGGACCTGGGTCGAAGAGCAAACCGGCTACAACCTCGGCTATGTAGAGCAGCTCTACAGCTTCGGAGACGCCAACCGGCATGCCAGTGCCCGTGCGCAGCCGAATCGGATGCTTTCGATCGGCTATCTGGCCCTGGTTCATGAAAGCAAATCGCGTCGCGTGGAAGCCAGTGAATGGCGAAGCTGGTACGAGTTCTTCCCCTGGGAGAATTGGCGTGGCGGCGAGCCGGAGATTCTGTCAGCCGTGCGTGACGGCATCGCCGGCTGGATCGCCGAGGCCCCGCGTGACGAACGAAAATCCCGCGAGGAACGCGCCCGGGTCGCCTTCGGCCTGCCGGGCAGCCCTTGGAACGAGGAGCTCGTCCTCGAGCGTTATGAACTCCTCTATGAGATCGGGCTGGTCCCCGAGGCCCACCGCGACGGCGCTGCTTGCTGGGCCCCGCGCGAAGCCGCCATCATGGACGCCGACAGCCTGCAGGCGGATCACCGCCGTATTCTCGCGACGGCCATCTCGCGCCTGCGTGGCAAGATCAAGTACCGCCCGGTGGTCTTCGAGCTGATGCCTCCGCGCTTTACCTTCCTTGATTTACAACGTGCCGTGGAAGCATTGTCCGGCGTCGAGCTCCACAAGGCGAACTTCCGCCGACTGGTCGAGCATCAGGGTCTAGTCGAGGATACCGGGTCAAAGACCTCCAAGACCGGCGGTCGCCCGGCCAGCCTGTTTCGCTTTCGCCGCGAAGTGCTGCTCGAACGCCCCGCCAGCGGTGTCGGACTACCGCCGGTGCGCCGCGACCCTGCGCGTACCCGATAAAAGACAGACCATGATTGACGCCCCCGCCGACCGAGGCAAGATAGGCAAAACAGCAGGCGTGATCCGGGGAGCACCAGAATGAGAGCAGTTAGAATTCATGAAACGGGCGGACCCGAGGTTCTCAAGCTGGACGACATCCCGGATCCGATACCGGCGCCCGTCCAGGTTCTGGTGAAGGCCCATTCAATCGGCATCGGTCTTGCCGACCAGCTCGTGCGCGATGGCCGTTACCCGTGGATGCCGGAACTGCCGACCATTCCCGGCATCGAGATGAGCGGTACGATTGCTGCCGTTGGAGCAGGTGTTACCAGCCACCGCGAGGGCGACGCGGTTGTCGTATCGGCGGTGCCGGAACGCGGCTGCTATGCCGAGTACCTCGCCATCGACGCCAATTGGGCGTTCCCCTGTCCGGAAGGATTTGACCTGGCTGCAGCCGGCTGCCTCATGAACTACCGCGTCGCGTATCGCATCCTGCATTCTGGCGCGCGGGTACACGACGGGGAAACAATTGCCATTGTGGGTGCGGCCGGCGGACTGGGAAGCGCATTGCTGGACCTCGCCAATGCCGCCGGTCTGAAGAGCATCGCGCTTGCACGCAGCCCTGAGAAGGCAGCGTTTGCCCGCGGGCGCGGCGCGGCACACGTGATCGACACATCGGCCGATGATCTGAAAGACACGATCATGGAAATCACGGGTGGGCGCGGCGTGGATCATTTCATCGACCCCGTCGGCGGCAACGGCTTCGTCGATCACCTCGACCTCCTGGCGATCCACGGCACACTGGTACTCTGCGGCATGATCGAAGGGTTGCCCCAGGACGACGTTTTCACCGCCCAGATCCAGCGCTGGGCCCGTTGCCCGGCCGTGCGCGTATTCTCGATCCACTCCTTCGATCACGAACCCGAGGCGGCCGGACGAGACATGGATGAATTGATGGGGTCTATCGCCAACGGCTTAATCGCGCCGGCGATCTATGCCGAGATGCCGCTCGAGGATGCGGTCGAGGCGCACCGACATCTCGACGATGGACGGATCATGGGAAAGCTGTTGCTGCAGCCTGACCGCGGCACGGCGCATTTCACTAGGGGCTGACCGCCCGTCAGGTGAAGTACAAGCCCCCGTTCATATGCACGGTCTGACCGGTCATGCAGCCGTTCCCGGCAATCATCACCACGGCAGACGCCACATTATCGACATGGCCCATGCGCCCCACCGGCGGCGAGAATACCTGCTGCTCGGGCGTGGCCGTTGAGGTCATGTCGGTGTGAATGAGCGCCGGCGACACGGAGTTGGCGGTCACCCCCTCCTCAACCAGCCGCAACGCATAGGCGCGGGCCAGCGCCTCCATGCCGCCCTTCGAGGCGGAATAATGCAGGCCGACGCGCCCGCCGTTATGCGCCGCGCCGATTCCGCGACCGCCACCTGTCACGAGGGCGACCCAGCCCTCCAGATTGTTTGAATCCATGATCTTGTCAGTCCTGTCCGGGCCGGCCTACATCACCGCGCCGACCTGCCAAGGAATAAACTCATTGTCGCCGAACCCGAGCGCTTCGGACTTCGACTGGGTGCCGCTGGCGATGTCGAGCATGTAATCGAAGATCTCGAGACCGACATCCTCAATCGTGGCATCGCCGTCAGCGATCTTACCGGCGTTAATATCCATGTCCTCGGACATGCTCTCATACATTTGGGTATTGGTCGCGAGCTTGATCGACGGCGACGGCTTACAGCCATAGACCGAGCCCCGGCCAGTGGTGAAGCAAACCAGATTGGCGCCCGACGCGACCTCGCCCGTGATCGACGCGGGATCGAAGCCCGGCGAATCCATGAAAACGAAGCCCTTGGTGTCGACCGGCTCAGCATATTTGTAGACGCCCGCCAGATTGGTGGTGCCGCCCTTGGCCGCTGCTCCCAGTGACTTCTCGAGGATCGTCGACAGGCCGCCGGCCTTGTTGCCCGGCGAGGGATTGTTGTCCATCGAGCCATGGTTACGGGCGGTGTAGTCCTCCCACCATTTGATCCGGTCCACCAGTTTCTGGCCGACCTCGGCATTGACCGCGCGGCGGGTCAGCAGATGCTCTGCGCCATAAATTTCCGGCGTCTCGGCGAGGATGCCCGTGCCGCCGTTGGCGACTAGCCGATCCACGGCATTGCCCAGTGCCGGGTTGGCCGTAATGCCCGAATAGGCGTCCGACCCGCCGCATTGCAGCGCTACCGTGAGTTCGCTGGCAGACACGGTCGAACGTGTGGCGGCGTTGGCAGGCTCGAGCATCGTGCTGATCCGCTCGATCGCCTGGTCGACCGTCTTCCGCGTGCCACCCGACTCCTGGATCGTCATGGTCTGGAACGTGTCGTTGAGTTCCAGCCCGTAGGCATCCAGCAGAAATGGGATCTGGTTCACCTCGCAACCCAGTCCGACAATCAGCACGCCGGCGAAATTCGGGTGGCGCGCATAGCCCCACAGGGTGCGCTGAAGGTTGGCATAACCATCACCGGAGTCTGCCATACCGCAACCTGTCGCATGCACAAAGGCCGACACGCCGTCGATGTTGGGGTAGTCGTCCAGCTTGCCCGTCGCGTTGAAGGAATCCGCGATGTAACGCGCGACCGTCGCCGAGCAGTTCACCGAGGTCAGGATACCGATATAGTTTCGCGTCCCGACCGAGCCGTTCTTGCGCACATAGCCCTCGAAGGTGCGGCGCTCTACCTCGGGCACCATCTCCGTCTCACGCAAATCCGTGGCGAACTGATAATCCCGGTCGACCATGCGGAACTCGCAATTGTCCGTGTGGACATGGTCACCCGCTTTGATGTCGCGGCTGGCGAAGCCGATGATCTGATCGTATTTGACGATCGTCTCACCCTTGGCGATGGCCCGGGTCGCGATCTTGTGGCCGCGAGGGATCGGCGCATTCGTGGCGACATCTTCATCCGGGATCGCGGTGTTGGGCATGATCTCGGCCCGCGCGACGACAACATTGTCAGCGGGGTTCAGGCGGATCGTCAGGGGGGCGTTACTGGACATCGGGTCTCGCTTGGAAGGGTTACGGGCTAGAATTTGACGACGTTGGTAAAGTTATCCCACGGGCTATAGAAGCGCACGCCTTCGCGCAATGGCGGCTGGGGCGCCTGTATTTCGAGCCAGTGCACCGGCGTTCCCTCGCGTGGGAAGAACGCGTGCTGTGCGCCGACACCGGTCCAGGCGAAGTCGCCTTCCTTGAGCAGATATTCCTGCCCCTCGAAAACGATATCCACCTCGCCACCAAGCACGTAGTAGGCCTCTTCGAAGGCGTGGTCATGATGGTTGCAGATCCCGCCGTTGGCGAAGCTGATGACGAACATATTGAAGTGCACCGCACCGAACACATCATCGATCATCATACGCTGGGAAAACCCGTCCAGGTCGGGCGTGATGGTCAGCGGCGGGCTGTGCTGGCTGTAATCGTAATGTCCAACCATCTGATCGCGCCGGTCCGCCAGATTGATAATTGCGGGCGCTTCCAGCCAGTCGGGCGGCCCGTCAAACCACGTGTCCTGCCACGCATCCGGCGCCTTGGGCTGGGGGGCACACATCTCGATCCAGCGCGCTGCAACCGAACCGGCGTTGCGGTAAGCATGGGAAATACCCGTCGGGATCAGCATGAAATCGCCGGCGACAAGCCGATAGGCCCGGCCGTCCCGGATCACGTCGATCTCACCTTCGAGCAAGTACATCCCGGTCTCGTGGGCCTGCACCGTGAGCTCGGTTTCACCGCCCGGGGTGACCTCTATGACGCCATAGGAGATATGCACCGTCTCGTCGGCATGCTCGACGAAGGGCGACCAGTTCAGCCCCTGCGCATACGCACCGTATTTCGGGTGCGGCGCCAATGTGGTGCCGTCGAATGTCGCGACCTTGTGCATATTGTGCCCCCGCTCGAAAACGAACGCCAACATACACCCGATCGGGCGCGGAAAGAACCGTGGCCGGCACCCAAAGGCACCGGCGCACAAGGTTAGTCGACCCTGGCTGCAGTGGCGTCCATCTCGACTAGGAATTCAGGTCGCGCGAGGCCCTTGATCGCCAGATAGGTCCATACCGGCTTGTGACCGTTGAGGAACTCCTAGCGGCCGTCGCTGACAATGAAGAGACCCGACGGATCGAGCGAGAACACGTTGAGACGCACGAGGTCTTCCACGCCCATATTGGCCAATTTGAGTATCTCGATGACATTCAGCCAAATCTGCCGATGTTGGGCCTCAAAGCCGATCGGCATGGTGCCTTCCGGCGTGACGCCGACGACGCCGGCGATATGCAGTGTGCGGGCGCCCGGGGGCACCTCGATGCCCTGGCTGTAGAACGCGACGGGCGGGGCAGTCGTATCGGGATTGCGGATTTGCAGCATGACTTGTTCTCTATTCGGTTGGTTCCGACATCAAACGCGAGCCATACGAAAGCGCTCGGGCACAACGAATACCCGCTTCAGTGCCGCGGCAAGTATTGCATGAATGGGAGAATTGGTAGCGGAGGAGGGACTCGAACCCCCGACACGCGGATTATGATTCCGCTGCTCTAACCAGCTGAGCTACTCCGCCCCAAGTGCGGCTGGGGATATAGGTGGTGCGCCGACCGCCTGTCAAGCCGGGCGCACCCGGCGCCCTCGCCCGAGCATCACCACGCCCGCAACGACGAATGCAAATGCCACCAGGTGGAACAGCTCCAGGCGCTCACCGAGGATCAGGATAGCCAGCCCGGCGGTAATCAGCGCGCGGATATAGTTCGAAATCGTGGCCTTGTTCGCGCCCAGTGCGAGGATCGATGTGTTGGTAAAACCGACGGCGATGATCGCCACAGCAATCCCGACCCAGGCCATGACGGCAGCAGCCTCCCAGGTGACCGGCATCGGTTTGAAGACGATCGTTTCCGTGACGTAAAGCGGCAGCATCACGAGCATCGAAAAACATTGCACCGAAAGCAGTATCTCCGCTGTCGTGAAGCTGCCCGGGATCTTGCGCAGCAATGAGTTGTGCACGGCAAAACCGAACATCGCCGCCAGCATGATCAGATCGCCGATATTGGGCTCGAGGGCTGCGAGGAGCGCCAGGTCGCCACGCGAAACAATCACGAACACCCCGACCGTCGCGAGGATGATCCCTAGGGTCTGAACCCGCGTCACGGATTCACGAAATAGGAAAAAGGTAATCAGCACGGTCGCGACGGGTTGCGCGGTCGACACGACGCCGCCGTTGATCGCGGTGGTGAAATGATAGGCCACATAAACGGCCGCATTGCCGAATGGACCCAGAGCCACAGCCATCACTAGGAAAAGCTTCCAGTGCTGCCTGATTAGACCGCGCTTGGCCCAGACCGAGCGGCCCACAAACGGTATCAATACAGCTGTCGCGATGAAGAGCCGCCAAAAGCCGATGCCCATCGGCGGCATATCACCCTGCACCCATCGGCCGATGATGTGGTTCGACGCCAGGATGAAGGCCGCCGCCAAGATCATGGTATAGGGCCACAGCCCCTGACGGAACCGACTTTCTTGCGCGCTGGTCATCTGAAACGGCCCGGCCGGGCGCGGTTGCCCGCCCGGAACGGATTTTCGCTATTCAGGCTTCGCGGCGATGGTTTCCATCTCGACCACCCATTGCGGGTTGGCGAGCTGGCTGATGACGACCCAGGTCGAGGCAGGCACATGGCCCGGTGCGAGATACTTCTCCCGGTGCGGCACGAGGAACTGCAGGCCTGACGGATCGGTCGAGTAGACATTCAGGCGCACGATATGTTCAGAGCCAAAACCGGCGTCTTCCAGGATCGCGAGCGTATTCTGCCAGACCAGATCGTGCTGGGCCTCGAAACCCTCGGGTACCATGCCGTCGGGCGTGACACCAACCTGACCGGCAGTGATGAGCCAGCGTGCGTTCGGCGGAATTTCGACCGAGTGGCTGTAAAGGGCGGCGGGCGGTGCGATGGTGGCGGGATTACGTGTGATGAGTGTCATGGGTCCTCCAGAAGATCGGTCGTTGGAATTCATTATTGGGTGTCCGGCGATGACCGGCCATGGGTCATGCTACGCAATCCCCGACGGGCGCGCGAGCAAAAGCCCTGCACGGCAGCGTTGCGACGGAGCGCAGCGTCAGGCCAGTTCGAGCAGGTCGCGGGCGAGTTCGTCCGGGGCCGAATAGAAGGGCGAATGATCGGTGTCGATCGTGAATACCCGATCGCACGGCTGCGCGGCGATCATCGCCCGCTGCATGTCGATCGGAATTGCATTGTCTTGCGTGCATTCAATAAACGCACGATGGACTGACCCGAACCGTTCTGGCGTGGTCTGGGCCTGGCGCTGGAACGGCTCCGTCGCCTGGGGTACTAGGCGTTCGATGGCTCGCGCGACTTCTTCCGCGCTGCACCGCCCATAAAATGTCGACGGGATGATTTCCTCGGGGACGGTCGAGGACAACCCGTCGTCGGAAATAACGCGCTTGGCCGCCATCTTTTCCGGGCCTTCGTATGCCGCCAGATCCGCGCGGTTCTGGCCGTTCTCCGGCATCATCGCCGTTAGGTAGACGACCCATGCCAGATTCTCCGGCATGCGTTCGGCGACCTGGGTGATGGTCATCCCGCCCAGGCTATGGCCGACGAGGATCACGGGCGCGGCGTGCGCCGCCACCACGTCGCAAACATGGTTGACATAGGCATCCAGCGAAACCTTCTCGATGGGAACCCTGTTGTTGCCGTGCCCCGGAAGGTCGACCGCGATGGCCGTATGGCCCGCCGCTTCGAGCAATGGCACGACTTTCTCGTAGCACCAGCCGCCGTGATAGGCGCCATGGACCAGAACATAGATGCTCATGCTGCCTCATTCCGCTGATTGTTACGCTGGATCCAGCCGCCGCCGAGAACCCGGCCTCCATCGTAGAAGACCGCCGCCTGGCCGGGTGAGACACCGAATTCGGGTGTCACCAGCTCGACCTCCGCCTGACCATTGGCAAGGCCCATGACGCACCCCGGCACCGGCTCCATTGTCGAACGTATTTTGACGCTCACATCAAGCCCCGCGGTCGGTGGCGTGCTCCCCTCACCCAGCCAGTTCAGCCCGCTAACCGCAATACGCGATGTCGCAAGCGCCGAACGCGGGCCGACAATGACTCGACGCATACCCGGGTCGAGGCGCACCACATAGAGCGCGTCTTCTTCCGCGTCCTTGCGGCCACCGATTCCGAGCCCGCGCCGCTGGCCAATGGTGAAGTTCAGGATGCCGTCATGCCGACCCAGAACATCTCCGTCCATGTGCACGATGTCGCCAGGCTCCGCCGCACCGGGACGCAATTTCTCGACAATCTGGGCATATTTTCCGTCCGGTACGAAGCAGATGTCCTGACTGTCTGGCTTCTCGGAGATCGCGAGACCAAGCCGCCGAGCATGGTCGCGCACTTCATCTTTGGGCATGGCGCCCAGCGGGAACCGCAGATAGTCGAGCTGCTCAGGGGTAGTCGCAAACAGGAAATAGCTCTGGTCTTTCGAGGCATCGACCGCCCGGTGCAATTCCGCACCGTCGGGGCCGATCTCGCGGCGGATGTAATGGCCTGTCGCCAACGCATCGGCGCCCAGATCACGTGCGGTCGTCACGAGATCGCGGAACTTGACCGTCTGGTTGCAGGTCACGCAGGGAATCGGCGTCTCACCGCGCACATAGGCATCGGCGAAGTTCTCGATCACGTCCTCGCGGAAGCGGGATTCATAATTGAGCACGTAGTGAGGAAAACCGATCGTGTCCGCCACCCGGTGCGCGTCATAGATGTCCTGGCCCGCACAGCAAGCTTTGGCCCGCGCAGTCGCCGCACCATGATCATAGAGCTGCAGGGTGATCCCGACGACGTCATAACCCTGTTCGTGCAGCAGTGCTGCGGTCACCGAGCTGTCGACACCACCCGACATCGCCACCACGACGCGCGTGTCGGCCGGCGGACGGTCAAAACCCAGACTGTTCAGCTTCTTGCTCACGGACGGCAATATAGGCGTGTCTTTCCAAACGGCAAACAGGTCACGAATGCGTATCCGGCTTGATCGGACGGCGTCGAGCCAGCATCTTTCCTTCATGCTTATCGACAACAATAAACGCCCCCTGCCCGGCACCGCAAAATACGGGTCGGCATTAGCGACCGGGCTGGTCGCCATCGCGGTCCTGAGCAGCACGCCATCCCATGCGGACCTCGGCGCGGATATCCAGCGCTGCGCGGCGCTCACCGACCAGATTGAGCGATTGGTCTGTTTTGACATCGTCGCAGCAGAGATGACCAACGCTCAGAACGCCGCAGCCGACGCTGCAGTCACGGCATTGCAGCGCGAGTTCCGCTTCGATCCGGACCTGATGACCGGTCCTCTTACGTTTCAGGTACAAGTCAGCGGCAACCAGGTCGTGAGCCGCGAGACGGCCGTGTCACGTGAAGTGGAGAATATTCTGCGCCGCGTGCGGAAGGCGATCGGCGGTACCGATGATTGGAACGTATCCGTCATCGTACGTGGAGGTCAGGTGACATTAAGCCGAGGGCGGCCCTATTCCGCCGACGAGCTTCTTTCCCAGGCGCGTGCCGGCATGTCGCGCACGGGCCTAGCCGCCAACCGTTATACGGTCGAAGTTGGCCCCGACGCCCTTCCGGTTCTGTGGGACGATGGCCGAATCCGCCATGCCAACGAGAATATAGAGATCACGATAGGCGGTTTCGGCGATCCAAAAACCCGCTAGCTTCGGGCTAGCTGGCGTCCAGCCCCATTTGCCAGAAATCGGCTTCCAAACGGCTCGCCTCTTCGAAAATCCGCGATAGCTCTTCGATGCGTTCGCGGCCTGCGCGTCGGTGCCATAGTCGATCGAGGATTTCGGCGTGGGCGCGGGCGACCGGCTGGTAATCCTCGCCGGCATACATATCGATCCAGGGCGCGTAGGGATTCCCGGCGCGCTTGGTAGTCGGGTCTGACGACAGGCGCGCGCCAATCTCGCCATAGCCGATAACACAGGGTGCCAATGCCACATAGAGATCCAGTAAATCTCCCTGATGACCCTTCTCCAGGACATAGCGGGTATAGGCCATCGTCGCCGATGCTTCCGGCTGGGCCTCCATCTCGGCTTCGGTAAGTCCCCAGCCCGCACAATACTCGACATGCAGCGCCATTTCGGTGTCCACGATAGCGCTCATCCCGGCGGATGCATCGCGAATGTCCGCCAGCGTATCGGCCTTGTAGGCCGCCAGCGCATAAGCGCGCGCGAAATGGATGAGGAAGAGGTAATCCTGCCCCAAATAATGTCGAAACGCCGCTTCCGGGAGGTCACCATCCTGTATGCCCACCACGAACGGGTGCGCGACATAGCTGGCCCAACTGGGTGATGCCGCCCGCAGGCGCGGAAAAAGTTCCAGATCGTCGAGATACGCCACTAGCCAAGCATCAGGTTACGGGTCGACGCCGGCAGATGGACCTTCAACCCGTCCATCACGTCGGTGACAATGATCTGGCACCCGAGCCGCGACGTCGCCTTCAGGCCCGGCGTGAGGTCGAGCATATCTTCTTCATCCTCGCTCGGCCCTTCGAGACGCTCATACCGTTCGGGATCGACAATCACATGGCATGTGGAACACGCCATGGCCCCCTCGCACGCGCCTTCGACATCCAGGCCGTTGTCCCAGGCGATCTGCAGCAAGGAATGCCCGAGCGGCGCTTCCACATCATGTGAAGCACCGGAACTGTCTATGAAAGTCATTCGGGGCATGGAGGGCTCAAACTCGGTTGGGCGACAACCTAGACATGGAAGGATTCACCGCACCCGCACATGCCCTTAGCATTCGGATTTTCGAAGACGAAACCCGATTCAAACTTGCCTTCGCGATAGTCCATCGTCGCGCCGATCAGGAACATGGTCGCGGCCGGGTCGATAAACACCTTCACAGCCTTGTACTCGACGACTTCCTCAAACTGCTTCGCGTCCTCGGCATATTCAACGACATAGGAAAGGCCGGAACAGCCGCGGGTCGAGAGCCCCACGCGTAACCCCGCAACTCCCTCGTCGGCCTTGGACATCAGGAATTGCACCCGCTCAGCAGCGGCGTCGGTCAGCTTTATGATCGGCTCAGGCATTTCTCACTCCGTGGCGATCTATATAGGTCAATCGATGCCGAGGGCCAGCTTGGCATCATCGGACATACGGCTTGTGTCCCAGGGCGGTTCCCAAATCAGGTTCACCACCACCTCGCCAACACCCTCGACGTTGGCAACGGCATTGGCGACCCAGTAGGGAATTTCGCCGGCCACCGGGCAGGCCGGCGCCGTAAGAGACATATCCACCCGTACGGAACCATCGGTGTGAATCCCGAAATCATAGATCAATCCCAGATCATATATATTCACGGGAATCTCGGGATCATGCACCGTTCGCAACGCAGCGATTATCGCCTCGCGATCTGCAAGAACGGCCCCGTCCGGCAGGGGGTCTCCCACCCGTGCGGTGATTTCTTCGCCCGGCGGCATCGGGGCAAACATACCCATTGGTGAACCCATTCCGTGATCGTAACTCATACCCGTCGATCCTATTCCGTCGAAATTTCGTCTTCGCCCCGCAGGGCGGCGACCATAGTGTGCCATGGCAAGGTGGCGCATTTGACCCGCGCCGGGAACTCGCGAACCCCCGACAGGACCTGCAGCTTCTCTACGTCGCCGGGCAGCTCATGTCCGTTGTCCTCGCCCGTACACATGTCGTGGACCGCCTCGAACAGACTTTGCGCCTCGTCCTGGCTGCGGCCCTTGAGAAATTCGGTCATCATCGACGCCGACGCCATGGAGATCGCGCAGCCCTTGCCCAGAAACGACGCATCTACGACGCGCTTTTCATCGTCAAGCTTGAGGTAGATTACAAGCTGATCGCCGCAGAGCGGATTGTCGCCGCGCGCCTCGTTTGTTGCGTCGTCGTTGGCATGGAAGTTACGCGGGTTCTTGCCATGCTCAAGGATGACCTCCTGGTAGAGCTCTCGCAGTTCATCACTCATCAGCCAAAAAACTCCTGCACCTCACCGAGGGCCGCCACAAGGGCGTCAATATCGGATCTGTTGTTGTACAGCCCGATCGATGCGCGCACCGTTGCCGGCACGGCCATACGTTCCATCAGGGGCTGTGCGCAATGATGTCCCGCACGCACCGCGACGCCCGCCCGGTCGATGATCGTCGCGACATCATGGGGGTGGGCAAAATCCAGCATGAAGGAGACGACGCTCGCCTTGTTCGGGGCGGTTCCGATGATACGCAACCCTTCCACACTGGACAGCTTCTGTGTCGCATAGTTCAACAGGTCTGCTTCATGCGCGCCGATGGCGTCCAGCCCGATCCCGTTCACATAGTCGATCGCCGCGCCCAGTCCGATCGCCTGGACAATTGCCGGCGTGCCCGCCTCGAATTTATGTGGCAGTGCGGCCCAGGTCGATTTCTCGAACGTCACGGACGAAATCATGTCGCCACCGCCCATGAAAGGCGGCATCTCATTGAGCAACTCTTCGCGGCCGTACAACGCTCCGATGCCGCTCGGACCGTAGAGCTTGTGCCCGGAAAAAACGTAAAAATCGCAGCCCAGCGCCTGCACATCGACGGGGATATGGGTGACCGACTGGCAGCCATCGAGCAAAACCTTCGCTCCCACGGCATGTGCGCGCCGGATAATGTCCTCGATCGGGAGGATCGTCCCCATCACGTTCGACATATGCGCAACTGCCACGAGTTTTGTCTTCGGCCCGAGCAATTCTTCGAACGCGGGCATGATCAACTCGCCGTCGTCGCTGATCGGCGCCACCTTCAGAACAATGCCCCTCTCGTCGCGTAGCATCTGCCACGGCACGATGTTCGCATGATGCTCAAGCTCGGTGATGACGACTTCGTCGCCTTCCTTGAGGAAATTTCGGCCGAAGCTGTGGGCCACAAGGTTGATCGATTCCGTCGCGTTGCGGGTGAAGATGATCTCGTGGGTATGCGCTGCGTTAATGAAGTGCCGGATCGTCTCCCGGGTACCTTCATAGCGCGCTGTCACCGCCTCACTGATCTGGTAGAGGCCGCGATGAACATTCGCGTATTCCGTCTCATACGCAGCCGACACTGCATCGATCACCTGGCGCGGTTTCTGTGCCGAGGCCGCGCTGTCGAGAAACGCCAGCGGCTTGTCATGCATGGTGTGTGCAAGAATCGGGAAATCGGCCCGTATCGCGTCGATGTCATAGGCCGGTGCGCCTGCGTGTGCGTTGTTCTGGGGCGTCATGAGTTCGTTCCGTTTGCCTGCTGATCGATATTCCCAGCCAGCCATTGGTACACATGGGTTGAGAAATCTTCGGCAACCGGTTGCAAAGGAATTTCGGCAATCGCTTCGGACAGGAATGCTTCTATCAGCATTCGCCGGGCGGTCGTCTCCGGAATGCCGCGGCTGAAGAGATAGAAAAGCGAATCCTCGTCCAACTCACCCGCCGTCGCACCATGGCTGCATTTAACGTCATCGGCGTAGATTTCGAGTTCCGGGCGCGCGTCGATTTCTGCGCGTGGCGACAACAGCAAGGCCCGGCTCAGTTGATGCCCGTCTGTCTTCTGGGCATCACGCACGACATGCACCTTACCCTGGAACACACCACGCGCCTGACCGTCGAGAACGCCCTTGTAAACTTGGCGCGACCGGCATTCCGGCGCCGCATGTTCGACATAGGTGGTGTTGTCCACGACCTGCTTGCCCGTGGCCAGATACACCCCGTCGAGACGGCAATCCACACCCGGTCCGCTCAGGTAAGCACGAATTTCACTTCTGCCGATCGCGGCACCACTTTGCAGCACGAAACTCTCATAGAACGACCCCGCTGCAAGGGAGACCGCCGTCCCGGACAGATGCACGCTCGTATCCGCCTCTTCCTGGAACACGAAATGATTCAGTTTCGCGCTCTCCGCCAACTGCAACTCGGTTACGATATTATTGAAACTCGCCCCGCCAGTGGCCGTGATGTGGGTTTCGATCAGTGTTGCCTGCGCGCCTTGCCCCATGACCACGAGATGGCGCGGCTGCACCATCATCGCACCCTCGCCCGACGCGGTGATCGATATCAGGTGAACAGGCTTGTCGAGAATGACGTTCTCACCAATCAAGATCGCCATCCCATCCTGCAGGAAGGCCGTGTTGAGCGCCGCCATCGGCATATCTTCGAGCGGTGCGATTTGACCCAAATAGGGCTCAAGCCTGTCCGGCGCGGCAGCCAGAAGATCTTCGAGCCCGCTGATCAGGACATCGCCAGGCATCCCGTCCAACGCACACAATTTCGGTTGCACGCGTCCATTCACCAGGACCACACGATAGGTTGCCAGGCCGGCCACGGACGGATGCGGCAATGTCGGCAGGCCGATAGCCGGCGCTGTCTCGGCCAACTGGAAGCTCTCATCCAGAAGTGCGTTCAGGTTTGTATAGCGCCAATATTCGTCACGTCGTTGCGGCAGACCGTGCGCGCCATAGGCATCGGCCCCCGCACGTCGCAGTGCGTCGACCCACCCCACACCGGCGCCGGCAAACGTCGATGATGCGTCGAGCGCCTGGGCGAGATAGGGCTGCATATGTCCACTTCCGTCGGGCAAGATCGCCTCCGTCAGGCCGCGTTCTCGAGGAACTCGGCATAGCCTTTTTCCTCGAGCTCGAGCGCCAGGGCCTTGTCACCCGATTTCACGATTTGACCGTTTGCCAGGACGTGCACGTGATCAGGGACGATATAATCGAGCAGCCGCTGATAATGGGTAATCAGAAGCATCCCGCGAGCGGGCGAACGCATGGCATTTACCCCGTTCGCGACAACCTTGAGCGCGTCGATGTCGAGCCCTGAATCGGTCTCATCGAGGATCGCGATCCGCGGCTCCAGCGCCGCCATCTGAAGCATTTCCATACGCTTCTTCTCGCCGCCGGAGAAACCCACATTGACCGCGCGCTTCAGCATATCGTCCGAGATATTCAGACCGGTCGAGCGTTCGCGTACATATTTGACGAAATCCATCGGATCGAAGGTCGTCTCCCCTCGATGCTCGCGCACTGCATTCACTGCCGTGCGCAGGAAGGTCATGCTGGTGACACCTGGAATTTCGACCGGATACTGGAACGCCAGAAACACACCCTCGCGGGCGCGTTCATCGGGGTCCATCTCGATTACATCCTTGCCATCGAACAGGATCTGGCCGTCCGTCACGTCGTAGCCGGCACGCCCGGTCAGGACATAGGAAAGTGTGCTCTTGCCCGACCCATTAGGCCCCATGATCGCATGCACCTCGCCGGAATCGATGGTCAGATTCAATCCATTCAGGATCGCCTTTCCGTCGACGGTCGCGTGCAGGTCGCGAATTTCCAGTAACGCCATCTCAAACTTCTCCTTTAGCCCACGCTGCCTTCGAGGCTGATCCCGACCAGCTTCTGGGCTTCGACCGCAAATTCCATCGGCAGGGTCTGCAACACCTCCTTGCAAAACCCGTTGACGATGAGCGCGACGGCCTCTTCATCTTCCAGCCCCCGCTGCTGGCAATAGAACAGCTGGTCCTCACCGATCCGGCTCGTCGTCGCTTCATGTTCGACCTGTGCCGAGGGGTTCTGACTTTCGATATAAGGGATCGTGTGGGCACCACACTTGTCGCCAATCAGCAGGCTGTCACACTGGGTATAGTTCCGCGCACCCTTGGCACCGCGCTGAATGCGCACGAGCCCGCGGTAAGTCTGGTCCGCCTTGCCCGCCGAGATTCCCTTGGAAATAATCCGCGAGCGCGTGTTCTTGCCGATATGGATCATCTTGGTGCCGGTGTCGGCCAGCTGCGCGTTGTTCGTGATCGCGACCGAGTAGAACTCACCGACCGAGTTGTCGCCCTGCAAGATGCAGCTGGGATATTTCCAGGTAATCGCCGAACCGGTCTCCACCTGGGTCCAGGAAACCTTGGAGTTCTTACCCCGGCATGCGGCGCGCTTGGTCACGAAATTATAAATCCCGCCCTTCCCGTCCTCGTCGCCGGGATACCAGTTCTGCACCGTCGAATATTTGATCTCGGCATCGTCCAGGGCGACGAGTTCGACCACGGCGGCATGTAGCTGATTCTCATCACGCTGCGGCGCTGTACAGCCTTCGAGGTAGCTCACATAGGAGCCTTCGTCGGCGATGATCAGCGTACGCTCGAACTGACCTGTATTCTCGGCGTTGATCCGGAAATAGGTCGACAGCTCCATCGGGCAGTGCACGCCCTTCGGGATGTAGACAAAAGAGCCATCGGTGAACACGGCGGCGTTGAGAGCCGCAAAGAAATTATCGCCCTGGGGCACAACTGAACCAAGATATTTCTGGATCAGTTCTGGGTGCGTCTGGATGGCCTCGGAGATCGACCCGAAGATGATGCCCTGTTCCTCCAGCTTCGCCTTGTAGGTGGTGGCAACGGACACACTGTCGAACACGGCATCGACCGCAACGGCCGGCGCCCCCTGAACACCCGCCAGAACCTCCTGCTCGCGCAAGGGTATGCCAAGCTTCTCGTAGGTCTCCAGCAACTTGGGATCGACCTCATCGAGGGACTTCGGTCCTTCGGTGGTCTTCGGCGCGGCATAGTAATAGCTGTCTTGATAATCAATCGCCGGATATTGTGGCTTCTGCCAGGTAGGCTCTTCCATCGTGAGCCATTGTGCATAGGCCTTGAGCCGCCATTCGAGCATCCACTCGGGTTCTTCCTTCTTCTTCGAAATCAGGCGAACGATATCCTCGCTCAGACCCTTGGGGGCGAGATCAATATCGATGTCGGTGACGAAACCATATTTATACTGTTCGCCGATCGAGCGGACCTGCTCTATTGCCTCGGTGGTGGCTGCCATAACGTCCTTCCAGCTTCCTATTCGGCGGCCCGCACAGAGCTGTCGCCCCGCTGCGCGCCTACAGCTGCGGCGATCAAATTCGCCGCGATATCGACTTCCGTTTCCGTGGTGAAACGGCCAAACCCAATTCGAATGCTCGCGCCAGCGAGGGCATCATCGAGGCCAAGTGCGCGCAACACGTAAGATGGTTCGACCGACGCCGAAGTACAGGCCGAACCCGTCGAAATCGCGACCGATTCCAGCACCGTCATCAGGGCCTCGGCATCGATACCGGGGAACCCGACATTCAGGTTGCCTGGCACGCGATGATCCATCGATCCGTTCACGAACAAGTCGGCATGTGACGCGCGTAAACCGTCAAGCATCGTCTCGCGCAATCCGGCCAGTCGCAGGCCTTCGGCGGACATGTCCGCCGAAGCAACGTCGGCTGCCTCGCCCAGAGCGACAACCAGCGGCACCGGAAGCGTACCCGAGCGGTTGCCGCGTTCCTGACCGCCACCGTTGATCTCCGCAAGCAGGCGGGCACGTGGCCGGCGGCGCGTATAAAGCGCGCCGATACCCTTGGGGGCGTACATCTTGTGACCCGAGATGCTGAGCAGATCGATCTGCATGGTATCCACATCCAGCGGGACTTTACCTGTCGCCTGAGCCGCATCCGTGTGCAAAAGCACACCGCGCGCGCGGCACATGGCGCCCAGTTCCGTCAACGGTTGGGTCACGCCGATTTCATTGTTCACCGCCATGACCGAGACGAGCACGGTGTTGTCCGTAAACGCTGCCGCCACCAATTCAGGATCGACCAAACCATCGGGGCCAACCCCGATAATCGTGACTTCGGCATCTTCCTCGGCCATCGCCGCGCAAGACTCGAGAACACATTTATGTTCGGTCGCCACGGTGATGATGTGGTTGCCGCGGCCATGGCGCATGGCGAAACGAACAGCGCCCTTGATGGCCAGATTGTTGGATTCGGTCGCACCGGACGTGAAAACGATTTCGCGCGCACTGGCACCGATCAACGCGGCCACCTGCTCGCGAGCAACATCTACGGCCTCGGCGGCCTGCCGACCCCACACATGCTGCTCGGAATGGGCATTCCCGAATGATTCAGTGAACCAGGGTAGCATCGCATCGAGCACGCGCGGATCCACCGGCGTGGTCGCTTGATGATCGAGATATATCGCTGTCGGTGCAGGGCTCATGCCACCGACCTTCGTGACGTTGCAGCCGAATTGCGACGGCCTGCCATCGCGGTCCAGGCGTCGACAAACCTGTCAATCTCCTGCGCGGTCGAATTCCAGCCCAACGAGACCCGGATAGCCGCTTGCGCCGAGGCATCGTCCTGTCCCATCGCACGCAACACATGACTGGGCGCTACCTTACCGCTCGAACAAGCCGAGCCTGCGCTTACCGCCACACCAGCCAGATCGAGTTGCATCACCTGGATTTCGGCAGTCATCCCCGACAGGCCGATACAACTCGTGTTCGGCAACCGGGCACCATCAACGCCATGGAAAACGACATCCGGCACGGCGGCTTGCAGCCGGTGTTCCAGGTCGTCGCGAAGCCCGGCAAGTCCGGCAAAAAATTCCAGATTATCTTGCGCCAAGCGAGCTGCCAGGCCGAAACCAGCGATACCCGAGACATTTTCGGTTCCGGCGCGACGACGCCGTTCCTGTCCGCCGCCACGCAGCAGTGGTTCGGGGTCGAGACCATCACGCACGACCAAGGCCCCGACACCCTGCGGTCCGCCCAGCTTATGCGCGGAAAGGCTCATCATATCGACGCCAAGGTCGTCGAAGGATACGTCGATCTTGCCGGCCGCCTGGACGGCATCACAATGGACCAACGAACCATGTTCGCGCGCCAGACGCACGACATCGCGTAGCGGCTGGACGACACCCGTCTCATTGTTGGCCAGCATGACGGAGACAAGCACCGGGCCGTCATGGCGCCCCAGCGCCTCGCGCAAACTCTCCAGCGAGAGAACGCCATTGGCGTCCACATCAACGAACTGCGTATCATAACGCGCGCCGAGCACGGAATCATGCTCAACCGCTGAGACAAGCAAGGGGCCATCAAACCCCCGAAGCGCCTGGTTGTTGGCTTCCGTGCCACCCGAGGTAAAAACAACATTTGCAGGTGCCGCTCCAACCAGCGACGCGACGGCTTCACGCGCCTCATCCAGAGTGTGCCGCACCAACCGACCGTACCGATGCACCGACGAGGCATTGCCATGCTGAGCCAAAGCACGCACGATTGCACCAGCCGCCTCGGGCCGGACGGGGGTGGTCGCATTGTGATCGAGGTAGGTGTCCACGGTCTGCCCGTCTCCGTCTATTCGGCCGCGATTTCTGGGAATGCCGCGACCGGCATGCGCTGCGGCTGGGCATAGACCCTTCCCTCGCAAACATCCGCCAGGCTGACGGAGTTTAGATAGGCGTGTATTTGGTGACCCAGCTCTTCCCACAAATCATGGGTCACGCAGCGACTGGTGCGTCGGACACAGCCTTTCGACGCCCCCGGCTTGCACCCCGTTGTACGGATAGGTTCATCGACGGCAGAGATTACATCTGCAATCCGAATCTCTTCGGCCGCAAAGGAAAGCTTGTACCCGCCCCCGGGTCCACGCACGCTCGTCACCAGCCCCGCACGGCGCAACTTTGCGAAAAGCTGCTCCAGATAGGACAGAGAAATCTCCTGTCGATCCGCGACCTCGGCAAGCGCGACGGGACCCATCGCGCCATACTGCGTCAGATCAACCATCGCCATCACGCCGTAGCGTCCCTTGGTACTGAGTTTCACGATCGATCTCCTTCTTCGGTTCCGTGCACGGGCGTCGGCTTAGTAGGACGTCGTGGGTTCGTCGGAATCTGATTCTTTATCGGCGGACGCTCGACGCAACTGGATACGCTCTTCCAGCTCTCGCTCTAGTTCCTGTACACGCATACGCAACGTGCTGATCTCATTCAGCATGGCGCCCATCGCCTTGGTATCCGGGTCGGGGATGTCATCCGTGGGCGTTCCATAGGCTGAGAACTGGTCGGGCGAGCAAGAGGATGTCAACACGGGCTGGGCGGGAATTCCCACGACCGTGCAATTTTCCGGCACGTCCTTCACCACAACCGCGTTCGCACCGATACGGGCATTTCGCCCCACGGTGACCGGCCCCAGCACTTGGGCACCCGACCCAATGATTGATCCCGAAAGCAACGTCGGGTGCCGCTTCACATCCACCTGCGTATCGCTTTCGACGGCCGGTGCGATCCCGCCCAGCGTGACATTGTGATACAGCGTCACATCGTCCTCGATTTCGGCCGTTTCCCCAATCACGACGCCAATCGCGTGATCGATTACCAGCCGATTGCCGATCTTGGCGCCAGGATGAATATCCACGCCTGTCAGGAACCGCCCGATGTTGCCCACGAAGCGTGCGAGGGTGGTCAATCGTATCGACCAGAGCCAATGCGCGAGGCGAAACCAGACCACCGCATGGAAGCCCGGATAGCTGATCGCCACCATGATTCGAGAGCTTGCTGCCGGGTCACGTTCCAGATACGCGCCCAGATCGTCAAAGAGATGCTTGAAGACCATGTCGACCTTTATGATATAGAGCGCTCTGCATCGCTCTTCCCGCCGGATTGATCACGCCAGTACGTGTCTGAAATCGGGATATATGATGCCCGAGTAAATTGGTCAAGTATTTGGCCAAAGTCCTTGGGAATCCGGACGCAAACATCCGATTCCGTAGCTATGTCATCTGCCGCATACCGTCGGCGCAATGGGAACAAGATATGCCTGAAGTCATCATCAACGGCCCCGAAGGTCGCCTCGAAGGCCGTTACTACCCGGCAAAAGTTCCGAATTCCCCGATCGCGTTGCTGTTGCATCCACACCCGCAGCATGGCGGCACGATGAACAACAAGGTCATTTATCAGCTCTATAAGATGTTTGTACGGCGCGGTTTCGCGACCCTGCGATTCAACTTTCGCGGCGTCGGGCGCAGCCAGGGTAGCTTCGATCGCGGTGAAGGTGAATTGTCGGATGCCGCATCGGCACTCGACTGGCTCCAGACCCAAAACCGGGATGCCCCGATGTGCTGGGTCGGCGGCTTTTCGTTCGGCGCCTGGATCGGCATGCAATTGCTGATGCGGCGGCCTGAGATCACGGGCTTTGTCTCCATCTCGCCGCCGGCCAATATGTATGACTTCTCTTTCCTCGCCCCCTGCCCGACCTCCGGCCTGATCACACATGGCGACAAGGACGACATTGTGCCTCAGGATTCGGTGACGGACCTGATCGCAAAGCTGGCGAAACAGAAAGACGTCATCATCGACTTCCAAGTCCTTAAGGGTGCCACCCATTTCTATAACGAGCACCTGGAAGAACTGGAGGGGACCGTGACCGGTTATCTCGACCGGCGCACAGCCGAAATCGAGGCCGCGCTGGCCGCTGAGGTAGAAGAACCGGAAGACGTCGATGAGACCGACGACGGGGACGATGACTAAGCGGCTTTGAAAACCCTTCCGCCGGTCGTGGGCTTTGTCACGCCCGTCGTTGTGGGCCCGCTGAGCGACAGGCCACGCATGCTTCGGACAGCAAGATAGGCGAAAGCCTGCGCTTCCATGGCATCACCGTCGATCCCGGCGGCCTCCGTTGGCACTACCTCCGCCCCAAGGGATCTGGCGAGCCGGTCCATCAGGGTTGAATTTTTGCGCCCCCCGCCTGTCACCAGCCAGCGAACCGGCCGCGCCGGCAGATGTGAAACCGCGTACGATATGGCCTCTGCCGTGAACGCGGTCAGGGTTGCAGTACCATCTTCAACCGACAGTCCATCGACAGGCGAGCAATCGAAAGCATCGCGATCGAGTGATTTCGGCGGGGTTGCGTGAAAATATCCATTGTCCAGCAGCCTCGCGAGCGCGGTCTCGTCAACCTGACCGGCCGCTGCCAGGCGACCGTCCATGTCGAAGGCCTCTCCTGTTTGTTGCTGCACCCAGTCGTCGATCAGAGCCCCACCGGGCCCGGTATCGAAGGCCAGTATATGCTTGAAGAGATCATCGCGCTCGGCCCGCGCCCCGTCACCGATCCATGTCAGGTTGGCGATCCCGCCGATGTTCAGAAAGCAGACCGGCCGATCCAGCGGCGCGCGCGCGACATGAAACAAGGGGGCAAACGGCGCGCCCTGTCCGCCGGCCATCATGTCGGCCGACCGGAAATCGGCGACCACGTCGATCCCTGTTTCGCGCGCCAGGGTGCTTCCATCGCCGATCTGTGCTGTGCGTCCGTTCGCGGGATCGTGGAACACCGTATGACCGTGAAATCCCACGACCGAAACCAACGCCGCCGACACACCGGCCGCCGCCAGCAGGTCCTGAACGATCTCGACATGGCGGGCCGTCAATTCGGCAGCAACCGCATCATGTGGTCCCGGGGCACCAACCACCTCTCGCAACCGTGCGCGGAATTCGGAATCATAGGGCCGATCCAGTTGCGCGATGGGCTCGAACGCCGACACCCCATCAGTCCGGATCAACGCCGCGTCGATTCCATCCATCGATGTGCCGCTCATAAGCCCCACGGCAAGACAGCTCTCACTCGCACTCATGCGGCGAATCCCCTATTTCATAAGACGTGAAGATATACACGCTGGTGGTTCAGATGTGTTAGTGAACGCCCGCTTTGCCCTTCAGGCTGATTAAGTAGACATGCCCGAATATAAATCAGACTTTATCAAGACCCTGACCGAGCGCGGTTTCCTGCATCAATGCACGGATATCGACGCTCTCGATGAACGCGCATCGGAAGGCACCATCACAGCCTATGTCGGCTATGACGCGACAGCCGACAGTCTGCATATCGGCAATCTTGTTTCGATCATGATGCTGCACTGGCTGCAACAGACCGGCCATCGCCCGATCGTCCTGATGGGGGGCGGCACGACGAAAGTCGGCGACCCGTCGGGCAAGGACGAAACCCGGCAGTTGCTGACCGACGAGAAGATCACCGGAAATATCGCGTCGATCCGCCAGACTTTCAACAGCTTCGTATCTTTCGGAGACGGCGACGGCGATGCCATCCTGGTCAACAACGCCGATTGGCTCGACGCGCTTGAATATATTCCGATGCTCCGCGAGATCGGTCGTCATTTCACGATCAACCGCATGCTGACATTCGATTCCGTGAAAACACGCCTCGATCGCGAACAGCCGCTGACGTTTCTCGAGTTCAATTACATGATCTTGCAGGCCTACGATTTCGTCGAGCTGGCACGGCGTCACGATTGCGCGCTGCAGATGGGAGGGTCGGACCAATGGGGCAACATCGTCAACGGCATCGATCTCGGGCGCCGGATCGCGGACAAGGAACTCTACGGATTGACCACGCCTCTGATCACGACCGCGTCAGGCGCAAAGATGGGCAAGACGGCCGATGGGGCGGTCTGGCTCAAGGCCGACAAGTTCGCACCCTATGACTACTGGCAATTCTGGCGAAACACCGAGGATGCCGATGTCGGACGCTTCCTGAAGCTGTTCACGGATTTACCGCTGGAAGAGATCGCTCGCCTGGAGACACTCGAAGGCGCCGAGATCAACGAGGCGAAGAAACTACTCGCCAACGCCGCCACACGTATGTTGCATGGCTCGGACGCGGCCGATCGCGCGGCACAGACTTCAGAACAGACATTCGAGGCGGGTGTGACGGCGGAGGGCCTTCCCACAACCGATCTACCGCGTGGTGAACTTGAGGGCGGAATCGCCCTGTTCGCACTGATGGCCCGTGCGGGCCTGGCGTCCTCCAACAGCGAGGCACGCCGGCTCATCAAGGGTGGTGGCGCGCGCATCAACGACGTTTCGATCAATGCGGAAACCCATGAGGTCGGGGTCGATGCCATCAACCCGGACGGGGTGATCAAGCTTTCGGCAGGCAAGAAACGCCACGCACTGATCCGCCCGGTCTGACTTGCCGGGGCTGCCCTGCGGTCAGCCGCCTTCGTCAGGCGAAGGTTTCAGCACCTCGTTGTTAATCGCACCTGGTCCGTCCTCGCTGCCGAACCCCGTCAACAACCGACGTATGATTCCCGGTGTCAGAACCGACAGCGGGTTCACAGAAACATCGGGATCATCGAGCGAACCGCTAACACTGAACGTCGCCGCGAAGATGCCGTCTGCCCCACCTGACAGCACGGAGCCGATCAGCGGAATATTGGCAAGCAGGGAGTTCAGGGTATAGGCCGGCGCAATCTCGCCTGTCATCTCCAACTGGTCAGTCTCCCGGTCGATCCGGCCGCTCGTCAGGATACCGATATCCGCGCCGCGCGCCTTTGCTTCCTTGATGGTGATGTCCTTGTCCGTCAGCGTAAACGGGACCTCCACCCGACGAAATGTGAGCCCTTCTCCGCCCAGCATGTCCGCGATCCCCGAAAACGATGTAAGCGCGAGAACCTGCGCTCCAACCGGGCCCTCGGTGAGGACGAAGTTCTGCATGTCCATTTGACCCGCGATCACCTCGTCCTCATCCGATCCGGACATTTGACCCTGGACGCGCATCTCTCCGCCGCGGATCGTGTCGATCCAATCCAGTGCTGTCAGAACTCCGCCGGCATCGTCGGACTCAAAGTTCAGATTTCGTGCCGCACCGTCGGGCTCAATGCGCAGGAACACCCGTCCCCCATTCGACAATCGGCCACGCAATTCCACATCGGTCCAGTCGGTGCCATCGTTGAAAAACGTGCCAAAGGTGCCCAGCAAACTTGTTTCCTCGCCCAGGCGAATTTCTCCCACCGGCGACTGCTCGCTGATTACGATCTGCATCGCGGTATCTTCTTCGTCGCTGTCTTCCGAATCCTCGAACAACCCCTCCATCACCGGGCGCAGGTCCAGAGACGCCCCACCCACCGAGATGATCTGCGGCACCCCATCGGGCAACTCGATATTCACGAACGCATCGGTCTCGCCAAACACCAGCCGCTCGAGCGTCAAGCGTTGCAGTTCAGGTCCATCAGGGCCGGACCTGAATAAACCGGCACCGTCAATTTGCAAGTCGCCCGAGCGCACCGAAAGCTCGGGCATGGATGTCAAAACTTCGTCCTGCACTAGAAACCGGACAAATGCACGCCCCTCTTCGCCAGGCATCTTCGTCCAGCCGAAGGGATTCAAATCCACGGTCACATCAGCGAGATCGATCTCGGCCGCACCGATTGCCGCACCATCCCAGCCGATCGCGTAAGTCAGCCCCACTCCCGCCGGGCCGGAGACGAACGGAATTCCGTCCAATCCGAGTTCAATCCGCCCGGCGTCATCCAAGTTCGTGCGCACCTTGTAGCGGGTCCGAACACCATCACCCTCTTCGAACCGCTCATTCCAGGTCAGGCCGATCGGCACATTGCCAATCTCGGCGGTGCCGCTGACCTCCATCCCGTCGCGATTCACATTCAAAGTCAGATCACCTTCGCTGACCGGTAATCCGAACACGGCGTCCTCGGCGCCGAATTCCACTATCCGCGAAGCCGTCGCGACAGCGATCTGATCGATCAGGAGGTCATCGAGAAGAGGAAACGCAAATACTGCGTTGGTCCTGTGACTGCCGCTGGTTCGCGCCGGATCGAGGCCAAAACCCGAGATAAATTCAAGCGGCTCGCTATCCAGAATCTCGAACGCATCGCGCACGGGCCCGGAGATCGTGACCTCGATTTTGATGTTCTTGCCGCGCGACGGCTCATTGAGTCCCAAAATTTCGACCCGACCGGACTCGGCCACAAGATCACCAAGGGTCCCGCCACCGAGATCAACATCGAAGTTTCGCGCGTCAAACCGCGCAACCCCGAACACCTCACGAACAGGTGGCAACGGCCGCAAATAATGGACGGCCGTCTCGCGAAAACGTATCTCGCCATCATAGTCTGAAATTTCAAACCCGGCCGGGTCCGCATCCGGAACACTTGCCCGTGCGCGAAGTACCGCGCTGTCGACATGGCCGTCTTTCAGATTTTCCGTGATCCAGGACCGCGCATTTGGCTCGACCTCCTCGGGCCAGTAGGTCTCGATTGAGTTAACCGGGAGGCTGCGTACCTCGGCAACAACGCCAAGGTTCCACTGATCGAGGACGTGACGCGCATTTCCGTTCAGCAAAATCGTCGTTTCCCCCAGTTCGAGGGCTGCATTCTCAAGGACGAAGGTGTCGAGACCACGCTCCGATCGCACCCGGAACGTCGCGGAATCGAAAGGAACGGGCTCGTCAAACAAACTGTCCAGCTGGACACGCCCATCTCCCGCGCGCACATCGACACTCATGCCCGACGGTTCCAGATCCGAATCCAGGGATAACGTCAGCGTGCCCTCGAGATGTGCATCGAGCTGGCCGAGCGGCTCCAGCTCCGGTGCAAACTTTGCCAGCGTGGCCGGCAAAACATCACTGAAAACCAGGCCAAGTTCTGTCGCACCGGATTCGGCACGATATATACCCGACAGATCCGCGCGAATGGCCTTGTCGGACTCGCCGAACACCACAGAACCTTCAGCACTTATACCTTCGGCATCCCTGACGAGAGCAATATTTGCGCGCGGCGTGCTCATGCGCATCCCACGCTTGAAATCATCGAACTCGATCAGCGCGCTGCGCACAGCGACCCGTGTCAGATAACCGCTCGCCAGGTTCGGGTCCGGTGTCTGCAACAGCTCTTCAATCAACCCCGGCGTCGTCGTGGCGCTCCCGTCGGCCTGCGGGTTGTTTCCGATATCCATGCTGATATCACCGTTCGCTTCACGGACCACGCGCACGCGCGGGCCAAATAGCTCGAGGCTGGTGGGCGCCACCAGACCACGGAGCAACGCCCGGCCACTGAACTTGACGGACATTTCCGGAATGGTCGCACGCACGCTGTCGCCGGAATCGACGAATTGCAGGCCGACGGCGCGAATATCCAGCTCTCGTTCATCCGCCGCCCAGGTCAGAATTGTGTGGTGCAGGCGAATGCGCGCGTTGCCGCGCCCCGTGTCCAATGCGCGCTCGATGAGCGGCGTCAAAAAACTCAGGCTGATCGGGCCGCGGCTGAGCTGCCAGATCAGCACACCGAAGATCACCGCCAACCCGACCAGGGCGGCGGCGAAAAACAACAGCAACCATCGCGAGCTCCGGACGATCAATGGAGGCCCCTTTGAATAGCTCGATGCGGACAGGCGTGAGCGCTTGACCGTCCCCCACGCCATACAGCAGTCTGCGTGAAAATCAAGCGGCCCTCATGAGCTTTGCATTCTCGCCATATCCCGACCAGTTGCCGCGCCCGGCAGATCTCGAAAAGGTCGAACGGGGGCTAGAGCGATTGCGCGAAGCAGCAGCCCAACCCGAGGACCCCGCCGTCTCGGCCGTCGTCGCGGAAATAGCCGAGAATCCCGACATGCTCAGACTGCTGGAAGGCGTGTTCGGGAATAGTGGTTTCCTCGGCCAATGCCTTGTTCGCGATATCGCGTTTGTGCCGGTGATTTTCAATCGAGGCTTCGATCAGGCATTCGAGAATGTGATGCAAGATCTCGCCACCCTGAACCCCGCCGCAAGCTTTGCCGACACCGGCGTCGGTTTGCGGCGCGCCAAGCGGCGCGTTGCACTTCTCACGGCATTGGCCGACCTCGCGGGCATTTGGCCGCTGGCCAGCGTCACCGAACGGTTGAGCCAGTTCTGCGGGGCGGCTTTGTCTGCCGCGATTCGTCATCTGCTAACGGCGGAACATTCACGCGGACGGCTCCAATTACCGAACCCGGATTCTCCCGAAACCGATTGCGGCTACATCGTGCTCGGCATGGGAAAACTCGGTGCATTCGAACTTAACTATTCCAGCGATATCGACCTTATCGTGTTGTATGACCATGACGTCGTGCCGGCGGCAGATGAGGACAGAATGCAACAGAATCTGGTGCGCATGACCCGCGACCTCGTCAAGTTGATGGATGAGCGGACCGGCGAAGGCTATGTCTTTCGAACCGACCTGAGATTACGTCCCGACCCGGGTGCCACGCCGGTCGCGCTCTCCACATTCGCCGCTGAAACCTATTATGAGAGCCTGGGGCAGAACTGGGAGCGGGCGGCCATGATCAAGGCACGACCGGTCGCCGGTGACATCGCAGCTGGGAAGCGGTTTCTCGAGAGCTTGCAGCCCTTCGTCTGGCGACGACATCTGGATTTCGCAGCCATCGAGGACATCCAGTCGATCAAGCGGCAGATCCATGCCCATAAGGGCGGCAGTACCGTCGCGATTGCCGGCCACAACGTCAAACTCGGCCGCGGCGGCATTCGCGAGGTCGAGTTCTTCACGCAGACACAACAACTCATCTGGGGCGGCCGCGACCCCGAGCTGCGATCCCCTTTCACGATCAGCGCCATCGAAGCACTCGTTGATGCGGGGCGCGTCGAACCCGACGTGGCAGCGGACATGATCGAATCCTATCGATATCTGCGTCGGCTCGAGCATCGACTGCAGATGGTCGATGATCAGCAAACTCACAGCCTCCCCGACACCGACGAGGGACTGGAATCCGTGGCGGCTTTCATGGGCTATGACGATCGCGCGGGGTTCGAAGCGGATCTGATGAATACCCTGCGGACGGTCGAGAGCCACTATGCCGATCTGTTCGAGGAATCCGAACCACTCGGCGGCGGCGGTACCCTGGTGTTTACCGGCGCTGACGATCACCCGGACACGCTCACCACTTTGCGCGAGATGGGCTTCTCCGACCCCGAATCCATCTCGACCGCCATCCGGGCATGGCATCACGGCCGGCACCGCGCCACCCGAAGCAACCGTTCGCGGGAAATCCTGACCGAGTTGATGCCGGCCATCCTTGCCGCCTTGTCGAGCGCGGCGAATCCGGACATCGCTTTCCGGCGCTTTAACGAGTTGATCGCCGGGCTACCCGCCGGCGTGCAGCTATTCTCGCTGTTTCAGGCTAATCCGTCACTGTTGGACCTCGTGGCCGAGATTACCGGCGGCGCCCCCCGGATGGCCGAGTGGCTTGGGCGAAACCCGCTGCTTCTCGACGGTGTTCTTGCCACCGACTTCTTCGACAGCCTACCTGACGCATCCGCGATGGCGACAGACCTTTCCGAACTCATGACCCAAGCTATCGATATGCAGGATGTCCACGACATCGCACGCAGATGGGTCAATGACGCCAAATTTCAGGTCGGCGTCCAGATATTGCGCAACAAGATCGACATCGATCGCGCGGACCGCGCCTTTTCTGATATTGCCGACACGGCCATCCAGGGACTGCTCCCGCCGATCCTCGACGAGTTCATACAAAAGCACGGGCGTTGCCCCGGCAGCGGGTTTGCCGTTCTGGCACTCGGCAAACTCGGCGGTCGCGAGCTCTCAGCCACATCGGATCTCGATCTTGTCTTTCTTTACGACAGTCCCGCGCTCGACCAGGACGAAACGGTCATGTCCGACGGAAAGAAGCCCCTGTCCATCTCTCACTACTACCAGCGTCTCAGCCAGCGGGTCGTCAACGCCATGACGGCGCTGACAGGTGAAGGGCGATTATACGAAGTCGATATGCGATTGCGGCCTTCGGGCAATGCCGGACCGTTGTCGGTCAGCCTCGACAGCTTCGCCACCTATCAGCGTGAAAGTGCTTGGACATGGGAGCACCTGGCGCTGACCCGCGCCCGCGTGGTGTGCGCCGATTCTGAATTCAGAAAGCGGATCGATGCCGAGCTGCGAAACGCACTCGCGACGGAACGGCCCGCAGACGATCTGCTTGTCGCCGTGGCGGAGATGCGCGAACGCATGGCGAAAGAACAAGGCACGGATAACCCGTGGAGCGTGAAGCATGTGCGCGGCGGACTGGTCGATTGTGAGTTCATTGCCCAGTATTTGCTGCTCCTCCACGCCCACGACAATCCGGAAATCCTCGACACAGGCACATCAGCGGCATTCGCAAACCTGCGCGACGCCGGCTATCTCGACACCAGCATTGCCGAAGATCTGATCGAGGCGACCTGTCTCTGGCGGCGGCTTCAGGGCTTGCTCCGTCTAACCCTGGAGGGAGGCCATGATCCGGAAATCTTCCCCGGACCCCTGCAGCAGAAACTGGCGGATGCCGGCAGCGTCGAGAGTTACGATACGCTCGACGCGCTGGTTCGCGAAACGGCAGAACGTACATACGTCCATTTCAACAAAATCATCGCTGAACCTGCGAGTGCCGTAAAAGCTTCGCGGGACAGCCAAACCAACGGAGAGACCGAACAATGAGTGTGAAGGAAGGCGGCAAGGCGCCAGCTTTTTCGATGCCGACTGACGGCGGTGGCAACATTGCCCTGAAGGATTTCAAAGGCCGACCCGTTATCGTCTATTTCTACCCGAAGGATTCGACCCCTGGCTGCACCACTGAGGCTTGCGATTTCCGCGATTTGACACCCGACTTCTCGAAAATCGACGCCGAGATTATTGGAATCTCAAAAGACAGCGTGAAGCGGCACGACAATTTCAAGGCCAAGCATGACCTCCCGTTTTCCCTCGCAAGCGACGAGGACGGGGATGTGTGCGAGCGTTACGGTGTCTGGGTCGAGAAGAACATGTACGGGCGCAAGTTCATGGGCATCGAACGCGCGACGTTCCTGATCGACGCCAAAGGCGTGGTGCGGAAGATCTGGCGCAAGGTAAAGGTCAAAGGCCACGCCGACGACGTACTGAACGCCGCAAAAGCACTTTGACGGGAACAACGGAAAAAAAACGTCTAGCGACCCGCACTGTGTGCACCGTCGGTTCCCTGTCCGAAGGCGCCGACGCAGTGCTGCGTGCGGCGGAAGCACATACGAAATGTGCTGCGACATCAGCACTCGCTCAACAATGGCGTGACGGTCGGATCGCACAGATCGGCACCACGATGCCGCCTGATCGTCCTCAACGACCAGCCAAGCCCGCCTTGTTGCAACCCAACGACGTGCCGCGGCGCAAGATCAACCGCGGGACGGCCGGTCGGATCGCACAACTTCACGCGCTTGCCCATATTGAACTGAATGCCATCGACCTGGCGTGGGACATCATCGCGCGATTCAGCGATCAAAACCTGCCGCACGAATTCTATGACGACTGGGTTCTGGTCGCGGAGGAAGAAGCCAAACATTTCGGCCTGCTCGCCGCCCGGTTATCTGATTTCGGTGCGGCCTATGGCGACCTTCCGGCCCATGACGGACTTTGGGATTCCGCAATCGAGACCAGCCACAACCTGGCTGCACGGCTGGCGGTCGTGCCGCTCGTACTCGAAGCCCGCGGGCTCGATGTGACCCCGATGATGATCGCGAAACTCCGCACCGTGGACGACGAGGAAACCGCAGCGTTGCTGGAAGTCATCTATCACGACGAGATCGGTCACGTTGAAGTTGGCCATCGCTGGTTCGCGTTCGAATGCGCGCGCCGCGAACTGGATGCCGAGACCCACTGGCGTGCGCTGGTCGAGCGACATTTTCGCGGCGCGCTCAAGCCACCCTTCAATGTGGAAGCGCGCGACGCCGCAGGTCTGCCACAAGACTGGTACCTCACGATGTCCAGGACGTGACCACCGGCGCGAACAAGTTTTCTGCAAGCGAGGCGAGCCTGCAGCGCGAGCGAACACTGGCGATGTTCTTGCTCTTCATCGTTCCCGCCCTGTTCACAACCAACGTCATCGTCGCGCGCGCCGTGCACGGATACGGTGCCGCCATTTGCATTGGCCTACTGGCGCTGGATGCTCGCATTCCTGATATTCTTACCCGTCGTCGGTCCGGATCTCTGGCGCCATCGCACCGCGATCGTCGCCGAATGGCGCGACCTTCTCGTCCTCGGTTCTCGGCATGGGGATTTGCGGCGCCTTCGTCTGCATTGGTACCGACACGACAAGCGCCACGAATATCGGACTGATTTTCGGGACCGCCCCCATAATCATCGCCGGCGCGTCCACGCTCATATATGGCGAACCAATGGGCCGGGCGAAGGCTGCGGGTATTTTCATCTCGCTGTTCGGCGCCCTGGCTCTGCTGCCATTCTATATCGCGGAATCCATTCAAGGGACCACGCCGGCGATGAACACCGAAACCATTTCTGCAGTCCTGATTGTCTCGACCATCCCGGGGCTGGGCGCCTATCTGGGGTACGCGCGCATCCAACGCTCACTCGGCGCGGGGTCGACCGGCCTCATCCTGTATCTCGCACCCAGTTATGCCGCCTTGTTTGGGTGGATACTGCTGGGCGAGACCCTGGAACCCTATCATTTGGCCGGCGCGGCCCTAATCCTGCCAGGCATCTTCCTGTCGACCCGACGTGTCAGCGGGCACGAACACTAGCTGGCATCCGTGCCGCCGCTCTCCCCGGCGCCCTTATCCAGTTGGGCGGCCAGCGAGGCCTCCAGATACCTGTCGATGTCACCGTCGAGCACGGCTTGGGCATTGCCGGATTCCACGTTCGTGCGCAGGTCCTTCACCATCTGATACGGGTGCAAAACATAGGACCTGATCTGGTGACCCCAGCCGATATCGGTCTTCGTATCCTGTGCCGCCTGGGCCTCTTCCTCGCGCTTCTGCATTTCGTGCTCATACAAACGCGCGCGCATCATCGCCATCGCCTGCGCCCGGTTGCGATGCTGCGAACGATCATTCTGACACTGCACCACGATGCCGGTGGGCAAATGGGTTAACCGTACCGCGCTGTCGGTCTTGTTGACGTGCTGGCCGCCGGCACCCGATGCACGATAGGTATCGACACGCAGATCCTTGTCCTCGATCTCGATCTCGATCGTATCGTCGATCACCGGGTAGACCCAGGCCGAGGCGAAGCTCGTATGCCGCCGCGACTGGCTGTCGAAGGGTGAAATGCGCACAAGACGGTGGACACCCGATTCCGTCTTCAACCACCCGTAAGCATTAGAACCAACAATCCGGAACGTCGCGGATTTGAGACCCGCCTCTTCCCCCGCGCTTTCCTCGATCCATTCGACCTTGTAGTCATGCGCCTCGGCCCAACGCAGATACATGCGCGCCAGCATTTCGGCCCAGTCCTGAGATTCGGTACCGCCGGCGCCGGCATTAATTTCCATGTAGCAATCATTGCCGTCGGCCTCACCGGACAGAAGGCTCTCCAGCTCGAGTTTTTCGGCACGCCGCTGCAACGCCTCGATGACCGCCTCGCCCTCAGCAACAACGTCCTTGTCGTCTTCCGCCTCGCCGAGCTCAATGAGCGTCGCCGCATCGTCGAGCTGCTGCTCGAGGCCACGCACTTCCTCTATAGACTTCTCCAGACGGGTGCGGTCACGCAATATTTTCTGCGCCCGCTCCTGATCGTCCCAAAGCCCGGGGTCTTCTGCTTGGGCGTTCAGCATTTCGAGGCGTGCGAGTGCATTGTCCCAGTCAAAGATGCCTCCGCATGAGGTTCAGAGACGAGTTGATCCCCTCGAACAGGTGACTGATTTCTGCGCGCATTTCGAATTCCACTGAGACGGTTGCCGGAGCCGGCGTTTCGTTTCGCGAAGCCTAGCGTTCGCGCAACACGGGTCAATAGCCCAATCAGTAAATCCCGCGCCGCGAACCACCCGTACTCACATCACGCCCCAGTTCTTCGCCGACAATCGATCCGAACTCACGCGGCGCCGTGCCGGGCTTGAAGGCCTCAAGAATGGTCGCCCGTTCGCCGGGCATCGCCACAAGCCCGGTTTCGGGGTTTACACGCACGAGACGGATGTCAGGCGGTACACGGAAGGGTATGACGGGCTTCCCGTCGAGCGCGCGCGCCATGAAATCCTTGAAAATCGGCGCGGGCACGGAAGATCCGGTCTCACGACGCCCCAGCGTACGCGGCGTGTCGAATCCCACAAACACACCGACAGCCAGATCCGGCGAGAACCCGATGAACCAAGTATCCAGCGAATCATTCGACGTGCCGGTCTTGCCTGCAAGCGGCAACTTCAACTGGCCGATCCGTCGGCCCGTTCCGCGGTCCACAACCCCCTGAAGCATCGACACCATCTGGTACGCCGTACCCGGCTTTATCAATCGCTCTCTGGGATCGGGCAGGCTCGGCGGCGGCTGATCGGCCCACGCTGCCGCGTTGCATCCCACGCAAGCGCGCGCATCATGACGGAACTTCGTCAGGCCGTTCCGATCCTGTATCCGGTCGATCAGGGTCGGGGTGATTTGTTTCCCGCCGTTCACGACCGTCGCATAAGCCGCCACCAGACGCATCAGCGTCGTCTCCCCGGCCCCGATCGACATACTGAGCTGTCGTGGCAGGTGATCGACAACCTTCAGCCGCTCGGCATAGGTCGCCACCTGCTCCATACCGATCGTCTGCGCCAATCGCACGGTCATGAGGTTACGAGACTTCTCGATGCCCAAGCGCATCGGACTCGGCCCGTAAAACTTGTTCGTATAGTTGGCGGGCTTCCACTTGCCCTGCCCGGCACCCTGATCGATCACAAAGGGCGCATCGAGGATACGGGTCGAGGGGGTAAAGCCATTGTCGAGCGCGGCCATGTAGACCACCGGCTTGAACGCCGAGCCCGGCTGGCGCCAAGCCTGGGTCGCCCGGTTAAACTCGCTCGCCCGAAAATCCAGACCGCCGGTCAAGGCGAGGACGCGGCCGGTATGGGGGTCCAGCGCCACGATAGCGCCATTGATTTCGGGGATCTGTTCCAGCCGGTATGTCCCCGCCGGATATGGTTTGTCTTCTAAATCCGTCTCAACAACGGAGACCAGCACCACATCGCCCGCTGCCAACACCTGATCGGCTACTTTGATCGACGCGCCGCGTTTCTGGTCCGGCAGCCACGCACGCGCCCAGCGCAACTCCGAGAGCGGTATCGTTCCGCGCGTGCCGTCGACGAACCCGATCGAGGCTTCGGCGGCATTGATCGTAACGACGGCGGCGAGCTGCCAGTCCCCCGATCCGGGCGGATGTTTGATTGCCGGCAACGCGGTCTGCCAGGCAGCCGGATCCTTCAGCTGGGCAATAGGACCACGCCAACCATGGCGGCGGTCATAGGCGACCAAACCGTCACGCAATGATAGTTGAGCAATACGCTGCAGGTGCGGATCCAGTGTGGTTCGCACCGAAAGCCCACCCTCATACAGCGCGCTATCTCCGAACCTGTCGACCAGTTCACGCCGAACTTCCTCGGCAAAATACGGCGCCTCGACGAAGGCCGCCTCATCGTCCCGGACAACCTCGATCGGGCGCTGGCGAAGTTCTTCCGCCTCTAATGGCGAAATCGCACCGTCCTCCGCCATGCGACCCAGCACGTAATTGCGCCGCGCCACCGCCGCGGCATTCCTGCGCAGCGGGTTGTAGTTGTTCGGCGCCTTCGGTAACGCTGCCAGGAAGGCCGCCTCATCTACTGTCAGCTGCTCGAGCGGTTTTCCGAAATAATTGAGCGCAGCCGAAGCCACCCCATAGGCCCCGAAGCCCAGATAAATCTCGTTCAGATACAGTTCGAGGATCTCTTCCTTCGAGAAGGCGCGTTCCATTCGAAAGGAGAGGATCGCCTCACGGATTTTACGGTCGAGCGAGACTTCCTTGGTGAGCAGGAAATTCTGCGCCACCTGCTGCGTGATCGTCGAAGCCCCTTCGGGGCGACGACCGGAGCCGAGATTGCGAACATTCGATACGACAGCCCGCATCACGCCGGTCACGTCAACGCCGGGATGCTTGTAGAAATTCTTGTCTTCGGCGGAAAGGAACGCCTCCTTGACCAACGTCGGCATCGACGACACCGGAACGAAAACACGCCGTTGCACGGCGTATTCGGCTAACAGGCTCCCGTCGCCGGCATGCACCCGCGTGGTCACTGGCGGCTGGTAATCGGCCAACTGGGTATAGTCCGGCAAATCCCGACCATATTCCCAGAACACCCACAGCAAGCCGCCAACCACCAGCAGTGCACCGACAACGGCCAATCCCGCGAGATATCCCAACCAACGAAACATTCAACATTCCATATTCAGTCGCGCTCGAGCATAGACGACCAAGACCGCTGGATAAGCATCAAAATGTGGGGCGATTATGGCGGTGTCGGGTTGCGAAGAGCCTAAAGCGCCGCGCTTTGAGTGGTTTTGAAGTAGACATCCACCGCCTCGACGATGGCCGCAGATAGTTCCAGGCGGTGTTTTCGGGTGACGAGAAGGCGCTCTTCCTTCGGATTGGAGATATACCCAAGCTCGACGAGGACCGAGGGGACATCGGGCGCCTTCAACACCGCAAAGCCCGCTGAGCGCCACGGCCGGGTCAATAGGGAAGCGCTGGTCTTAACCTGCCCGACCAGAATATCGCGGGCGAACTTCACCGAAAGCTCGTTCGTCTTGGCCTGCGCAAAGTCGATCAGGATGTTCTGAACATCGTCGCTGTAGTCGCCCAGATTTACGCCACCAATCACGTCCGACTTGTTCTCGAGCGCCGCCAGGGCCGCCGCCTCCTTGTCCGAAGCACGATCGGAGAGCGTGTAAACCGAAAAACCGCGGGTCGAGCGCTTCGGATGGGTATTCGCATGCATCGACAAGAACAGATCCGCGCCGGCCGCGCGTGAAATTCGGACCCTTTCGCGCAGGGGCAGGAAAACATCCCTGTTGCGGGTCATCACGACGTCGTACTTGCCGCTCGCCTTGAGCAGACGCGCAACCTCACGCGCATAGTCCAAGGCGATCTTTTTCTCGTAGACACCCGACACACCAATCGCCCCGGGATCGACACCACCATGACCGGCATCGACAACCACGACCGGCCTGGCATTCTGCCTCGGCAACACCGGAAGAGGCACCGCAGGCGCCGGTGCTGGTGTATCGGTCGCGCTTGGACGCATCGATGCGATGAAATCTGCCCGCGTCGTGGGTGCAATATCGAGCACCAGGCGCCAGGGTTTGTTACCGTCGGGCTTCAGGATGAATTGTTTTGTGACTTTTGATGGGGATGCGAGACCCAGAACAAAACGACTTGTTCCTGGACGGAAAAGGCCGTAGCGGAGTTTCGAAATCAAACCCGCACCATCGCCGATGCGCTCCTCGGGCAAATCGAAATCAACCTCCGGAAGGTCGATCACCACCCGAAAGGGGTCCGGGAGACCGAATATCCTCGGTTCGACGCCATCATTTAGCTCAACGACGAAACGCGTCGAGCCGGCGTGAACACCAATTCGAATGTCCTGAACCTTGAGATCCTGAGCCACCGCCATCTGAGGTACCGCGACCATCGCAAACGTGATCGCCAGACCACCGATGATGGCCCGTAGAAGCTGTGCACAACTTGATAAGCTTCTCAGAATCAATGACATCGCCGACAGGTATATCGCCACCGGCGAATGCGCCGCAACACACAACCGCGAGACAAGACATCAATCAAATACATTGTGGATCGGACTCGCGGGGTCTATTGTGACTGTGCGGACACCCGCTACTCGCTAGACGCGCGCCGCGTTTCAAGGTCTGGGCAAGGCAAAAGAGCCAATCTTTTGCCCCATTGCCCGAACGGACCGAACTAGGTGCGCATCAGAGTTGCGGTTTTGTGCAACTTCGAGGCCGCCGCCCGGCAATTTCCGAGCGGGCCTTCGGATCAAAACCTACCGTCCTGGTGCGATTCCGCCCGTTCGACGGCTCAGGTTCCGAGGCAGGCCTCTGAAAATGTGGAACCCCTCTCGCTTTTGTCCGCAAAGCGCTGAGTTCAGGCTTCCGCAGGGACATAGCCATGCCCAAGCGCATGTTGATTGACGCGACCCATCCGGAAGAAACCCGGGTGGTCGTCGCGGAAGGTAACGATCTCCTAGAATACGATTACGAAACCTCAACCAAACGTCAGATCAAGAGCAATATCTATCTGGCCAAGGTGACCCGCGTCGAGCCGTCGCTCCAGGCGGCCTTCGTTGATTTCGGAGGTGATCGCCACGGGTTTCTCGCCTTCAACGAAATCCATCCGGACTATTACCGCATCCCCATCGAGGATCGCGAAAAGCTGCTTGCTGAATCCGACGCCGAGAACGAGGAAGATGAAGAATCCGGCGAAAACGGCGAGAGCGAGGGCGAATCGGTAGAGGTTCTGGGGGACTCCCAGGACGAAGACATCCAAGAATTGAGCGACGCCCATCGACGGCGCCTGCGCAAGCTGACCCGTAGCTACAAGATCCAGGAAGTCATCAAGCGTCGCCAAATCCTCCTAGTACAGGTGGTCAAGGAAGAGCGCGGCAACAAGGGTGCGGCCCTCACCACTTACCTGTCCCTGCCCGGTCGATATTGCGTGCTGATGCCGAATACGTCACGCGGCGGCGGGATCAGCCGAAAAGTGACGGACGCTAAGCATCGCAAGTCGATGAAGGCCATCCTTTCCGATCTCGAAGTCCCGGAAGGCATGGCCGTAATCATGCGCACCGCCGGCGTGGCGCGCACCAAGGCAGAAATCAAGCGTGACTATGAATATCTAAGGCGTCTGTGGGACGACATTCGCGAACTGACCCTCGATTCGACGGCCCCGGCCCTGATCTATGAGGAAGGCGACGTCATCAAGCGCTCGCTGCGCGATTTGTATGACCGGGACATCGAAGAAGTCCTCGTCGAGGGCGAAGACGCCTACAAGGCGGCCAAGGCGCTGATGCGGACGATGATTCCGTCCCACGCCAAACGCGTTCAGAAATACGAAGACACAGAAATAGCGCTTCTGAATCGCTACCAGATCGACCAACAGCTCGATGCCATTCACGAGCCGATCGTGCAGCTCAAATCCGGCGGTTACATTGTCATCAACCCGACCGAAGCGCTGGTGGCGATTGATGTGAACTCCGGACGTTCGACGCGCGAGCGCAACGTCGAACAGACGGCCTACCGAACAAATCTTGAAGCGGCCGACGAAGTCGCCCGCCAGCTTCGCCTGCGCGATCTGGCCGGTCTCATCGTAATCGATTTCATCGATATGGATGTGTCGCGAAACAATCATGCCGTCGAACGGCGCATGAAGGAGGCCATGAAATCGGACCGGGCACGCATCCAGATCGGCCGGATTTCAGCGTTCGGGCTCCTGGAACTTTCGCGACAACGACTGCGCCCGAGCCTGCATGAAGCCCACACCCAGGCCTGCCCGGTATGCCAGGGTACAGGCCTTATGCGGTCGACGGAATCGACCAGTATGGCGATCCTGCGCGAGCTCGAAGAAGAAGGGCAGCGCAAACGCGCCAAGGTGGTGACGGTCACGACCCAGACCGATATTGCCCTCTACCTTCTCAACCAGAAGCGCTCCTCGTTGCAGGACCTGGAGCAACGTTATGGGTTCAGCGTACAGGTCATGGCCGACGCCAGCCTCAACGCGGCCGACCATGAGATCGTTCACATCGGCCATGACGGTGTCGAGGGTGTCTCGACCAAGGAAGAAGCACAGCACGAGGAAAAAGCTCCCAAGCGCCGACGCAGCCGTGGCCGCCGCCGCTCCTCGTCAGAAGACAGTTCCGACAATGGCGAGGACGAGGCAAAAACGGAGGCCGCGGACGCGGACCAGCGCGAGCAGTCCGACGATGAAGACGATGAAAACCGCAAGCGCGGTGGCCGACGCCGCGGACGGCGCGGCGGCCGACGGCGGCGCAAGGCCGACGGTGACGGCGAGAACGAGCAGGAAACGACGGAAGATGCCGAGGCATCACCTTCGTCCGACGACGAAAGCGAAACAAGCGCCGAGCAGAGTGACGAGGACGGTGAAGAGACCACAACGCGTCGTCGCCGTCGCCCCCGGCGCCGCGGACGCCGCGGCAGAGGCGCGTCCGAAGAGGCGTCGACGGACGAAAACGCGATCGAAGACGACACGTCAGAAGCCTCTGCGGAATCCGCAAATGGCGAAGACAACATGGCAGCGGCAGACGCTGACAGCGAGGATTCGGCACTCGACACCGAGATCGACATCCCGGAACCGTCCGCCGATCAGGACGATGGCGAGGCACCATCGGAACCCGATGAGAGCCCCGCGGATGACAATTCGGAAGCCGAGCCCGAGGTTGCTGCGGCCGATGCCGATGACGGCGACAAAGACGCGGACGAAGTCGATACGACCGAAGAGCCGGAAGATGAGTCGACCGACGAGCCCGCCGAGGACAACGACCGTCCGCGACGTTCTGGGTGGTGGAGCCGGGCGACGTCGTAGAACAGGGCTTTCGGTTTACAGAACTTTCTAGGCTCGCCAGGCGCGCAGCCGGTCAATCGCATTGCGCATATCGTCTTCGGTCCCCGCGAACGAAAACCTGACATAGGCATTGCCCAGGTAGGGATCGAAATCCAGTCCCGGGGTCGTCGCAACCCGCGCCTCCGTTAGCATGCGGCGGCAAAAATCGTTGCTGTCGTTGGTCAACTGCGAAACGTCGGCATATACGTAGAATGCACCGTCTGCCGGCGCGAGGCGATCGAAGCCGACCCCCGGCAAGTCGTTGAGTAGTATCTCGCGGTTACGCGCATACTTGGCGACATTCTCCTGCAATTCATCATGGCTGTCGAAGGCCGCAAGTGCTGCGTACTGGGACAATGTCGGCGGGGATATGAAGAGGTTCTGCGCCAGGCATTCAACAGACCGCATCATCGATTCCGGCACCACGAGCCAGCCGAGACGCCAACCGGTCATCGAGAAGTACTTCGAGAAACTGTTGATGACGATGGCCTCATCGTCATAAGCCAAGGCGGTCACGGATTCGCGGCCATAGGTAATGCCGTGATAAATCTCGTCGGAGATGAACCGTATCGACTTTTGCCGAGCCAAATCGGTCAGGGCTCGCATCTCGTGATCGCCAATCATCGTGCCGGTCGGATTGGACGGGCTCGCGACGATCAAGCCGTCCAGTTCACCCGCGACATCACCCATCGTGCCCGGCGTCGGCTGGAACCGGTCTTCGATACTGGTTTCGACGACCACCGGCTCAACCCCAAGCGCCGACAGAATATTCCGGTAGGCCGGGTATCCCGGTGCCGCAAGCGCGACCCGGTCACCGACGTCAAATGCCGCGAGAAACGCGAGCAAGAAACCGCCCGATGAACCCGTTGTCACGACAATCCGCTCCGGTGCCACATCGACGCCGTACATGTTCTGGTAATGAGCGGCGATCCGTTCACGCAAGTCGGGGATACCCAATGCATCGGTGTAGCCCAGTCTTTCGTCACGAACGGCGGCAATAGCCGCCTCACGCACCTTGGCGGGTGCCGACGTCCCTGGCTGGCCGACCTCCAGATGAACGATATCTTCGCCCGCAGCCGCCAGCGCGTTGGCCTCGCGCATCACGTCCATCACGATGAACGGATCAATTCGTCCGCGCGTCGAAACTTTCAGTGTCATTCGACAGGCTACTCTTCGGAACTGACAGCCAAACCGAAGGATCGTGGATCCTTGACGAACTGGCAAGTCTGCCCGCGCGGAAGCCCTTCCGGACAGAAGAACCCGTTTACCCGACCGATGCTTTGCGTCTTCTCGACATTATGTCCGAGCCCCCGCAGCGCGGCGCGTTCCGGTTCCGGCATCGCGGATTCGACCACCGTGACATCCGGATTTCCTGTATTGAATGCGCGCGGGAAGGCAACGGCGCTGACCATATTGTCGTCACCGGCGACGAGCGTATCCAGCGCGACGCGCGCCACCGCACCCGGGGTCTCACCCGACCCCGCCGCAGCGAAAAACATGAAGCCGTTCAGCTCGTTCGCCATCAACGCGACCGTCGGCACGGCAGCGCGCCTCGAACCTAGCAGTTTTGCTAACAGAATGCCGGTCCCCGGCGCGATCACGCCCGATCCGAAGGGGCCGTTCATCGTGAAGGAGCAGGCGACCGTACGTCCCTGGTTGTCCACCGCAACGATGCTCGTACCACTCGACGCGGCGTCGGCACGCACGGCAATGCCGGGCTGCCGGACGGTATGGGATGTTTCCGACACACTGTCTCCAAGCGCGGCGACGGCCGCCGGCGATGTCGGATCGGCTGTTCCCGCCGCATCGGCTTGATAGGCCCGTGCACCTAGCTCGGCGATGAGGTGCGTGCGCGTGGTGACGGCCGTATCCTCGTAGCGATCATCATCTATTGCTGCAGCCCAGATCCGGGCTGCGATCGGTCCACCGCCAACCGCACCAAACGAGATGGCGTTGTTGCCCTGTTCAAACCGGATCGGCTTCTGGAACTCCGGGCGATAGTTCCGCAGATCCTCCAACGTCATATGTCCGCCAGCCGCGCGAACGGATTCAACAAACGAACGACCGAGTGGCCCGCCATAAAGTGTTCCCGCCCCTTGGGTGCGCAGGTTCGACATGACCGCGCCAAGTTCCAACTGCTGGAGCAGCCTTCCCTCGGCCACGCCCCCGGTCGCGATACCGAATATAGAGCGGGCTTCCGGGTCGAATGTGACGAGCGGACGCGCAGCCTCGAAATCGCGCACAAAAGCGCGCGAGAGGGCATGGCCAGACCGCGCAAAATCCTCCGCAGGACGCAACATGTCAGACCAAGCGAGCCGTCCATAACGGGCATGGAGCAAGAACATGCCGCGCGCGTTACCGGGAATCGAGAATCGCGCCTCCGGATTGGCGGGACGCTTCGGCATAAACGAAATGGTCTCCGTGCGAAGCTGCAGCGAATCGTGAACCAGGCAGACTCCGCCACCGCCTATGCTCGCCGCGCCGGGCAATGTCACCGACATGGCAAAGTAGGCTGCAACCGCCGCATCCGCCGCCGTGCCACCGGCTGACAGCACTTCCCGGCCGATCAATGCGGCCCGCGGTTCGTCGGCGATCAACCCGCCAAAGAAGCCGTCGACGAAGCCTGCATCCCCCCGCTCCGGGCCGCCGCCACCGCACGCCGCCAGCGCGAACAGGCTTCCGAAAAGCACCCGTCGGCCTGATTGACGCCACATTCTCGTGTACTTAGGTTGATTATCGTTCCTGGAGATAGACACGTGCGCCCGTTCGTTCGTCTGGTTAGCTTGATTACAGCGCTTGCCGTCACGGCAAGTACACCGGCGCTTGGACAAAACCGAAACCTCGGATTGATCCGCGACGCCGAAATTGAAAATATCATCCGCGACTATTCGACGCCAATTTTCAATGCGGCGGGTCTCGACAGCGGTGTTGTCGAAGTCCATCTCGTCAACGATCCTCGGCTCAATGCGTTTGTTGCGGGCGGTCAGCGCGTTTTCATCAATACCGGTTTGCTGGTTCGCGCCAAGGGTCCCGAGGAGGTGATCGGGGTAATCGCACATGAAACCGGTCATATCTCCGGCGGGCATCTTGCCCGCTTCCAGGACGAACTACGCAACGCCGAGACCAAGTCGATTATCGCCGTCATCGCCGGCATCGCCGCCGGGATCGCAACAGGTGACGGTCGGGTGGCCGGGGCAATTGTCGGCGGCGGATCAAACGCCGCCCTCACAGACCTGTTGAAATACAGCAGAACGCAAGAATCTGCCGCAGACGCAGCCGCTCTGAAATATCTCGATCAGACCGGCATATCTTCGCGTGGTTTGCTGGAGTTTTTCCAACTCCTGCAGACTGAAATACGCCTGACTGGAGGTCGCGAACATCCCTATCTCAGCACCCATCCCTTGACCAACGACCGGATTGAAACGGTATCGGGGCATCTTAGGCTGTCACGCTTCTCGAACGCCCCCATAGCGCCCGATCTGGCGCGTAAGCATGCCTTTATGCGGGCGAAGCTGATTGGCTTTATGGAACCGCTGGAGACCACGCTCAAACTTTATCCCGAAGACCGGAACGACATCCCCGCCCGTTACGCGCGGGCAATCGCCTACTACCGTAACGCCAACATCGACATGGCATTGCCGCGGGTCAATGAACTGATCGTCGGCAATCCGGACAACCCCTATTTCCGCGAACTCAAAGGCCAGATGCTTCTCGAAAACGGTCGGGTGGAAGATTCTCTGGTGCCCTACACAAGGATGGTCGAGCTGGCGCCGAATGAGCCGTTGCTGCGAACCGGATTGGCCAAGGCGCAGGTCGAGTCAGGCAATGCCGACCTCCTTCCGTCCGCGCTTGAAAACCTGCGTGTGGCAGTTCGGCTCGACCCGAAGATGCGTGATACCTGGCGATTGCTGACAATCGTCAACGGCCGGCTCGGAAACCGAGGAGATCTCGCGTTGAGCCAGGCCGAATACTCGCTCCTCAGTGGTGATTTGAAAGCCGCACTGAAACTCGCCGAACGCGCAGTTGAAATTCTTCCGACAGGCGCTCCGGGTTGGATTCGTGCACAAGACATCGTGAGCGAGGCCCAGCGCCAACTCGACAGGTAGTCATCGCAAACGGTCAGCTATGCGTGACACCGACGTCTGCGGCTTGAACGGTTGCCCGCTCTCCACCATCATCCGCCACGCGTTAAACCGATCATGCCGGTTTGTTTCAGTTCAGGAGAGATATTGTGTCGCAATCGCATGGAGCTTTTCTCGTTGCCCTGGTCGTGGCGGCAGCCGTGGCCTTGGCGATTATGTTTCCCATCGGCTCGGAGCCGCCGACACAGCTCATCACTGAATCACACGGAACGGAAACGGCGTTCGGCAATGCTCCCTTCACGGCCCTTCAGAAGAACGATATTCGCAATACCGTACGCGAGTATCTCCTCAGCAACCCTGAGGTGATTGTCGAAGCGATTGAGGCTCTGCAAGCACAACAGCAACATAGCCGGCAACAGCAAAACCACGGTGCCATCGCCGCCAACATGGACCAGCTCGTCAACTCACGCCGCGACCCTTTCATCGGCAATCCGGATGCCACGGTCACGGTCGTCGAGTTCTTCGACTATCAGTGCCCCTACTGCAAGCAGATGGCACGCGACCTCGCTAAAATCGCGGCGGAAGACCCCGATGTGAAGATCATCTTCAAGGAATTTCCCGTGTTCGGCAGGGAATCTACGCTGGCAACCCGGGCCGCACTCGCGTCCGCCAAGCAGGGCAAATATGCGGAGTTCCATCTCGCGATCATGGGCCTACGCGGCGCACCGTCAAAAAACGCGATCTTCCGGATCGCCAACCGGCTCGGTATGGACCTCGAACGGCTGCGCCGGGACATGCAGTCTCCTTCCATCGAAACACAAATTCAGACTAACCTGCAGCTCGCCCGTCAGGTAGGTGTACGTGGCACACCGGCATTCATCGTCGGCGATCAACTGGTGCCGGGCGCCATGAGCCCTAACCAGATGCGTCAACTCATCGCCGAGAAGCGCGGCAGCTAGCCCCTGCCTACTCCGCGTCGGGCTGGTTTTCCGGCAACGCGTCACGGAATGCCGCCTCTTCGAGGCAGGCCTCGTTAATGCGCAACGCTGTCTTGAACGCAGATAGGTCGCATCCGAAACGTTGCGCGTTGTAGATCTGCGGCAAGAGACAAACATCCGCCATCGTCGGTGTATCACCATGGCAAAAACGGCCGGCCTCGCCGTCGGCCAGTATGCCTTCGACGCCGCGCATGCCCTCATCGATCCAGTGTTTGTACCACTGTTCATTGCGAGCCTCTTCATCAAGGTCCAGCTCGGCACCCAGAAGTATCAAAACACGCAAATTGTTGAGTGGATGTATATCGCAGGCGATCGCCTGGGACAGGGCCCGCACACGCGCACGGCCTTTCGCATCTGCTGGCAACAAAGCTGCCGTGTCTGGTCGCGTTTCATCGAGATACTCCATGATCGCCATCGACTGGGTCACCCGCGTACCATCGTCATCGATCAGGGTGGGCACCAATCCCTGGGGATTGACCGCAAGATAGGCATCCGACGTCTGATCCTTCTTGCGTAGATGTATGTATTCGCGCTCGGCTTCCAGATTTTTCAGATTGAGCGCAATACGCATGCGAAACGCAGCGGACGACCGCCAGTAATCATAAAGCTTCATAATTCACTCTCCCGGTTTCCGGCGGTTAGCTACCCAAGTTTCGAATTGTTAACTCGGGCAGATCGTCTGCGGGTTCGAACCCGAATATTCGCCCATAGAACCCCAACTCGGATTCCAGCGCACGGGTAACATTCTCGCCCTTGCGAAATCCGTGCCCCTCGCCCTCAAACAGGACATAGGCGACGGGGATGCCCTTTCGATCAAGAGCATCAACCATCGCCTCGGCCTGGTTGGGCGGCACGACCTTGTCATCCTCACCCTGCAGGAAAATCAACGGGCAATTCAACGCGTCCACATGCTCTATCGGTGATCGGTCACGATAGACCTGTTCGGTCTCGGGCAGCGGCCCAATCAACAGATCCAGATAGCGGCTTTCAAATTTGTGCGTATCGCGCGCGAGCGTCATCAGATCGCCGATCCCATAGAGGCTCGCCCCGCCCGAGAAGGTGTCGCGAAACGCGAGCGCGGCAAGCGCCGTATACCCACCGGCGCTTCCGCCGCGAATAGCCAGACGTGACGCATCCGCCAGCCCGGATGACACCAGATGCTCTGCGCCACGGACCATGTCGTCCACATCTGCTTCCCCCCATCGTCCATAGAGGGCTTCGCGGTAGGACCGTCCAAAGCCGGTACTCCCGCGATAATTCACATCCAAGACGGCGAAGCCCCGGCTGGTCCAGAATTGGATGGCGACGCTAAATGACGGTGACGTCGCGCCGGTCGGCCCGCCATGGCCGCGCACGATTAACGGCGGACGTTCGTTCGCCGCCGCCGCGATCGTGGCACTGCAAGGCGGATAGTAGAACCCGTACGCCGTGTCACCGTCGGTGGTTTCAAAGGCGATGGCTTCGGGCACAGAAAGTCCTGCCGGGTCGAGACCGACAGCAAAAGATGTCCGAAGTGTCTCGGTTGATCCTGTATCAGGGTCTAGAAGAAGAACTGCCGATGCCGCCCCGGCCGATGCGCCGATAAAGACAATCTTGTCATTCACCCATTGGGGCGTGGATATATCGGTCCAGGGCAGCTCGATATCATGAAACCCGTTTGCATCAATGCACGCCAGTTGCCACGCGCCATCGCGCGTATAGGCCGTCACAATGCGTCCCGACGGCCCGACATCGAATGTCCGCATGCCAAAGACCCACTGGGGAAGACCAAATTCTGCCTCCATGGGTTCGATACACGACAAATCTTTTCCATCCCAGCGGTGCAGATTCCACCAACCCTTGCGGTCCGCCGCAAATATCAGGGCGCCGTCCCGCGTCCACATCGGCTGGAACACAGAAATGCCATTGCCACCGGCTAATTTCTGCGCGGCGCTGAGATCGCCGTCGGGTCCGATGTCCGCCACCCAGCCGGCAGCTGAATCCCAGGGCATATCGGGCAGTTCCCAGCTCACCCAGCTCAGTTTTTTCCCGTCCGGTGATATCCGCGGATTCGATACAAAATCATGGCCATCCACAAGAATTGTGCTGTCACCCGAGGCCAGATCAACGGCGATCAGCTCATTGACCACCGCATCGCCGGCATGGCGCTCACGGATGCACAGAATGCGCTGACGTTGCGCATCGTGGAACATATCTGCATGACGATCGCCGGTATCGGCCGTAATCGGTTCGGGCTGACCGCCATCAACCAGTCGATAAATCCTCTGGTCTTCAAAATTCACAAAGAAGACCACCCCGCCCGACACAATCGCAGCGCCGCCGCCATATTCGTGCACACGCGAGCGCGCGGAATACCCCTCAGGCAGGACATCGACTGGTCCTGCATCAGTCTGCTGGACCAGGACAATCCGCCCACCCTCGCGCGGACGCCCCTCCAGCCAGTAGATGTCGTCGCCATCCACCAGCAAACTCGACAGCGATATCGTTGTGTCGGCGATCATCTCGGCCGTGATTGGCGAAGACCAGGTGCCATAAGGTGCAGTGGTCGTCATAGCAAGACGAGTGCCGCGAGGCCGAGGAACGAAACGAAGCCAACGACGTCCGTAATCGTCGTGAGGACCACTGCCGAACCGACGGCAGGATCAATGCGCATACGTTCCAGTGCGAGAGGAACGGTTACCCCGGCAAAGCCAGCGATAAGAAGATTGAAGACCATGGCCGCCGCGATAATGAAGCCGATCGCAGGCTCGCCAAACCACAGCCAGGCGACGATCCCCATCACAAAGGCGAACAACATGCCGTTGATACCGCCGACGATTACTTCCTTGCCCACAATCCGTGCCGCATTGGCTGCCGTGAGCTCCTTCATCGCCAGCGCGCGCACGGCCACCGTCAACGTCTGTGTGCCCGCGTTGCCGCCCATTGAGGCGACAATCGGCATCAGTATGGCCAGCGCCACAACTTGCTCAATCGCCGCGTCAAACAGGCCGATGACAAGTGACGCGGTGATCGCCGTTCCCAGATTGGCCAGCAGCCAGGAAAAACGCGCGCGCGTGGTGTCCAGAACCGCTTCGTAGAAATCATCTTCCTGCACGCCACCCAAACGCAGGATATCTTCCTCCGCCTCTTCATGAATGACATGCACGATGTCGTCGGCCGTGATGACCCCGACCAGCTGTCCCTCATCATTCACCACGGGAGCAGACAGCAGGGCATACTGGCGGAACATCAAGGCCGCCTCTTCCTGATCCATCTCGATATGCGCCGAGCGAAGGTCGGTCAGCATGATGTCGTCGATACGCACATCACGCTGATTTCGCATGAGCCGAGACAGGGGAATCGTGCCAACCGGATGCCGGTCGTCATCCACAATATAGATTTCATAGAAATCGCGCGGCAGCTCCGCGGCGCGCTCGCGCATATAGTCGATGCTGTTGCCCACGGACCAGTTTTTGGGAACGGTCACCAACTCGCGCTGCATCAGACGGCCGGCACTGTCTTCGGGATAGGTCAACGCCTGTTCAACGAGCGCCCGATCAGACGGCGACAATCGCTCGAGCACGCTGGCCTGGTCCGCCTCTGCGACGTCCTCGAAAACGTCGATCGCGTCGTCGGTCTCGAGTTCGGTGATCGCGGCGGCGACTTCGGCCGGCTCCAGTTGCTCGAGGACATCCTCGCGGACCACGTCATCCAGATGGGTCAGCAGTTCCGGGTCCAGGCGATCACGCACATGATCGAACAGAATCCGGCGACTGTCGGCGCTCAGTTCCTCGAGGAGGTCGGCCAGATCGGAGGCGTGAAGCCCCTCGATCATCCCGTCCAGTTCGTCGACCCGTCCCACCGACAGGGCAATTTCACAGGTGCGCACCAGCGTTTCGTCGACGCCATAGCTGCGCTCGGTCTCTTGACCGGGCGTGGCGTCGACAATGTCGGGCGGGTGGGTCAAAGGCGTCTAGTCCTTCACCTGGGCATCATACTGCGCGCCGACGGCTGAGACCGCGCTCATGTTCAAAATGCCACGCGCCGTGACAGACGGTGTCAGGACATGCGCCGACCGTTCCGCACCCACCAGAATGGGGCCTACCGCGATACCATCGGCCAACGTTTTCAATAGATTGAAGGCTATATTCGCAGCATCCTGATCCGGCATGACCAGCAGGTTTGCCTGCCCTTCGAGAACGCTGTTTGGGAAAATTCGTGCCCGAATACCGGGATCGATCGCGGCATCTGCATGCATCTCTCCTTCAACCTGGAGGTTCGGGTCACGTTCGTGCACCAGCCTGCGCGCCGCTCGCATTTTCTCGGCAGATTCTGAATTCGAACTGCCGAAATTCGAGTGGGAGAGCAGCGCTACTTTCGGAACCAGCCCGAACCGTCGTACTTCCTCAGCGGCGAGATGGGTCATTTCGGCGATTTCCGCGACCGTCGGGTTGGGAGTGACATAGGTGTCCGTGATGAAAATCGTGCCCTTCGAAAGAATCAGCACTGACACCGCCGACATGTCCTGCACACCCTCGCGCAGACCGACAACGTCCTGCACATGCTGCAAATGACGGTCGTATCGACCCTCGGTGCCGCAGATCATCGCATCCGCATCGCCCCGCATCAGCGCCAGTGCGGCGATCACCGTCGTATTTGTGCGCACGCGTGTCCTCGCCTCGTCCGGCGCGACGCCCTTTCGTTCAGCCAGGCTGTGATACAGCTTCCAGTAATCCCGATAGCGCGGATCGTCCTGCGGGTTGATGATTTCGCAATCCTCACCAGGCTTAAAATTGAGGCCCAAACGCTCAACCCGGCGCTGCACGATCTTGGGGCGGCCAATGAGAATGGGGATGCCGATCCCTTCGTCAATCACCGCCTTGGCGGCGCGAAGAACCCGCTCATCCTCTCCCTCGGCGTAGACAATACGTTTTTTGTCCGCACGGGCCTGGTCGAAGATCGGCCGCATCAGAAGTCCCGAACGGAACACAAACCGGTCCAGCTTCTCGAGATAGGCGTCGAAATCCTCAATCGGACGGGTCGCAATGCCGCTCTCCATGGCGGCCCGCGCCACCGCCGGCGCGACTTCGCTTATCAGACGCGGATCGAACGGGCTCGGGATGATCGAATCTGCGCCGAACTTCGCCACCTGACCACCATAAGCCGACGCCACGACATCCGATGTCTCGCGCATGGCGAGATCTGCGATGGCATCGACGGCAGCGACCTTCATCGCCTCATTGATATCGGTCGCGCCCACATCCAGTGCGCCGCGGAAGATATGCGGGAAACACAGCACATTGTTGACCTGGTTGGGATAGTCGGACCGGCCGCTGGCGATGATCGCATCCGGGCGCGCCGCCTTGGCGTCTTCCGGCAGGATTTCCGGGTTGGGGTTTGCCAGGGCGAAAATCAGCGGCGTGTCCGCCATCTTCTTCACCATCTCCTGGGTCAGAACGCCGGGCGCCGACAAACCGAGAAAGATGTTTGCACCGTGGATGGCATCCACCAATGTCCGGGCGTCGGTCTCTTGTGCATAGACCTCAAGATAGGGGTTCATGCCCTTCTCGCGGCCCTTGTAGACCACACCCTCGATATCCGTGAGGGTCACATTCTCTTTCGGCAGGCCCATCTCGACCAACAGGTTGACGCAGGCAAGAGCCGCCGCACCGGCGCCCGATGTCACGAGACGCGCCGTCATGATGTCTTGTCCGGCGAGGCGAAGGCCGTTCCGAACGGCCGCGCCGACGATAATGGCCGTGCCATGCTGGTCGTCATGGAACACCGGAATATTCATGCTTTCGCGCAAGCGCTTCTCGATCTCGAAGCACTCCGGCGCCTTGATGTCTTCTAGGTTGATCCCGCCGAACGTCGGCTCAAGTGCCGCAACAATATCCACGAACCGTTCGACGTCGGTTTCGTCCACCTCGATATCGAATACGTCGATGTCCGCGAATTTCTTGAACAGGACGCCCTTGCCTTCCATTACGGGCTTGGAAGCCAGCGGGCCGATCGCGCCGAGACCGAGCACAGCCGTGCCATTGGTCACCACGCCGACCAGATTGCCCCTGACGGTGACTTCCGCGGCCATCGCCGAATCTTCAGAGATCGCGAGGGAAGCCTGCGCAACACCCGGGGTATAAGCGCGCGACAGGTCGCGCTGATTGCCCAACGGCTTGGACGCGACAACCTCTATTTTGCCGGGGCGTCCTTCACGGTGATACCGTAAGGCTGCTTCGCGGATATCTTCGGCCATGACATTTCTCCGCATCGCACGGACGCACCCACTCGAGGTGTTTGATCCGCGCTGAACTGGTTAACGCGTTAGATGCGCGATCCACATTCGAGTAGCAACTGGAAATCAAGCAATACCATGAGAACACGCGTATATTTCAGCTTTGTAAAATGCGCGAACCAATGACAATCCCCAATCTGAGGCGGGTATCCCCCAAAATCGTCGTCTGGCAGAGCACTGCGGGGCTGCAGCTCTACGATGAGGCCGTATCGACGATGGAAGCGCGGGTCGAGGCTATTCGTCACGGCGAAGCTGACGAACTGGTGTGGCTGGTCGAACATCCGCCCCTCTACAGCGCGGGCACCAGCGCCAAACCGGATGACCTGCTCGATGTCGACCGCTTCCCGGTTTACGAAACCGGTCGCGGCGGGCAGTACACCTATCATGGCCCCGGTCAGCGCGTGGCCTATGCCATGATCGATCTGCGCGAGCGCGGCCAGGATCTGCGCGCCTATGTCCGCGGGCTTGAAGCCTGGGTCATCGAGACCCTTTCAACATTCGGAATCAACGGCGAGCGCCGGGACAAACGCGTAGGCATCTGGGTCGCGCATGACGACGGCCGGGAAGACAAAATCGCGGCGATCGGCGTGCGTGTGCGCCATTGGGTCACCTATCACGGTATTTCCATCAACGTGTCACCGGACCTAGACCATTTCTCCGGCATCGTGCCTTGCGGTATCGGCGAGGATCATCTCGGTGTTACCAGCCTCGCGAACCTGGGCGTCGACGCCGGCATGGAAGATGTCGACGCGGCGCTGAAGTCCAGCTTCACGAAGATATTCGGCTAGGCCGTCGACTTCTTAGCAAACCCGGTACCGATCAGAGGATCGGCCGCGATCCGTTCTTCCACCACTGATTCCACCTCGGCGGCCGGCGGCCCCTCGCGACAGTTATTTATCATCCGGTCAACTACAGGCGCCGGACCGGCAAAAACGGCCTCGACGGCACCGTCAGTGCGGTTTCGAACCCAGCCATCCAGACACAGGTCCCGCGCCACATTCTCCGTCCAGGCGCGAAACCAGACGCCCTGGACGCGACCGCGGATGACGACCCGCACCGCGGCGACGGTCTCCGCCATTACTCGAACTCGATGATGGCCTGGTCGACCGCGAGGCTGTCGCCCGGTGCGGCGTGCATGGTCTTCACCACCCCGTCGGCCGCCGCGCGGAGCACATTCTCCATTTTCATGGCCTCGACAACCGCGATTTCCTCGCCGGCGCGCACGGGAGTGCCCTCTTCGACCGCAATGGAAATCAGCAGGCCCGGCATGGGTGACAGCACGAACCGGCTCAGATCGGGGGGTACTTTCTCGGGCATGCGGGCATCGAGCTCCGCACCACGCGACGTGAGCACTCGCGCGATCGCCGCCACGCCGCGATGGGTCAGCCGGTAGGCTACGCCGGTCCGATCGACCTGGAAGGTCGCCGTGCCGTCGTCAAACTGTGCGGAGAACACGGGGTCACCCAACACCCAATCGGTTGAAAAGGACAGCGTATAGCCGCCGACTGAGACGTCCGCACCGTCAGGCCGGAAGCTTACCGCAACCTCGTCCGTCGCGTCGCCCATCTGCACCTGCCAGGGGGTCACGCGCACCGGCAGCGCCGGCGAGCCGGTCGCGCCTAACTGACGCGAGCGATCGGAAAATCGGCCATGAATATACGCAGCCACCGCCGAGAAGCGCTCACGAAGAGCGCCCTCTGGCGCTGCCGGGGCATATCCATCGGGATACTCCTCGGCGATGAAGTTCGTCGTCAGGCGTCCCTCTGCAAAACGCGGATGGGCCATGATCGACGCGAGAAAGGCCGTGTTATTGCCGGTGCCACGGATGAAATACCCGTCGAGCGCATCCTGCATGCGGGTGATCGCCTGCTCTCGATCCGCACCGTGGGTCGCGAGCTTCGCAATCATGGGGTCGTAAAACATGGAGATCTCGGACCCCTCACCCACGCCGGTATCGATACGCACGTTCGTACCGTCCTGCGCGGGCGCGCGATAGCGCACCAAACGGCCGATGGCGGGCAGGAAATTGCGGCTTGGGTCTTCGGCATACACCCGCGTCTCGACCGCCCAACCGTTGATCGTCACGTCTTCCTGGCGCAGCGACAGTTTCTCACCATCCGCCACACGGATCATCTGCTCCACCAGATCGAGCCCCGTGATCATCTCGGTTACCGGATGTTCGACCTGCAGGCGGGTATTCATTTCCAGGAAATAGAAATTCCGGTCCTTGTCGACAATGAACTCAACCGTGCCGGCAGACCGGTACCCAACCGCCGCCGCCAAGGCGCAGGATTGTGCCCCCATGGCCGCGCGGGTTTCTTCGTCGAGGAATGGCGACGGCGCTTCCTCCACCACCTTCTGGTGGCGGCGCTGGATCGAGCATTCGCGCTCCCCCAGGTAAATCACGTTGCCGTGGGCATCCGCCAGCACCTGAATCTCGATATGGCGCGGCTCCTCGACATACTTCTCGATGAAAATCCGGTCGTCGGCAAAACTGGACCGCGCCTCGTTCTGGGCGGACCGAAAGCCCTCATCGACCTCGTCTTCGCTGTAGGCGATGCGCATGCCCTTACCACCGCCGCCGGCGGAAGCCTTGATCATCACCGGATAGCCGATCTCTCCCGCGATCTTCACCGCCTCGTCGACATCCGCGATGGTGTCCATATGGCCCGGTACGGTGCTGACCCTGGCCGCGTGGGCAAGTTTCTTGGACTCGATCTTATCGCCCATCGCGGCGATCGCATCGGGCGGCGGCCCGATGAACGCAATGCCTTCCGCCTCTAGCGCGCGTGCGAAATCAGCGTTCTCCGACAGAAAGCCGTAACCGGGATGCACCGCATCCGCGCCGGTATCCCGGATGGCGGCGAGAATGTTCTCCGAAACCAGATAGCTCTCGGCAGCCGGCGGCGGGCCGATATGCACCGCTTCGTCGGCCATGCGCACATGCAAAGCACCGGCATCGGCGTCCGAGTAAACGGCGACGGTAGCGATCCCCATATCTTTCGCACTGCGAATGACTCGACAGGCGATTTCGCCCCGGTTGGCGATGAGAATCTTCTTAAACATGCCTACGAAACTACGAAAGCATGTTGCAGTGCGCAATTAATGAATTTGTACCGAGTTCCGGTGATGAACAAATGGACGAAGCAGCGATGCAGGCTTAGCCTGCAGGGTCGGTCGTTGCGGGTCTAATCTTGAATCAGGATGTATCGAATCGCCGACGTTTCAGCCTCGCCACCATATTGGTCGGCGGAGGCACCCTGCTACTACTGCTGGCGGTTGGCAGTGTGATTTTCGTGACGCTGACCAGCGCGATACGCAACACCTTCGAACTCCTTGCCGACCGGGCAGACGACACGCTGGATATTTCCGAGGCGCGGATCGACAGCTAACTGGTTCCCGCAGTCGGAACCGCAGACGAATTCGCCGCCCAGTTCGCGGACGGTCGAATCAATCTCGATGACAAGCGCAACAATACCTTTCATTCTTTTGCCGGATCGCTTTCAACTAACCAACTCATAACAGCGTTGATTTTTATTCGCGCTGACGCAGGGTCCATCACCGTCGTGCGGCAGGAAGGATCCCCAAATAGGTTCTATCGACCACCTCCAGTCTGAAACGTCAGAAGATTTCCCTCAATGCTGCTGCGTCGCGCCGAGACTCATTTTGGGTGTCACCACTCTGGGTTCCTCAGGTGCGGCAGGCGATTCTGGCCCACGTGGCACCCGTATGGCGACGCGACGAGTTCCACGGCGCAGTGATCACGTCACTAACCCTTTCAGAGGTATATGAATTTCTGGAGAGGCTTCAAACCGAGAGCGAACTCAGCGCGTTCATCTTGTATGACGAGAACAAGGTGCTCGCACACTCGCGCCTGATCGAAGCCAACTTCGAATAGCCCGACACGCCGGAAGGCACTCCTCTTCCTTCGATCGATACCTTTCCGGAGCCCGCATTTCTCATGTTGCGTGGCGGCGGAGACCGCGCGATCACCCTTCTGGAACTGGCCAGCAATATCCATGATGCCCGGATCGACGACGAACACGTTCTGCTAACGCGAAATAGAACACGGGGCACGGAAACGAACTCTGGACGCTCGGGGTGGTCCTGAAGCGCGACATGGTCAAGGCGTCGGGGTTCGAGACCGTACGCGGTTGGAAACTCACCGATAACCCGGCCCGCATTTAGCAATGCCGCGGTTTTGTTTGGGGCACAAAAAAGTAAGCAGCCCAGCTTCCGCTAAAGCGGAATATTGTCGTGTTTCTTCCACGGGTTCTCGAGAGACTTGTTCTCGAGCAGGCGTAGCGCCCGGCAAATCCGGCGCCGCGAGCTGTGTGGATAGATCACATCGTCGATGAAACCCTTCTGCGCCGCGATGAACGGATTTGCAAAGCGCGTCCGGTATTCTTCCGTGCGGGCTTCGATTTTTTCCGGATCGTCGCGATCTTCGCGGTAGATGATCTCCACCGCACCCTTCGGGCCCATCACGGCAATTTCCGCCGTCGGCCAAGCATAGTTGATGTCGCCGCGAATGTGCTTGGACGACATCACGTCATACGCGCCGCCATAGGCCTTGCGCGTGATCAGCGTCACCTTGGGAACGGTCGCCTCGGCGTAGGCAAAAAGCAGCTTGGCACCGTGCTTGATGATGCCTCCATATTCCTGCGACGTCCCGGGCAGGAAACCGGGCACATCGACAAAGGTCACGATCGGGATATTGAAACAATCACAGAAACGCACGAAACGTGCCGCTTTCTTGGATGAATCGATGTCCAGGCAACCGGCGAGAACCATCGGTTGGTTTGCCACGAAGCCGACCGTGCGCCCCTCCATCCGCCCGAAGCCGATGACGATATTCTTGGCATGGTCTGCCTGAAGCTCGAAAAAGTCTCCTTCGTCGACAACTTTCTCGATGAGTTCCTCGATGTCGTACGGTTTGAGTGGGTCAGCCGGTATCAAGGTGTCGAGCGACGGTTCTTCACGGTCGAAAGGGTCGCTGGTCGGCCAAACCGGGGGCTGTTCGCGATTGTTCATCGGCAGGAAATCGTAGAAACGCCGAAGTTGGAGCAGCATCTCCACATCGTTCTCGAAGGCGCTGTCGGCCACACTCGACTTGGTGGTGTGGGTCGATGCGCCGCCAAGCTCTTCCTGGGTCACGTCTTCATGGGTGACGGTCTTCACGACTTCCGGCCCCGTGACGAACATGTAGGAGGTGTCTTGGACCATGAAAATGAAGTCGGTCATGGCCGGCGAATACACCGCACCGCCCGCACAAGGCCCCATGATCGCCGAGACCTGGGGGATGACCCCCGACGCGTTAACATTGCGCTGGAAGACATCGGCATACCCGGCGAGCGAACCAACGCCCTCCTGAATGCGCGCACCACCGGAATCGTTCAGGCCCAGCACGGGCACACCATTCTTCATGGCCATATCCATGACCTTGCAGATTTTCTGGGCATGGGATTCGGACAGCGAGCCGCCAAACACCGTGAAATCCTGCGAGAACACGAACACCTTGCGGCCGTTGATCAGCCCCCACCCGGTGACGACACCGTCGCCGGGTATGGGCTCGATATCCGCCGTCATTTCGTTCGGCGCCTGTTCGACGAACATGTCGAACTCCTCGAACGAATTCTCGTCGAGCAGCAGCTCGAGGCGTTCGCGCGCGGTCAGCTTGCCCTTACCGTGCTGCGCTTCTATTCGACGCTCACCACCACCAAGCCGTGCGCGAACACGGCGGGCTTCAAGTTGGTCCAGAATATCTTGCATTGCGCGTCCCTAGCGAAACCTGATCGAGTATTCCACATAGCAGATTTTTCGAGACTCGGGCCAGATCGGCTCCGCCCGGTTCAATCCTTGCGCAGTAACTCCAGAAAAGCGGCAGCACAATTCGTATCGGCGCGCAGAATGTCCCGGCGGGCCTGGGCGTCGGCTTCCTCGCCCCACAGCTCGACCTGATAGGATTCGTCGAGCTGACCAACCTCAAACGCCGCATCGGCGTCCAGATGCTCTTTGGAGAGGGCCAGGGCCACAATGATTGAACCGGTCGCGGACGTGGCGACGCCCAGGGCAGCCAATTCATAATCATCATGTGACGCGACGGCTGCACGCAGCTGTGCCAGAGATTCCGATGGCTGATCCACCGGCAACAGCCCGTCTGTCACGACGAGTTCGCACCCATAGGCCTCACGCGCCCAATCCAGCAATGGCTGCCAGGCCCGGGACTGACGAATAACGAGCTCCGACGGCGTCTGCGCACGGTAACAAACCAGGTCGGTCGCGCCATAAGCGGCAATCTGGTCAATGTATCCCTCGCGGTCATCCGCCACACGATCCACGGCGGTTGCCGCAATCCGGGTCAGGGGCATCGTCTCGACGTCGATCTTTTCACCTTGTGCAAGCCATTCGTCCGCAATGGCGATTGCCAGCGCCTGACTGGGCACCTGCAGGGCCTTGCGCATCGGAGTGCGCACGCTGCGCGCGTCGAGGAGCACCTCATACGCGTTTTCATCACCCGCTTGTGCCGTCGTCACGTCTTTGTAGAAGCGATCCACGAATTCAACGTTCCGTTCCGTTATCGATGTCGTTGTCAGGGTTTGACTGCTCCGACTTGTCGCCCTTGCCGTCACCCAAGGGTGTCGAGAGGGACGGTCCGCCCGTCCCATCGCTTGCCTTGGCATATTGTACGCAAGGGTGATTGTTACCACCGAGATCGACGAGGCCGAGCAACGCCGCAGGAGGGAAAACGATGCCCCCAAGGAAACTACCGATTTTTGCCAATGTGCCCAACGGATCGGGAAGAAAACTGGGGTCATCCAGCGGCCCGCGAACGAGCACGGGCACGGCCAGGCTGAGGTCGAAGCCCCGCGGCCGGGGCTTGACCTTCATCTTGTAGTCTTCGGCGCCGAGATTGATGCTGCCTTCCGCGGTCAGAATAACTACCTCGGTGCTCAGCAGGTTCACCAGACTGGTCGCAACGCCGTCCTTGATCTCAAAATCATTCGCCATGCAATCCACGGCGACCCAGCTTTTACCGGCAAGAGTTTCGCTGATGCCAGAAAACAGGCCGCTGACGTAGCCCAGCCCTTCGTTGCGCATACGCCCCTTGCTCATCAACTGACGCGCATGCCCGTCCAGACTGCCGGCAATGGCCGCGATCGAGTTCCCCGAGCCGGACAGGGCGACATCCAGGGCCCCCGAACCTTCGAGAACATCGAGATTTGCAAAATCCTTGAGGAGTTGGCCCACCTCTAGATTCGGCGCACGCAATGTCAATCCAACGATCGGTGTTTGCGCACGTGCGTCGAGACTGAAATCACCACGCAAATCGCTGTTGGCATAACGCGCCTCGAGCAGCCGGATATGCAAATTGTCCTCTTCGAGAACGAGACGCAGATTCACATTTTCAAACACCCCGTATGGGGTCACAAACTTCTTGGGTTGAAATGAAATATCGAGATCTGCCGCACGCAAGAACTCCAGCGGCAGGGGATCGGTCGAAAACAACTTCTCCGCACTCTTGGCCGGCACCGTCTTTTTCGCCTCTTCCGGCGATATGGGATCGGGGCGGCGCGCCGGATCATAGTCCGGAAAGGTTTTTATGATATCCGTGGTATCGGAGGTTACAACCGCTTCAACTTCGATCGCATCGGGGTCGAAAACCAAACGCCCTCGCCCCGCCATGTCTGTCGTCACGCTCCGGAAGGTGAACTTCTCGATTGTTACCTGCTCAAGATCACCTTCGACCGACGCCGTCAGGTCTACGGGATCGAGTGGCGGCCAATCTACCCCGAGCACAGGTTGAAACCGCTCCAGCGCCTGACCCTTTCCCGCAAGATCGAGGCGATAATTCTTGAGAGGCTGGTCGGCGTTCACATCGAGCGTGACGTCGCCGTTGGACTGAATTTTATCAACAGTAAATTCGTCAAGCGTCAACACCGTTGCGGGCAACGTTCCGGTTATGGCGACACCGCCGTTGACCAGCCCAAGATCTACCAACTCGTCGCCCAGCATCTCACGAACAGGGTCGAGTGACTGATCCTTCGCTGACAGCTTGAGATCTAGCGTGACAATCGGTTCGTCGGCTTCAAGTGCGGCGAGATCGACGCGGCCGGTGCCGTGTATTCCGCCGGCATCGACACCTGTTGTCTCAACGCGGGCTTTGTCGAGATCGCCGATCGCGCGAATCTCACCCTTGATGGGCCCAAACTCCGGCAGGGTCACGCCCGCAATCGGATTCACGATGGCCAGCGTCTGGCCGTCTGTCGTCAAGATCAGGTCATAGGTAACCTTGGGGTCATCCAGGACAGGCCCGACCGTGACCGTCCCCGACAGGAAACTGTCGGCAACCGCCACTCGGTTGAGCTCGAAGCGCATGGCCTCGAGGTTGCCCGTGATGTTTATGCTTCCCTTCACCGCACCGATCTGGGCCAGAGATATCCGGGCCATCGGTTCGATGGGCGCCAAGCCCTGACCACGGAGTTCGGCCTTGAGGTCGAAATCATGATCAGCACCGTCCCCCGAAAGGGCGAGCTTCGTCGTTCCCGTGACATGAATATTTGCGACATCCAGCGCATTCAGTTTGACGATAGGGTTACGCTGTCCGCCGCTAATATTTGCCGATAGGGCTATGTGGCCCAGTTGCGCCAATGGTGTGTCAAAAAACGGTTGAATCGTCGCAAAGGCATCGCCGGATATCAAGATATTCACGTCGAAACCCAAAGGGTTTTTTGGCCCGCGCACATCACCGTCAATTTCGACATTCAACCCAAATGCCTCGCCGGTCAGGTCGAACGGCACTGCACGGTCGCCGCTAATAATGTCGTTCCATGATCCCACCTGGCCATCCAGATCGACCTTGGTCGTGTCCTTGCCAAGACGCATGTCCGCCGCGATATCGATATCGAGCGGAGCTCCCGGTTCAGACGGCAGTACTTTGATGTGCTCGATTGTTCCGACGGTTTCGGGTCCGCCCGGACCGTCAAGGAACGAGAACCTGACATCCTCGACTTCGAGCTCCTCGATTTCGAGATCGATACCCAGATCTCCCCCGGGATCATCGTCGTCCGCATGCGAATTCGGATCACCGAACTCAAAACTGCTCCGGCCATCTGAATCCGTTTCTAGGTTCAACTGGGCGCCGCGCAATATCAGGCTTTCGATATCCACCCGTCCGCGCAGGAGAGGAAGCAACTCGAAGCGGACATCCGCTTCGGTTATGTGGACCATTTCCGCCGAACGCGCCCATGTCGGGTTTGACAGGCTGACATCACGCACCGCGATCCGGGCGGTCCGCCCCCATTCCAGTTCGATCGGCCCCTCGATCTTCAGGCTACGCCCGATCTCACGCGCCACATAAGCCGCAATACGGTCCTTGTGATCATTGGGGTCGAGATTAAACAGGACAGCGAAGCCGGCCACGCTCAGCGTAATTACAACCACCAGAACAAGCTTGAATACAGTGCGCACGCGCATCGCGATGTCCTATCGATTCAATTGCCGGCGCCCACGACCAACCCGAATTGCCTAACGCAGACACCAAGAGGGAGCGAGGGGAGTTGCCCACATAACCCGCGATAAACCATCAATCACACCACTTTCGCGTCAAACCCGACAAATTCCCAACTTTTCGCGAGAACATCGTCGAGCGGTGCTTCGAGTGCCAAGCGTTCTCCGCTTGCCGGATGAGGCAGCTTCAGAGTGCGCGCATGCAGGTGCAATCTTTGCGGCAATCCGTCGATATCGCTTTCACGGCCACCATATTTGCCGTCACCCACGATCGGCGTTCCCATGGCCTTACAATGTGCCCTCAGCTGATGGGTTCGTCCGGTGCGCGGGCGCAACTCAAGCCATGCAACACGTCGCGCGGCGTGGTCGAGGATCCGATATTCGGTTTCCGCTGTTTGTCCATCATCGACCGATTCAACGCGCTGGCTGCCCTCACCACCGCGTTTGGCCAGCCGGGCATCGATCAAACCGGAATCATGATCGGGCATTCCCACCACAAGCGCCCAATAGGTCTTCTCCACTTCGCGCCCCTGAAACATGACGGCCAACTGTGAGGCCGTCTGCCGGTCACGCGCCAGCAACAACAACCCACTTGTATCCTTGTCGAGCCGATGCACGAGACGTGGACGGTCCTTGGCGTCGAACTGCAGCGCGTCGAGCATGCCATCCAGGTGACGGTGGGTCTTCGACCCGCCTTGCACGGCCAAACCCGCAGGCTTGTTCACCGCAATCAGAAACTCATCCTGATAGATAATGGACTTCCGCAATGCAGCCGCGTCCGCCTTGTCGACCGACGGACGGGCCCGTTCGGACGGTGGCGCATCTGCGTGTTTCACCGACATCGGCGGTATACGTATCTCCTGTCCATGGCTCACCCGTTGTCCTGGCTTGGCACGATGGCCATCGACCCGAACCTGGCCGGTGCGCAACCATTTCGCCACCTGCCCGTATGACAGATCCGGATAGTGCCGCTTGAACCAACGGTCGAGCCGCACTTCGCCATCATCCGACTGGACGGTGACATGGTGCACGGCTGAAAGGTCATCTTGGCTCATGCGAACACAAGCCGAGCCAGGCGCAGCCCGACGAAGAGCGCACCGATCGCACCGATAACCGACACCAGCACATAACCGGCGGCAAGCATCACCTGACCGCGCTCATAAAGAACTATGGCGTCGAGGGAAAATGTTGAGAACGTCGTGAACGCCCCAAGCCCACCGACGGTCAACAATGCACGGACTTCCGGCGTGACAGTCCAGCTGGAGGCCATAACGTGCACCAGAACGCCCAACGCAAATGAACCGACGATATTTACGACCAAGGTATCCCAGGGAATGCCGAGGCCGACCCAGGCCGCCATACCAATATTGACAAAATGTCGTCCCAGCGCCCCCACCGCACCGCCGAACGCGATCGCCAGCAGCATATTCATGGTGCGTACTCTTGCGGCAAATTGGAAGCCATCTTCACTAATCCTTTGAACCATCGCCCGCGACACGCTCGGCTCGCAGCTTCTTCCAGTAATTCAGCCGTTTGCCAATCTCACGCTCAAATCCACGTTCCACCGGCGTATACAGCTGAGGCCGGTCAAGGCCTTCGGGAAAATAGTTCTGGCCCGAAAATCCGTCGTCGGCATCATGGTCATACGCATATCCGTCGCCATAGCCCAGATCCTTCATGAGCCCCGTCGGGGCATTGAGGATATGCTTGGGTGGCGCCAGTGAGCCGGTCTCTCGCGCCATGCGCATCGCCGAGGCGAATGCCTTATACGAAGCATTCGATTTCGGCGCGCTCGCCAGATAGATCACGCATTGCGCCAAGGCCAATTCGCCTTCCGGCGTGCCGATACGCTCATAGGCCTCCCATGCCGCCAGCGCGTGGGGCAGCGCCTGCGGATCCGCCAATCCGATATCCTCTATCGCCGCCCGCGCCAGGCGGCGGGCTACAAAACGTGGATCTTCCCCGCCTGCCAGCATTCTCGCCAACCAGTACAACGCCGCATCCACATCGGATCCCCGCAAGGATTTGTGCAACGCACTGATCAGGTTGTAATGGCCTTCTTGGCTCTTGTCGTAAAGCGGCGCGCGCTTCTGCACAGTTTCGATCAACCGCGCGGTATCGAGCTCATCGTCGAGCCGCAACGCGAACAATTCTTCTGACAAATTCAGCAGATAGCGCCCATCCCCTTCGGCCATCGCCTTGAGCGCCTGACGGGCCTGCTCGTCGACCGGAAGGCAGCGACCTTCCAGCGCCTCGGCACGGGCGAGCAATTCCTCCAGCGCGTTTTCATCGAGCCGGTTCAGGACATAAACCTGGCACCGTGACAACAATGCGGCGTTGATCTCGAACGACGGATTTTCGGTGGTCGCGCCGATGAGCGTTACCGTTCCATCCTCGACATAAGGGAGAAACCCATCCTGTTGCGCTCGGTTGAAGCGATGGATTTCATCAATGAACAAGAGCGTGCCCTGGCCACTCGCACGGCGTGCGCCGGCGCGCTCGAATACCTTGCGCAGATCGGCGACCCCGGAAAAGACCGCCGAAAGCGGCTCGAAGGAGAAATCTGTTTCCAACGCAAGGAGACGGGCGATCGTAGTCTTGCCGCAACCCGGCGGCCCCCACAGCACCATGCTGGCCAAGCGATCATTCGCCACCATGCGTCCAATCGGTCCCTCGGCACCGAGTAAGTGCCCCTGCCCCACCACCTCACCGATGGTTTCGGGGCGCAGCCGATCGGCCAGGGGTCTCGGGGCCTGGCCCGCGAACATCTCCGACTGGTTTTCGGGCGCGCTCATCCCGCGACCGTTAATGAAAACAGCCGCCCGTCACGCCGAACGGTGATGGTCCATTGAGGGGCCGGCTCCACCGTCAACGCGCGAATATGAACCACCGATGTGACCTCGACCTTGTTGATCGCATAAATCACATCGCCGACCTGAAAGCTCAATCGGTGGGCAGGGCTCCCAGACGCGATCGACCGGATGACGACGCCTTCTTCAAAATGATCGCGGCCCATCTCCTCCGCGACGGCTGGCGAAAGATTGGCGACGATCGCGCCGGCAATCGGATGCCGGCCCTCCAGGATACCCTCGTCGCGCAGCGGGACTTCAGGGGGAAGCTCGAGCACGATCCTGATTTCATGTTCAGAGTTTGGCCGCCGCACCGAAAGCTGTGCCTCGTCACCCACGATTCCCGTCGCAATACGGAAACGTAACCCTTCCGTATCGAAAACCGGTTGCCCATTGAATGCGGTGATGATGTCGCCGGATTGCAGGCCCGCGCGCACCGCAGGGCCCTGTTCGTGAATCCCCGACAGGATCACCCCTTCGGGGCGCGGCAACCCGATTGCTTCGGCAATATCGGCTGTGACGGTCTCAAACGACGCCCCCAGCCAGGCTCGGCGCAATGCGGTGCCCGCGGCTGCCCCGTCGATGACCGTGCGCACCATATTCGCAGGAATGGCAAACCCGATACCCTGGCTGCCGCCGCTGCGCGAGAAAATTGCCGTGTTGATGCCGGCCAGCGTGCCATCCATGCGGAGTAGCGCACCACCGGAATTTCCCGGGTTGATGGCCGCGTCGGTCTGAATGAAAAAGTTGAAATCGGAGATGCCGACCTGGGTCCGGGCAAGCCCTGACACGATTCCGCTGGTCACGGTTTTACCGACCCCGAACGGGTTGCCGATCGCGAGCACAAGATCGCCAACCTCCAGTTCGTCGCTGTCACTCAGCGCGATGCTGGGTAATTCCTCTTCCCCAGCATCGATCTTCAGAATCGCCAGATCCGTGCGCGCATCCTCGCGCAGGATGGTCGCATCGAATTCCCGCCGGTCGGACAGGACAACAGTGATGCTGTCGGCACCTTCGATGACGTGGAAGTTGGTGACAATCAGACCGTCGGGGCGAACGATCACGCCCGACCCTAGGGAATTTTCTACCCGTTCCCGCGGCCGGGCACCTCCCAGTGCATCGCCGAAGAACCTGCGAAAGAAGGGGTCGTTAAACAACGGCGAGGCCGGCCCCCGGTTTCGTACTGCCTTGCGGGTAAATACGTTCACCACTGCCGGGCTCGCCGCGCGGACCAACGGGGCGAAAGACAGCGTGACCTGCTCGCGATTGTCGGGGATCGCGCGCTGGGCATGTGTCTCGGTGGTCGAGATAGCCATGACTGCCGACAGGGTCAGGCCGAGGAAGAAATATCGTGTGCTACGCATTTGGTGATTTTAACCTCGTTCGGGTCGTGATTCACGGACCCAGACGCAAAAGGCCGCCCGAGGGCGGCCTTTCGGTATTCGTGAGATGAACCAAGGCTCAGGCAACGGCCTCCTGAAGCTCTTCTTCGTCTGCAAACTGAACCGGGCCGGAATCGAGGCCCTTGGCGTCCTCGTCTCGATCCACAAGCTCGATGATGGCGATCGGCGCGGAATCACCGTAGCGATAACCGGCCTTCAAAACGCGCGTATAGCCGCCCGGACGCTCGGCATAGCGCTCGGCCAAGGTCGAGAACAGCTTCTCGACAAGCGCGCGATCGCGCAACGTGCTGAGCGCCTGACGGCGTGCGTGCAAATCGCCGCGCTTGCCAAGCGAAACGAGCTTGTCGACAACACGCCGCAGCTCCTTGGCCTTGGGCAATGTGGTTGTGATCTGCTCATGCTTGACCAGTGCTGCCGCCATATTGGCGAACATGGCCTTGCGATGACTGCTCGTCCGATTAAGCTTCCGCGGACCTTTACGGTGACGCATCTTAACTACTCCTGATTCAGAGAACCGCTAGAACGGCTCCTCGAGGCGTTTTGCCAGATCTTCAATATTCTCCGGCGGCCAGGCCGGGATCTCCATGCCAAGGTGCAGCCCCATCTGTGCCAGCACTTCCTTGATTTCGTTGAGCGACTTGCGCCCGAAATTCGGGGTTCGCAGCATTTCGGCTTCCGTCTTCTGAACGAGATCGCCGATATATACGATGTTGTCGTTCTTCAGGCAGTTCGCCGAGCGAACGGACAGTTCGAGTTCATCCACCTTGCGCAGCAAGTTGCGGTTGAATTCGAGCTCGTCATCGATCTCTTCGACCGGCTGGGCCGCTTTGGGCTCCTCGAAGTTCACGAAGAGCTGGAGCTGGTCCTGCAGAATGCGGGCGGCAAGCGCCATGCAATCTTCCGGGGTGATCGCGCCATTGGTCTCGATGTCCATGGTCAGCTTGTCCAGATCGGTTCGTTCACCCACACGCGCGTTACCCACGTGATAGGAGACCTTCGTGACCGGCGAGAACAGGGCATCGACCGGAATGAGGCCGATCGGGGCGTCCGCCGCACGGTTCTGCGCCGCCGGGACGTAACCCTTACCGGATTCCACGGTGAGTTCCATTACCACTCGTGCGCCCTGATCGAGCGTCATCAGAATGTGGTCGGGATCCATGATCTCGATGTCCGGCCCGGTCTCGATCTGGCTGGCTTTCACCTCACCAGGGCCGGTCGCCGTCAGCGTCATGCGCTTGGGGCCTTCGCTGTGCATGCGCAGCGCCATACCCTTAATGTTCAGGACGATGTCGGTGACATCCTCGCGCACACCGGGAATGGACGAAAATTCGTGCAGAACTCCTTCGATCTGCACCGAGGTCACAGCCGCGCCCTGCAGCGACGACATGAGAACACGCCGCATAGCGTTACCGAGGGTCAATCCAAAGCCACGCTCGAGGGGTTCGGCGACAACCGATGCCTGACGCGCCGGGTTGGTACCCCCCGCGATGTCGAGCTTGCTCGGCTTGATCAGTTCGGTCCAATTTTTCTGGAGCATCTGGGTTTGTCCTCAATTCTGGTCCGGCGCATTGGCGTCGGTGTTCGGCATCAGCCGATGAAATTTAGTATTCAGCACCTCGAAAGGTGGAAAATCAGACGCGCCGACGTTTGCGCGGCCGGCAACCGTTATGCGGAACCGGGGTTACATCGCGAATGGCTGTGATCTCGAAACCCACCGCCTGCAATGCCCGCAGTGCCGATTCACGTCCCGAACCCGGGCCCTTCACCTCAACGGCGAGAGTCTTCATGCCGTGCTCTTGCGCCTTTCGGCCAGCATCTTCGGCCGCCATCTGTGCGGCATAGGGGGTCGATTTACGCGAACCCTTGAAACCCTGCGAACCGGCGGACGACCAGGCAATAGAATTGCCCTGCGCATCCGCGATGGTGATGTGCGTGTTGTTAAATGTCGCGCTTACATGCGCCACACCCGAAGTGATGTTCTTGCGTTCGCGTCTACGGACACGCGCTGTCGCGGCCTTTGCCATTCCTGTTCTACCTTGTCCTGCGCCCTAGACTTTTTTCTTACCGGTTATCGGCCGAGCCTTACCCTTACGGGTGCGTGCGTTTGTGTGAGTACGCTGTCCGTTCACGGGCAATCCCTTGCGATGGCGCACGCCGCGATACGAACCGAGATCCATGTATCGCTTAATGTTCATCGCAACTTCGCGCCGCAAATCACCTTCGACCTGGTAACCCTGATCGATCATCTCGCGGACCCGAATGACCTCGTCGTCGGTCAGCTCATGGACCCGCCGTTCGAGCGGAATATCGCACTTCGTGCAAATCTCTTCCGCCTTCGTGTGACCAATCCCGTGGATATAGGTCAGCGCGATCGGAACCCGCTTCTGTGTTGGAATGTTGACACCTGCAATACGCGCCACGTTCCGAACTCCTTCATGGTTACGGTGCGGTCAAAACGGCCAAATTTTCTAAGGTTGCCCGAGCGGCGGGATTATATGAATTTCCGCCATAGGGTCAACAGCTTAGCCGGACGTTATGATCGCCTCTATTTGGTTAGACACTTCGTCGATCGACTGCATTCCATCGACTCTTTTCAACATGCCCCGGGATTCGTAGTACGGCAGTATCGGGGCGGTTTGCTCGTGATACACATCAAGCCGATGCTTCAGCGTTTCGGCATTGTCATCGTCTCGTCGTTCTGCTTCCGGCGTCTCCGCGACGCGGGTGTTAATCCGGCCTATCAGGACCGCGTCATCGACCGATATTTCGATCACATGGTCGAGCGGAAGTCCTTTTATTTCCAACATCTTATCCAACGCATCAGCCTGTGCCGTCGTGCGCGGAAAACCATCCAGAATAAACCCGTTCACGCAGTCCGGTTCGGCGATACGCGCCGAAATAATCTCTACCATGATGTCATCCGGCATCAGTTTGCCGGCATCCATCACTGCCTTGGCCTGCACACCCAGATCGCTTCCTGATGCAACCGCGGCGCGAAGCATGTCACCCGTCGACAACTGGACCAGGCCGTGATTGTCGACCAGCACTTTGGCCTGCGTTCCTTTGCCCGCGCCTGGCGGCCCCAGAAGGATACAATTCATCGCCCCATTACCCCACGGACCGCTAGCCTCGACGGCCTTTCAATTTGGCCTTACGGATCAAACCTTCATACTGATGCGCCAGCAAATGACTCTGGATTTGCGCGACCGTATCCATCGAGACTACAACCACGATCAACAGGCTCGTTCCGCCAAAGAAGAAGGGCACGGAAAATCGTGAAATCAGGATTTCGGGCAACAGAGCCACTAGCGTGAGGTAACCCGCACCCACTACAGTCAGCCTGGTCAGGACATAATCGAAGAACTCAGCCGTGTTCTTGCCCGGCCGGATGCCCGGCACAAATCCGCCATTCTTCTTGAGATTGTCGGCTGTCTCCTCGGGATTGAAGACAATCGCCGTGTAGAAGAATGCAAAGAAGATGATAAGCGCGGCGAACAACAGGAAAAACAGCGGTTGTCCCCGTCCGATGAGCGCTGTCACGGAATTCAGTACCCCGCCGCCGCCGCCAGAGAAACCGGCGATTGAAACCGGGGTCAGCAGGATCGATGTTGCGAAGATGATCGGAATGACGCCCGACGTGTTGAGCTTCAACGGAATGTGAGACGACTCACCGCCGAACATGCGGTTACCGACTTGGCGCTTCGGATACTGAACGATGATCCGACGCTGGGCACGCTCCACAAACACGATGAACATCGTGACGGCCACCGCGAAGATCAGGAAGCCGATGATGAACAGGGCCGAAAGCGCACCGGTGCGACCCAGCTCAAGGGTCGAGGCCAGGGCTGTCGGCAGAGCGGCCACGATGCCCGCGAAGATGATCAGTGAAATTCCGTTGCCGACGCCGCGGGCGGTAATCTGCTCGCCCAGCCACATCAGGAACATGGTGCCGCCGACGATGGTGATGACCGTGCTGGTGCGAAAGAAATAACCCGGGTTCTCGACGGCCGCGCCCTGGGACGTGGCAAGGCTCTCGAGGCCAACCGAAAGCCCGTAGGCCTGAATGACCGCCAGACAGACCGTCAAATAACGGGTGTACTGGTTGATCTTCTTGCGTCCCGACTCGCCCTCTTTCTTCAGCTGCTCGATGCTCGGCGAGATGGCCGTCATCAACTGCATGATAATCGCGGCGGAAATATACGGAATCACGTTTAGCGCAAAGATACTCATGCGCGACAGCGCGCCGCCCGCGAACGCGTCGAAGACGCCAAGGATACCGTCTGACTGCTGGGTGAAGATGTCGCCGATAATGACCGGATCAATGCCCGGGATCGGGATAAATGTACCCAACCGGTAAACGATCAACGCACCAAGGGTAAACCACAGGCGCTTCTTGAGCTCGGTCGCCTTTGAGAAGGCACCGAAGTTCAAGTTTGAGGCGATTTGCTCGGCTGTACTCGCCATCTAGATTTCCGTTCGCAACGTTGGGCTACGATCCATGTGGGTGATCACGGTCTCGGATCAACAAGATATCCGGTTACGATTCCGTGCTTTCCTCGTCGTCATCGCTCTTCGCCGGTGCCGCATCGCCATCGGGAACAGTCTTGATCGTCCGCGGGATCTTTTCCTTAGGCTGAATCGACACGGTAATTGAACCCCCGGCCTTCTCAACCGCGGCTACCGCGCCACGCGTCGCACTGGCCAATTCAAGGCTGACCTTGGACGTAAGTTCACCGGTCGCCAGGAGACGAACACCATCGAGTTTTCGACGCACCACTCCGGCGCTAACCAGTGCATCCTCGGTGATCGTGTTGCCCGCATCGAGCTTCTTGGCATCGATCGCGGTCTGCAGGCGACCCAGTGTGAGTTCAGCCAGATTGACGCGGTTCGGTTTGGTGAAGCCCCGCTTCGGCAGGCGCCGATAGAGTGGCATCTGTCCACCCTCGAAACCCTTGATGGCCACGCCGGAACGTGACTTCTGACCCTTCATGCCACGACCGCCGGTCTTGCCCAGTCCGGAACCCGGGCCTCGGCCTACACGTTTACGTGCGCGACGGGCACCCTGATTGTCAGACAAATCATTGATATTCATGATATAATTCCGTCAGTCTGTTTCTTCGACACGAACGAGATGCTTAACCTTCTCGATCATGCCGCGCACGGCAGGGGTATCTTGTAATTCACGCGTGCGGTGGCGCTTGTTGAGACCAAGTCCAATCAGCGTCTGCCGCTGATCACCCCGGCGCCCGATAGCGCTGCCATGTTGCGTGACACGAACAGTTTTCTTCGCATCAGCCATTTTCGGCCTCCGCCTCTGCGGTCTCGGTTTCTTCACCGCCGCCAACCGAATCCTGAACACCGCGGCGTCCGATGATATCGGCAACCTTCAATCCGCGGCGCGCGGCAACGGCGCGCGGCGACATCATGTTCTCGAGTGCCTCGAAAGAAGCCTTGATCATGTTGTGCGGGTTGGACGTTCCGATGGATTTCGCCACGACATCCTGAACGCCAAGGCATTCGAATACTGCGCGCAGCGGACCGCCCGCAATGATACCCGTTCCCGCCGGTGCGGCCCGAAGAACCACATGACCGGCGCCAAAATGGCCCTGCACATCATGGTGCAGCGTGCGACCCTCACGCAGCGGCACGCGAACCATTGCCCGTTTGGCCGACTCCGTTGCCTTGCGGATCGCCTCGGGGACTTCACGTGCCTTGCCCGAGCCATGCCCGACGCGACCGTTCTGATCACCGACCACGACGATGGCCGCAAAACCGAACCGACGCCCGCCTTTAACAACCTTCGCTACACGGTTAATGCTGACGAGGCGTTCGACGAATTCGCTGTCTTCGCGGTTGTCGCGACGACCGCCGCCATCACGGCGATTGCGTTGTGGTGCCTGTGCCATTCCTGCCGACCCCTAGAAGTTCAAACCGCCGCTACGCGCGGCTTCGGCCAGGGCTTTCACCCGACCATGAAAAAGATAGCTGCCGCGGTCGAACACAACGTCCGATACGCCGGCGGCCTTGGCACGCTCGGCAATCAACCTGCCAACTTCGGAAGCGCCGTCGATATTCCAGCCTTTGCCGGTCTTGAAGTCTTTGTCTTTCGACGAAGCCGCAGCGAGAGTCGCGCCGGCGTTGTCGTCGATGACCTGCGCATAGATATGCCGGCCGGATCGAAACACGCTGAGGCGCGGCCGACTGTTCTTCGCGACGCGCCGCAGCTTCGAGCGAACGCGATTACGGCGTCGAATTGACAGATTGCGTAGGGTCGACGTCATTTCTTCTTACCTTCCTTACGAATGATAAACTCACCCGCGTACTTGATACCCTTGCCCTTATAGGGCTCAGGCTTGCGATAACTCCGAATTTCCGCGGCGACCTGACCAACGGCCTGTTTGTCGGTACCCGAAATCACTACGGTCGTCGGACCTTCGCACTTAATCGTAATCCCCTCGGGGATCGGGAAATTCACGTCATGGCTGAAACCGAGCTGCAAGTTCAGGTTCTTGCCTTGAACGGCCGCACGGTAACCAACGCCCGTGATTTCCAACGTCTTGGTGAAGCCTTCGGTGACACCCTCAACCAGGTTGTTCACCAATGCGCGCGATGTCCCCCAAGACATGCGGGCGCGTTTGCTTGTCGAACGCGGCTTAACGACAATTGCGCCGTCGCCCTGAGTCACTTCGACATCGGCCGGCAGTTCAACCGCCAGCTCGCCCAATTTTCCTTTGGCCGAAACCAGCTGGCCGGAAATCTGAACGTCGGTGCCGTCAGGGACGGCAACCGGGCTGCTTCCTACTCGCGACATACTCCGTGTCTCCTCTACCCGTACACACGCCTAGAAGACGTGGCACAGCACCTCGCCGCCGACATTCTCCGCACGTGCGGTGTTGTCCGACAGTACGCCCTTGGGCGTCGACAAAATTGCAATCCCGAGCCCGCCGTAAACCTGGCGCAAATCGCGGATCTTCGAATACACCCGGCGTCCGGGGCGCGAAACACGCTGAATCTCGCGGATAACCGGCGTACCTTCCTGATATTTAAGCTCAATCGTGATCTCGGAAATGCCCTGACGCATCTCCGCTACGCTATAGCCGCGGATAAAACCTTCCGTCTGCAGAACATCAAGAACGCGCTCGCGCATGCGAGATGCCGGCGACACAACGGAACCGAGACCCGCGCGCTGTCCGTTACGGATTCGCGTGAGCATATCGCCAAGGGGATCAGACATCGACATGTGTGCGCCCCCTACCAGCTCGACTTCACGAGACCGGGAATCCGGCCCGTGGAACCCAGTTCACGCAGTGCAATTCGCGACATACGGAACTTGCGATAATACGCCCGAGGGCGCCCCGTCAGTTCGCATCGATTGCGAACGCGGACCTTCGCGGAATTGCGCGGCAGCTTCGCAAGCTTCATACGTGCTGCGAACCGCTCTTCGGGCTGACGTGAAGAATCACGCGCGATAGATTTGAGCTCTTCGCGCTTGGCGGCATACTGGTCAACCAGCTTGCGCCGCCGCTTGTTCTTCTCGATCGCACTCTTCTTTGCCATATCGTTAGGTCTCCTGACCGACGTCTATTCGCGGAACGGCATTTCGAAGCCGCGCAGAAGTTCGCGCGCTTCGTCATCCGAATCTGCGGTCGTGCAAATGATGACATCGAGGCCGCGAATTTCGTCGACCTCGTCATAATTGATCTCCGGGAACACAATCTGCTCTCGCAGGCCCATCGCGTAATTGCCGCGCCCGTCGAAACTGGTCGGACGCAGACCACGGAAGTCACGGACGCGCGGCAAAGCGATTGTCACCAAACGATCCAGGAACTCGAACATCCGCTCACGACGCAAGGTCACCTTGCAGCCGATTGCCACCCCTTCACGGAGCTTGAAGTTCGCGATTGATTGCTTGGCAGTGGTGATTTGTGCCTTCTGCCCGGCAATCAAGCCCATCTCGTTCGTCGCAGTTTCGATCTTCTTCGAATCCTGCGTCGCTTCGCCAAGTCCCATATTGAGAACGATTTTGTCCAGACGCGGAACGGCAAGATCGTTCGGATAGCCGAACTGTTCCTTCAGTTTCGGTTTGACGACGCTCTCATATTGCTCGGCCAATCGTGTATTCATGTCACACCTATTGGTCAATGATCTCGCCGGACCGCTTGGCAAAACGAACTTTGCGGCCGTCGTCGAGAGTCTTGTAGCCGACACGGGTCGGCTTTCTTGTGTCAGGATCAATCAAGGCGACGTTCGATACATGGATCGACGCCTCGAACTCATTAATGCCACCAGGCGATGTTTGGGTCGGGCGCTGATGGTGTTTCGCCATATTCACACCCTGTACCAGAACCCGGTTACGCTCGCGATCGACGCGCAGCACTTCACCAGTCTTGCCCTTGTCGCGGCCGGTCACAACGACGACCTGGTCGCCGCGCTTCACCCGCATCTTCGAATTCGCAGTTGTCGCCATCAAAGTACCTCCGGCGCCAGCGAGATGATCTTCATATAACGCCGCGCACGAAGCTCACGCGTCACCGGCCCGAAAATGCGAGTCCCGATGGGCTCGCCTTGCGGGGTGATGAGTACAGCGGCGTTGCTGTCGAAACGGATCGTGCTGCCATCCGAGCGGCTGATATCCTTTTTCGTGCGAACGATAACAGCACGATGGATCTCACCTTTTTTCACGCGACCACGCGGAATGGCTTCCTTGATGGACACCACAATCACGTCACCCACGCCGGCGGTCATGCGCTTTGAGCCGCCCAGCACCTTGATGCACTGCACCCGGCGCGCGCCGCTGTTGTCAGCGACTTCCAGGTTGGTCTGCATCTGAATCATTGTCTTCTGCCCTCAATGGCAACCCTGGCGAAATGCCTTAGGCGCCAACCTTTTCAATTACTTCGAAATGCTTCGACTTTGAAATTGGACGGCATTCGCGAATGCGAACCACATCGCCAATCTCAAGGCTATTTTCTGCGTCATGCGCCGCAATCTTCTTCGATTGGGTCATGAACTTCTTGTAGATCGGGTGGCGAACTCGCCGGTCCACGCGAACCGTGACCGATTTGTCCATCTTATTGCTCACCACCGTGCCGGTAAGAACGCGTCGCGGCATCCTGCTAACTCCTATTGCGCCAGACGGCGCTCGTTAAGCACTGTCTGCACGCGCGCGATATCCCGTCGCACGTCGCGCACCCGCGCCGTATTCTCAAGTTGGCCGCTCGCCTGCTGGAAACGCAGGTTAAACGCCTCTTTCTTCAAACCGCGCAGTTCGTCACGCAGTTCGTCTTCGGTCTTCGCCCGGATATCTGCTGCTTTCATGACAATTACCCCGTCACGCGTGACACAACGCGTGTCTGCAGCGGCAATTTCGCCGACGCGAGCTCAAAGGCCTCGCGCGCTACGTCATCCGGCACACCATCAATCTCGAACATCACCCGACCCGGCTTCACCCGGACCATCCAATATTCGGGCGTACCCTTACCCTTACCCATGCGCACTTCCGCTGGCTTCTGGCTGACGGGCACGTCAGGGAAAACACGGATCCACACGCGGCCGGCGCGCTTCATATGACGCGTCATCGCGCGACGAGCTGCTTCGAGCTGGCGGGCCGTCACACGTCCTGGCGTGGTAGCCTTCAACCCATATGAGCCAAAGTTCAGCGAATTGCCGGACTGGGCGACGCCATGCAGACGGCCCTTGTGCTGTTTGCGGTACTTTGTTCGTTTTGGACTTAGCATCTCTAAACCTCCGGGCGGCTACCGAGCCGGCATTCCGCCCGACTGCTGTTCCTCGATCCGACGATCTTGGGCCATCGGATCATGTTCCATGATGTCACCGCGATAGACCCAGACCTTTACGCCGCAAGCGCCGTAAGTGGTCTGCGCCGTCGCCGTGCCGTACTGCACTTCTGCACGCAGAGTGTGCAGGGGCACACTGCCTTCGTGATACTGCTCGGTCCGCGCGATTTCGGCACCGCCGAGGCGCCCACCACACATCACACGCACGCCCAGCGCACCCAGGCGCATGGCGTTTTGCACGGCGCGCTTCATCGCCCGGCGAAAGCCGACACGACGCTCGAGCTGTTGCGCGATGTTCTCGGCGACCAATGCCGCATCGATCTCGGGCTTGCGCACTTCGACGATATTGAGGCTGACCTCGGAACCGGTCATGTGTGCGATATCGCTACGCAGCTTCTCGATGTCCGCACCCTTCTTGCCAATCACCACACCCGGGCGAGCCGAATGAATGGTGATACGTGCCTTCTTGGCCGGTCGCTCAATGATGATTCGGCTGACGCCTGCACCCGCGAGGCGCTTTTCGAGCACGCGACGCAACTCCAGATCCTCCATGAGGAGGCTGCCGTAAGCCTGCCCTTCGGCATACCACCTGGAATCCCAGGTCCGGTTGATGCCGAGACGAAGCCCGATCGGGTTGATTTTCTGGCCCATACTTATGCCTCTCCCTGCTCGCGAACGACGAGCGTGATCTGGCTGAACGGTTTGTGAATTCGCGCAACGCGTCCACGCGCACGTGCGCGCCAACGCTTCATCACGAGTCCCTTGCCTACCGTAGCTTCGGCAACGACCAGTCGGTCGACGTCGAGCTGATGATTGTTTTCCGCGTTCGCGATCGCGCTTTCGAGGCCGGCCTTGACCGACTGCGCAATGCGACGACGTGAGAACTCGAGGTCCATAAGCGCGCGCTGGACAGGTTTGCCGCGAATCTGTGCAGCAACCAGGTTCAGCTTTTGCGGACTGACACGCAGGTTCTTGATAACGGCGCGGGCCTCGGTATCGGCCAGGCTACGCGGTGTGGCTTTCTTGCCCATGATTATCCCCGCCTCGACTTACGGTCGGCCGTATGCCCGAAGTAGGACCGGGTCGGCGAAAACTCGCCGAACTTCTGCCCCACCATGTTCTCCGTTACGAGAACCGGGATAAATTTCTGACCGTTATAGACACCGAAAGTCAGACCGACAAACTGGGGCAGGATCGTAGAACGACGCGACCAGGTCTTGATCACATCGTTACGGCCTGACGCCCGCGCCACCTCTGCCTTCTTGAGCAGATAGCTGTCGACAAACGGACCTTTCCATACAGAACGCGCCACTGCCGTTCTCCTCTACTTCGCGCGCCGACGCAGGATCAGCGAATTGGTCTTCTTGTTAGACCGCGTACGCTTACCCTTGGTCGGCTTGCCCCATGGGGTTACGGGATGGCGGCCGCCGGACGTCCGGCCTTCGCCACCACCATGGGGATGATCGATCGGGTTCATAGCCACGCCGCGAACGGACGGGCGCTTACCAAGCCAGCGCTTGCGGCCGGCCTTACCCAGTTTGATATTGGACTGGTCCGGGTTCGACACCGCACCAATCGTTGCCATGCATTCCTGGCGGACCATGCGAACCTCGCCGGAAGCGAGTTTCAGCAAACCGTAACCGCGATCACGGCCAACCAGCTGCACATAGGTTCCCGCCGCACGCGCCATCTTGCCACCGGCGCCGGCCTTGAGCTCAACATTGTGAATGATCGTACCGATCGGAATGGAGCGCAGAGGCATCGCATTGCCCGGCTTCACATCGGCGCGCTGTGCAGCAATGACCGTGTCACCCGCGTTCAGACGCTGGGGCGCCAGGATGTAGCTCTTCTCGCCATCTTCATAGGCAATCAACGCAATGAATGCCGTGCGATTGGGGTCATATTCGATCCGCTCGACGGTCGCCGGCATATCATATTTGCGGCGTTTGAAATCGACATGTCGATACAGGCGTTTATGCCCGCCACCACGACGACGTGCGGTAATCCGACCGGTGTTGTTGCGGCCACCCTTCTTGCTCAGCCCTTCGGTAAGTGACTTTTCAGGGCCACCCTTCCAAAGCTCCGAACGATCAACGAGAACGAGTCCTCGTTGTCCGGGAGTGATCGATTTGAACTGCTTTAGTGCCATTTCGAAACCTCTAGACGCCGGCCGTGATATCGATAGACTCGCCATCAGCAAGGCTCACGACCGCCTTCTTCACATCATTTCGTCGACCCGGCTGGCCGCGCCAGCGTTTGGTCTTGCCCTTCTGCAGGATCGTGTTCACCGCCGTCACCTTGACGTTGAACAGCCCTTCAACCGCGGCCCGAATTTCGGGCTTGGTCGCGTCCACAGGCACCCGGAACATCACCTGGTTATGCTCCGACACGAGTGTCGCTTTCTCGGTAATGATCGGTGAACGAACAAGCTCATACATGCGCTCGTTCGACACCTGGATCCGGCCGCGTGGCTTACGGTTCGAGCTCATCGCAGGCGCTCCTGAAGCTGTTCGACAGCCTGGCGCGTCAGCACGAGCGTGTCGCGGCGAAGAATGTCGTAAACATTCGCACCGTGTTGAGGCAGCAAGTCGACGCCGTGAATATTGCGTGCGGCCAGCTGGAAATTCCGATCGAGCTCGGCACCGTCTACAATCAGCGCAGACGAAAGGCCAAGGGCCTTGAGCTGCGCGGCAATCGTCTTGGTCTTCGGCTCGGCAGCACTCGCCGCATCGAGGACGACCAGCTTGCCATCCGCGCATTTGGACGACAGCGCGACTTTCAATGCGAGCTTGCGCACTTTCTTCGGCAGGTCCATCGAATGGTCCCGCGGCTGCGGGCCAAACGTGGTTTGACCACCGCGCCAATGCCCGGCCTTGCGGTCACCCGCACGTGCACGGCCCGTACCCTTCTGGCGCCACGGCCGTGCCGTACTGCCATTTATCTCGCCGCGGGTCTTGGTCTTGTGCGTACCCTGACGGCGCTTGGCGAGCTGATAATTGACGGCACGCGCCAGCAAATCCTTGCGGACCGGCGCGCCAAAGATACCGTCGTCGAGATCGATCTCTCCGGCATCCTTGTTTTCAAGATTGACGACCTTGAGTTTCATGCGGGTCAGTCCTTCGAGTCCGGAGTGTCCGAAGCGGCTTCGTCTGCGTTATCGGCGTTGTCATCAGCAGGCGTCTCCGCCGATGCTGCGTCTTCGACGACATCCTCGACGGTCTCATCGGCCGGCGCGGCGTCATCTGCGGCATCGTCGGTCGGTGCATCGGCCGCAACCGTCGGATACGGTACGTCGTCGGGAAGCGTCTTCTTGATTGCGTCGCGCACCAGGACATAGCCGCCCTTGGAGCCCGGCACTGCACCCTCTACGAGGATCAGGCCTTCTTCCGTGTCGGTGTTCACGATTCGGAGGTTCTGTGTTGTCACCCGGGTCGCGCCCATGTGACCGGCCATCTTCTTACCCTTGAAGACCTTGCCTGGATCCTGACACTGTCCCGTGGAGCCGTGGCTGCGATGCGAGATCGACACGCCGTGGGTGGCGCGAAGGCCGCCGAAATTATGGCGCTTGATCGCACCGGCGAAACCCTTACCGATCGAGGTGCCGGTCACGTCGACAAACTGACCCGAAACGAAGTGATCCACGCTGATCCGCGAACCGATTTCCAACAACGCATCGTTGGAGACCCGGAATTCCGAAACCCTGCGGCGCGGCTCGACTTTCGCCTTGGCGAAATGGCCTCGCATGGCCTTGCCGACGCGTTTGGTTTTCGCGTTGCCGGTACCGACCTGAAGGGCCGTGTATCCGTCGCGTTCCATGGTGCGTTGATCAACGACGTCGCAGCCGTCGACCTTCAAAACCGTGACCGGGACATGATTGCCGCCTTCGTCGAAGACGCGGGTCATGCCCAGTTTCTGTGCAATGATGCCGGTACGCATCTCGGCCCCTTAAAGCTTGATTTCCACGTCGACACCCGCCGCCAGGTCGAGCTTCATAAGCGCGTCAACCGTCTGTGGCGTCGGGTCGATAATGTCGAGCAGACGTTTGTGGGTACGAATCTCGAACTGCTCGCGCGCCTTCTTATTGACGTGCGGCGACCGAAGAACCGTAAACTTCTCAATTCGTGTCGGCAAAGGGATGGGACCCCGAACCTCTGCACCGGTCCGCTTGGCAGTACCAACGATCTCGCTCGCCGACTGGTCGAGCACGCGATGATCAAAGGCCTTAAGCCGGATCCGTATATGTTGACTGTCCATTTCGGTGTCCCGTTAAAATGATCGGCAATTTCCGAAGAAACCGCCGATCCGTTGTATGCCTATTCGATGATGGAGGTGACGACGCCGGCGCCGACAGTGCGGCCACCTTCGCGAATGGCGAAGCGCAGGCCGTCATCCATCGCAATCGGTGCAATCAGGTTCACTACCATCGTGATGTTGTCGCCCGGCATCACCATCTCGGTGCCCTCAGGCAAATCAACCGTCCCCGTCACATCCGTCGTGCGGAAGTAAAACTGCGGACGATAATTCGTGAAGAACGGCGTGTGACGACC
>JBMYRB010000008.1:0-78202 GCA_049601915.1 Alphaproteobacteria bacterium
TTCATCGAGAATGCGCCCGACAGCTTCGCCAAGGCCAAATATTCCGCCGCGCGCGAGCGTTCGGTCGGGCTCGGCGTGATGGGTCTGCACTCCTTCCTGCAGGACCAGATGGTGCCGTTCGAATCCGCCGTCGCGAAGGCGTGGAACAAGAAGATGTTCAAGCATATCCGCGGCCAGGCGGACGCCGCCTCGAAGAAGCTCGCGGCCGAGCGGGGCGCCTGCCTCGACGCCGAAGAATATGGCTTCGACGAGCGCTTCTCGAACAAGATGGCGATCGCGCCCACCGCCTCGATCTCGATCATCTGCGGCGGCGCCTCGCCGGGCATCGAGCCGATCGCGGCCAACAGCTTCACCCACAAGACCCTGTCGGGCTCGTTCAACGTGCGCTCAAAGGCGCTGCAGAAGCTGCTCGACGATAAGGGCCAGAACACGGACGAGACCTGGTCGTCGATAACGGCCAACGAAGGCTCGGTCCAGCATCTGGACTTCCTGACCCAGGACGAGAAGGACGTGTTCAAGACGGCCTTCGAGATCGACCAGCGCTGGGTCATCGACCTGGCTGCCGACCGGTCGCCGGAGGTCTGCCAGTCCCAGTCGCTCAACGTCTTCCTGCCGGCCGACGTGCACAAGCGCGACCTGCACCAGATTCATTTCCAAGCCTGGAAGAAGGGCGTGAAGAGCCTCTACTACTGCCGCTCCAAGTCGCTGCAGCGCTCCGAGAGCGTGGCAGCACTGGTGCCGGTAACGGCCGACGACGAGGCAGACCGCGCCGCGGCCAGCCGAAACGACTACGAAGAGTGCCTCGCCTGCCAGTAGGCAAGTGATGAAATACCGATGCGTATCGCCCCGGGCCGCTCCTTAAAAACTAGCGGCACCGGGGCCTCGCATCCGAGGGAGAGGAAAAAGAAATGTCGCTTCTCGAAGAGCGCGTTCAGTACAAGCCGTTCAGCTATCCTTGGGCCTATGACGCCTGGCTGATGCAGCAGCGTGTCCACTGGCTGCCCGAAGAGGTACCGCTCGCCGACGATGTGAAGGATTGGCATCGCACCCTGTCGAACGGCGAGCGCAACCTGCTCACGCATATTTTCCGCTTCTTCACGCAAGCCGATGTGGAAGTGAATAACTGCTACATGAAGCATTATTCGCAGGTGTTCAAACCCACCGAAGTGCAGATGATGCTGGCGGCGTTCTCCAACATCGAGACCGTCCACATCTCCGCCTACTCCCATCTGCTCGACACGATCGGCATGCCCGAGACAGAGTATTCGGCCTTCCTCAAATATCAGCAGATGAAGGACAAATACGACTATATGCAGGAGTTCGGGATCGAGACGAACCGAGATATCGCGCTGACGCTTGCTATGTTCGGCGCGTTCACCGAGGGGCTGCAGCTGTTCGCCTCCTTCGCGATCCTGATGAACTTTCCGCGCTTCAACAAGATGAAGGGCATGGGCCAGATTGTGACCTGGTCGGTGCGCGACGAGAGCCTGCACACCCAGTCGGTGATCAAGCTGTTCCGCACCTTCATCCACGAGAACCCGGAAATCTGGGACGAGGAATTCGAGCGCGAGCTCTACGTGTCCTGCGACACGGTCTTGACCCACGAGGATGCCTTCATCGACCTCGCCTTCGAGATGGGCGGAATCGAGGGTCTCGAGGCATGCGAGGTGAAGGAATATATCCGCTATATCGCCGACCGCCGCCTCTCGCAGCTCGGCCTGCAGCCGGTGTACCGGATCGAGAAGAACCCGCTGCCCTGGATGGAAGAGATGCTCAACGGCGTTGAGCACGCGAACTTCTTCGAGAACCGGGCGACGGAATATTCCAAGGCCGCGACCGAAGGCAGCTGGGAAGAGGCCTTCGAGTAGATCGGATTTATCCGTCGTCATACCCGGACTTGATCCGGGCATCTCATCTCACCGCATTTCAACCGAGATGCGCGGATCAAGTCCGCGCATGACGATCTTGGTGAGTCGCCGGGGCATGGTAGAAATCGCCCCATGACCACCGACCAGATCATCATCTTCGCCATTCTCGGCCTGTCCCTCGTGTTCTTCATATGGGGCCGCTGGCGCTACGACATCGTGGCCTTCACCGCATTGATTCTCGCCGTGGTCGGCGGCGTGGTGCAGACCGACCTGGCATTCCGCGGCTTCGGGCATCCGGCCGTCATCACCGTTGCCGCCGTGCTGGTGATCAGCCGCACATTGCAGGTCTCCGGCGTCATCGACCTGATCGCCGGCGCGATCCTGCGGATGGCCAAGGGCCAGGGCAGCCAGATGACGACCCTGTCGGGCATCGGCGCGGTGCTGTCGGCCTTCATGAACAACGTCGGCGCCCTGGCCCTGCTCATGCCGCTGGCGCTGCGCCTGTCGGAGCGGCCGTCGGCCGTTCTGATGCCGCTGTCGTTTGCCACCATCCTCGGCGGCCTCGTGACTCTTATCGGCACTCCGCCGAACATCATCGTCGCGACCTCCCGCACCGACGTCACCGGTGAGCCTTTCGCGCTGTTCGATTTCGCCTTCGTCGGCCTGCCCATCGCGCTTGTCGGGCTGGTTTTCGTGCTGCTGATCGGCTGGCGCCTGATCCCCTCGGACCGCACCAGCCGGCGCTCGGCCGAGGAAATGTTCGACCTGGATTCCTATGTGGTCGAGGTTTCCGTAAACGAAGAGTCCGACTATATCGGCAAGACCGTGCGCGAGCTCGAGGCCCTAGACGAGGACCGCTCGATCGTCGTCGGCCTGATGCACGAGGACACCCGCCGCCTCACCCATATCTGGGCCGAGCGGCTGCGGGAAGGCGACCTTCTGCTGCTGCGCGTCGACCCGGCGAGCGTGGACGAGATGCTGAAAAAGGCGGGGCTTACGCTCACTGGCGCCGAACGCCTCGAAGAAGAGAATATTCGCTCCGACCAAGTCGGCACCATCGAGGCGGTGGTCCAGCCGGGCTCGCGCATCGAGGGACGCAGCCCCCAGACGCTCGGGATGCGCAGGCGCTTCGGGGTGGCGCTGCTGGCCGTCGCACGTGAAGGCCAGCCCATCCGCGAGCGCCTGGCACGCACCCAGTTCCGCGCCGGCGACGTGCTGCTGCTCCAGGGCGACGAGGAAGAACTGGCCGATGCGGTCGCCGAAATGGGCTGCCTGCCGCTCGCCGAACGACGCCTTACCGTCGGCAAGCCGCGCGCGGTGCTGATCCCGGTCCTGATCTTCACGGCCTCCGTCCTGTCGACCGTGATGGGATGGACACCAGTGCATGTCTCCTTCGCCGCCGCCGTGGTGGCGCTCATCCTGCTCAACCGGATCAGCGCCAACGAGGCGTATCAGACCATCGAATGGCCGGTGATCGTGCTACTGGGAGCGATGATCCCGCTTGGCAACGCGCTGCAATCCACCGGCGGCACCCAGCTGATCGCCGAGAGCATCGTCGGCCTGTCCGGCAGCATCCCGATCTGGGCGGTGCTGACCATCGTGCTGGTGGTGACGATGACGCTTTCGGATTTAATGAACAATGCCGCAACGGCCATCGTCATGGCACCGATCTCGGTCGCGATCGCGAACCAGCTCGGGGTCAATGCCGACCCGTTTCTCATGGCGGTAGCCATCGGCGCGTCCTGCGCCTTCCTCACACCCATCGGTCACCAGAACAACGTGCTGGTGATGGGACCCGGCGGCTACCGGTTCGGAGACTACTGGCGCATGGGCCTGCCGCTGGAAATCATTATCGTCGCCACTTCCGTGCCGCTGATCCTGGTCTTCTGGCCGCTCTAAACTTCGAAAACCGTCATGCGCGGACTTGATCCGCGCATCTCGTCTGCACCGAGCAAGAGATACCCTGGTCAAGTCCGGGTATGACGATGAAGGTCTTGGCGCACGAGCGGCACGCCGAGTTCGTGACAGAGCGAGATCGTTACCCCTAAACTCGACGCCGGAGGAAACCAACATGCAGACCATCGACGTCGGCCCCGACGAAATGGCGCGCCACATCGCGCGTTTCAGCGAACAGGAATCCCAATCGGCGCTCTACGCCGAGGAGACCGGCATTCCGCGTGAGGCCTACGAGATCATGGCCGCCAAGACGCTCTATCTGATGATGGCGCCCGAGACCCAGGGCGGCCCGATGGCCCAGCGGCCGGCGGTCGCCGGCGAACCGGGCACGAGCGTGATCATCGCGCGCTGCCCGCCGGGCGACAAACCGCTGCTGCACGCCCATCACTTCACCGTCGAGAGCTTCATGTGCCTGACCGGCCGGTTTCGCATCCGCTGGGGCAGCGCGGGCGAACAGCAGATCGACCTCGATCCCCACGACATGATTGCCGTGCCGCCGGGCGTGGACCGCCAGTTCGAGAACATCACGGACAAGGAGGCGTTGCTGCTGGTAATTATCACCGGCACGACCGACGAAGATTTCTCGGACCTCTCCATGCCGCCCGGCGAGACCGAGTTTATGCACGCAAAATTCGGCCAGGATGTGCTCGATGCCTATACGAAAATCGGCACCGCCTGGCGCCATGCCGACGGGCGCATCGAGGGGCCAAAGGTCCCCGCGCCGATCGAGATATCCGACGCCGAGATGGCGACGCGCATCGTGCGGCTCGCCGACATGCAACCGCTCTCGGCGACATCGGGGGAATCCATCGGGGTCCCGCGCGAGGCCCGCGAGATGGTGGCGGCCAAGAACCTCTACCTGCTGATGGCCCCGGAGAACCAGGGCGGGCCCATGGCACACCACGCGGCGATTCAGGGGCCGGACAATATCAGCGTGCTGATCGCCGAATGCCCGCCGGGCGACAGCCCCCTGCTCCACGCCCATCACTGCACGGTCGAGACCTTCATGTGCCTGACCGGGCGATTCCGCATCCGCTGGGGGGAGGAAGGCCAGGATCATATCGACCTCGACCCGTATGACATGATCGCCGTGCCACCCGGGGTCGACCGTCAGTTCGAGAATATTTCGGACGATGATGCGCGCCTGCTGGTGGTGATCACGGGCACGTCACGCGAGGACTACAACGATATCTCCATGCCGCCGAAGTCGACCGCAGTCATCCGCGAACGCTTCGGCCAAGACGTCATCGACGCCTACGACCAGCGCGGGGTGACGTTCCGAGAGGGCTAAGCCGGCTTCATATGCTTCGTGACACCGCCTTCGGCGGCTCCTTAGCATGAGGGGTAATTGGTCAGTGTGTCATCGACGCCTACGGCCAGCGTGGGGTAACGTTCCGGGAGGGCTAGCGGGCCGCGCTTGCTTCGAGACGCCGCCTTCGGCGGCTCCTCAGCATGAGGGACTGGACACAAAGAGATAGCCTCATCCTGAGGAGGCGCGCAGCGCGGTCTCGAAGGATGGAGATACAAAAACCCCTAAATCAAATCCTCAAGCGTGCGCTGCTGCTCGGGCTTCCAGCCGACCAGCACGCCGGCACCGGTCTCGATTACCGGGCGCTTGATCAGAGTCGGGTTCTCGGCCATCAGCTGCAGGCCGATATCCTCGGTGACGTTCTCGCGGATCACCTCGTCGAGGTTCCGCCAGGTGGTGCTGCCGCGATTGAGCAGGACTTCCCAACCCACTTCCATGGCCCACTCGGTGAGCTTGTTGTTGTCGACGCCGTCGGCGCGGACGTCGAGGAAACGGTGTGGCGTCTCGCGGCGCTCCAGCCATTTCAACGCCTTCTTGGTCGTGTCGCAGCTCTTCAGGCCGTAGACCGTCAGCATGTCGGCGTCCTCTCATTTCGTCTTAAAGACATTGCGGGTTTGTGGGTTTGGCGCACCCGACGGGGCGCGTTAACCCGTCGTGTAACAAGCGGATATAGGAAAATCCGAGTCCCGGACAAGTCATTGAAATGTCAGATAACGCGCAAACACTTATCCGCCCACCCGCGATCGCCTGCACTTTCTATCCCGCAGCACCCGATGCGTGGACGAATATGGTCGACGCCTGCATGGCCGGCGCGCGCGATAACGGTCTGTAACCCATGGCGCTGATCGCGCCCCATGCGGGCTATATCCATTCCGGCCCCGTCGCCGCCATCGCCGCGCGGGCAGACGAGATCAGCCGGGTGGTGCTGCTGGGCCCGCACGAAGCACAGGCCCCGCTGGCCCTCGTTCAGTTGCAGAAACGCGGGCAGAGATCGCACTGCATACGGCCGTCGTCCAGCGCATGCCAGTAACGGCCGGGACAGTCGCCGGAATTCGCCTGTGAATCTGCCGTTTCGTGGTCAGTTACATCAGCCATCATGAACAAAGAATAACAGAGTATTTGCCCCGGGGGGTTGGTCTGGACGGATCAAGTCGCATATCATTCCCGGCAACAACGTTCCGACATTTTCCAGACCTGCAAAGGACGTCCCATGGGCCAATTCGGCATCGGTCAATCTGTCACGCGTATCGAAGATCTCCGCCTGCTGACCGGCGGCGGCACCTATACCGACGATGTTCAGCTCGAGGGCGAGAGCCACGCCTTCATCCTGCGCTCGCCCCACGCCCATGCGGCGATCAAGGGTATCGGCACAGGCGCGGCCGAGGGTGCGCCGGGCGTGCTGGCCGTGCTGACCGGCGCGGACATCGCGGCCGACGAGATCAAGCCCCTGCCCAACATGTTCCCGGTCGAGAGCCTCGACGGCACCGAGCGGCCCGAGACCTATCGCCCGCTGCTGGCCCAGGAGCGCGTCCGCTATGTAGGCGACCCGGTGGCCCTGGTGGTCGCCGACACTCTGGCCCAGGCCCGCGACGCGGCCGAGCTCATCGAGGTCGACTACGACGTGCTGCCGTCGGTCACCGACACCTACAAGGCGGCCCAGCCGGGCGCGCCCCTCGTCCACGACCATATCGAGGGCAATCTCAGCTTCGACTGGGGCAAGGGCGACAAGGAGGCGACCGAGGCCGCCTTCGCGAAGGCCGACCATGTGACGGTGCTCGACCTGGTGAACAACCGGGTGGTGGTGAACCCGATGGAGCCGCGCGCGGCCATCGGCGCCTATGACGCCGGGGAGGACCGCCACACCCTCTACACCCCGACCCAAGGCACCCATGTTCTGCGCGGCGCGGTCTCCGCGATTCTCGGGCTCGAGGCCGAGCAGCTGCGCGTGGTCACCGGCGACGTGGGTGGCGGATTCGGCATGAAGATCTTCCCCCACCCCGAGCAGCCGATGGTCGTGTGGGCGGCGAAGAAGGTCGGCCGGCCCGTGCGCTGGACCAGCGATCGCTCCGAGGGCTTCGTCTCGGATATCCAGGGCCGCGATCACGTGACCCGCGCCGAGGTCGCGACCGACAAGGACGGCAAGTTCCTAGCGCTCCGCGTCACGACCTGGGCCGCGCTCGGCTCATACCTGTCCCACTTCGGGACCTACATCCCCACCGAGGCCGGCACCGGCATGCTGAACGGCCTCTACGCCTTCCCCGCGGCCTGGGCGAATGTGAAGGGGGTGATGACCAACACCGTGCCGACTGACGCCTACCGGGGCGCGGGCCGGCCCGAGGCGATCTACTGCGTCGAGCGGCTGGTCGACAAGTGCGCGCGCGAGCTTGGCCTCTCGCCCGACGAGATCCGGCGCCGGAACTTTATCGCGCCGGACCAGCTGCCGTTCACCACGGTGCTCGGCGACGCGTATGACAGCGGCAACTTCACCGCGATCATGGAAGAAGGCATGAAACAGGCCGACTGGTCGGGTTTTGCTGCGCGCAGGGCCGAGAGTGCCAAGCAAGGCAAGCTGCGCGGCATCGGCATGTCGACCTATGTGGAGAAGTGCGGTGGCGGCAACCCGGAAGAGACCGACGTCCGGATCGACCCCGAGAACGAAACCATCACCTTCTACATCGGCACCATGTCCAACGGGCAGGGCCACGACACGTCCTACAAGCAGATCATGTCCGACCGGCTGGGCATCGACACAGACCATATGGTCATGGTCCAGGGCGACAGCGATGTGGTGCCACCCGGGCTGACCGGCGGTTCGCGCTCGGTCACAGTCGGCGGCGTCGCAGTCGCCAAGGCATCCGAGGCGATCATCGAGAAGGGCCGCCAGGTCGCCGCCAACGTGATGGAGGCGGCGGACGCAGACATCGAGTATGCCGACGGCAACTTCCGGATCGCGGGCACGGACCGGGCGATGAGCCTGTTCGAGGTGGCGAAGGCCGCCCACGACCCGGCGAACCTGCCCGAAGACGAAGAACCCGGCCTCGATACAGTCGCCAGTCAGGCCCCCGAGGCCGCGACCTACCCGAACGGCTGTCATGTCTGCGAAGTCGAGGTGGACCCGGAAACAGGCCATGTGGAGATCGTGCGGTACACGGCGGTCGACGACTTCGGCGATGCCATCAACCCGCTCCTGATAGCCGGCCAGGTCCATGGGGGCGTGGTCCAGGGGGTCGGCCAGGCGCTGCAGGAACATACGGTCTATGACGACGAATCCGGCCAGCTCGTCTCGGGTTCGTTCATGGACTACCAGCTGCCGCGTGCGGACGATCTGCCGTTTTTCGAGTTCTCGATGCGCAACACCCGGTGCACGACCAACCCGCTGGGCATCAAGGGCACGGGCGAGGCCGGCGCGATTGCGGCCTGCCCGGCCGTGATCAACGCCCTGGTGGACGCGTTCTCGGAGGATGGTGCCCCGGTCAAAATCGACATGCCGGCAACGCCCGATGTCATCTGGGCACTTGCAAATCGGCCGCTCGCGGCCGAATAGGTACCCGACACCAACACCGAACACCGGGTGACCAGCATGACAATTGACCCGGCGGCCCTGATTCCAGAGGTTCGCGACCTCGCCTATGCGGCAGGCGACGCGATCCTCGAAATCTACCGCACCGACTTCGACAGTACGCGCAAGGATGACGGCTCGCCCCTGACCCTGGCGGATACAGCATCTGAAAACGTGATCGTCCCGGGTCTGCGGGCGCTCACGCCGGAGATCCCGGTGATCTCCGAGGAGGAATTCGCCAACGGCGAGAGCCCGACGGATGTCGGCGACCACTTCTGGCTGGTCGACCCCCTGGACGGCACCCGGGAATTCCTCAAGCGCAACGACGAGTTCACGGTCAACATCGGCCTGGTGGACGCCGGCGTGCCGCGGGTGGGCATCCTGTATGCGCCCGCGCTGGACCTGATGTATGCGGGTGCGACCGGCGAGGGCGCGACCCTGATTGAAGCGCATAACGGTGTGAGGGGCGAGGAGCGCGCCATCACGTGTCGCGCGGTCCCCGACGCGGGCATGGACGTGCTGGTGAGCCGGTCTCACGCGGTCAACGAGAAGCTCGAGGCCTATCTGGCCGACATGAATGTCCGAAACCGGGTTCCCCAGGGAAGCGCCCTGAAATTCGGCCGCCTGGCCGCGGGCGAGGCGGACATCTACCCACGGTTCGGGCCGACCTGCGAATGGGACACGGCTGCGGGGCACGCGATTGTGCTTGCCGCCGGCGGGTCGCTCGAGACCTTCGACGGTACGCCCCTGCCCTACAGAAAGCCCAAGTTCCTCAATCCCGGCTTCGTCGCGTTCGGCAGCCGCTAGGGGTGGATCGCCGTGAGCCCCATCGAAACGGCGAGTGACACAACGCTGACCCGCGCGGTAGATATTCTGCGCGACGGCGGGCTGGTCGCGTTCCCGACCGAGACGGTCTACGGGCTGGGCGCGGATGCCCGCAACGACTCCGCGGTCGCGCGTATTTTCGCCGCCAAGGACCGTCCGAGCTTCAACCCGCTGATCGTGCATATCGCTGACCGGGCCGCGGCAGAAACCCTCGGCCGCTTCGACGATCGCGCCCGCACGCTCGCCGACCATTTCTGGCCGGGACCGCTCAGTCTTGTCCTGCCGCGATTGCCGGACTCGGGCCTGTCCCTGCTGGTGAGCGCCGGCCTCGATACGGTCGCCCTGCGCACACCCGCCCATGCGCTCGCCCGGGACCTGCTCGCCCGTTTCAGCGGCCCTATCGCCGCCCCGAGCGCCAACCATGCGGGCGAGGTCAGCCCCACGACAGCGGCCCATGTCGCCGAATCCCTCGGCGACGCGGTCGACCTGATCGTCGATGGCGGCGAATGCACAGTCGGGCTGGAATCCACCGTGGTCGACCTTTGCGGCGCGCGCGCGGCGATCCTGCGCCACGGGGCGGTAACCCGCGAACAGCTCGGGGGGGTGCTCGGGCCCATCGACGATGCGAGCGTGCCCGACCCGGGCGCCGCGCCGCGCTCTCCCGGGCAAATCGCCAAGCATTATGCGCCGTCGATCCCCGTGCGGATCAACGCGACGGATGTTCGGCCGAATGAGGCCTTCGTCGCCTTCGGTGAGGGGATTGCGGGCGAGGGCGCGGCGACCCGGAACCTCAGCCCGTCCGGCGACCTGACCGAGGCCGCCGCCCGGATTTTCGCGACGTTGCGCGACCTCGACCGTCCGGAGTTTGCCGGCATCGCCGTCGCCCCGGTGCCCGAAACGGGGATCGGACGGGCCATCAACGACCGCTTGCGCCGCGCCGCGGCCGCGCACATGGACTGAGACAGGCGCGAGAACATATTGCCCGCATCGCGGTAGAGGGCTACATCAAACCCATGAACAAGCTCACGACAGCTCCCGGAACCGGCCTGCCAGAAGGGTTCCTTGAACGGCTTGGCGACATTGTCGGCGATGCGGGGCTGGTGACTGATGTGTCGGACATGGAGCCCTATATCGCCGAGCAGCGGGGCCTGTTTCGCGGCGAGACCCCCTGCGTGGTGCGGCCCGCCTCGGCAACCGAAGTCTCCCGGGTCGTCGCGGCGTGCCACGAGGCAAACATCCCCATCGTGCCCCAGGGCGGCAACACCGGCCTGTGCGGCGGCGCCGTCGCCGCGGGCGAGGTCATCGTGAGCCTGATGCGGATGAACAAGGTCCGCGCGGTCGACCCGACCAACTTCACCATGACCGTGGATTCGGGCTGTGTGCTGGCCAGCCTGCAGGACGTGGCAGAGGAACATGACCGGCTGTTTCCGCTCAGCCTTGGCGCCGAGGGTTCGTGCCAGATCGGCGGCAATCTCTCGACCAATGCCGGCGGCACGGCCGTGATCCGCTACGGAAACACGCGCGAACTCACCCTCGGCCTCGAGGTGGTCCTGCCCGACGGGCAGATATGGGACGGGCTGACCGGCCTGCGCAAGAACAACACCGGCTACGACCTGAAGCATCTTTTCATCGGTGCGGAAGGCACACTGGGAATCATCACCGGCGCGGTCGTGAAGCTGTTCCCCCGACCGCGGGTTCGCAGCACGGCGTTCATCGCGCTCCGGGCGCTGGAGGACGTGCTCGAAGTCCTCGGACGGGCCCGCAAGGCGAGCGGCGACACGGTTTCGGGCTTCGAACTCATACCCCGCATCTGCATCGACATCTCGATACGCCACACCGAGGGCAGTTTCGAATTTCTTGAGGGCAAGCATGAATGGTATGCGCTGATCGAGTTCGAAAGCAGCGAGGAAAGCCTCGATCTCGGCGCGGCGATGGAGAGTTTCCTGGCCGCGGCCCATGAGGACGGGCTGGTGGTCGACGCCACCATCGCCCAGTCGGATGCCCAACGCGAACAGTTCTGGTTCCTGCGCGAGGCGATGGTCCTGTCTCAGAAGCCCGAGGGTGCGAGCATCAAGAACGACGTCTCGGTCCCCATCTCGAAGGTGCCGCAATTCATTCGCGAGGCCGACGCTGCCGTTACCGCAATGTATCCAGGGATACGACCCCTCGCCTTCGGCCATGTGGGCGATGGCAACGTCCACTACAACCTGTCCCAGCCGGTGGATGGCGACCCGAAGGAATTTCTCAACCGCTGGGACGAGATTACCGGCCGCGTGGCGGATATCGCGCTGTCGATGCGCGGCAGCTTTTCCGCCGAGCACGGGGTCGGCAAACTCAAGGTCCATGATCTGGCCGAGCGCAAGTCGGCCGTGGAACTGGACATGATGCGTATGATCAAGAAATCGCTCGACCCCAAGGGTCTGATGAACCCCGGCAAGGTCCTCTAGAGGCCGCCAGACGAAATAGGAGATGTGATGTCCGGCTACAACGCCCCCGTACAGGACATGCAGTTCGTTCTCGAGAATCTCTGCGACATGGATGGGCTGCGTTCCCTCCCGGTTTTCGAGGAAACAACAAGCGACCTAGTGGAGCAAATTCTCAATGAGTCCGCCCGCTTCACGGGCGAGGTCCTGGCGCCGTTGAATCAAACGGGCGACACCCAGACATCGACCCTATCGGGCAGCGACGTCACGACCCCCGACGGCTTCAAGGAAGCCTATCAGGCCTTTGTCGAGGGCGGCTGGAACGGCACGCCGTTCGAGCCCGAGCATGGTGGCATGGGCCTGCCCTGGACGATCACCACGGCGCTTCAGGAGATGTGGCAGTCCTCCAACCTCGCCTGGTCCCTGTGCCCGTTGCTGACCATCGGTGCCATCGAATCCCTGATCGCCCATGGCGCACCGGAGCTAAAGGACGTTTATCTCGAGAAACTCGTGTCCGGCGAGTGGGCCGGCACCATGAACCTGACAGAACCCCAGGCCGGTACTGATCTCAGCCTGCTCAAGTCGCGCGCCGAACGCGAAGGTGACCACTACCGGATCAAGGGTACGAAAATCTTCATCACCTATGGCGAGCAGGACTTCACCGACAACATCATCCATCTCGTGCTGGCCCGCCTTCCCGATGCACCGCCCGGGGTGAAAGGCATCAGCCTCTTCCTGGTGCCGAAGTATCTGGTCAACGACGATGGCACGCTGGGCGAACGCAACGATGCCCACGCGATCAGCCTCGAGCACAAGCTGGGCATCCATGCGAGCCCGACCTGCGTCATGGCCTATGGCGAGAATGGCAACGGCGCGGTCGGCTACCTGATCGGTGAGGAACATGACGGACTGCGCTGCATGTTCACGATGATGAACAACGCGCGCCTGAATGTGGGCCTGCAGGGGGTGGCGGTGGCCGAGCGCGCCTATCAGCACGCCGTGGCCTACGCCCGCGAGCGGGTACAGTCCGCACCGGTCGAAGGCGGCGGCGATTCCGTGACCATCATCCGGCACCCGGACGTGCGGCGGATGCTCATGTCCATGCGCGCCCAGACCGAGGCCATGCGAGCGCTGGCCTATTACACCAACTCCGCACTGGATCGCTCGCGCCATCACGACGTTGCGGACGTGCGCGGCTACAACCAGCGGCGCACGGACCTGCTGACCCCGGTCGTCAAGGCCTGGTGCACGGACCTAGGCGTCGATATCGCGTCCACCGGCGTACAGGTGCATGGCGGCGTGGGCTTCGTCGAGGAAACCGGTGCGGCACAGTATTTCCGCGATTCACGGATCGCCCCTATCTATGAGGGCACCAACGGCATCCAGGCGATCGACCTGTTGAGCCGCAAGCTCATGCGAGACGGCGGGGCGGCGATGGAAGAACTCCTGGACGAGATCGACGATTTGCCCGAGTCCGACGATCCGGAGATCGCGGCCGTCATCGCCGAGCAAAAAAACGCCAACCGGACATTGCGCCATGCCACGGAGTGGATGCTCGACCCGGCCAACAACGACGTGAACCGCAAGTTCGCCGGCGCCCACGCCTTCCTGCACCTGGCCGGCACCGTCGTCGGCGGCTGGCTGATGACCCGCGCCGCCGTGGCCGCCGCCAACGGCGCCGCAGGCGGGGCGAGCCCGGAGTTCCTGGAATCCAAGCGGATCACCGCTCGGTTCTACACCGACCACATCCTGCCCCGCGCCAACATGCACCTTGAAACCATCACCAACGGCGGAGATTCGGTGATGGCGCTGGCTGAAGACGCTTTCTAAAAAATTTTCGCACCTGTGACAGGCGTCACATCGCGCCGTCACGCCGTCGGATAGATTGACCTCATTGCTCCCTTACCCAGGAAGAAAGCCCCACCCCAATTTCCCTTCATCGCCGCGACCCGATAGGCTGTCTGGAAGGCGGTGCATTTTGATGGTTGTACGACCCGAGAATTTCAATACAAAGCACCGGCTCAACAATTGCCCGCAGGAGTCTCCGTGGCATGGCAAACAATGCGATAGCGGCCGCAGAACCGGTTGGACTTACCGACTATTTCGTCCAGGAGAACGGCGTCACATTCGCCGGTCGTCACATGCTTGTGGATTTGTGGGGGGCCGGACACCTTACCAACATCGGCTATATCGAACGAACCCTGCGTGAGGCTGCCGACGCGGCCAAGGCGACGGTGCTGGCCGTAAAGCTTCATCAATATTCGGATTCGGGCGGTGTGTCGGGTGTCGCGATCCTAGCGGAAAGCCATATCTCGATCCACACATGGCCGGAGCGCGATTATGCAGCCCTCGACATTTTCATGTGTGGCACCTGCAATCCACACGATTCACTGCCGGTTCTGGAATCTGCCTTCGACGCAACTTCCACCTCCGTGAACGAAATACGCCGGGGCGTGGTGGCTTGAGCGACAGCTGGGCCTGGTTCGACGAGCCCCTCGGCGTGGGCCTGCAGCTGAGCGTGCAGATCGAAAGAATTGTATTCCGCAAAACCACCGCGCATCAGGACCTGGTGATTTACGAAACGTCCCAATGGGGTCGTGTCATGGCGCTCGACGGGATCATGCAGGTCTGCGAGCGCGACGAGTTCATCTATCACGAGATGCTGACCCATGTTCCGATGCTGGCTCATGGCAATGCCCGCGAGGTCTGCATCATCGGCGGGGGCGACGGCGGCATCCTGCGTGAAGCGCTCCGGCACCCAGTCGACAAGGTCACTATGGTGGAGATCGACGCCTCGGTGGTGGAACTTTGCACAACCCATTTGCCGTCCATCTCCGACGGCGCGTTCGACGACCCCCGCACCGATCTGGTGATCGCGGACGGCGCGCGCTTCGTCGCCGAGACCGACAAACGCTTCGACGTGATCATCGTCGATTCGACAGACCCCATCGGCCCCGGCGAGGTGCTGTTCACCAGCAAATTCTATGGTGACTGCAAAGCCCGCCTGACCGACGGCGGTGTGATCGTCACCCAGAGCGGCGTGGCGATGATTCAGGGGGATGAGCTCACCACCACTGTGCGGTGTATGGGCGAACATTTCGCAGATATCGGCGCCTACATCGCGCCGGTGCCGACCTATGTCGGCGGCTTCATGGCGTTCGGATGGGGCTCCGATAACCCTGCCCTGCGCAAGCCGCCCGCCGGCACGCTTGCCGAACGATACAAACAGGCCGATATCCAGACCCGATACTACAACGCAGATTTGCACGTCGGGGCGTTCGCGCTGCCGACCTATATCGCTGAGCATGTGGAGGCCGCCCGATGAGCGATCCGATCAAACTCTACTTCGCCTGTATTTCACCCTGGTCCTATCTGGCAGTTGACGCCCTCAAGGAACTCGCCGACAAGCATGGGCGCACGATCGCCTACAAGCCGACCGATGTCGGTCGCGCCTGGGGCGAGACCGGCGCCGGACGCCCGCTCGGTGACAGACCGGCCGTGCTTCAGGCCTATCGCCTCGTCGAGCTGCCACGCTGGGCCAAATGGCGCGGTGTGCCGCTCAACACACAGCCGGCGCACTTCCCGGCCCCCTATCATTTGTCCTCGGGCGTGATTATCGCAGCAGGCCAGGCGGGCCACGATCAGTATGAAATCACCCGCGCCCTCGCGCGTGGCTGCTGGGCCGACGAAAAGAATATCGGCGACCCGGACGAAGTTACTGCGATCGCCAATAGCGTCGGGCTAGATGGCGCGGCCCTGGTCGCGGCGGCCGAATCCGAAGCCGTCACTGCGGAACTGGCGGCAAACACGGACGAATCACTCGCCGACGGTGTCTGGAGCGTCCCATCTTTTGTGGTCGATGGCGAACCGTTCTTCGGCCAGGACCGAATCGAGATGATGGACTGGCGCCTATCCGGAAACTGACCGCAGATGCCGCCTTTCGTGAGCCGCGCGCGCAGGGATTAACTGTCGTATGGACATTCTCATGGAACTGGCGCCACTCGCGGCCGTGCTCGTCGCAACCGGCTGGGGCATACCGGCCCTTCCCCAGGCCAGCGTGGGCCATGTGAACCTGCTCGGGCTGATCCTGATCGCATCCTTCACGTCGCTGACCGCACCGGTGGGTGTACGGCTGGCCCATCACTTGAGTGCGCGGGCACTCATATCATTGTTTTCATTGTTTCTTTTTGCAACTTCAGCCCGGATGCTCTTGGCCTAGACGGGCTTGTCAGCCAGGACTTGCGTTCTTTCTGAGCCACGCCACAGCCTCGGCCAGCGAACCAACGACCGCGTCGGCGCGAGACCCGGTCGTGTCTTCGGTTCCTTCCAGTAGCAAGCGCGTGCCCACAGCGCCATTGATGCCGGCCTCGATGTCGGTCTCGCGGTCTCCGACGATTGCAGACGCAGCCATATCGATATTGAACGCGTCGCGCGCCTTGAACAGCATACCGGGCCCCGGTTTCCGGTCCGGTGATTCCCGCTTGTACACACCGATCCCTTCCTCGGGATGTGTCGGTGAGAAATAGGTGCGGGCGATCTCGATACCTTTCTCGCGGAACTGTTTTTCCACCCAACCCGTCAACGCATGGAATTGCTGCTCGCTATAGAGCCCACGGCCGATCCCGGCCTGGTTGGTGACGATGACCAGCACATATCCCATTTCCTGGGCAGCAATACAGGCCTCGAAGACACCCTCACAGAAGATGAAATCCTCGATCCGCCAGATATAACCGCTGTCGACATTGATCACGCCGTCTCGGTCCAGAAAAAGTGCCTTCACCTGATCTTGCGGCATATATGAAGCTACTCAGCTGCAGTCCGCACCCGTTCGCGCAGCTGCGAAAGGGTGAAGTTGCTCGCGATCAGTTCCTGATCGACGATGAGTTCAATCACCGCCGGGCGACCCGCGGCGAGAGCCCGTTCCATCGCAGGCCGGAACTCCTCGGTCGCCGTCACGCGCTCGCCCCGGGCACCGAAGGCCTCGGCCCAGGCTACAAAGTCGGGATTGCGCAGATGCGTTGCGATCTCACGGCCCGGATACTCGCGCTCCTCATGCATCCGAATGGTGCCGTACATGCTGTTGTTGGCGATGATCAGGACAACCGGCAGGTCATACTGAACCGCGGTCGCGAGCTCGTTGCCGGTCATCAGGATACCGCCATCACCGGCATAACAGATCACCGGGACATCCGGGCGCGCCGCCTTGGCAGCGATCGCCGCGGGCATGCCATAGCCCATCGACCCGTTTGCCGGGCCGAGCTGGGTTCGGAAGGTACGGAATTTGAAGAAGCGGCTGGTCCAGCCTGCGAAGTTGCCGGCATCGGTGGTGATAATCGCCTCGTCGGGCAGAATATCGCGAAGCTGGACGAACAATTCTGCCGGGTTCAACGGCCCTGGTACATCCACCGGCACCGTCCAGGCGTCGAAATCCTTGCGCCCGTCCTGGAGCCAGCTTGCCCATCGGTCGGGATCAAGCTGAAGGTGCCGCCGCGCCTTCGAGACAAACGCACCGATCCCCGAGGCGATCGGCAAATCGGCCTGAAACACCCGCCCGAGTTCACTGTGGTCGGGGTAGACATGGATCATGGTCTGATCCGGCCGGGGGGCTTTCACGATGGTGAAGGCCTGGGACGTAGTTTCTCCCAGCCGCGCGCCCACCACCAGTAACAGGTCAGCATCCATCACCCGCTGCGTGAGTTTCGGGTTGGTGTTGTATCCCAGCTCGCCGACGAAGTTCGGGTGGTCGTTATTGAAAATATCCATGACCCGGAATGACGACACGGCCGGCAGGCCGTTCGATTCACAAAACGCCTCGAAGTCGGCGCAAATCTCGGCCGACCAGCCACCACCACCGAAGATAACGAGCGGGCGTTCGGCCGCCGACAGAAGTTCGCGCACGCGCGCCATATCATCGTCGCTCGGCTCGGGCGAAGCATGGGATGCGACCTTTGCGTCTGCGACGTCGACCTCATCCGTCAGCATGTCTTCCGGCAGCGACACGACCACGGGCCCCGGCCTGCCGCCGGCCGCGACCGCGAAGGCGCGCGCCGTGATCTCGGGCATGCGGGCAGCGTCATCCACCTCGACCGCCCATTTGGCGACCGGGGCGAACATCGCCTCGAAATCAATTTCCTGGAACGCTTCGCGGCGGCGAAACTCGCGGGGCACCTGGCCGACAAACAGAATCATCGGAGAGGAATCCTGCAACGCGGTGTGAACACCGATGCTGGCATTACACGCGCCGGGACCGCGGGTCACGAATGCGATGCCCGGTTTACCGGTCAGCTTGCCATACGCTTCGGCGGCATAGGCCGCGCCGTTTTCATGGCGGCAAGTGATGACCCGGACGGAATCCCGAACGTCATACAACGCGTCCAGGGCGGCAAGATAACTCTCCCCCGGTACACAAAAAACCGTGTCCACCCCATGCGAAACCAGGGTATCGACCAAAACCTGACCACCAGTACGCAAAATGACCTCCCGCCGCAAACATTTGATATTGTTGCGGTATTACCGTCACAGACGGCGCAGAAAATGTTCGCGGAAGAATATCATCTTGCGCCGCTTCGGAAAACCGGACGTGTTAGTACCATTGTAGGTTCAGGTTTGGTCTGCCGCCAGAAAGGCCGCGTGCTTTCATGTTTTCGATTCCAACATCACCAAAAAGTCCCACCTTCTATTTCGTGGGCGAAAGTCCCGGCAACACGCAGCTCAAGTCGCGGGACGAGATCGCCCTCAAGACCCTGAAGTTCGATTCCTGCGCCATCGCAGAGCTGCAGACAGCCCCCGACGTCACCGCTGCTGATCGCCGCAAAATCCTCGAATTCCTGCAGGATGAGTAAAATGCGCGCGGCGCGTTTATCGCAGGCCTGGCGTCGCAATTTCTCGACGAGGCGAGCAACGCCTATGACGAAATCGATGACGCCTGTCGGCTTCTCGGTGAGGTTGGTGTGGTCGTGCGACGTCCGCATTAACGCCACGGGCACGGTGTCGGCGGACATAGGCCCGCGCCTCGCGCTCCGCCCAGAGATTCTTCATGCCGAGGCGCCATTCCCGCCAAACCGCTAGAGATACTCGCCGAACCAGGCCAGCGCCTCGGCCTTTTGTATCGCGTGCTTCTCGGCGTTACAGAACTGATAGGATTCATAGTGCTGGGCCTCGGGAAGCTTCACCAGCTTCTTGGGCTCCCCCAGGACCGCGTAGCAGGACAACTGCTCCTGGGGTGGCACGAGATTATCGTTCTCCGCATAGATCATCAGCACCGGGCGCGGGGAGATGCGATGCGCCACCCATTCGGGCTTGTAGCGCATGTTCGCGGCCGCGCTCTCTAGGTCATATTCCGGGTTGTAGCGCGCACTCTTCGAATGGAACTGGTCCAGCACCATCTGTGTGTGCGGGTCCGTCAGCATGATCTCGGGCAAGGGTATCTTCGTCGTCTCGCCGGTTAGGACGCGCTTGCGCTCGGCTTCTTCGACCTTTGCCTTGAAATCCTGCCACTCATGGGGTCGACGGACCGACTCCATCCAACGCTCGCCGTCCGAGACCATGACCGCCGACACGACGACCTTCACCCGCTCGTCGAACGCCGCACACCAGATCGCGTGCGCGCCGCCATAGCTCGAGCCGTAATAGCCGATCCGCTCGGGGTCCACCCCGTGGACGGTCTCCAGATAGGTGACCCCGTCATAGATGCTCTGGGCCTGCTCGAGCGGGCGGTGACGCCCACGCTCACCCTCACTGACCCCAAAACCCGGATAGTCATGGGACAGAACGAAGTAGCCCGATTCCCAGAGCCATTGCGGGACATCCATGCCGTAGACATCCTTCATCCCGGAGTAGCCGTGCAGGACACAGATCGCCGGTCGTGGCGGGTCACCCGGTTTCCAGTCCTTCGGTCGATAGAGATAGGCAGCGATTTTCTTGCCGTCGGAGTAAAACTCGACCTCGTCCCAAATCTGCTCATAGTCGGTCATGCCAGCCTCCCGTGATCAACGTTGGCAATGTCTCGATTACAGGGCGTCGTACCAAGCGGCAAGCGCCTTGCCGATGTCGTTAGACGAATCTTCCTGGGGATGGTGACGTCCGCGCACCACCACCTCTGTGTGGTTCGACCAGGAGCGTAGGACTTCAAGGTCACGCTCGAACACGATCTGACCGGGCTCGACATTGATGAGCAGTTTCGGGACGGCGTTGGTCTGCATCCACGCCGAAAGCGTATCCATCAGTTCGGCAACATCGGCCGGGTCGCCCTCGATCGGGATCTGCCGGGGCCACGAAAGTGTCGCGCGGCGGCTTTCGCCCGGCTCGTTGTAGGGCCGCAGCACCTCGGCCATTGTATCTTCGTCGATCTCGCGAATGAAGCCGGCGGTGAAAACCTTCTCGATAAAGAAATTCTCCTCGAACACCAGCCGCTCGCCTTCCGAGGTTCGCAACAATTTGAGCATGTCGCCCACTGCGTTGGGATAATCGTCATAGCTGTCATGGTTGCAGACCAGCACCTCGCTATAGGCGAGCGCCTTGATGCTGTCCGCATGACGAAGGTCACATTGTCGCTGACGCCGAGCGCATCAAGCGTACCGTCGATCTAAGTCTGGTATTAGGCCAGCGTATAGCTGTCAGGCCCGGAATTCGGCAGACGCGCTGAATCGCCCTGATCGATATTGTCGATCGCGATCAATCGGCCCCGGCCCTCAAGATAGGGCATGATATTGCGCCACATATAGGACGACGTGGCGTTGCCGTGCAGGAACACGATGGGATCCCCCGTGCCGTGTTCGGCGTAGGCCATTTTCTGGCCGTTCACCTCGACGGTGGCCTTTTCGTAGGACATGCGGGGACTGATATCGTTCATGTCATCGCCCTTGTTGGCGTGTTCAGATCGCAGCGTACCATTCGGCCAGACCCTGGCCGATATCGTCGGGCGAGTCTTCTTGAGGATGATGCAGCCCGCGGACCTTGATCCGCGACTGGTTGGTCCAGCTGTTGATGATGTCGAGGTCGCGATCGACGATGATCTGGCCCGGATCGGCCTCGATGAACAGCTTCGGACACTCGATCGTACCGACCCAGCTGGACAGGCGCTCCGACAGTTCCGCGACATATTCAGGCTTCCCGCCGATGGGAATTTGCTGCACCCAGGCGAGGGTGGGGCGCCGCGCCTCACCCGGTTCCTCATAGGGGCGGCGGATTTCAAACATGGTCTCGGCGTCGACCTCGCGGATCACCCCGCCAGTGAACACATTCTCGACGAAGAAGTTATCCTCAAGCACCAGCGCCTCACCCTCCGGCCCCTGAGCACGTTTCACCCGTTCCCCGTGGCCGTCGGCATAGGAATCGTAGCTCGCATGGTTGGCGACAACGATTTCGCAATGGGCGAGTCCCTTGATCGCGTCGGGGTGGCGTTCAGCCCAGGAAAGGCCCAGGGTGCCGCCCCAGTCATGCATGACCAGCGTGACATTCTCTTCGATGCCAAGCGCCTCGAAGGCCCCGTCGATGTAGGTCTGATGCTCGGGGATCAGGTAACTGTCCGGCCCGCTATCGGGCAGCTTGTCGGAATCCCCCTGCCCGATATTGTCGATGGCGACCAGGCGTCCCATCCCCTCCAGGTGAGGCATGATGTTGCGCCACATGTAGGAGGAGTTGGCATTCCCGTGCATGAAGACGATCGGATCGCCGGCACCTTCATCCACATAGGCCATACGCCGGCCATTCACCTCGATGAATTTCTTCTCATACGGCATCCGTGCGCTGATCTCGGACATGTTACCTCTCCATGCGTGCCTCGGTCGGCAAAGAATATGGGAGCCGGCATGGCAAGGTCCATGCGCGGCTGCCATGCGTGTAATTGGACGCTCGGATACCGCATGGTCGTGCTAGCTTGCCGCGCGCACAACCAAGACGGATCATCATGACCGAACATATCCATCATACCCATCTGTTCTGCTCGAATATCGACGAGACCATCGCCTGGTGGTGCGACATGCTCGGTGCCGAGGTCGCGTTCGACGGCGAATTCGGGGGCGCGCGAAATGTGTTCATCCGGCTCGGGTCAGGGCGCATCCATCTCTATGAACAATCCCCGCGCGACGACGGCAAGGGCGCGGTGCACCATATTGGTATCCGCACCGACGACCTCGAAAGCCTCGAGGCACGCCTTCGAGAAAACGGCATCGCATTTCGCAGCGACATCCGCGACTTCGGCGCCTGGAAGTACATTATGTGCCCTGCCCCGGACGGGGTTTTGCTTGAAATGTTTCAGGCCGACCCCGACAAGCTCGACGGGGACGCCGCCAAATATTTCAGCGACTGGCTCGATGACTAACCGCGCATATGTCCGCCTCTGCTCCTTCCGATGACGGCGGGATTCCACCGATCATCTTCCTCGGCTTTCTCGCCGCCATCGGCCCGCTGGCCCTCAGCATCCATGTCCAGTCGATCCCGGCCATCTCGTCGGCGTTCGCCACACCCTACGCCCAGGCCCAGCTGACCGTCTCGGCGTTTCTCCTGAGCTTCGCCGCATCCCAGCTGATCGTCGGACCGTTGTCCGATCGTTTCGGCCGGAAGCCGGTTCTGTATGGCGGGCTGCTGTTGTTCGGGCTGGCCAGCGTCGGGGCCGCCATGGCGAACAGCATCGAATTGCTGATCATCGCACGCGTGTTACAGGGCGCGGGCGGCTGCGCCACCCTTGTCGTACCCCGGGCCGTGGTCCAGGACACCCACCGCGGGGTTGAGGCGGCAAGGGTCATGGCTTTTGTCGCAATGCTGCAATCGACTGCGCCTTCGATCGCGCCGGTATTGGGCGGCGGGATCGACGCGCTGACCGATTGGCGCGGGATCTTTTGGTTCCTAACCATCTTGTCCGCAATGGCCGCGCTCGGCGCGAGTTTCTGGCTGCGCGAAACCCGCCCGCTCACGGGCGGACAACCGGACGGTTGGGGCACGATATTCCTGCGCTACGCACAGCTTTTCCGTTCGCGTCTGTATATCGGCTACACGATCGCCTTCACCTTCGGCACATCCGGCTTCTTCGGCTTTCTCGCCGTCGGCCCGGCACTATTGATCGAGACCCGCGGGCTGGACCCGATCTGGTTCAGCGTCTGCCTGACCCTGGTCACCACCCAGTTCGTGCTCGGCAACTACACGGCCAGCCGTTTGGTGCGCCGGTTCGGGATCGACCGGGTGCTGATCGCGGGAGTGATCGGCGAAATCATCGCAGCCGTCATCTTGTTCGGGCTCGCTGGAAATATTGCGATCGCGGCCTTGGTCGCGCCGGTCATGCTGTATTCCTATTTCAACGGCTATATTTTCGCCAACGGGATCGCCGGCGCGACGGGAATCGACCCGCGGGTTGCGGGCTCGGCGTCTTCGTTCCTGGGATTCGCCCAGCTCGGTACCGGGGCCGTGATCGCGTTCGTGATGAGCCGCCTGCCACTCGACACGATCCTGCCCTATGCCATCACACTTATTTTCGTGAGCGCGCTCGCCGGCGCGGGCATGTTGCTGGTCCGAACGGCTCAGAGACCGACCGCCGCGTAAAAAAGGAAGACCCGCAGCACGAATGCCGCGGGCCCCTCTCCTCAACCCGACCGAACTAGAACTTTTCGGCTTCGGTCGAACCGGCCATGGCCGTGGTCGATGCCTCACCGGCGGAAATCGCCGTCGAGACCGCATCGAAATAAGACGTGTCCACCTCGCGTTGGTACCGCGTCGCCGAGTAGCCTTCGGGTTCGGCGGCGAACTCCTGCTCCTGCAGGCGCGAATAGGCCGCCATGCCATCGTCAGCGCAGGACCGCGACAGGCGGAATGTCGCGTAGTTCAGGCTGTAGAACCCAGCCAGGGTGACAAACTGGTACTTGTAGCCCATAGCCGCGATCTCCCGCTGGAAGCGGCGCATATCGTCCGGATCCATATGTTTGGCCCAGTTGAACAACGGCGAGCAGTTGTAGGCCAGTATCTGATCTGGATACTCGGCCTTGATGGCCTCCGCATACCGGCGCGCCTCGTCGAGGTCCGGGGTCGCCGTCTCGCACCAGATGAGATCGGCATAGGGCGCGTAGGAAAGCCCGCGGGCGATCGCGTTCGTCGATGTCGCTGGTGATGTGCTTGGCCGCATTCGCGTCGGTCTGCGCCATGATGATGGTCGCAACGCCCTGCACATCGGCGGCGAGGCACGCACCCTGGCCCGCATCGCGTTGGCCGACCACTTCGCGGCGCGCTCCTCATGCCGCATGGCGCCTTCCACAAGGCGACGAAGAGCCTGCGCAATGACGTGGAATTGCTGCAGCACCGGTTCGGGGTCAGCTTCGAGCAGGCCTGCCACCGGCTGACCAACCTCCAGCGCCCCGGACAGCGCGGCGTGCCGTTCCATTTCCTGCGCTCGGACATCGCCGGCAACATCTCGAAGCGCTTTTCACTCTTGGGCATCCATATTCCGCGCCATGGCGGCGCCTGCCCGCGCTGGAACGTGCATGCCGCGTTCCTGCAGCCGGGCACGATCAACATCGAGATATCCCGGATGCCCGACGGTGCGACCTTCTTCTGCATCGCGCGCACGGTCCTCAACGCCGCGGGTGGCTACGGCGAGCTCCGCAGCTATCAGTCGATCGGCCTGGGCTGCGAGATCGGCCAAGCGTCCAAGCTCGTCTACGCCGACGGCATCGATCTGGATCGCCCCGAACGGACCGTCCCCATCGGCGTGTCATGTCGAATCTGCCGGCGGATGGACTGCGGCCAGCGCGCTTTCCCGCCGGTGGCACACGCGCTGGAGACCGACATCAACACCCGCGGCGTGTCGGCCTATGTCACAGCCGGCGAAACCGAATAGCTGAAGAGGCGGCTAGCTGCCGAACTTGGCCTTCGCCTCGATGCGCCGCGCGTGCAAGATCGGTTCGGTGTAGCCGTTCGGCTGGACCAAGCCCTTGAACACCAAGTCACAGGCCGCCTGGAAGGCGATGCTGCCATCGAAGTCCGCGGCCATCGGGCGATACAGGGGGTCGCCGGCATTCTGCTCGTCGACCACGCCGGCCATGCGTTTCATGGTCTCCATGACCTGGTCTTCCGACACGATGCCGTGATGCATCCAGTTGGCGATGTGCTGGCTCGAGATGCGCAGGGTGGCGCGATCTTCCATCAGCCCGACGTCATTGATATCCGGCACCTTGGAGCAGCCCACGCCCTGGTCAATCCAGCGCACGACATAACCCAGGATGCCCTGGGCGTTGTTGTCGAGCTCGGCCTGGATATCGACCTCGGGCCAGTTCGGGCGGTCGGTGACCGGGATCGCCAGGATGTTGTCGAGGCTGGCGCGGCCGCGGGACTTGAGCTCCGCCTGGCGCGCATTCACATCGACCTGATGATAATGCAGCGCGTGCAGGGTACCCGCGGTCGGCGACGGCACCCAGGCGGTGTTCGCGCCTGCGGTCGGGTGGCCGACCTTCTGCTCCATCATCAGCGCCATCAGGTCCGGCATGGCCCACATGCCCTTGCCGATCTGGGCGTGGCCTGGCAGGCCGCATTCGAGCCCGATGTCCACGTTCCAGTCCTCGTAGGACTGGATCCACGGGGCGGCCTTCATATCGCCCTTGCGGATCATCGCACCGGCTTCCATGGAGGTGTGCATCTCGTCGCCCGTGCGATCGAGGAAGCCGGTGTTGATGAAGAAGACGCGGTTCTTCGCCGCCCGGATACACTCCTTGAGGTTCACCGTGGTGCGGCGCTCCTCGTCCATGATCCCCATCTTGATGGCGTAGCGCTCCAGGCCGAGCGCATCCTCGACCTGGCCGAAGAGCTCGTCAGAGAAGGCGACCTCCTTGGGCCCGTGCATCTTCGGCTTCACGATATAGATCGACCCGGCACGGCTGTTGGCGTGGGTGCCCTTGCCCTGCAGGTCGTGCATCGCGATCAGCGCGGAGAAGATGCCGTCGAGGATGCCCTCATAGGCGGGGTTGCCGTCCTTGTCGGTCACCATGCCGATGGTCATCAGATGGCCGACGTTGCGGACCAGCATCAGCGAACGCCCGTGCAGGGTGAGATCGCTGCCGTCCGGGGCTGTGTAAGTCCGGTCCCCTTCCATGGCGCGCTTGACGGTCTTGCCGCCCTTTTCGAACGACGCCGTCAGGGTGCCCTTGTTGAGGCCGAGCCAGTTCGAATAGGCGACGACCTTGTCTTCGGCATCGACGGTGGCCACGGAGTCCTCATAGTCCATGATGGTGGTCATGGCCGCTTCGAGTACCAGATCGGCCACACCCGCTGCATCGTCCTTGCCGATGGGATGGCCGCGGTCGATCACGATTTCCAGGTGCAGGCCGTTATGGACGAGCAGCACCGCATTCGGGGCGTCGGCATCGCCGCGATAACCGACAAACTGCGCCGGATCGGCGAGCCCGGTCGACCCCGACCCCGTAGCGACGGCCAGCGCACCGCCCTCGACGGTATAGCCGGTCGCATCTGCATGGGAGCCAGAGGCCAGCGGTACTGCGGAATCGAGCACGTCGCGGGCGTAGGCGATGACCTTGCCGCCGCGGGTCGGGTTGTAACCCTTGCCGAGTTCGGCACCGCCATCCTCGGAAATCACGTCCGTGCCGTAGAGCGCGTCATACAGGCTGCCCCACCGCGCGTTGGCCGCGTTCAGCGCGTAGCGGGCATTGGTGATCGGCACCACCAGCTGGGCGCCTGCGATGGTCGCGATCTCCGGGTCCACGTTGGCGGTCTCGACCCCGAACGTGTCACCCTCGGGCACCAGATAGCCGATCTCCTTCAGGAAGGCATGGTAGGCGGCCGGGTCGAACTCGGAATCGCGGTTATCCTTATGCCAGGCATCCAACTTGGCCTGCAGGTCATCGCGCTTGGCGAGTAGCTCGGCGTTGCGCGGCCCCAGGTCATTCACCAGGGAATCAACCGAAGCCCAGAAATGATCCTGATCAACGCCCGTTCCCGGCAAGGCCTCATCGTTGATGAAGTTATAGAGTTCCGCGGCCACCTTGATGTCGCCGGTCTGGATCATGTCGCTCATGACTCTCGCCCCTGTGAGGTATCTTCAGTTGAATGTTCTGATTGGCCGCCCCGGAAGAGGCGATGCATCTGATACCCCCTAAATAGCACGAAACAGGGGTACGTATTCGAGTCTCGATCGCGTTCATTCGCTATATTGTCTTTCATACGGCGGGCGAAAATGCGCCACGCCGACAGCTATCAGGGAAAGAAGCATGATTACCAAGGGCATCAAGCAACTCTGCGCCGAGGCCGAGCAGGAGATCGAGACCATGACCGTCGAGCAGGTCATGGCCGTGCGCGACGACGAGGATGTGGTACTCGTGGACATCCGCGACGTTCGCGAACTCTGGCGTGACGGCACGATACCGGGCGCTCAACATATGCCCCGCGGCATGCTCGAGTTCTGGGTCGACCCCGAAAGCCCCTATCACCGCGAACTTTTCGCGACCGGCAAGAAGTTCATCTTCTACTGTGCCGGTGGCCTGCGTTCGGCGCTGGCGGCAAAGGCCGTGCACGATATGGGCCTCGCGCCCGTCGCACACATGCGCGGCGGCTACGGCGCCTGGGTCAAGGCCGAGGGCCCGACCGAGGAGAAAGAGGTGAAGGTGCCCGAGAAGAAGGCCGACTAGGCTTTCCCCTTCTCCCAGAGCTCGGGATATACCTCCGCGAGGCGCGAGCCCGGGTAGAATGCCGTCTCAAACGAAGGTCGCGCCCGAATACGCGCCAACCAGTCGGTGACGGCCGGAGCATCGGTCCACATGTCCGACAGGGTCAATTCGTCCATCCGCTCGAACAACGGTGCTAGGCAGATATCGGCGATCGTGAACTGCACACCGATCAGCCACGGGCCCTCGCGGTTTAGGGTCTCTTCCATGCGCTCGACGGTGGCCTGCAGCTGCAGCAGGGAGTTTTCATACTCGTCATTGCTGAACCCGGTGTGGTTCATGCGCATGAAGAAATCGCGGCGCAGCGTGTTTGAGTCCCGAAACGCCACATATTCCTCCGCGTTCATCTCCTTGAACCGGTCGAGGAATACATTCTGGAATGACGGCACCCGCACGGCCATCGACGGCACCTCGTCGATGAAACGTAGCCAGGCGCGCATCTCGGCACGTTTCTTTGGATCGTCGGGAGACAGTCTCGGCTCGTGCGGCCAGACCTCTTCCAGATATTCACACATCACCGTGGACTCGATGATCGGCGTACCGTCATGCGCGAAAGCGGGCACCACGCCGTTGGGGTTGATGGCCATATACTCCGGCGCCAGGTTCCCGCGGGTTGAGAAATCGACCGGGCGGCTGATCCACTCGACCCCCTTCTCGGCCAGGCAGATACGCACCTTCTGGCTGCAGGTCGAATGGGCCGCGTGATAGAGTTCAAGCGCCATGGTTACGGTTCCTATTCAGCGGCTTCGGCCGATGCATCGTCGTCCGCAAAAGCCGGAATGATCTCCTTCGAGAAGGTCCGTAACCCCTCTATCCCCGAGCCACCGTCGGAGAAGAGCATGTACTTCACGCCCGCCGCCTGGAATTTCTCGATCTTTGCGACGATCTCGTCGACCGTACCGAAGAAAGCGGCTTCCGCCGTCGCCTGGTTGCTGTCGTCGTAAGACATGATCGTCGCCTTGTTTGTGCCGTCCGGATTCTGGGCGAGATTGTCGACCCTGCGCCGTGCCTGAATCCGGCGTTCGATCGCGGCATCTCGGTCGGCTGCGTCCTTGGCGACGTAGAGCCCGCGCGCCACACCGACTTCGTTGGCGTCGAAAGTGCGGCCGCGCGCTTCGACCGCGTCACGAAAATTATTGACCCGCTCGATTGTCGTGTCGCTCGACGCAAACTGGTCGACCAGCAAATTGTAGCCGCGCTCCGCGACCATCTCGATCGACTTGGGGCTCCCGGCACCCATCCAGAAAGGCGGGTGTGGCTTTTGCGCGGTCGGCGGCTCGACGATGACATCCTCGAAGGACCAGAAATCGCCTTCATAGGTCCAGGGCTCATCCTCGGTGAAGGATTTCGTGAGTATCTTGAGTGATTCCTCGAAACGCGCCTCGGCATCCTCCATGGGGATGCGGAAACCATTGAACTCATTGAAGCGGTACCCCTTGCCGACCCCGAAATCGAAACGCCCGCCGGACAGCAGGTCCAGCGTCGCGACCTGTTCGGCGAGCAAGACAGGGTTGTGCCAGGGCAACACCATGACGGCGGTCCCGAGGCGGATCGTCGATGTCCGGGCCGCCAGATAGGTCAACAGATTGACGGTCGCCGAGACCTGCCCGAATCCGGTGAAATGATGCTCGACCGCGAAGGTCGAATGGAAGCCGAGCTGCTCGGCCTCGACATTGAAATCGAGCCAATCGTTGTAACCCTTGGCGCTGTCCACGTCGGGGCCGCCGCGTTTCGCCTGGGCGCTACCAAAGAGACCGAACTTCATACCGTTTCTCCGTTCATTCGGATGCTAACTAGCATGCCGAAATTCATACTAAACTGGTGAAAGGCCGCCGTCTCAAAATATGAGAAATTTGGCCGACCAAAGAACAGTCACACCGCGAGTGCGTGAAGATAAGAAGAATGTCGGGGGGAAAGTTATGCTGAACGTTGCGTTGATCGGGCTCGGCTGGTGGGGACAAACCCATATCAGGGCACATGCCAATAGTAAGAAGGTTCGTATTGGTACGGTCGTGGACCTGAATTCGGATCTCTCGAAAAAGACCGCCGCCGAGATTGGCGCGCGCACCGCGCCCAGCTTCGAGGCCGTCCTGGAAGACAACGCCATCGACGCAGTCATCCTCGTCACGCCCCACTTATTGCACACCGACCAGATCGTCGCCGGCGCGGCGGCGGGCAAGCACATCTTCACCGAGAAGCCCTTCGCGCTGTCAAAGTCCGAGGCCGAACGCGCGGTCGCGGCCGCCGAAGCTGCCGGCATCATGCTCGGCCTCGGCCACAACCAGCGTTATGGTGCACCCCAGACCGTGATCAAATCCATGATCGACGCCGGTGAGCTGGGTGAGGTCATGCATATGGAAGGCAATACCTCCCACGACACCTTGTCCGGCGAACACGCATGGCGCCATGACGTGAAACAGGCCCCGGGCGGCGGGCTGTGGCACATGGGCAGCCACTATCTCGACCTGTTCCAGCACTATGCCGGACCGATCACCGAGGTCTACGCCCAGGCGCTGGACGTGATTATCCCGCGCGATACTGCCTCTGCCCTGCTCACTTTCGAATGCGGTGCGTCGGCCTATATAGGCAACGTCATGGTCACCCGCGACAACCGGATGGGCAATGTTCTGGGCTCCAAGGGCTGGGCGAAGATAACCAGCCCGACGAGCGTGCAGATCGCCATGCGCGGCGGAGACCCGAAGACCATGGAGCTGGATCCGGTCGACCCGGTTCGCGCCAACGTGGAGGGCTTCGCCGACGCCATTGCCGGATCCGGTGTTTACAAGTTCACAAACCAGCAGATGATCCACGACGTCGCCGCGCTCGATGCGATGGCCCTGTCGATCAAGTCGGGAAAACGTGAACCCGTCGCCTGACGGCGCTGCGGTTCGAGAAAGATAAACGTGAGGGAAGAAACATGATCAATGCAGCGATTGTCGGTCTCGGCTGGTGGGGCCAGAACCATGTCACGGCCGCAAAGGGCTCCGACAAAATACGGTACACCCGCGCTATCGATCTGGTGCCCGACAATGTCCGGGGGTTCTGCGACGCCCATGAGCTGGAACTCACGGCAAACTACGAAGACGCACTGAACGACCCCGACATCGACGCGGTGGTGCTCGTCACACCACACACCCAGCACACAGACCAGATCGTGGCCGGTGCCGCCGCCGGAAAACACGTGCTGACCGAGAAACCTTTTGCGCTCGAAAAATCCGAGGGCGAGCGTGCAGCAAAGGCCATGACGGACGCGGGCCTGACACTGGGGATCGGGCACAACTACCGCTACGGTCCCGCCGTGCAGGAGATCAAGCGAATCATCGACACCGGGGATCTCGGCGAGATCCATCACATTGAGGCCAATCTCAGCCATCAGGGTCAGATCGGCATCGAAGGCTGGCGCCGCGCGAACAAGGAGGCGCCGACCGGTGGCATTGTCCATTTCGGCGCTCACATGATCGACATCATGTGCTGGTATGGCGGCCCGATGCGCGAGGTCTATGGCCAGCTCACGTCCCATATTATGGACAATGACTGCGGGTCAGTGCTGGTGAAGTTTGAATCGGGAATCACTGGCTACCTGGCGAACCTGATGACCACGCCATCGACCATGCACCTGCACGTTATGGGCTCCAAGGGCTGGGCCCGGGCCAACGGCTGGATGGACACGACGAAGGTCACCACCTGTTTCGGGGCGGGTGCGGTCGAGGACGGCGGGGGCTCGGTCAACGAGATCGAACTGCCGGCGCGCGACATCATCACCCAGATCCGCGCCAACGACGAGAATTTCGCCGCCGCATGTGAAGGCAAGGAGACATATCTCTTCACACCCGACGAGATGGCGCACACAGCCGCGATCCACGAAGCGATCGCGAAATCAGCCGCCAGCGGACAACCCACACAAGTCTGAGAGAATACGCAGCATGATCACGCTCTACCAGTTCGGCAATTCGGTTTGTGCCCAGAAGGTGCGAATTACCCTTTTCGAGAAAGGCCTCGAATGGGAACCGCGGGAGGTCAATCTGTTTAAGAGCGAACAGTATTCACCCGAATATCTGAAGCTGAACCCGAAGGGCGTGGTGCCGACCTTGATCCATGAGGGCCGCCCGATCTGTGAATCCACTCTGATTTGCGAATATCTCGACGAGGTGTATCCGGACCCGAAGCTCACGCCCGACGATCCGTATGACAAAGCCCAGATGCGCATGTGGTCCAAGATGGTCGATGAGGGGTTGCATGAGGGCACGACAGAGATCAGCTTCTCTGCGATGTTCCGCGAGAAAATGAAGGCCCTGACGCCGGAGGAACGCGAAAAGCGCCTGCACAATATCGGCGACCCCCGGCGACGCATGCGGTTTACATCGACCTACGAGGACGGCGTGGACTCACCCTTCGTCCTGCACGCCATCGCCGCCTACGAGAAGATGTTCAAAACCCTCGACGAAACCCTCTCCGACGGCCGGAACTGGATTTTCGGTGACCGGCACACCCTAGCGGACATCAATATCATGCCCTACGCCGCGCGAATAATTTACCTTGGCCTGTTCGACGTCTGGAATGAAAACAGGCCCCGGGTGCAGGCCTGGTGGGCACGTGCCAGCGCCCTGCCGAGTTTCCAGGACGGCATCCGCGACCGGCTGAAACCCCAGGAATTGTCCGACATGGAGACCTACGGGCCAACCATCCGCGACCGGATGCGCGAGCTACGCGCCGCGCACGTCGCCCAGCTGCTTCACTGACGGCCCGACACGCGGCCAGACTACCGTTCCTCGTGTCGGTATAACCGAGCCATATTTTTAGCTGTGGCTACATTGTAGAACCTTCTTTGAATATTTGACCATCGGGTTATTCCTGCTTACGCTTCGGGCAAAGGTGCCTTCATGGGGCCGTCTATGCCTAGTTGAGAACGAAACGATTTGCATGAACATGAACTGGAAAAGCCTGTTTTCCGTGGTCTTTGCTGTCGCATTCATCGCGCTCGCTTACCCGGCCGGTGCGCAGGAGCGGGTTCGCGTCGTGACCACCACCGGCATGATCGCCGATGCCGCATCGCAGATCGGGGGCACCCTGATCGACGTGCAGGCGCTGATGGGCCCGGGCGTCGATCCGCATGCCTACCGGCAGACGCGCACCGATATCGTGGCCATGGCGAAAGCCGACCTGGTGCTCTGGAACGGTCTCTATCTCGAGGCCCAGCTGGAGGATTTCCTTCTCGGGCTGGCCGGCAGCAACAAGGTCGTCGCCGTGGCCGAAACCGTACCGGAGAACCAGTTGATCAGCTCCGAGGACTATGAGAACCGGTTTGACCCGCATCTGTGGATGGACCCGTCCTTGTGGTCGCATGTGATCACCAACATCCGCGATGCGCTGATTGAAGCGCACCCGCCGGGCGAGAAGATATTTTGCGCCAACGCGGACGCGTATCTCGAGCAAGTGCAGAAGCTGGCCGACTACACGACTTCGGCGCTTTCCACAGTTCCCGCCACAAGTCGCGTGGTCGTCTCCTCCCATGATGCGTTCAGTTACTTCGGCAAGGCCCACGGGTTCGACGTCGTCGGCATACAGGGCATCTCGACCGAGTCAGAAGCGGGTCTTCGGCGCATCGCCGAGCTCGTCGATTTGCTGGTCGACAGAAACATCCGGGCCGTCTTCGTCGAGACCTCGGTATCGGACCGCAATATCCGTGCGTTGATCGAAGGTGCCGCCTCCAGAGGTCATGAGGTCGTCATCGGTGGCGAGTTGTATTCCGACGCGATGGGCGAGCCCGGCACCTACGAGGGCACCTATGTCGGAATGATCGACCACAATGCAACGACCATCACCAGCGCGCTGGGCGGCCGGGCACCGGACACCGGTATGCTAGGCCTCCTGAACTGAAAGATCGAGCATGTCACGCACGACACAACCCGAAATCGCATCAGAACAGGGCCGGACCGTCGGTCCGGCTCAGACATCGCCCGACGCGGCTCTCAACCTGCAGGGACTCACGGTTTCCTATGGCGAGAAACCCGCGGTCTTCTCGGTCGATGCAACCTTCAACAAAGGGGGCATGTCGGCCATTGTCGGCCCGAACGGGGCGGGGAAATCCACCCTGCTGAAGGCCGCGCTGGGAGTTATTCCGCGTTTGTCCGGTGAGGTCCACGTATTCGGACAATCGCTCCGGAACGCTCGTGCCCACATCGCCTATGTGCCGCAGAGCGCGAGCGTCGACTGGGATTTCCCGACCACGGTAATGGATGTCGTCCAGATGGGGCTCTATCGCAAAGTCGGGCTTCTCGGGCGGCTCTCGGGGCAGGCACGAAGCCAGGCCAATGAATGCCTCGACCGCGTCGGCATGGCCGATTTCGCGCATCGCCAGATTGGCCAGCTCTCGGGGGGGCAGCAGCAGCGCGTGTTCCTCGCCCGCGCGCTGGCGCAGGACGCCAACCTCTTCCTCCTCGATGAGCCGTTCGCCGGTGTGGACGCCGCGACCGAGCGGGCGATCATCGGCGTCCTGAAATTACTGAAAGACGAAGGCAAAACGGTTATCGCCGTGCACCATGACCTCGCCACGGTACGCGACTATTTCGATCACGCGCTCTTGCTCAATGTGAGACGTATCGCCGAAGGGCCGGTCGAGACGACGTTCACACCCGAGAACCTGCAGGCAACCTATGGCGGGCGGCTCGCCGCCACCCATCTTAGTGAACTGGCGGTGGCGGACGGCGGGCAATGAACCTGTTCGTCGATGCGCTTTTCCTGCAGGCCGGCTACAACGCTGCACTGGTCGCGATCGGTGCCGGGCTTCTCGGCTTCGCGGCGGGCGCATCGGGCACATTTCCCTTTCTTCGCAAACGCGCATTGATCTCCGATGCCGTCGCCCATGCAACGCTCCCGGGCGTAGGCTTGGCATTCGTCGTGATGGTCACCTTCGGCGGCGACGGGCGCAGCCTGTTGGGCCTTATCGCGGGATCGGCCGTCACCGCCTGGATCGGGCTGCTACTGATCGAATGGATCAGCCGGCGCACCCGGCTTGCCGAAGATGCTGCCATCGGTGCGGTTCTGGGCGTTTTTTTCGGTGTCGGCATCGTGCTGCTGACCGTCATCCAAGCCATGAGCGCGGGCCGGCAGGCGGGGCTTGAGAGCTTCCTTTTGGGCTCGACCGCCGGGATGCTTCTCCAGGACGCCGTCGTGATTGCCGTCGGCGGCTCGCTGGCCGTGCTGCTGACCTGGCTGATGCGCCGGCCGATGACCCTTGTGGCGTTCGACAGTGATTATGCCGCCGCACTCGGTTACGACGTGCGCCGCATCGACCTTCTGATGATGGGCCTCGTCCTCTCCGTCACCGTTATCGGGCTCAAGCTGGTGGGCCTCATCCTGATCGTTGCGATGCTAATTATCCCCGCCGTCGCTGCACGGTTCTGGACGGATCGCTCGACCAGCATGATCTGGATCGCCGGCGGCATCGGTGGCGCATCAGGATACATTGGCGCCGCTCTTTCGGCATCGGCTCCGGCCATGCCGACCGGCCCGATCACCGTTCTCGTCGCGGCGAGCATTTTCGTCTTCTCGCTGCTGTTCGCCCCCGATCGCGGCGTACTCGCCGCGCTATTTCGGCACCGCGGCTTCCAGGCCCGGGTGCACAGGCGCCAGGGCTTGCTTTCGCTCGCCGCCCAGCATCCAATTCGCGAGACGTACACGCTCCGTCTTCTCGCCCGCGAGGGCCTGGTCCGCCCCGACGGCGTCCCGACAGACGCCGGTCGCGCACAGGCCGCCAAGATCGCCCGCGACGAACGCCGCTGGGACGTGGCGCGGGAGATTTATCAGGATGCGGGTCTGACAGGCCGATATGATGGGCTGACGCCGATCGAGGATGTCTTCACGTCCGACGAGATTGCGGAATTCGATCGCCGCCTCGGCCCTCCCGTGACTGTGAGCAGCGACTGATGGGCGCCGAATTCGTTCAGCTCTCGCTTGCGCCGATCCTGATCGGCATACTTGCGGCCATCGCCTGCACACTCCCGGGCAATTTCCTGATCCTGCGCCGGCAAGCGCTCATCGGCGACGCCATTAGCCATGTCGTGCTGCCGGGAGTCGTGGTCGCATTCGTGCTGACGGGCATCATCTCCGCCATTCCCATGTTGCTCGGCGCAGCCGGCGCCGCGCTGGTGGCCGTCGTTCTGATCGAACTCGTGAAGCGGCTGGGCGGCATCGAGCCGGGTGCCGCCATGGGCGCGGTTTTCACATCCATGTTCGCCGCAGGCGTCCTGGTTCTCGAACAGTCCGACACGAGCAACATCCACATCGACGTCGAACACGCCCTCATGGGTAACCTCGAATCCTTGGTCTGGTTGCGCGCCGACGGCTGGCACTCGCTTCTGGACCCGACAATGCTCGCAACGCTGCCTGACGAGCTTGTCCGCATCGCGACGGTCTGCGCCGTCGTGGTCGTGCTGACCGTGATTTTCTGGCGCTGGCTCAAGATTTCGACCTTCGACGAAGACTTCGCGCAGGCGCTTGGAATACCGGCCACCGCGCTCGGCCTTGGCCTTGTCATCGTCGCCGCGATTGCCGCCGTCGCCGCCTTCGACGCCGTGGGTTCGATCATCGTCATCGCCATGTTTATCTGTCCGCCCGCGGCCGCGCGACTGATGACCAACCGGCTCGAGCACCAGATCGGCTGGTCCGTGGCTTTCGCAACACTTTCGGCTGTGCTGGGCTACATTCTTGCTGGCTATGGCCCGCTCTGGTTCGGTGCCCGGGGCGCGGTCAGTGCCGCGGGCATGATCGCGGTCGTTTCCGGCATCATCCTCGCGGTGGCCTGCCTCTACGGTCCACACCGCGCTCGCGTTGGCGTTGCGCGAAAAGAGGTGGCATGATGCTAAGAGCAGGCGCCGGCATCCGGTCTGAAACACCCGCCGACTTCCGGGGAATCGCGGCGGATGCGATTGTACCTGTCATGATCGAGATGAACCGGTACATCACCATGCGCGGCTACGATTGCGCAACCCGGGTGCAGGCGTGATGGCCGACCGCATTAAACCCGCCGCCGACACGCCAGACGAACCCGACGAGATGATGGATGCGGACCGCCAGGCCGCCCAGTTCGAGCGGGTTCGCAACGCCCAGCAGACCGAGAAGGCCGAGGATTATGTCGAGATGATCGACGACCTGATCAACGCCTATGGCGAGGCACGGGTCACCGATCTGGCCCAGCGCTTCGGCGTATCCCACGCCACAGTCAACAAGATCGTCAAACGGCTGCAACGCGACGGGCTGGTCACGTCCCGCCCCTATCGGTCGATCTTCCTGACAGAGCAAGGCAGCGCGCTGGCCGACGCATCACGCAAGCGTCATCAGATCGTACTTAATTTTCTGCGCGCCATCGGCGTCAGCGCCCGCAACGCCGAGCTTGACGCCGAGGGCATCGAGCATTACGTCAGCGCCGAAACCCTTGCGGCCTTCGCGAAGATCACGTCCGAGAAGGACGGCTGAGCGGGCCTAGTCACCCAGCAGGAACGGCAGCGCCTTGGCCAGCGTATCGGTCGGGTTTTCCTCGACATAGAAATGCCCGCCGTCGACCAGATCGACCCGGGCGTCGGGCAGGTATTCCTCGAGCCCTTCGTAATTCTCGACCGGCATGGGCGGCTCGTCCGAGCCCTGCAGGATCAGCATCGGCGCGGTCCAGGCCGGAATCAGCCGGGTGCGCCGGTCGATCCAGTCCTTGCGGAAAGTCGAGGACTGGAAGTAACGCTCGACCGCCAGCCCGGTGCCGGGGCGCGAGAACTCCTGGATCGCACGGATCACGTCGGGCTTGGCGATCGGGTATTTGCACAAGCGGCCGAAGCCCCATTCGAAGACCTTGACCGGGTCCTGCAGGATGCCGCGGGTCTCGAGATCCGTGAACATCAGTTCCTGGGGCGCCAGGTCCGGGTGAAAATGGATCAGATGCTGGGAGCCGCGCACGAAGCGGATCACCCGGTCGGCCTGTTTGGCGGCGATGAAATCCGCCTGGACGGTGCCCCGGTCATGGCTGAACAGGTTGAACCGGTCGATCCCCAGCGTATCGAGCAGGGCGATGACCTGATCGGCCACGCCCTCGTGGCGGTAGTCGCCCCGACCCTTGTCCGACTGGCCGTAGCCCTTGAGATCGATAGCGATGCAGCGGAAATGCTTCGCAAGTTCCGGCAGGATCGGCCGCCACATGCACCAGGACTGCGGGATGCCGTGCATCAGCAACAGCACCGGTCCCTCACCGGCCTCGACAAAATGCCAGCGCACCGTCTCGCTTTCACCCGGGGCCTCGACGAAGCGATGGGTGACCGCCAGCCCGCCGATGTCCTCGTTCTCGCCGTCGCTATTCTCGGGTACCGCTGGCACGCCTTCTGCGGCGATTTCCTTCAGAGTCGCGACCATCTCGGGGTGGTTATGCCCCGTGCGCATCAGCGCGAGAGTGGCGTCACTTGGTTGGCGGTATTCAAGATTCATGATGGCCTCCTTGCCTCCCGCCCTCACCCTGAGCCTGTCGAAGGGTGAGCGTGGGGACCCTCATGCTTCGACAGGCTCAGCATGAGGGGATTTGTGAGCGTCAGATAGTGAACACCGTCGAGCCGGTCGTCCGTCCCTCGGCGACATCGCTGTGGGCGGTCGCCACGTCTTCCAGCTTGTAGCGCTGGCCGATCTGGGTCGTCACATCGCCGGCCGCGAGCGCGGCAAACAGGGTCGCGGCGCTGTTCTCGAGCTCTTCGCGGGTCAGCTGATAGAAACGCATCGAGGCCTTGGTGAAAAACAGCGAGCCCTTGACGTTCAGCTCGACGGAATCGATCGGCGGCAGCGGCCCCGAGGCGTTGCCGAAGTTCACCATGTAGCCGCGCGGGCGCAGGGAATCGATGGAGCGTTGATAGTGATCCTTGCCGACACTGTCATAGACCACGTCGACGCCCGCACCCCCGGTCACCTCGCAGGCGACCTCCTGGAAGTTCTCGGTCTTGTAGTTGACGGCATGGGCCGCCCCGTTGGCCAGGATCGTCTCCTTCTTGGAATCCGAGCCGACCGTGCCGATGACATTCACGCCTTTCGACGCCAGCCACTGGCACAGGAAAAGACCCACCCCGCCGGCCGCCGCATGCACCAGCGCCGTTTCGCCGGCCTGGGCCGCGTATGTGCGGTGGATCAGATATTCGGCCGTCATGCCCTTGAGCATGCTCGCGGCCGCCACCTCGTCGGAGACCGCGTCCGGCAGCACCACGACCTGGGAGGCGTCGATCAGCCGGGCCTCGGCATAGGCCCCCGGCATCGTCGCGGCATAGGCGACGCGGTCGCCTTCCTTGATCCCCGCAACCCCGTCGCCGACCGCCTCGACCACCGCGGCGGCCTCGGTACCCAGCACGGAGGGCAGCTCGGGCAGCACGGGATAGATGCCCTTGCGCACCGCGATATCGAGGAAGTTTAAGCCGATCACCGTGTGGCGCAGGCGCAGCTCGCCCGGGCCCGGATCGCCGACCTCGATATCCTCCCATTTCAGAACATCGACCTCGCCGAACGCATGAATGCGAATTGCCTTAACCATCTGATTTTTTCTCCATCGGAAATATTCTGGGACTATAGCGCTTGTTCACCGCCGGGCGCCTGACTAGGGTTGCCGCACTCACACCGCGAAACGCACCGCATCCCAAACAAGGTGCCCGCTCAAAATAGGATTACCAGGGGGAATATCCATCATGTCTCGACCCGTGATCATCAGCTGCGCCGTCACCGGTGCGGCCGACTCCAAGGGCGCCAATCCGGCCGTGCCCGTCACGCCCGAAGAAATCGCCAACGAGGCCATCGCCGCCAACAAGGCCGGTGCGGCCATCGCGCATATTCACGTCCGCAATGTCGAGACGGGCAAGGCGAGCATGGACACCAAGCTCTACAAGGAAGTGGTCGACCGCATCCGGGATTCGGGCTCACCCGTGATCATCAACCTGACGACCGGCCCCGGCGGCCGTTTCTCGCCGGACCGGGACGACCCGATGAAGGCCGCGGCCGGCTCGGTGATGAAGACCGCCGTCGAGCGCGTCGCCCACGTGGTCGAGAACAAGCCCGACATCTGCTCCCTGGACATCGCGACCATGAATTTCGGCGAACGCCCCATGGTCAACGCGCCGGAGATGCTCAACGAGATGGCGATGCTGATCCAGGAAGCCGGCGTGAAGCCCGAACTCGAGGTCTTCGACACCGGCCATGTGCGCCTCGCCAACCACATGCTCGAGACGGGCGCGATCAAGGACGACAAGCCGCTGTATCAGCTTTGCCTGGGCATCCCCTGGGGCGCGCCGGCCAACGCCGAGACGATGATGCTGATGCGCGACATGCTGCCGGCGAACGCCAACTGGGCGTCCTTCGGGATTTCGCGGTTCGAGTTCCCGATGGTGGCCTCGGCCGTCCTGCTCGGCGGCCACGCCCGGGTGGGCCTGGAGGACAATCTCTACATCGCGCGCGGCGAGCTCGCTTCGGGCAACGCCCAGCTGGTCGAACGGGCCGCCCAGATCATCGAGAGCACCGGCGACACGGTCGCCACACCCGATGAGGCGCGGGAGATCTTCGGGCTGTAGGGCCTGCACTTCGCCAGGACAGCACACCACCGACCCGGCCAAAATAACCCTCTCCGCCCTTAAAGGGGGGAGAGGGTGGCGAGCACTTGCGAGCCGGGAGAGGTGGGTTTGGCGCATCGAATGCAAACAAAACGAGCGCGGCAACTGCGCAGGCACGCCACGGTCACGGAACAGCGTTTATGGCGCGCGCTTCGGGAGGCCGATCTGCCGGTCAAGGCCCGGCGACAGCACCCCATCGGCCCGTATATCGCGGACATAGCGATCCCGGCCTGCAAACTCGTAATTGAACTGGACGGTGGACAGCATGCGCTGAATGTCGAGGCAGACGCGTCACGGACCCGGGAAATCGAACGGCAGGGATACCGGGTCATTCGCTTCTGGAACAACGACGTGTCGGACAATATCGACGGTGTCGTCGCGACAATCGTTGCGGCGATCGGGAAGACCCCCACCTCTCCCTGACCCTCTCCGCCCCCATGGGGCAGAGAGGGAATAGCGACGTCCCGCCTCTACGCGATCCCGCCCATGCAGACGTATTTGATTTCCACATAGTCGTCGATGCCGTAGTGGGAGCCCTCACGGCCCACGCCGCTCTCCTTGACCCCGCCGAAGGGCGCGACCTCGGTCGATATCAGGCCCGTGTTCACGCCGACGATGCCCGATTCGAGACCCTCGGAGACCTTCCACACACGCTTCAGGTCGTTGGCGTAGAAATACGCCGCCAGCCCGAACTCCGTGTCGTTGGCCATGGCGATGCCTTCCTCGTCGGAACCGAACCTGTACAACGGCGCCAGCGGCCCGAACGTCTCCTCGTGGCTCACATCCATGTCCGGCGTGACCTCGACCAGGATCGTCGGCTGGAAGAAGGTGCCGCCGAGCTCGTGGCGTCCGCCGCCGACCGCGACCTTCGCCCCCTTGCCCACGGCGTCGGCGATATGCTGCTCGACCTTCTCCACCGCGGCCATGTCGATCAGCGGGCCCTGCTGGACATCGTCGGACATGCCGTCGCCCACATTGAGCTTCGCCACCGCGGTGGCCAGCTTCGCGGCGAAGGCGTCATACACCCCGTCCTGCACCAGGATGCGGTTGGCGCAGACACAGGTCTGGCCGGTGTTGCGATACTTGGACGCGATGGCGCCCACCACGGCGGCATCGAGATTGGCGTCGTCGAACACCATGAAGGGCGCGTTGCCGCCCAGCTCCATGGAGACCTTCTTGATGTTCTGGGCGCTCGCGGCCATCAGCTCGCGGCCCACCTCGGTCGAGCCGGTGAAGGTGAGCTTGCGAACAATAGGATTCGAGGTGATCTCCTCGCCGATCTCCCGCGACGAGCCGGTGACCACCGACAGCACGCCCGCGGGCACGCCGGCGCGCTCGGCCAGTTCGGCCATGGCGAGGGCGGAGTAAGGCGTGGAGGTGGCGGGCTTGACCACCATCGAGCAGCCCGCGGCCAGCGCGGGGCCGGCCTTGCGGGTAATCATGGCGGCCGGGAAGTTCCACGGCGTGATCGCGGCCGTGACCCCGATCGGCTCTTTCAGCACGACAATCCGCGTGTCCCGGGTGTGGCCGGGAATGGTATCGCCGTAGAGGCGCTTGCCCTCCTCGGCGAACCACTCGATGAAGGCAGCGGCGTAGGCGATCTCGCCCCGGCTCTCGGCGATGGGCTTGCCCTGTTCGGTGGTCATCAGCACAGCCAAATCTTCCTGATGTTCCATCATCAGCTCGAACCATGTGCGCAGGATGGCAGCCCGCTCCTTGCCGGTACGCTGCTTCCATTCCTTCTGGGCGGTCTCGGCCGCCTCGATGGCGCGGCGGGTCTCGGCGGTGCCCATCTTCGGGATGGTGCCGATCACCTCGCCATTGGCCGGGTTGGTGACGTCGATGGTCTCGCCCAAATCCGCGTCGGCCCACTGGCCGTCGACATAGCATTGCTGGCGGAAGAGATTTCCGTCTGAGAGGTTCATGGTTCTCGTCCCTGTGGGTATTGGATTGTTACCCGCGAGTGTAGGCCCCAAGCCTTCCGCGGGACAACTGGCGGCAATTTCACTTCTGTCATGGCGATATCGCCACGCGGGGAGATGCCCGGATCAAGTCCGGACATGACAGGAAACAGTCAGTCCGGGAAAAACCGGCTGGCCGGGCGGTCGAGGCCCAAATTCTCCCGCAGGGTCGTGCCCTCATACTCGGTGCGGAACAGGCCGCGTTTCTTGAGGATCGGCACCACCTCGTCGATGAAGGGCGTCATCAGTTCCGGGATCACGGGCGGCATGTAGTTGAATCCGTCCGCCGCAGGCCCGCCCGGGGCGTCCGGGTCGCACCAGTCGGCGATCAGGTCGGCGATCTGCTCGGGCGTGCCCGCCGTGGTGTAGTGGCCGCGCCCGCCGGCGAAGCGCGCGAGCAGCTCGCGCAGGGTGAGCCCCTCCTTGTCCACGATGCGCACGATGAGCGCGGCCCGGCTCTTCATGGTCTCGAGGCCGTCGGGGTCGGGGAAGTCGGACACCTTGAGGGGCTGGTCGAGATCCAGATGGTCGAAGTCGTGGCCCGCGAAACGCTGGGATAACGTCCGGCGGCCCACCTCCGGGTCCATCCGCGAATTCAACTCCATGAGATTCTCTTTCGCCTCGGCCTCGGTGCCGCCGAGCACCGGGTTGAGGCCCGGCAGGACCACCACCTGGTCGGCGTTGCGCCCGAAATCGGCCGCGCGCTTCTTGATGTCCTTGTAGAACTCCTGGGCGGTTTCCTTCTCCAGGTGAGCGGTGAAGATCGCCTCGGCATGCAACGCGGCGAAGTCCCGCCCCCGGTCCGACGCGCCGGCCTGCACCAATACAGGCCGCCCCTGCGGCGAGCGGGGCACGTTCAGCGGCCCCTTCACCTGGTAGTACTTGCCCTTGAAGTCGATCGGCGTGATCCGGCTGGTGTCGCCGCACAGGCCGTTGCCCGAACGATTGTCCAACAGCGCGTCGTCGGCCCAGCTGTCCCACAGATCCTTCACCGCGGCGACATACTCCTCGCCCATCTCGTAGCGGTCGCCGTGGGCGGTATGCTCGCGCCCGTAATTGGCCGCGACCGCCTCGACCCAGGTGGTGACGATGTTCCACGCCGCCCGGCCGCCCGAGATGTGGTCGATTGAGGCGAACTGGCGGGCCAGGTTATAGGGCTCGGAATAGGTACAGGAACCGGTCGCCACCAGCCCGACATGCTCGGTCTCCATGGCGATGGCCGACAGCATGATGATCGGGTCGGGCCAGAAGCGGCCGGACTCCATGGCGTCGTTGGTCATCATCAACACGTCGGCGAAGAAGATGGAATCGAGCTTCGCCGCCTCGGCCTGCTTGGCGAGGTCCACATAGTAGGAGATGTCCATCAGGGAGCGCGGGTCCGCACCGGGGTGGTCCCACGCCGTCTCGTGATGGCCGCGGGACTGGATGAACAGGTTGATGTGGATGGGCTTGGGCATGGCAAAACCGGTGGGCTGTGAAGCGAACGAGTGATGGCCGGATTTTGCCGGATCGGAGTGTGAAATGGGAGTCCGTCGGAGGTGCTTTTCGGCGTCGGCGTGGCTCGGACCTCCGCCTCGCCCTTCGAGACGGCGCTTCGCGCCTCCTCAGGGTGAGGCGTTCGCATAATTCTCACGCCAAGGAGCTATCCTCCTCTCTCACTCCTCATGCTGAGGAGCCGCCGAAGGCGGCGTCTCGAAGCGAGATTGGGCCTGCGCCCATGCGTTCGATCACGCGCCCGAACGAAGTCCGGGCATGACGCGCCGTTTAGAACTCAAACGTCCGAAATCTTCCGCCACCACAGGGTGCGCCGCTCGGCCGGCCGGTCGCCATAGGGCTGGAGCGGCGGGCGGAGGACCATCAGGTCTCCTTCAAAACTCACGTCGCGTACCTGCTCCGTGCCCATGCGGGCCGGGTCGGAGCACTGGTCGACCTTCGTGACGAGAGTCTCCCCATCAAAGGTGTAGAGGCCGGTGTAGCAGGAGTATTCGCGCGCCTCCCCTTCGGGAATAACCGGCCGGGCATCGGTGATGGTGGACGACAGCCGGTCGGCCGTGAGCACCACCCGGCCGATGTAATTCCCCTCGCCGCCATAGGGCGGCGGGGAGACGGGCGCGCCGGACGCATCGATCGCCTCGACCCGGACGAGGGTCCATGTGCCGATTTGTTTGGTCATTTACTTCTCCCCACAATAACCCCCGGGTTCAGCACCCCCTTCGGGTCCAACCTCCTCTTCGCGTCCGCCACCACATCCCCGAACAGCGCCGGGCGCTGCTGTTCGTACCATTTCTGGTGGTCGCGCCCCACGGCGTGGTGGTGGGTGATCGTGCCGCCGTGGGCGATCAGCGCGTCGGAGGCGCGGGTCTTGATCGCCTGCCACTGGGCCAGCATCGCCCGGCCGTCGTCGCCTGGGTCCCCCGGCGCGTGAAACGCGAAATAGGGTGCGGGGCCGTCCGGATACGCATGGCTGAAGCGGCATGACACCGCGCCGTCATGGCCGGTCACGTCTCTGATGGTCGACCGGGTGGCGTCCTTGATGGCGTTGTAGAACGCCTCGAACCGGTCCCAGGTGATCGCCGTCTCGAAGGTGTCGGAGATGATGCCCCGGGGGGTCAGTTGTTCCCGGTTATAGGGCATGCGGATGAAGGCCGTGCGCCACGCGCCGACCGCGCCCTGGAGGTGGGCGTCCGGGTTGTCGCGCCATGGGACGTCCACCACGGCGCCATGGTCCAGGCAGCATTGCTCGGCGCGCGCCATCCACGCTTCCACCGGATGGTCGGCGCTCTCGAAGGAGACGACCATGAGGGTGAAGCTGCCGTCGCCCGCGCCGTTCACCTGCAGCTCCGTGCCGTCGACGATGCGGACGTTGGCGGGGAACAGCCCGGCCTGGGAGACGGCGCGCACGGCGCGGGCGGCGTCGAAGAAGTCGGTAAACCGGAAGCCCGCGGTGGCCTTGAAGGTCGGCCGGCCCTGCAGGCGCGCCCACCCCTCGGTGATGATGCCGAGCGCCCCCTCGCTGCCGAGCGCCACGAAACGGTCCGGGCTCGGCCCCGCGCCGGAGCCCGGCAGGCGGCGGCTCGTGATGTTCCCGGCGGGGGTGACGGTCGTCGTCGCCTCCACCAGATCATCGATATGGGTGTAGAGGGTGGCGAAATGGCCGCCGGACCGGGTGGCGACCCAGCCGCCGAAGGTCGAATGCTCGAAGGATTGGGGGAAATGGCGGAGTGTGAGCCCGTGGGGCTTGAGCTGGGCCTCGAGGTCCGGGCCCCGGGCGCCGCCCTGGATGCGCGCGGCCCGCGACACCTCGTCGACCTCCAGCACCCTGTTCATGCGCCCCATATCGACCGAAATAGTACCGTTGTATCTGGACCCCACATCGGACGTGACCCCGCCGACGACGGACGAGCCCGCCCCCCAGGGGATGACGGCGGCGTTGGCCTTCCCAGCCCACTCGTAGATCTCGGCGATGTGGGTCTCGGTCTCGGGGAAGGCCACGATGTCGGGCGCGTGGTCGAAATCGCCGTTATAGGTGCGGATCGAGTCCGGCTGGGACTGGCCAAAGGCGTGATAGACGCGCGCGAACTTGTCGTCTGTACAGACGCCTTCCAGAGATCTCGGCGCCTCGAGGCGGGATTTCGGGAGTTCGATGGCATCCAGAGTGGGGAACCTGCCGTCGCGGGACGGATTGATGCCGAAACCGTCGGCGAAGGTCGCCATCAGGGCCTTGGTCTGGTCGCCATCGAGGCCGGCGTCTTCGTAGCCCCAGCCCCAGTATTTCAGCTTGCGGTCTGCCATCGTTTTATCCTCCGCGAGGCGCGTTTTGTGCGCTCACAATATTCGTCTGATATATCTATAATATGTAAAGCGGATATTTAGAGCCTGAAGGCCCGCTTTTCCGGGGTTAAGGCACGTTCCGGAACAATTCGTAATGATGGCTGCGGCTCGCCGTCACGAAGGCGCCCGTCACCACGCCGACCGCCGGATAGGCCGCCCCTGGCGGGCGCGCGGTGAACCGGATGCCGGCCGACAGCCGCCAGCTGCGCGTGCCGGGTTCGTGCTCGGAATAGCCCAGTATCTCGAAACCGTGCTCGATGCCGTCCGCGTCGCGGATCGTCCCCGTGAGGGTGAAATCGCACACATCGGGCGCCTCGTTCTCGAACAGGCTCCATTTCACGTCGCCGGACAGGGTATCACCGGTAATCTCCCCGGTCCCGCTGCCGATATAGTCCCCGAACTTGGCCTCGGGCACCCAGATAGTCTCCCCCTGATACTGAAGCGTCATATCGGCGAATTTTTGTACGCATGGCGTGATACTATCGTGCGGTGGTGGAGCCAGCCACCCGGTAACATTCGACATCAGCCGGTTCCCGCCTCTCCCTGACCCTCTCCTCCCCATGGGAGGAGAGGGTGGCGAGCGAAAGCGAGCCGCGTGAGGTGGGCGGCTCGGAAGTTTGGGGGGACACATGGCCAAAGCATTGATCGCCGGCGCGCTGGGCGTTATCGGCCGGGCGCTGGTCGAGCATCTCGACGACGACCCGGACTGGGAGGTCGTCGGCCTGTCCCGGCGCGCGCCGGACTTCGAGACGGGCGCGACCTTCCTGTCTGTCGACCTGCTCGACCGGGCCGCCACCCAGTCGACGCTCGGTGATATATCTGACGTCACCCACATCTTCTTCACGCCTTATGCACCGCGCGAGACCTTCGCCGCGGAGGTCGCGCCCAACCTGGCCATGCTGGTGAACCTGATGGACGCGGTGGAGCCCGCCGCAAAGGACCTCGCCCATGTCCAGCTGATGCAGGGGGCGAAATGGTACGGGGTCCAGTTCGGCAAGCCCTACAAGACGCCCGCCAGGGAAGACGACCCGCGCCACATGACGCCGAACTTCTATTACGATCAGCAGGACTGGCTTGTAGAGCGGCAAAACGGCAAGGACTGGACCTGGTCCGCGCTGCGCCCCCACGGAGTCTGGGGCTTCTCGGTCGGCTCGGCCATGAACATGATGACGTCGCTGGCGGTCTACGCCACGGTGTCGAAGCATCTCGGCCTGCCGCTTCGCTGGCCCGGCAACCCCGCGCTGCTGGACAGCGTCTACCAGATCGTCGACGTGGCGCTGCTGGCCCGCGCCATGGTCTGGGCCGCGACCGCGCCCGGGGCGGCCAACCGGCCGTTCAACATCACCAATGGCGACTACACCCGCTGGAAGCTTTTGTGGCCGAAACTGGCCGCGTTCTTCGACATGGAGGTCGGGCCAATCCAGAGCGTGAAGACCGAAGCCATCATGGCCGACAAGGAACCGGTCTGGGCGGAGATCACGGAGCAGCACCTGCTCCGCAAATACGCCATGTCGGACATCGTCACCTGGCCCTTCCTCGACTACGCCTTCGCCAACGGCTTCGACCAGATGTCGAGCCTGACCAGCATCCGCCAGGCGGGCTGGACCGAGGTGCTGGACACCGAGGAGACGGTCACCGATCAGCTGCAGCGCCTGCGCGACAACCGGATCATCCCGTGATGGCCAAGCCCTCGAACGCACTATTACTCCCTCTCCTCCCATGGGGAGGAAGGGGTCGGGGTGAGGAGGGTTTGCAGCGGCACCACCCACCTCTCCCGGCTCGCCGGCGCTCGCCACCCTCTCCCCCCTCAAGGGCGGAGAGGGATTGCACCGGACAAGCGGAGGTCTTCCGCCATGCCAGCTAACACCGCCCTCATCGTCGGCGCGCTCGGCGTCACCGGCCGGGCGCTGGTCGAGTATCTCGAGGACAAGCCCGACTGGAACATTGTCGCGCTCTCGCGCCGCGCGCCGGACTTTCCGACCCGCGCGACGTTCCTGTCGGTCGACCTGACGGATGCGGACGACTGCCGGGCGAAACTGGCCGAACATCGTGAAATTACATATGTTTTCTATACCGCCTACAGCCAGCAGGCGTCGGTCGCGGCGGAAATCCCCGTCAATGTGGGGATGCTCGCGAACCTGATGGACGCGGTCGAGAAAACGGCCAATATCCGGCACGTCCAGCTGATGCACGGCGCCAAGTGGTACGGCACCTATCTGGGTTCCTACAAGACGCCGGCGCGCGAGGACGACCCGCGGCCCCTGCCGGTGAATTTCTATCACGCCCAGCAGGACTGGCTGGAAGCGCGTCACGCCGCCCAGTCCGGCTGGTCATGGTCCGCGCTGCGACCCCACGGGGTGTGGGGGTTTTCGACCGGGTCGGCCATGAACCTGATGACCGGCATCGCGTGTTACGCCGCGATCTCGAAGGAGCTCGGCCTGCCGCTGCGCTGGCCGGGCAACGCCGGCTTCTACGACCGGCTCTACCAGCTGATCGACGTGGATCTGCTGGCCGAGGCCATGGTCTGGGCCGCGACCACGCCGGCGGCGGCCAACGAGGCCTTCAACATCACCAACGGCGACCTGTTCCGCTGGCGCCAGCTCTGGCCGCGCATCGCCGAATTCTTCGAGATGGAAATTGCCGACCCGCAACCGGTCCCGATCGCTGCCACCATGGCCGACAAGGGCGAGCTATGGGAGCGGATGGTAGCCGAACACGGCCTCCGGCCCTACCCACTGGACGAGATCGTCAACTGGGCCTATCTCGACATGGCGCTGGGCACCGACATGGACGCCATGTCGAGCCTGACGAAAATCTTCAAGGCCGGCTGGACCAATGTCTGGGACAGCGAGGCGACCATCACCCGCCAGCTGCAAAAGCTGCGCGACCGCAAGATCATCCCCTAAAGGTTTTCCATGCCCCTCCACATCTCCAGCAATTTCGACAGCGGCAATATCGTCTGCCAGGACACCTCCGACCCCGGGGACATCCGGCTGGAGATTTCCAAGGACAATAATTCCGACTTCTACATGTGGTTCCACTTCCGCCTCACCGGCGCGAAGGACACGCCCGTGTCCATGAAGATCATGAACGCCGGCGGGGCGGCCTATCCCAAGGGCTGGGAGGGGTACCAGGCCGTGGCCTCGAGCGACCGCAAGACCTGGGTCCGAGTGCCTTCGAGTTACGAGGCCGGCGTGCTGACCATCGCCCACACGCCGGCCGCAGACAGCGTCTGGTACGCCTATTTCGCGCCCTATTCGATTGAACGCCACGCCGAACTGATTGCGGGTGCTCAACGCGATGACCGGGTCTCGCTGAACGTCCTGGGTGAGACCCTCGACGGCCAGGCCATGGACCTGCTGACGATCGGTGAGCCCCGTCCCGGCAAGCAGAACTTCTGGGCCATCGCCCGCCAGCATCCCGGCGAGTCCATGGCCGAATGGTGGATGGAAGGCTTCCTCGCGCGTTTGCTCGATCCCGCGGATCGCACGGCACGGGCATTGCTGGACCGCGCGGTCTTCCACATCGTGCCGAACATGAACCCGGACGGATCACGCCGCGGGCACCTGCGCACCAACGCCGCCGGGGCCAACCTCAACAGGGAATGGTCGGAACCCGCCATGGACCGCAGCCCGGAGGTATTCCTCGTGCGCGAACGCATGCAGGAAACCGGGGTGGATTTCTGCCTCGACGTCCATGGTGACGAGGCCCTGCCCTACAACTTCCTCGCCGGGATGATGGGGATTCCCTCCCTCAGCGAGCGCCAGAAGGCCCTGCAGGAAATATTCTCCGGTGCGCTGCTGACCGCCAGCCCCGATTTCCAGACGAAATACGGCTATCCCGACGCCAAACCGGGCAAGGGCAACATGACTTTATGCTCCAACTGGGTGGCCGAGGAATTCGGCTGCCTGGCGCTGACCCTGGAGATGCCCTTCAAGGACAACGCAGATCGGCCCGACACGACCTTCGGCTGGTCACCGGACCGCAGCAAGGCCTTCGGCGCATCCCATCTGGATGCGATGCTGGCGGTGCTGAACGCCTAGCGCTACAGCGTCGCGTCGTCGACGGTCCACAGCGCGAAACCGGGGCTCTCGTCCCAGATGCGCGGCTCCCAGCTGTCGTCCATGCGGTCCATGTCGGCGAAATACTCGGTCCGCCCGCCGGCCGGGTTGTTGAAGTACCAGTAATAGTTCGAGCCGAGGATGTGACGGCCCGGGGTCGTGTCCGGGTCCCAGCCCTTATCCTTCATGAACTTGCCGCCCATCATCACCATGTCGAAATTCTCGACCTCGAAGGAGGCGTGATCGAACGCGTTGCGATCGGCCCGGCTGATCAGGAACAGATTGTGATGATCATGCCCGCCCTCGCAGCGCATGAAATCGCCGCCGGTCTTGGTGCTGTCGGACAGGCGGAAGCGCAGCCGGTCGAGGTAGAAACTCACCGCCTTCTCGCGGTCCGCCATCTCGACCATGTAGACCACATGGCCGATACGGATCGGGTTCGCCTGGGCTGCGGGATTGATCACCGCGTTCATCCGCGGCTCGGTCGTGTTGACGTTGTGGGGAATGATCTCCACGTCGGTCTCGGTCGGTGACGCGACGACGAGGCCAAGCCCGTTGCCGCTCTCGTCGGCGAAACACAGCGTGCCGTCCTCATCCGCGACGTCGCGATCCCTCGCAAGGTCTTCGCCCATTTCCTTGAGGCCGTCGGCATCGGCGACACCCCAGACCGCGCGGCGCAGGGTCGATTTGGCCGGATCAGGCGAGCCCGGCAGGGACGGATCATCGGCCCGGCGCAGCTCTATCAGCTGGTTCGTGCGGGTCTTGAAGACCGTGCGTTCGGGGCCGCTCTCGACCTCGTCAACGCCCCAGTCCCGGTAATAGCTGGCGCCGGTTTCCATATCCTCGACGCCGTAGATCAGCTTCTCGACTCGCGTGATGGTCATGGCTGGTTCCTCCTGCCTCTAAACTTCGTCAACAACATCGGCCCACAGGGTGCCGATCTTCGAAATCTCGACCTCTATCCGGTCGCCCGCCTTCATCCACAATGGCGGGTTGCGCCGTGCACCCACGCCGCTCGGTGTCCCCGTCGCGATGACGTCCCCCGGCTCCAGCGGCGTAAACCGCGAGATGTAGGAGATGATATAGGGCAGATCGAAAAGCAACATGTCGGTGGTGGAATGCTGCACCACCTCGCCGTTCAGCCGGGTGGTGAGCTCCAGGGCAGCCGGATCGGGAATCTCGTCCGCGCTCACCATCCACGGGCCAAGCGGGCCGGATCTGTAGAAATTCTTGCCCGCCGTCACCGAGTGCTTCTGGTAATCGCGCACGGAGCCGTCGATGAAGATGGTGTAGCCCGCGACGTGGCTCAGCGCGTCCGCCGCGCTGATATGGCGCCCGCCCTTGCCAATGATCGCCGTCAACTCACCCTCGAAGTCGTAATTGTCCGAAACCTTTGGTCGCTCCATCTCGGCACAATGACCGACCAGCGTGTTGGTCGAACGCATAAACAGCTGCAGCTCTCCCGGCAGGGTGTTGTTGGTCTCCGTGACATGGTCCTTATAGTTGAGACCCGCGCAGAGAATCTTGTCCGGGTTAGTGATCACCGGCAGGAAAGTCACGTCGGGCAGCACCGTATCCGGATCGCCCGACTTGGCGGCCTCGCCGAGCGCCATCAGCTCCCCCGCCTCGATCGCATCGCGCAGGTTCTTGTAGGGACCGCGCGCACCCAGGTCGACGACCCCGTCCTCGCGGACCAGGCCGAATGTCTCCGCGCCGTCGCCCAGCTTGTAACTGATGAACTTCATGCCTCTGTTCCCCGTTTTTATTGTTCGTCGACGATGTCGACGACCAGCGTACCGATTTTCGGCACGGTGACCTCCAAATTGTCGCCACCCTTCATCCAGAGTAGCGGTTCGCGGCCCGCACCGGATCCGGCGGGCGATCCCGTCGCGACCACGTCACCGGGCTGCAGCGGCGTGATCCGTGACACGTAGGCGATGATATACGGAATATCGAAGATCAGCATATCCGCCCCGCAATCCTGCACCACCTCGCCGTTGAGGCGGGTCGTGACGTGCAGGGTCGAGGGGTCGGGTATCTCGTCCGCCGTGGTCATCACCGGGCCCAGGGGCCCGGTGCCCACGAAATTCTTTCCTGCCGTCACCGAATGCTTCTGGATGTCGCGCACGGAGCCGTCGACCATGATCGTGTAGCCGGCGATGCAATCGAGCGCCTCGGCCTCGGACACATGGCGCGTCTCGCGGCCGATCACGGCACAGATCTCACCCTCGAAATCGAGGCATTCCGACAGCTTCGGCCGGATCATCGCGCCGCCATGGGGCACCAGTGTCGAATTCGCCTTCAGGAACAGGGAGAGATTCTCGGGCATCTCGAAGCCCATCTCCTCGACATGATCCTTGTAGTTCTTGCCCGCGCAAAACATGTGGATGGGGTCGGGGATAGTCGGCAAAAAGTCGATGTCGGCCAGGGCCGCATCCGGGCTTTCGCCCCGGGCCGCTGTGCCGATCGCAATCAACTCCCCGGCAGCGATCGCGGCCCTGAGGCTGCCATGGGGCCCGCGCGCGCCGAGATCGATCACGCCATCGCCGTCAACAAGACCCCAGGTCGCGCCGTCGACGCCGATATAACTCACAAATTGCATGTAATCCCCCCGAATCTGTTCCGAGCATATCGGCTGGGCCGCGCCCAACCAAGCGGAGCGGCAACAGCAAAACCATCACGTCATGCAATGTCCGGGCGGGTCTGTGACCCGCCCGCCTGCCGACGAACCCTAGACCGTCAAATCCAACCAGAGATTGTCCGCGCCCCGCGCGGCCACCATACGGCCGAGCAGCCCGGCCCAGGCGCTCTCGGCCCCGAACTCGGACCGCCAGGCCCACAACCGCCGCGTCAGGTGATGCAGGCGATACTCGTCGGTGAAGCCGATCGCGCCGTGCACCTGATGGGCGATGTTGGCGGTCTTGCCAGCCGCCTCACCGGTGCGGATTTTCGCGGTGGCTGCCGCCGCAATGATATTGCCTCCCGCATCGACCATCCGGCACGCCGCGCGCGCCGCGACACCGGCCGCCGCCGCCTCGGACGCCATCACCGCCAGCTGCTGCTGGATCGCCTGAAAACGCCCGATCGGCCGGCCGAACTGCACCCGCTCGTTGGTGTAGCTGACGCACAGGTCGAGCACGGCCGAGACCGCACCGGCCATCTGGCAGGACCGCACGAGCGCACCGGCCGCCTGGATGTCGTCCACCCCGGTATTTTCCGGCACCACGCCGTCCACGGCCACGCGATCACGCGGGTCGCGGCCGATATTCCGGTCCGGCGTGATGGTCGCGCCATCCAGGCTCACGCAGTGCAGCGCGTTATCCGTATCCAGAACCAGCATGTGCCCGGCATCACGCGCCCAGGGCACATGTGTCATCTCGGGATCGGCAAGCGTGACGATCCCGTCGGGCATGCCTGCGGGTCCGAGCAGCCAGCCGGCGGCGATCGCCTCCGCCAGCGGCACAGGGGTCGCGTGCGCCCCGGCGGCAAATAGCACCACATGGGCGTCCTCCCAACCGAGCCCGCTGCCGCCCTGCGCCTCGGGCACCAGAATCCGGTCGAGGCCGTTCTGCGTGATCGCACCCCAAAGGCCCTGCGGAAATTCACCGGCTTCGGCTGCACGGAACAGTTCCGCATCGAGATGCTCGGCAAACAGGCGCTCGCAGGTCTGCGCGATCATGGTGCGTTCTTCGTTCATCGCAACCCGAGCCCCCGGGCGATGACCCCGCGCATGATCTCGGTGGTGCCGCCACGCAGCGAGAAGGACACGCAAGCCTGCTGCACATATGCCAGGGCCTGTTCGAAATCGTCTCCCTGGTCGATCCGCGGCGACGCGCCGATCACCTGATGGGCAATTTCGGGGATGGATTGTTCGAACATCACACCCAGATCCTTGACGAATGCCGCTTCCAGCACCGGCTCTGCGCCCGTGTCGAGCTGGGCGGCCACTGACAGGGACATGTCCCGCAACGTTCCGAGATGCGCATGCAGCCGACCGATCGCGGCAGCGGCCATGTCGGACGGGTTCTCCCCGGCCACATGCACCAGCGCCTTGAGCAGCGCGAAGGCGCTAAGAAAACGGTCGGGCCCGCTGCGCTCAAACGCGAGCTCCGCCGTCACCTGGCGCCAGCCGTTGTCCTCTTCGCCCACCAGCATGCCCGCGGGCACGAACACATCGTCGAAGGTGACTTCGTTGAATTCTTCATCACCGATCATGTTGCGGATCGGCTGCACGGTCACGCCGGGCGACGACAGGTCGATTACGAACTGGGTCGTCCCGCCATGGCGGTTCTCCCCCGCCTCGCCGGTGCGCAGCAGCGCGATCATGTAATGGGAATGCTGGGCGTAGGTGGTCCAGACCTTGCGGCCGTTGACGACCCAGCCCTTCTCGCCGCCCAACTCGGCCGGTTCGGCCTTCGAGCGGATCGAGGCAAGGTCCGAGCCGGAATCCGGCTCGCTCATGCCGATACAGAAATAGGTCTCCCCGGCGGCGATCCCCGGCAGCAACAGTTCGCGTTGTTCGTCGGTGCCGAAGCGCAGGATCAGCGGCCCGCTCTGGCGCTCGGCGATCCAGTGGGCCGCCACCGGCGCACCGGCTGCGAGCAACTCCTCGATCACCACGTAACGCTCGAGTGCGCTTCGCCCCTGGCCGAACGGCGCGGGCCAGGTCATGCCCAGCCAGCCGCGCTGGCCCAGTTTGCGCGAGAACTCCGCGTCGAACCCGACCCAGGAGCGCGCACGCGCCGGGACCAAGATATCGGCGGCCTCGACCTCCAGGAATGCGCGCAGGTCGGCCCGCAGCGCATCCGCGCTGGGCGGCAGTTCGCAGGGTTCGTATGAGAATGATCGCATGTGAAGAACTCCGGGCATCAGCTTAGCGGAACAGCACGGGATTGCTTAGCAAAACGCAAAGTCTTGTGCCGCGCACGACACTCATGGCGGCTTGCCGCGGGACGATACGTTATATATTAATGGTCTGTTATATCATTACCTTTCGCGCTGGTTCGTCCCGTTCCGGCCCCACGACGAGTAGACCGATGACGATTGAATTGATGCCGCTTGACGACATTGCGCCCAACGCGCCAGGGGACATTTACGTCGGCGCGGTCACGTCGTTGGCAGCTCCGGCATCGAACGTCGGGGACGACAGCCACATTTTCGAGGATCGCCGCCCTCTCGGAGCATTAAAGGCGCTGTGCCTGCTCGGGCATATGTGGCCCCACGAGATGTCGGCCGAAGGCGTGTTCTGGATCGATTCACAGCCGGACATCTGTTTCAGGCTCCGCATCGCCGACGGCGTCGCCGCCTACCGCCCGGCGGGATACTGGATGGCAAGCCGCCTCCAAGCAGACGTGTTACCGCCGTCGATTTCCGAGGCTATCACAAGCCGCGCCTGGGACTCGGTCTATGGTGACCGCACCCAACAGCTACGATTCACGAACGCCGGTGACGACTGGAACCGCATCCACGACATGCTCGCGCGGTGCCTGGTAAACGAACCCGGCGGCTTATCGGCCGGCACACACCCCTGACAAATGATGACAGACGGGCAGCCGTTCAGGCGACGCCCGAAACACAAAACATTCAAGACGAAAACCTGACGAGGAGAACTCACCAAAATGTCGTTCAACAGCAACTATCGCGGCTACGACCTCAATACCGGATTCATCGAGGAAGCCCACCACAACAACCCGCGACGCCTCTATAGCGCCACCGGCGCCGACTGGCAGTATCGCGTCGATCACGAACGCATGCGACAAGAGCGTCTGGAGCGCGCCCGGGCCGAGATGGAAGCCGATGACCTCGGCGCCCTCATCGTGTTTGCAGGCGCTAACATCCGCTACCTCACGGGTTCCTACCAGGGTAACTGGAAATACAACATCAACATCCGTTATGCCGTTATCCCGCGTAACGGCGATCCGTATCTCTTCGAGACCGCCGGTTCGGACATGCACAACGCGATGCTCGACCTGCCCTGGATGAAGGACCGCATCCGCCCGGCCATGACCTGGCAGTGGGCCGAGGGTGCGGTCAGCGAGATGGCCGACAAGATGGTCAACTCGTGCATGGAAGTGCTCAAGGAGCATGGCGTCGAGAAAGAGAAGATCGGTGTCGACAACCTCGACTTCCCGGCCCTGCATTCCTTCGAGAAGGCGGGCCTGCGCATCGTCAACGGCTGGCCGGCCATGTCGCGCGCGCGCGTCGTGAAGACCGTCGACGAGATCGAGCAGATCAAGATGTCCGCGGCCATCGGCGACGCGGCCATGTGGCACATCAAGCATGAGTGGTTGCGCCCGGGTGTAACCGAACGCCAGGTCGAGGCCGAGGTTCATAAGTTCATGCTCGATCGCGGCTGCGAGATCATCTACGACATCATCGTCGCCTCGGGCGGCAACACCAGTCCGTACCGCCGTTGGGCGACCGACAAGATCGTCCAGCAGGGCGACCTCATGATCGTCGACATCAACGCTGTCGGACCGGGTGGCTACTATGTCGACTTCGTGCGCACCTTCAAATGTGCGGGCAAGATGACCCAGCAGGAGATCGACCTGTATCGGGAGACCTACGACTCCCTTTATGCGGGCATGGAGAACCTGAAACCGGGCAATACGACGGCCGACGTGGTCTCCAAGTTCCCCGAATATGACGACGACAAGTACGGCACGGTGACGCTCCAGCAGTTCGCGCACTCGATCGGCATCACTCTCTACGAGGGCATGTGGATGAGCCGCGCCTACTCCCTGAAGTATCCTGCGGAGATCAAGGAGAACATGTACTTCGCCATTGAGACCTTTGCCGGTCACCCGGGCCTTCCTCAGACCTGCCGCCTAGAGGAGAACGTGCTTGTGGGACCGGACGGTCCCGTCATCTTCACGAAGATGGAGCACATGGACGAGGCGGTTGGCGACTACCGGATCGGTGACTTCCACCATCCCTCGCTCGCCGGCTATCCGACACACAAGTAGGTGTCGGAAGAGCCCCGCCGCATGGAACGGAACCCACTCATCGTGGTTTCGTCGAGGATCGATACTGCCGCGCGTCAGGCAAACGCGCGCGGCAGCGTCAGCTCCGACCACTCAAATATCGCCACGGCTCTGCGACATGCAGAGGAGGCTGACGTCGGCTGCGCAATCGTCGATTGCCATGACGACGCGTCGGAAGCCGCCGCCCGCGAGGCGGGTGGCTATTGCGTGCGTTCGGACCTCAGCGAACTTCCCCCGACCCACAACTACAAGCTGCCGTCGGGCCTCGCGCGCGTCGCCCAGACCGTCACGCGCTTCGACAGGTTCTGCAATCACGACCTGATCATTCACATGCCCGAGCATTTCGCGGACATCGACGCCCGCTACCTGCGCGCGCTGATGTACCCCCTGGCGTCAAACGATGTCGCGATGGCAACCCTCGCGGGCCCGATATCGCCGGACCTGGACGACAACGCACCGAAAATCTCGGTCAAGTGGAACGAGGATCGCACGGTCTATGTGATGCCCGAGGCCAAGGTCGGCACCATCGGACAATTCTCGCGTGATGCCGCCAAGCTCGAAACCGGTGACGTCTGCGCGCACATCCCGGTTTATCTCTATCGGCGTTCGGCGCTCGACCGGATCGTCCGCGAACCGCCATCGGACCGCGAGCTCGAAGAGGATATCGAAGCCATCCGGGTCCTCGACCTGGGCCTGCGCGTCGAAGCGTTATGCGTCCCAGAGGGCCCGAAGGTCCTGGCTATCGATCCGACCGCGGTCTACGACTGAATAAAGCTCATCATCTAAGTGTCAACTTCGCGGCGTCCCGCTATTGTAGCCGCAGGCAACAACAAGAATGCTTGTGAGGACGCCCCGATGAGCGATTTTCTGATCTACGAACAGGACGGCGCGGTCGTCACCCTGACGATGAACCAGCCCGATGCGCGCAACCCGCTGTCAGGCGAGAGCCAGTATGCGGCCTTCGTGGACGCGACCGACCGGATCAGCCGCGACGACGGCGTGCGCTGCGTCATCCTGACCGGCGCGGGCAGCGCCTTTTCCGCCGGCGGCAATGTGAAAGACATGCGCGACCGCAAGGGACTGTCCGAAGGCGGCCCCTACCAGATCCGCAACAACTACAAGCGCGACATCCACAACATCCCGCTCACCCTCTACAATCTCGAGGTGCCGACCATTGCCGCCGTGAACGGGGCCGCCGTGGGCGCGGGCTGCGATCTCGCCTGTATGTGCGACATCCGGATTGCCTCGGAGAAGGCGCGTTTTGCCGAAAGCTTCGCCAAGCTGGGCATCATCTCGGGTGACGGCGGGGCGTTCCTTCTGCCCAAGCTGGTCGGCATGTCTAAGGCTGCCGAGATGACCTTCACCGGCGACATGATCGGCGCCGACGAGGCGCTCGAATGCGGGCTGGTCTCCCGTGTGGTGCCCCATGACGCATTGATGAACGAGGCCCATGTCCTAGCGGGCAAGATCGCCGCCAACCCGGGCCATTCCCTGCGGATGTCCAAGAAGCTGCTCCGCGAGGGCGTGCATTCACGCATCGAGACCGTGCTCGAGATGGCCGCCGCCTTCCAGGCGCTGGCCCATCATACGGACGCGCATGACGACGCGGTGAACGCGCTGCTCAAGGCGATGGAGAAGAAGTAGACTCTCAATAGACCTCACCCTGAGCTTGTCGAAGGGCGAGGGCGGCATCCTCATACTTCGACAGGCTCAGTATGAGGATGATCGGAAGCAGGAAAACGAAATATGACGCACATCACAACCGACGACGGCGTGAAGCTCTGGGTCGAGGAGCATGGCAGCGGCACGCCGATCGTGTTCGCTCACGAATTCGGCGGCGACATCCGCAGCTGGGAGCCGCAACTCCGCCATTTCGCGCGCAACTGCCGGGCGATCGCCTTCAATGCCCGCGGCTACCCGCCCTCGGACGTGCCAGACGATGTCTCGATGTACGGCCAGTTCCGGGCCGTGGACGACATCCTTGCTGTCCTCGACGCGCTGGAGATTGACAAGGCCCATATCGTCGGCCTGTCCATGGGCGGGTTCGCGGCGCTCCACTTCGGATTTCGTTATCCCGACCGCGCCCTGTCGCTCACGGTCGCGGGCGCGGGCTACGGCGCACACCCCGATGTGCACGCTCAATTCGCCGAGGAGACCAAGGAGGTCGCCTCGCGGATCGAGGCCGACACCATGGCCGAATTCTCGAAGATCTACGCCATCGGTCCGACCCGTGTGCAATACGCCAACAAGGACCCGCGCGGCTGGGAGGCCTTTTCCAAGGAACTCGCCGACCATTCGACAACGGGCTCGGCGAACACCATGCGCGCCGTCCAAGGCGGGCGGCCGTCCCTCTACGACTTCGCCGAGGAGATGCAGGCACTCCAGGTGCCGACCCTGATCATGAACGGCGACGAGGACGACCCGTGCCTCGATGTCGGCCTGTTCATGAAACGCAACATCCATTCCTCCGCGCTGGTGCTGCTGCCCCGCTCGGGCCACCTCATCAACCTGGAGGAGCCGGCACTGTTTAACCAGCAGCTTGGAGACTTCCTCGCGCGGGTGGATGCCGGACGGTGGGAGATGCGTGACGAACGTTCGATCACGACGGACATCCTGTGGACGCCGGATAAGTAGGCGCGCCTCACCCAATCCCGTATTTCTTCGCCCAGCCGAGGCCGGCTCGCGTATCCCCGCGCGGCCGGTACTCCGCACCGACCCAGCCGTCGTAGCCGGCGTCTTCCAGCATGCCGAACAGGAACTCGTAATTCATCTCGCCGTCGTCGGGCTCGTGGCGTCCGGGCACGCTGGCGAACTGCACATAGGCGGACCTGGCGAGATAGCGCTCGATCTTGTCGGCGATGAACCCCTCCGACATCTGGGCGTGATACAGGTCGAACTGCACCCCTACATTGTCCATCCCGGCCTCCTCGACGATGGAATGGCCCATAGCCTGGCCGATCAGGAAGTAGCCGGGGTTGTCGGTGTGGTTAAGCGGCTCGATGTGGAGCGTCATTCCGCGCGCCGCCGCCGCCACCGCGCCAGCGCGTAGGTTCGACAGCAGCGTCTGGCGGTGGGCCATCGGGTCCGCGCCGTCGGGTATCGTGCCGGACATGACATGCACGCGCGTGCAGCCGAGCGCCTCCGCACTGTCCATGGCGAGCTTGAGATCGTCGACGAAGGCCGCCTCCTCGCCCGGGATCGCCGCGCGGCCGAACTTGGTAGCCTCGGTGTCGCCATAGGGTGTGTTGAGGAGCGTGCACTCCACCCCGGCACGCTCCAGCCGCTTGGCGAGCTCGTCCAGGTCCTGGTCATAGGGGCGCTGGATCTCGACGCCGGGGAAGCCCACGTCGGCGGCCGCGGTGATGCGTTCGGGCAGCGGCAGGTCGGGGAACATCATCATGATGCATGAGGAGAATTTGAGCATGGGACGTGATCTCTGGCTGAAGGGTTCGGGTCTGGTTATCGCGGGTTCGCGCGTGACGGACAAGCGCCCGTGTCCGTCACCTCGGCCTTCGAGACGATCGCTTACGCGATCTCCTCAGGGTGAGGCTTCACGCTCCCTCATGCTGAGGAGCCGCCGGAGGCGGCGTCTCGAAGCGTGTCCATCCGGGTACCTCAGCATGTGCCGTCAGCAATCCACCCAACCGTCGGCGGTCCGGAGGCGGTGGACGATGTTGTTCTGGGGTGTGAGCATGGCCTCGATGAAGCAACCTTTCTTGGCCGCCTCGATCAACCGCAGCTGGTATTCCAGCGGGGCGTCACAGTCCATCATGATATCCATGTAGATGCCCTTGGGGGCGGACTCATACGGCTCGCGACCTCGCTGGGTCGCCACCCACTCGCAGCGGCAGGAAATCTTCGGGTTCGCGATATCGATCCGCAAGCGCTTTGCAAAGGCACGCATCTGGGTCATCAAGCACGACGTCAGCCCGGCGGTGAAATAGGCGATGGGCAGCGGGGCCGAGCCGTCGCCGCCGTGATAGCCATGTTCGTCCGACGCCATCTCCCACTCGATGGTCTCGGGCACGACGAGGCGCACATCCATCTCGCAGCGCATCTTGCCGACGCCGCTGGCATCACACTCGAACACCACATCGAAAATCTTGAGTTCGTCTTCGGCCATCGTCTCCGTACCGTAAATTGTTTTTCTGTTGTGTACTGGGATTGTGCCGGACGCGCATGTGCTGCGCAAAGGGCGCGATTGAACCCGATACCCCAAATCGCTATGCATGAGGGAACATCAAAGAGACCAACCCGGGGGAATTTCCATGTCCAGAGTATTGATCGTGACCGGCGGCAGCCGGGGCCTTGGAGCCGCCACCTGCATCGGGGCCGCCGAAGCGGGCTATGAGTCCATCTGCGTCAACTATGTGGGCAACAAGGAACGCGCCGACCAGGTGGTCGCGGCGTGCGAGGCCGCCGGCGCAAAAGCCATCGCCGTCCAGGCCGACATCACCAGGGAAGCGGACATCAACCGGATGTTCGAGACCGTGGACAAGGAACTCGGCACGGTCACCCATCTGGTCAACAGTGCGGGTATCGTCGGCCCCTATGCGCGCGTCGACGAGCTCGACGACTGGAACGCGCTCGAGGAACTCTGGACCCTCAACATCACCTCGACGATCATTTGCTGCCGCGAGGCCATCAAGCGCATGTCCACCAAGCATGGCGGCAAGGGCGGCGCGATCGTCAACCTGTCGTCGGCTGCCTCCCATCTGGGCGGCGCAGGAGTGAATGTGCCCTACGCGGCCTCGAAGGGTGCCATCGATTCCATGAACTGGGGCATGGCCCAAGAAGTGGCGGCCGAAGGCATCCGCGTCAACGCGGTCAGCCCGGGCGTGATCGACACCGAGATCCAGCCCGAGGGCCGGGTCGAGGCCGTGGGCCCGAACCTGCCCATGAAGCGTGTGGGCCAGGCGCCGGAAGTCGCCAACACGATCCTGTTCCTGCTGTCGGACGAGGCGTCCTACATCGCCGGCACCAAGGTGAACGTGTCCGGCGCGCGGTAGGCTCATAACCTGAAGGTCCCAGGTTCAAATCCTGCCCCCGCAACCAAAATCACAAAATTAAATCAATACATTAGCCGTCCCGGTCTGGGGCGGCTTTTATCATATATTGCATATTCATTGCATTGGATTTGCAATGCATTGCATGACCGTCAGGTTTTCGGTTGCACGCAGTTCCCCTCAATGGGCCATTATGCCACTGCACCGATCGGCACCAAATGAAGCGACTGATGAGGAAATCTGCGGCTTTGAGCGACTGGATCGACATAAAAGATTACGGGCCATCACCGCCGCAACAGGCTTCACAACATATCTACATATGCCGGAATGTATTCTGGGCCGAGGCGTAGTCGTTTAGGCCGAGTTGTTCGCGTAACTCCTCGGTGCCTTGGAGCACCGGCGGGTCCACGGGAATGCCGAGCGCGTTGGCGACCCGGTCATTCTTGGTGAAGTTCCCGGCAATGGCCGAAGCACCGGCGATCGCTTCGGGGCCGAGTGCCTCGATTAGCGCCGTGCGGGCCGCGTCCAACGCCGCCCGGTCGGTGCCGATGATCGTCTCGGCGAAGGCCAGCAGCAGGTCGCCATGGGGTACACCGATATCCAGTTCCGGGCGCACCAAGGCTTCGGGGTTCACGTTCAGGTTTGTCGCTTGTCCACTCTCACGGAGGAACCGGGCATGCCCGGTGGTTCAATAAAAGCAGTCGTTGAGCGCTGATACCCGCCCGGCGACGACCTCCGCCTGGGGCCGGGTCAGCCCGTCATGGTGGTTGAAGTCGAAATCCATGATGCACTCGAGGGGCAGATACTGGGCACGCTCCAGCGCGATATGATCGTTGAACTCTTCCGGCACCAGGCTCATCGCCCGCATGATGTAGGGCTTGAAGGGTCCGTACATCGCCTTGGCGACCTCCCCGCCCTCGGGCGGGTTCGGGATGGTCGGCACGAAGGCCTGTTCCTGCACCGCCTCGGGCGGGCGTATTCGTGAGGGCTCACCCTCCTGCGGTACCGGCAGAGGGCGCAGCGGGACCCCGATGCCCCGCGCAAACACGTCTAGATCGGTGATGAAGGATACCAACCCGACGATCTCGGTGTATTCCGCATCACTCAGGCCGGTGGCGAGTGCCGCGTTGTAGAAATCCAGATCCACATCCTTGGGTGATACCGCGACCGTGGCGATGATGTCCTGCACCACCTTGGGCAGTTCCACGTCGCTGGTGGCGCCGCCATCCTCGGGTGCCTCCAGCACCCCGGCATCGATCCCCGCCTGACGGGCGGCCGAAATCACCGCGATACGTTGCGCGCCGCTGCCCCAGGTGCCGGTCTGGCCGAACCGGTCGAACTGGGCCTGGTGGGCGGCCTCAAGGTCCGCACGGACCGGGAGCTGCGAATCTTCGTAAAGGATCATCTGACAATCACCGTCGTTGATCTGCGCATACTTTTAAGGAAAAAGGCGCCGGCTCGCGCCCGCGCCTTCTTCAAATTCAGGTGTTCAGCGGCGGCTCAGACGACCCAGCCCATCGCCTGGAAGAGCATTCCCTCGGCATTCTCAAGGGTCAGAAACACCCCCACGCCCGCGACAACCGCGCCTGCGATCCGCGCACGGACAGCGCTCGCCTCAGTGGCCTTCAGGGCCGTGCCGACGACCCAACCTGCCGCCAGCGCGAACAGATACTGGGTGACCCCGAGACTGATCAGGTACCCGATCAGGACAGCGTTGCCAACTCCGGCTTCCTGGGCCGCGATCGAGCCGCCGAAAGCCGAGCCGTGGAACAGGCCGAACAGGGAGAACAACACGACCGCCGGGCCAATGCCCAACACGCGGCCCGACAAGACGAACCCGCCGAGGATCAGCAGCGACAGGCCGATGACGATCTCCACCGCCGGCAGGGCGAGGCCGAGGCTCATCGCCAGCGTGCCAATCAGCATCGCCACAATATACGTCGCCGGGGCGGCAAAGCGGCGGCCGGTGTAGAGGGCCGCGATGCCGACCAGCGCGATAAAGAAGAGGTGATCAAACCCAAGGATCGGATGGCCGATGCCTGACAGGACGCCATGGGCGAACGTCTCCATCGGCATGCCGGCGAGCGGATGATGCGCTAGGGCGGGTGTCGACATGGACAGCAGGGCACCGGCGGCGATCAGGTATTTTTTCATGCTTCCCCTCAAATTTTTCGTTCCGCGCAGCAAACAATGGTTCGCGCCAGAATCGGCTTTTCCCTGAGCGCCAGCATTCGTGAAAACGGGTCCGAAGGCAACCGCTTTCCGTGGAAAATTCCCCGCCATGGGGCCAATCTTCAGATTTTGATGACCACCTTGCCGAAATGGCGGCCCTCACGCAGACGGGCCATCGCGGCGGGAAGCGTGTCGAGGTCGAAACGCTGGTCATCCAGCGCCGGCTTGAGGCCATTCTGCGTGACTGCCCGCAACATCGCCTCGAACTGTTCGCGCGAACCGCAGGTCACGCCCTCGAGCCGGATCTTGCGCGTGACGACCAGGGGCAAGCGAAATTCATGATTGGCGCCCGACAGCACGCCGATCAACATCACGGCACCGCCCAGACGCACTGCCTTAATCGACTGCTCCAGGGTGCCGGCGCCGCCGACCTCGACCACCAGATCGAGCCCACGCCCACCGGAAATCTCGCGGGCCGGTCGGGCCCATTCGGGCGTGTCGACGTAATTTATCAAATGATCACTACCGAGAGCCCTCAATTTCCGGAGTTTCTCGTCGGACGAGGAGGTGGAAATGACCTCAGCCCCCGCCATCTTGGCAAACTGCAGCGCAAACGCCGAAACCCCGCCGGATCCCTGGGTCAAAACGAGGTCTCCGGGCGTCACGCCGCCCTGATCGAACACGGCGCTCCACGCCGTCAGCCCCGCGCAAGGCAACGCCGCCGCCTCCGCATCGGTGAGGTGAGAGGGTGTATGACAGAGGCCGTACTCCGGCAAGACCCGCAACTCGCAGGCCATCCCGTCGATCAGGCCACCCAACCCCGAATGGAGCTTGATCTCATCGGGTTCGCCCGACAGCCATTCCTGGAAGAAGTTGGCAACCACCCGGTCGCCCGCAGCGAAACGCGTCACCCCAGTGCCGACCGCGACCACCTCGCCCGCACCGTCGGACACGGGGATCAGGTTCTCCGTGCGCTGGCGCGACCCGTAGCCACCCTCGACGGTCAGCAGGTCGCGGTAATTGAGCGTCACGGCCCGGACGCGGACGAGAACCTCGCCCGGGCCGGGCTCGGGGTCCGGCAGATCGACAACCGACAGATTGTCGATGCCTGCCTTCGAGAGGACCGCAGCGCGCATCGTCGGGCGCTATTCGGCGGCGTTGACGTGGTGGACAGTCTGCTGCGGGAACGGGATGGAAATGCCGTCCGCCTCAAGCTGTTCCTTGAGCGTTTTCATGAGATCCCAGCGCACGCCCCAGTAATCGCCGGAATTGACCCAGACGCGAACGACGATGTTGACCGAACTGTCGGCCAGCTCGGCGACGGCAACGACCGATTCCGGGTCCTTGAGGGCACGGCTTTCCACGCCGATGACCCGGTTGATGGTCGCCATGGCGGTGTCGATGTTGTCGCCATAATCGATGCCCATCATCAGGTCGACGCGACGGGTGGGGTTGGCGCTGTAATTCTGGATCGCGGAGCCCCAGATCTGGCCGTTCGGAATGATGATCTTCACATTGTCGCCGGTCGCCATTTCGGTGGTGAACAGGCCGATTTCCTTGACCGTGCCTGTCTGGCCGCCCGCGGAGACGAATTCACCGATCTTGAAGGGTCGGAACAACAGCAGCATGACACCCGCCGCGACATTGCTGAGCGTGCCCTGCAGGGCGAGGCCAATGGCTAGGCCTGCGGCACCGAAGACGGCCACAAGGCTGGTCGCCTGCAAGCCGAATTGCTGCAGCGCTGCTATGATCACAAAGGCGATGATCGCGTAACGCAGGAGGCTGCCGAAGAATCGCACCAGGGTCAGATCGACACGCCCGCTGCGGCTCAACGTCCGCTCTAGTGAGCGACGCGCCCACCCGGCGACCATGAAGCCGATGATGATGATTGCCAATGCGCCGAGCACGTTAAACCCATAGCTCACCAGTACGGCGTAGACCTGCTCGAGCAGGTTCTGAATGTCTTCGTTGTTCATTGTGCTTACTCCTGGTTCATGTTCCTGGCTGCACGCCTCCCCGCGCTCGCGAACCAGTTTTCAGTTGTGGTCCTATTATCGTCGCCGCGCAATTCTGATCGCGGCAAGAATCAGCCAGATCGGGATCGCCACGACCGCGCCGATCAGGACAAACGGCACGGCCCATTCCACGGTGTCCGCAATCACATTGAAAATGCTCTCGACGGTGCTGCCCAAGGCGCCAAGCAGCGATTCCGGATGGATATCGAACGCCGACAGGACGAGCCCGATTAGAAGGGACAGGATAAACATCCGCAACAATGTGGAGCCGAGATTGCGAGGCATCTAGGTATCAATGTGTGTTGGAAGCCTGTGGGTTTTAGGCGACTGGCCGCGCACCGTCGATAACTATTCCACTTCGGGAAAGTTAAGAATCTGGCATACGCACCGGCGGAAATTGGAATTTCTAGGTCCGGTAGCTCTGATCCAGCGCATCGAGGCGACGCAGATGTCCCGCCCAGTCGCGCGTGGCCACCGGCAGCGCATTCTCGAAAAGTTGTGCTGATTTCTCGCAGACCTCGTCGGACGGATAGACAAGCGCGTCCGGCCCTCCCGCTGAAAGGGCCTGAATCTGGCTCTTCGCACATTTCTCCAGATAGAACATCACCGAAAACGCCTCGGAGACCGATCCGCCGGCGGCGAGGAATCCATGGCTGCGCAGAACCATCGCCAGATTATCCCCGAGATCTGCGACAAGGCGCGCGCGCTCATCCAGATCAAGCGCCGGCCCCTCATAATCGTGATACGAAATCCGATTGTAGAAACGCATCGAGTGCTGGGTGATGAACAGAAGCCCGCATTTCATCGCCGACAGGGCCATGCCGGCATCCGAATGGGTGTGCATCACGCACGCAATCTCTGGCTTGGCTTCGTGCACCGCACTGTGGATCGTGAATCCTGCCCGGTTGATCTTGTAGGGGCCGTTATTATCGATCTCGTTGCCGTCGAGATCGGTCTTGATCAGGCTCGATGCCGTGACTTCATTGAACATTAGCCCATAGGGGTTGAGCAGGAATGTTTCCTCGCCGGGCACCCGCGCCGATATATGGGTGCGGGTCATGTCGGTCATGCCGTAGAGATCGGCGAGCCGGTAGCAGGCGGCAAGATTGACGCGCATCTCCCATTCCTCGGGGGACACCTGATTCTCGACACTCGGAAAAAGATCAACGATTTCTGCGTTTGCCACCATAATCTTCCTTTGTTCAGTCCAAGACTGACCCTCAATCCACGATTTCCGCAACGACATTGTTGTGCTGGGCGCCCAGCCCTTCAACCTCGGTCTCGACCACGTCACCGGCCTTCAGGTAGGTGCCGGCGGCATGTCCGACACCTTCCGGAGTGCCGGTGGAGATGATGTCGCCGGGATTCAGGGTGATCAGGGTCGAGCAATGCTCGATTTGTTCCTCGGCGGAAAACACCATATCGCCTGCCACGCCGTCCTGCTTGGTCTCGCCGCTGACCTTCAGGGTGAGACGCAATTTTGTGTAGTCCGGCACGAAGGCACGCGGGACGAAATACGGCCCCATCGGTGCGAATGTGTCGTGGCTCTTGCCGCCGAACCAGTCGGTCCGCAGGGTCGGCCAGTCCTCGCGCATGTTCCAGTCGCGCGCGGAGACATCGTTGGTGGTCATGAATCCGGCGACATGATCCATCGCCCGCTCGGCCGGTATCCGCTTGCCCGACCGGCCCATCGCCAGGGCCAGCTCGACCTCCCAGTCGACCTTGGTGGTATCTGGCGGAATGACGATATCGTCGTGGGCGCCCGACAGCGCGCTCGCCGCCTTCAGGAACGAATAGGGCCGGACCCGCCCCTTGTCCCGGTCGAGCATGTTGTCGCGTTCTTCATCGGTCTTGGCCGTGCCCGCCGCGACCATCTCCCGGATGTGACCGCCGTAATTCGCCGCCGCATACATCATCTTGCCCGGGCTCAGGATCGGCGGGAGATAGCGAACCTCACCCGGATCGACCGCCACATCCGGGCCCGCGTTGCCGGCGTCGGCGAATTCCGCCATCGCGCACAGCGCTTCGAAATTCGGCTCCCAGTCGTCGAGCAGAAGCCGGATGCTGCTGACCCCGAGCAACGCGCCGCCGCGCTTGCCCTGACGCCACGCCTTGTACAGATCGTCGAGCACCCATCCCTGGTCATCGACCACCATCATGACGAAGGGTGCGCGCTGCGTCTGAACTGTCGCCAATTTGAACGGCGTATCCGTCATGGCCGAAACTCCTTATCCCGTTAACGCTACCAATCGTAGTCCGTATTGTGCCTCAAAAGCCGGTCATAAAGATCGAGACATCTGTGCACCCAGCCATGCACAGGGTCATCGGGTTCGACCAGCGCAAACGGGCTCATACGGCGGCCCCAGATGAAGGGCGACATCGCCAGATAATCCGCATAGATCGGAGTCTGCCCGCCCAGGAAGGGCTGGTCCGAAACGATGCGCCGCAACGGCTCAAGCCGGGCCCGCAACTCCGGCAGCCGGTCCTCCCGACCCATCACCACCTCGTCGATCGGCCGGCCCAGGCGCTTCGCCCGGCTTTCCCAAAAATAGGGCTGGTCCGCCGGGTCGAGGCGCTCGTAGATGTCGTTCACGATCATGGTCATGACCAGCGGGTGAATCCGGCTCGCGTTCCAGCTCGCGTAAAAGCGGGCGCACTCGACCCCGGCCGGACCGCCGAATACCGACGGCCGGTCGTCGTAGGTCTCTTCCAGGTACAACGCAATATCCCAGCTGTCGCCGACCCACCGGTCCCCGTCCCGGATGATGGGAATCGTCTTGAACGAACCGTCTCCGATTTCCGCGATGTCGGTAAATCGGGTCGGGACCGTCTCGAACGCCAGGCCCTTGTGCGCAAGCGCATAGGCAGTCTTGCAACAGTTCGAACTGAACCGCCGGTCGTCCTGACCCACAAGGTCATAGAGAATGATCGTCATCGATCACCCGGCCATGCTAGCTGACCGCGAGCGGCGCCAACGCATTCAGGTCGGAGGTTACATCGAGGATAACCGGTCGGGTCTTGGCCGCCTCGAAAGCCTGCTGGATCGCACCCGCGACCTCACCCGGCTTCTCGACGCGGATGCCGACCGCACCCATCTCCTCGGCGATCCGGGCGAAGTTCACATCGGTGAACTGCCACAACTTGCGCGCCTCGTCGGTCTGCTCGCCACCATAGACCCGGTCGAACCCGCGCTTGGACTGGTTGCCCGAGGAATTGTTATTCACCAGCGTGACCGTGTTGATGCCCCAGCGGGCCGCCGTTTCCACATCACCGATGTGGTACCAGAAGCCCGCGTCACCGGTGAAACAGAAGACCGGACGGTCCGGCACGCCGCACTTGGCGCCCAGTGCTGCCGAGAAGGCCCAGCCCAGATGGCCTGCCGAACGCATGTAGCTCTGATCGGGCGACGTCAGATCGAACATCCCGCCCATCCACATGCCCGTATGACCGGTGTCCGCCACGACAATGGCATCGCTGGGCAGATGGTCCGACAATTCCCTGCAGATACGCTCGGGTCGCATGGGTTCGGCATCGCTTGTCAGCAGGTCGTTGTACTTGTCACGCCACTGCTGATCGGCTTCGGCGGCGCGCGCGGCCCAGCCGGCCCGCCGGCCGGCGGATTCGGCATTGGTCATCGCCAGAATTTTCGTCACGGCGACTTTCGCGTCACCCTGCACGCCGGCGACGACCGGGTAGTTACGGCCAATTTCCTGTGGTTCGATGTCGATATGCACGACCTTGCGACCGATCTCGGGCACGGCCCAGAAATGGCTCACCATCCCGCCGGTCGATGAACCGATGTAGATGACGAGGTCGGCCTCGTTGACGATGATATTCGCACTCTCGCGCGAGTAGGTGCCAACCACACCCACCGACAACGGGTGGGTGGCGGGAATCGTGTCCTTGCCGTTGAGCGACGTCGCGACGGGAATGTTCAGACGCTCGGCCAGCGCGACCACATCAGCCTGGGCGCCGGACGCGCGCACACCGCCACCCGCGACGATCACCGGACGATCGGCGGCCTCTATCGCGGCCATGGCGGCGCGAAGCGATTCTTCCGAAGGCTCGGGGCGATAAGCCGGCAGCTGCGCGAATGCCTCTTCGATCAACGGCTCCATATCCGCCTCTTCGGCGTCGATCTGGCCTTCATTGCCGCGGAACTGCAGATGGACGGGACCGGGCGTGCCCGACGTCGCGGCCCGGAATGCCTGTCGGATCATGTCCGGAAAGCGCGAGACATCGTCCACGGTTGCGTTGAACTTGGTCACCGGCTCGAAGGCCGGCACATCATCGACTTCCTGATAGACGTTGCGGAACTTGGTTTTCGGATCGCGGCCACCGGTCATGGCAATCACCGGCGCCTTGGCGAGATACGGATCACGCAGGCCGGCCGCAAGGTTCAGGGCGCCGATGACCTGGGCCATGCAGATGCCCGGCTTGCCGCTGGCGCGCGCATAGCCGTCTGCCATATAGGCCGCTGTCGCCTCGGAATGGACATGCAGGCGCTTGATGTCTGTCCGCTTTTCGAGTTCCACCATGGTGGTGCGCAACACCGCCGGGACGTTAAAAATATGGGTGACCCCGTAGCCCTTGAGCATATCGGCCATCACCTGTGCGCCGGTCATCTTCGCCATGTCATCGTTCCCCTGAATAAAGCGTCGGCCCCTTATATCCGGAACCCTACGCAGTTGATTCTCACTTCAATTGTTATCCATCCTGACAGGCCACACAACGTCCCGCGCTGCATGGCCGCCCGGCGTCGCCCGCAAACTCAGGCTTCGGCCTTTGTGTCTCGGTCGCGCCAGAGCAGGAACAGCAGGATCACCATCAACACCGCGCCGACGGCATAGAGCTCGTGCAAGAGCGGGCTGTCGAGGCCGAAAATCAGCGAAATGATGGCCCCTGTCGGCAACAGCAGACATGCTGCCACAAGTCCGGCCAACGGGCGGATGATACGTCCCTCCCCGAATCCCTCCAGGAAGATCGCCCAACCGACCACACCAAAGATGCAGGCCGCGGCCGTGATCGTGATCTCGAGGGTCGTCCCGTCGAGTAGCAATGGCGTGTACACGAACAGGAACGGCATGATCAGGATCGTCGAGGCCATCTTGAAGGCCTGGTTCCCCGTTGCCACGGGATCCGACTGGGATATCGAGCTTGCGGCAAACGCCGCCAGAGCGACAGGCGGTGTAACGGCGCTCACCACGGCCACCCAATAGCTGATCATGTGCGCAGCCAGGCTGGGCACGCCCAGCTCGACCAACGCGCCAACCGAGAAGATCGCCAGCAGGACGTAGCTTGCGACGATCGGGAGACCCATGCCGATGATGTATCCGGCAATGATGATCAGAACGATGGTGATCGGCAGGATGCCGCCACTCGCCGAGATCAAAACACCACCAATCGTGCTCGGCAGATCGGTTTTGGTCGCCGCGGACAGAAGAATGCCCAGCACGCCGGCGATACAGCTCACCACCAGCGTATTTCGCGCTCCGGCCTCGAGCGACACCCAGATGGTTCGCACCATCTCAAACAGGACATCCTTGAGCCCGGTCATCGGCTTCTCGTCCATCGACACACCGATCATATTCTCATTCGTCGGCTGCTTGGCCTGTTCGGCCGCCGCTGCCTCATCACGACCATAGATCAGGATTTCCCCGAGCTTCAGGACAATGAATGTAAACACCACCCAGTAGGCAGCATCCCCGAATCCAATACCCACATAGTCTTCGACGAACCAGCTAAACGGCGCGCCAATCTTCATGCCGAAGAAAAACACGAGCACACCCACAATGACGGAAATCGCCAGATAGGGTTTCCAGGAGGTCTTCGACTTCACGGTCGGTATGGAGACAAGCAGATCGACAAGCTTCAGCATGAGGATCAGAAGGATCGTCTTGGCCGCAGCCAGGAAAGGCGAATCGCCGATCACCAGGAAGAAGACCATCGCCGGAATGGGAAGCAGCAGATGCAAGCGCGGCACGATGTCTATCCAGCGCGGCAACTCGCTCACGGGCACGCCGTGCAAACGGTCATGTTTGGCGCGGAAATAAACGATCAATCCGACCGACAGATAATAGAGAACCGCCGGGATCACCGCGATCTTGACGATGTCAAAATAGGGTGTCTCCGTCAGCTCGGCGAGCAGGAAGGCACCGGCGCCCATGATCGGCGGCATATACGCACCACCCGTGGATGCGGCCGCTTCGACGCCACCGGCAAAGGCGGGACGGTAGCCGACACGCTTCATCAACGGGATCGTCAGGGTGCCCGTGGTCATGACATTGGCCACGCCCGAGCCCGAGATCATGCCGAACAGGCCAGAGCTGACGACAGCGGCGAGGCCCGGTCCGCCGGTCTTCGCGCCCGTCAGCCGGTAGGCGGTGTTGATGATCACGGCCCCGAGGCCGGTCTTCTCGAGGAACGCACCCAGGATTACAAAGATCACGATGAAGGTCGCAAACACGTTGGTAATGAGGCCAAACATGCCTTCGGTCGAGGCGATCAGGAAGTCCATGACTTCCTCGGCCTGATAACCGGGATGATTGAGTAGTCCCGGCATCGCCTGACCAATATCTTCAAAGGAATAGATAAAGAACAGGAAACCGAGCAGCGGGATCAGCGGCCCGACGATGCGACGTGCGATCTCGAAGCTGACGGCGACCATCATGACGGAATAGATGAACAGCTCGACCGGAATCGGACGTCCGGTCGCAATCCTCAGTTCCTGAACATTCTCGACCCACCAGAGGACCGAAACGACGATGCAGACCAGATAGAGGATATCGGAGATGGTAAAACCGTCGCCGCGTTTCTCGCGGTAGCCTTCGAATACATACAACGCGATACCGAGCGCCGCGCCGACGAATCCGATCATCCGGACATCGTCGTTGAAATAACGGAACCAGCGTGCGGGGTGATCGCCGACCTGCCAGTGAATCCAGACTGCGATGGCCGCGCCGAGCATGGCGAGATTGATAATCGCAAAAATCTCATCGAGCCAGACGGCCTGCTTGCGGAACGAATGCTGGCGGTTCTTGAACGCCAGGAGGGACATGACGGCAACACCGAGTACAAAGGTCCCGCGGAAAACCTCCTCAACCGGCGGACCGAAGAAAGAAATATGTATGAAAAAATATGCGTAGGCGACGGCAACGACCGAGAAGACCGGACGCACGATGCCAGCCAGACCGCGCGGCGGCGTCATCTCGTCGGCGATGATCCCGACTTTGGTCAATACAGAGAGTGTGGTGATGGCCATCTTCTGAGCCCCCGAGGCTTTGCCGCCCTTACGAAAAAATTGGTGACGCATGCAGACAAGGCGCGAAGAAGATCATCTCCTCTCCGCGCCTTGCAGCATTCACTCACATGTTACTGCGTGAGTACTTCCCGATTAGAAAGCCTTGACCGGAACGCCCGCGGTGTCGAAGCCACGGCCCTTCCAATAGGCTTCGGCCGACGGATGCAACGGAATACCGAGCGCCTTGAGGTTCTCGAAGTTACCGTTCAGGGTCTTCCAGTAACCGGCAACAGCCGCCAGCTTCTTCAGGTTTGCAGGATCAGCCGTTGTTTCCAGCATCGCCGTAATGGCCGCATCCGACATGGACTTGTTCGCGAGCCAGTACACGTCATAAGCGATCGAACGCGCCGGCTCGGTCATGCCCTTCACGTCGGCCTGCACCGGTATGGTGACGGCAGCGTAGAACGGGCTCTTCTTGATGACCGCAGCCTGCTCTTCAGCCGTCAGGCTGATGTAGCGGACCGGCTTGGTGATCGACAACTGGGTCAGCGCCGGGATCAGGAACGGCGCACCGGCCGAGCAGAACACGTCGATCTGGCGATCGCCGAGCGCACGCGCGGAGTCGGAGAAACCGAGGTTACGGGTTTCGATATCACCAATGATACCGGCACCTTCCATGATGTTGCGGCAGTTGACGTTCGAGCCCGAACCCTTGTTCAGCAGGTTCACGATCTTGCCTTTCATGTCCGAGTAGGACTTGATCGGGCTGTCGGCGAGCACCGCGACGATCTGCGACTGCTTACGCACGTTCGCGATAATGCGGAAGTCCTGAAGCTTGCCGTCTTCCTTGAAGAGGCCAACACCATTCCAGGCCTGGAAGACCTGACCGACATGACCCCAGGCCGTGTCGAACTTGCCGTAAGCGGTGCGGCGGACGTTATCAACCGAACCGTTCGACGGCGAATAGTTGAATTTGAACTTGTCGCCAACTTCGGTGTTCAGCATCTGTGCGCCGGCGCTCACCGAAGGATGCCAGCCACCGCCGGCGGGACCGCCGCCGATGCGATAGGATTCCTGAGCCTGCACCGCAGACGTAAGTGCAACCACACTGGCCGCAGCAATAAGTGTTGTTACGAGTTTCATAAATCCCTCCCAGATCGGAATTTTATGTGAAGTGGCTTGATGCCACGATTTATCTCGCACCGCACAGAAGTACGGACAGATATTTGATGGGCGAACGATGGCAGCGAGATCAGCGGAAGGCAAGGGTATTTGTCCTGACAAATTCATAAAACGACATTTTTTTCGCAAAAGAGAATTTTATGCCTTCCGTTTGCGTCCCGGCTATGGTTTCCGATAAATTTCGCCACCCAATCCTAAATGGTCTGAATAAAGGCCCAGGAACGACAAACATGGTTGAAATCATCCGGGAAAAGATCACGACACCGGACGCCTGGGCGGGCCCGGACGTGCAGGATAATCCACGCTGGCTCTATCAGCTAACGCAGGAGGATTTGCGGGAAATCGACGATGCACTTCAGGCGACGATGGCCGCCGGCAGCCAAATTCCGTTTTCGACTGACGACTTCCCCCTCCCAACGTTCAAAGCGCGTCTGGGCGAATTGATGGAACAGGTCTCCAGCGGGCTGGGCGTGATCCTGATACGTGGCGTCCCGCGTGACCAATACACCGATGAGGAGTGCGGCCTGATCTACTGGGGCATCAGCGCCCATATCGGCTCCCCGGTCAGCCAGAACAGTCGCGGCCACCTGCTGGGACATGTGACGGACGAAGGCAAGACCCTCGCCGACCCGAACGCGCGCGGTTACCAGACCAAGAACCGCCTCGATTTTCACAGCGACCAGTTGCCCGTCGACGTCCTGGGACTGTTCTGCATGCGCACATCGAAATCCGGCGGCGCCAGTTACCTCGTGAGCGCCAATGCCGTGCACAATGTGTTGCTCGACGAGCGCCCGGACCTGATCGACGTATACTACCAGCCCTTCCATATCGACTGGCGTGGCGACCACCCCGACGGCGAACAGCCCTGGTACGACATCCCGATGCTCAGCGCGCGCGACGGCAAGCTCGCATCACGCGTCACCAACCGCTCCTTCATGGAATCCGTTACCCGCTATGGCGAGGAACTCGCGCTCACCGACGAGCAGACGGAAGCGCTCGATGTCTTCCAGGAGATCTCAAACCGTGAAGAACTGCGCCTGCAGATGCATTTCCAGCCCGGCGACATGCAGTTCATCAACAACCACATCATCCTGCACGCACGCGAAGCCTATGAAGACCATGACGACCCCGCGCTGAAGCGGCACTTGCTGCGGGTCTGGATCGGATTGCCCGATGGCAAGCGACGCCCGCTGTCACCGATGCTCGACGAACGCTACAGCCTCGTTGCGAGCGGCGGTATCCCGAAGCAGGCCGCGGCCGCGTGACCGCCGCCGCTATACGTCGTAGCCGCTGAGATTATAGCCCGGCGGCTGCATCCGTTCGACGAAGGCCGCGGCGCGAACCACCGCCGCATCATCCAGATAACGCCCCACCACCTGCAAGCCGACGGGCATACCATCGCTCGCGATACCCGCACATACGGACGCCGCGGGCTGGCCCGTCAGGTTGAACGGATAGGTATAATAGACCCAGGATACGAGATTGCGGTCCTCGTAGCCCGGCGGGACATTGACCTCGACATCTACGGAACTGACCGGCAGGACCGGTGAGATCAGCACGTCATATTTCTCGAACAGCGCGGCCATCCGGTCGCGCAGGACGTAACGTTCGAACACCTTGGTGTAGTAGTCGCGCATCTCCTGTCCCAGTGCGGGCTCAAGAATATCGGCCACCGCCGGGTCGAGCATGTCGCGCTGGCCCTCGAGCACGGCCCGCAGCTTGATGCCGACCCCGGCATAGAACTCCGCCGACCACAGATCGGCCGGGTCTGCCTCGAACACGTCATCGACCTGCTCCACATGGGCGCCCGCATCCTCGAACTTGCGGACGGCCGCCTCGACGATCTGAACGACCTCCGGGTCGGGATTGGCGTAGCCCAGCGTCGGGCTCCAGGCGATGCGCGTGCCCTCGACCGACTGCTCACAGGCGCCAAGCACATCGGGCACATCACCCGCAATTCCGAACGGGTCACGCGCGTCGTAGCCGGCGATCGCCGAGAAAAGCAGGGCGGCGTCGCGCATGTTTCGCGCCATGGGTCCCACATGAGCGAGCGTGGGCGTCGCCGTGGTCGGCCAGACTGGCACGCGGGCGAAGCTGCCCTTGATCCCGGCGAGCCCGGTCAACGAGCACGGAATACGGATCGAACCCCCACCGTCGGTGCCCAGACCAAAGGGCGTGACACCCGCGGCGATCGACGCGCCCGCACCCGCGCTCGACCCGCCGGGTGTCTTGTCCCGGTCCCAAGGGTTCCGCGTGACTCCGGTCAACGGGGAATCGCCCACCGGCTTGCAACCGAACTCACTGGTCGTGGTCTTGCCGATGACGACGGCACCCGCCGCCCGCGCACGCTCCACGGCGGGCGCGTCATCAGGCGCAATATTGTCCGCCATCACCTTCGACCCGAACGCGAACGGCGCATCACCGACCGAAATCAGGTCTTTCACCGACATGGGTAGCCCATGCAGCGCCCCCAGCGCACCGCCGGCCATCACCGCATCCTCGGCCGCCTGGGCTGCGGCGAGGGCCTTGTCCTCAAACAGCACGAAGAACGTGTTCAGGTCCGCCTGCACCGCCGCGGCGCGTTCGAGCGAGCGCCGGGTCAGCTCAACCGGCGAGATGTCCTTGCGGCCGATGCGCAGGCGTAACTCGCTCGCACTCATATAGTCGAATTCATGGGCCATGACGGCGCCTCTCGTCCGTTCAGGGTTTACTCGTCAACGATGGCGAAGGCGCGGATCGGCGAACCGGACCCGCCCTTGAAGCGGAGCGGCACACCAAAGAACTCGAACTCACCCAGCCCGATGAGGTCTTCCAAGTTAACCAGCCACTCCATGTGGCTGATGCCGAGTTCCCGGCAGATACGATGCTGAGCGAACAGGCTGTCGGACGGTTTGTCGGTCGACGGCCCCTCGACCCCGTGCAGGCGCGAACCCCGGTCATACATCCACCGGGTCGCGGCCACCGTGATACCGGCGTTTGACAGCACGACCTCGCGGTTGGGGTAGTGGCGTTTGTGCAGACCTGTGCAGAGCAGGATAATATGACCGTCGATCTTCACGCCAGATTCTTCTTCCGCCCTCTCCATATCGGCCACGTCGATGTCCCCCAGGTCACCCACATGGCGCATGTCGAAACAGACACCCTTGCCGAAGAACCGGTCGAGCGGCATCTCGTCGATCGAGGCACCGTTGGGGTCGAAATGGCGCAGCGCATCCACATGGGTCCCCACATGATCCAACGTCGAGATGAAGTTGGTCTGGAAGGTGATCGGGTCGTCCGGCGTGCCGAGCTCCAGCGCCTTGGTGTTCTCATGGGTCATCGCCTTGAGATAGACCGGGCTCTGAAAGAGCTTGTGTGACGGCATGTTGTCCTCGATGTCGAGGCTCAGATCGATGATACGTCGGGCCATGATGGCTCCCCCCTTTTGATATTATTGGCGACTAGTCGTTCTTCAGATGACCGTCGCGATTATCGTACAGATTGTCGTCGGCATAGCCCATGGTCTCGGGTTGGCCCCTGCCGAGCATGACCTGGAACCAGA
>JBMYRB010000009.1:0-71037 GCA_049601915.1 Alphaproteobacteria bacterium
TGGATAGCCATGAACGACGAAGCCGATCGACAACATAGGTCTCGACATAAGCGGATCGCTTGGTCGGTGTGATTTCTTGGCCATACCTCCTGAGAAGGTCACCGACTGTGCAGTCATTGGTGACCAGATGGCCGAGATCAATCTGGCGTTCCACCTCAGACGCCCATCGTCGGGCATCACCGGCGCGATCGAATGTCTTAGTCTGAAGAGGTGTACCCCGACGTCTTACTCGAGCGGTGTACCGACCGTTTCTTTTTGTAATTGATGCCAATTCCATCTCCTGTGGTTCAGGAGTGGAACAAGACGAGGCCTAGGAGTTTTCCTTATGTCTTCACCCTCGGTAGAAAACTGAAAATAAACAGTTTTCTTCAGGGTAAGACGATCTTTTGTCAGACACACTTAAGGTTCGGGACGTAGGGGCTGGAGGTTCGAATCCTCTCTTACCGACCAATTTTCTTCACATGATCAATGATCGTCGATGGCCGTTCGCCGCCCCTAGAGGCGCGCCGGTGGCGGCGGGGCGTTGCCGAGGATCAGGTCTGCGCCCTTCTCGGCGATCATCATGGTCGCGGCGTTGGTGTTGGCCGACACCATGGCGGGCATGACCGAGGCGTCGACCACGCGCAGGCCCTCGATTCCGTGGACCTTGAGCTCGTCGCTCACCACATTGTCGCGGTCCGCCGCGCCCATGCGACAGGTGCCGACCAGGTGGAACACCGTGGTGCCGTAACGCCGCGCGAAGTCGAGCAGTTCGTCGTCGGTCTGGAGGTCGGCGCCGGGAACGATCTCGTGGTCGTAATATTTTGAGAGCTCGGGCGCGGTCAGGAGCTGCCGGTCGAGGCGCAGCCCGGCGATGGTGACCTGCCGGTCGGTCTCGTGGTCGAGATAGTTGGGCTGGATCAGGGGCTTGTCGGCGATGTCCGCCGTGCGCGCGCGGATGTGACCCCGGCTGAGCGGCCTTAACGCGAAAGTCGCGGCCGTCATGCCCGGTTTGTCCTCGAGCTGCGCGATCATGCCGGCCTCGTAGGTCGCCGGCGTGAAGATCAGCTGCATGTCGGGCTGATCCATGGCCGGATGGGACTTCCAGAACACGAAGACCTGGCTCGGCGACATGGCCAGCAGCCCCTTGCGCCGGAGCGCGTAGTCCGCGACTTCCCGGACCAGTGACAGGCCGCGGGCGCGCTCGTTGATGGTTCGCGCGTTCTTTACCCGGGCGGTCATGCGGGCGAGGTAATGATCCGACAGGTTCTCGCCGACGCCGGGGAGGTCGTGGACTACCGCGACCCCGAGATCTTTCAGCAGGGCCGCCGGGCCGACGCCGGAGACCTGCAGCAGCTGGGGCGAGCCGACCGACCCGCTGGCGAGGATGACCTCGCGCCGGGCGCGGATTTCCACCTCCTGCGCGCCCCGCCTGTAACGGATGCCCACCGCCCGCTTGCCCTCAAACAAAATCCGCTGGGTATGGGCCTTGGTGCGGATGTCGAGGTTGGGCCGGTGCTTGACAGGGTGCAGGAAGGCGCGTGCGGCGCTGACCCGGCGGCCATTCTCGATGACCCGCTGGAAGTAGCCGACGCCGGCCTGGGTGGCGCCGTTGTAATCGTCGTTGCGGGGGATGCCGAGGCCTACTGCGCCGTCGATGAAGGCCTCGCAGATGGGCTCCGGTCCGTCGATGTCGGTGATCGGAAGCTCGCCGTCCCGGCCGTGGAAGTCCTTATCGTCGCCGCCGTCCTTGCCGCCGATGCGGCGCTCGCTGCGCTTGAAGTAGGGCAGGATGTCGGCATAGCCCCAGCCGCGGTTTCCCTCCTGGGCCCAGCTGTCATAGTCCATCCGCTGGCCGCGGTTATAGATATGGCCGTTGATGGAGCTGGAGCCGCCCAGGGTCTTGCCCCGGGGGGCGTAGACCGGCCGTCCGGCGGTGCCTTCGCTCGGCTCGGACTCGAACAGCCAGTTCACCTTCGGGTTGGCAAGCGTGCGGGTGAAGCCGGCCGGGATATGAATCCACGGGTTGCGGTCGGGCGGGCCGGCCTCGAGCACACATACGGTCGCATCGCCCGCCGACAGGCGGTTGGCGAGGAGGGAGCCGGCGGAACCGGCGCCGACGATGATGTAGTCGAATTCATCGGCCATCGCGTCAAATCCCCGAGACTAGAATTTCGCGACCTGGGGTGAATGCCCGCCCCGCGCGCCACCCTTGGCGACACCGGGCGGGAAGGCGGCGTCGATCCGGGCCACCTGATTGGTGGCGAGCGAGATATCGGCCGCGCCGAGATTTTCCCGCAGATGTGCGAGCTGGCGAGACCCCGGGATCGGGATCACGTCGTCGCCCTTGGCCATGAGCCAGGCGAGGGAAAGCTGGCCGGGGGTCGCGTCAATTTCGGCCGCCATGGCGGTGAGTTGATCCAGGAGCGCGAGGTTGTGGTCGAACGCATCTTCCTGGAAACGCTGGTTGCTGAGCCGCCAGTTGTCGCCCTCGGGCACGTCCGCCCGGCTTCGCATGGCGCCGCCGAAGAATGCATAGGACAGCGGGCCATACGCCACGAAGGCGATCCCGAGCTCGCGGCATACGGGGATCAGGTCCACCTCCGGGTCGCGGGTGAACAGGGAATATTCGGTCTGCAGGGCCGCCATGGGGTGGGTGGCATGGGCGCGGCGCAGCTCGTCGGCGGTCGCGTTGCAGATGGCGAGGTGGCGCACCTTGCCGGCAGTGACGAGATCGGCCATCGCGCCGATGCTGTCCTCAAGCGGCATGTCCTTGGGGACCTGGTGCAGATAGTAGAGATCGATCACGTCGGTGTTGAGCCGCGCGAGGCTCTCGTCGCATTCGCGTTTGACGGTGTCGGGACGGGCGTCGATGACGACCTTGCCGCTGCTGCCGACATGGATGCCGCATTTGCTGGCGAGCACGACGTTGCGGCGCCGGTCCCGCAGCATGGCGCCGAAGAAGGATTCGCTGCGCCCCATGCCGTAAATCGCCGCGCTGTCGATGAAGTTGAGGCCGCGGTCGATCGCCTCGTTGACCGTGGCGACCCATTCGGCCTCGTTCGGATCGAGCAGGCGGTTGGCGCCGAGGCCGAGCTGGGAGACCGACAGGTCGGATCGGCCGAGAGGGACTTGCTTCAGCATGATGGGGTCCTTCATGGCATCGTTTGGAAGGGCTTCAAACCCGCGCGGGCAGCCTACGACAGGTTCCGCCGACGTGGTAGTTTTGCCGGCGCCATTTGTTTTCGCCATCTTTGGAACCCGACAGCCATGACCCAGTACAATTCCAAGCTCACGATCGCCGTGTTTGCCGGGGATGGCATAGGCCCGGAGGTGACGGCCCCCTGTGTCGAGCTGCTGGTTGAGCTGTGCGACGCGCTGGGCGGGCTGGCCCTCGAATTCGAACCGCTGGCGGCGGGGGCCGGGCATTATCAGGAAACAGGTGATGCGCTGCCCCAGGCCTCACTCGACCGTGCGGCCGAGGCCGACGCGATATTGCTGGGGGCGATGGGTGACCCGGATGTGCGCTACCCCGACGGCACCGAGATCGTGCCCCAGATCGACCTGCGAGATTACTTTGAGCTCTATGCTGGGGTGCGGCCCGTTACGACCAGGCTGGGAATGCCCGTGCCGCTGGCCGATCCGCGCGGACATGAACTGGATTTCGTGATCATCCGGGAATCCACCGAAGGCCTGTTCGCCCATCGTGGTGAGGCCGAGGAAACAGACGACAGCTCCACCGACCGGCTGACGATCACGCGGGCGGCGTGCGAACGGCTGTTCGACTTCTCCTTCGAGCTGGCGCGCTCGCGCAAAGCCCGCGGCGGGCCGGGCATCGTAACCTGCGTGGACAAGGCCAACGTGCTCCAGTCCATGGGGTTCTTCCGGCGGATGTTCGACGAACGTGCGGCGGCCTATCCGGATATCGAGCGGCGCTACATGTATGTGGACGCGGCGGCCCTGGCTCTGGTCAAGCAACCCTGGGTGTTCGACGTGATGGTGATGGAGAATCTTTTGGGCGACATCCTGTCGGACCTGGGTGCGGGGCTGATGGGCGGGCTGGGTATGGCGCCGTCGGCGGATATCGGCCCCGACCACGCGGTGTTCCAGCCCTGCCATGGCACCGCGCCCGATATCGCGGGACAGGGCAAGGCCAACCCGACGGCGATGTTCCTGTCGGGCGCGATGATGCTCGACTGGCTGGGGGAGCGGCATGACTCGCCGGAACTGCGGCGGGGGGCGGAGATCCTCCGAAATGCGGTCGATGCGGCCTTCCGAGACGGTATGCTGCAGCCGACCGAACTGGGCGGAAGTGACGGGTTGGCGGAGATTGCCGCCCGGGTGCGCGCCGAGATGCGCGCGGGCCTGCGTTAGGCGTCGAGCAGGACGTTGAGCAAGGCCGGCCGGCCCTCTTCGATCGCTGCGAAGGCTTTCTCCAGAACGCCGGGCAGTTCGGCCGGGGCCTCGACCTTTGCGCCGAACGCGCCGAAGGGTTTCGCGAGCTCCGCATAGTCGAATTCGGTGATGGGGTGGCCCATCCAAAAATCGTTCCGGGCGGCCACGCCATCGGGGTAGTAGCTCTTCTGGTCCTTCCGCATCGCGTTGTAGCCGTGATTGTTGAACACGATGGTGAGGGTCGCGAGATTCTGCTCGCGGGCGAATGCGAGCGCCTGAACCGCGGGGTTGTAGAGGAAAGTGCCGTCGCCCAGCGTGTTGACCACGGCGCGTTCGGGCGCGGCCAGGGCGGCGCCGAGCGCGACGCCCATGGATTGCCCCAGCCCGCCATTGACCCGGAAATAGCTGTGCGGGGCGCCGGTGCGCAGGTGGCGCAGGATCGCCGGGCGGTGGGTGATGCATTCGTCGACGACGATCACATCGTCGGGGGCGGCGGCCCGGATGGATGCGGCGAGCAATGCCGGCGAGATCGTGTCGCGCCCTGCGGCCTCGTCCTCGTTTGCCTTTATCTCTGCGCAGCGTGTGTCTGACGCTTCGCTCCATGTCGCGCGGCGCGCCTCGACGGCATCGGAGTCCGGGCCGGCGGCGCGAATGGCGGCGGCAAGGCGTTCGAGGTTCGCGGTGATCGTACCCTCGAGGAAGCGCTCCGCTTCGTTGGGCTGGTAGACCATGTGATCGCGGAACGGGGTGTCGTCGATGGCGACGATGCGGGCCTTTGCGGGCGTTTTCGCCAGCGGATACCAGGGCTGGCGGCAGCCGATGGTAAGGATCAGGTCCGCCTCGTCGACCAGCGGCGGGCGGCCCGGTTCCTGGTAGAGCGCGTGGTCGGTCGGGAAGTTCGCATAGAGCGCGAACAGCCCCTCGACCACAGGGATCGCGAGCAGCTCGGCGAGCTCGAGCAATGCCGCGTGGCCGGCCGGGTCGCGCCCTGCTTCCTCGGTGATGATCGCGGGGTTCTTCGCGGCGAGCAGCATTTGGGCTACGGCGTCGATGTCGTCGGCGGTGGCCGTGAGGACCGGTGGGGGCGGCGGGTCGCGCAGCTCGTCGGGAGGGGTCCAGGGCTGGGTCATCACTTCGATGGGGACGGACATGTAGACCGGCGCGCGCGGCGTGCGCTGGGCGAGTTCGCCGGCGCTGACGATCTGTTGGTGCATGGCCGAAATGCTGCCGGCCTGTTGCGACCATTTGACCAGCGGCTCCATCAGTCGCGGGTTGCTGCCAACCTGGTTCAAAAGCGCCTGCCACTGGAAGCCGGGATTGAAGTCGGGATCCTCGCCGAAGCTGAGGGATTCGCCCGACAGGACCACCATGGGGATGGCGCCGCGCAGGGCACCCTCGACGCCGAGCGCGCCCTGCAGCAGCCCGACGCCGGCGTGGAGCATCACCGCCTGCATGCGCCCGGTGATCGAGGTGTAGCCGACCGCCAGATTGACCGCGAGGGTCTCGTGGGCACAGGTGAGGTAGGTGGGGCCGGGTTCGTTGGAAAGCTTCTGCTGGGCCATCGCCTCCCAGACCGGACCCCATTCGGAGCCGGGTGACGACATCACATAGTCGATGCCGAGAGCGCGGAAGGCCTGGAGGACGGCATCGCCGCCGTCGGGTGAATTTTTCATCGCATGCGCTTTCCTGATGAGACCGGCTGCCTGATTTTTTTCCCGGCGCCTGTTCGCTGCATCGTGGTGCAATGGGCGGGGACAGACAACCGTCCGGGATGGGCAAAATGTCGGGCGAATATCAGGTCGTTTGAGGCTGGGGTGTGTTGCGGGCTGTGTATCGCCGGGCCTCCCACTCGCCCGCGGCCTGTTCCAGCCCGCGCAAGGTGCAGGTTACGTAGCTGCGGGCATCATCCAGCGGCAGCAGGTCGCGCAGATCGTCGGTATCGATCCGGCCCGATCGTCGATGCGACCGGGCGAGTGCCTGAAGAGCGTCGATAGCGGTGATGTGGGACTCCAGCGCCGCGATACGTTCGCGCAGCTCGCGATATTGGCTCGATGACTCGATCAACGGTGTCGGCATAGCATCATAAATTGCGAATAACGCAATTATCGTCAAGCTATTGGTGCCGATCTGGCGGACCTCGGGTTTATCCCCGTCCGGCCCAGATGATCAGGTGCAGGCATTCCACCTGGTCGAGGGGGAATGCCAACTCGACCGCGGGGTTGAACTGGCGCAGATACAGCGCGTCGGCGGTCTGTTGGACGAATTGCTTGACTAGGGCGCGGGACGCCTCACCCTCGGCGTCGGGCCGGAGCTGGACGACGACGAAGGTGTCGTCGCCGCGCACCACGGCACGGCCGGGATGGACGTGCAGGGTCTCTCCCGGGTAGTAGCGCGGCACCATGGACGTTTCGGAAACATAAACCGCGTAGGCGCTGGCGACCCCATGCAGGGACGGTGGGCGCTCCACATAGTCCTGAATTTCGCCGTTCATGAGGAATGTGCCCTCGGCTTGTCCTGCGGATCCACGGATGGCGGTTCCCATTACCGGCAGGTCGCGCGTACCCTGACCGGGAGCACGTGAGGGAGTGGCGACGGGGGATCGGGATTCCCCGGAGCGGTCGGGCGTGAAGCCGGACGGAATCTGCGAGTCCATGTAAGCGGCCACGAGCGGCAGCTCGGCCGCACGGAGCCGGCTGATCGCCGACGGATTGACCCCCAGGGCGGTGGCGAGACCGCGCTGGGTCTTGCCGGGCTTCGCCAGCCCATCGCATCGAGTTGTCTACCGAGATTGGAAATTCCGCATGCATTGGGTGGCGAAATGCGTAAAATGTTCTTGTTTTGTTCTTTCATGTTTTCAGTCTAACAAGGGGAGACGACCTGTGTCGAAATTTCGCCGCAACCGGCCGGACCTGCAATGGCCGCCGCGATCAGAGGAGGAAATGCTGGCCTGGCAACGGGCCGTGGGGACCGATCTGGAGATCGCCCGGCTGCTCGGCCTGAGCCGGGCCAGTATCTACGGGCAACGCATGAAATTCGGGGTGGCGGCGCTGCCCCGCAAGAAACGCGCGTGGGTGCGTGAGCGGCGTGCCGGCAGCCGGATCACCAAGACGGCGATGCGCCGGCTCTATGCCGGTCGCGAGTATGAGGATTGGGCGGGGCAGCGCTCGCCGATGGTTCAGGCGCGGGGGCAAATTCCCCCGCGGGTGCTGGAGCCGGTGCCGATGTATCAGGCGGCGGAGTAACCCGGTGGCGCGTGCGGGCAGAAAACGAAAGCTGGATGCGGTGCGCCGCAAGACGACGCGGACCGAACGCCTGCCGGCCGTCGCCGGGACACCGGAATTCTATGCCCGGCGCGCGCTCGTCGTCGGCGCGGCGGGTGCGCGCGATCCGCGTTCCGGCGATCCGCTCGGCATCCTCCGTCTATCAGGGCATATCAGGCAGTCGCAGATGGATGCGGGGTGGATCTACACAGTCATGCGCTGGCGAGCCTTCGGCAAGTCGACGCCCTACACCCATATCTATGAACGCTACGCCAGCGGGCTCACGGACATGAATTCCGGGGGCGCCAACCTGTATCCCGATGAGGACGCCCGGGCGGGACATTTTCGCGCGCGGCGACAATGTGTTGCGCAATGCCGGTCGGCTTGCCTGGTCGGAGACCCGCCGGGTGAGTTTCGAGCATCGACTGCCGGGCTGTTGCTGGCGCAGCAAGGCCGATGCGATCGAACGTGCGGCATTGCTGTGCGGGCTGGACGCCCTGGCCCTGGCATATGGGCGGGGCGACAAGAATTCCGACGCGGCCCGCGCGACGAAACTACCCTAGCGAATATCCTAGAGCCCGCCGTCTTCCTGGCGTGCCTCATAGGCTTTGACCCCGGCATAGGCCATGGCCAGCAGCGGGTCATCGATGCCGACCGCGCGGGCCGTCGTGAGCAGCATGCCGAGGATATGTTCACCCTCGGAGCGGTTGCCCGCTTCCACATCGCGCAGCATGGAGGTGGCGTATTTGGACTCCGGATCCGCGAACAATGCGCGGTAGTTCTCCATGAAGGCGTCGCTCGGCGGATAGCCCGAACGTTTCGCGACATCGGCCGTGGTTTCCAGGAAATGCCGGAATAGGGAGGCGCCCTCGGGTGTGCGCACGATCTGCCCGACATTGGCGCGCATGAGCGTGGTCATGCCCGCGGCCGTGGCCAGATGGACCATCTTTTCCCACATCTCCTGCATGGCGTTCTCCAGCGCCACGGGCTCGAGCCCGACCGCGCCGTCGAGGGCCTCGCGCAGGGCTGCGACCCGATCGCTGATCCCGCCGGCCTGTTCACCGAAGTTTAGCCAGCGCCAGTCGTTCATGTGCCTGATCAGCCCGTCGGACTGGCGGGCGGCGGAAATTTTGACGGTCCCGGCAAGGACATGTTCGGCGCCCAGCCGGTCGTTCAGGATCTGGATATGGCCCAGCCCGTTGAGGATCGGGAAGACCATCGTCTCCGCCCCGACACCGGGTGTGATGGCGGCGATCGCGTCGTCGAGGTCGTAGGCCTTGCAGGTCAGCAGGATGAGGTCATAGTCCGGCGTCAGCTTGGCCTGGCCGATGGCCTTCACCTCCCCGGCGAAGTCGCCATAGGTGCTTTCGAGACGCAATCCCTCGCGGGTGAGCCGTTCGCGCGTCGCATCGCGGACCAGGAACGTGACATCGCGCCCGGCCTCGGTGAGCCGCCCGCCGACATAGCCGCCGATGGCGCCGGCCCCCAGAATCAAAAACTTCATGCCTCGCACCTCCCCATGCTTCGTCTATTGTATCGGCTCTGCACGCCGGAAACACAGACGAAGGCTGGATCATGAAAATTACCGGGACAGATATTACCCTGCTGGCGGTGCCCCTGCGCCGCCCGATCCGCACCTCGGTGCATGATTTCTCCCACGCCCACACGGTGCTGGTGCAGATGCACACGGATGAAGGCCTGACCGGGATGGGCTGGTGTTTCGCCTTCGAGGAACGCAAGGCCGCCGCCCTGGCATTGCTGGCCGAAGACCTGGCCGCGCTCTATGCCGGGCGCGACCCGCGCGCGGTGTGGGACAATCACGCCGTGGCCTGGAAGGACATGAACTTCCTGGGCCATGCCGGCGCGTCGATGATCGCATTATCGGGGCTCGACACGGCGTGCTGGGAGCTGGCGGCGCTGGCTGCCGACGTACCGCTCTATCGCCATCTCGGCGGTGCGGCGACCCGGGTCGAGACCTATGCGTCCTCGGCCCTCTGGCTCGACCGGTCGATCGACGCGCTCACCACCGAGGCGCAGGCGCTGGTGGCCGACGGCCACCGGGCCATGAAGGTGCGCGTGGGCCAGGCGGACTACATGAAGGATGTCGAGCGGGTCCGCCATGTGCGCGAGGCTGTAGGGCTGGATATCACCCTGATGGTGGATGCCAACCAGGCCTGGCCGGAATCGGTTGCGATCCGGGCGGGGCGTGAATTCGAGGCGTTGGACATTTTCTGGCTGGAAGAGCCGGTCTTCTACACCGATATCGAGGGCTGCGCGCGGATTGCCGCGGCGTTGGACATGCGGGTGGCGACGGGAGAGACGTCCTACGGCTCTGCCGCGATGAAGCAACATCTGGATGCCTGCGCGGCCGATGTCCTGATGCCCGATCTGCAGCGGATGGGCGGGATCACGGATTATCTGAATACCTGTGCCCTGTGCGCCGCTTACGAACAGCCCGTGTCGTCGCATCTGTTTACCGAAGCCTCAGCCCATGTACTCGCGGCCCAGCCCCACGCGCTGATGCTGGAGCATATGGAATGGTGGGAAGAGCTGTTCACCGATCCGCTAGTGGTCGAGGAAGGTGCCGTGGTGATGCCGGACGGACCGGGGCTCGGGCTGAGCCTCGCGCCCGATGCATTGGAGAAATTTGCGGTTTAGTTAACCCGCCTGACGATCGCGATTTTCGGGCTCACCCGGCTCCTGCAACTGCATGATGCGATACTGAAGCTAGTCGGTCGTGCAAGGCCAGCGTACGGTGGCATCGAAGCCGGGCAGGGAATCCAACCGATCCATATTCGCTATGTACGGCGGAATCATCAGCACCTTGGGGTAAGCGGCACCCTGCAGGAGCCGCGCCATCATCGGCGCCTGCATATCGCTCGTGTTGAACGACACGATGAGCAGGTCGTCGAGATCCTGGTTGATGTTCAGATTGTCGGAGAGTTCGCTCTGGCGTTCGCAAACGGTGCATATGAGTACGGCCAGATCCACCTCCTGCGGTCGCAAGGCGACCCGGCCTTCGTCGAGGCGGGAGGCGGACAGGGTGCTTTCGATCAACCCAAGCATCCTGGAGACCGCACCGCGAATCCGTGAATGGCGTTTTTCCAGTTCCGGCGTTTCGATGGTGTCTATCCGGCGCTCCACCCGCTGTGCCACGCCGTCGATGATGGCCAGCGGCGTGCGGAACTCGTGGGAGGCCATCGAGATGAACTTGCGCTGGAGGGCGTTGAAATCTTTTTCCTTCTCCAGGGCGGTTTCAAGCTGGGCAGCGGGCAGTCGCGACGGCGCATGCTGGAAGACCTGGGCTTGCGCCCGATCATCACCGTCGCGCGCGCCAACGACCTCGGCACCGAAATCCAGGCGGTGCGCAACGCGCTGGTGCGCTGTTGGTTCGACGGGCCTGGGACGACGCGCGGGGGTGTGGCGGGACCGGCTCCATCACGACGCGGCTTCCCACGGGGCCGATGCGTTCCGGATGTTCGCGGTAGGCTACCGTCCGCCCGGGCCGTCGCAGGTTTTCCCGGCGAGTGCGGGCATGGACTGGGACCCGTTCGGCTGAGAGTGCCGCCTGTACTTATCGTCAGAACGTCTCCGCGCCCTCGAAACCGGCCAGCCCGGCGTTGGCGCAGATGCGGTCTTCGTCGCCCGTGCCCGAGCCGACTCCGACGCCGCCGACGCAGATGCCGTCGACGATGATCGGCAGGCCGCCGGGCAGGTTGATGCGCTTGCCCTGGGTGGCGACGGCGAGGCGGATGTCCGGCCCCTCGGGGATCACGCCGGTCGGGCAGCGGTAAATGGCGGACGTCGCGGCCTTGGCGATGGCGGTGTCGTTGGACAGCGCAAACGCCCCGTCCATACGCATGAAGGCGAGCAGATGCCCGCCGTCATCGACCACGGCGATGCATTCGGGCACGCCGATCTCTTCGGCCTTGGCGGTGGCGCCGCGGATGATCTTGCGCGCGCCCGCGACGGTGAGCTTGGCGTGGGGGACGAGGTCGTCACTCATGATGGGTTCTCCGAATGGGGTGATGTGGGCTGTGCATCAGGCCTCGCCGGACTTCACGAAGCGCGCATAGGCGAAAACGCCGCGCACGCCGCCGATCGACAGCAGGAGCGGGACCAGCAGGACGGTCGCCTGGATACGCTGGAGCGTGGCCTGCAGGTCGACCTCGTGGACGCGCGAGGTGACGACGAACATGTCGAAAAGGACGAGGACCAGAATCGCGATCGCCGACACGCGGGACCCCTTCCAGTTGGCCGTGGCGAGGCCGGCATAGATCAGCGCGAAGAAGAGCTGGATGGTGGCCGGGATGAGCCGGTCGCCGCCGGTCACGCTCGGGTCGCCGGAGAGCTGAATCAGGATCACCGCGCCCAGCAGGAAATGCATGGCGACCATGATCCACGCCGCGAAGGTGCCGTTGCGCAGGGCCTGGAGCGCCTGATCGGGCGTGTTCGTGAGCGGATAAAAAATGCGCTGCAGCAGCGCTAGGGTTTTTGACGGGAACGACATGCCCCGATCCAAGCACCGACGCCGCATCCGGGCAATGCTTAAGATTGATTTCCTTCGCCTTGGCACGTCCTTCGCCCGAACAGTGAAATAGTGTTTTGTGATCTCAGGAAAAACTGGGTGTTTAACCCGTCGCGGCGCCAACCCGCGGCCCGTGATCGCCTGTCGAATGGCGACGGGGCACCGTCGCCGGATTGAAAGGCTTGGAGCGTCCGCGTGGGCTTGAAACATGGGGTCGTCGCGGTCAGTGTGCACATCCCGCGAAACAGGTGAGCTCCGGGCTCCGGGAAATTCAGGACCGATGCTGGAACTGTTAGCCTTCTACTGGCCGTTTGCGACGACCCTGGTGGTTGGCGTCATTCCAATCGTGCTCGCGGCCACGGTGATCCTCTACAAGCGCAACGAGAATGCGGCGATCGCCTGGGTCGGCCTCATCCTGCTGTCGCCGGGTATCGGCTCGGTCACCTATCTGCTGTTCGGGATCAACCGCATCAGGCGCCGCGCCATGCGGACCCGGCCGCCATCGGGCGCGCCGGTTGGCGCCCGTGGCGGGGAAACACGGGCTGTCGGGCCCGACGCGGTAAAAGCCATCGACCGCCTGATCGATAATCTCGCGCCGAACCCGGCCGTTGGCGGCAACCGGATCCAGCTGTTGCGCGACGGCGATGAGGTCTACCCGGCCATGATCGCGGCCATCGACGGGGCCAGCCGATCGGTCATGTTGTCGGCCTATATCTTCAAGCGTGATGCCGCCGGGCTGGACTTCGTCGCGGCGCTCGACCGCGCCCGGGCGCGGGGTATCGAGGTGCGGGTCCTGGTCGACGGGGTCGGCCAGATGTATTCGTTTCCCTCGATCATCGCGTCGTTGCGGCGCGCCGAGATACCTTTTGCGCGATACATGCATTCGTTCTGGCCTTGGCGGATGCCGTATCTCAACCTGCGCAGCCATCGGAAAATCCTGGTGGTGGACGGCGAGACGGGTTTTACCGGCGGCGTCAACATCTCCCAGGACAACCGGCTCGCCGAAAACCCCCGGCGCGCGGTACGTGACCTGCATTTTCGGATTTCCGGTCCCGTCGTGGGTCAGTTGTCGGACGCATTCGCCGACGACTGGACCTTTACGACCGGCGAGACGCTGTTGGGTGAGCAGTGGTTTCCCGCGCTCGCCGCACAGGGCGATGTCGTCGCCCGCGCAATCCCCACCGGCCCTCATGAGCCGATCGATCGGACAAGATGGATCCTCCATGCCGCGATCCTCGAGGCGCGGGAGAGGATTCTTATCCAGACACCATATTTTCTGCCCGACGAGATTCTGGTCTCGGCTTTGCGCATCGCATCAATCAAGGGCGTGAAAATCGACATCCTGATTCCTGCGCGCAGCAATCTCCGGTTTGTCGATTGGGCAGTCCGCGCGCGCCTCGATGAACTCCTACATGACGGCTGCAATATCTGGCTGGGAACCCAACCCTTCAATCACGCCAAGCTGTTCATGGTGGACCGGGCGTGGGCCCTCATCGGGTCGTCGAACTGGGACCCAAGGAGCCTGCGGCTAAACTTCGAGCTGAATGTCGAGTGTTGCAACACGGCTTTCGTGGATGAATTGTCGAAGGCGTTCGCGGCGGAACGAAATGAGGCCCGCCGCCTGACACTCGAAGAGCTTCAGGCGCGTTCCTTACCTGTGCGGCTGCGTGATGGCGTGGCAAGATTGTTCTCGCCGTATCTTTAAGAACCGAGACATGCGATGAGCGAAGGCCGGATCGAGCAACAGGAATACTGGACGCAGAAGGGCGACGTGCGGCTGTTTGTGTTCCGCAAACGCTTGGCCGGAGCGCCGGCTGACGCGCCGGTGCTGTTTCTGGTGCATGGGTCGTCATTATGCGCGCGCACGGGGTTCGACCTCGTGGTTCCCGGGAAACCGGGCTTCTCCATGATGGACTGGTTCGCCGCACGGGGCTTCGATGTCTGGACGATGGACCATGAGAATTATGGCCGCTCCGACCGCACCGCCAGCAACTCCGACATCGCGAGCGGGGCGGATGACCTGGCGGCCGCGATGTCGATCGTCGAGGCGGAGACGGGACAGAAACGGTTCCATTTCTTCGGCAGTTCGTCGGGCGCCCTGCGGGCCGGCCTGTTCGCGACCCGCCACCCCGGGAATGTGCGTTCGCTAACGCTCGACGCCTTTGTGTGGACCGGCGAGGGGTCGCCGACGCTCGAGAAGCGGCGCGAGAATCTCGATCACTTCCGGGCGCACCCCACCCGCGACGTCGACCGGGCCTTTTTTCACTCGATCTTCAACCGCGACCGGGTCGGGCTGATCGAAGAAGGTGTAGCGGATGCGTTTGCCGACGCCGAGCTGGAATACGGCACGACCATGCCGACCGGCACCTATCTGGACATGTGCGCCAACCTTCCGGTTGTCGACCCCGACCTGATCGATTGCCCGGTGCTCATCCTGCGCGGCGAGCATGACGGCATCGCCACGGAAGAGGATATCGTCGGGTTTTTCGGGGCCCTGCGGTCCGATGACAAACAGATGGTCGTGCTGCCCGATCAGGCGCATGTAGGCACGCTGGGCGTGAACCGTCATCGCTTCTTTCATGTATTGCTGGGGTTTCTGACGCTCCCCGAGCGTCAGGCCGCTGTAGCCTGACGGGGCCTAGTAGGCGCGATCGACGCAGAAATCGACCACGTCTTCCAGCGCGGTGCGGTGCGCGTTATCGGGCAGCGTCGCGAGTGCGGCGCGCGCGGTGTCCGCATAGCCCCGGGCGCGGATCAGGGTGTCCGACAGGGCGTCGTGCGCGGTAAGAATTTCCCCGGCCCGTTCCAGGTCGCCGTCCTGCTGGTCCAGGTCTTCGAGGGTGCGCTTCCAGAAGGCCTGCTCATCATCATTGCCACGGCGCAGCGCCAGGACGATCGGCAAGGTGATCTTGCCTTCGCGGAAATCGTCGCCGACGCCTTTGCCGAATGCCTTGTCGGTTGCCGAGTAATCGAGATAGTCATCGACCAGCTGGAAGGCGATCCCGAGATTGGCGCCATATTGCTCGAGTGCGGTTTCGTCTTCGGGGTTGCGGTCCGCGATGTGGCCGCCGACCTGACAGGCAGCCGCGAACAGGGCGGCCGTTTTCGATCGGATGACGTAGAGGTAGTCTTCCTCCGTGGTCGCCGTGTCGTTGGCGGTCGTGAGCTGTGCGACCTCGCCCTCGGCGATCACCGCGCTGGCGTTGGCCAGTATGTCGAGCACCTTGAGGGATTCGCTTTCGACCATGAGCTGGAAGGACCGGCTGAACAGGAAGTCGCCGACCAGCACGCTGGCCTGATTGCCCCACACGGCGTTGGCCGTGTCGCGCCCGCGCCGGAGATCGGATTCATCGACCACATCGTCATGCAGGAGGGTGGCGGTGTGGATGAATTCGACCGCGGCCGCGAGGCCGATATGCTTGTCCCCGTCGTAACCGCACAACCGCGCGCTGGCCAGAGTCAGGAGCGGGCGCAGTCGCTTGCCGCCGGCGGCGACGAGATGGCTGGCCAGCTCGGGGATCAGCGGCACATCGGACTGCATATGATCGACGATGATCTGGTTCACCCGCGCGAAATCCGCAGCGCAAAGATCGCGCAGATTATCGAGCGCTTTCGGTGTTCCTTTTGACTGGGAACCCTCCAGACGTGCAATAACGGCCACGATACTCACTCCAGATTTGTTTGCCGGATGACACCCCGCACACCCGGGACGGCGGGTTGGAGAATGTTTACGCCAGCGGCGTGCGGCGAGCATATGATGTTTCATATGGGGGTCAAGTAAGGGACCCGCCAATTCAAATCCGTGTGACGGAGCGAAGGTTGCGTGAATTGCTGAGGACAAATGACCATGTGGTGCTGTCTCTGGCGATGGCGTTGCTGAAGGATGCCGGCATCGAATGCGTGATGTTCGACACCCATTCGGCCATCATCGAGGGCAGCATATCGGCGATCCAGAAACGCATGATGGTGCTGGATGAAGACTATGGTGTGGCGCGGGAGTTGCTCGTCGGTGCGAAACTCCTTGATTCCCGGGAATCCGTCGACAGGCCGGGAGGCGTGCCGGGGTGACGTCGATCGCGAACACAATAGACAGATTGTTGGGTGGCCGTGTCGAAGTGCAACAGCCCGGCTCGGGATTCAGGGTCTCGGTTGACGCCGTCCTACTTGCCGCTGCCGTGACTCTCGAGCCAGGACAGCGCGCACTCGATGTTGGCTGTGGCGCGGGCGGTGCGACGCTATGTCTCGTATCGCGACTGCACCATGCCGAGGTCCTCGGGATCGACCGGGACATCGCATTGGCTGAGTGCCTGGCTGAGAATGTATCGGCGAACAGTTTCGATGGCCGGGTCGAGGCCGAGGTGATGGATGTTGCCGAGGGCGCGCCCGACCATTTGCGCGGTTCGTTCGATCACGTGTTTTCCAACCCGCCTTATATGCCCCCGCACCGCGCGGATAGGCGCACGGTTGACGATGCGGTGGTCGCGGCGACGATCGAGTCCGTGCCCTTCACGGACTGGCTTGCGTTCATGGCCGCCTGCTGCCGGCCGAAGGGGCGGCTGACGATTGTCCACCGCGCCGACCGGCTCGAAGAATTGCTCGCCGGGTTCGCGGAAATCGCCGGCGAGATTCGGGTGCTACCGGTCTGGCCGCATGCGGATGCCCCGGCAAAACGCGTCATCATCACCGCGCGGTTGGGTGTGGGGACACCGACCGCGTTGTGCCCCGGGCTGGTTTTGCACGAAGCCGATGGCGCATACACGCCGGCGGCCCGGGCCATTGTCGAAAGTGGGGGTGGCCTTGTGTTCGATGCAACGACCCACGCTGCTTAACGCCATGAGCCGCTGCGGGCAGTTGGCGAAACCGGCGGCGCAAGTGTTATGAAGTTTGGTGCGTGTCATGCGGGTGCGCCGCGGAAACTTTCAGGAAGCTGTTGATGTTCGGTTTTTCGCTCTCGAAGCTGCTGGTCCTGGCACTCATCATCGGTGCGGTGATGATCGGATACCGCCTGTTTGGTCGCGGTGGTGCGAACGGTGGCAACCAAACCGTCGGCGGTCGCGGCAAGGGTGCGGCATCGGGCCCGGTCGAGCCCGAGGCGGTCGATACCGAGTATGACGGGGAAACAGGCACCTATGTGGTGCGCGACCGGGACGCAAAGCCCGACTGAGCAGCATGTTTGGCGCTGCGTATTTCTGATGCCGGGCGGCGGCGTATTTCGGGGCACGACATTGGTGAATATTGCGCACAGGATGTCGGCGACTGCGCCTTGACCGAGGGGGAGGGCGCTTCTATTTTCGCCCGCGCCGAAAGGCATTGGTGCACTACTCCGGACAATGGCGATTAACACACCCGATGCAGCTCGCTCTGCGGCATCGCCGCACAGCTTTCAAGACCTGATCCTCACACTGCAGAGGTTCTGGGCCGATCATGGCTGCATCATACTCCAGCCCTACGACATGGAAGTCGGCGCGGGGACGTTTCACCCCGCCACGACGTTACGCGCCCTGGGCCCGGACCCCTGGCGTGCCGCCTTCGTGCAACCGTCGCGGCGGCCGACCGATGGGCGGTATGGCGAGAATCCGAACCGGCTGCAGCATTACTACCAGTTTCAGGTTATCCTGAAGCCGTCGCCCCAGGACAGCCAAGAGCTCTACCTGCAAAGCCTCGCGGCGCTCAGAATCGATTCCGGCTCACATGATATTCGCTTCGTCGAAGACGATTGGGAAAGCCCGACCTTGGGCGCCTGGGGGCTGGGCTGGGAAGTTTGGTGCGACGGGATGGAAGTCAGCCAGTTCACCTATTTTCAGCAGGTCGGTGGTTTCGACTGCGACCCCGTGGCGGTCGAACTGACCTACGGCCTGGAGCGGCTGGCGATGTATGTGCAGGGGGTCGAGAATGTCTACGACCTCGATTTCAACGGCGCGGGTACGAAGTATGGCGATGTCTTCCTGCGCGCCGAGCAGGAGTTCAGCGCCTATAATTTCGAGCATGCGCACACCGACACCCTGTTCCGGCACTTCGCCGACGCCGAGGCGGAGTGCCATGCGCTGATCGCCCAGGATCTGGCACTGCCCGCGTATGACCAATGCATCAAGGCGAGCCATGTGTTCAATCTTCTGGATGCGCGCGGCGTGATTTCGGTAACGGAGCGACAGGCCTATATCCTGCGGGTGCGGGAGCTCGCGAAGGGCTGCTGTGAAATCTGGCTGCAAGCCCAGGCGGGGGACTGAGCGCGATGGCCGAGCTTCTCGTCGAGTTCCGATCCGAAGAAATTCCCGCGCGCATGCAGCGACGGGCTGCGGCGGATCTTGAGCGATTGCTGACGGCGGCGCTCAAGGATAACAATCTGGAATATGACACCGTCGATGTGCGGGCCACGCCACGGCGCTTGGCGATCCGTGTCGACGGGCTTCCCGAAACCCAGCCCTCCCGCTCGATCGAGCGCAAGGGGCCGCGCACAGACGCACCCGAGAAAGCCATCGAGGGCTTTGTCGGGTCGATCGCGATCCCGCTGGACGAATGCGAGGTGCGCGAGGACAAGAAGGGATCCTTTTATGTCGCGGTCTGGGAGGAAACCGGCCGGCCGACCCGCGACGTGCTCTCGGAAATCGTCGTCGCCGCGGCCCATGATATTCCCTGGCCGAAATCCATGCGCTGGGCCCAGTCGAGCTTCCGCTGGATCCGGCCGCTGCACGCGGTGCTGGCAATCTTCGACGGCACACCATTATCGGGTGGGCTCGACACGGGCGACGGCATGCTCGAATTCACCGACCAGACAGCGGGCCATCGGTTCCACGCGCCCGGACTTTTCGCGGTCAAGGATTTCGCCGACTACACGGCACGGCTGCACGACGCCAAGGTCGTGGTGGACTCGGCCGTGCGCGAGCAGTCGATCCGCGAGCAGCTCGCGGAGCTTTGCGGCAATGCCGGTTTTGCGGTGCCCGATGATGACGGGCTCTACGCGGAAGTCGCGGGTCTCGTCGAGTGGCCGCAGGTTCTGATCGGATCGATCGATCCGGCCTTCATGGAACTGCCAGCGGAAGTGCTGGTCTCATCCATGCGCGAGCATCAGAAATATTTCGGCCTGACGCAGACCGGCGGCGAGATCGCGCCGTCATTTGCATTCGTCTCGAACATCGAGGCCGATGACCCCGCCGCGGTGGTGGCCGGCAACGAGCGGGTGCTGCGCGCGCGCCTGTCGGACGCGAAGTATTTCTGGGACCAGGATTTGAAGGTCGAGCTTGAGACGATGGGCGCGTCGCTCGACGGCATCGTGTTTCACGCGAAGCTCGGCAGCATCGGCGACAAGGTCGAGCGCGTCGAGGCGCTGGCCATGTGGTTCGCCGGCGCCGTCCCCGATGCCAATTCCCAGACGGTCGCCCGCGCGGCGCGTTTGGCCAAGGCCGATTTGGTCAGCGGTATGGTGGGCGAGTTCCCTGATTTGCAGGGCACCATGGGGCGCTATTACGCGACGGCCCAGGGCGAACCCTGCGATATCGCGGATGCCATCGCCGAACATTATTCGCCGGTCGGCCCGTCTGATGCCTGCCCGTCGGCCCCCGTGAGTGCGGCTGTTGCCCTGGCCGACAAGATAGATACCCTGATCGGTTTCTGGTCGGTCGACGAAAAGCCGACCGGCTCGAAGGACCCGTTCGCGCTCCGGCGTGCGGCCCTGGGCGTGATCCGGATCATTCTGGAAAACGGCTTGCGGCTCAGCCTGCGGGCTGCATTCGCCGAGGCCCGGGCGCATCACAAATGTGATGATGCGACGTTCGACGAAGATCTTCTTTCCTTCTTTGCCGATCGCCTCAAGGTTCATCTGCGCGATGACGGCGTGCTCCAAGACCATATAGAGGCGGTCATCGAGCAGCAGCGTGACGGGGATCTGGTCGAGCTGGTCGCGCGCGTGGATGCGCTGGGTGAATTCTTGCAGTCGGACGATGGCAACAACCTGCTGGTCGCCTATCGCCGTGCGGCAAATATCGTGCGCGCCGAAGAGAGGAAAGACGACACCGACTATGACGGGACGAAATACGACCCCGGTTTGAGCGGCTCGGAGCCGGTCGAAAGCGCGCTTTGGGATGTCTTGGCGCGGACCGAAGGTGAAATCGAAGCGGCGTTGGCTGGCGAATCGTTCGAATCCGCTATGAAAAGTCTTGCCGGATTACGCCAGCCGATCGATGCGTTCTTCGATGAGGTAACCGTAAATGTTGACGACTCTGTCGTCAGAGGGAATCGATTGCGCCTGCTCGCGCGCATCCAAGGAGTGATGAACAATGTCGCAGACTTCTCAAAAGTCGAGGGTTAAGGGAAGTTCGATGGACGCTGCAACGGAAAAGTGGGTTTATAGCTTCGCGGCCGGGTCTTCGGACGGCAGCGCGGAAATGAAGAACCTCCTCGGTGGCAAGGGCGCCAACCTGGCGGAGATGTGCAATCTGGGGCTTCCCGTTCCCCCGGGGTTCACGATCACGACCGACCTTTGCACCCATTACTACGATAATGGCGAGACCTATCCCGATAGCCTCGACGCGCAGGTCGAGTCGGCGCTCGCGGCGATTGAGAACGATGTTGGCACGCAGTTCGGCGATGCCGAAAACCCGCTGCTTGTCTCGGTGCGTTCGGGCGCGCGCGCCTCGATGCCGGGCATGATGGATACCGTCCTGAACCTTGGTCTGAACGACACAACAGTGGCGGGGCTTGCGGCACGTTCGGGCGACGCGCGTTTCGCATTCGACAGCTATCGCCGCTTCATTCAGATGTACAGCGATGTGGTGTTGGGCGTTGACCACTATATGTTCGAAGAAGTGCTCGATCATCACAAGATGGACAGTGGCCTGATCCTCGACACCGATCTGTCGGCGGAGGATTGGCAGGCGATCGTCGGGGAATATAAGGCAATCGTTGAGCGGGAGCTGGGCTCTCCCTTCCCGCAGGATCCCCGCGAGCAGCTTTGGGGCGCGATCGGCGCCGTGTTCGGTTCGTGGATGAACCAGCGCGCTATCACCTATCGCCGGCTGCAGAATATCCCGGCCGAATGGGGCACGGCGGTGAATGTGCAGGCGATGGTGTTCGGGAATATGGGCGATGACTGTGCGACCGGCGTCGCCTTCACCCGCGACCCGTCGACAGGCGAGAATATTTTCTACGGCGAGTATCTCGTCAATGCGCAGGGCGAGGATGTGGTGGCCGGTATCCGGACACCCCAGCATCTGACGATTTCGGGCAAGGAGCGCAACGGCTCAGACCTTCCGTCGATGGAAGAGGTGATGCCGGAGGTGTTCGGGCAGCTGGCCGAGGTGCGCGAGACGCTCGAGGCGCATTATAAGGACATGCAGGACATCGAGTTCACCGTCCAGAGCAACAAGCTCTACATGCTGCAGACCCGATCAGGGAAACGGACGGCTGCCGCAGCCGTGCGGATCGCGGTGGAGATGGTGGATGACGGACTTATCAGCCAGTCCGATGCGATCATGCGGGTCGAGGCCGGACAGCTGGATCAGTTGCTGCATCCACGGCTCGACCCCGATGCGCCGCGCAATATCCTGAGCAAGGGCCTGCCGGCTTCGCCGGGCGCCGCGTCGGGACGCATCGTCCTCAGTGCCGATCTCGCCGAGGACATGGCGCAGAAGGGCGAAGACGTGATCCTGGTGAGGATTGAAACCAGCCCGGAAGACATCCACGGGATGCATGCCGCACGCGGCATTCTGACGACCCGTGGCGGGATGACCAGCCACGCGGCGGTCGTGGCGCGGGGCATGGGCCGCCCATGTGTTGCCGGCGCCGGCGGGATCACGGTGGATTATGCGAATGCGCAAGTTCGCGTCGGCGATCGTACGTTGGAGGCCGGCGATCGCATCACGATCGACGGTGCGATGGGCGAGATCATTGACGGCGAAGTGCCGACGATCGAGCCTGAAATGTCGGGTGACTTTGCCAAGCTGATGGGCTGGGCGGACGCGATCCGGCGGCTCAAGGTGCGCACGAATGCCGAGACGCCGGTTGATGCGCGCACGGCGCGCGACTTCGGTGCCGAGGGCATCGGGTTGTGTCGTACCGAGCACATGTTCTTCGATCCCGAGCGGATTGTGGCCGTACGCCGTATGATCCTGGCCGACGATGTGGCTGGCCGTCGGGCCACACTCGCCGAACTCTTGCCCTTCCAGCGGCAGGATTTTGTAGAGTTGTTCAAGATCATGGCAGGCCTTCCGGTCACGATCCGGCTTCTCGACCCGCCGTTGCATGAGTTCCTGCCGAAGTCCGAGGAGGAAATCGCCGAGGTGGCGCTGGCCGCCGGACGCGATCCGCAAGCGATGACGGATCGCGCGGTGCAGCTGCATGAATCAAATCCGATGCTGGGCCATCGTGGCTGCCGTCTCGGTATTACCTATCCGGAAATCTACGAGATGCAGGCCCGGGCGATTTTCGAGGCCGCGGTCATCGTGGCGAAGGAAACCGACGAAACGGTACTGCCTGAGATCATGATCCCTCTCGCGGCCACGCGGAAGGAAATCGATATCCTTAAAGTCTGTATCGACCAGGTCGCCGAGGCCATCTTCGGCGAAACAGGCGCCCGTGTGGATTATCAGGTCGGTACAATGATCGAGCTGCCGCGCGCGGCGCTGCGTGCCGGCGAGATCGCCGAATCTGCGGAGTTCTTCAGTTTCGGGACCAACGATCTGACCCAGACGACCTTCGGTATCAGCCGCGACGATGCGTCGAACTTCCTGACCGACTACGAGCATCAGGGCATCATCGATGTCGACCCGTTTGTATCAATCGATGTGGACGGTGTAGGGGAACTGTTGTCGATCGCGGCCGAACGAGGACGTGCGACACGTGCGGATATCAAGCTCGGGATTTGCGGTGAGCATGGCGGTGACCCGGCGTCGGTCAAATTCTGCGACCGGTCCGGCCTGGACTATGTGTCCTGTTCGCCTTACCGCGTGCCGATTGCGCGCCTCGCGGCAGCGCAAGCCAGCGTCGAAGCCGAAAGCTAAAACCAGACGCCGGGGCGTCGTCGACCTTCTCCCCGAACCAGAAAATGCGAAAGCCGCGCCCGAAGGGGCGCGGCTTTTTTGGTTTCGGCTGAGGGTCGACGCTATTCGGCGGCGACGCCGTCCTGGGTGTACTCGGATTCCGCGTGTGCGGGCTTGGTGAACAGCCAGCGGAAGAAGGCGCCCATCGTCTCACCGCGCTTGCTCCGCCTGGCGGAGGATTTCCACGTCCGATTCGTATGTAATAAGGGTGTTCATCGTGTAACTCCTACGCACGGTTTGATCATCTTGCTCAACGGACATAGGACAGACAATATGATGCTTCAATAGATAAGATATGTGAAAATAGCATATCTAACGAGAAAAAGTGATATAATAAACTATAAGATAGACAATATTGTTCCAAACAGGAACACTAAAGGCCTGCGGATCCCGAGTTGGAGATCAGGGGTTTTCCCCCGACGGTCAGCTGTTCGGGTCCGGATTCCAGCGCATCGAGGCGAACGGAGACCAGTATATGGTCCCCGCTGCGTGAGCGTATCTCGCCGACTTTCTGCTCTCCCATAAGGACATTCTCGCCGGGGACCTGAGAGGCGTGGGTGGCCTGAAACGCTGCAAGCTTGCGTTTTACCAAGCCGCGATACTTGGTCCGTGCCGTGAGCTCCTGGCCCATGTAGCAGCCTTTTTCCCAATCGATGCCGTTGAGCATGTCGAAATTCGATTCAAGAAGCGTGGATTTCTCGATTTCCATGTCGCGGCTGCCGTCGGGAATCTCGAGAGCGATGCGCAGCGCGTCGTAGGTCCCAAAAGGGGCTTCCGGCAGGGCAGCCTGCGCCAGCCATTCCAGGGACCCGGCGCTCGATCCGATCAGGCGACATCCCAATTCAGGTGAGCGCGGGTCGGTGAAGGCGAGCCCGTCGGCGACCGGAGCGGTTTGCCCGGGTGTCGTCGATAACCCCATTATTTCGGGCGCACCGTCCCCCAAAACAGCAAAAACACGGAGATCGTCGCGTGGTTCGATTTGTACGTCGGCGCGGAGCTTGAACCGATAGAGACGCTGAATCAGGTCGGCACCACGACCGGCTTCGCAATCGATCAGCAGGCTGTTATCGAGCTGCGCGACGAAAAAGTCGTGCAGATATTTTCCCTGGGGGGTCAACAAGGCGCTGTAGACCGACGTCTTGGTGGATGTACGGTTCATGTCCTGGGAAACCAGGCCTTGCAGAAATATCCGTTTGTCGGCGCCGCTGATCGCGATGATGTCGCGTGGCAAGTTGACGAAGCAGATGTTCATTAGGTGTCTTTCATGGCTGGCGGCAGCGAGTCTTTATGCTGTGTTGGTGATCAGATAATTGGCCTGTCGCATCGCTCTGGCAAGGCGCGTCGGATATTCTTTTTGCAGCAAGAATTGGCGCGAGGCCGGGCACGCGCGTATAAGCCTCCTCGTCATGCGAATTCTTTATGTCGGTCCCAACCGGATTGGCGACGCCGTCCTATCGTCCGGTCTGCTGAACTTCCTGAACGGGAACTATCCCGGCGCGCGATTCACCGTCGCCTGCGGTGCATCGGCGGCGCCCCTGTTTGAGGCGCTGCCCGGCCTCGAACGTTTGATTCCAATGCACAAGAAGCCGCGTGCCGGCCATTGGCGCTCTCTCTGGCGCCAGGTGGCCGGGTATCGCTGGTCGCTGGTTGTGGATGTTCGACGCTCGGTTATTCCCTGGACCGTGTTGACGGCACGCCGCGCGGTGGCCCCGTCGAGCTCCCACCAGAACGAACATGCTGTCGTGGCGTTTTCGAGGACGTTGGGTTTGTCGAAGAACCCGCCGATTCCGCGCCTGTGGACCGCAGAAACACATCACAGCAATGCGACCGAGTTGATGCCGGCCGACGTGCCGGTTATCGCCGTAGCACCGACCGCGAACTGGCAGGGCAAGATCTGGCCGGCAGAGCGATTTGTCGAGACGATCGAGCGTTTGACGGGGATCGATGGTTCGTCGGCCGACGCGGTCCTGGCGGATGCGTCGATCGCGGTGCTGGGTGCTGAGAATGAACGTGAGGCGGCGGCGCCGGTACTCGATGCGATCCCGGCGGAACGACGGATCGATCTCGTGGGCACACAGGACCTGCCGACGGTTTCTGCCTGTCTGCAGCGCTCGACGCTATTTGTCGGCAATGATTCAGGCCTGATGCATATGGCGGCTGCGGCGGGCATTCCGACACTGGGGCTGTTTGGCCCGAGCCGGCCGGAACGCTATGGGCCGTGGGGATCGCGCGCGGCATGGGTCACGACCGAAAAACCGTTCTCCGAGCTTGTCGGTGGAAAGGGTTATGATCACCGCACGACGGAAACGCTTATGGATAGCCTGTCTGTTGATACCGTCGTCAGGGCGTCTTCGAACCTGTGGCGCCGGGTGGGCGAAGACCGGGAATGACTGTGCAGGAATATACGCCGCGTTTGTCCGCCCTTGTGGTCGCGCACAACGAAGAGGCCCAACTTGACGATTGCTTGGCCGGGCTTGCCTTTGCCGATGAGATCGTCGTCGTACTCGATCGTTGCGACGATCGCTCGGAAGAGATTGCGATGGCGCATGGTGCCAAGATCGAGGCTGGGGTGTGGGAAATCGAAGGTGCGCGCAGGAACCGCGGGATTGAAGCCTGCACCGGCGACTGGGTTCTCGAAGTCGATGCCGACGAACGCGTGACACCCGAACTGGCGCAGGATATCCGGGCGACGATCGCGGACGCGCCCTACGGACATTTCCTTGTCCCGTTTCACAATTATGTCGGGGACCGGCTGGTCGAGTTCGGCTGGGGCGCGGCCTGGGGTGTGAGTGCGACCGTGCGCTTGTTTGCGAACGACCCCGCGCGCGGCCCCGCCAAGATATGGGGCGATCAACGCATCCATCCTGCGCTCGAACTCAAGGGCGTGTCTGGTCGCTTGTCGGCACCGATGGTTCACTATGTAGACCGTAATATCTCGGACATGATCCAGCGGCTTGACCGCTACACGAGCGCGCGCGCGCGCGATTTGCGCGAATCCGGTGAGATCGGCAGTTTTACACACAATCTGCGGCGGATATTTTCGCGCTTTTGGAAATGCTATGTGGCCCGGCGTGGTTACCGTGAAGGCCAGTACGGGTTTTTGATTGCATTGATGGCCAGTCTCTATCCGATCCTTAGCTACCTCAAAGCCCATCTGGAGGATGAGTAGCCTTGCGACTGCTCCAGGCCATGGCAGGCGCGGAAGTCGGTGGGGCGGAGGCGTTTTTTGTCCGGCTGGCGATCGCGTTTGCCGCCGCCAATGTCGAGCAGCGGGTGATCATTCGTCGGGATTCGGCACGCGCCCGTGCGCTACGCAATGGCGGGGTCGAGGCGCTGGAATTACCGTTTGGCGGGCGCATGGACTTCCGCACGCGCCCCGCATTGCAGCGTGAGATAGATCGTTACAAGCCCGATATCGTTCTCAGCTGGATGAGCCGTGCGAGCTGGGCGACACCCAAATCGACGCGCCCCGACGGCTACAAGCTGATCGCCCGGCTCGGCGGATACTACGATCTCAAATATTACCGGCACTGCGATTATCTGATCGGCAACACCGAGGAAATTGTCGAGCATATCGCCGGGCAGGGCTTCGACCGGGACCGGATTGTCTATCTGCCGAACTTCGTGCACCCGCCAACATTGCCGGCGATTTCGCGGATCGGCTTCGATACGCCGCTGAACGCCCCCTTGTTGCTGGCGATGGGGCGACTGCATGAGAACAAGGCCTTCGATGTTCTGCTGCGTGCGCTGGCAGAGCTGCCGGAGACATGGCTCTGGATCGCGGGCGAAGGCCCCGAGGCTGCCGGCCTGTCGAAGCTTGCGGCCGAACTGGGCGTGGCGGATCGGCTGAGGTTCCTCGGCTGGCGCGACGATTCCGACGCGCTGATGCAGGCCTGCGACATCTTCGTCTGCCCGTCACGCCAGGAGCCGCTGGGCAATATCGTTCTGGAAGCCTGGGCGGCCGGCAAACCGGTTGTCGCCGCTGCGGCCGCGGGACCTGCCAGCCTGATCGGCGACGACGCGGCGGGCCTCATCGTACCGGTGGATGACCCTGGTGGCCTTGCGCGCGGTATCCGCGCGCTTATCGCCGACCCGGAAAACGCCGCCCGTCTTGCCGCGGAAGGCCACCGGCGTTTCGAAGAAAGCTATACGGAGGCGGCGGTCGTCGCGCAGTATCAGAGCTTCTTCGAGCGGGTTGCCTGACGATGTGTGGAATCGCGGGTGTCATGGGGGCCGACGGGACGACCGCAGATGCGGGTGTGCTGCAGCGCCTGGTCGATTCTCTGCAGCACCGCGGCCCGGACGGTGATGGCGCCTATACGGCCCGGAATGTCGCGCTGGGCCAGACCCGTCTCGCCATCATCGATCTGGAAACCGGTAACCAGCCGCTCTATGAGCCGGGCGGGGCCGTTCTGGTCGCGAATGGTGAAATCTACAACTATGTCGAGCTTCGCGCGCAGATGGATGGCGAGGCCTTCGCGACGCGGTCCGACTGTGAACCGCCGCTGCATCTGTACCGGAAATATGGCCTCGATTTTGTCGATCACCTCCGGGGCATGTATGCCATCGCGCTCTACGATCCGATCGAGGGCCAGCTTGTGCTGGCGCGTGACCCGTTCGGGATCAAGCCGCTCTATTACGCGCAGACCGATCACGGCTTTGCGTTCGCATCCGAACCCCAGGCGCTGATCGATTCCGGGATGGTGACACCGCAAGTCAATCCAACCGCGCTGTCCGAGTTGCTCCAGCTTCAGTTCACCACCGGCGCCGAGACGGTGTTTGAATCCATTACGCGCGTGTTGCCGGGGGAATCGGTTGTCGTGCGCGACGGCCGCGTGGTTGCCCGCCGACGGCGGACCATTTTGCCGCCGGAAGGTCCCGCGGACTGGAACGAAGAAACCGCGCTCGAGCTTCTCGATTCCGCACTGCGCAACAGTGTCGAGGTACATCAGCGTTCCGACGTGCCCTACGGGATGTTCCTCTCCGGCGGTGTCGACAGTTCGGCGCTTCTGGCTTTGATGGCCGAGCTCAACAGTCAGCCGGTCCAGGCCTTCACCGCCGGCTTTGTGGGTACAACTGTTCCCGACGAGCGCGAACATGCGCGTGAACTGGCCAGAACCACGGGCGCGGAGATGACCGATCTGGCGATCGATGCAGATATGTTCTGGCGGGACCTGCCGAAAATTGCGGCCGCGATGGATGACCCGACGGCGGACTATGCGATGGTGCCGACATACTTTCTTGCGCAAACGGTGAAGGCGGCCGGGCTGAAAGTGGTTCTAACCGGCGAAGGAGGGGACGAGCTGTTTGCCGGATACGGCCGCTATCGTAGCGCCATGCGGCCATGGTGGCGCGGCGGGCGCGGCATGCGCGCGCGCGGTGTCTTCGATGGCTTGAGCGTGTTGCGTGATCCGCCGACCGGCTGGCGCGACGGGATCGCGGCAGCCGAGCAAACCGCCGATACCGGCACTTATAGCCGCCTTCAGTCCGCGCAGGCGGCAGACTGTGCAGACTGGCTCCCCAATGATCTTTTGATCAAGGTCGATCGATGCCTGATGTCGCACGGGGTGGAGGGGCGAACGCCGTTCCTAGATCCGGAGGTGGCGGCGGTGGCCTTCCGGCTTCCGGACCATCTCAAGGTGTGCGACGGGCGCGGCAAATGGTTGTTGCGGAAATGGCTCGATGGCGTTCTTCCCGAAGCGCGCCCGTTTGAACGCAAGCGCGGTTTCAGCGTGCCGGTCGCCGAATGGATGGAAGCCAGCGCCGTTGAGATTGGTCCGCTTGTCGCCCACCAGCCCGGCGTTCTTGAAATGTGTGAACCGCGCGCGGTGGAATCGCTCTTTGCCAAGAAGGGCAAGCGCCCCGGCTTTGCCGCATGGGTGTTGCTGTTCTATGCGCTGTGGCATGCCCATCACATGCTCGGCATCCGCGACAGTGAGAATGTGCGCGACGCGCTCGAGACCGGGCGCCGCGCGGCATGAGCCTGTAATCGGGGAAGTGGTTGCGCGCCTTCGTGACCGCGATGCGGCCCGCGCAGGGCCATGATTTTCCCAGAGAATTCAATCTGTTGCTCACGGGATGGGATCGCTGCCGACTTTTGGCTGACTTCTGCCATTTGCGGGCTTATATTTGCGGCTGAATTGTGCACCGCACCAAAGGTTCTCGGCGTATATTTCGCCAGATCCACAATGAAACGGACCCGCTCTCGCGGGCGCCCTTCGAGGCTAAGGAGAACCACTCATGACCGCATGTATCGTTGGCTGGGACCATCTGAAGTTCGGGAAACGCGCGGACGATGACATCGAGGACATGATCGTCAGTGTTGCCACGGGCGCCATGCGTGATGCCGGGGTTGAGCCCAAGGATGTGGATGCAATCTATCTGGGCTCCTTCGGTGGCGGATTTGTGAACCAGGAATTTCCGGCCTCGCTGGTGCTGCAGGCCCATGAGGATCTCCGTTTCAAGCCGTCGACCCATGTCGAGAATGCCTGTGCGACCGGATCGGCCGCGATCTATCAGGGGCTCAACCACATTGCGGCCAAACGCGGCCGCATCGTTCTGTGCGTCGGGGTCGAGAAGATGACCGACGTGAGCGGCGAGGTGCTCGGCGGTATTCTCTCCAAGGCGTCATACCTGCGCGAGGAATCGGCCTCGAGTTTTGCGGAAATCTTCGGCCAGATCACCGATGCTTATTTCCAGAAGTATGGCGATAAGTCCGACGCGCTGGCGATGATCGCGGCCAAGAACCACAAGAACGGTTGCGACAATCCCTATGCCCAGCTGCAGAAGGACCTGGGTTATGACTTCTGTCGGAACGTCTCCGAAAAGAACCCGGTCGTCGCCGGGCCGCTCAAGCGGACCGATTGCTCGCTGGTTTCGGACGGTGCTGCGGCCATCGTGCTGACCGATGTCGATACCGCGCTGAAGATGGACAAGGCGGTATATTTCCGCGCGGCCCAGCATGTGCAGGATTATCTGCCCATGTCGCGCCGGACCGTGATCGATTTCGAAGGTCCCGCCGAGGCTTTCGCCCGGGCTTTTGCCGAGGCCGGTATCTCGATCGGTGACCTCGGTTTCGCCGAGGTCCACGACTGCTTCACCAGCGCCGAACTGCTGTCCTACGAAGCGATGGGCCTGACCGACAAGGGCCAGGGCGAGACGGCGATCAAGGAAGGCTGGACCTATGCCGACGGCAAGCTGCCGGTGAACCGTTCCGGCGGCCTGAAGGCCAAGGGCCACCCGCTGGGCGCGACCGGCCTTTCGATGCACGCCATCGCGTCCATGCAGCTCACGGGCACGGCAGGTGATCTGCAACTCGACAGCCCGAAGCTGGGCGCGGTGTTCAACATGGGCGGGTCGGCGGTCTCCAGCTATGTTTCGATCCTCGAGCCGCTGCGCTAGCACCAAGACGCCACGAACCGGGATTGCAAAGAGATGAGCGAGACTTTCAAGGCCGTCCTGCTTGAGCAGGGCGACGACGAGAAGGTGTCCACGTCCATCACGGATGTCGGTGTCGATGCCCTGCCGGAAGGTGACGTTACGGTGGCGGTCGAATATTCGACCATCAACTACAAGGACGGCCTGGTGGTGAACGGGAATATCGGTCGGCTTGTGCGGGCGTTTCCCCATGTGCCGGGCATCGATTTCGCCGGGACGGTCGAGCAGTCCGACAACCCCGCCTTCGCTTCCGGTAACAAGGTCGTACTGACCGGCTGGCGCGTGGGTGAGATTCATTGGGGTGGTCTGGCCCAGAAGGCGCGCGTCAAAGCCGACTGGCTGGTGCCATTGCCCGAGGGCCTGACCACACAGCAGGCAATGGCGGTCGGGACGGCCGGTTTCACCTCTATGTTATGCGTCGACGCGCTGGAAGCGCACGGCCTCACGCCAGACGCGGGCGAGGTTCTGGTCACCGGCGGTGCGGGCGGTGTTGGCAGTGTCGCGATCGCGATCCTGGCCAATCTTGGCTACACGGTGGTTACGTCTTCCGGGCGCCGGGAACTCGAAGCCTATCTCACGGATCTGGGCGCGGCGGGGGTGATCGATCGCGCGCAGCTGTCGGACGCAGAGTCCAGGCCGCTCGAGCGCGAGCGTTGGGCGGGCTGCGTCGATGCTGTCGCCGGCAAGACCCTCGCGACCGTTTTGGCGCAGATGAAATATGGCGGTTCGGTCGCGGCCTGCGGGCTGGCGGGCGGCAACAATCTCGAGACCACGGTGCTGCCGTTTCTGTTGCGCGGGGTGAATATCTTAGGCATCGATTCCGTAATGCAGCCGAAAGACTATCGGGTGCGTATCTGGCAGCGGATTGCCAAGGACCTGCCGCTGGATAAGCTGGATGCCTTGACCAACGTGGCCCCGTTGGCTGACGTGCCGGATCTGGCAAAGTCGATCCTGGCCGGCGATGTGCGTGGCCGCACGGTGATTGACGTCAACGCCTGAAGCCCGCACTTTCCGGGTGACGGCGGGTAAATCCTCTCTTAACCCGCTGGCGGTAGAGTTAAGCCCAACTGAGGTTGGGCCCACGGATGCTGGCGTTGGCGGGCGCGGTGATGCCCGGTAGAGAGTTGAGCGCGGACGTCGCGTACCGGATGAACCAGGATTTGGCGTTCGATGACGGTGCGGCGAGCACGGATTTCGGTTATGCGCCCAGACTATTTCTCGCCGGCGGTCTGCCGGATATTTTCGGCTAGTCGCGCAGGAACAGTCGGCGGATCAACAACCCTTCAGGCCGGTTTTCAGGTCGATCCGGGGTGACCAGCCGGGCAGGGGCGTGCCGTCCCACGGGACCATGACCTCGCCGTCACGATGGGGTCTTCGACCCCAGTCGACCTCGACGCGAAGATCGTTCGCCGACATCCATGTTTGCGCGAGATCGCGCAGCGTGACGCCCTGTGCGGACGGCAGCGTGTGGCTGGCGCGTCCTTGAATATCACCGGAAAACAGCAGATTTCCAGCATGGATGAAACCGTCGATCAGGTCATCGACATGCACCATGTGGAGCAGTTGATCACCCGGTGTGGCGTCTATTGCCCCTCCGTTTTCCGCAGCCTCGCGCAGCACCGTCAGGAACTTGCGCCGCGGGTCCCTTGGGCCATAGCTGTCGTAGATCTTGAGCGTGAGTGCGTTCAATCCCGACGAATTGGTGTAGTAGTCGATGATATCGTCCGCCGCCTGCTTGCTTGCCGCGTAAAGCGTGTTGGGTGCGGGTGTCGGATCTCCCGGTGCGCTCCCTGCGTTTTGCCATCCGGTGCCGGCGGTGACCAACGCGCGGGTTCCGGCATTGGCCAGAGCCTCACAGAGATGGGCCGTGAAGATCACGTTATCGTCGATCAGGCCGGTAATATCTCTGGGTCCATGCGCAGCGACATAACGAGCACCGAGATGGAATACGACATCGGGCCTGGCCTGCTCGAGACAGGCGACGAGATCGTCGCCCGCACCCGTCGTGGTGTGGATGTCGATATTGTCCGGCAATTGGGCAATACGCACCGGATCGCTTGAGGGCCGTGTCACAACGCTCAGTGCAACGCCTGAATTTGACAGACGGGTTGCTAGATGAAATCCGAGAAACCCCGTCGCGCCGGTTACCAGTGCAGAATTGAACCGGTGCGCGGTGCGCGGATCAGGCATCGCCGGCTCGCTGTGCGCGGGCGATAAAGATGTAGCCGGGAAGTTGACTCTTGCGGGCCGGGGCACCGAACAGGCGGCGGAGAGTATAGCCGATGCCACCCATGCTAGCCCTCGGCAGCAAAATCGGGGAACGCCGCATCACGATCGGACATAAGCGTCGGTGTCTCCGGCCAATCGACGGCAAAGGTAGGGTCGTCCCACCGAACACCGCGTGCCAGATCCGCAACATAAGCTGCACCCATCAGATATTCGATTTCGCAAGCGTCTTCGAGCGTCAGGAAGCCGTGCGCGCAGCCGGATGGCACGAACATGGCGTTCTGACCTTCGGCGGTCAGTTCGATGCCGGTCCATTGGCAGAAAGTGCTCGACCGGGGTCGGAGGTCAACGGCAACATCGAAGATACGCCCGCGCGTGCAGCGGATCAGCTTGGGATCGGGTATCGGTTCCGCCTGATAATGCATGCCTCGTAGCGTGCCCCGTCGGTGATTGCGCGAGATATTGATCTGGGCGACGTCGAAGTTGATGCCGGCCGATCGAAACTCGTCGGCGCAATAGCTTCGCGCGAAGTCGCCACGTGTATCGGCAATGGGCGCTGTCGCGACTTCGAAGACGCCGGCGATTTCCGTGGGCATCAACTTCATCACAAGATAGTCAGCTCCGGTACGGCGACAACAAACCGTCCGCCCCATTCCGTGATGTCGTAGTGGGCGGTCGTGATCTCACGTTTCAGATTCCACGGTAATATCAGCACAAAGTCCGGCTTCGTGTCGCCTACTCGCTCGGGCGCCACGATCGGGATGCGGCTGCCGGGCAGGAATTTGCCCTGCTTCTGGTCGCTGACATCGGCCACATAATCGATCTGGGTTGCGTCTATGCCGCAGTAATTGAGCAGCGTATTTCCCTTGGCGGCGGCACCGTAGGCGATGACGGTTTTACCCCCGGCGCGCGACTGGGCAAGAAACGCCAGGAGGCCGTCGCGAATGGCTTCGACGCGAGCCTGGAAGCCGGCGTAGCTCTCGATCTTGTCGAGCCTCATGGCGGCCTCATCACGTCGGACTTTTGCGAGCCCGGGCTCTTCCAGGCGTGCGGTGCCGGCCATGAGTGATGCAAATATCCGCAAGCTCCCGCCATGGGTCGGCAGCTCTTCGACATCAAACAGCCGCAGCCCGTGTCGGGCGAATATCTTCTCGACGACGAGCAGTGAGAAATACGAGAAATGCTCGTGGTAGATCGTGTCGAATTGCGCGTCCTCGATCAGGCGTGTCAGATGCGGGAACTCCATTGTCAGAACACCATCATCTGACAACAGATGCGCGAGACCCGCGACGAAATCGTTGAGATCGGGAACATGGGCCAACACGTTGTTGCCGAGCAACAGGTCTGCCTTGGTGCCCTTGTCCCGCAGGGACTTGGCGAGATCGAGGCCGAAGAAGGCGGCCAATGTCGGTACGCCGTTTGCTTCGGCGGCCTTCGCGACATTGGCAGCGGGCTCGATCCCGAGGACAGGTATGCCTGCCTTGACGAAATGCTGCAGCAAGTAGCCGTCGTTGCTGGCGACCTCGATGACCGAACTCGAAGGACCCAGCCCGAAGCGCTCCTGCGCCATTTTCGTATAGGCTTGCGCATGGGCGACCCAGCTCGTCGAGAAGGATGAGAAGTAGGCGTAGTCGGAGAAAATATCCTCGGCCGGCACGACGTCTTCCACCTGGACGAGCAGGCAGCTGTCGCACACACGTGCGTGAAGCGGATATCGGGGGTCCGCCGTGCCTTGATCGGCGTTGTCCAGATAGCTGTTTGCCAGCGGTGTTTCGCCGAGATCGGCAAAGCTGGTCTGCAAGGGTTCACCACAAAACCGGCACGCGGGATGTGTTTCGCTGCGAGCGCTCATATCGCCAATTCCTGATAGGCGCTGATCTGCCCTTCAACGAGATCACGTGGCGATTTGCCCTGTAGGGCTTGCGCGTGCCAGCGCGCCGTCCACTCGGCAGCATCCGCTTGGGACAGATGCGGGTGCCAATCAAGCGTAGTCGCCGAGAGCGACGTGTCGAGCGCCAGATTCCTGGCCTCCACGGGTCCATCCTGCGGCGTGTGATGCCAGTCTTCGACTTGAACACCCTCGGTGCGCGCCGTTTCGATCACGTGTTCCAAAACCCAGCGCACGGGCTGCGCTGTCTCTGTATCGGGTCCGAAATTGAGTGCACTGGGTAACTTCGCCTCTTCGTCGTGGACCATGGCCTCGACGTAGCGCATGTAACCCGTGAGCACATCGAGGACATGTTGCCAGGGGCGCGTTGCATCCGGGTTGCGAACCTCGAGCGCCTGACCGGCGTCGATGGCCCGGAAGAGGTCGGGCAGTATTCGGTCCTCCGACCAGTCGCCGCCGCCAATGACGTTGCCGGCCCGCGCGGTGGCGAGCCGCGGTGCGCGGTCGCGGTTCTCGAGGATTCCCTTGCGCCAACCCGCGCTCAGCGTTTCCTGCGCCGCCTTCGAGGCGCTGTAGGGCTCGCTGCCGCCCAGCGGATCGGACTCCACGAACGGGCGTCCGCTGTTGTCGTTGCGGTAACATTTGTCGCTGGTGACAACCAGGATCGCGCGTAGCCCGGTGCAGGTATTGAGATTCTCCAGAAGATTACCGGTTCCCTGGACATTGGTGGCGTATGTACCCAACGGATCCCGGTGGGCGCGGCGTACCAACGACTGTGCGGCAAGGTGAATGACGATGTCCGGGTCGGCGGTCGCGCAGGCAATTTCCACGGCTTCTCGATCGCGGATATCACCGGTCATGGAGGTGAGGTATGTCCAGTCACCCAGATCGCGAAACAGGTTCGCACCCGGCTCCGGAGCAAGGGCAAACCCGTGCACTTCCGCGCCCAGCATTTCCAGCCAGGCGCTCAGCCATGCGCCCTTGAAACCGGTATGGCCGGTCACGAGGACGCGTCGTCCGCGCCAGAATTCCTGATCGGGTTTGCTCATCGGTTCTCTGTATCGGGGTGGGAGGGCCTAGCGCGGCTTACCGTTCGCGATGCCGGGACGTGGAGCAGATATCCGGCCGTCCCGAACAGACGGGCCAGATCACGCCATGCCTGCGCGCGGCGGAAGGTCAGCGTATTCCCGAGGGTTTTCAATGTGTAGCGAAGTAGGTTCGGCCAGGCGATCGCGGCGCATGCCGCTCTGCCATGATATTTCTGCTCAAGATAAAGCCGCGACCAGGCCATGTGCCAATACTTCTCCCATCGGTAATGGGCGCTCGGGCGTACCGAGCCACCGCCGCCGTGATTGACCAGCGCGCCCGGCACCAGAATGGCGCTAAACCCCTTCTGTCGAATGCGCATACAGAAATCATCATCTTCGTAATACAGAAAGATGGCGTCGTCGAATGGTCCGATGTCGTGGAATGATGTCATGCGGAGTAAAACAACAGCACCCGACAGATATTCAGCACAGCATGGTCCGTCGGGGAGCACTTCGCCCGCGCGCGGCAGCAGCAAACGCCGCCGGAACAATTCGGCATCGTGCGCCGGTTCATACAAACCAGAATCGTCGAACACGCAGGGTGCAAGAAGCGCGGCGTCCGGATAGGCATCGGCGGCGTCGAGCAGCCGTTCCAGCGCCGCCGTATCGACCCTGGAATCGGGATTGGCGAGCAGTGCGAACTCGCGCGTGACCTTTGCGAGGCCCTGGTTGGCACCGGCGCCGTATCCAACACCAATGGCGTTTTCCTCAATGTCGGCATGCGGCAACATGCGACGCACCAGCTCCGGCGTGCCGTCGTCGCTGGCATTGTCGACAACGATTACCTCTGCCCCATCACCAATATCTGCTAGGCAACTTTCGATGACCGCGCGGCTGTGGTGGGTGACGACGACAACGGAAACGCGCTGCCAGGCATCAGCCTGTTCGGAGTTCGTATTTTCGGTTGTGGGAGCCACGCCCGGAACCAGTTTGTGTTCAGTCATGAAGGATCGGGATTTTGGCCCCGACCGCCGCGTCGCGACAAGCGAAGTCGCGCCTATTTCGACAGCATTTCGCGCGCCAGACCGAACAACTGGCCGTCGCCGGCTGCCAAAGATTCGAGCACGCTGAAATGATTGGCGCCATGCACGCTTGCTATCGTGACGTTGGCGCCGTGGTTGCGGCAGTTTGCGGCGAACGCTTCGGCCTGACGGTGGAACTCGCGGCCCTCATGAGAGCCGAGTGCGACGACCGTGTTTGCGTTGGTGCGCGGCAGCGCGAACATCGGGCTGAGAGCAGCGGCACTGACCGCGTCGAGGCCCAGGGGATCGCCGATCGGCGTATGGCGGATCGGCTCAAGATCAAAAATGCCGCTGATCGGTATCGCGCTTTTCACGACATCTTCGGGCAGGCCGCCATCGAATGCCGACCAGTCGGTGGTGAGCGCCACGCCGGCGAGATGCCCGCCGGCCGAATGGCCGCTGACCTGGAGCCTGTCCCGATCATAACCGAGCGCGGAGCCGTTCTTCCAGATATGCGCGATCCCCCGCCGCACCTGATCGACCAGTTCGGCAAGCGTGACGTCGGGGCAGAGCGAGTATTCAAGGTTGGCGAAGCCGATGCCCGCAGCCAGAAAAGGGCTCGCCAGAAATGCATAGCTTTCCTTGTCGTTCCATTGCCAGTAACCGCCATGGATGAACACATGAAGCGGCGGGTTCGGGATATCCGGCAGGAATAAATCGAAGCGGTCGCGCGGTCCGTCGCCATAGGTGAGGTCGATCCGTGCGTTGGTCGCGTCGGCACGAAGCTGATCGCTGCACGTTTCGAAATCGGCGATGAAAGCCTCATAGTCCGGTACTTTTCCGCGATTATCGTATTCGGCGAACAGCGTGTCCGCGTCATAGTCGAGATACACAATGTCGCCCATTTGAATTCCGCTGGAAGCGTTCAACGCGTTTCGCGCCCTGTACCCGAAAGTGTCTCATAAATCTTGCACAATGCGGCCGTGTCGATGTCGTACATGCCCATCCCGACGGCGGCCTGATGCATCTGCAGTGCGGCCTGAAACAGCGGTGCAGGGTAGTTCATCTCCTGTGCAAAAGCACCGATGACCGGTCCGTCCTTGGACGCCATGCCGAAATTTCCGCGTGAGCTTGTGTAATCCTCGCTGACCATCATCGGGCCACGAATTTCCCACAGCACGGAGTTCGCCGCGCTGTCCTTCACCAGATTGAACACGTCTTCCGCCTGCAATCCGGCCTTGAGACCCATCGCCATCGCTTCGGCGTTTGCCGCCGTCATCACACAGACCAGATGGTTTATCACGAACTTGATCTTGCTCGCGTTGCCGAACGCGCCGACGAAGCTGTGTTTTCTTGTGAAAACCGAGAGAATATCCCCGTTGGCTTCATAGGCTGCCTGATCGCCGCTCATATAGGCGGTGAGAGTTTTGGCGAGGATCATGTCGCGATTGCCGCTGACGGTGCCGTCGATCAATGTCATGCCTGAATCAGAGGCGATCCGCGCGGCCTCGGCCTTCACCACAATGGGCAGGGTGCAGGTATCGATCAGGACGAGGCCGTCGCGTCCAGCCGATGTGACACTGCCCTGGCCCGAGATTACGGCCTGAAAAGCCTCAATCGTGGGCAGTGACAGCAGAACCACATCGGCCTGTTCCGCCACATCACGTGGGCTGCCAGCCCGGCGCCCGCCATTCTCTTCAAGCTCGTCGAGCGCGGCGTCGCGCACATCAAATCCGACAACCTCGAAGCCGCCTTTTACCAGCATGATCGCCATGGCGGATCCCATCGCGCCAAGTCCCACAACGCCGACTGTTTTGGTCATTTACGTCTCCTCTGTCCCGGGTGGTCCCGGGGATTACGTTTCTTTGGCACAGTCCCGGGCCGACTTCAGACTGGGCTGGCACGAGTCTTAGCCGGTGAGACGCGCTATTTCCAAAACTTGTCGATCTGTCGGCAATGGGAAAGGCTTCGCGAAACTTTCCGTCTCGCGACGAACCGCCAACAAGAGTTTCGCCATGCCCAGTATGACCGCCAGTGAGCGCCCATACCGTGTTGCCACCGAAGACGAGTTTCCCATTCTGGACGTCGGTCCCTATCTCGCCGGCGAAGCGGCCGCGCTGGATGCCCTGGCGACCCAGGTGCGTGATGCGCTGGAGCGGGTCGGGTTCATGATGTGGGTCAATCACGGGCTCGACTGGTCGGTGATCGAAAACGGGTTTGCCGGTGCGCGGCAATTCCATGATCTACCGTTGGAAGAAAAACTGGAGATGCGGGTCAACGAACATCAGATCGGCTATGTCCCGATGAACTTCACCTTCAACGAAGCCCACGCGGTCGACAGCGCGAAAGGGTTGAAACGCGATGCGTCTGAGAACCTGACCTATTATCAGGAACGATCGCCTGACGACCCCAAGGTCCTGTCCGGAGAGCGTTTTCGCGGGCTCAACCAATGGCCTAAAGAAGCCCACGCACCGGGATTCCGGGAATCGCAGTTGGCCTATCACGCCATGATGTCGGATCTCGGCTATCGGATGCTTCCGGTTTACGCCCGCGCGATGGATATGCCCGGCGATTTCTTTGATGACTATTTCAAGGATCCGACGATTGTGGTCCGGATGGTCAAATATCCCACGGTTGGTGCGCTTCGCGATGATCAGTTCGGTGCCTCGTCTCATACGGATGCCGGCTTCATCACCATGCTGCCGCAAAGCAACCAGCCGGGGCTTCAGATCAAAACCCCCGATGAAGAATGGATCGACCATCCGCCGATGGCGCAGGGCATGATTGTGAATTCCGGCAATATGCTTCGGCGTTGGTCGAATGATCGCTTTGTCGCGACACCTCATCGCGTGACCACAGCGACTACCGAGGACCGGTATTCGCTGGCTTTCTTCTTCAACCCCGATCTCGATGACGTCATCGACCCGGTCGAGGGATGTGCCGGCCCCGACAATCCCGCTCGCTATGAACCGATCCGCTACGGTGATTTCTTTGCCGACTATCTGGCTAGCACTTACACCCACCAGAAGGGCAAATCCGAGGCCGCCGAATAGCCATGAGATGCCAAAATATCCCCGGTTTGGAACTGGTTTTCGGTGGTGCCGGCGGTTAGTCTGCGCCCAACATTCTGAACATGAACATTCCGTTGGGGAGCAAGAATATGGCGAAGGTGACACTGGAAAAGGCGAACAAGATCATCGCGGCCGGCCAGGCCAAGGGCCGGGAAATGGATATCGGCCCGCTGACCATCGTGGTCCTCGACGACGGCGGTCATCTCGTGTCGATGCAGCGCGAAGACAAAAGCGGAATCATGCGGTTTGAGATTGCCTTCGGCAAAGCCTGGGGCGGACTGGCCATCGGTCGTTCCTCGCGGGCCAACGAGGCGGATTTCCTGACCCGCGAGCATTTCGGCGTTGCCATCGCGGCGGCCTCGGGCGGCCGGGTAATCCCCGTCGCCGGCGGCGTGTTGATTCGCGATGCGGACGGCAATGTTGCGGGCGCGGTCGGCGTGACCGGTGACAGCTCGGACAATGACGAGGCTTGCGCGGTGGCGGGTATCGAGGCTGCGGGCCTGACCGCTCAGGTCTAGCTAGTTCGACGGGGCGCTAGCCACCCCGTCGCCCGCAGATCCTCACGACCAGCAAAAACACGGTCAGACTTAGTATTGTCGTCGCCGTCTGCACCATGCCCATTTGCAGGGACAGGGTATGGGGAAGGTTGGCCACGATCAGCGCCATGACGAATGCCACCCCCATATGCAGGAACCCCCCCATTGCCGATGCGGCCCCAGCGAAGGATGGCGGCACGGTGTTGAGGGCCTGGGCATAGCAATTGGCCAGGACGAGCCCGGTTCCGAAGTTGGATACGAGGATGGCCGTGACAATCCATGTCGGGGTCGCGAGGTCGGTTAGTGCGAGGCCGAGCTGCAGCAGGCCGCCAAGGACGCCCATCACGCATCCCACGCCGACTACGAGGTCTACCGGCAGGTGCCGGACCAACCGCCCGGAGACAAAGCTTCCGGATATGAAGGCTATGGGTATCACCATCAGGTAGATGCCGAACACCTTTGGTGTGACGCCGAGCTGGCTGATCAGCACGATGGGAGCCGCCGTCATGAAAATCTGAAAGATTGAGCTCTGGAAAGAGACGGTCAGGCTGTAACCCATGAAACCGGCGCGGCGGAGCAGGGCTAGGTAGCCGCGGAAGAGCTGGAGCATATCGATACGCTCACGTGCGTCTTCGGGTAGTGTTTCGCGCAACACCGGAAAAGCCATGATGAGAGACAGGCCGCTTGCCAACGCGGTTACCAGGAATGTCGCGCGCCAGTTGAAGGTCTCGACCAGCTCGGCGCCGATCAGCGGCGCGATGGCCGGGCCGACCCCCAGAGAGATCGCCATATAGGACATGGCTTGTGCTGTTGCCTTGCCGTCATTCGTGTCGCGAACGGTGGCGCGGCCCACGACGATGGAGGCGCAGGCGCCGGCGGCCTGGAATAACCGTCCGCCGAGCAGCTGCCAGATGTCTGTCGCGAAAGCACAGGCCAGGCTGGCAAGCATGAAGAGCGCGACCCCACCCATGATGACCGGTCTCCGTCCGAACCGGTCGGAGAGTGGGCCGACGATGAGCTGCATGAGCGCAAACGCGATCAGATAGGCCGGGATGATGAGCTGGGTCCGCCCGAGTGTCGTCTCGAGGTCTCGCGCGATGTCCGGCACGGCGGGCAGGAATATGGTCAGCGCCAGCTGGCTTGAGAACATCATCGCGAACAGGACCGCGAGCGAGGATCTGCGTAGCGCCATGCGTGTGATCAGCAGAGGCCGGCGCGTCGCGCGCGACCACGTAACAGGGCGAGGACCGTGTCGATGGTCGGCGTCGGGACATTCGCGATTTCGCCCATTTCTGAGACAACGGTGACCATCACGTCGATTTCCAACGGGCGGCCAAGTTCCAGGTCCTGCAGGATCGAGGGCTTGAACTCACCCAGCTCGGCGCCGCGGTCGATCCGTGCCTCGACGCTCGTGTTCATCGGCAGGCCGAGTGCTTCGCCCACGTTCGAGGCTTCCTGCATCATCGCCGCCGCGATCGGCCTCACGTCCGCATCGCGGGCCAGTCCCGCGAGCGTCGCGCCGGTCAGGGTGCAAATGGAGCCCATGCCCATATTCCCGATCAGCTTCATCCAGATTTCACTGTGAATGTCTTCGGTACCGCGCCCGTTGAGGTCCGCTTGAGATATCGCGTCGGCTAACGCGGCAGCGGGTGCCGTCATGCGTCGGCCGGCGTCGCCGACGATGAAAAGGTCTCCTGCTGCATGATCCACCACGCCCGGTTCGGGGACCGAGGCCCCGGCATGCACCACGCAGCCGAGCAGGCGATCCCGGGTCAGGGTTTCATCCAGGATCCCGTTCGGGTCGGTGGACAGTAGCGATCGGCCCGCCAGCGGACCGGTAAGGGCGTGGCAGAACCACCAGGGAACCCCGTTCATCGCGGTGACAATGACCGTATCCGGTCCGAGGAGCGGGGCAAGGGAGGTGGCAATACCGGGCAGGGCCGGTGCCTTGAGTGTCAGGATGACATAGTCCTGGGGGTCCAGGTCGGTAGCATCGGCAGTGGCGTTTATGGTGATCGTGAATTTTTCATCCGCCCATTTCAGGGTAAGTCCGCGCGCCTGAATGGCCTGCAGATGGTCGCCGCGTGCAATGGCCGAGACATCATGTCCGGCCTTTGCGAGCCGGGCTGCTAGAATGCCTCCGATCGCGCCGGCACCAACGATGCATATCTTCATTGGCCAGACCTCGGCCTAGCGCAAAAGGGCATCGTCGATCCAGTTGGCCATTGCGAAGAGGTTAGCGTCACCGTCGTGATATCCGATCAATTGCAGACCGAGTGGGAGCCCGTCCGCGGACAATGCGGGTAGGGTAATGGCAGGTGCTCCCATACAGGAAGCCGGCGAACACATAAGGGGATTGCCGAGATTCTCGAGCCCACGGGGTGCGACTTCCGGCGCCGTCAGGCCGATAACTCCGTCGATCTCCTGCACGCTCGCCGTATAACGATCACGGAATGCATCTTTCCAGGCTAGGGCCGTGTTGTAGTCATCCAGCGTGATTTCGTGGGCGCGCTCCAGCAGGCGTTGGATCCGGGTGTGGAACCGGTGTCCCTCGCGTTCATATTCGAAGAATGGCCACCGCATCTCGAATGCCGCGACCTCGGCAATGCACTCGTCGGCGCGTGCAAAGTCATCCTCGAGCGCCTGCAGCGCAGGTGAGCTGGTCGGTTCGACGATATCCACGCCGGCATCCGATAATTTGGACAATGCACCTTCAAAGGCATCACGCAGGCTGGGCCGGGCGATATCCCAGCCGGTTGTGTACATGCGCATCAGCCGTTTGGGCGCTCGTTTCGCGGGAATCTCATCCGGCCCCGTGAGGCCGCGCGATCCCGGGATGGGCCCCGCCTCCGTTGCCAGGGTTTTCAAAACTTGCCAGGCGTCTTCCAGCGCGTGTGCGTGGACGCCGACATGTTCTCCGGACGGGGAAAAGGGATGGATCGCGTCCTGACGGATCGTGCCATATGTCGGTTTAACGCCGACATGGGCGCAGTAGCTTGCCGGGCGCATGACCGAGGACATCAGCTGGGAGCCGATTGCCGCCGGCAACATCCCGTCGCCGACAGCCGCGGCGGAGCCGCTCGACGAGGTACCGGGTGTGCGCGCGTGATCATAAGGGTTGGTCGCGGGCGTGATCGCGCCATAGGCAAACTCGGTTGTCGCGGTTTTGCCGATGATCGCCGCACCGGCGCGCTTCAGGGCGGCGGTGACCGGGGAATCGCGGTCCGGAATCCAGCCGTCATAGATCGGGCTGCCGGCCTGGGTGGGGACGCCTGCGGTTTGGATGAGGTCCTTCAATCCCAGCGGCAGTCCGTCGATCGGCGACGCCGGTTTGCCATCGCGGTAGCGCTGTGTGGCGGCGTCCGCCGCCGCACGTGCGTCGTCGATCGTTAACGTGACGAACGCATGAACGTCATCTTCGGACGCCTCGATCCGGGCGACAAACTGCTCGAGATAGTCGCGCGGCGTCTCCGTACCGTCACGGAACGCCCGAGCAGAATCCCGGAATGACCGGGTATGCCCCGGCCCAGCCGCATAGGAGATCGGACGCTGGGTTGTCACCGGACGGCTAGAGAATTTCCAGGACTGCTTCGGGCGGGCGGCCAAGGCGCGCTTTGCTGTTTGTCGTCACGATAGGCCGCTCCATCAGGATCGGGTGTTCAAGGATCGCTGCGATAATCTCGTCTTCTGTTTTTGACGGATCGGCGAGTTTGAGGTCCTTGTACGGCGCTTCGCCGGTTCGTAGGAGCTCGCGTGCGGACATGCCCAGCAGATCGAGCAATTGGCGCAGTTCGATATCATCCGGCGGCTCTTTTAGATACTCGATGACCGAAACGTCAATGCCCCGCGACTCAAGGAGTTCTAGGGTCGCCCGTGACTTGCTGCAACGGGGATTATGATAGATGTCGACGCTGTCGGTCATGTCAGTTTCCTTCCTTCAGTACCTCGGAACAACGGGCGTGTAGGGCCGGCTGATCGCGCGCGACGCAATATGTGCTCCGAAAGCTTTTGTTAACTAAACAAACACTAGTTTAACGGTAGTTGGATATTTTTACGCGCATCAGTTCACCGGATACCAGTGCGCAAATACCGAGGATTCTTGGGACCAATCTGAATAGCAACGAAATGTCGGATCTCGTGGTGATGATCGTTGATGATAATGATCATATGCGCCGCTTGCTGCGCAGCATTCTGGAGGCTCTTTCTGTCGCCCAGGTGCATGAAGCCACAAACGGTGTCACGGCGCTGAACGACAGCAAGCTGATGATTCCCGATGTCATCATCACCGATATGATGATGGAGCTGATCAACGGTCTCGAATTTACCCGCATGCTGCGCGATGACCCAACCCCTTCCGCAACGCGAATTCCGGTTCTCATGATTATCGGATACTCGGAAAAACACCATGTGGAGGCGGCGTGCGACGCCGGTGTAACGGAATTCTTGGCCAAGCCCGTGACGGTCAAGGGCGTGGGCGCGCGGCTGAATAGTTTGCTTGCAAACCCGCGTCCGTTCGTCCGGACAAAGACGTTCTCGGGCCCGGACCGTCGCCATCGCTAGGTTCCGGACGAGGACGATATGCGGGGTTCGGCGGCACCTGCACCGACGGTAACGTCGTTGCCTAGGCTGTCTGCGCCTGTACCGGCAAACGCAGATGCGGGTCCGGCTGCTACCCCGGACCCGAAACGCCGCGCGCTGCGCTAATTTCTGAAGTCGCCTAAACCCGACCCGATCAGAAGACGCCCAAGCCCGCGGTACGCGGCAGGAACAGTACTATCTCGGGCAACAGGGTGATCAGGACGACCAGGATCAGCGTGAAGATGAAGAAGGGTGCGACACCCTTGAATATCTTAATCAACGGCACGTCCGGTGCCATCTTCGCCATCACATAGACATTGATCCCGACCGGCGGCGTAATCAGCGCCAGTTCGGCCATGATCACCGCATAGACGCCATACCAGACCGGGCTGTAACCCGGGTCCAGGACGATCGGCATCGTAAACGGGAAGGTCTGAACGCACGCTTGATGAGCACGATCGAGAATCCGCGCCAGTTTATCCGTTTGGGCACCTTCGTCGGGCCGGACCGACGCCGCCGTCAGTTGCCTGTCGAAGAGGATATACGCCAGTCAGCGGATTGTGGTAGATGTCGATGCTTACGAAGTTATCCATTAAAGATCATCTCTGGTGTGAGCTTCTGCCGATGAGTGGGCTGCAATCTCGCGCGCTGGAATTCCACCCTTTATATTTGAGCCGCTGGGGCTCCAAGTGCAAACTGGAGCATCAGTTGCCCAAGTGGTTTTGTATACGCCGGGGACAAAATACTCGATAAATATGAGATCTTCATCACCGTCGTTGATGATGAAATGACGCTCATAGTCATAAATATAAATTGTATCCCCAGCCTTAACTTTGTGGGGCTGCTCGTTTAAGTGAAACGTAGCAGAGCCTTTTAGTATTACTTGAAAATGCTCAGCCCCTTCATGGTGGTGGTTTGAAGCCATAGTCTCGGGCGGGTAGATTATCATCTCGCCCTTGGCAACTTTTGTGCCTGACAACTTTGGCGTCAGCATATAAATGCGTTTACGCGCATCAAACTCCGAGTTCAGAACAGGCTCATTTGTCCAATCGACACAACGTAAGATAGACGTAGTTTCACCCCAACTTGGATCAAATCGGTTTGCTCTTGGAACTATTGCGCGAAAGACCACGGCGCCATCAGCGCTAGTAATTTTGCTGTTAACTCCGTTGGGAAGTAACAGAAAATGGTCTTTATTGACCTCCGTGGTGCTGTTCTCGGTCCTTAATTCAGCCTGTCCCTCGAGGATATGCGCCCAAGACATGTCCTCTCGTGCGACAGTGAAGTCGACGCTAGTATCAGGGCCTACATGCCAAATTTCGGTCAAAACAGAATCTGAGTTTACCCTTTCGGGTGTGATAAGCCTCTGTACATGAACGCGTTCGTTAAGGGCCTCTTTTTCGACATTATCTTTATTGAAAATAACTGCCATGAAATCCTCGCAAGCTTAGATGTATTTATTCATCGTTAGGTGGTGCTACGGCAATCATATCAATCTCTATGCGAGCTCCCGGCGAACTGAGATTATTAATACAAACCATTGAGCTTGCTGGCTTCCAGTCACCCATATACTCGGCCATAACTGCGTGCATGTCGTCTGCCTCGCGCATGTCAGTCAGATACTTTGTGACCTTCACAACGTTATTCCAAGTAAGTCCGCATGCATCTAACGAAAGTTTAATGTCGTCCATCGCCCTCCGAGTTTGCTCACGAATATCGTCGGGAAGTTCGTGTTCCTCATGGACATGCGGATGGCTGTGGTAAAGCGGAATTGCGGTAGAGCCCGATATAAACAAAATATCACCGCCGCCTTGAACACGAATTGAGGGTGAGTAGGGTAGTTTGTCGGCCTGACTCGGATCAGGGTGAATTGGAGTAATTTTCATATTCTTTTCCTTAAAAAAAGTAGGGCACGGAAATCCGTGCCCTACCACTTTAGCAAGCAGGCAGGCCACACGTTCAGTAAGTGGGCAACCCGCAAGGAAGAGGTTAGGCTGGCGCCTTTAGCTCATGCCCGCTGTCTTTGGAAGCCACATCACTATGTCTGGGAAGACCGTAATCAAGGCAACCAAGAGCAATGTGACAATGAAATATGGCGCAACACCTCTGAATATTTTTGTTAGAGGAACGTCGGGCGCCATTTTAGCCATGACATATACGTTGATTCCCACTGGGGGCGTTATCAGCGCGAGCTCTGACATAATTACCGAATAAATCCCATACCAAACAGGGCTATAGCCAAACCCAAGAATAATTGGGAATGTGAAAGGGATTGTTAGGATCAACATACCCCATACGTCTAGGACCATCCCAAGAACAATGAAAATTAGGCTTAACGACAGCATAACAGTGAAAGCGCTGAAGTCTTGAACTTCCATCCATTCTAGTAGGCCCTGGGTTAACTCTGTCTGAACGACAAATTTACCCATCATGTGACCACCGCAGATGATAACGAAAATCATCCCCGATGTTTGCATAGACTTGAGAAGTGACGTCCGCAGGTTCGACCAATTTAGTCGGCGCATGAATAACGCAATTACTAAGAGGCAAAAAACACCAACACCCGCCGCCTCGGTGGGCGTGAAGATGCCGGCGTAAATTCCTCCGATAACAACGATAAAGGTTCCAAAAATAGGAGCCATTTTGTTGAGGGAGCTAATTTTCTCGACAAAAGTAAATTTCTCACCAACAGGGCCGAGTTCAGGTTTAATTTTGCAAATAATAATAATCGTGATGGCGTAACCAAGAGTCATAAGAATCCCTGGGACAATCCCAGCGATAAACAAAGCCCCAATCGAAGTTTCAGTTAAAACACCGTACCCAATTAGAATGATGCTTGGGGGTATCAAAATCCCAAGCGTGCCAGCTGCACTTATGCATCCAGTCGCCAATGCGTCATCGTATTTATATTTCTGCATTGCGGGAATACACATCGGGCCCATGGTGGCCACGGCTGTGACACTTCCCCCTGATACGGCTCCAAACCCTGCACATGCCACCACAGAGGAGATCGCTAACCCGCCCGGCAGGCGACCAAGCCAGCGATACACGCATTCGTATAAGTCAGCGGCTATATTCGTGCGTTGAACAAGCTGCCCCATCATAAAGTACAGCGGAACAGCGACCATTACGAAGTTGGCACCCACATCGGTGAATGTCACTGCAATCTGGGTTTCCGCATGTGTTGGCCCACCAACAATAAATAGACCGATAGATGCGGTAATAAGCATCGCAAATGCTATGGGGACGCCGAGAACAATAATTCCAAGCATCCCAACAAAACCGAGGATTCCAATAAGGCTAGGGTCCATAATTAATCCTCGAAGATGTTGCTTTCAACGTGCGTGAAAGCATCGGTTTTCATGAAAACGGCAATTACGCGAAGCGCAAAGTAGAAAATAAGCAGAACGCTTATTATGAACATCGTAAGTGTCCAGAGCCAGTATGGAAGCTCTAAATACTCTGTAACGCGGTTAAGTTCATAATCGAATATAAATTCTTCCCAGCCATGACGTGCGAGCAGAAAGAAGATGAAAATTGCAGACGCGCAGTAAAAGAGAGACATAAATTTCTGCGATTTAGGGCTAACTGCGCCGATTAGCAATTCCATTCGCACGTGACCATGAGTGCGCGTGCACTCGGGGATGGCAAATAGGAACACCAGCAGAAGCCCCCACTCGGTAAATTCCATACCCCAAATAAACGGACTATTGAAAATGTATCGGAGACCAACATCGACAATAACGACAATGGAAATTGCTGGCAGCACTATTAAGCCACCAATCTTGTCGAGTAAGCCGGTTATTCTGGAAAGCCAAAGTTCAACATTTTCCATTTTGCCACCTTAAATCCCCGACCAGGACGATGTCCTGGTCGGGTGTTTAAAATTTATGCCTTTTTAGTAAAGGCCTTGAGCTGGGCTATTTGCTGCCTCTGCCATAACGTCACTAGCAGACATAGCAGCATACTTAGCTGCAAGCTTCTTTACGTCTGCAATGAACGCCTTTGCAGGTAGACCTTTTTTCTCGTTCTTTTCGATGAACCGAGCCTCAATCGGCGCAACTGCTGCTTTCCAGCGATTCAGTTCATCTGCTGACATGTTGATGACCTCGGTTTGACCCATGCCAACCATTTTATCAAGGTTCTTCTTGTCGTAGAGGTCATAAAAACCCATGCCCTCTGCAATCGCCATTTGGCGAGCCCAGTTATTCCAGACTACTTTGAGGTCTGCCGGGAGGCTATCGTGCCAACCAGCACTCAAGCAATACTCGATGGTGAGTAGATTAAAACCGTTGAAAGTCCGATATTTTGTGACTTCGTGCGTTTTGAAAATCAGTGCGATGGCATCGCTGAAGTGGATGCCGTCTAGCGTTCCTCTCTGCATTGCAGTGTAGGAGTCCGCACCTGGCATCGAGACTTGGGTTCCACCGATGGCAGCAATAATTTCAGAGTGAATTCCGCCACCTGCGCGGATCTTCATTCCCTTCACATCCTCTAGACTCTTAACTGGCTTGTTGGTCCAGAGGTGATAGGGGCTCGTGTGGGCCACACGCGCAATCTTTACCTTAAACCGCTCATGCTCTTTCTTTAGGTACTTACCGTAAAGATGCTCGGCAGTCGCGATCGCTTCATGCGAGTTGTTGAAAAGGAAAGGTAGCCCAAGACCGTGGACCAGATTGTAGTCTTTGGCGGTATAAAGTGAGAAGCACGGAGCGTAGTCGGAAAGTCCGGTCCGGGTCGCCTTACGGCCTTCCTTTACACCATGCACAGTCTTGGACCAGGTGTCCTTAACCTTGATTTTGCCACCGGACATCTCTTCGAGCCGATCAAAGCCTTTCCGCTGCAATTTTGAAATTCCTGCAACTGGCGGAAGGTGGCTCGACGTCCGAAGGGTAATAACAGGACCATCATAGGTTACTTTATTGGTCCCATAATTTCCGTTGCCGTTGAACCAGTCCGTTGCGGACGAGAGTAGCTTTTCAGCTTCCTTTGCGTTGGTTCCAGTAGGTCCCGCAATGGCGCTGCCACTAGCAACCATTACGAAACTCGCAGCCACGGCAGCTGCGGTTAGGTTTCCTTTTTTCATTTTTCCCTCCTGTTTAAGCATACTCATTAATTCATGCGGCACTTGACCAAAACGCCACTCCACATGATCTTCACACAAATACAGTTCGGTACGTAAGTCGAACTTCAGTGTTTTCTAAAAAATTTGTCCGAAAACCGGTCCTTCCTCAATCGCCTACAAACGTTAACTTATTTGATGGCCAGTGGGTTTACGGGCGAGCCTACCGCACCCGTGATTGGCAGGGCCGGTGCAACAAACATGAACTCGTAGACCTTGTCCTCGGCACAATCGTCCGCAATGTCCTTGAGGTAGAAAATCTCGCCCATGGTCAGGCCTAGGATTGGGATGGCTATCCAGTGCCAGGGCTGGTTGATGTTCTCGTCGGTTTCGCAGGGGCGCACTTCGTTGCCCCAGGTGTCGGAGGCGTAACCGGCGATTTCCTTATTGAAGATCCAGTCGAGTGTCTCGAAGGCCATGCCCGCGGCATCGCCGCCAGCATACCCGTCCCAGCTGCCGTCGTTCAGGCAACGCTCCATCATCCCGGTGCGCAGGACCACATAGTCGCCCTTGCGCACCTCAACGCCCTGTTCTTCACAGGCTTCGTCGAGATCCTTACAGGTGATCGGATAGCCGTCCTCTAGGCAATCGACGCCCTTGACGCGCGGAATGTCCAGGAACACGCCGCGGCCGGTCATCTTGTCCTTGGTCTTCTCGATGCCGGCTTTCTGGGCGCCGGCCGAGGTCACTTCGCGGCATTCGTAACCGTTCCACATATGGTCCCAATAGAAGACATGTCCGAGGCCGTCCCACTGGGTGCCGCACTGCAGCGGCATCATGACGAGATCGTCGGCGCCGCGGATGCCACGATGATCGAGCGTCCCCGACCATGCGTCGGTGCCGGTGCGGGTCATCATGTGGATCGGGTTAAAACGCCCCATGGCCGGATACGGTGTCTTGGCGCCCTGGGGGCCGAACTGGTCATAGTTCAGACCCATGGACATGACCTTGCCCTTTTTGACCAGCTGCGCGGCGCCGATGACATCGTCTTCGGTGGTGTAGTTGAGCGTGCCGATTTCGTCATCGGGACCCCACTTACCCCAGTTCTTGTATTTCTCCGCGTACTCCTCGAGGACTTCGTGGGTCACGCGCATATCGCTATTGGGATTGGCCATCGTCGTATTTTCCTTTTGGCGTATCGTTTGGGCTAGTTGACGGTTCGCAGCATTTCCACCGGATCTGCCGCATCGGCGATCGGTGGGCCACAGAACATTTGGGCGAGCATCGGGACCAGATAGTCCAGCGCTTGGTCGGGGTCCGAGGGGTCACAGGCGCCCTCGGTCAAAATTTGAATACGGCCCGGATTGGCCAGCGTGTAGACCATTGCGCCCAGCAGCATGTGGAAGCGCCAGTACAGGTCGTGGGCGGGCAAATCCGGTAATGCCTTGCCGAGCGCTTCCAGGAAGTGACTGCTCGAATCGTTGAAATGGATCGCATACAGCTCCCGGGTCTGCTCGCTGCTCTCCGCGAGCATCCGTGCGCGCAGTCGCGCGAAGGTCGCGCCACCATGGCGCCCGCGCATGCCGGGTTCCAGGAAGGCCGCGATAATCTGCTCGAGAAGCGGCGGGCGGCCGGGCGCGGCCTCGCATTCCGCCAGCATCGTCTCGCGCTCTTTGGCCATGCCGGTCGCGTGGCGCTCGAACACCGCGTCGAGCAGGCCTTTCTTCGATCCGAAATGATAATTGGCTGCGGCCGAGTTCGCGTCCGCCTCGGCCGTGATGGTGCGCAATGACACACCATTGATGCCGTGCTCGGAAAACAAACGCTCGGCGACGTCAAGTATCCGTTGGCGCGTGGTCTCGCCCCGTGTTCCCGGTGCGACACCAGCATCTTCCAGTGGAAGTGCCGTCACTGTTCCTCCCTGCCGTCCGTTGACCGGACGATCGGGGGGAATATTCAATCAAGCGTTTGATTGAGTCAATTACTCTTGTCTATCGCGTTCCCGATCCCAGCACGTCTGCCGCCCAGTCGGCCATATACTCGACCGCCAGCGCGCCATGGTCGACCTGGCAATGCTCGATGCCACCATCGTCCGGGGTAAACACCTTGAGCTCGGCCCGGGGGCTTTTCACCGCCTCGCGAATGGTCTTCTGGGCCATTTCCAATGGAATCTGCCGGTCGCCCTCGCCATGCACCACGAGCAGCGGGCATTTGATGTTGGGCACCGCCTCCGCGAGGTTCATGCGGTCCACGACTTCGAGGATTTCTTTGGCGGAGTTCGTGCCAAACACCCAGTTCATATGCTCTTCCCAGTGCGAGACGGACAGCTTGGTACCGGTGCCGTCGAGGCGGCCGCGGGTGATCTTGCCGTAGTCGTTGATAGCACCCCAGGCGATCGCGCATTTCAGGCGATGCTCGAAGCCCGCCGCGCGCGGCACGTAGTAGCCGCCCAGGCTGATACCGGCCATGCCGACCCGGTCCGAATCGACGTCGCTGCGGGTTTCGAGATAGTCCATGGCCGCCCCGGCCGGGACCTCAGTCTCGGGGAACAGCTTCAGACCGCGAAGGCGCAGCGCCTCGCCGACTCCCGGATGGTCGATCAGAAGGGTCGAGATGCCACGCGCGGCATAGGCCCGTGCGACCCCGGCCAGATAGAGAAACTCCTTCATCACATCCAGGCCATCGAAATGAATGATGCAGGGTGGCGGGCCATCACCGGTCACCGCGTTCGCGTCGGCGGGAAAGAACAGCGCAGGCAGGGTCGAGTCTTCACCATTGTGCGAATAGGGCACCTCGACCCATTCGGCGGGGCCATCCTGGCGCTCGACGCCTTTGCGAAACACATCGAGCATGTGTTTGTACGTCTCGATCCGGATCGGGGCTTCCGACTTGCACATGCGCTCGGCGGTCATGAAGTACACGGCCGCGCGCAGATATTTGGCGCTGGCGCTGATCCGCCGCCCGGCCGCATCGTCTTCATCGGCGAGCCGCTCGCTGCGTTCACCCAGCATCATCCACTGCTTGTGCCAGGCATCATTGGCGTCGTCGTCATTCGCCGCGGCCATCGGTTTCAGCGGCTTGAGGGCCTCGTCGACCTCCGACAGCACCGCACCGGCATTGATCGCCATAACAGCGGCCATCGACCAAGGGTAATTGTCTGGGAAATATTCGAACATCATGGCGTTGCACTCCCTGAATATTGCACCGGGGTCTGGCGCCCCGTGTTTTGGTTTGGACTTAGCTCGCGGAAAGTTCCGACATCACCTTATAGAGATCTGCCTGGGCCTCGAAGCCGATTCCCGGGCGGTTCTGGTCGAGCTTGAGATATCCGTCGATGATTTCCGCATCGTCGGAGAAGCCGGAGAACATCCCGAAGGTGTTGGGATAGGATTCACATAACAACATGCCGAGCCCGGCGGCGATGTGCAGGGACATCTGGTTGCCGCCATGGGGCATGACCGAGTTTCCCGCACCCCATCCTTGCGCGTTCAGCATCTCGACCGTCCGCGCAACCGCGACCACGCCATAGCTTTGCGGCGGGTCGATCTGCAACACGTCATGGTTCTGACGCATGCCGCCGAAGGTCACGAGGTTCCGCATGTCCTGCTGCGAGAACAGGTTTTCGCCGGTCGCCAGCGGCGGCTCGTATATTTCCGCGAGTTCGGCCATGAGCGCGAAATCGAGCGGGTCGGTCGGCTCCTCATACCAGCGTAGTTTGTAATGCGCCAAGGCCTTCGCGTAGGCGCGCGCTTCGTCATCCGTCAGGCCGCAATTGGCGTCCACGGCCAAGTTCCAGCCGTCGTTGCCGACCAGCGCCAGCACGGCTTCCAGCCGTTCGAGGTCCTCGGACACGGACGCGCCGCCCACCTTCATCTTGAGCTGGGTGTAGCCCATGTCGAGATAGCCGCGCATCTCGTCGAGCAATTCGGGGATGCCCTTGCCCGGGGCGTACCAGCCGCCGCCCACATAAACGAACATGTCGGGTTTCTCGCCGCCCGGGTTGTAGCGGTCGGCGATAGATTGATAGGCGGGTTTCTCCTCGATCTTGGCGATCGCATCCCAGACGGCGACCTCGATCGTGCCGATGCCGACCGAGCGATCCGAGTGCCCGCCGGGCTTCTCGCCCTGCATCATCGCCGCTAGGATGGCCTCGGGGTCGATGTTGTTGCGTGCCTCATCGATCAGGCTGTCGGGGTCCGAGTCCATGATCCGGGGGATGAAGCGGGACCGCATCTGCGCCCCGCAGGCGTAGCGACCGGTGGAGTTGAAGGCATAGCCGACCACGGGTTTTCCATCGCGGATCACGTCAGTGATTACGGCGACGATGGAGGTCGTCATCTGGCTGAAATCGAACACCGCATTGCGCAGGTTCGAGTTCAGGGGGATCGCAGTTTCGCGGATATCGGTGATTTGCATGGCTTTTTTTACGACGCCGGGATGCTGGCGCCAACTCGTGATCAGTTGGATAGTGGGGAAAACCGTTCGCGGATTTCCCGGCGCAGGACCTTGCCGACGGCGCTGCGGGGCAGATCATCGACCAGATACACGGCCTTGGGCGCTTTCACCGACCCGAGCTGGTCCTTGGCGTGGGCGATAATGTCGTCGGCGCTGGCCGCCGCGCCCTCACGCAGCTGAACAGCGGCTTCGACCCGTTCACCCCAATGATCGTCGGCGGCGCCGAAGACGACGCACTCATACACATCGGGATGTTTCACCAGCGCGCCTTCGACATCGGTCGGGTAAACGTTGAAGCCGCCCGAAATGATTACATCGCGCAGTCGGTCTTTCAGGAACAGGTAGCCCCGCTCGTCGATCAGGCCGCCGTCGCCGGTGAGCAGCCAGCCGTCGCGAAACGCCTTTTCCGTCGCCTCGGGGTTCTTGTGGTAGCCGGTCATGGTCAGGCCGCCGCGCACGACGACCTCGCCGGTCTCGCCGGGCGGCAGGATGTTACCGTCGGGGTCCATGATCTCGACCCGCATCAGGGGCGTGGCGCGTCCCACCGAGCCGTTGTTGATGTCCTGCGCCAATTCGATGGCCGACATGGTGGTGCAGACGGAGGAAGCCTCGGTCTGGCCGTACAGGGTCTCGAGCGCGCGGGGGAAAACCTGCTGCGCCTCGTGCACCTTTTCTGGGGGCATGGGTGCCGCGCCATAGATCAGGTGGCGCAGGTTTGGAAATGTGCGCCGCGCGATATCGGGGTCGGCCATCGTCTTGTAGATCATGGTCGGCGGCATGAAGATCGTGCTGACGTCGCGCTTTTCGAAGGCATGGAGGATACGGTCCGGGTCGGGGGTCGGCAGGACGATGTTACGTCCACCCGTCGCGAAGATCGGCAACATCAAGATGAACGCCGCGTGGCTGACCGGTGCAGCAGCCGCCTGGATGTCATCGGCGTTCAAGCCGAACACCGACAGCACGGTGCCGATGAGCGTCGTTCCCGTCCGGTAGGGCTGCATCACCGCCTTGGGCAGGCCGGTGGAGCCGCCGGTGAACTTGATTGCCTGCAGATCCGTATTCGGGTCCAGCAGGTGGCGTTCGGGCCGCTTGCCTCGATACGCATCGATCAGTCCTTCGACGGTATCGTTGGCATGGGACCGGCCGTCCGGCGCGGCAACGACGAATGGCGTATCGCCAATGTCGAAGGCATCCCGCGCGGCGTCGTCGGCGATCATGAGGTCTGGCTCGACCAGATCCATCAGAGCGGTGTTCTCGGCCTTGCCCGAGCGCGGGTTCACGGCCACCCAGATATGTCCGGCCAGATGGGTGGCGAGGATCGCGATCACATGCTGCAGGTTGTTGAAGCCGCACGCGCCGACTTTTGCCTGTGGTGTCGGCAGGCGTTCTTGCAACGCCGCGGCGAGCGCCTCGACCCGGGTGACCAACTCCCGATAGGTCAACTGGGTCGTCTCGTCTTCCAGCGCGACCCCGTCGGGATTGATCTGTCGGCCGCGATAAAGCGTGTCGATGGGCAGCATCGGCGGGGTCCAAAGTTGGCGTCGGGTTAAACGGCTATCGACACCGGTGGTCATTTGCGTAGCATGACAGCCTAATGACTGGTTCGTGATCCGCAAAACGGTTGCGCGCGCGCGGTCTCACATTCTGGGAGGAAAGCATGGCGAAGAAAATCGAACATTGTCACTGGCCCGACGCGCCCGATATCTGGATGCCCTATGCGCCGGCAATCAAGGTGACCGGCGGCACCACGGTGTATCTGGCCGGGGTCACGGCAGCACCCGTCTATCACAGCCATCCGCATGTACCCGAGGAGTTTGCCGACATGCCCGATGACATGGACGGGCAGGCACGCGCGGTGTTGGAAAATCTCAAAAATGGCCTCGATGCCGTGGGCGCGACCTTCGACGACATCGTCACCGCCGACCGTTTCCTGACCGACATGGAGGACCAGGATATCCTCAACAAAGTCTGGGCGGAGTATTTCGCGGATGCCAAGCCGGCGACTACGACGGTGCAGATCGTCCGCCTCGCGACCGACCCGCGCTGCATCCTCGAGGTCAACGCGATCGCGGTGATCGACTAGGGTGAAATCAAAATAAACGCGTTCGCTGGTATTGGGCTGATGTTCGACGTAGTCGGTGTCGCCATGCTGTGGCTTGCCCTCATGGCCACATCTAATCGCACATTGTTTGTCCAATCTGGAATGTATTGGGGAGGCAATTCAGCCGTGTACCGGGCCCTAGTGGTTCAGCGATGTGATATGCAGTTTGGGTTGCCCACGCTGGTAGTGGGTTTTTTTATTGCAGATGGTTCCGTGGGTTTTTCCTGATCTGAACCAGCGTTACTGGGCATGGCTGTTGGTTTGTTTAGCCCTGATCGTTTGCGCGTGGTGGGTTGTTAGGCGTCGCGTTAGCGCGAACGCATTGATTGAACATGAAGCCATGCTGGAAGCTTAAGAGAAGTAGGCTTCTAAAACTTCTCGGCAATTAGCCCTCTTTCGGTGGTGCGTCGCGATACTTCCGGATCAGCTCGTCGGGCTCCAAAGAGTCTACCTGCCGTAGCTTGGGGAATAGCCAAGCGAAGCTGACCGCGACTGTTACTGTGGCCGCCCCGCCGACGACCACGGCGGGGACCGTGCCCCACCAGTGGGCGGTCACACCGGATTCGAACTCACCAAGATCGTTGGATGCGCCGATGAAGACCGCGGTGACCGCGCTCACCCGCCCACGCATTTCGTCGGGCGTGATGATCTGGACCAGGTTCTGACGCACGAACACGCTGACCGAGTCCGCGAGGCCCATCACGATCAATGCCACGGCCGACAACCAGAAGAGCTCCGACACGCCGAACACGATAACGCCGAGCCCGAACACGCCCACGGCCAACAGCAGCTTCACGCCCGCCCGTCGTGTCACCGGATGCTGGGTCATGTAGAGCGCGCCGATAAACGAACCCAGCGTAAAGGCCGAGCGGAGCAGTCCGAACCCGTCCGCCCCCACATCGAGGATGTCCTTGGCGTAGACCGGCAGCAGGGCGATCGCCCCGCCGAACAGCACCGCGAACAGGTCGAGCCCGATGGCCCCGAAGATCACCTGTCGCGAGGCGATGAATTTGAACCCGCCGAGGATATTGGCGATGGTGATGGGCGCGTCGCTGACGATCTGCACCGGCTTGCGGACCATTCCGGCGAGGAAGGTCGCCAAGACGAACACCGCAACCGAAAGTACATAGACGAAGAATTCGTCCTGGCCGCGCGCCGCGCCGAAGGCGATGAGCAAACCCGAAATCGTCGGGCCGATTATCCGGGCCATCTGGAAGCCGGTGGCCGACCAGGCGATGGCGTTGGCGAGGTCGTCCTTGGGCACCAGATTGGGCACGATCGCCATCTGCGCGGGGGCCTGGAACGCGCGGGCCACGCCGAACAGGACCAGGATCGCCAGGATCAACCGGAAGTCTATTCCACCCGACCATGTACCCCACAGCAGGGCGGCGGCACAGACGGTCTGTAGTGACACGCAGGCGAAGATGATTCGCATCCGCGGCAGCCGGTCGGCGGCCACGCCCGAGACCAGAAATAAAAGTGCAAACGGCGCGAACTGGGCAAACCCGATCAGGCCGAGATTGAGCTCGCTCGAGGTCAGGCGATAGACCTGCCAGCCGACCGTGGTCACTAGCATTTCCGTCGCCAGGATGCCCGCGACGCGGGTGGCCCAGAAGTATCGAAAATCGCGGTGCCGAAAGGCGCGTGCGCCGGCAAGTTCGCTGCGCGGTGGTGGGGTTTCGCTGGTGGACATGGGCCCAGGGGGAAGGGTTGGAGCGGGCTGAAGAAAGCAAGTCGGTTGTACGATGTTTGGTCCGTGAGTGACATGTCAAACTTGGTCAGGGACCGAGCGGGCACAGCGTTTGATCGGTCCGGCTGCACTTCGAGTTTTACCTGCATATCCTGGTCGAATACTTTCCTCCTGTTTTTGTTCCCATCATCGATGAACGCGCCGTGCACACCGCCCGATGCGTGCGACTACGCACGACGCCGGGAGGATCAAAATGCTCGCCATCTTGGGGTTTCTCGCACCTTTCGTGCCGGACCTGTTCGGCATCGGCAAACAATGGATCGACCATCGCCAGGAAATGCAGATGCTCCGCCTGCAGGGGGGAACTGGCGGAGAAAGGTCATGCCTACCGCCTCGAACAGCTGGAGGTCGAGTCTATGCTCGCCGATCGACGGTCCGCGCGACGGTCCCGGCAGTCCTATGGCGGAAAACTACTCGAAGCGGCCGCCGATCAGGATCATGTCTGGCGCTGGTCGTTCAATCTGGCCTTCATACTGTTTGCCGTTCTGGATTGGCTGATTTCCGCCATCCGACCGACCGTGTCCTACTGGGTTTTTGGGCTCTACGGGCTGCACAAGGCCGGGCAGTTCCATCTGATTTTCGGGTCCACGGACACCGTCGAATCGGTCACCGCGCGGGCGCCGTAGGTGTTCACGACGAATGGGTTTTACGCCCGTTTGATCAGGATGTGCTGTTCGTCATACTCGGATTCTGGTTCGGCGACCGGGTGCGTCGGCGCGCGAACAACAGCGCATGAGCGACGCGCAGCCCGGCATGCCCGGCGGCCTCGGCATCGACCTGGCCCTCGAAGGAGCAGCGCTGCTGTCAGAGGATTTCGAGGGTCTCTCGCTCGCGCCGTATCACGACCCGGTGGGCTATCCGACCATCGGCTACGGGCAGCTGTTGTCGCGCGAGCTGCACGTGGATTTGTCCCGTTGGCCTCTATTGCCCGACCGCGAGGCGGCGCATTTTCTGCTGATGAACGATATGACCCGGGCGGCGGTCTCGGTCGATCGCCTGATCAAGATTCTCCTCCCCGTCGAGCAGGAGGCCGCGCTGATCGATTTCGCCTTCAATTGCGGCTCGGGAAACCGCATGGCCTCGACCCTGCGCCGCGTTATCAACCGTGGCGACTATCACGAAGCGCCCGATCAGTTCCGGCGCTGGGAATTTGCGCGGGGCCGCAAGCTGGCCGGGCTGGTTCGTCGCCGGGAGGCTGAGGCGCAGCTCTGGATGGCCGGTTGAGTGCCGATGGCGCATGCACCCTTCGCAGGGACTCGCGAATTCGCTTTTGCTATTGAATAGGGGCGGCTGCAACCGGCCGCCTATCGCGGGTTCGTCATGACCGACACCAGAATATCTCCCGATCAACTCCGCAGCCGGCGCTGGCTCGATGGCGAGACCATGCGCGCCTTCAGCCATCGCGGCCGCTTGCGCCAGCTCGGCTTCAGCCCGGACGATTTCGACGGCAAGCCCGTCATCGGTATCGTCAACACCTGGTCCGACCTGAATACTTGCCACGGCCATTTCCCCGAACGCGCCGAACAGATCAAGCGCGGAGTGCTCCAGGCGGGCGGCTTCCCGGTCGAGATGCCGGCGATCACGCTCGGCGAAATTCTGATGAAGCCGACCACCATGCTCTATCGCAACCTGCTGGCGATGGAGGCGGAGGAGCTGATCCGTTCCTACCCGGTGGACGGGGCGGTGCTGATGGGCGGTTGCGACAAGACCACGCCGGCCCTGATCATGGGTGCCGTCTCGGCGGGGGTGCCGCTGATCTATATGCCCGCGGGTACGATGCTGCGTGGTTTCTGGAATGGCGAGACCCTGGGCAGCGGCACCGACCACTGGAAATATTATGCCGAGTATCGAGCCGGCAACGTGGATGCCTCCGTCGTGGACGAGGTGCTGGCGGGTGCATCGCGCTCGTCGGGCACCTGCATGACCATGGGCACGGCAGCCACCATGATGTCGATCACCGAGGCGCTCGGCCTGACCCTGCCGGGCGCATCGTCGATCCCCGCGCCTGATTCCAATCACGGCATGATGGCGGCGGCCACCGGGCGGCGCATCGTTGACATGGTCTGGGAAGACCTGACGCCGGACAAGATTCTGACCGCAGCCTCCTTCGACAACGCGATCACGGTGGACATGGCGATCGGCGGTTCGACAAACGCGATCATCCACTTGGTTGCCATGGCCGGCCGCGCACATGTTGACCTCCCGCTGTCGCGCTTCGATGAGATATCCAAACGCACGCCGTGGCTCGCCAATATCCGGCCCTCGGGCGAATTCCTGATGGAAGATTTCTATTATGCGGGCGGGCTGCGCGCCCTGATGCGCGAGCTGGGTGACTTGCTCGACGGGAGCGCGCCGACGGTCTCGGGCCGGCCGCTTGGCGAATCCTACGCCGACGCACCGCTCCACAATGACGACGTCATCCGCCGCCGCGACAACGCGCTCAGCGCAGATGGCGGCACGGTTGTGCTGACGGGATCACTTGCACCGGACGGCGCGGTGATCAAACAAAGTGCCGCAGATCCGTCACTGCTGAAGCACACCGGCGCGGCGGTGGTTTTCGCCGACCGTGCCGACCTCGACGCGCGCATCGATGACCCCGACCTGGCGGTCACGGCAGACTCGGTCCTAGTGCTCCAGAATGCCGGGCCGGTGGGTGCGCCGGGGATGCCCGAATGGGGCCAGCTGCCGATCCCGAAGAAACTGCTCGAGGCAGGCGTGCGCGACATGGTGCGCATCTCCGATGCCCGCATGTCCGGCACCAGCTATGGCACGTGTGTGTTGCATGTGGCGCCCGAGGCCCATGTCGGCGGGCCGCTGGCGCTAGCCCGCGATGGTGATATGATCACGCTGGATGTGGAGGGGCGGCGCATCGATCTGGACGTAGCCGCCGACGAACTCGCCAAGCGTCGGGCCAACTGGACGCCCCGCAAGAAGATCCCCGGGCGCGGCTACGTGTCCATGTATGCTGAGCACGTCACCCAGGCGAATCGGGGCTGCGACTTCGACTTCCTGCATGCCGGGGAGCTCATCCCGGAGCCGGAGATTTTCTAGACCGTTTTGTGGGTGTTGCCGTTAACCGAAATGGTGCCGCCGGAGTGAATTGAACACTCGACCTCACCATTACCAATGGTGCGCTCTACCCCTGAGCTACGGCGGCACAATGCTCGAAAAGCGCGCGGGTTATGCCACGGGTCTTCCCCCGCAGCAAGGCCATGGTTGGCGCGCGAAACGAGGCGTGCAAAAATCCGGCTCTTCCCGAATGCTATCCCATTGAGGCAACCGCTTTGTTCGACCGTTTTCGTAATGAACTTCAGCGCCACCGCCAGCGGCCGTTTCTCGAGGCGGTGGCCGCCGCCAGCGCGCTCGTCGCCACGCCGGATGGCGAGGTGAGCTTTTCCGAACGCGCGCGCCTCGACGCCGTGGTCGAGAGCCTGTCGGAGCTGCGCCTGTTCGATCCCCATGAGGTTGTCGATGTGTTCGATGCGCATGTGGCCCAGCTGGCGGATGATGCGGATGGAGGCCATAACGAGATGCTCAAGACCATCACGGCGAGCACCAAGAAAGAGGGTGCGTCCGACCTGTTGCTGCGGATCAGTGTCGCCATGAGCCTCGCCGACGGGCGCGACAGCACGGACGAACACAAGGTCATCGATCAGATTTGTGCGGCGCTTGATCTCGCGCCCGAGGCGGCATCGGCCGCCTTTGAGGACCTGTCCTAGTAACCGCGAAAGCCAATCAACGGAGGAGCGCAATGCTCAATCTCGTGAACCCCGATACGCTGCCCGCGCCGGCCAGCAACTACAGCCACATCGTCGAAGTGCCGGAAGGCACCCGGCTGGTGTTCCTGTCGGGCCAGGTGGGCGTCGACACGGAAGGCAACTGTGCGGACGAATTCGCCGGGCAGTGTGATCAGGTGTTCCACAACATCAAGGCCGCGCTCGCCGCCATGGACATGCAGATGTCCGACTTGGTGCGCCTCAACGCCTATCTGACAGATGCCGGCGATGTGGGCGGCTTCCGCGACATACGCGACAAGTGGATGGAGGGCCATGCGGCGGCATCCACCCTGGTCATGGTGCCGGCGCTGGCCGCGCCGAACTGGAAGGTCGAGATCGAGGTCGTGGCGTCCCACAGCAAGTAGGGCCGGGGGCAGATGAACGACGAGACATCCCGGGACACGGGCGGGGCGGTCCCGAAGAAGCCCCGCCAGACCGACAGCGAACGCGCCCGCGAGGAGCGCCAGGCCGCGGCCCTGCGGGAGAACCTGCGCAAGCGCAACGCCCAGCGCCGCGAGCGTGAATCGGTCCCGCCCGACTCCGGGCCGGACGCCGACGACGCATAGGCCATTAAGCACCTGTTTTTAATTAGAAAAATGTTATCCACCGAGCCCGCTTGAGGGGCCGTGGGCCATCGGCTACAAGGCGATCCTAGGTATCAATACGTCCGTGGGGTTCGTTACATGCCGATTATGCCCGATAGCTGGATCCGCCAGATGTCTCAGGACAATGGCATGATCGAGCCGTTCGTCGACGAACAGACCCGCGAAGGGGTCATCTCCTATGGCCTGTCGTCCTATGGCTACGACGCTCGGGTGTCGGGTGAGTTCAAGATCTTCACCAATGTTCATTCGGCCACGGTCGATCCGAAAAATTTCAACGAAGAGAGCTTCGTCGACCGGGAGGCCGATGTCTGCATCATCCCGCCGAACTCCTTCGCGCTGGCCCGCACGGTCGAGTATTTCCGTATTCCCCGCGACACCCTGGTGATCTGCCTCGGCAAGTCCACCTATGCGCGCTGCGGCATCATCGTGAACGTGACGCCGCTGGAGCCCGAGTGGGAGGGGCATGTGACCCTGGAATTCTCCAACACCACGCCGCTGCCGGCGAAGATTTATGCCAATGAGGGGGCGTGCCAGTTCCTGTTTCTGAAGGGCGAGGGCGAGCCGGAAGTGTCCTATGCGGACCGCAAGGGCAAATACATGCACCAGCGCGGCATCACGGTGCCCAAGCTGTGACGATGTCGGGCTGTTCTTCGACCGACGACACGCAATTGCCGCATTCACCGACTATTCGGTAATCCTCCTGCAACCGCAGCCGGTAACGAAACACGATGGACAAAATCAGGATCCGGGGTGGCCAGACGCTGAACGGTGTCATCCGCATTGGTGGCGCCAAGAACGCGGCCCTCCCGCTGATGGCCGCGAGCCTACTGACCGACGAACCGCTGGTCCTGTCGAACGTGCCCCATTTGGCCGACATTACCACGATGGCCAACCTGCTCGGGCAGCACGGCGCGCTGGTATCGCTGGAAGGGCATGCGGACAATGGCGGCCATGTGGGCCGGGTCATGTCGCTCACGACTGGGAAGATCACGAGCACCATCGCACCCTATGATCTTGTGCGCCGCATGCGTGCCTCGGTGCTCGTGCTCGGGCCGATTGTGGCCCGCGAGGGCGTGGCGACCGTGTCCCTGCCGGGCGGTTGTGCCATCGGCACCCGGCCCGTCGACATCCACCTGTCCGGGTTGGAGGCGCTGGGAGCCGAAATCGAGGTTGAGGCCGGCTACATTCGTGCCAGCGCGCCCAAGGGACTGCGCGGCGCGCGTTATGTGTTCCCCAAGGTCTCGGTCGGCGCGACGGAAAACCTGTTGCTCGCCGCGTCATTGGCGAAAGGTGAGACAATCTTCGAGAATGCCGCGCGCGAGCCCGAGATCACCGACCTTTGCGAGTGCCTGATCGCCATGGGCGCGAAGATTGACGGGGTGGGCACCGCGACCCTTGCGGTCCAGGGCGTCGATCGGTTGCGCGGGGCCGAACATTCGATCATGCCCGACCGTATCGAGGCGGGGACCTATGCCATAGCGGCGTCGATCACCGGCGGCACGGTCGAGCTGGAGGGCGCGCGGCTCGATCACATCGAGGCGGCGGCGGCACAATTGCGCAAGACCGGCACGACCATCGAGGCCCGCGACGGTAGCGTCTTCGTCAGCCGTGCGGACAGCGATTTACTCGCCGTGGATGTCGAGACCGACCCCTATCCCGGGTTTCCAACCGATCTGCAGGCGCAGTTCCTGGCCCTGATGACGACCGCGAAGGGGGCCTCGGTCATCACCGAGACGATCTTCGAGAATCGATTCATGCATGTGCCGGAGCTGCAGCGGATGGGGGCGGACATCACCATCCAGGGCAACACGGCCATTGTGCGCGGGGTCGAGAAACTCAACGGGGCGCCGGTGATGGCGTCCGATCTGCGGGCCAGCGCGTCCTTGGTCGTCGCTGGGCTCGTCGCCGACGGCGTAACCGAGGTGCGGCGGATATATCACCTCGATCGCGGCTATGAACGCCTCGAAGAGAAGCTCCGTCTGGTCGGCGCTGATGTCGATCGGGTCGAGGACGATTGATGTCTGCCGCGGCACCCCTGCTGAAGCTCGCCGCCACGGATGAAAAGGATCTGGCGGTTGTCTCCGGGGCGCTGCAGGACGCGATCCTACCCATCGGTGACATTGCCTTCGAGCCCGATGAGCGACGTTTCGTGTTCGTGGCCAACCGGTTCAAATGGGAAGCTGAAGACGCATCCGGCCCCGGCGAACATGCCGAACGCATCAACGCCGGCGTCACCTTCTCAAACGTAATTGACGTCAAGCGCCGTGGCATCGATTTCACCGTGCGCGGAACGTTTTTGAATCTCCTCACCATCTCCTGCGAGCTCGACACCGGGGGAGATGGACCCACGGTACAATTGACCTTCTCCGGAGATACAGCTATTCGGCTGCAAACGACCGGACTCCTCTGTCATCTGGAGGATTTCGGCGAAGCATGGCCGACCCAGTGGCGGCCCGAGCACGCGGACCCGTAAAGCCGCCTCGTTGTCGCAAGCCGCACGCTTGTGGCGCGGGGCAGCGTTGAGTTGCGGTCCCTGGAAGGTGTAACGTGGCGACAAAGATCGAGAAGCTTATTCTTGCCCTGCCGAAAGGCCGAATTCTGGGTGAAGTGATGCCGTTGCTTAGTCATGTGGGCATCGAGCCCGAAGCGGCTTTTCATGACCCCAAGTCGCGCTTGCTGCGGTTTGAGACCTCTGTGGCGAATGTGGACATCATTCGCGTGCGCGCGTTCGACGTGGCGACCTTCGTGGCCTTCGGCGCAGCGCATTTCGGTGTTGCCGGCAGCGACGTGATCATGGAGTTCGACTATCCGGAACTCTATGCGCCGATCGATCTAGGCATCGGTGCCTGCCGTCTGGCCGTGGCCGCGCCGCAATCCGTCGTTGCGGTGGACGATCCGGCGAGGTGGAGCCATGTGCGCGTGGCCACCAAATATCCGAGCATGACCCAGGATTACTTCGCCCGGCGGGGTGTTCAGGCCGAATGCATTAAGCTGAACGGCGCCATCGAACTGGCCCCGTCGCTCGGCCTGTGCCGGCGCATCGTCGATCTGGTTTCGACCGGCTCCACCCTGAAAGCCAATGGGCTGGTGGAGATAGAGACGATCGCGGAGATCAGCTCGCGGCTGGTGGTCAACCGTGCGGCTCTTAAAACGCGCGCCACGGAGATGACCGGCTGGATCGACCGCTTCCGCGATGCCGCCCAGGAAGCCCGCGATGTCGCGTAGGCTCGACGCCGCGCATCCCGATTTCGACACGTCGTTTGCAGCGTTGCTGGCCGAACGGCGCGAGGCCGGGGTCGATGTGCGCGGCGATGTCGAGGCCATCATCGCCCGGGTGAAGGAAGAAGGTGATGCCGCACTCCTGGCGCTGACCGAGAAGTTCGATCGTCTGAGTCTTTCCGCAGACCGTTTGCGGGTTACCGCCGACGAGATCGCGGTGGCGCGGGCGGCTTGTGACGCCGACGCGCTGGCGGCACTCGAGACAGCACGGACCCGCATCGTTGCCTACCACGAGAAGCAGCGTCCCGATGCGTTCGACTATGTCGACGATCTGGGGGTCAGGCTCGTCAGCCGCTGGCGCCCGGTCGCCGCGGCGGGGCTTTATGTGCCCGGCGGGACGGCGGCCTATCCGTCGTCCGTCTTGATGAACGCCGTGCCCGCGCAGGTTGCTGGGGTCGAACGCATCGTCATGGTCGTGCCGTCGCCGGACGGGGTCTTGAACCCGCTGGTGCTGGCCGCAGCCGACATCGCCGGTGTCGATGAAATCTATCGCGTGGGCGGAGCCCAGGCGGTTGCCGCCCTGGCTTACGGCACCGAGAGCATCGCGCCTGTCGACAAGATTGTCGGGCCCGGCAATGCCTATGTGGCCGAAGCCAAGCGCCAGGTATTTGGGATCGTGGGGATCGACATGATCGCCGGCCCGTCTGAAATTCTGGTGGTCGCCGAGGCATCCGCAAACCCGGCCTGGGTCGCGGCCGATCTCTTGAGCCAGGCCGAACATGATACGAGCGCCCAGTCGATATTGATGACCGACGATGCGGCCTTTGCCGCCGCCGTGGAGGTGGAGGTCTTGCGCCAGATACTTCTGTTGCCGCGCCGCGAGATCGCTGGCGAAAGCTGGACGAAGTTCGGCGCGACGATCGTGCTGTCCGACTTGGTCGATGCGGTGGCGTTGATCGACCGTGTGGCGCCCGAACATCTGGAATTGATCGGCCCCCGCGCGGAAGCGATGGAAAGCGAAATCCGGAATGCCGGGTCTATTTTTCTCGGGGCTTACGCGCCCGAGGTGTTGGGCGATTATCTGGCGGGGCCGAACCATGTGTTGCCCACGGCGCGTACCGCGCGCTTCTCCTCGGGCCTCGGGGTGCTCGATTTCATGAAACGCAGCTCGATGTTCAGCGCCGACGTCGAAAGTTTTCGCGCGCTCGCCGGTCCGGCGATGACACTTGCGCGCGCCGAGGGGCTCGAGGCCCATGCGCGGGCGGTCGAGGTGCGGCTCACGGGCGCGTCAGACTCCCGAACCGACGACGACTGAGGCAGCGCCGGATCTGCCATGGGTGAATCCGAGAACAGGATTGTTCGGGTCGAGATCGACAACCCTGGGGTCGTACGTTTCCATCCGGATGTAGAGCGCGAGATCGAGGTTGCGATCTACGACCTGATCGAAGCCAATGTCTTCGCACCCGACAAAGCCTATTTCGGCGCGGTGTCTGCCGGACCGTTTGCGCTCGTTCTTCGGGTCCAGGGCCGCCAGCTGCAGTTCGACATCGCCGGTGAAGACGGGGCAATGGTTGGCGCGCTATCATTGCCGCTGACCCCGTTCCGCAAGATCATCAAGGATTATTTCACGGTCTGTGAAAGCTACTACGAGGCAATACGGTCTTCCACTCCCGCGCAGATCGAGGCGCTCGATATGGGGCGACGCGGCCTGCACAATGAAGGGTCCGACCAGCTGCGCGAGCTTCTGGACGGGCGTATCACCATAGATCACGACACCTCGCGGCGGCTGTTCACGCTGATCTGCGCGCTGCATATCCGGGCCTGACGATGACCGACGGCCTGCCAGGAAGCGTCTTGTTCGCATGCGATCGCAATACCATCCGCTCGGTGATGGCCGAGGCGATCATGAAGCATCTGGTGGGACACCGTGTTTATGTCGACAGCGCCGGGGTGCGGCTGAACGGCGAAGACGCCGATCCGTTCGCGATCGCTGTGATGCAGGAGATCGGGCTGGATATTTCCGGGCACCGGGCCAAGAGCTTTGATGACCTGCCCGACGATTCCGTGGATCTGATCATCACCTTCACCCCCCAGGCACAGCATCGTGCGGTTGAATTCACCCGCACGATCCCCTGCGAACGCGAATATTGGCCGACGATGCATCCGGCCGATGTGACCGGGTCGCGGGAGGTTCGCCTCCAGGCCTATCGCGACGTGCGCGATGCGCTTTTCGAGCGGATCAAGGCGCGATTTTCGACTCCCGACCGGATTGTCTGATGTTTGCCTGCAAGCGCATGGCTCGAAAACGCTTGAAATGACGATGGTTTTCGGGTTGCTTGCGCCATCCCGTGAAAATGCGGGCCGATATCAACAACGTGATGATGGGTATGGCAAAAGAAGACCTGCTCGAATTTTCCGGCACCGTGACCGAAATCCTGCCCAACGCGATGTTCCGCGTGGAGCTCGACAACGGCCATGAAGTCCTTGCGCACACCGCCGGTAAAATGCGCAAGCACCGTATTCGCGTTCTCGCCGGCGACAAGGTGAACGTGGAAATGACGCCCTATGATTTGACCAAGGGGCGCATCACGTTCCGCTTCAAGTAGGCACGTGATACTTCCCGGCCCGCTGCTCGGATTGGCGGGACTCCGGATACCGCAAATGTTCCAAGACCCTGGGGGCACGCTTTGAGCCAGCGCCTTATCCTGGCATCCGCCTCGCCGCGACGGCTCGACCTTTTGGCGCAGGTCGGCATTGTGCCCGACGCGGTCATGCCTGCCGAGATCGATGAGACACCTCGACCCGGAGAACTTCCCCTCCCGATGGCGAAACGCCTCGCGGCGGCGAAGGCGAGCGCGGTTGCCGAACAAGCGCCGGACGCCTTTGTGCTGGCCGCCGACACGGTCGTCGCCGTCGGCCGCCGCCAGCTTGGCAAGCCGGGCGATGTCGCCGAAGCGCGGGCGTTCCTCGAAATGCTTTCCGGGCGCCGTCATCGGGTGCTTGGCGGCATCTCCGTGATCGCCCCGGACGGTGGCCGGTCGAACCGGCTGTCCACGACCAGTGTCCGTTTCAGACGCCTGTCTGCCGCCGAAATTGATGTCTACCTCGCCACCGACGAGTGGCAGGGTAAGGCGGGCGGTTATGCGATCCAGGGCTCGGCAGGGGCATTCGTGCCGGTCATCAACGGGTCCTACACCAACATCGTCGGCCTCGACCTGGCCCTGGCGAAGTCCATGCTCATGGGGCTGGGCTGGAAGGCAGCCACGTGAGCAAGCACAGCACCACCATCATCATCGATAGTGGACCCGGCGAAGTACGCGGCGCGCTGGTGCGTGGCGGTGCGGCCTGGGATGTCGTCCACCACCGTGAAGCGGAACCGAGCCTGATCGGTGCTGTCTATCGCGGCCGGGTGCGAAAGGTCGACCACGGCCTGAACGGCGCCTTCGTCGATATAGGGCAGGGCGCGGAAGCCTATCTGCGCGCGCGCGACGCGTCTGATCCGGCAGACAAAACCCCGCGCAATGCCCGCATCGGCGAACGGTTGAACGAAGGCATGCAGATCGACGTGCGGGTGGTGGCGGATGGGTTTGCCGACAAGGGCCCCCGCATCGCCCGCGTCACACCCGATCCGATGTTCACGGACAGGACCGCGCCCGATTGTCTGGAATCACCGCCGACGGCGGTTGCGTTGGTCCTCGAACGGTTTGCGAATGACGATACCGAACAGGTTGTCTGCGGTGATACCGCGATCGAGAATGCCGCGTGGGCCTGGGCCGCCGATAATCTCCCAGACCTGGCCGACTGCATCACCCGCGGGTCGGGCGATCTGTTCGCCAAGCACGGCATCGAGGATGCGATCGAGGCCGCGTTGTCGCGGCGCGTTCGAACTCCCGGCGGCGCCGAACTCGTGTTCGACATGGCCGAGGCGATGTGTGTCATCGACATCAACTCGGGCGCGGCGGTCGGCAAGTCCGGCCGCGCGTCGCGCGACGTGAACGAGAAAGCGATGCCCGAAATCGCCCGGCAACTGCGCCTGCGCAACATCGCCGGTGCCATCGTCATTGATGCGCTGAAGATGAATGCGCGTGACGACCGGAACCGGGTCCTGGGGGCGCTGCGCAATGCGCTGAAGGACGACCCGGGTGTATGCCATGTGCTGGGGATCACCAATCTCGGGCTGATCGAAATGACCCGGACGCGGATGGGCCTGTCCCTGTCCGACCGGATGCAAACGCCGGCTCCCACACCCGAGCTTTCGGTCGATGCGGTGGCCTATGCCGGCCTGCGTGCCGTGGTTCGCGCGGCGGCAGCCACGCCGTCGGGCGGCTATCGTCTGTTGGTCTCGCAACCCGTCGCCGATGCACTCGCAGACCGGCTCAAGGCGGCTTGCGACCAGGCGGCCCAGACTGTGGGGCGGCTGGATGTCGTGGCCGACGCGGATCGTGCGAATGATCGATTCGAAGTCATGCTAGGGTCCGCCTGAATCTCGCTTACGGTCCAACAGAAACGTCTTTCCCCGCGATGGCCAAGTCCTGCCCAATCTGTTCGAAAGAGGTCGATGAGAAGCATCGGCCCTTCTGTTCCCAGCGCTGCGCCAATGTCGATCTGTCGCGCTGGCTGGGGGGCAATTACCGCATCCCGACCGACGAGGCACCGACTGTCTATGAGGGCGGATTGGACGACGGCGAGGAAGATCAGGGGTGAGCGCTGGACAGGCCGAGTGAATTTACGTATATCCGCGCCTTCCAAGTGACCGTGTGCCCAGGTAGCTCAGTTGGTAGAGCACGCGACTGAAAATCGCGGTGTCGGTGGTTCGAATCCGCCCCTGGGCACCACTTCTCCTATTCTGGCCCCATTCGCCCGCACACCGTTTGACGCGGGTCGCCCGGCGTGCTTCGGTTCGATCCGGTCATTCATCCGGGGAGAGAAGCTTTGTCCGTCGCCCGCCATCAGCGCCCGCCAGAACTCGTCGACGCCACGCTTGAGGAGATTTTGGACACCTATGTCGCGCGCTATCGCGACCGAGTGCCCGACTGGGAGGCGTTCGAGGACGCCAAGATCGAGGGCTATCGGCGCGCCCAGCACCGC
>JBMYRB010000010.1:0-27480 GCA_049601915.1 Alphaproteobacteria bacterium
GGGGAGAAGACTAGCACTCGGCAAACAGCGATGAGTATGGCCCAGTTTGTGACCATAGTCATCGTTTTGCCTTCAATCCGTTACTGACACTGCCTTGTCGGCTGAACCACTGCGGGATTCGAACCCGTGTCTCCACCTTGAAAGAGAGAAGTGATCGACGGAATCCCAGCGGATTTTAATCTCGGAAGACGAACCGAACCCCAGGGAGGACCCGATCCCCTCCCATTGAATTGGTCCACCGTGTGTTTTAGTGAACGAAGGATCAAGTATGGCAACTAATCGCTGGGCGATGGCGGTTGTGGTTAAGACCTTTCATCGCGAGAATGGTTCCGCTTCGATTGACGGAGCGCTCATCCGACCTGACACTGAGGCACGCCTTCCATGCACCTGCTCAAGAACGGTAACCGGCCGTTTCACTTGGGCTCATTTCCCCTGGAAACGCTGCCTCGCGACGATAGACTGGGGAAACTGGAAATTTCACGACCGCCCGCCCCGCCGGCCAACGATCGCCCGGCATCGCCGCTTCTCGGCGAGATCACCCGCAATTTTCGCGATATGTTTGCGCAATTCTCGGTCGGCGACGTTGCGCCCGAGATCGCCCCCGACACGGACGATGTGGAACGCTGCACGGTGGACATCATGGGGGCGGCCTATTTTCTGGACGCAAGCCAGGCCGGTATCTGCCTGATCCCCGAAAGCGCGTGGTGCACCGGGACTGCACCCCTACCCCACAGCCACGCGATCGTAATCATGATCGAACACAGCCGTGTACCCGAAGACGAACCGCTTTCGGCAGAGTGGACCAAATCCGCGGTGGTCGAGACCGCCGAAATGCGGGCGACAGAGATCGCCGTCAGTATCGCGGGCTATATCCGGCTCATGGGCTACGACGCGCGCGCCGATGTGCCCGGGGACCGGATGCTCGACGAAGACCGTCTTGCCGTGTTGGCCGGCATCGCCATCCGCAACGATGATGACAGCCTTGCCAACCCCTATATCGAGAACTTCACCATCGCGGTCATCACGACCGACTATCAACTCGAATGCGACCGCCCCCTGGCCGCCAAGGCGATGAACGCCAAGGGCCTGCGCTACTGGTGGGGCATCAACGACGCGCAGTCGGGCCGCGAACGCAATCGTCGTGCAAAACGCCCTTCCCATGCCAGCCGCTACCCGATGGAAACGGTGAAACGCGTCGACAGGCCCACCACGCTGATTCTCGATGACGAAGTTCCGCGGGTGCCGAAGCGCGCGGCATTCTTCGAACGCGCCCTCCAGGGCGATCTCGGCGACAAGGCGCAGCGCGAACGGGCCCGGTTCGCCACCAAGCACCCGCTTGCGCGTTCGATGGTGTCTCTCATTCGAGCCATGGTGCCGCATCAGGACGGCAACCCGACCGACGCACCGAATCTGTCCACATATGGCGACCCGACCCAGAACGCCAAGGCGATCAAGGCCCTGTCCTATTTTCTCGGATCGGACCTGACGGGCGTGTGCGAGATACCCCGCTATGCCTGGTATTCCCACAAGGACGACGGAACCGAAATCGAGATGTATCACAAGTACGCCGTCGTCATGCTGATCGACCAGGGCTTCGACACCATGGAAGGTGCGAGCGGCGACGACTGGATTTCCGGCGCCCAATCCATGCGCGGCTATCAGCGCGGTGCGGAAATCGCGGGTGTGATGTCCCACATGCTCGGCCAGCTGGGCTTCCCGGCCCGGGCCCAGACCAACGCCGACAGCGATGTCCTGCAGATTCCGCTTGTTCTGCTCGCCGGACTTGGCGAAATGAGCCGAATTGGCGAGCTGGTGCTGAATCCGTTCGTCGGGCCGCGCTTCAAATCCGTCGTGCTGACAACCGACATGCCCCTCGAGGTGGACCAGCCCATCGATTTCGGTCTCCAGACATTCTGCAGCGGCTGCCTCAAATGCGCACGCGAATGCCCCTGCGATGCCATCCCCTTCGGCGACAAGGTGATGTTCAACGGCTACGAAATATGGAAGCCCGATGCCGAGCGCTGCGCGCGCTACCGGGTGACCAATCCGCACGGATCGGCCTGCGGGCGCTGCATGAAAACCTGCCCGATCAACAAGGTCGTCGATACCGATGGCCCGCTGTTCACGCGCCTGGCGAGCTGGATGGGGGTCAATGCCATGTTCCTGAAGCCGCTTATGGTCCCCATCGCAACATGGCTGGATGACGCACTCGGCAACGGTCGCCGGAACCTGAACAAGAAATGGTGGTTCGATCACGAGGTCGTCGGCGACCGGACAGTGACCCCCAAGGGCGTCAACCGGCGCGAGATCGACCCCTCAAGAAAGGTAGACCCGGCCAAACAGCGCATGGCCTACTACCACGCCAACATGATGCCGCCACCAGACACGCCGGCACCCGTCCCGGTCGACCGCAAGGCCGCCATGGCGGCCGGCGCACTGCTGGAGACACCGGACGAGGCGAAAGCCCGAGTCGCGGCGGGCGGCGCCGCCCCGATCCATTACACCCCGACACCACCCGTCGGCGCGGCACCGGCGAAGAAGGCAGCGAATCCGTATGCCGCCGACTTCAAGGACGTGAAGGCCGCCGACGCGGATTGATGGCCCCCCGAGACCTGACCCAAAGTTTTTCGACGGAGACAAGAATGGCCACGTTTGTTTTGGTTCATGGCGCCTGGCACGGCGGCTGGTGCTGGTCGCGGGTCACGCCGTATCTGCGCGCCGACGGACACGAAGTATATACACCCACCATGACCGGGTTCGGCGAACGCTCGCACCTGCTGACACCGGATGTCGGGCTCGAGACCAACGTCACCGACATCGCCAACGTCCTCGAATGGGAATCACTCGAAAATGTCATCCTCGTGGGGGCGAGCTATGCCGGCATGGTGACGACCAGCGTTGCCGATCGCATGCCCGAGCGGATCGCCGCCCTGGTCTATATCAACGCCTTCATCGCAGCCGACGGCGTGTCCCAGAACGACATGCTTCCCGACTGGCGGCGCGAAATGATCGAAAAAGAGGTAGCCACGGACCCGGACGCATGGCGCATGCCTCCCCCCGCACCCGACCTCATCGGCGTGGACGACCCGGACGACGCCGCCTGGATCGCCGAGAAAATGACGATCCAGTCCGCCAAGACGTTCCACGACCGGGCTACAATCACAGGCGCATTGGATGCAATCACAAACCGGACCTATGTCCGTGCAACCGGCTACCCCAACACGACGTTCGATGCGAATGTCGCGGCATTCGACGAACATCCGGACTGGTGCGCCGAGATCCTCGACACCAGCCACGACGCCATGATCACGGCCGTCGATGATGTGGTCCGCATCCTTCGGGAAGTCGCCGCCAGCGTGACGAACTGAAGCCCCCGCAACAAAAAGAGCCGCCCCCTGGGGGCGGCTCCGTGAGCGGGCATTGTGCCAGCCCATGGTCTTAGAAAGACCTGTGTCTCTATCCGACCTAGAGAGGTTGCTCCATAGTCCGAACCCGACACGTTGGGTTGAACATAATGCCTATCATCTCACTCGACATCGGATCACCTCCTTTCAATTGTTGAACGGTATCGAAATGCTAACATCGGATTCCGCGTCGCCAACAACCGGAAAATGATCCGACAACGAAGACGTTACTCCGCTGCCATCGCGCGATATTTTTCGGGAATCTCAAGATCGAAGATCCGCGCCGCGTTGTAGCCGAGGATATTGCGTTTGGCCTGCTCGTCTAGGAACGGCAGGTCCCAGATCGTCGCCGGCAAATCGAAGTCCCAATGGGGCCAATCCGAGGCAAACAACATCTGGGTTTCCGCGCTCATGGCGTCCATCGAGGCTGCCAACAGCGTCTCGTTTGTCCGTTCCAGCGGCTGGGTCGTGTAGAACATGTCGCGCATATACTCGCTGGGCAGCTTCTTGAGCAGCGGCGCTTCGGACGTTCGCATCATGTATTCATGATCGAGCCGCTGCATGATGAACGGCAGCCAGGCCACGCCGCTTTCGATCCACATCACCTTCAGTTTCGGGAAACGCTCAGGCAGGCCGTTGATCACCCAGTTCGTCAGGTGCACGAGGTTGCACAGCACGAAAGAGATCGCATGCATCGAGATGAACCGGTTGAGCTGGGAGGTGTATTCGTCCTGCCAGTTCAGGTGGGTGTGGAAACCCAGCACCTGACCGGCCTCCTCAAGCATGCCGTAAAGCCGCATATACTCGTTCGCATGAACAGGCTTGTGCCGCGATGAAGTAACAAGGAACCCCGCGACACCGGGTTTGCCCAGAAAACGTTTGACCGTTTCTTCCGCTTCGACCGGGTTGTTGAACGGCAAATACATCATCGCCTTGATCCGCGGGTCTTCCGGCAGCACCCGTTCGACAAGCCAGCGGTTGTAAGCCGTCGCCAGATGAATCTCCATTTCGCGGACCGGATGCATCCCGAGAAACAGCATCGCGTTGGGAAACATCACTTGATAGTCGAGCCCCATCTGGTCGATGCAGCGCCGCGCCAGTACGGTTTCGCGGGAGAGTTCGCTCTCCACCACCTCTTCCTTCAACCCCTGGCCGTGGGGAATCCGGCCCCAGACATTCTGCCATTGCAGTCCGTTGGTACCGTTCATGAACGCACCACGCTTGCTGCCGTCGCCAAAGGCCGACGCCGCCTCGCGGATCACCGGATCCTCGACATAGTCCATGATCTCGGGCCAGTTGCCGCCATCACTGATATGGGAATCGATATCGACGATAAAGACATCATCAAGCTGGCGCTCTTCGGCTTGCTTTCGGGCATTGGCCAGCAATTCGCGACTGTCTGTCCAGTCGTCGATCTCCGGGTAGGTCCGTTTGAAATCGTCATTCATTGCCATCGTTACCCTCCCCGGCGGGTTGTGCCCGGCCGGACCACATTGCCAGGTCGAAAAGGTTGAGGTCGGCGGCCCGCAACAATGCTGTCACCGTCACGGCGACATCCGTGGCCGTCAGAATGCCGCCGTCCGCAAGCGGCGAAAAACTCCGCCCTTCTTCATCTGTCTTGCGGGCATAAAGACGGGTCGCGGTCGTGAGGAGTTGCTGCACGCTCACATCGGAAATATCAGCGGTCTCTCCGGCGACAAGACAGCGCTCCCCCTCCTGCATGGCCGCCGCCGCCAAGCCTGCGAAATCGCTCTCAGATGGTGACATAGATCGCTCCGTCGCGAATCGCGACCGGGAAGCCACGCAGGCGCGAATCAGGGTTACCCGGATGAACCCCGGTTCGGATGTTGAACTCATACCCATGCCATGGGCAGATGATGTGCACATCCGCGTCGACGAATTCATAGCCATGGGCGCGCTTTTCATCGTCGAGCACCTCGTTGACCCGGTTCATGACCCGTCCCTGACACACCGGCCCGCCCGCATGGGGGCAATTGCTCTCCCACGCGAAAATCTCATCACCGAGCCGAAACACGCCGATCTCCAGCCCGTCTTCCACGACAATCCGCCGCTCGCGGTCAGTCATATCTCCGACATTCGCTACAAACAGTTCAGGCACCGGCGCCCTCCGGGTTTCCGATATTCACTATAGGAAAATAACTAACGCCGCCCTCCAGCCCGGTCAATGACAGCGCACCGGTGGCAAGCGCACCAAAGCGGAGCTATCTTGGACCCATCCAAGCTATTGCGTGTGCAGACATGACCAAACTTTCCAGCGTCGAAATCTCTCTCCTTGAGATCAAGTTCGACAAACCGCGCGGCGATTCGGGTGTGCGTCAGGTGGACATCATCGTCGCGGACATCACCGACAGCGACGGCGCGTCAGGTTTGGGCTTCAGCTATGTCATCGGTGGGGGTGCTGCAATTCCGGCAAGGATCGCAAGCGACCTCGCCGACCGCTTTCTCAGCGACACCACATTCGAACACCCGGAGGTGCATTGGCGGGGGATCAAGGCGAGTTTTAATCGGACGGGCGGCGGGCCAAACCTGATTGCACTGGACGCGCTCGATGTCGGACTTTGGGACTTGCATGCCAATCGCGCCGGGAGATCGCTTTCCGTGGCGATGGGTGGCGACGGCGGGTCCGTACCGATCTACGGCAGAGGCGGATTTTCCCCGGCGATGGGGCCGGCCGAGGCCGCGGAGATTGCGATGGCCCATCGCGAGGCCGGCTTTCGGGATTATCGTCGCACCCCACTTTCTACCCGGCCTCTTCGCTCATTTTCCCGGACTGACGACAGCGGGGCTTTGGATCGAGGATTTCCCGCTGCTCGAAGAGGCCTTCGAAGGTTGGCCCGTGATGACTGCGAATGGCGAGATGTCGGCGCGAGAAACGACCGGGCACGGCCTGCGCCTGACCGATGCGGCGCGCAAATCGCGGGTCTGAACGCGAGACTTTGATCTGGTGATCCGAAATGGTGCGCACGGCGTATTCTATTTAGCACGCCGGAGACTTTGATGGTTACGAAATATCTCGCCACCTACGCTGCAACGCTCGTCCTGTTCCTTTTCATCGACGGAATCTGGCTCGGCCTCGTCGCACGCAACTTCTATGTTCAGCAGCTCGGCAGCATGCTGCGCCCGACGCCTAATTTCGGCGTCGCCGGGCTGTTCTACGCCTTGTATGTCGTCGGCGTCCTGGTGTTCGTGATCTTCCCGGCCCTGAATCAGGGGACCTGGGTCACCGCAGCGGCCTATGGTGCGCTTTTCGGCCTGATCGCCTATGCCACCTATGATGTGACGAATATGGCCACCCTTGATGGGTGGCCGGTCGTGATGTCTGTCGTGGATATGATCTGGGGTGCGACGTTGACGGCAACCGTCGCGACCGGGGGCTATTTCGCCGCCCGCATGATCTTCAATTGACCATCGCGGACGGCGCAAAAAGCATTATCCCAGATTCATCTGGTAGCTGTGCGGTACCCAGACATAACCGTCGTCGTATCGCTCCATGTAGCCGACCGACGGGAACGGCATGTGGAACCCGATCGCGAGCATCTCGTCATCGGCCACTGTCGCCAACACGCGCTTGCGTGACTCGACCGCCTTCACCGGGTCGTCGTCCATGCCGAAATGCCATTCCGGGTTCGCCGTGGAAATCGCGAAATGCGCCACGGTATCGGACATGATCATCAGCTGCTGACCGTTGCTCTCGATGTGATAGGCCATGTGGCCCGCCGAGTGACCAAACGCATCGACCGCGGTGACGCCGCCGACGATATCGTCACCCGGTTTCACGAATCGTGCCTGATCTTCGAGCGGCAGGCAGACATTGTTGAACATCTCCAGCGTCGGCGGCCGGTTGTCGGGGATGTTCTCACCCTTCTTCCAGTAGGCAAACTCGGTCTCACCGAACACGATCTTCGCGTTCGGGAAGGTCGGATTACCGCCGGCTGTCAGGTTACCGATATGGTCGGGGTGACAATGGGTGACGACCACGTAATCGACATCGCCCAGATCATAGCCCGCCTCCGCCAGTCGCCCGTTATAGTGGCCCTGGCTCGGGTTCTTGTCGCCGAAGCCCGGATCGAAGGCAATCAGCTTATCGCCTGTGTCCACCAGTGTCGGAATGAACTGGTGCTCCAGTTGCGGGAACGGCAGCTTGTGTGCCTTCGCAACGGCCTCGACCTCTTCCGCCGTCGCATTCAGCGCATAGACGGGGTGCAAGTCGTTCCGGAGGAGAGACCCCTCCAGGATGTTTGTAATCGTGAAATCACCGAGCTTGAACTGATAGACGGTCGGGCGCGTCATGTTGGGCTTGTTTGCAACCACTTTCGATCCTCCTCCGAAACCTTGGATGCGCTGTATACCACTCCCAAGCGGGCCCCCGAAAGACGCTGACGGCGTAAATCCGTTGACATGCGGGCACACCCAACATGAACCTGTCAGAACTTATGAAATGGAGACCTGCACATGTCCGTCCATAAACAGATTGAATCTGTTCCTCTCGCGGACGCCCTGGGAGCCGAGATTCGCGGTGTAGATTTATCCGCACCGCTGGACGATGCAACCGTTGCGGTGATCCGTCAGGCGTGGCTCGACCATCAGGTCCTCGTGTTTCGCAGTCAGCAACTGACAGATGCGCAACTCACGGAATTCAGCCGCCATTTCGGCGATCTTGATACGGTACCCGGCTGGGAACCCTTTTCTCCGGCGGGGTACCCCGAAGTACTGATCATCTCGAACATTCGCGAAGACGGCACGACGATTGGCGTTCTCGGCGACGGCGAGGCTTCGTGGCACACCGACATGTCCTATATCGACCAGCCACCGACGGGCAGCCTTCTCTTCAGCCTCGAAGTGCCCGACAGCGGTGGCGACACCTGTTTCATGAGCATGTACGCCGCACTCGACGCCCTGCCGCCGGATTTGCGCGCATCGATCGAGGGCAAGTTCCTGAATCATGATTCCAGCCACGACAGTGCGGGCAATCTGCGTTCGAACCATGTCCCTTTCAAGGATGTGAGCGTCGCGCCAGGTGCGCAGCATCCGATCGTGCGCGCGCATCCCGAGACTGGGCGCCCTGCCCTATTTCTTGGACGGCGCCTGCATGCCTGGGTTGTCGGAGAGGATGTCGAGACCAGCGAGTTACTTCTCAACCGGATCTGGGAGCAGTGCAGCCGCGAGGAATTTACCTATCGTCACCGCTGGCAAACCGGTGATCTGCTGATGTGGGACAATCGCTGCACGATGCACCGCCGCGACGCGTTTGACGCACACGAAAGACGGGTCATGCATCGCACGCAGCTCAAAGGCATGGAAAACGTCGAGGCCGCAGCCTAGTCGGCAAGCCCCACGACCATCGCACCCTCGAGAGCCGCCCGAATATCGTCGGGGAGCGGTTTCGAACTGGATGTCTGTGGATCGAAATGCACGGTCACGATCTCGGCTGTCGCCACGCAGGCGTCATTCTGGAACACACCCTGCCCCAGCCCGTAGGAAGAGCCGCCAACACGGGTGACCACAGTGCCAATCTCCACGGTGCCGGGATAGTGGGCCGGCGCCCGGTAACTCACCGAGAATTTCACGACCGCGAAGCCCGTCAGCTTGTCGCCGTCCGTACGCGAAAGCCCTTCCTGGCGAAAGTGCACCCGGCCGTCCTCGAAGAACTGGTTTATGGCGCCGTTGTTGACGTGCAGGTTCGGGTCGAGGTCCCCATAACGGACCGTGTCGGTTGTCCAGACGGCGAATATCTCGCGATCGGTCAGGTCGATTTCTTCACTCACGCGCCGGCGCTCCGCCGTAGCAAGGCGATATAAATCAGCGCAGTGGCGAACATGATAAGGCTGTATGTCGCCGCGGGAACGACGGCAAGACCGCCACCGAACAGCAGCGTGGCAACCGCGATCGCCAATGTCCCGTTCTGCAATCCGCATTCGATCGAAATAGCGATCCGTTGCTTCATGCCAGACGCGAACATCCGAGCAATCAGATAGGCCAGCACCATCATCACCACGTTCAGCACCAGCGTCACCAGCCCCGCTTGCGCGAAATACTCACCGATGTTGGCCCGCTCCTGGAGTATCGCGCCGGCCAACACCAGCACGAACAGCACCGCCGAAACCTGGCGTGCGATCGGGTCAATCTTGATTACCGCGCCTTCGGCAAACCACCGTACAGCAAGCCCCAAAACCACCGGAACAGTCACAATCACAAACACTCTGATTGCCGTTTTGGTGACCGACACGTCGCCTGCCTCACCGCCGATCAACTGCCCGTAGGCGAATACGACGACGATCGGGATCGTCATCACGCTCAGCAGGCTGACAACGGCGGTCAGCGAGATCGAAAGTGCGACATCACCGCGGGCAAACGCCGTCAGGATGTTCGAAGTCACCCCGCCGGGTGCGGCGGCGATGATCATCACACCCAGCGCCAGTTCGGGCGGCAAGGACCAGGCACTCACCAGCGTAAAGGCGACAAGCGGCAGCAGGATAATCTGGGAAAGCGCACCGACAATGAAGTCCTGCGGCTGCCTGGCGACGCGTGCAAAATCATCAAGGGTTAGCCCGAGCCCCAGCGCGAACATGATAAACGCCAGCGCGAGCGGCAGTATGACATCCGTGACAACGCCCATGATTCCCCCCATCCATCGACAATATCTACGGCCCAGTTACCGCCGCCGCCGGTGATTTGGCAAGAAAAGGCCCCTACCGATCGTTCAAAGCCGGCACCCGCTGCAGGAAAGGCTCGATGATCACCGTCTCGAACACCCCGCCAAGCGTATAGGGGTCATTCGCGTGAAAGGCCTCCGCCGCCGCGCGGTCGGGCACATCGAGGATCAGCACATTGCCGGTCACCTGTTTGATGCCCTCTACCCCATAGACGAAACTATCGACGTCGGTGCCGTCCTCGACAAGGCCGCCGCCGAACGTAATCACGGACATAAATGCCTTTTGGTACTCGGCATGGGCCGCGAGAAGTTCGGCCCTCTTGTCACCCATGCCCGGCTTGTCCCGTCGTGCGATCGCAAACAGCATTTCGCGCGCCTATACCGCCACGACGGTGTTGGTGAGTTTGCCGATACCTTGGACCTCGACCTCAACCACATCCCCCGGCTTCATGAACACCGGCGGTTTACGACCCACACCTACGCCCGGCGGCGAACCGGTTGTCACGATGTCCCCCGGGCTGAACCGGTAGAACTTCGAATAGTGGCTGATGATCTGGGGGAGATTGAAGATCAGGTCGTTGGTGTTCGACGACTGCATAACCTCACCGTTCAATGTGACGGTCAGCTGGAGGTCGTGGGGGTCGTCGATCTCATCCTTGGTTACGATGACAGGCCCGCAAGGACAGAAGGTCGGCAACTGCTTGCCAAGGATATTGTGATCCCAGGCAGCAACCATATCGAACGGCTTTGTGACCGTGAAGATCGGGCCGACCCAGTCGCGCGCCGAGATATCGTTGGCAATCGTATAGCCGGCAACGTAATCCATCGCCTCGTCTTCCGAGACATTGTGACAGGACTTGCCGAACACGAACGTCATCTCACCTTCATAGTCGATCATGTCGGGGCACTGCGGCGGCGCGATGATGTCGCCCCGGTGCCCCGTCAGCGCAGGGTACGTCATTGTGAACCCAGTGGGTCGCGGCGGCACGGGCGTGCCCTCCATTTCCTCGAGATGCTCGCGGTAGTTCATGCCGATCGACAGGATAATCGTCGGATCCGGTACGGGCGGCAGGAAAGATGCGTCATCCCAGGCCTGGAGTACACCCGAGCCCCGCAATGCGTCCTGTTCGTCGGCCGACATTCCCGCGACGGCATCGAGACAGGCCTTTACCACACCCAGTGCCGCGTCACCGCCGGCAAGCAGCCCACGCATCTCCGCCGGAACCGCCTTCGCCGCGTCCAATGTACCGCGCAGCGCGACTAGGTCGAGCAGCTCGTTATCGGCCGTGACGGCGGCGACATGGGCGTGACCGTCGTCCCTTTCGATTGTGGCCAGCTTCATGAGATTCCCCCTTAATTGATTTCTTGTACGCCGAAAATTCTCTTCACGACATTCACCAACCAATTTACGGTTCATTCAGGCGGAATTCCACAACCTGTGGGCCGCTTCATTCGGGGTATTAGGGGAGGCACGCAATGTCAGCCACGGATACGGACCTCTTGGAAGGCCCGCTCGATATCAGGTTTTCATCGCACGCGACAATCGACACACTCGATTCAGAGAACAGCCGCAAATTCTACGAGGAATTTCTGGGCTTCGAGGTCATCCGCACCAGTCCCATCTCGCTGCTGTTGCGCCTAGGCGGGAGCCACACGATCGCCTGCGTCGAGGTTAAGGACAAGGAGCCGATGGGGATGCTCAACCACAACGGCCTAGACGTGCCGACCAAGGCAGATGTCGACGCAGCCCACGCCAAGGCAGTGGCCCAGCAGGAAAAGTGGGGCATCAAGAAGATCACCCGCCCGCTGGATCAGCATGGCACCTACTGTTTCTTCATGCTGGATGCCGACGAGAACTGGTGGGAAGTCCTGACCAATCCCGAGGGCGGCTATTCCTGGATGTTCGAACGCGGCGAACAGGAAGGCCGCGGTCATCTCGACAAGGACTTCGAACGGCCCGAGGAAACCCTCTAGCTTTTCAACAGATCGAACATCGTGTCGCCAAAACGCGTGCGAGCATCGTCGTAAAGCGGCGCCACAGCCTCACGGAACGCAGCGCGTTCTTCGTCAGTGAGCTCCACCGTCTCGAAACCCTCATCATCGAGCGCCTGCTGGGAGAGGTCTTCCTCCGCCACGGCCAGATCGCGCTGATATGCCGTTGCCGCCTGCACCGCGTCTTTTACGCCGTTGCGGAAATCTTCCGGCCACCCGTCGACGCTCTCGCGATGCCCATAAACGCCGCGCGAAAGGTAGAAGTGCCCGCTCAGCGTGTGATGGGGATGATACTTGTGCACGCCGTAGGTGACCGTGTTGGCGAGCGGGTTCTCCTGGGCATCTAGGGTGCCGTCGACAACCTGTTCGATCGCCTCGGTCAGGTCCATCATCAGAGGTTCCGCCCCCAGAAGCTCGAACGTCCGCACATGCATGTCGCTCGGCAGCATGCGAATCTTCATGTCGGCAAGGTCCGCCGGCAGACGGATCGGCCGCAACTTGTTCGAGATATGCCGGAAGCCATTCTCGAAGTAGCCGAGCATGCGGAAGTTGTAACCGGCCTCGATGCGTTCATCGAGGTACCGCCCCAGCAATCCGTCGAACGCCGCGCGGGCTTCGTCCAGATCCGCAAATAGGAACGGCAAATCGACAAACTCCAGTTCCGGCACCTTGCCGGTGAGATAACTTGTCGACTGATACGACATCGTCAGGATGCCGCATTCGGTCAGCCACATGATTTCGTCGGCCCGGTAGCCGAAGTCCATGATATTCCATATATATTTGACATCCACCCCGTCGCCAAACTGCGCCTCGAGGCGATCGCCGATGAACTTCAGCGCCCGGCTGTGAGTGGTAGTCGGCGGACCATACCCGCCCATGCGAATCTTAATTGGATCGGCCACGATAATCTCCTGATAGGCAAAATACTCAGCGCGCGCCAATCTAGACCAAAGCGAAGATACGAACACCCGAAGAAGCGGTGGAAAACAGAGGAAATGATGATCCCATGAAGCTCTACATGACGACCATGTCCGGAAATTCGTTCAAGGTCCGTGTACTCGCATCCGTCCTGAGGGTCCCGATCGATGAAGTCCATATCGACTGGGACAATCGCGAGCACAAATCGCCCGCGTTCCTCGAACGCAATCCGCGCGGGCAAGTCCCTGTCATGGATATCGAGGGCCGGACGTTCTGGGATTCGACCGCGCATCTGGTCTATCTCGCGCGGAAATATGGCGGCGAGGAGTGGCTGCCCACCGATCCGCTGGACATGGCAGAGGTCATGCAATGGATGTCATTTGCCCAGGACGAGGTGCAGTTCGGATTGATGTGGGCGCGCGGAGTGACGGTTTACGGGCGCCGGCCCGAGAGCTTCCAGGGCTATCTCGACGACAGCCGCACCGCACTGGATGTGCTGACCTGGCAATTGCGAAAAACAGGTCACTGGCTGGCCCTCGGCCGGCCAACCCTTGCCGATATATCTTGCTATCCCTACGTCAAACGGGCGCCGGAAGGCGATGTATCGCTCGAGCCGTGGCCGGAAGTTTGCGATTGGCTGACCCGCTGCGAGGCGATTCCCGGCTGGTTTCCGCTCGACAGCTAGATGCTGCAGCGACTAGGCGCGGACCACCGTCTCTGCCGGATCGCCGTCGCGCGGCCTGCGCGTTATTCGCCACCCAATGAGCACAACCGCCAGCCCGACCGCCGGCACATGAACCGTGGGGTCAACAAGAAGCACACCGACGGCGAGCGCCGCGCGGAGTATACGTTCCGGTACTCCGAGAGAATGAAACTCATGCCCCGAAAGCGCCGTCGCGACGAGCCATACGGCGATCGGCAACCGCGCCATGATCCAGAGGAACTCCGTCCACTGAAAGTCGACCACAAGAACAAGCGACGGGTAATAAATCCAGACATAGGGAATGATGAAGCCGACAATCGCCACGCGGACGGCCTGGAATCCCGTCTTCATCGGATCCGCATTCGCGATGGGTGCGGCCGTATAGGCCGCGATCGCCACCGGCGGGGTCACATTGGACAGGATCGCGAACAGCAGCACGAACAGATGTGCCAGCAGCGGGGCGACCCCGAGTTGTGCGACCGCGGGGGCGAGGAAGATTGCCACCAGAAAATACGCCGGCAATGTCGGGAGCCCCATACCGAGAATGAGTGAAGAAATCATCGCCAGGCCGAGCGCCAGGAACAGGGAACCATCGCCAAGGTTCGCGATGACTGTGGCGAAACGAAATCCGACGCCGGTGGTCGTGACCACGCTCATGAATATGCCGATCCCGCCGACGATCACCAGAATGGACGCCGACTGCCGGCCTCCGGACACGAACGCCCCGACCAGCGCCCGACCGTAAGATGCGAGTGTCTCGGCGGGCTTGCGATAGAGTTCGCGTTCGAGAATCAGACCCGTGGGTATCGCCACAAGAATTCCGATGAATCCGGCCATGGCTGCCGAACGCCCGGAGACAAGAATGACGATAATCACGAGCAGCGGCCCAAAGAAACGCAGGGACTGTAACCAGTCGACCCAGGTCAGAATCGGACGGTCTTCCATGGCCCCAATACCAAGACGGCCGGCCTCGGTATAGACGGCTGCAAACAGGCTGAAATAGAAGAACAGCGCCGGAATGATCGCCGCGATCGCAACGGTCAGATATGGCACTCCGGCCAAGTCGGCGAGAATGAAGGCGACCGCGCCCATAATCGGCGGGGTGAATTGACCGCCTGATGAGGCCGAGGCCTCGACCCCGCCTGCGAATGAGGGTTTGAAGCCCTGTTTCTTGATCAGCGGTATCGTGAACACACCGGTCGAGGCGACATTCGCCACGGGGCTGCCATTGATGGTGCCGAACATAGCGCTGCCGAGGATCGCGGCATGCGCCGCCCCGCCTCGCACACCACCGGTCGCGGCCGTCGCCATCTTGAGCAGGATGCCGCCACCGCCCGTTGCCTCGAGCACCGCACCGAAAATTAGGAACACCAAGACGATACGGCTGACCACATCGAGCGGCAGATTGAAAATGCCCTCGCCAGGCCGCCACCAGATCAGTTCGAGTGTCTCTTCCAGCGGGAAACCCGAATGACGCAACAGGCCGGGCAGGTTTGCCCCGAACAGCATGTAAAAGGCGGAGAGGACGATGATCACCGGGAGGATCAACCCGAAACGTCGACGGGTCATTTCGACTGCGACCAAGCCGGCAAACGCCGCCAGCCAGCGGTCATAGTCGGTGAAGAAGATAATGGAGTCCGACATTTCCTCGGAAACTGCCAGGAACCGAACCATCGCCAGGGTGAACGTCACCACCAGCGCCAGGTCAATCAGCCACATAGCCGCGCGCGCGATCCCCGGCATGGATGCATGACGCTTCGCCAGGGGTTCGAACAGGAAAACAATACCGGCGCCGGCCGCGAAGAAGGAGCTGCGCTGGAGATTTTCCTCCAGCAGCGCAATCCCCGCCACATACATGGCGTAGAAACACAGAAGAAATGCGGCGATGCGCGCCAAACCGTCCATCACGCCCACGATTGATCGTTCAATCGGCGTCAGATTGTCCATGACCGCTTCCCCCAAACGCCGACGGCCGGAGAGTCAGACAGGCGCAAGCCCCGTCACTCCGGCCGCCTTGGCGTATTGCTCAGAAGGCGTTGCGCCTACTGCGGTGCCCGCGTGCCACCCACGAAGGCGTCGGGGATATCGAGCCCCTTCTCCTTGTAGTAGCGCAGCGCACCGGGATGGATGCCGTTCGGGATCGGGAACAACGCCTCTTCCAGCGTCACCGCCGAGCTCATCCAAGGCGCCAGCGCATGGGCTTCCTCGATATTCTCCCAGAAGGCCTGGGTCATGGCATACACCACGTCCGCATCCATATCCGCGCGAACGGCCACAGCAACCTTCGGATTCACCAGCTTCACCGCGCTGGTGTTCATCTGGTTGGCGCCATAGGCGTCCGGCGGCAGGTCGATCAGCGAGTTCATCGGGTTCGACAACAGACGCTTGGTTCCCGGGTCTTCCATCATCCGGGCCTCATCGACGCCGATCACGCGAATCTTGGATGTCAGCGCGATCTGCTGGATGCGGGGATCAGGGTTGATGCCCGGAAGCATCATCACGTCGTATTTGCGATCCTGGAACGCCTGGATCGCCGGGCCCCAGTTCAGCTTGACCAGCTCGAAGTCCTTACCCGGCTCGTAACCGGTCTGGCCCTTCACGGTGATCAGGTTCTGCTGGGTGGCGGTACCGCCCGGAGGCCCGAGGAATACTTTCTTGTCCTTGAAGTCGGCGAAGGTCTGGATAGGGGATTCGTCATACACGATGTAGTGCCGAGCCCCGATCGGGTGGGCAAAAACAATCGACAGATTCTTTGCCGGGTTCTCGCCTTCCTTCAGATTCTTGAACGGGCCCTTCTTGGCGCCCATCAGCTGAATCGAAATCATCGAGGTCAGCGAAAAGTCCATGTCGCCGGCTGCGACTTGCAGCATGTGACGCGTGGCGGGACCCGACGCCGAAAGCTGAATCTCGGTGTTGGGCACATGGCGGTTAACGGCATTCGCCCAGGCGGTATGAATGAGGTTCACCGACGTACCAGGCGGGAACGTTCCCATTTTGTAGAATGTCTTCTCCCGGGCCTCGGCCATGCCCGTCGTCGCCATGATGGCGATCCCGGCAACAGCAAAGCTCCTGAACAACATCTTCAGCATTTGTGTTTCTCCCTGTTCAACGCCCAGTCTCTGCGGGCGATTTATGCGGGTTCGTCTTGCGATCTTTCCGTCGTCGTGCGCGACAAACGCACGGCATAGTTTTGAACAACCCCACAGTTCACGTTCGCTGTGCGAACACCTGAATTCCAAGGCTTTATCCAGCGATTTCTATAGGCGAAATCGTTGTCGGCGATATCTGTAAGAACTTCCTCACCCAGCTCGGCTATGGCGTTGTGCGGGCCGATACAGGCGATAATGCGGTCCAGATAATGCACGATCACAACTTCGAGTTTGACGGGATTGTATCGGACGTCATGTTGCTTAGCGCGCTCAGAGGACCGAATGTCGTGGAGTTCGCACTCCAGCATAACCCTGCGATCGGCATCCTCATGATGTCGGGTTACCCCGAGGAACATTGCAAGAGATTGCTCGCCCATTGCCAACACGCGATTTATCTCCGCAAGCCTTTCCGCAAGCAGATATTCGGTGAGCATCTGGCGATGGCGCTCAACGCCACGCGCTTCAAGCAGTCCAAGAAGATCGACGGGTCACAAGAACAGCCAGACGCGACAGCCGCCAAGGCTTGAGGCGCGCCGAGCGGCCCGTCAGGGCTTTACGCCCGGTCCACCATGCCGGCGCATGAAATCAGCAAAAACGCCGACGATCTCGGGCTCCAGATCACCCCACTCGGTGAACGGGATGACCGGTTCGTCCGAATCCTCGATCGGTAGCATGTGCAACTCGCTACCCGGAATCAGGGCATGGACCTTCTGGCCGACGCGCGAGTCATGCACCCGGTCATTGCCCGGAACGATGACCGACGGCGCAGAAAGCGAACCCAGCTCAGCCTCGCTGACGCCGAATACCGGCAGATCCGACCCCGTCATGAACAAATCCCGTAACTTGGTCTGGATGGCAATGAACGTCTCCGCCGACATTTCCATAAGTCGCTTGTGGTTGTCGGCATTTGCGGCGATCCGTTCGGCATATTCAGGTGTCGCACATACGGCTTCCATGCCACCGGCCTGCGCTGCACGAATGAACTGATCGTAATAGGCTTCCGGCAGGCGACCGGCTGCAAAGGCGCCACCAGTGACACGCAGCAGGAGTAAGCCGCGAACCGCCTCGGGATGGCGCAGCGCAAAAAATAAGGCCGTGCGCGCGCCCGATGAAGACCCACCGATGAACGCCGGGACCTCACCCAGCTCGGACAACAGCGTGTGGAGGTCGTCCGCCCAGACGGCTTCCTCCACTTCATCCGCGCTCATCAGAATATCCGAAGCCCCCGTGTTGCGGCGGTCATGCAGCAGGACACGAAAACCTTCCGCCGACAATTTGCGCGCCATGGGCAGGAATTCGTCGTAACCACGCCGGCCTCCGGTGATCAAAGTCACAAGCGGCCCGTCATCTCCGACAATCTCGTAGCGGAGATTGACGCCGCGAACGTTGATCCTTGCCATCGCTTTCTCCTCTGTACCAGCTACTCGGCGGCGGTCACCATCTTGCCGTCCGCATCGAGTTTCAGACCAGCGGCGGCAGCCTGATCGACGACTTCCTGAGGACGGCTGACAGTGGTGTTTTCGGTCCCGCCGATAATCACCAGCAGATGACCATAGGTATCCCCGACATTCTTGAAACTCCGCATCACACCCGCGGGTACGGAAATACAGTCCATCGGGCCAAGAACGACCTCTTCGCCGGCGTCTCCCTCGTTCCAGTAAACCGCCCACTGGCCGGAAATCGGAATGAAAACCTCCACTTCCTCGTCATGGGAGTGCATGGCCGAACCGTTATCCGGCTCAGCCCCGACATAGGCGACATTGAACCCCGTCGAATCGACGATTCCCGGCTGTGTGCCGGCATCCTCGGAGACCCCACGCCCGATGATCGAATATATATCTCTCTGAAACCCCGGAATTCCCTGGGTAATCATCAATTGGGTATTGGCCTTTTGCTCGTCGAACATCGCGATACGCGAACGCATCTCATCCTGCGACATAACGACAATACCGTCTGATTTCTCGGTCATTCGCTCCTCATACTGCGTCACCCCGTCCATTCTGGCACCCGCCGAGGCTGACCGACAAGCGCGCTAGTCAATCGCGCTCCACGATCACGGTTCCGAACGCGCCATTGATACTCGTGATTCCGGCCGATTCAGCGCCGCATACTCTTGCGCCAAAGCCCGCAGCGTGCTCCCTATTCGACGAGTTGGTTATGTCGGGTTGATTCGGGGGATTTACGTGGGCGACCTGTCCAAAAAAGCACTTAACATCGACGATCTGCGGCGTATGGCGAAGCGTCGCCTCACCAAAGCCCTTTTCGATTTCTGCGACAAGGGCAGCGAAGACCAGATCGCCATGCGGGACAATCGGAACGCGCTCGACCGAATCAAGATCATGCCGCGCGCGCCACGCGACGTGTCCAGACGCGACCCCGCAATCACCCTGTTGGGGAAAAAGCACGATCTGCCGATCCTGATCGGACCGACCGGTCCGGCAGGCTTCGTCTGGTATCGCGGCGAGACTGCGCTTGCGCGTGCGGCCACCAGGGCCAACATCCCGTTCACGCTCGCCAGTACCTCGAACACGGCCATGGAAAAGGTCATCGAGAATGGCGGCGGCACCCAGTGGTTCCAGCTTTACGTCTGGCGTAACCCGGAAGCCGCTTTTGTTACCGTCCAGCGTGCGCTCGATGCCGGGTTCGAAGCCCTGGTCGTGACAGTCGACTCTCCCGTCTACAACAACCGTGAAATCGACGTTCGTAACGGGCTGGTCTTCCCACCACGTATCACACGCAAGTCCGTCATCGACAGCTTGCGCCACCCGCGCTGGCTGGTCGGCACGGCCGGCCGCTATTTCCTCAACGAAGGCCGCCTGCCCGCCTTCACGAACATTCATATTCCCGCGGAGGACAAGGCCGAGGCCACCGGTTATGTCTCGGCGCGCTCCGGCTCTTTCCTGAATCGTAATGACACCATGGGCTGGGACTACCTGCGCCGGTTACGCGATGTCTGGCCGCACAAGCTTCTGGTCAAGGGCATCCTGCACACGGATGACGCTATCGATGCAGTCGAGATGGGCGCCGACGGGATCTTTGTCTCCAATCACGCCGGCAATGTGAACGACACCGCGATCACGCCTTGGGACGCACTCCCGGCCATCGCCGATGCGGTGGGCGGTCGCACCACGATCATCGCGGACAGCGGTGTGCGGCGCGGCAGCGATGTCTTGAAAGGGTTGGCGCTCGGCGCTGACGCAATCGCGATCGGCCGGGCCACGCTCTACGGTGTCGGTGCGGCCGGGGAAGCCGGTGCAAACCGCGCGCTGGACATCCTCGACGCGGAAATCAGACGCACAATGGCGGTGATGGGCGTCAACGACATCGCGTCCATAACCCGCGATAACGTTCGGCTACCGGGGCAGCTCCCCGTATCGGGCAATGGTTCACCGGTGGGTTCAAATTCCTAGAGAGGGAGAATAATCGATGGCACTACATGACTAGAAATCGATCCAGTACCAAGTTTACGCCTCGGTAGATCTTTCGGTGAGCCTGGCGAAATATTAGTTCCCCGAGGATGAACAGGAACCGCGCACGAGATACTCAACGATGCCGCCCGCGGCCGGATACCGCGCGCCCAGGCGCCCCATGGAGTAGTCGCTGAGCAACGCAATGCCGCCGGTAATCACGAACGATATATAGACCGCGCTCGCCGCGATGGCGCCAGCCTCGCCGAGGAGCGCGAAAATGCGCACCCCCACCATGGCGCCAATACCCATGGCCACGGCGGACCAGAAGGTTACTTCGTTTTTGGGGTTTTTCAGGGAACCTCTTAGCTGAGAGCGATGCCGCGAACGGCCGCATCACTTGTGGACGCTCGCCCCTGCCCGTGCGGAATTGTCTAGCGCGGCAGCACCGAGCTGCCCATCAGGAATGCGTCGACCGCACGCGCGGCCTGACGGCCCTCCCGAATGGCCCAAACGACCAGCGACTGGCCACGGCGCATATCACCGGCCGTAAAAATCTCGTCCCGCGATGTCCGATAGGCCTCAGTATCCGCTTTCACGTTACCGCGCTCGTCGAGGTCGACATCCAGCTCGCGAAGCATGCCTTCGGCCACCGGGTGCAGGAAACCCATTGCCAGCAAAACGAGATCAGCCTTGAGTTCAAACTCGGTGCCCGGCACCGGCTGGAACTTCTCGTCGACCCGCTGACAGTTGATGTGGGTCACATGTCCGTTCTCACCGCCGATACTGGTGGTTGTGACAGAGAAATCGCGCTCGGCGCCTTCGGCCTGGCTCGACGAGGTGCGCATCTTGAGCGGCCAGTGCGGCCATGTCAGGCCCTTGTCCTCTTTCCCCGGCGGCTCCGGCATGATCTCAAGCTGAACAACCGATAGCGCACCCTGCCGGATCGACGTCCCGATGCAGTCCGAACCCGTATCGCCGCCGCCGATGACCACGACGTTCTTCTGGGCGGCCAGGATCGGCTCGACATCGCCATCCTGATTGCTGCCGGCGACACGGCGGTTTTGTTGCGGCAGGAATTCCATCGCGAAATGAACACCTTCAAGATCGCGTCCGTCGACCGGTAGGTCGCGCGGCGTTTCAGAGCCACCACAGAGCAGAACAGCGTCATGCTGAGAATCGAGCTCGGCCGCGGTGATATCCACACCAACATGCACTCCGCAATGTAGCGTCACACCTTCGGCGACCATTTGCTCGGCGCGCCTGTCGATCAGGTGCTTCTCCATCTTGAAATCGGGGATGCCGAAACGCAGCAATCCGCCGATAGCCTCGTTCTTTTCAAACAGATGCACATCATGGCCCACACGTGCGAGCTGCTGGGCGGCGGCCATGCCTGCCGGGCCGGCGCCAACAATCGCGACCTTCTTGCCGGTCTTTGTGTCCGTAATCTGGGGGACAATCCACCCCTCTTCCCAGGCCTTGTCGACGATCGCGCATTCGATCGTCTTGATGGTGACCGGGTTGTCGTCAATGTTGAGTGTGCAGGCGGCCTCGCAGGGTGCGGGGCAAATCCGGCCAGTGAATTCGGGGAAGTTGTTCGTCGAATGCAGGTTGCGTGACGCTTCTTCCCAGTCTGCGTTGTAGACGAGATCATTCCAGTCGGGGATCTGGTTGTTCACCGGACAGCCATTGTGGCAGAACGGAATACCGCAATCCATGCAGCGCGCAGCCTGGCGTTCCAGATCACGTTCCTCGAGCGGAATCACGAACTCCTTGTAATTCCGGATACGATCCGAGGCCGGTTTGTAGGTGCGGTCGTGCCGCTCGATCTCGATAAAACCCGTAACCTTGCCCATTAACCCCTCCGCAAACCGATGTTCATTTCGCCGGTCTGCTCGACCTGCATTTCCTGCAGGGCACGGCGATACTCGACCGGCATGACCTTCACGAACTTCGGCAAATACTCATCCCAATTGTCCAGAATCTGCTGCGCACGGGTCGACGCCGTGTAATGCGCGTGATTCTGGATCAGCTGACGTAAACGCTCGGCATCGAACCGGGTCATGTCGGACCCGACATCCACCAGACCGTGTGATTCATTGTCGGAGAGATGCAATTTCTCCATCTCCTCGGCCTCGCCCTCGATCGGCTCAAGGTCGACCATCGCAAGGTTGCACCGTCCCTCGAAATCGCCTGCCTCGTCGAGTACATACGCGATCCCGCCCGACATGCCCGCGGCAAAGTTGCGTCCGGTGTCGCCGAGCACGACCACGATGCCGCCGGTCATATACTCGCAGCCATGGTCACCGGTGCCTTCAACCACGGCGATCGCCCCGGAATTCCGAACCGCGAAGCGCTCGCCCGCTATACCCCGGAAATAACATTCCCCGGTCACTGCGCCATACAGCACCGTGTTACCGACAATCATGCTCTCGTCAGGATTGATGCCGCTTTCCGGCGCCGGTCGTACGATAAGCTTGCCGCCGGAAAGGCCCTTGCCGACATAGTCATTGCCTTCACCCTCCAGATCGAGAGTCACGCCATGCGCCACCCACGCGCCGAAGCTTTGGCCCGCCACGCCCTTCAGCTTTATCCAGATCGTGTCTTCCGGCAGGCCGGTATGGCCGTACTTCTTCGCAATCTCCCCCGACAGCATGGTGCCGGCCGTGCGATCGGTGTTGCGGATCGGGAATTCTGCCTGGATGGACATGCCGTCATCGATCGCCGATCTGGCCGCCTCGATGAACTTCCGGTCCAGAATGTCCTTGATCGGATGATCCTGGTCGATCGTGCGATGGATATCGACATGCTCGGCTTCGGCCGGCTTGAAGAACAGTTTCCCGAAATCCAGGCCCTTGGCCTTCCAATGGTCAACCGCCGCTGCCGTATCGAGCATATCGGTCTGACCGATCATCTCGTTCACGGTCCGGAAGCCCATCGCCGCCATCATCTCGCGAACTTCCTCGGCCACATAAAAGAAGTAATTCACAACATGCTCGGGCTTTCCCGTGAACTTCTTGCGAAGTTGCGGGTCCTGGGTCGCGATGCCCACCGGGCAGGTATTCAGATGGCATTTGCGCATCATGATACAGCCCGACGCGATCAGCGGCGCGGTGGCAAAGCCGAATTCATCGGCCCCCAGCAGCGCACCCACGACCACATCACGGCCGGTGCGCAATCCGCCGTCCACCTGTACCGAAATACGCCCGCGCAGGTCGTTCATCACGAGGGTCTGCTGGGTCTCGGCAAGGCCGATTTCCCAGGGCGATCCCGCATGCTTGATCGACGTCAGCGGTGACGCACCTGTGCCGCCTTCGAAGCCCGATATCGTGACATGGTCGGCGCGTGCTTTGGATACGCCCGCCGCAACCGTTCCAACCCCGACCTCTGAGACCAGCTTGACGCTAATATCAGCTTGGGCGTTCGTGTTCTTCAGATCGAAGATCAACTGCGCGAGATCCTCGATCGAGTAAATATCATGATGCGGTGGCGGCGAGATGAGACCGACACCGGCGGTCGAATGACGCACTTTGGCAATCACCGCATCGACTTTGTGGCCCGGCAGCTGACCGCCTTCTCCGGGCTTCGCCCCCTGGGCCATCTTGATCTGAATCATGTCGGAATTGACGAGATACTCGGTCGTCACGCCAAACCGGCCCGACGCGACCTGCTTGATCGCGGACCGCATGGAATCACCGTTATCCATGGACTTGAAGCGGTCGACCTCTTCGCCCCCCTCACCGGTGTTCGACTTCCCGCCAATCCGGTTCATGGCGATGGCCAGGGTGGTGTGGGCCTCACGACTGATGGAGCCAAAGGACATCGCCCCCGTCGCAAAACGCTTCACAATTTCCGCAGCCGGCTCGACCTCGTCGAGCGGCACCGGTGTCCGTCCGGCCTCTTCGGCAGATTTGAGACGGAACAGCCCCCGCAGGGTCATGTGTGCCGTGTCCTGCTCGTTGATCGCCGCCGCATAGGTTCGGTACTTGTCGGGCAGATCACCGCGCACGGCGTGCTGCAGATCCGCGACCGTCTGGGGAGTCCAGGCGTGCTTTTCGCCGCGAATCCGGAATGCGTATTCCCCGCCCACATCGAGCGCACCCTTGTAGACCGGGTCGTCACCAAACGCCTGGGCATGACGCTCCAGGGTCTCGCGGGCGATTTCCTCGAGCCCCACACCCTCGACGGCCGTGTGCGTGCCGGTGAAGTATTTCTCGACGAATGACGACTTCAGGCCGACCGCATCGAATATCTGCGCACCGCAATAGGACTGATAGGTCGAAATGCCCATCTTCGACATGACCTTCAGTAGGCCCTTGCAGAGCCCCTTGATGAAGCTCCGGTTGATTTCTTCAATGGTCAGGTCGTCGTCGAATTTGTCACGCAGGTCTTCGAGCGTTTCGAAGGCGAGCCAGGGGTTAATCGCTTCGGCCCCGAACCCGGCCAGGGTCGCGAAATGCTGCACCTCTCGGGCCTCGCCCGTCTCGACCACCAAGCCGACCGAGGTTCGCAGTCCCTTGCGGATCAGATAGTGATGTACCGCCGAAGTCGCCAGAAGCGACGGGAGCGCCACACGATCCGGCCCGACCAGCCGGTCCGAAAGGATAATGATGTTGTAACCTTGACCGACACTCTCCTCTGCACGCTTGCAGACATTCTCGATTGCCTCTTCCATATACGCCGCGCCGCGCGCCACGCCATAGGTGATGTCGAGTGTCTGGGTCATGAACTGGTTGTCGGCGATATCGCCGATCGCGCGAATTTTCTCCAACCCGCTGTTGGAAATAATAGGCTGGCGTACTTCCAGCCGCTTCAGCGTCGACGTGCCCTCGAGATCCAGCAGGTTCGGCCGCGGCCCGATGAAGGAGACCAGCGACATCACAATTTCCTCACGGATCGGATCGATCGGCGGGTTCGTGACCTGGGCAAATAGCTGCTTGAAATAGGATGCGAGCGGCTTGGATCGGGACGACAAGGCCGATATCGGCGTGTCCGTGCCCATTGCACCCGTAGCCTCCTGCCCGGTATGAGCCATCGGCATCATCAGGAACTTGAGATCTTCTTCGGAATATCCAAACGCCTGCTGACGCTTCAACAATGGGGTCTGGGATACGACAGGCGGGCGCCCGACTTCAGGCAGATCGCGAACCCTGATCTGCGTGTTCGCCAGCCATTCCCTGTAGGGGTGGCTCGCAACAAGTTCGTTCTTCAGATCTTCATCCGAGATGGTTTTGCCCTTCTCGAGATCGATCAGCAGCATCTTGCCGGGCTGCAGGCGCCATTTCCGCGCAATATTCTCTTCCGGAATATCCAGCACGCCCATTTCCGACGCGAGCAGCACAAAACCGTCCTTGGTCTCGAGATAGCGCGCCGGACGCAAGCCATTGCGATCCAGCGTGGCGCCGATAACCTTGCCGTCGGTGAAAGCAATCGCCGCGGGGCCGTCCCATGGCTCCATCAATGCCGCATGATACTCGTAGAAGGAGCGCAGCTGGTCATCCATCAGCGGGTTGCCGGCCCACGCTTCGGGAATCATCATCATCATCGCATGGGGCAGCGAGTATCCGCCCTGATAGAGCAGTTCCAGCGCATTATCGAAGCAGGCCGAATCCGACTGCCCCTCATAGGAAATCGGCCAGAGCTTCTCCATGTCGTCGCCGAAGATCGGGGACGACATCGTCGCCTGACGTGCGGCCATCCAGTTGTTGTTGCCACGCAGCGTGTTGATCTCGCCATTGTGGCAAATCATCCGGTACGGATGGGCCAGCGGCCAGGACGGAAAGGTATTGGTAGAGAATCGCTGATGCACCAGGGCCAGGGCGGAAATCACGCGCTCGTCCTGCAGATCCTTGTAATACTGAACCACCCCGTCTGCGAGAACGAGACCCTTGTAGACGATCGTGCGCGACGAACAGGATGCCGGATAATATTCACCCGCCCATTCCGGGTAATTCGCCCGAATGTAGCTCGACGCAGATTTCCGCATGACATAGAGCTTGCGCTCGAAGCCATCATCGTCGGCGATGGTCTCGCCGCGTGCAATGAACACCTGTCGGTGCGACGGCTCCGTCGGCTTTACGGTCTCGCCGAGAATGGATGAATCGACCGGTACGTCACGCCAGCCGAGAATGGACATGCCCTCGCGTTCTGCGGCCGCCTGATAGGCCGCCTCGACCAGTTCTTGTTGGGCTTTGTCACGCGGCAGGAAGAGATGCGCGACGCCGTAATGGTTTGGCTGCGGCAGCTCAAAGCCGAGAGCTTCGACCTCGGCTGCGAAGAATTCATGCGGCAACTGGATCAGGATGCCCGCGCCGTCGCCGGCTTTCGGATCCGCCCCCACGGCGCCGCGATGTTCCAGATTGCAGAGAATATTCAGGCCGTCTTCGACGATCTTCCGGCTCCGCTCGTTACGGATTGAGCAAATCATGCCAATGCCGCACGCATCGTGCTCATGCGCCGGGTTGTACAATCCCTGCGCCGGCCTCACGCCGCTGTAGAGCGCGTTCGAGGCGGCATTCGCCGGGGCAATATTTTTCGTTTTACGCAAGGTCGAAATCCCAACTGCCATGACCGGCGCAACCGGTCGATCTACCTAATAGTCCAAGTCAACCAACGTTTTGCGTCGGTCTTCCAATTTCTGCGGATGGGGCATTTTTGCCCTGCCGCACAGCGGGCTGGATATTACCGGAACCAGCCCCCAAACCCACCTTGAATCCGGCATAAAATACGGTCAAATCCGCACTTCTTTGCACGTCTTCAGCCAACAAAAAGCCCCGCAAAAACGGGGCAAAGATGTTGACTATCAACCAGATTTGGTTGCGGGGGCAGGATTTGAACCTGCGACCTTCAGGTTATGAGCCTGACGAAATGTCAGGTTTTCTGCGGGTTTTACGCCGAGTCGCAAAAAGATCGCAAGTGTATTTTACCCATGCAGAATGATCGCAAAAAGATCGCAAATTGGCACCGACTCGGGCTATTTTTTGCCGAAGAATTTGGTCGCTGCCCTTGTTCCGAAGCTGGCACTCACGATAACGCCAAGCGTATATTGATAATATTGCGGCATGGCCTCAAGAGCCGTAAAACCGTTCTGAACGATCTCTCTGCCCCAATCTCCACAAAAACTTAAAATTAAGGGAATCGAGAACAAAATTGTAAGCCACTCATCTTTCCAGCTATGCGCAGAAGCATCAGCCATCTTTAAGTCCCAATCGATCTCGCCGGTAGCTTTTTTCTG
>JBMYRB010000011.1:0-15927 GCA_049601915.1 Alphaproteobacteria bacterium
GATCATGTTCTTCACGTAATCCGCATGCCCAGGGCAATCAACATGTGCGTAGTGACGACCTTCCGTCTCATACTCAACATGCGCCGTCGCAATCGTAATACCGCGCTCACGCTCTTCGGGCGCCTTGTCAATCTGGTCAAACGCTATCGCGTCACCACCCGACGCATCCGACATCACCTTCGTGATCGCCGCCGTCAGCGTCGTCTTGCCATGGTCAACATGACCAATCGTACCCACGTTACAATGCGGCTTTGTTCTCTCAAACTTCTCTTTCGACATAACTCAGTCTCCGTCTGATACCGGCGCCCTAAATCTGCGGCGGCAAACAATTCATACTTCGGCGTTACGCCATCTTCGAGACGACTTCATCCGCAACTGCCTGCGGAACCTGCTCGTAGTGGTTGAACACCATGGTGAAGGTCGCGCGGCCCTGACTCATGGACCGCAGCGTGTTGACATAGCCGAACATGTTGGCGAGCGGGACCATCGCGCTGACAACACGGGCGTTGCCGCGCGAGTCCATGGAACCAACCTGGCCGCGCCGGCTGTTCAAATCGCCGATGATGTCACCCATATATTCTTCCGGAGTGACAACCTCGACGCTCATGACCGGCTCAAGCAACCGCGTCGAACCCTTTTCGAGGGCCTCACGGAATGCCGCACGGGCCGCAATCTCGAAGGCCATGACCGATGAGTCCACGTCGTGCGATGCACCGTCGACCAGCTTGGCGCTGAAGTCGATGACCGGGAAGCCTGCGATATTGCCCGCCTCAAGCGCCGTGTTCAGGCCCTTCTCGACCCCGGGAATGAATTCCCGCGGTACCGATCCGCCAAAAATGGCGCTCTCAAACTCGAAGCCCGATCCGGCCTCAAGCGGCTCGAATTCGATCTTCACGCGCGCGAACTGGCCCGAACCGCCGGTCTGCTTCTTATGGGTGTAATCGATCGTGACCGGCTTGGTGATCTTCTCGCGATAAGCCACCTGCGGAGCACCGACATTGGCCTCGACCTTGAATTCACGCTTCATGCGGTCAACGAGAATCTCGAGATGCAGCTCGCCCATCCCCTTGAGGATAGTCTGACCGCTTTCTTCATCGCTCGACACGCGGAAGGAGGGATCTTCCTGGGCCAGACGCTGTAGCGCCGTCGCCATTTTTTCCTGATCCGCCTTCGTCTTCGGTTCAACCGCGATCTCGATAACCGGATCGGGGAACTCCATACGCTCTAGGATGACCGGATCGGCGGAATCACAAAGCGTGTCACCGGTCGTGGTGTTTTTCATGCCCGCAAGCGCGACGATGTCACCGGCCCGGGCAATTTTGAGATCTTCGCGATCATTGGCGTGCATCAGCAACATGCGGCCCACACGCTCGCGATTGTCCTTGACCGTGTTCAGCACCGACGAACCCGCCTCGACACTGCCCGAATAAACCCGCGCAAATGTAAGGGATCCGACGAACGGATCGGTCATGATCTTGAATGCCAGCGCGGAGAACGGAGCATCATCCGACGCCTCTCGCACGAGCGAGTCTTCGGTGCCCGGGATAACACCCGAGATCGCCGGCACATCGAGCGGTGAGGGCAGATAATCAACCACGGCGTCGAGCAACGGCTGCACGCCCTTGTTTTTGAAGGCCGAACCGCAAAGAACCGGGACCGCAGACAAGGTAAGCGTCGCCTTACGAATGCAGGCCTTGAGGGTCTCCTCGTCAGGCTCCGTGCCCTCGAGATAAGCCTCCATCGCGTCGTCGTCATGTTCAACGGCTGATTCGACCAGCTTCTCGCGCCACTCGGCGGCCGCATCGGCCATGTCGGCGGGAATATCAACATACTCGAACTCGGCACCGAGGTTCTCGTCTTTCCAGACGATGCCCCGCATCTTCACCAGATCGACCACGCCGCGAAGCTCGGCTTCCGAACCAATCGGCAGCTGGAGGACGATCGGATTGGCGCCGAGGCGATCAATGATCATGTCGACGCAGTTATCGAAATTGGCGCCGACGCGGTCCATCTTGTTGATGAAACAGATACGCGGAACTTCGTACTTGTCAGCCTGACGCCAGACCGTCTCGGACTGAGGCTCAACACCCGCGACACTGTCAAACACAGCAACCGCACCATCGAGGACACGCAAGGCGCGCTCGACTTCAATCGTGAAGTCCACATGACCCGGGGTATCAATGATGTTGATGCGGTGGTCGTTCCAGAAGGCCGTCGTCGCAGCGGACGTAATGGTGATGCCGCGCTCCTGCTCTTGCTCCATCCAATCCATCGTCGCGGCGCCGTCATGAACTTCGCCGATCTTGTACGAACGGCCCGTGTAATAGAGGACGCGCTCGGTCGTGGTCGTCTTTCCGGCGTCGATATGCGCCATGATACCGATATTCCGGTAGAACTCGATCGGGGTTTCACGATTGGAGGACATATCTGAATTCTCTCGTTCGGTAATTCGCTAGACGGCTACCAACGGTAATGGGAGAAGGCCTTGTTCGCCTCTGCCATCCGATGGGTGTCTTCGCGCTTTTTCACCGCATTTCCGCGATTTTCCGCCGCGTCCTGCAACTCACGCGACAAGCGCTCTTCCATGGTGTTTTCCGGCCGTCCGCGTGCCGCCTGAATCAGCCAGCGAAACGCCAGCGCCTGGGCGCGTTCGGAACGGACCTCGACCGGCACCTGATAGGTGGCACCGCCGACACGCCGCGAGCGCACTTCGAGCTGCGGCTTGATGTTCTCCAGCGCCTCGCGGAACGTGCGAACGGGATCGCTGCCGCGCTTGGAGGCGATATCGTCGAGGGCGGCGTAAACAATGCGCTCGGCGACGGACTTCTTGCCATCCAGCATGACGCTATTGGTGAATTTGCTGACAACCAGATCACCAAATTTGGGATCGGGAAGGATTTCTCGTTTTTCTGCGCGGCGACGGCGGGACATATATCTGGACCTTGCTTACTTGGGCCGCTTGGCGCCGTACTTCGAACGGCGCTGACGGCGGTCGGAAACACCCTGGGTATCCAGGGTGCCGCGGATGATGTGATAGCGAACACCGGGAAGATCCTTGACGCGACCGCCACGGATCATAACGACCGAATGCTCCTGAAGATTATGGCCCTCACCGGGAATGTAGCTCGTCACTTCGAACCCGTTGGTCAAACGCACGCGCGCGACCTTTCGCAGGGCCGAGTTCGGCTTCTTCGGCGTGGTTGTATAGACTCGCGTGCAGACACCACGCTTCTGCGGGCAAGCCTCCAGGGCAGGAACTTTGTTCCGCTTGATCGATGCCTTACGTGGCTTGCGGATCAACTGATTGATCGTCGGCATGTGGCTTCCTTGGTTCTTCCCGTTACGTGTTCGTCAACCGTCTGCACAAAGCAAACTCGGGACAGAAAACGTTTCTGTCCCTGCGAGCAATTTTCGCTAGCCCGTAAGCGTTCGCGCATATGGTTCGTATTGCCAGAGGCAGTGTTTAGACTGCGCAGGTCTACGACCGGCCCCGATTAGGCGCGCGGATACTACTTACGAGCCCTATGGCCGTCAACACCGAAAAACCATAAAAATCGGGCAGTTGCGGGCGATATCTGCGTTCGCCAACAGCGCAATTATTAGCCAATCATTATGTTCTTTTGCGTAATATAATTACCGAAATGGGTGCATCCTCTAATGAAACGCGCCGCCCCGAAATAATCCGGGGCGGCGCGCCAGTTTCAGACTATCGGAGGCAGCGCTATTCGGCGGCGCCGGCCTCCTCGATTTCCGTCTGCACCGCAGCCTCTTCGGCGGCGAGCTGCTTGGCTAGTTCATCGGCCAATTCAGTATCGCGTTCTGCGGCAATCGAACGAACCGCGTTCATCACTGCACCGGTACCGGCAGGGATCAGACGACCCACGATCACATTCTCCTTGAGGCCGTAGAGGCGATCGACCTTGCCGTTGACAGCCGCTTCGGTCAGGACCCGCGTGGTCTCCTGGAACGAAGCCGCTGAGATGAACGAACTGGTCTGCAGACTCGCTTTGGTAATGCCCTGGAGTACAGGCGACGCCGTTGCCGGCTTGTTGCCCTCTTCCACCGCCTTGGCGTTGACTGTATCGAACTCAACCTTGTCGATGATTTCACCGACCAGAAACGTGGTCTCGCCCGGATTGATGATCTCAACCTTCTGCAGCATCTGACGCACAATCACTTCGATATGCTTGTCATTGATACCCACGCCCTGAAGTCGGTAGACATCCTGGACCTCTTTGACCAGATAGCGGGCCAACTCTTCGACGCCGAGCACCCGCAGAATGTCATGCGGAACCGGGTTGCCGTCCAGGAGCAAATCGCCCTTTTCGACATAATCGCCTTCCTGCACTGAGATGTGCTTGCCCTTGGGAATTAGATACTCGACCGGTTCCTTGCCGTTCGCCTGATCTTCTTCACTCGGCGCAATGACGATCCGACGCTTCATCTTGTAGTCACGGCCGAACTCGATCTGTCCGTCCGTGTCCGCGATGATCGCATGATCCTTGGGACGACGCGCTTCAAACAGTTCCGCCACACGCGGCAAACCACCGGTGATGTCGCGGGTCTTGGAGCTCTCACGCGGGATACGCGCAAGGATATCGCCGGCCTGAACATGCTGGCCCTGTTCGACATTCAAGATTGCATCGACAGACATAAAGTAACGCGCATCCATGCCGTTCGCGAGCTTGACCGCATCGCCCTGCTTTGAGCTCTTCTTCGGTCGCAGCGTAACGCGTGGGCGTAAATCGGCCCCCTTCGGCTGCTGCTTCCAGTCGATCACCACCTTGTAGACGATGCCCGTAGCCTCATCTGCGGCCTCGCGCACCGAGACACCTTCGACCAGATCGACATAATCGATATAGCCTTCCTTCTCGGTGATAATCGGCAGGGTGTACGGATCCCACTGTGCCAGAGGCTGGCCTTTCTCGACCTTGTCACCTTCATCGGCAAGCAAGCGAGAACCATACGGGATTTTGTGATGGGCACGCGCGCGACCCGCCTCGTCGATCAGCACCACTTCGGTATTCCGGCTCATGACAATCGGAATATTTTCCGAGTTCACGACGACATTCCGGTTCTCGACCTTAACGGTGGCATCGAATGCCGCCTCGACGCTCGACTGCTCCGAAGCGCCCTGCGCGGCGCCACCAATATGGAACGTCCGCATGGTCAACTGCGTGCCGGGCTCGCCGATCGACTGCGCTGCAATAACGCCAACGGCTTCGCCGACATTAACCGGCGTGCCGCGTGCGAGGTCGCGACCGTAGCATTTGCCGCAGACGCCGCCGTCGCTCTTACAAGTCAGGACCGAACGAATTTTGACGGACTCGATACCGGCAGTCTCGATTTTCTCGACCAGCGGCTCCGTCATGAGCTCGCCCTTCTTGACGATCTTGTCGCTCGTCAAAGGATCAACGACATCCTCAGACGTGGTGCGACCGAGCAGGCGCTCTGACAAAGGCACCACCACATCGCCACCTTCGATGACCGCCGTCATCGTCAGCCCGTCATCTGTGCCGCAATCCTGTTCGATGATCACACAATCCTGCGCGACATCAACGAGACGGCGGGTCAGATAACCCGAGTTGGCCGTTTTAAGCGCCGTATCGGCCAGTCCCTTACGGGCACCATGGGTCGAGTTGAAGTACTCGAGCACCGTCAGGCCTTCCTTAAAGTTTGCGATGATCGGCGTTTCGATGATCTCACCCGACGGCTTGGCCATCAAACCGCGCATACCCGCCAGCTGACGAATCTGCGCTGCCGAACCGCGCGCTCCGGAATGCGCCATCATGTAAACAGCGTTGATGTTGCCAGTTGCATCTCTGGATTCCATTTCCGCCATCATCGCGTCGGCAACATCGTCGGTGCAGCGTGTCCAGGCATCAACGACCTTGTTGTACTTTTCACCCTTGGTGATTAGTCCGTCCTGATACTGCTGCTCGAACTCCTTGACGCGGTTGGTCGTATCTTCGACCAGGCGCGTCTTGAGATCCGGAACAATCAGATCATCCTTACCGAAGGAGATGCCGGCCTTGCACGCATTCGAGAAGCCGAGCCCCATAATGCGATCAGCGAAGATGACCGTCTCCTTCTGACCGCAATGGCGATAGACGATATCGATGATCTCACTGATCTCGCGCTTCGTCAGAAGGCGATTGATCAGTTCGTAGGGCACCTGCGCGTGTTTCGGCAGGATACGCCCGATCAACAAACGACCCGGCGTCGTCAGAACGCGTTCGACGGCGTCGTTACCGTCGGCATCGACTATCTCGATCCGAGCCTTGATGCGTGAATGCAAATGAATCACGCCGGCATCGAGTGCCTGCTGCACCTCGTCGACCGAGGCAAAGCCCGGAATGCGATATGCTTTTACGTCACCATCATTGACCGCCTTGAGGGTCAGTGAACTCAAGTCCACCGGCTCAGCCGGGTTCTTGGCGTCGGTGAAGATCACATCACCACCGGCTGCGGCAGCGTCGAGCGACTTCTTGCTGTCGAAGCTAATCTCGTCGCCACTACCGTCATGCATTTCGTAGCTTAGATAGTAGAGGCCGAGCACGATGTCCTGCGAGGGAACGATGATCGGCTTGCCATTGGCCGGGCTCAGGATGTTGTTGGTGGACATCATGAGCACGCGGGCTTCGAGCTGAGCTTCCAGCGACAAAGGCACATGAACCGCCATCTGATCGCCATCGAAGTCTGCATTGAATGCTGCGCAAACCAGCGGATGCAATTGAATGGCCTTGCCCTCGATCAGGACCGGCTCAAACGCCTGGATACCCAGACGATGCAGCGTGGGCGCACGATTCAGAAGAACCGGATGTTCGCGGATGACCTCTTCAAGGATATCCCAGACCTCCGGACGCTCTTTTTCGACCATACGTTTCGCGGCCTTGATCGTGGTCGCGTAACCGTAAAGTTCGAGCTTGTGATAGATGAACGGCTTGAACAGTTCGAGCGCCATCTTCTTTGGCAGGCCGCATTGATGCAGTAACAGCGTCGGGCCGACAACGATGACCGAACGGCCGGAATAATCGACGCGCTTACCCAGCAGGTTCTGACGGAAACGGCCCTGCTTGCCCTTGAGCATATCGGACAAGGATTTGAGCGGCCGCTTGTTGGCGCCGGTGATGACCCGTCCGCGGCGTCCGTTGTCGAATAGCGCATCAACAGATTCCTGCAGCATGCGCTGTTCGTTCCGCACGATAATGTCGGGCGCACGAAGCTCCATCAGGCGTTTCAGGCGGTTGTTGCGATTGATCACGCGGCGGTACAGATCGTTCAGATCCGATGTCGCGAAGCGGCCGCCATCGAGCGGCACAAGCGGACGCAACTCCGGCGGAATGACCGGGATCACATCAAGGATCATCCATTCTGGGCGAGCGCCGGATTCAATGAACGCCTCGACAATTTTCAAGCGCTTTACATACTTCTTGCGCTTGGCCTCGGAGTTCGTCTCCTTGAGGTCGACCCGCAAGCGCGCGCGCTCTTCCTCGAGGTCAATTGCCATCAGCATGTCCTTGAGGGCCTCAGCACCGATTTTCGCGGTGAAGGCTTCGTCGCCAAACTCTTCCTGCTTGTCGAGATACTCCTCTTCCGACAGAAGCGAGTACTGCTCCATGTCTGTCAGGCCGGGTTCGGTGACAATGTAATTCTCGAAGTAGAGAACCCGCTCGAGATCACGCAGCGTGTTGTCGAGCAGCATGCCAATACGGCTCGGCAGCGACTTCAGGAACCAGATATGCGCAACCGGCGAGGCCAGTTCGATATGGCCCATCCGCTCGCGGCGCACAGACTGCAAGGTTACCTCGACGCCGCATTTCTCGCAGACAATGCCGCGATACTTCATACGCTTATATTTGCCGCACAGACACTCGTAATCCTTGATAGGCCCGAAGATCCGAGCACAGAACAGGCCATCGCGTTCCGGCTTGAATGTCCGGTAGTTGATAGTTTCCGGCTTCTTTATCTCGCCATATGACCAGGAACGGATGCGCTCAGGGCTGGCGATCGAGATTCGGATCTCGTCGAAACTCTGCGGGCCATGGGGTTGACCGAAGACATTGACGAGTTCGTTCATGTACTTGCTCCCGGTAGGGGGTTTCTCTGTTTCAGGGTCATGCAGCCGGCCAACTATCGGGTCGACTGATTGAGCTGAACGTCGAGTCCGAGCGAACGGAGCTCCTTTACGAGGACGTTGAAGGATTCCGGAATTCCCGCTTCGAAATTGTCATCACCACGCACGATGGATTCATACACCTTGGTACGACCGGCCTTGTCGTCAGACTTGACCGTCAGCATTTCCTGCAGCGTGTAGGCGGCACCGTACGCCTCCAGCGCCCAGACCTCCATTTCGCCGAAGCGCTGGCCACCGAACTGCGCCTTGCCACCCAGCGGTTGCTGGGTAACCAGGCTGTACGGGCCGATGGAACGGGCGTGGATCTTGTCATCGACTAGGTGATGGAGTTTCAGCATGTAGATGTAACCCACCGTCACCGACCGCTCGAAAGGTTCACCGGTACGGCCATCGACCAGCTGTACCTGGCCCGAAATGTCGAGCCCGGCCATTTCCAGATGCTCGTTGATCTCCGTCTCGGTCGCACCGTCGAACACCGGCGTTGCGATCGGTACACCCTTGCGCAAGTTGCCAGCCAGCTCCGCGACCGCATCGTCGGACATCGAATCGATATCTTCGTCAGACGTCTCCTTGCCGTAAACCTCGGCTAGCTTCTTACGGATCTCGGCCGACTTCACGTTCTCATCGAGTGAACTCATGATGGAACCGATCTGATGGCCGATGCCGCGCGTGGCCCAACCCAGATGAGTCTCAAGAATTTGCCCGACATTCATGCGCGACGGCACGCCCAGCGGATTCAGGACGATATCAACCGGCGTCCCGTCTTCCAAGTAGGGCATGTCTTCCATCGGCATGATGCGGGAGATCACACCCTTGTTGCCATGACGGCCGGCCATCTTGTCGCCTGGTTGCAGCTTGCGCTTCACCGCGACAAAAACCTTCACCAGTTTCATGACGCCCGGCGGCAGTTCGTCACCACGCTGGAGCTTGTCGACCTTGTTCTCGAACCGAGCTTCCAGAGCCTGAACCGCTTCGTCGAAGCTGTTCTGGATCGCCTCGATCTCGGACATCCGGCTGTCGTTCTTGACGACGAGCTGGCGCCACTGACCCGGGGTGAAGTCGCCAAGAACCTTATCGGTCACCTTGACTTCACCATCGATGCCTTTCGGCCCCTTTACGGCCGTCTGGTTGAGCAACAGCTCCTTCAAGCGGCTGTAGAAGCTGCGCTCCAAGATCGCTTTTTCGTCGTCACGGTCCTTGGCGAGGCGCTCGATCTCGGCACGCTCGATCGACAGGGCTCGTTCATCCTTGTCGACGCCACGGCGCGAGAACACTCGCACCTCGACGACCGTTCCGGTCACACCCGGTGGCACCTTCAGGGAGGTGTCGCGAACATCGGCGGCCTTTTCACCGAAAATCGCGCGCAGCAGTTTCTCTTCAGGCGTCATCGGCGATTCACCCTTCGGCGTCACCTTGCCGACAAGGATATCACTCGCATTGACCTCTGCACCGATATACACGATGCCGGCCTCGTCGAGATTCTTCAGAGCCTCTTCGCCGACATTTGGAATGTCGCGCGTGATCTCTTCCTGACCCAGCTTGGTATCGCGGGCCATGATCTCGAACTCCTCGATGTGGATCGAGGTGAACACGTCATCGCGCACAATGCGTTCGGAGATCAGAATTGAATCTTCGAAGTTGTAGCCATTCCAGGGCATGAACGCGCAAAGCACGTTCTTGCCCAGCGCCAATTCACCGAGATCGGTGGACGGACCGTCTGCAACGATGTCCCCCTTCTCAACCAGATCACCCACCTTCACCAGCGGGCGCTGGGTGATGGACGTATTCTGGTTGGAACGCTGGAACTTGAGGAGGTTGTAGATGTCGACGCCGGTGTCTCCGCCGCCCACGTCACCGGTCGCCCGGATCACGATACGCGTCGCATCGACCTGATCGATGATGCCCGACCGGCGCGCAACAATCGCCACACCCGAATCCCGCGCCACCGTTTCTTCCATCCCGGTGCCCACCAGCGGGGCCTCGGTCTGGATGAGCGGCACCGCCTGGCGCATCATGTTCGAGCCCATCAGCGCACGGTTCGCGTCATCGTTCTCCAGGAACGGAATGAGCGCCGAGGCCACGGACACGAGCTGCTTCGGCGAAACGTCCATGTAGTCGACATCGGCCGGCAGGGCCATGAGGTAGTCGCTGCCCTGGCGGCAGCTGACGAGCTCATCGGCGAACTTGCTGTTCTTGTCGATGGCCGAGTTTGCCTGGGCGATCGTGTAGCGGCCCTCCTCCATCGCCGATAGATAGACGACCTCGTCGGTCACCTTGCCGTCCTTCACTTCGCGATAGGGGGTCTCGATGAAGCCGTACTTGTTCACCCGCGCGTAGGTCGCGAGCGAGTTGATCAGGCCAATATTCGGGCCTTCCGGCGTCTCGATCGGGCAAATCCGGCCATAATGGGTCGGATGCACGTCGCGCACCTCGAAGCCCGCACGTTCGCGCGTCAGGCCGCCCGGTCCGAGCGCCGACAGGCGGCGTTTATGTGTGATTTCCGACAGCGGATTGGTCTGATCCATAAACTGGCTCAACTGCGACGAGCCAAAGAACTCGCGCACCGCAGCAGCGGCCGGCTTCGCATTGATCAAATCATGCGGCATGACACTGTCGATCTCGACCGTCGACATGCGCTCGCGGATCGCCCGCTCCATACGCAACAGACCGATGCGATACTGGTTCTCCATCAGCTCACCAACCGAGCGTACGCGTCGGTTACCGAGATGGTCGATATCGTCGATCTCACCCTGGCCGTCCTTCATGCCGACCATCAGCTTGATGATCTGGAGCACGTCGTCCTTGCGCAGGACACGGACAGTGTCGGGGCATTCGAGCTCAAGGCGCGCATTCATCTTCACACGCCCGACCGCCGAGAGGTCATAGCGCTCATTGTCGAAGAACAAGCTCTTGAAGAGGTTCTCCGCCGTTTCATACGTGGGCGGCTCACCCGGGCGCATCACACGATAAATGTCGATCAGCGCATCTTCGCGCGAGCAGTTCTTGTCGGCCGCGAGCGTGTTGCGGATATACGGCCCCACGGTGACATGGTCGATTGCCAGGGTCGTGAACGCCTTGATCTTGAGTTCCTCGAAAGCCTCGAGCACCTCGTCCGTGATTTCATCGCCGGCCTCAAAGAGTACCTCACCGGTATCTTCGTTGATGATGTCTTCAGCAAAATATTGGCCGAGCAGCTCATCACCGCTGACCAGAATATCCTTTACCTTTGCGTCTTCGATCTGACGCGCGACGCGCGGCGTGAACTTGGCGTCCGCTTCGGCAACCACCTTGCCGGTCTTCGCATCGACGAGATCATGGGTCAGCTTAATGCCGCGCATACGCTCGGCATCGAGCGGCGTCTGCCAGCCATTCTTGGTCAGGTTGTAGCTAGTCTTGTCGTAGAAGTAGTCGAGGATCTCCTCATGCGACATGCCGACCGCTTCGAACGGCTCGAGTTCGCGACCCTCTTCTGCGCGCTCGGCACGCAGTTCTGCCGTCGCGGCACTGTCGAGCGCCATCAGGAAGGTCGTGACCGGCAGCTTGCGGCGACGATCGATCCGGACATGCACGATATCCTTGGCATCGAATTCGAAATCGAGCCAGGAGCCGCGATAGGGGATGACGCGCGCGGCGAACAGGAACTTGCCCGAAGAGTGGCTCTTGCCACGGTCATGGTCGAAGAAGACCCCAGGCGAACGGTGCATCTGAGAGACGATAACCCGCTCCGTGCCATTGATGACAAAGGTCCCCTTGACGGTCATCAGGGGCATGTCACCCATGTAGACGTCCTGCTCCTTGATGCCGCGGATCGAGCGAGAACCCGTATCCTCGTCCACATCCCAGACGACTAGACGCAACGTCACTTTCAAGGGAGCGGCGAAGGTCATGCCGCGTTGCTGGCACTCCTCGACGTCGTACTTCGGCTCCTCGAGCTCGTACTCAACAAACTCAAGCTGTGCCTTTTCCGAAAAATCTCGGATCGGGAAAACGGACTTGAAGACTTCCGTAATGCCCACATCCGCACGCTCACCTTCGAGCGTGGTGCTGTTCAGAAACTGGTCATAGGAACTCATCTGAACCTCAATGAGGTTCGGCATGGGCGCCACTTCCAGAATCCGTCCAAAGTTTTTACGGATACGTTTGCGACCGGTGAACGACTGCGCCATTAACTGCCTCTCTTCGTTGTCGTGAGCGAATGCCCACGACCAATCGGGCCATTCCAATTCGACTGACCGGACCTGGGCTTACGCCCTTCCGGCATCGTCGCATCGTCGCCGACCGCAAACCCGTGCGGCCTTCGGCGATCCGAGGATGCCGGCGACGGCGGGGATTGCCCCCGACCGTCGCCGAATCCATCGCTGGCGAGCTACTTGAGCTCGACGGTCGCGCCCGCTTCTTCCAGCTTGCCCTTCAGCTCATCGGCCTCTTCCTTGGTCACGCCTTCCTTAACCGGCTTCGGCGCACCCTCGACGAGGTCCTTAGCTTCCTTCAGGCCCAGACCAGTAATCGTCCGGACCTCTTTGATCACATTGATCTTCTTGTCGCCTGCCGCTGCGAGGATGACGTCAAACTCCGTCTGCTCCTCACCGGCACCACCGGCATCGCCGGCCGGCGCACCCGCAGCCACCGCAACCGGTGCGGCGGCGCTGACGCCCCATTTTTCCTCGAGCACCTTCGACAGTTCGGCGGCCTCGAGAACGGTGAGAGCGCTGAGATCCTCTGCGATTTTTTCAATATCTGCCATTTTCATTTACTCCTGAGACTTTGAGAGACTTTTGTTTTCGAAATTTAAGACCGGCCTATGCAGCCTCGTCCCGACTTGCGTATGCACCGATGACACGTGCCATTTGTCCGGCGGGCGCCTGAAGCACACCGGCGACCTTGGTCGCAGGCGCGTTCAACAAGCCAACCAGCTTGCCGCGCAGCTCGTCGAGCGAAGGAAGCGATGCCAATGCCTTGACGGCATTCTCATCGAGCAGGGTGTCGCCCATGGCGCCCCCAACAACGGTGAGTTTGTCATTTTCCTTCGCGAAGTTGACTGCCACACGTGCCGCCGCCACTGGGTCGGCGGAATACGCAATCGCGGTCGGCCCGGAGAACAGATCGGTGATCGGCTCATAGGGCGTTCCCGCCAGGGCGAGTTTTGCGAGCCTGTTCTTCGTCACTTTGTAGCCGGCACCTGCCTCACGCATCTGGGACCGGAGTTCTGTACTCTCCGATACCGTAAGCCCGGTCTGTTGCGTCACCACGACGAGCGCGGCCTCCGCAAATGACTGGTTGAGTTCGGTGACCAGCTCTTCTTTTCTAGCTCGGTCCACTTACCGTCTCCGCAAACTTGGCGCGAGCCGAACGGATCGACTTACCGCACCGTTGCAATTTGGCCTCGGCCCACAATGAACCGAAACCGCTCCTAACCTGTCCCAGGAGCGATACGAACGGCCACTTGCCCGCTCGCCTTCTCCCGTCTATGCCGGCCGCTGTCTCCAGCACTTAGGTCCGCCGGGCTAAACCCTTTGGACGCCTGCAGTCTCGGACAGTATTCCCGCCCCGGATGACACCGGATGCGGAAACTCCACTGACGACCTATTCGGCCGCTTCCTGCGACGAACTACCAATGTCCGCCACGTCGAAACGCACACCCGGACCCATGGTCGAGGTAAGCGCCACTTTGTTCACATATGAGCCTTTCACACCGCTCGGCTTGGCCCGCAAGATGGCATCTAGGAACGCATCGAGATTCTGACGAATCTGTTCCTCGCTGAAGCTCGCCTTGCCGATGCCGGCATGCACGATGCCGGTCTTCTCGACCCGAAACTGCACCTCACCGGACTTGGCATTCGAGACCGCTTCGGTCACATCATTAGTCACAGATCCCAGCTTCGGGTTCGGCATCAGACCGCGCGGCCCCAGCACTTTACCGAGCCGGCCGACGACGGGCATCATGTCCGGTGTGGCAATCACGCGATCGAACTCGACCTCGCCATTCTGAACCTTCTCCGCCAGATCATCGCCACCGACCACATCGGCACCCGCGGCGAGGGCCTCTTCGGCCTTCTCATCCTTGGCGAAAACGGCAATCCGCACGTCCTTGCCCGTACCGTTGGGCAGCGCCACGACGCCGCGCACATTCTGGTCGGCATGACGCGGGTCGACGTTCAGGTTCAGCGAAATCTCGATCGTCTCGTCGAATTTCGCAGTGGCATTCTCTTTCACCAGCCGTACGGCCTCGCCGATCGCCACCTTGTTGTCGGGATCGACCTTCTCGCGCGCTGCGCGTAGACGCTTTCCAGGTTTGGCCATCGTTACCCCACCACTTCCAGGCCCATCGACCGGGCCGTGCCTTTGATCATCTCCGCCGCGGCATCGATGTCATTGGCGTTCAAATCAACCATCTTCGCTTCCGCGATCTCTCGGCACTGTGCATCCGTGACGCGGCCGACGAGATCACGCCCCGTGGTGCCGCTGCCTTTTTGAACCCGTGCAGCCTTCTTGAGGAAGTAGCTGGCCGGCGGCGTCTTGGTCACAAAAGTGAACGACTTGTCCTGGTAGACGGTGATGACCACCGGGGTGGGCACACCCTGATCGCCGTTCTGCGTCGCCGCGTTAAACGCCTTGCAGAACTCCATAATGTTCAACCCGGCCTGGCCCAGCGCCGGCCCGACGGGCGGCGACGGATTGGCCTGTCCGGCCGGGATTTCTAGTTTGACGTAACCGTCAATTTTCTTCGCCATGATCTAGACCTCATGTCCTTTCGAGGTTTCGCGGTACGGCGCCCCAAGGGCTTATAGAGCCAACCTCCCGCGCACCGCCTTGCGACGGCCAACAAACGTTCAGGCTAAAGTTTTTCGACCTGACCGTATTCCAACTCAACCGGTGTAGACCGGCCAAAAATCGAGACCGAGACCTTCAACCGCGCGCGTTCTTCGTCGACATCCTCGACCACGCCGTTGAACGACTGGAACGGGCCGTCATTGACCCGCACTTCCTCACCGATATCGAAGGTGACAGACGGCTTCGGCCGCTCGACCCCTTCCTTGACCTGGTGCAGGATCCGGTCGGCTTCCGCCTGACTGATCGGCGCCGGCTTGTTGCCCGCCCCCAGAAATCCCGTCACCTTCGGCGTGTTCTTGACCAGATGGTAACTTTGCTCGTTCATATCCATGCGAACGAGCACATATCCGGGAAAGAACTTACGCTCCGAATTCACTTTCGAGCCGCGGCGCATCTCGACTACTTCTTCGGTCGGGACCAGCACGTCTTCGAACATATCGTCCATGCCCTTGGTCACGGCCTGTTCCTTGATCGACTGCGCGACCTTGGATTCGAAGCCGGAATAGGCGTGAACGACAAACCACTGCATGCCCATCAAACCACTAACTCCCGACCGACAGGGCCAATTGAACAAGCTCCGCCAACACAATGTCGACTAGGAAGAAGAACACGGCCGCAAACGCCACCATGACAACGACCATCAGGGTCGACTGAATTGTTTCAGTGCGCGTCGGCCATGTGACCTTGCTCACCTCTTGTCGAACCTGGCGCATAAACTCGCCAACCGATGGTTTTGCCATTCGTTCCGCTTTCATCGCGTTACTGTTTCGCACCCGACACAAACACAGCCCGGACATTCCGGCTGGCAGGAGTGGTAGGACTCGAACCTACAGCCCCCGGTTTTGGAGACCGGTGCTCTGCCAATTGAGCTACACTCCTATCCACCGAACGCACCGTTACTCCGGCCTATTCGATGATGGAGGTGACGACGCCGGCGCCGACAGTGCGGCCACCTTCGC
>JBMYRB010000012.1:0-3265 GCA_049601915.1 Alphaproteobacteria bacterium
TGAGTTCCATCGCCCCCATCATGTCGACATGAAGACCGGCTACTACAAGGGCCGCCAGGTCATCGAGGTCAAGGAGAAGATCTAGAGGCCAAGCCCGGACTCCGCGTCCGGCTGGAGAGCGGACCCGTTGAGCGATCAGATCACCATCGCCCTGGACGCCATGGGCGGCGACGACGCGCCGCACATCGTTGTTGCGGGCGCCAACATTGCCAGGCGCCGCCATCCCGACGCGCGCTTCGTGCTGTTCGGCGACGAGAAGGATCTCGCCGCGCGGGTGGCCAAACAGCGCGGCCTCAAGGACTTCGTGGAAATACGCCACGCCCCCGAAGGTGTCGCCGCGGATGCCAAGCCTTCCCAGGTCGTGCGCAGCGGTCGCGAGACCTCGATGTGGCGCGCGATCGATGCCGTCAAACAGGGCGATGCCGCGGGAGTTGTGTCCGCCGGCAACACGGGTGCGCTCCTGGCCATGGCGATGTTCGTGCTGAAGCGTCTCGAGGGGATCGACCGCCCGGCTATCGCATCCTTCTTTCCGACACTGCGGGGCGAGACGGTGATGCTGGACCTTGGAGCAAACATTCGCTGCAACGAACGTAATCTCGTTGAATTTGCGATCATGGGCGAAGTCTTTGCACGCACCATTCTCGGTATCCAGAATCCGACGGTCGGTTTGCTGAATGTCGGCGAAGAGGAAACCAAGGGCAACGAGGCCCTCAAGATTGCTGCGGAAATGCTGCGGGAACTGAATCTGCTTGGTGAATTCGTCGGTTTCGTTGAAGGGGACGATATCCCGGCCGGCGCTGTTGATGTTGTGGTCACGGATGGTTTCACCGGCAATGTCGCCCTCAAGGCCGCCGAGGGTACGGCCAAGCTCATCAATGCCTTCGTACGCGAAGCCTTTCGTAATTCGTTCTGGGCGAAGATCGGTTATATTTTTGCTAAGCGTTCATTCGACAAGCTGCGTCACCGCAGCGACCCCCGCCGTTATAATGGGGCCATATTCGTGGGTCTCGACGGAGTCTGTGTCAAAAGTCATGGCGGCACGGATGCCGTTGGTTTTGCAACCGCCATCGGAGTAGCGATCGATATGGTGAAGTATGGCGGTAACGCCTCTTTGAAAACGACGGTGGAACGCCTGGAGCTGGACTCCATGCGCCCGCAGGCCGCGGCGGCCTCGTGATGTTGCGTCGATCGATCGTTGCCGGTATCGGCAGTTATTTGCCGGACCGGGTGGTGACGAATGCCGAACTCGCCAAACGTATCGACACGTCCGATGAGTGGATTCAGGAGCGTAGCGGCATCCGCCAGCGTCACATTGTCGCCGACGGCGAGATGACGTCGGACCTCGCGACCGCAGCGGCCCAGCGCGCACTCGCCGCAGCCGGCATGGAACCCGACGACATCGGCATCATCGTCGTCGCGACCTCGACGCCGGACGAGACATTTCCGGCGACCGCCACGGTGGTTCAGTCGAAGTTGGGCTGCGCCAATGGCGGCATGGGCTTCGACGTGCAGGCCGTGTGTTCGGGCTTCGTGTTTGCGCTCGCCACCGCCGACAATTTCATCAAGGCCGGCCAGGCCGATACCGCTTTGGTCATTGGCGCCGAGACCTTCTCGAAGATTCTCGACTGGGAAGACCGCTCGACATGCGTACTGTTCGGCGATGGCGCGGGCGCGGTGGTATTGAAGGCGGGCGAGGGAGAGGGCTCCAGCGACGATCGTGGGATCCTGTCGACCCATCTGCATTCCGACGGGCGCCTGCATGATTTGCTTTATGTCGACGGCGGCCCGTCGTCGACGGGCCAGGTTGGGCATCTGCGCATGGAGGGCCGTGAGGTTTTCAAGCACGCCGTGACCAAAATGTCCGCGGCGATGGTCGAGGCCCTTGAAGCCACGGGGCTCGGTGCTGACGAGATCGACTGGTTCGTGCCACATCAGGCCAATCGACGGATCATTGACGGCACGGCGCGCAAACTGGGCATTACCGGCGAACGTGTGGTGGTGACGATCGATCAGCATGCCAATACCTCGGCGGCCTCGATCCCGCTGGCGCTGTCCGTCGCGGTTGAGGACAACCGGATTCAGGAGGGCAACCTGGTTCTCTTGGAGGCGATGGGCGGCGGCCTGACATGGGGCTCGGGAATCGTTCGCTGGTAGCGCCATCGGCGGTCCAAGAATCAATTTTTTAGATTAACCAATCAGAACAATCCTTTGATATTGACGCATTTCTGATGTCGCGGTACCGTCGTGCAAATCAAAAATGGGTGGGAGTGCAGGTGGTGAACGACACGATTACACGCGCGCAATTGACGGAAGCCGTCTACCAGGAAATGGGGTTGTCGCGGAACGAATCCGCCGACCTCGTCGAATCCGTGCTGGCTGAAATGTCGGACTCACTGATCCGCGGTGAGATGGTCAAACTCTCGTCTTTCGGCAGCTTCCAGGTCCGCCAGAAAGGCCAGCGGATGGGCCGTAACCCGAAGACGGGTGAGGAAGTGCCGATTCTGCCGCGCCGGGTTCTGGTGTTTCGACCCAGCCATGTTTTGAAAAAGCGGATCAATGATGATCCTGGGGCAACCTCGGAACCGGTGTCTGCCCCGAGCTTCGCGCCAGATAGCGCGATTCCGGAATCCGATACCTCTTGCTAAGCTGGACGGATGACCGATACCGGAAATCTGTCAGCACGCCGTGGCGGGAAGTCCGCGGCCGCATTTCGTACCATCAGCGAAGTCGCCACCGACCTTGGTGTGCCGCAGCATGTCCTGCGGTTCTGGGAGACAAAATTCACCCAAGTTCGACCGATGAAACGTGGCGGCGGCCGCCGTTACTATCGCCCCGAGGATGTTGATCTGCTGCGCTCTATCCGTGCGCTGCTCTATGACGACGGATACACCATCAAGGGTGTGCAGAAACTGCTCCGCGAAGGCGGCCTGAAGCCGATTGCCGACGACGCGTCGCCGGTATCGGAAGCCCCGCCACCGGCCGCCACGGCACCCGCCGGCATGTCGGGCGAGCAGCGCGCCGAGCTGAAGTCGATCCTCGGCGAACTCGAAGCCCTGCGAAAACTTCTCGATTAAGCAGCCCGGTCGGGCTTCAAACCGGAAACGTATGGCTCTATAGTCCGCTGCGCCGGTCGGGACGTAGCGCAGTCTGGTAGCGCATCACACTGGGGGTGTGGGGGTCGCAGGTTCGAATCCTGCCGTCCCGACCAACGATTTCAATGACTTCCGTTGCTCATTAGAGGCAGCGGAAGTTTTTTTTGGCCGAA
>JBMYRB010000013.1:0-675 GCA_049601915.1 Alphaproteobacteria bacterium
TTCTCGCAACCAACTTCGAAGAACTGTGGTTCGTGATGATTGGCAGGCACAAAGCCGTGCTGTGCAATCTTTTCAGCGTAGGGAAGATTATCAAAAGGCATGTGAACTTCTCCTTGGTTGGGGTATTTCGTGAACGCATAGCTGCTATGCGCGTTAGTGTGACGGATAATGTGCGGAGACAAGCGCAGGATATGCAGAATTGTTCTTCATACGTCCTTTATTTCCTGCATTATCGCAGTTTTGATGACGGCTTGATCTCCAAAAGGTCAAGGTTTATATGATGTTATGAATCGGAGGGCACTTAGCTCAGTTGGTAGAGCATTCGACTTTTAATCGGTGGCTTGCCTCTTTCTTTTCTGTTTTGTTTCAATGTGTTGCACATTATCGTCAGTGCTAGTGTGCTGGATAATGTGCGAAATCGCCTCTGTTCGAGCGCGTTTCCGTTCCTCAGTCGTGTGTGAGTATTTTTGAGTGGTTATCACCGAAGAGTGACCCAGCTGCTCTTTTGCATCGATGAGTGAATAGCCTTTCTCAAGCAACCAGGTCGCGCATGTGTGGCGAAGATCGTGAAACGTGTAGCCCTCCAGGTCAGCTCGCTCACGGGCTTTGTTGAACGCGGTCTTGTAGCTTTTGAATGGCCGGTACTCGCGCGTGGATGGGTCGAAATACAAAAAC
>JBMYRB010000014.1:0-643 GCA_049601915.1 Alphaproteobacteria bacterium
TAAACCAGAATCTGTTGACATTATTGCTCGGAATATCCGCAAGCAATGTATCACATTTACGATTCATCAACTCCCGATAACGTTTTCAAAAATCATTAATGTGTGTTCAGCTGATGAAAAGGATGTTTCTTCTATAGAGTCGTCTATCTCAACTTTAACTAAAATACTAGAGTGTTCTAAATTTAAAAACACTGATCACCCGCAACATATCGTCACAGAGTGTAAAAGAAAAATAAAAGATTTCGTAAATGGAATCAAAGATCTCAATTTAGAAGAATATACGGATTTGTGCGACAATGATTTAGTTGCGACGCTTCATTGCACAGATGTACTAGAGTCTGATTCTGAGAGTGAATATGAACCCGAGACCGAGACCGAGACCGAGACCGAGACCGAGACCGAGATTAGGGCTGAGATAGAGAGTGAAGCAGAAAGTGATATGTGGTTAGTGTGGGAAGATAAGCAAAACGAGCTAGAGAAGCAAATTAAAGCCAAGAATGAACTTATTGCAAAACTTCAATCAGAAGTCAAACAGCTCCGTGAGAACATCGAACATAATGGGCTCCAGGCACAGGCGTTGGCTGTATTCGGTCTTACGATTACATTCCTGTGTATTAGTATTCCCAGATTTTTGAGTCTAGAG
>JBMYRB010000015.1:0-535 GCA_049601915.1 Alphaproteobacteria bacterium
TCCTATGACACTTTTTACGAGGGACTCTACCATACTTAGTACGAATTCCATTCTTATGGGAGTTACCTACTCCACTGTATCTCATATGAGAAAATTGCCCATCATTAGTGAACACAGCAGATCTATTAGTGCTATTGTAATAGTAAGGGGAACAACTTGTTAACCCACCTACAACTAAAATTAATCCTATAATATAAAATATGTTTTTCATGTTAATAACTATTAGTGACGCATCCCCACAACCGTTTGTTGTGGGGGGTAACACGCGTCGTTCGGGTAGGAGATACAGGGCTCGAACCTGTGACCCCTGCCGTGTAAAGGCAGTGCTCTGAACCAACTGAGCTAATCTCCCAAGGAAGTTCTTTATTGCTAATTTTTAGCTATTTTTTGTTAAACGGTCTTCTAATTTATCCACACGTGAATCTACAAAACGATACAACTCATCTTGTGCAGTAGCAAGCTCTCTTGCTAATTCATTACTATAATCTTCTAGACTTTTTACAGTCTTATTCAACTTGAACACACTCACAACAGC